>NZ_JBXAPJ010000004.1:0-428918 GCF_058803865.1 Agrobacterium sp. GW821-FHT14E08 | reverse complement strand
GAAAATGTCATTGTCGAGCAGAAGCGCAATGGCGATGCCGCCAATGACGGTGATCGCAAGCACGCCGCCGACGATCAGCAACGTGTTCCAGATCGACTGGAAGAAGGCCGGGTCGGTGTAGAAATACTGGTAATTGAACAGGCCCGCAAAGCTGACATTGGCCGGGTTGAGGAGATTGTAGTTCTGGAACGAGAACCAGAGCGTCATCGCCAGAGGCACGATCATCCACACCAGCAATAACAGCACCGATGGCGCAAGCATCACCCGCGCAAGACCGCTCGTGTTTCGGGTTGCCATTAGTCGTCCTCCCTCACGGATACAGTTATAAGTTTGAGCGGGACTTCAGATGAAAAGCCGCTCGCACTTCCCCCATTTCGCTCCGGCGGCCTCTGCCGCAGGGGCATCCGGATTTATGATTGCCGTCAGTGGCGGCCTTCGCCCGTCGCCGCGTGATAGGTCGCCAGAACCTGATCCACAGCCGCGATCAAAATCTCTTCCGCGTCCTCGCCCGCAACTGTGGCGAGCGGTAATTCGCCGAGATACTGGCGCAGCAGGGTTTCGGGAATTGTCTTCCCATCCAGCGCCTTATGCAAGGCGGAAACGGCCTGCAACGCTTCCGGCCGCGTCCAGTAATAGCGGATGCGGTCGCTGTAACTATAGTGGCGCTGCAATCGTAGCGTGATGTCGTCGCCATGGTAATGGCCCTGCCAGTCGCCCGGCGCGCTCAACATCAGTTTTTCCATGGTCTGCGCCAGCGGACGGTCGCCATAGGTGCCGACCATTTCGGATGCGATCATATCAAGCGCATAAAGCGCTTCCCGGTAAGCGAAGGTGAGGCCCGGACCGACTTTGAGGATCGGATATCCGTCACGCACCAGTGCGGCAAGGGCAGGCTCGGTCTGGTAATCGGTGGAATGGGCCTCGAACACCAGCTGCGGTTCGCCGTCCAGAACGGCGCTCAGCGCTTCCGCGGCCTGCGGATCATAAGCGACGACATTGTCGCTGCCGAATTCCACGCCCGGCTGCACGACGAAAGCGATGACCCGTTCGAAGGCTTGCGAAAGACCGTGCTGCGCGAATATCTCGCGGTGAAGATCGATGGTGTTGCGCGCCGCCTGCGGCTGCGTCGGCGCAACCGTGTCGAGCACATGGTCGGCACCGCCAGGCACCGGCACTTCGGTGCCAAGAATATAAAGCGGTTTGGGCAGGCCGGCATCGGTGGCGGCTTTTTCGGCAACCGCCGCAAGTTTGGCGGCGCGGTTGGCGATGGTGACGTCATCCAGCGCCGCCGGCTCACCGGCACAGCCCATCGATGCATCGAGGTGAATCTTGCGAAAACCTGATGCCACATAGGCTTCGACCATGGCGGCGGCTTTTGTCAGCGCCTCTCCGGCCTTCTCCCTGCGCCAGGGGTTGGGGCCGAGATGATCGCCGCCGAAAATCAGGAGCTCGCCGGGCAGTCCTTCTTCCGCAGCGATGCTGTTGACGAAGGCAACAAAATCACGGGGTGTCATGCCGGTATAACCGCCGAGATGATTGACCTGATTGCAGGTCGCCTCGATCAGCACGGCTGTCTTGCTGGCGGCGGCGCGGCGGATCGCGGCGCGCAGGACGACGGGGTGGGCCGAACAGACGGACGTGATGCCCGCGGGTTTGCCGGCGCGGCGGGCGGCGGCGAGATTTTCCAGAATGGCGGTCATAGGACTTCCTCCGACAATTGCGCGGCCATGAAGGCATCGAGTGCGGCAAGGCTGGCAGCGCCCTCCATCGGGCCGCGCTTTATGACGTTGTGGGCACCCGATGCATTGGCGTAAGCGAGCGCTTTTGCCGGGTGCATGCCGAGGCGGCGGCAGGTGAGGTAGGTTGCGCCGAAACAGTCGCCGGCACCGGTCGGGTCGATTTCCGCCACCTTCAGGCCGGGGGCGTCGATGCGCCCATGGGCGCGGCTGAAATGGCTTGCGCCCTTCGCGCCGCGTTTCAGCACGATTTCGCCGACACCGGAGGCGAGCAGCTTTTCTATCGCCGCATCCTCGTCATCCAGACCGGTAGCGGCCTGAAGTTCTTCGCCTGACGGCAGCAGGAGATCGGTGACGGCAAGCAGATCGTCGATCAGCCTGCGGCCTTCGTCACCCTGCGCCAGTTCCTTGCGGATGTTCGGATCGAAAGACACCGAACCGCCACGTGCCCTGACATGTCCGATCGCCTCCAGAATGATGTCGCCAATGCCGGCAATCGCGAAGGCCGATCCCATGACGTGCACATGGCCGGCTTTTTCGATGAGCGCCTGCGCTTCATCAGTCATCTGGGTTTCGCTGGCCGCCGAATGGGCGATGTTGAAAACGAAGTCGCGCGCGCCGTTCTCACGGTAGCGCACGAAGGCGCTGCCGGTCGGGCGATCTGGAATAGTGGCGATGGCCGAGACATCGACGCCGTCGCGGCGCAGCCTTTCGACATTGAGGCGGCCGAAATCGTCGTCACCGACTGCCGCGATGATGCCGGCAGTTCCGCCGCACCGCGCCACCTGATCGATGAAGATGGCCGGTGCGCCGCTCGGGAAAGGGCCGATCAGCGTTTGCGGCTCGAGAAAGCCGTTTCCCACCGTCGTCGCCATGATCTCCACGAGGATTTCTCCGGCCGTGATGGTCGGGCCCTGGGTCTGCGGCGCCAGTGTAGATGCCTGCCTCATCGTCTCCTCCATAAGCATGTGCCGTCCTGCCGGGCAGGTGCATTTTTGGTCTGCTGCTTTTCTGGATATCAGTTAAAGTTTACGCGCGTCAATATATTAATGGATGGAATTTCTGCTGCGATGCAGCAAGAGAAATGCGCGAAATAATAAATTATGAAGCGAATATATTGGTGTAAACAAGGATTTATACAGTTTTCGGGCGGTTTGGCTGCGCGATGATTTATTTTTGGATGTTGACAATTGGTGCGATTTTGCGAGATAAAAAATTTACGCATGTATTGTTATGCGTGGACATCCGTAAAGGAGGAGCGGGTATCATGAGCAAATTCATTGGAATTCTGTCGTCGTCTGTGGTTGGAGCCGGGCTTCTGGCCGGGCTGGCGCAGGCGGAAGAGATCAACATCGCCACCGTCAACAATGGCGACATGATCATCATGCAGAAGCTTTCCAGCGCCTGGGAGAAGGAAACAGGCAACAAGATCAACTGGATCGTGCTGGAAGAGAATGTTCTGCGCGAACGCGTCACCACCGATATCGCCACCAATGGCGGCCAGTTCGACATCATGACCATTGGCGGTTACGAAGCGCCGATCTGGGGCAAGCAGGGCTGGCTGGCGCCCGTCGATGATCTCGGCGACGATTATGACTATGCCGATCTGCTCGACCCGATCAAAAAGGGCCTGACGGTGGACGGCAAGCTTTACGCCGTGCCGTTCTACACCGAAAGCTCGTTCACGCTTTACCGCAAGGATCTGTTCGACGCCGCCGGCCTGAAGATGCCTGACAATCCGACCTACGACCAGATCAAGGATTTCGCCGCCAAGCTGACCGACAAGTCGAAACAGCAATATGGCATATGCCTGCGCGGCAAGCCGGGCTGGGGCGAAAACATGGCCTTCCTCGGCACCATGATCAACACCTATGGCGGTCGCTGGTTCGACATGGACTGGAAACCGCAGCTGACGAGCGAGCCGTGGAAAAAGGCGATTGCGGATTATGTGGCGCTGATGACCTCCTACGGCCCGCCCGGTGCGGCCGCCAACGGCTTCAACGAAAACCAGACGCTGTTTTCATCCGGCCGTTGCGCCATGTGGATCGACGCCACCTCGGCGGCGGGCCGCGTTTATGACCCCAAGCAGAGCCAGGTTGCCGACAAGACCGCGTTTACGCGTGCTCCGGTGGAGGTAACGCCAAACGGTTCGAGCTGGTCGTGGTCGTGGAACCTCGCCATTCCAAATAGCACGAAGAAGCTTGAAACCGCCAAGTCCTTCGTCAAATGGGCGACGTCGAAGTCCTATGTGAAGACGGTCGGTGAAAGCGAAGGCTGGGTGGCCGTGCCGCCGGGCACGCGCAAATCCACCTATGAGCTGCCGGAATACAAGAAGGCTGCGCCTTTCGCGGATACCGTGCTGAAGGCGATCATGTCTGCCGATCCGTCCAAGCCGACCAAGGATCCGGTGCCCTATACCGGTGTGCAGTTCGTCGCCATACCGGAATTCCAGTCGATCGGTACGGTTGTCGGCCAGCAGATTGCGGCCGCCCTTTCCGGCCAGCAGACCGTCGATGCGGCACTCGAAGGCGCACAGAAACAGGTCGAACGTGACATGACCCGCGCGGGCTACATCAAGTAGCCGCGTCCTCCCGGCGTGCCGCCCGTTCGCCTTTCGGGGGCGGGCGGCATGGGTGGTTTCACACACCCGCGACCCTCATTCCTGTGCTTGTCACAGGAATCCAGTCAGCCCAAGTCTTTGGGCTGGAAGGACTCTCTCGCCGCGTGGGAGCCGCGTCTGCTGGTTTCCTGTGACAAGCACAGGAATGAGCCGGTGAGAACAATATCTAACAACAAGCGAGCATGGCCAGATTCCCCACCATGCATCACGGAGATCGACATGAGATTGAAGAACAAGGTCGCGCTGATCACCGGCGCCGCCCGCGGCATCGGCCTTGGTTTCGCGCAGGCTTTTGCCGATGAAGGTGCGAAGGTGATTATCGCCGATATCGATATTGCCCGCGCGACAGCCTCTGCTGCCGCCATCGGCCCTGCAGCCAAGGCCGTGAAGCTGGATGTGACCGATCTTTCCGAGATCGACGCCGTGGTGAAGGCGGTGGATGAGGAATTCGGCGGCATCGACATTCTCGTCAACAATGCCGCGATCTTCGACATGGCGCCGATCAACGGCATTACCGAACAGAGTTATGAGCGGGTCTTCGACATCAATCTCAAGGGACCGCTTTTCATAATGAAGGCGGTTTCCAATGTGATGATCGAGCGGGCGCGCGGCGGCAAGATCATCAATATGGCGAGCCAGGCCGGCCGTCGCGGCGAGGCGCTCGTCACGCTTTATTGCGCTTCCAAGGCGGCGATCATTTCCGCCACGCAGTCGGCGGCGCTGGCGCTCGTCAAGCACGGCATCAATGTCAACGCCATTGCACCCGGTGTGGTGGATGGTGAGCATTGGGAAGTGGTCGATGCGGAATTTGCCAAATGGGAAGGCCTGAAGCCGGGTGAGAAGAAGGCGGCGGTGGCGAAATCCGTGCCGATCGGCCGTTTTGCGACGCCCGATGACATCAAGGGGCTTGCGGTTTTCCTCGCCTCTTCCGACAGCGATTATATTCTCGCCCAGACATATAATGTCGACGGCGGCAACTGGATGAGCTGAAAAGCCGGAGATGACCATGCATGCCATTCAATTCGTCGAGAAGGGACAGGCCGTTCTGGCGGAAGTTCCCGTTGCCGATCTGCCGCCGGGCCACGCGCTCGTGCGGGTCAAGGCTTCCGGCCTCTGCCACACCGATATCGACGTTCTCCACGCGCGTTACGGCGACGGTGCCTTTCCGGTCATTCCGGGCCATGAATATGCCGGTGAAGTCGCAGCCGTGGCCGCCGATGTGACGGGCATAAAGACCGGCGACCGGGTGGTGGTCGATCCCAATCTGCCTTGCGGCACCTGCCCGAGCTGCCGTAAGGGGCTGACCAATCTTTGCAGCACGCTGAAGGCCTATGGCGTTTCCCATAATGGCGGTTTCGCGGAATTCAGCGTCGTACACGCCGATCACCTGCATGGCATCGGTGCCATGCCCTATCATGTCGCGGCGCTGGCCGAGCCGCTCGCCTGCGTCGTCAACGGCATGCAGAGCGCGGGCATTGGCGAGAACGGAACGGTGGCTGAAAACGCCCTCGTTTTTGGCGCCGGTCCCATCGGCCTGCTGCTTGCCCTGTCGCTGAAAGCGCGCGGCATCGAGACGGTGACGATTGCCGATATCAACGAAAGCAGGCTGGCTTTTGCCGAAGGTCTCGGGCTCCAGGTGGCGGTTTCCGGCTCGGACGCGCTGCTGCGGCAACAGAAGTCTTTCGATGTCGTCGCCGATGCGACCGGTATCGCACCCGTTGCGGAAGCGATGATCCCGCTGGTTGCGGATGGCGGCACCGCGCTGTTCTTCGGCGTCTGCGCGCCGGATGCCCGCATTTCGGTTGCGCCCTTCGAAATCTTCAGGCGTCAGCTGAAGCTTGTCGGTTCGCATTCGCTGAACCGCAACATACCGCAGGCGCTTGCCATTCTGGAAACGGATGGCGATGT
Source organism: Agrobacterium sp. GW821-FHT14E08 (assembly GCF_058803865.1). Classification (NCBI taxonomy): domain Bacteria; kingdom Pseudomonadati; phylum Pseudomonadota; class Alphaproteobacteria; order Hyphomicrobiales; family Rhizobiaceae; genus Agrobacterium; species Agrobacterium sp. GW821-FHT14E08. The sequence continues at coordinate 422,654 of NZ_JBXAPJ010000004.1, read as the reverse complement.
CATGGCGCGGTTGGTGTCGCACCGGCTGCCGCTTTCGGAAATGCTGCCGTTCTTTACGAAAAAACCATCCGATCCGGCCACCATGAAAGTGCAATTTGCAGCCGAATGATCGTTTGGTGGTTGATAACCGCAGTCGACCGGCTTTTCGTGCGAAGGCCGGTCGATATAAAGTACCACATGTAATAGTTCATGGGGGCAAGCACTTTGGCCAAATCTATCAGGACGATGGAAGAGTTTTCGGAATTCGTCGGCCTTTCGCGCCCGACTGTTTCGAAATACTTCAATGATCCGGCCTCGGTCCGCAAGAAGACCCGGGACGCCATCGAGGATGCGCTGAAGAAATCGGGCTTCAGGCCCAATATTTTCGCCGTCAATCTCAACCGCCGCCGTTCCAATATCATCGGCATCATCATCCCGAATTCCACCGATCCCTTCTATATGGCGCTGACGAGCCGCATCGAGCTCATCGCCAACGAGGCGGGCTTCCTTGCCTTCGTGCTGTCATCGGATGGCAAGGCGGAAATCGAAGACCGCGCCATCCGCACCTTCAAGTCGATGAATGTGGCCGGCGCGATCATCGCGCCTCTCGGCGTCAAATCCCACCGCGCCACGCTGGAGCAGCTCGCCGCCAGCATTCCCATCGTTTATGTCGATTCGCCGCTCGACGAGACCTCGGCCTTTGTCGGCACCGACAACCGGCAGAGTGTCGGGCTGATGGTGGATTATCTCTGCCGCTCGGGCGAGCCGCCCTGTTTCTTCGACATGCCGCAGGTCAATACCAATGCCGCCACGCGCCGCACCGCCTATGAGGAGGCCATGCGGCGCCTTGGTTTCGAGCCGCAGGTGATCAACGTTCCGGACATCGTCACCTGGGATTTCGAGCGTTTCGCTTTCGATGAAGCGGGCCGACTGCTGGAAGGGGCGGGGGCTCTGCCCTCGCGCACTATTTTGTGCGCCAACGACCGTATCGCCTTCGGCGTCATCGCCGCCGCCTTCCAGAAGGGCATCAGGGTCGGCCATGGTGCGGATTATGACCTCAGGGTCGCCGGCCATGACGATCATCCGCTGTCGCGTTATGCCTGCCCGCCGATTACCACGGTGGCGCAGAACTATAACGAGATCGGCAGGCTGTCGATCGAGCTTCTGTTGCAGAAGCTGGACGAGGAGGCGGATGACACGACGCGGATGCGCGAGCGCATTCTTCTCAGCGCCGATCTGATGTTGCGCAAATCGGCCTGATGATTTGTTAGATAAGCTAAACAAAAAATCTGATTTTCTAAATAGAACTAATATTTGAACGCTCCTACTCTGTTCTCAAGGTTGCTTTGGGAGGCGACCGCGAGAGCCGGCGCAAAGGCGTGCCGGTATCCGGGAGGAACGTCAGATCGTCATGTTATCGGTGCCGCGAGGGATAAGCCTTCGCAGCCTCGGTGTTACATGGCCTTCGCCGGGCTGACTGGACATTCTCGCCAGCAATTTCCCCAGCGAAGGATGTCAAAACATGAATCTCTATTCTCTTCTGTCAGAGCGTGCAGCCGGCGGCAAACCCGTGCGGGTCGGTCTCATCGGCGCGGGCAAGTTCGGTTCCATGGTGCTGGCGCAGGCGCAGCGCATTGCCGGTTTCCACATGGTCGCCGTGGCAGACCTCAATGTCGGCAAGGCAAGGGAATCGTTTGACCGCGTCGGCTGGCCGAAGGAGCGTTACGATGCGAAGAGCTGCGCCGAGGCGCTGAAGAGCGGCAAGACCTATGTGACCGACGATGTGAACGAGCTTTTCGCCTGCGGCGAGATCGAATGCGTGATCGAGGCCACCGGCCATCCGCTGGCCGGCGCGCGCCATGCATTGGGCGCCATCGAGCACAACAAGCATGTCGTCATGGTCAATGTCGAAGCCGACGTGATGGTCGGGCCGATCCTTGCTGAAAAGGCGCGGGCCAAGGGCCTGATATATTCCATGGCTTACGGCGACCAGCCGGCGCTGATCTGCGAGCTGGTCGATTGGGCGCGCGCCACCGGTTTCGAGGTCGTCTCCGCCGGCAAAGGCATGAATTTCGAGCCGCGTTACCGTTATTCGACGCCGGACACGGTCTGGGGTTATTTCGGCTGGACCGACGAGGAAGTGGCCAAGGGCGACTTCAATCCGAAAATGTACAATTCCTTCACCGACGGCACCAAGGCGGCCATCGAAATGGCGGCCGTCGCCAACGGCACGGGGCTGGATTGCCCGGATGACGGTCTGGCCTTCCCGCCCGCCGGCCTGCACGATCTCGCTCGCGTCTTCCGCCCCGCTGTCGATGGCGGCCGTATGTCGCGCTCCGGTCTGGTCGATATTGCCGCGAGCCAGGAGCCGGACGGACGCGAGGTGTTCAACAACATTCGTTACGGTGTTTTCGTCACCTTCAAGGCGCATAATGAATATGCCCGCGCCTGCTTCAAGCAATATGGCCTGCTGACCGATCCCTCCGGCTGGTACGCCTCCATGTGGCGTCCGTTCCACATCATCGGCCTTGAAACATCGATCAGCGTGCTGTCCGCCGTCCTGCGCAACGAAGCGACCGGTTGCTCCAAGGAGTTCCGCGGCGATGCCGTCGCCACGGCGAAGAAGGATATGCAGCCGGGCGAGATGCTGGACGGCGAGGGCGGTTACGCGGTCTGGGCAAACGCCATTCCCGCCACCCGCAGCCTTGACATCAAGGCGCTGCCGATCGGCCTTGCCCATAATGTCAAGCTAAAGCGCGCCATCAAAAAAGACCAGATCGTCAGCTTCGACGATGTGGAACTGGTGAACGACCTCGATGTGGTGAAGCTGCGCCAGGACATGGAAAACCAGTTCCGTCCGCAAAAAGACGCCGCGGCGTAATGGACGGGAGAGAGGACATGTCGAAGGGAGCTTTCGTTGTGATCGCGGAATTTCGGGTAAAGCCCGACGCGATGGACGCCTTTCTCGATGCTGCGCGCGATGACGCCACCCATTCGGTTCAGGATGAACCGGGTTGCCGGCAATTCGACGTGGTGCGGCCGGAAATCGGAAACAACGTGGTGTTTTACGAGGTCTATGACAGCCGTCAGGCTTTCGACGACCATCTGAAAACACCGCATCTCGACCGGTTTCGCGAGGCGTTTCCCGCCCTTATCGAAGAAGAACTGCCGGTGCGTTTCCTGAACCGGCAATGGCTTTGAAGGATGGAAACAATGGCTGACATTCGCCAGATCGCCGTTATCGGAACGGGTATCATGGGTGCCCCCATGGCGGCGCGTCTGGCGGAGGCCGGGTTTTCCGTCAAGGCCTGGAACCGCAGCGCTGAAAAAGCTGCGGTTCTGGCGGACAAGGGCGTGCTGGCCGCGGCAACGGCTGCCGAAGCTGCGGCCGAAGCCGATGTCGTCATCTGCATGCTGAGTTCCGGGCCGGTCTGCGACGAGGTTCTGCTCGGTGCCTCGGGTGTCGTTTCCACCATGAAGCCCGGTGCTATTCTGCTGGTGATGAGTTCCATCCCGGTCGACAGCGCACGGGAACAGGCGGAGGCGGCAAAGACTTATGGCGTCGCTTATGTCGACGCACCGGTTTCCGGCGGTGAAAAGGGGGCGATAGAGGGAACGCTCGCCATCATGGCCGGCGGTGAACAGCGGGATGTGGATGCATTGCGGCCAGTCCTCAATTGCCTTGGCCGCGTCACCCATGTCGGGCCGGTGGGTTGCGGCTCACTGGCCAAGCTTGCCAACCAGCTGATCGTCGCTTCGACAATCTGCGCCGTTGCCGAGGCTTTGACGCTGGTTGAAGCGGGGGGAGCCGACCCGGCGCAGGTGCGCCAGGCTTTGCTGGGCGGTTTTGCCGAGTCCACCGTCTTCCGCCAGCACGGCAAACGCATGGTGGAGGGCGATTTCCGCCCCGGCGGCCCTGCGAAATACCAGGTGAAGGATACGTCCACGGCACTGGCTTTCGCCGAAAGCCGTGGCCTGAAATTACCGGTCGGCGAGGAGGTTGACCGGCTGTTCCGCTCCATGGTCGAGCATGGCGCGGGCGAGCTTGATCACAGCGGTGTGATCCTTGAGATTAAGCGCATGAATGCGTTCGGAGGAACGCTCGAAACTGTCTAGAGATAACAAGGGAGGAACACATGAAAATTTCGAAACTTTACGGGCTGGCTCTCGCCGCCGCCATGCTGGTCGCATCCATCGCGCAGGCCGAAACGCTGACACTTTCGACGCCGGATGCCGACAATTCCGAAATCACGCTCGCCGCCAACAAATTTGCCGAGATCGTTTCGAAAAAGACCGACGGCAAGCTCAAGATCAAGGTGTTTCCGAACGGCACGCTTTATGGCGGCGATCCTTCGGCAGGCGTCAAGCAGCTGGCCGGCGGTTCGCTGGACATGCTGTTGAACTCGACCTCGCTTTACGCGACCTTCAATCCGAAGTTCACCGCCATCGCCATTCCCTACCAGTTCCGCGATATCGACCAGCTCAGGGTCTATCTCGACAGCGATCTCGGCAAGGAGCTTTCCACCGATCTGAGCAAGATCGGCATTCTCGGGCTCGATCTCTGGTCGCGGCCGCTGCGCCAGATCACCAATTCCAAGGCGCCGATCAAGTCGCCAGCCGATCTCAAGGGCATGAAGCTGCGCGTGCCAAACAATCCGCTCTGGGTCGAATTCTTCGGCGCCATGGGAGCGGCTCCGACGCCGATGGCCTTTGCCGAGGTCTATAATGCTCTCCAGCTGAAAGTCGTTGACGGGCAGGAAAATCCGGTCAACGTGCCTGTCAGCGCCAAGCTTTACGAAGTGCAGAAGTATCTGACGATCAGCAACCATATTGCTGACGCCTGGGTGCTGGGAATGAACCCGGCCCGCTTCGAAGGTCTCGATGAGAACTTCAAGACCGCGCTGAAGGAGGCCGCCGTGGAAACCGAAGCCTGGAAGGCGCAGAACGACGCTGCCGATATCGACAAGTCGCTCGAAACGCTGAAGAAGAACGGCATGGAGGTGAACACGCTGACCGACGACGAACGCAAGGCTTTCGTGGCGGTGGCGGCCGGTCTTTCGGCAAAGTTCTCCGCGCTGGTGAAAGATCAGGCGTTCTTCGACAAGACGCAGGCTTTCCTCAAGACGAACTGACGTTTTCGGGCATGGAAGGCCGGATCTCGGTCCGGCCTTCCCCAACGTCAGCAAGGGTTGCTTTGCCGCAGAGGCAGTGCGGCATTCGTTTTACCGGATATCCGGTTTCAGCAGTGGAAGGGTATTGTCATGAACGATACGAAACCTTCGGTGCTCGGCACCATCGTTAAACTCATCGCCGATGTGGCCGCAGGGGCGGCCTGTGCCGGCATTCTCATCGTCGTGCTTCTTCAGGTCATCGGCCGCCTCATCGGCAGTCCGCTTCCCTGGACCGAGGAGGCGACGCGTTTCCTCTTCATCTGGATGGTGTTTCTCGGCCTCGCCGCGGGCTTCCGCACCGTTGAAAGCGCCCGTGTCGTGGTGTTTCTGGTGCTGTTTCACCGCTTCTTCCGGCGGCTGGCGGTGCCGATCTATGTCGGTTCCTCGGTGTTCTTTTTCGGCATGATGGGCTGGACGGGTCTGACCCTGGTGCGCCAGCAGATCATGATGAACGAGACCGCCGCCACGCTGCCGATCCCCATGTGGACCATCGGCATTGTGTTGCCGGTTTCCGCCATCATCGCCGTGCTGGCCATCATCGAATCGCTGCGCAGCCGCCGGGAGCTCATCGCGCTTCCCGAGCTTGGCCTGCCGGCGGACGAGATCGCCCATGCCGATATCTCCATTTCAGCAGGACATTGAGCCATGTCGGTCTTTCTTCTCATCGCCTTTTTCGGTCTCAGCATGCTTGGCGTGCCGCTTGCCATCGCTCTGGCGCTCGCCAGCGTCGGCACGCTGTGGCTCTTCACCTCCATGCCCATGGACCTGCTGTCGCAGACGATGTTCTCGTCGATGAATTCCTTCCTTCTTGTCGCCGTACCGCTGTTCATTCTCGTCGGCACGGTCATGGAGCGGGGGCGGGTGGCTGAGCGCATCTTTGATTTCGCCGAGGCCATGGTCGGCTGGCTTCCCGGCGGGCTTGGCCACGTCAATGTCATCTCGTCGGTGATCTTTTCCGGTGTCTCCGGCTCCTCCGTCGCCGATATCGCCTCGGTCGGCGCCATCGAGATCAAGGCCATGGAGCGGCATGGATTTCCAAAGGGTTATGCCGTCGGCATGACGCTCTGCACCTCCACGCTCTCCTCGATCATTCCGCCGTCGATCCTGATCGTGATTGCCGGTTCCATCGCCAACGTGTCGATCGGCACGCTGCTGATCGCGGGTCTGGTGCCCGGCCTCTTCATCGCCTTCGCCTTCCTCGTCTTCAATCACTTCTATTCGGTGCATTACGGTTACAATCCGCCGACACCGTTCAATTTCCGCCTGGTGGTCGTCACGGGTCTGCGCGCCATCCTGCCGATGCTGACGCCGCTGATCCTCATCATCGGCATTGCCAGCGGCCTGTTCACGCCAACGGAAGCCGCAGCCATCGCGGTGGTTTACGTAGCGGTGCTCGGCGTCATCGTTTACCGCACGCTGCCGGTACGCGAACTGCCGGAAATATTGATCTCGACCGCGCGTATTTCCGGCACCATCCTGTTCATCGCCGCCACCTCGCAGCTCGCCGCCTGGGTCTTCACCTTCGATGGTCTGCCCGAACAGGTGGCCGAGCTTTTGAAGGCCATGAACCTCGGCCCGATGACCGGCATGCTCGTCATCTTCGTGTTCCTGCTCATCATCGGCATCTTCATGGAAGCGATCCCGGCGATGTTCATCCTCATTCCGGTGCTGATGCCGCCGGTGGAGGCGCTGGGCATCGATCCGATCCATTTCCTGATCGTGACTGTCATGACGCTGACACTCGGGCTGGTGACGCCGCCGGTGGGGGTCTGCCTGTTTGCCGCAGCACAGGTGGCGAATATGAAGATCGAGGATGTCATTCGCGGTTCGCTGGCGCCGATGACGGTGCTGACACTCGCCATCTTCGCGCTGGTGCTTTTCCCGGTGCTGACGCTCGGGCCAATCAGGCTGATGGGGCTTTATTGACGCGAAAACGGATTGCCTGAAACATCAGACAACGCGACGGGCACGCCACTCGTCGCGTTGTTTTCGCATCCACTCCAGAAACAGCGTCACCTTTCTCTGCCGCAGATGGGAATGCGGGCAAACGATCCATTGGGTAACGAGCTTGATACGCGGCGCATCGATGACCGGGCAGATAAGCGCGCCGGTCACCAGTTCCCGTTCCATCATCAGCGTGCTTTCCAGCGCGACGCCCAGACCGCCGGCTGCGGCATCGATGGCCATATGGCTGCGGTCGAACAGCACACGCCGCCATCTTTTGTCTGAATGCACGCCGGCCATCGGAAACCAGTGCGTCCACTGCGCCTGCGCCTTCACCGAATGAATGAGCCGCAATTCCAGCAGATCGGCGGCCTGAAGGCTCCCGGCGGCGGCGTAAGCCGGGGATGACACCGGCAGGAATTCCTCCTCCACCAGCCCTTCCACGAAGAGGCCCGGCCAGCGGCCATCGCCATGGCGCAGCTCTATATCGACAAGTTCCTGCGAAAAATCGGTCGGCTCGTTTGTGCCATCCAGGCGCACTTCCAGTTCCGGGTGTTCCTCCAGAAAGGAGCCGAGACGCGGCAGCAGCCATTTGTTGGAGATGGTCGGCGTCGCCCGGATTGTCAGCGTGGTGACCGAGCGGAAGCCGCGAATACTGTCGGTGGCGTCTGCTATCTGCTCGATCTGGGCGGTGATCATCGAGAAATAGCGCTCGCCCGCTTCCGTTAATGTCACCTTGCGGCCGGTTCGCGCCATCAGGGTCGTGCCGAGCTGGCCTTCCAGCAGCTGGATCTGCTGGGAAACGGCCGATGGTGTGACGCTCAGTTCCTCCGCCGCCCGGGAAATGCTGCCCGCCCTTGCCGCGGCGTGGAAAACGAGGATCGATTTTATCGGGATCTGCATGGGTAGGGCTTTGCTCAACGGAATACGGCGGTCACCTGAGTATCACAGGTGACCGCCGTGTTGAAAAGCGTTGAACGCGAGGCTTTTAGCGGTGGCTCGGCAGTTTCGGCAGGAACACCGTGAGCAGGCCGAGCAGCGGCATGTAGGAGCAGATGCGGTAGACGAATTCGATGCCTTCCTTATCCGCATAAACACCCAGAACCGCAGCGCCGATGCCGCCGAAACCGAAGGCGAAACCGAAGAACATGCCGGCTATGAGGCCGACGCGGCCAGGCACCAGTTCCTGCGCGAACACGACGATTGCCGAGAAGGCGGAGGAGAACACGAATCCGATGACGACGACGAGAATGGCCGTCCAGAACAGGTTCGCATAGGGCAGCAGCAGCGCGAAGGGAATGACGCCGAGGATCGAGAACCAGATGACGACGCGCGAGCCGAAACGGTCGCCGATCGGGCCGCCGAAGAACACGCCCAGTGCCGAAGCGCCGAGGAAGAGGAACAGCAGAACCTGCGCGTCCTGAACACCAAGACCGAACTTGTCGATGGTGTAGAATGTGAAGTAGCTGGACAGGCTGGCGAGATAGGCATTCTTGGTGGCGGTCAGAACCACCAGCACCAGAAGCGTCATCATGACAGTGCCACGCGCAAGGGGAAGCGTGCGGCTGGCCGGCGCCTTGCCGACCGTTGCGCGGCGGTGGCGGGTGTACCAGACGCCAACCCAGGAAAGCACGCCAAAACCGACGAGCGCGATCAGCGAGAACCAGCTGAGGCTCGTCTGGCCGAGCGGGATGACGATGAAGGCGGCGAGCAGCGGGCCGATGGCCGTGCCGGTATTGCCACCCACCTGGAAGAAGGATTGCGCCAGACCATGACGGCCGCCGGATGCGAGACGCGCCACGCGCGAGGCTTCCGGATGGAAGATCGCCGAACCCATGCCGATGAGGCAGGCGCCGATCACCAGAACCTCGAAACTATGGGCAAAAGCAAGCGTGATGAGGCCGGCGCAGGTGGACAGCATGGCGACGGGCAGGGAGAACGGCATGGGCCAGCGGTCCGTCACCATGCCGACAACCGGCTGCAGCAGCGAGGCGGTGACCTGAAAAGCGAAGGTAAGCAGGCCGATCTGCATGAAATCGAGCGCGTAATTCGCCTTCAGCAGCGGATAAAGTGACGTCAGCAGCGATTGCATGATGTCGTTCAGCATGTGGCAGAAGCTGGCGGCTGCGATGATCGAAAACGCCGTGCGTTGCGGATTGAAGCTGTTGCCGGCGCTGGTAACAGTGGCCATGATGAAGTCCTCTCGGGTTCCCGGCGGAAGGCGGGAAACATGTCTTTATTTCTTCCCGCTTTTATTCATATTGTTTCTGGCCTGCATTTGTGTTCTGGACGATTTTCTTTGTGAGTGGGCCAAATGGCAAAAATCAAATCGCGGCAGCCCTGGAGTGTGACGCAGGACGAGCATGAACGCAGCCTGAAATTGATCGACGGCACCAATGAGCCGGTGCTGGCGCTTTGCCGCGTTTACCCCACCGGGCACCGCACGCCGCCCCATAGCCATAGCCGGGTGCAGATCTGGTGCGCCCGTCAGGGCGTCGTGCTGGTCAGCACCGCGGACGGGCGCTGGATGATACCGCCCGGTCACGGGCTGCTCATCCCCGCCGGGCTGCAACATGAGGCCGAGACCATTTCCACGGTGGAGATGCACTCGATCTATGTTCACCCGGAGCTTTTCCATGCCGGTGCGCCAAGGGTGGTGGAAATAACCGATCTTGCCTCCAGCCTGATTGCGGAATTGCTGGCGGAGGAACACCAGCCCTCGGCATTCCACCGGCAGGGCCTTGTGCGGGCGCTGCTGCTGGATGAGGTCAACCGCCTGCCGGAACGGCCGCTGGGATTGCCCTTTCCAGATAATCAGCGTCTGGCGGCGCTGTGCCGCGATTTCCTGAAAAAGCCGGTGGCGCGGGTGGAGATCGATGACTGGGCGGCGGCAATGGGCATCAGCCGGCGTTCTTTTACGCGGCTGTTCCGCAAAGAACTGGGGTTGAGTTTCGTCACGTGGCGCCAGCAGGCCTGTATCTTCGCCTCCCTGCCGAGACTGGCCGCCGGCGAAGCCGTGACGAATGTGGCGCTGGATGCCGGTTATGAAAACATACCGGCTTTCACCACCATGTTCCGGCGAATGCTGGGCAGTTCACCAAGGGCCTATAGGCAGGCGGCGCGGCAGCGCGGGGGAGCTTTTTCCGACTTGGAAGATATAGGAGACTAGGCTTAACGCTCCTCATCCCTGTGCTTGTCACAGGGATCCAGCCAGCCCAAGTCTTTGGGCTGAAAGGACTCTTCCCGCCGCGCAGACGCGCGTCGGCTGGATTTCTGTGACAAGCACAGGAATGAGGGGTGGAGATGGGACGCGTCGGCACCATGTAGGTTGCTTACGGTACGGCTCCATTGGAAATACCCTAAGCCGCCGTCGCCCGCATGTCGCGGCGGAAATCGGAAGGCGACATGCCTGATATCTGGCGGAACGCCTTGTTGAAGGCGCTGACGGAGCCGAAGCCGCTTTCCATGGCGATCTGCAGGATATTGTCCTTGCCGGTCATCAGCATCGCCTGCGCGCGGGAAAGCCGCAGCAGGGTCAGATATTTGATCAGCGTCATGCCGGTGGATTTGCGGAACAGGTTCATCGCATATTTCGGATGCAGCGAGGCGGCACGGGCGATTTCCGTCGCGTCGATATCGTCGAGAAAATTGGCGGCGATGAAGTCGCACATGCGCACCACGCCGATGGAGGGCGCCATGCCCTCGTCATCCTCCCTGCGTTTGCCATTGGCGGCGGATGATATGACGGAGTAGGGTTCAAGGAACATTCGCTCGACTCTGAGCAGCAGTTCCTCCACCGCGTGCTGGGCTTTCGCCTGTTCGCCCGAGGTGACGTAACGGAACCAGCGGCCGAAATTCTCCGCATCTGCCCGGTCGGTCTCAGCGCTCACCATCGTAGCACCACCCATCAACTGGCTGGAGACGGTGGCCGGCAGGCGCATGCGGAAGAAATGCACGAGCGGCAGGTGCGCGCCGGCGTAAAAGGAATCATCGGAGGAGTGGTCCATCTGGTGCGGCTGGCCGCCCCAGAAGATGCACATCTGGCCGGCATCGAGCGTCAGGTCGTGATCGCCCATGCGATAATGCACCGATCCCGACATGACGTAATTCACTTCCACCTGCGCGTGCCAGTGGGGCCTGAGCATGATGGGCGGATGATTGTGAAAAAGCTGAAGCGTCGTCGGCATGCCTTCGATGCTGCTTGCACCCGGCTGGTAGAAGGCTCTTTCAGCAATCTTACTTTCCGCCAAATCGATGTTCCCTTTTTACGAGACAGATTTCCTGTCGCCGGTAATGTGCCCATGTTCGCTGAAGAACGGCAATTGAAAAAGGGAGGTTTTCAATGTGCTTGAAATTTCTTGGCGCGTCTACGGCCATGCTGCTTCTCGCAGCCCCGGCTTTCGCGCAAACAGAAACCGTCACCATCTGGAGCTGGAACGTCGCGGCTTCCGCGCTGAAATCCACGGTAGAGGGCTTCAACAAGCAGAATCCGGATATCAAGATCGTCGTTGAAGACCTTGGAAACAATCAGGTTTTTGACAAGACGCTGGCTGCCTGCGCAGCCGGGGGCGATGGTCTTCCTGATATCGTCACCGTTGAAAATTTCGAAGCGGAACTGTTCTGGAGCCGTTTTCCCGATTGTTTCGCCAATCTGACCGAGCTTGGCTATACGCCTGAGAAACAGGCGCTTTTCCCTGATTTCAAGCGCACGGAACTGGAGGTTGACGGCGTCGCCTATGCGGTTCCGTGGGATTCCGGTCCGGTGGCGGTATTTTATCGCCGCGACTTCTATGAGAAGGCAGGCGTCGATCCGGCCACCATCAAAAGCTGGGATGATTTCATCGCCGCCGGCAAGAAGGTTATGGCCGCCAATCCCGGCACCGTCATGGCGCAGGCCGATTTCAACGGCGATAGCGAATGGTTTCGCATGATCGCCAATGAGCAGGGATGCGGTTACTTTTCGACCGATGGCCAGAACATCACCATCAACCAGCCCGCCTGTGTCGCGACCCTTGAAAAGGTCAAGGAAATGAAGGACGCCGGCATCATCACGGCGGCGATCTGGGATGAGAAAATCCAGGCCAATACGGCCGGCAAGGCCGCCAGCCAGATGTATGGCGCCTGGTATGAAGGCACGGTTCGTTCCGGCTCTCCTGATCTTTCCGGCAAATGGGGCGTCTATCTGATGCCGAGCCTGACGGCGGATGGTCCGCATGCGGCCAACCTCGGCGGTTCGTCGCTGGCGATCAGCTCGACGTCTCAGCACAAGAAAGCGGCGTGGAAATATATCGATTACGCGCTGACTACCAATGAAGGTCAGGTGACGATGCTGAAATCCTTCGGCCTCGTTCCCTCGCTGCTGTCCGCCATCGACGATCCTTTCGTCAAGGAAAAGCAGGCCTATTGGGGCGGGCAGGCGGTGTGGACCGATATTCTCGCCACCTTGCCGAAGATCGTGCCGAGCCGTGGCACGGCGTTCCAGTCGGATGCGGATGCGATCTACAAGGCGACGCAGACGAAATATTTCGCCGGCGGTTATCCCGATGCGAAAGCAGCGCTTGATGATGCGGCCAAGCAGATCGAAACGGCGACGGGGCTGCCCGTCGCGCAGTAAGCCGGCGGCCAGGACCGGGCGGGTGCCACAAGTTTCTTCTCCCCGAGGGGGAGAAGTCCGCGGCAGCGGGATGAGGGGGCGAGGGTAGAGATATCCGGAGAGCCAGCCCCCTCATCCGACCCTTCGGGCCGCCTTCTCCCCCTTGGGAGAAGAAATAGGCCGCACCGCCTTGCAATGGTCTCGCCCTCAAACGGGGGCAGGCCTCCAAGCTTTTCCATTTATCCGGCTCGTCGTCCGGCATATGGAGGTCGTCATGCCGTCCAGGAACAGGATCGCTTATGCGTTCCTTGCGCCCTATCTCCTGATTTTCGCCACCTTCTGGGTCTGGCCGATCATCAGCTCGTTCATGCTGTCGTTCCAGAACACGCGGATCAATCCGTGGCGGTTTGCACCTTCCATGAACTGGGGGCGGCTGGTTTCCGATCCGGCCTTTTATAATGCGCTTTATAATACGCTGATCATTCTGGTCATTCAGGTGCCCGTGATGATCGCGCTTGCCACCGTCATGGCGGTGCTGTTGAATTCGCCGCTCCTGAAGGCGCGGCCGCTTTATCGTTTTGCCTTTTTTGCGCCTGTCGTCGTTGGCGAGGTGGCCTATGCGGCTGTCTTCCGGCTGATGTTCAGCGCCGATTTCGGCATCATCAACAAGCTCATCACCTCCGTCGGCCTTTCGCCTATCTCGTGGTTCGACAATGCCAATGCGGCCATGGCGCTGGTCATCATTGCGGTGACATGGCGCTGGGCGGGGTATAACGCCATCATCATTCTGGCCGGGCTGCAATCGATCCCCGGCGATGTCTATGAAGCGGCGACGCTGGACAAGGTGAGCAAGCGGCAGCAGTTCTTCCACATCACCCTGCCGCTCCTCAAACCCATCATCCTCTTCTGCGTCGTGCTCTCGGTCATCGGCACCATGCAGCTCTTTGCCGAACCCTTCCTCATCACCAACAGGGGCGGGCCGGGCGGCGGCACGGAGACGCTGGGGCTGTTCCTTTACCGGCAGGGCTTCACCTCACTCAATTTCGGTTATGCCTCGGCCATTGCCTACACCATGGCGGCGCTCGCCATCGCCATTTCGCTGCTTAACCTCTGGGTCGGAAGGGAGCCGAAATGAGATCGAAATCGAGATCGCTTTTCTGGCAGAAGATCGCCCTGCATGCGGCGCTGACGCCGCTTGCCATCATCTGGCTGTTTCCGCTGTGGATGATGTTCGTGTTCTCGACCATGCCGGATTACGGCATTTTCAGCCCGGATATCGTGCTGGTGCCCTCCACCAACTTCATCGAGAATTTCAATAACCTGCAGGCGGATACCAATTTCCTGCGGGCCATGTTCATCTCGATCACCGTCGCCGTCATCTACACCGTGCTTTCGGTGTTCCTGACGTCGATGGCCGGCTGGGCGCTGGCGCGTTACCGCTTTGCCGGACGCGGGGTGGTGATCGCCATCATTCTCGGCACCATCACTTTGCCTTTTGCCGTTGTCGTCATTCCGCAATTCATCATGGTGGCGCGGGAGTTCAAGCTCGCCAACACATGGGTGGCGCTGATCGTGCCGCCGCTCTTCAACTCGCTCGGCGTGCTGTTCATGCGGCAATCCTTCTCGATGATGCCGACGGAGCTTTTCGATGCGGCGCGGGTGGAAGGCGTAAAGGAATGGCAGATCTTCCTGCGCATCGCTTTGCCGCTTGCGCGGCCCACCATGGCGGCGCTGTCGATCATCCTCTTCCTGGCCTCGTGGAACAATTATCTCTGGCCGCTTCTCATCAATTCCCGCCCAGGAATGATGACCGCACCCGTGGCGCTTGGCACCCTCATCGGGCTCACCAAAGTGTCATGGGGCGGCATCATGGCCGGCGCGGTGCTGCTCACCGCACCCATTCTCGTGGTTTTCGTGGCTTTGCAGCGCCACTTCATCGCCGGCATTTCCGCCGGGGCAGTCAAGTAAGGGGAGGCCGCATGGCGGAACTTTCGCTCAACAACGTGGTCAAGCGTTACGGCGCGCTGGAAGTGATCCATGGCGCAAATCTCGAGGTGAAAGACGGGGAATTCGTCGTTTTCGTCGGCCCGTCCGGCTGTGGCAAATCCACGCTTCTCAGAATGATCGCCGGGCTGGAGGATATTTCCGGCGGCGATATCGTGATTGGCGGCAAGACGGTCAGCGATGCCGATCCGGCCGATCGCGGCATTGCCATGGTGTTCCAGTCCTATGCGCTTTATCCGCATATGACGGTGGCGGAAAACCTCTCCTTCGGTCTAAGAATGAACGGTAACCCCAAGGCCGATACGCAAAAGCGGGTCAACCGCGCCGCCGAAATCCTGCAGATCAACGAGCTGATGCAGCGCCGACCGAAACAGCTTTCCGGCGGCCAGCGCCAGCGCGTTGCCATCGGTCGCGCCATCGTGCGCGAACCGCAGGTCTTCCTGTTCGACGAGCCGCTATCCAACCTCGATGCCGAATTGCGGGTGCAGATGCGCGTGGAAATCTCCCGCCTGCACAAGCAGCTCGGCACCACGATGATCTATGTCACCCACGACCAGACGGAGGCGATGACGCTCGCCGACAAGATCGTGGTGCTGCGGGCCGGCAATATCGAACAGGTCGGCGCGCCGCTCGATCTTTACGACGACCCCGCCAACCGCTTCGTTGCCGGTTTCGTCGGGTCGCCGAAGATGAATTTTCTGGAAGCCACCATCGTCGGCAGCAGCGCGGAGGGCGTTACGCTTTCGCTCGACAGCGACCCTGCGGTGCGGCTGAACCTGCCGGTCACGGCCGGTTTGAACGAGGGAGCCAGGGTGTCGCTCGGCATCCGGCCCGAACATTTCGCCGATGCGGGCGCGGGCGATGCCGATCTCACGGTGCATGTCGATGTCGCCGAACATCTCGGCAATACCAGCTATGTCTATGCCCAAACCGAAGGCGGCGAGCAGCTGATCATCGAACGGCCGGAATCGCGCGATGTCGGCAATCGCGACCGGCTGACGGTCGGCCTTTCCGCCCGCCGCGCTTTCCTTTTCGACAGCAGGGGCGAACGCCTGCGCTGAACCCTTTCCCAAGCACCCAAGACTGATATGAAGGACGAGGATTTCATGACGACCGAACAACCGATCCGCTGGGGCATCATCGGCCCGGGCACCATCGCGAGAACCTTTGCCGATGGTATCGCGCATTCCCGCACCGGCAGGTTACAGGCCATCGCCACCCGCAATCCGGACAAGCCCGTCCTTGCCGAGGCCTTCGCCGGTGCGCGCATCATCCATGGGTACGATGCGCTGCTTGCCGATCCCGATATCGACGCCGTCTATATCGCCACACCCCATACCGGCCATGCCGAATGGGCGATCAAGGCAATCCGGGCGGGTAAAAACGTGCTGGTGGAAAAGCCCATCGCGCTTTCCGCCTATGATGCCGACGCCATTTTCCACGAGGCGAAAAAGGCAGGCGTCTTCGCCGGCGAGGCCTATATGTACCGCCTGCATCCGCAGACGGCGAAATTGCTGGAACTGGTGAAGGCCCGGGCGGTGGGCGATATCCGCATCATCCGCTCCAGCTTCGGTTTCAACATGGGTTCGTTCCGGGCCGATCACCGGCTGTTTGCCAATGAAACGGCGGGCGGCGGCATTCTTGATGTCGGCGGTTATCCGGTTTCCATGGTGCGGATGATTGCCGGTGCCGTGGATGGAAAACCCTTTGCCGAGCCGGAAAAGGTGGCGGGTGCGGCGCATCTCGGCCAGTCGGGCGTCGATGAATGGGCTTCGGCCGTACTGAAATTCGCAAACGGCATCGTCGCCGAAGTCTCGTGCTCGATCATGGCGGCGCAGGACAATGTGCTGCGCATCATCGGCTCGGAAGGCCGTATCGAAGTCAAGGATTTCTGGTTTGCCGCCGGCCACAAGGGCGGCACCGGGCGGATCGATATCATCAGGGGCGACAAGGTGGAAACCATCGAGCTGCCGGAGGATCGGTGGCTTTATTCCTTCGAGGTGGATGCGGCGGGTGAGGCAATTCGCCAGGGCAGACACGAATTTGATGCACCCGGCATGGCCTGGGCCGATAGTCTCGGCAATCTGCGTGTCATGGACCAGTGGCGGGCTTCCGTCGGACTGGAATACAGCGTCGAAAAGGCGACATCGCGCATCGGAAATATCGCCGGTGGCAAGGTCGTTGCCGGAAGTTCGGTTCCCAAGCGCCAGATACCGGGCCTTGCCAAGCCCGCGTCCGTGGTCGCGCTCGGTTTCGAATTCTTCCCCAATTTCGCCTCCGCATCCCTGACGCTTGATGCCTTTTACGAGGCCGGCGGCAATCTCTTCGATACGGCCTATGTCTACGGCGCAGGCAGGACCGAGGCGATCTTCGGCGACTGGCACACCAGCCGCACCGTACCGCGCGAAGAGATCGTGCTGATCGGCAAGGGCGCACATTCGCCGCTCTGCTATCCTGATATGATCGCAAAGCAGCTCGATCAGTCGCTTGAGCGGCTGAAGACGGATTATGTCGATGCCTATTTCATGCATCGCGATAATTCCGACGTGCCGGTCGGCGAGTTCGTCGATGCCATGGATGCCGAAGTCCGGCGCGGGCGCATTCGCGGCATTTTCGGCGGTTCCAACTGGACACGCGAGCGCATGGATGAGGCGGCCGCCTATGCTGCGAAGAACGGCAAGCAGGCTCCGGCCGCGCTTTCCAACAATTTCTCGCTGGCGGAAATGCTCGATCCCATCTGGGCGGGCTGCGTCGCGGCATCGGATGACGAGTGGAAGCAATGGCTGAAATCCCGCCAGATTCCCAATTTCGCCTGGTCCAGCCAGGGGCGCGGATTTTTCACCGACCGGGCAGGACGCGACAAGCATGACGATGAAGAAATCGTCCGTGTCTGGTATTCCGACCGCAACTTCGTCCGCCGCGACCGGGCAATCGAGCTTGCGCAGAAACTCGGCCGCCACCCGATCCACATTGCGCTCGCCTATGTCATCGCCCAGCCTTTCCCGGTCATTCCGCTGATCGGGCCGCGCACGATTGCGGAGCTGGAGGATAGTCTTTCGGCGCTGGATATTGCGCTGACGGATGAGCAGGTAAAGTGGCTGGAGGCGTGAAAGGCAATGAGGCGGCGGATTTATCCGCCGTCCCATTGATATTGGGCAAGAGGTTGCGGCTTGTTTCTTCTCCCCGCCGGGGAGAAGATGCCCCGAAGGGGTAGATGAGGGGGCTAGCTCTCCATATATCTCTACCCTTGCCCCCTCATCCCGCTGCCGCGGACTTCTCCCCGGCGGGGAGAAGAAACAAGGGGTATCCGCTCGCTCCAACTGACGAATCTCAGGATGGAGACATCATCTTCCACCTTCTTTCCTCTCCCGGTGACTGCTAAAGCGTAGGTTCATAAACCTGCAGCCAAACAATCACCGGGGTTCCCATGAGCGATATCGACCGAAGCCGCGCCCAGCAGCAGATGCGGGAGGCGGAGATTGATGCGCTGGTGCTTTTCCAGCCCGAAGCCTTCCGTTATGCGGTCGGCGCCCATGCCGGTGTCGCGACCATGTGGGGCAGGGCTGGTTCGGCAATTGCGCTGGTGCCGGCCGATGCCGGGGCGCGGCTTGCCGCTGTCGTCAGCGATCATGCCGCCCCGCTTGTCAGGAAGGCCGCGCTTGATGTCGATCTGCGCTGCCATCGCATCTGGATCGATATGGTCGATCTGTCGGGCGCCGAAACCATCGCGCAGGTGAACGATGCCTATCGCCGCAACAATGCCGGTGGCCCGAGGCCGGAGACATTCGATCGCGCCGCCTGTTTTGGCCTGCTGGCTGACCTGCTGCGGGAGCGTGGGCTGTCGGCGGCACGCATTGGCGCAGACCTCGAATTCATGCCCGCCGCTGATTTCTTGGCGCTGCGTCAGGCGCTGCCCGATGTCGACTGGGTTGACGGATCGGCCGTGCTACGCCGTCTGCGCGCCGTGAAATCTGAGCGTGAGATCGAGCTTCTACGAAGCGCGGCAGCGGCGGCTGAGGCTGGGCTGGTCGCGATGGCCGCTGCCGTCAGGCCCGGCGCGCCGCTCGGCGGGCTTTCCACTGCCTGGAAGGCCGGCGCGCAGGCCCATGCCATGAAATCCGGATTTTCGCTGAGCGGCCATTGGGACTACATATCCGTCGGACCCGCTTTGTCGGATATGGCGGCGGTTGTTACGCCGGGTGCGCTCATCAAGGCCGATGTTGGCACGCTGGTCGACGGTTATTCGTCGGATGGCGCGCGGAGTTTTTCGTGGGGGCCGCTCTCGACACTGGCCGCCGATGTTTTCAGCGCGCTGGAGGCAGCCTTTGCCAGCGGGCTCGAAGAGATTCGTCCCGGCAATACATTCGGTGCTGTGCACGCCGCCATGCTGGCCTCGATGCGCAGGCAAGGTTTCAGCGAATATTATCGCGGCCATTTCGGCCATTCCGTCGGCGGTGGCGTGGGTATCGAGGAATGGCCGTTCTTTTCCCATGACAATCCGGAAATCATTCTTCCCGGCATGGTCGTGGCGCTCGAAGCGCCTTTCTATGGCGAAGGGCTGGGGGCGCTGATGATCGAGGACCAGTTCCTCGTCACCTCGGCAGGGACAGAGTGCATGAACAGCTTGCCACGCACCCTGCGGGATTTGTCTCTAGACTGATTGCCGTCCCTCAGAGGAAATCGTCGCGGCGCGGGGTGAAGCAGTCGATCAGCTCCCCTTCGTCCAGACACAGGCAGCCGTGCTCGATATGGCCGGGAACGACGAGACTGTCGCCTTTCTGCAGGTCGTAGGCCTCTCCGTCGCGGTAAAAGCGGAAGCTGCCGCTGGCGACATAGGTGGATTGCACATGCGGGTGGCTGTGCAGCTTGCCTTCCGCACCGGTCTTGAAGCGGAACGAAACAACCATCAGTTCGGGCGCTTCTGACAGCACGGTGCGTTCAACGCCATCGTCGGGTGAAACGGTCGGGAATGTCGGAAGCTGCTGCATGTCGTTCTCCTCGGTCTTGCAATATGGATATGCGGGAAATTTCAGCGTGGTGCGCGCAGCATGGCGCGATACCGCGTCTGGCTGCTTTTCAGGTGATGGCGCATGGCGTTTCTGGCCGCCTCTTCGTCACCATCCTGTATCGCAATCAGGATTGCTTCATGCTCGCCGACAAGCCGGTTGAGATCGGCGGGCGAAAGCACGGTTTCCGTGCCGTTCTCAGCAACGGCGCGGCGCGGAATGAGGGTGGGGCCAAGCACCTGCAGAAACTCGCTGAAGCGCGGATTGTTGGTCGCCTCGGCCACAGCGAGGTGGAAGGCGAAATCGGCCTCTGCCGTCGGCACACCCCTGGCGGCACTGGCGCGGAAGGCATCGAAAGCTTCGATGATCTTTTCCTCCTGTGCCGGAGAGCGGCGAACGGCTGCAAGACCGGCAGCATCCCCCTCGACGGCGGTGCGCAATTCCAGCATTTCGATCAGTGACGAGACCCGGGCAAGATCGACATTATGGAAGGGCCGCCGCTCGACAGGTGCTGGCTCCAGCACGAAGACACCGGCGCCCTGGCGCGGCTCGACCAGACCGTCGGAGCGCAGCGAGGCGATCGCCTCACGCACCACGGTGCGGCTGACGCCGAATTCCTGGGTCAGCTGCGCTTCGGAAGGCAGGCGCTCGCCCGTCTTGTAACGGCCCTTGGCGATCTGGCCGCGCAGTTCCTCCGAAACCTTGACCACAAGCGTCCTTGCTTGCGGAGCTGCCGGTTCGGAGGTCGTTGCTTTTATCATTTTCATCGCCGTTCTAAAAAAGGGTGCAGGTTTGCTCCCGGTATTCCTCGATACGTTATTCGCGGCCCGGCTTGCAATCCCGCTGAACGCGCAGGAAAGGCCGGTTGTCGCGCTTGTTGGCCTCACATGGCATTTCAGTTCGCCTTGAAGATCGGGTTGTCGATGAAAACGCCGCCCTGAAACCGTGCCACCGCATCGTTCGGGTCCGGTTGCGGCATTGTCTCGGCAATGTGCTGCCGGAACGTCTCGGCATTGTCCTTCGGTTTCCAGCCAAGCCAGCCGAGATGCGAATTGTCCCACCAGCCCGCATCATTCGCTGACGCGCCCCAGACAACCGGGCAACCAAGCACCGGCGCGCGGAAAACCGCCTCGATCAGCGATACGAAATCATCCTGCGAAAACCAGGTCGACAACATGCGGTGGTTTTGCGGTTCCGCCGTGCAGGAGCCGATACGAACCAGCGCCGTCTCCTGACCGAATTTTTCGAAATACATGCGGGCGAGGCTTTCGCCGAAACATTTGGAAACGCCGTAAAGACCGTCCGGCCGGAAGGGGACGTCCGGTCCGAGCCGCTCGGTCTGGGAATAATAACCGATCGTGTGGTTGGAACTTGCGAAGACGATGCGCGGCTGGCCGTGGGCGCGGGCGGCTTCATAAAGATTATAAAGCCCGATGATATTGCCCTGAAGGATCTGCTCGAAAGGCCGCTCCACCGAAATGCCGCCGAGATGGACGATGCCGTCACAATCGGCCACCATCGCATCGACGGCCCCGGCGTCGGCCAGATCGCATTGCAGGCATTCTTCGTTCGGTCCGGCCGGATCGAGCGGCGCAAGATCGGCAAGGCGCAATATCTCGGCCATCGGTGCGAGGCGCTTGCGCATGACGCGGCCGAGCTGGCCTGCCGCACCGGTAACAAGAAGCCGTTTCATTGCAATTCTCCTAAACGAATGGGCTGCGGATCAACGAAGCTGCGGAAAACCCGCATCCAGCCTCTCCGGCGTGGTCGAGATATCTCAGCGCCTCTTGACCTTATCATACAGATCGTACAAAAAGCGGATAACATATATTATGTCCTATGCGCAACAATCATGAAGGATGAGTTTGATGCTGACCGTCGAAACAAGGCAGGCCGTCAACCCGGAATTTGCTAAAACGCTCGATACCGAAGGGCTTCGCAAGCATTTCCTCGCCAGCGACATGTTCCGTTCCGGTGAAATCAGACTGATCTACACCCATTACGACCGTTTCGTCATGGGCGGCGCGGTGCCGAACGGTGCACCGCTGACGCTGGACAGGGTAGAAGAAACGAAGACGCCGTCTTTCCTTGACCGGCGCGAGATGGGCATCGTCAATATCGGCGAGACCGGCACCGTCAGCGCCGGCGGGCAAAGCTACACGCTCAATCGTGGCGACGTGCTTTATCTCGGCGCGGGCAGCGGTGCCGTTACTTTCGACGGGGCAGGGCGATTCTACATCACGTCGTGCCCGGCCCATCGCAGCCTGCCGGCAAAGCTCGTCAGCCTTGCCGACAGCAAGGAGGTCAAGCTCGGCGCGACGGAGACTTCCAACAAGCGCACCATCAATCAGTTCATCCATCCGCTTGTCATGGAAAGCTGCCAGCTGGTGCTGGGTTATACGACGCTGGAGGACGGCTCTGTCTGGAACACCATTCCTTCCCACATTCATGATCGCCGCATGGAGGCCTATCTCTATTTCGGCATGGATGAGAAATCCCGTGTTCTGCACCTGATGGGTGAGCCGCAGGAAACCCGGCATCTGTTCATCTCGAATGAAGAGGGTGCGGTTTCGCCGCCCTGGTCGATCCATTCCGGCGCCGGCATCGGCTCCTACACCTTCATCTGGGCGATGGCGGGAGACAATGTCGACTATACCGACATGGACTTCATCCAGCCGGGGGATCTGAAATGAAAAATCCCTTTTCGCTTCAAGGGCGTAAGGCATTGGTGACGGGTGCCAATACGGGGCTCGGCCAGGCAATCGCCATCGGCCTTGCCGCCGCCGGTGCGGAAGTGGTCTGCGCTGCGCGCCGTGCGCCCGACGAAACGCTGGAATTGATTGCGAAGAATGGCGGCAATGCCAGCGCGCTCACGATCGACTTTGCCGATCCCTTGGCGGCGAAGGACAGCTTTGCCGATGCCGGTCTGGATATTCTCGTCAACAATGCCGGCATTATCCGCCGTGCCGATTCCGTCGAGTTTTCCGAACTCGACTGGGACGAGGTGATGGACGTCAATCTCAAGGCGCTGTTTTTCACCACGCAGGCTTTCGCGAAAGAGCTGCTGGCGAAAGGCCGCTCCGGCAAGGTGGTCAATATCGCCTCGCTCCTGTCGTTTCAGGGTGGCATCCGCGTGCCCTCCTACACGGCGGCGAAACATGGCGTGGCCGGTCTCACCAAGCTTCTGGCGAATGAGTGGGCCGCAAAGGGCATCAACGTGAATGCCATCGCACCTGGTTACATCGAAACCAACAATACCGAGGCGTTGCGGGCGGATGTGGCCCGCAACAAGGCCATTCTCGAGCGTATCCCCGCTGGCCGCTGGGGTCATTCCGAGGACATTGCCGGGGCGGCGGTTTTCCTCGCATCGCCGGCGGCGGATTATGTGCATGGCGCCATTTTGAATGTGGATGGCGGCTGGCTGGCGCGCTGATCCGCGCCAGCTTCGAAAATTCATCATATAACTTGTATGATGACTTATTGACAAATATACGGCAAGCGGTTTAGGTGGCTTTCAGTCAGTGAACTTGCAGAGGAATCTCGTCCATGAACCCTGAACAAATCAAGGCGGCGCTCGGCTCCGGCCTGCTCTCCTTCCCGGTTACCCATTTCGATTCCGAGGGCCGTTTTGCGGCCGATAGCTACAGGGCGCATGTCGAATGGCTCGCCGGTTACAAGGCGCCGGTGCTGTTTGCAGCCGGCGGCACGGGCGAGTTCTTCTCGCTGAAGCCGGATGAAATTCCCACCATCGTTTCGGCTGCCAAGGAAGTGGCCGGTGAAACGGCAATCGTTTCCGGCTGCGGCTACGGCACCGAGGTTGCGGTCGATATCGCCCGTTCCGTCGAAAAGGTCGGTGCTGACGGCATCCTGCTTCTGCCGCATTACCTCATCGATGCGCCGCAGGAAGGCCTCTACGCGCATATCAAAAAGGTCTGCCAGTCGGTCGGCATCGGTGTCATGGTTTATAACCGCGACAATTCGGTGCTCCAGGCGGATACGCTGGCGCGTCTTTGCGATGAATGCCCGAACCTTGTCGGCTTCAAGGATGGCACCGGCGATATCGGTCTCGTTCGCCAGATCACCGCCAAAATGGGTGACCGCCTGATGTATCTCGGCGGCATGCCGACGGCTGAACTGTTTGCCGAGGCCTATCTCGGCGCCGGCTTCACCACCTATTCCTCGGCCGTCTTCAACTTCGTGCCGGGCCTTGCCAACGAGTTCTACGCGGCGCTGCGTGCCGGCGAGCGCGCCACCTGCGAACGCATCCTGACGGAGTTCTTCTATCCGTTCATGGCGATCCGCAACCGCGCCAAGGGTTACGCCGTCTCCGCCATCAAGGCCGGCGTTCGCCTGCAGGGCTTTGATGCCGGCCCGGTGCGTGCGCCGCTGAAGGACCTGACGAACGAGGAAATTGGCATGCTCGATGCCCTGATCGGCACGCACAAGCGCAAAGCCTGATCAAGGTCTGATCAATGTCT
This sequence comes from Agrobacterium sp. GW821-FHT14E08, assembly GCF_058803865.1. Classification (NCBI taxonomy): domain Bacteria; kingdom Pseudomonadati; phylum Pseudomonadota; class Alphaproteobacteria; order Hyphomicrobiales; family Rhizobiaceae; genus Agrobacterium; species Agrobacterium sp. GW821-FHT14E08. The sequence continues at coordinate 398,479 of NZ_JBXAPJ010000004.1, read as the reverse complement.
GATCCGGGCAAAACGGGAGGGGAGCGATGAAGATAACGGCGGTGCGCACGCATCTGCTCGAACATCGGCTGGACACGCCGTTTGAAAGCGCCTCCATGCGCTTCGACCGGCGTGCCCATATTCTGGTGGAGATCGAATGCGATGATGGAACCGTCGGCTGGGGCGAATGCCTCGGTCCGGCGCGACCGAACGCCGCCGTGGTTCAGGCCTATTCCGGCTGGCTCATCGGCCAGGACCCGCGCCAGACTGAAAAGATCTGGGCCGTGCTTTATAATGCCCTGCGCGACCAGGGTCAGCGCGGCCTCAGCCTCACCGCTTTGTCCGGCATCGATATCGCGCTCTGGGATATCAAGGGCAAGCATTACGGCGCTTCCGTCTCGATGTTGCTGGGCGGGCGCTGGCGCGAAAGCGTCCGCGCCTATGCCACAGGCAGCTTCAAGCGCGACGGGGTAGACCGCGTCTCCGACAATGCCGCTGAGATGGCGGAACGTCGGGCAGACGGTTTCCACGCCTGCAAGATCAAGATCGGTTTCGGCATCGAGGAAGATCTTCGCGTCATCGCCGCCGTGCGTGAAGCGATCGGGCCGGATATGCGGCTGATGATCGATGCCAATCATGGTTATACCGTCACGGAAGCCATAACGCTCGGCAACCGTGCGGCTGACTATGGCATCGACTGGTTCGAGGAGCCGGTGGTTCCCGAACAGCTCGATGCCTATGCCCGCGTTCGGGCAGGACAGCCTATTCCGGTTGCGGGTGGCGAGACCTGGCATGGGCGTTATGGCATGTGGCAGGCGCTTTCCGCCGGTGCGGTGGGTATTCTCCAGCCCGATCTCTGCGGCTGCGGCGGTTTTTCCGAAACGCAGAAGATCGCCACGCTCGCAACACTCCACGGCGTGCGCATTGTGCCGCATGTCTGGGGCACCGGTGTGCAGATTGCCGCCGCCCTGCAATTCATGGCGGCGATGACGCCTGACCCGGTGCGGGTCAACCCCATCGAGCCGATCATGGAATTCGACCGCACGCCCAATCCCTTCCGCCAGGCCGTGCTGAAGCAGCCGATCGAGGCGGTGAACGGCGTTGTCGCCATTCCCAATGGCCCAGGCCTCGGCATTGAGATCAATCGCGATGCGCTCACCGAATTCAGGATGCCCGACGCATGAGCGACCTTGAACGCCAGCTGACCGGTACCCCGCCGAAGCCATCCTTTCCGAAGGGTGCCGTGGACACGCAGATGCATCTCTATCTGCCGGGATATCCGGCCTTGCCGGGCGGGCCGGGCCTGCCGCCGGGCCCGCTTCCGGGGCCTGCCGAGTACCGACAGCTGATGCAATGGCTTGGCATAGACCGCGTCATCATCACCCAGGGCAATGCCCATCAGCGTGACAATGCCAATACGCTTGCCTGCGTTGCCGAGATGGGCGAGGCGGCGCGTGCGGTGGTGATCATCGATGCCGGCACGACGGAAAAGGACATGGAGCAACTGGCGGCCGCTGGCGCTGTCGGCGCGCGCATCATGGATCTGCCGGGCGGTGCCGTGAACCTTTCCGAACTCGAAGCCGTGGACGAGCGTGCTCATGCGGCCGACTGGATGGTGGCGGTGCAGTTCGACGGCAATACGCTGCTCGATCATCTGCCGCGTCTTGAGACAATCCGCTCACGCTGGGTGTTCGACCACCATGGCAAGTTCTTCAGGGGCAGTAAAACCGATGGCCCGGAAATGGCCGCGCTTCTGAAACTCATCGACCGCGGCAATCTCTGGTTCAAATTCGCCGGGGTGTATGAAAGTTCGCGTGAGAGCTGGCCCTATGAGGATGTTGCCGCCTTTTCGCGCGTAATCGCGGCCCATGCGCCGGAGCGCATCATCTGGGGCACCAACTGGCCGCATAATTCCATCCGCGAGACGGCGGCCTATCCGGACGATGCCCGCCTTGCGGAGCTGGTTCTTGGCTGGCTTCCGGATGAGGCGGCGCGCCAGCGTGCGCTGGTGGACAACCCCGAGGTCCTGTTCAAGCTGCCGCCATTCGTGGCGGCATAGTGTCAATCCGGGATGGTTGGGAAAGGGAGGTCCCATCGTCCTTGTCAACTGAAAGGTCTTTGCATGCCGGCCCGGATGGGCGTGAAAATTCGGTCCTATAGCCTGGAGGGGCTGGACCGTTGTTACAACGGAGGAGGAAGACATGAAAAAGATTGCAAGCATGATGTGCATCGCGATGGGGATCGCGCTCGCAGGCGTTTCCGCCAAGGCGCAGGAAATCACCCTGCGTTCGGCAGACATCCATCCCGACGGTTATCCGACGGTCGAAGCCGTGAAATATATGGGCGAGCTTCTGTCTGAGCGGTCCAAGGGCCGCATCAAGGTACAGGTCATGAACAATTCGGTTCTCGGCGGTGAGAAAGACACCATCGAGCAGACCCGCTTCGGCGTCATCGACCTGAACCGCGTCAATGCCGCGCCCTTCAACAATCTGGTGAAGGAAACCACCGTCCTCGGCCTGCCTTTCCTGTTCCGTTCGACGGAGCACATGCACAATACCGTTGACGGGCCGATCGGCGACGAGGTTCTCGCGGCCTTCGAACCGCACGGCCTTGTCGGTCTTGCCTTTTATGATTCCGGTGCGCGCTCTTTCTACACCACCAAAAAGCCCATCGAAAAACTGGCGGACCTCAAGGGCCTGAAAATCCGCGTGCAGCAATCGGATCTGTGGATTTCGATGATGCAGGCGTTTGGCGCCAACCCGACGCCGATGCCGATGGGTGAGGTCTATTCCTCGCTTGAAACCGGTGTCGTCGACGGTGCGGAAAATAACTGGCCGTCCTACGAATCCGCCCGCCACTATGAGGTCGCGAAGAACTATTCGCTGACGGAACATTCCCTCAATCCGGAAATCCTCGTGATGTCCAAGGTCTCCTGGGACAAACTCTCTCCGGAAGACCAGAAGCTCGTGCGCCAGGCGGCGAAGGATTCCGTCGGCAAGATGCGCGAACTGTGGAGCGCCCGCGAAAAGGCCTCGGAAGAAAAGGTGCGTGCCGGTGGCGTCAACGTCATCAAGGTCAACAAGGAGGAGTTCGCTGCAGCGATGGGGCCGGTCTACGACAAGTTCGTGACCGATCCGAAGATGAAGGACCTTCTGGAACGGGTCAAAGCGGTCAAGTGACATGGGGAAAACCGGCTCTGGCGACAGGGCCGGTTTTCTTTTGCAGCCGTCTTGTTTGAAGGAGGAGGAGGAAGGCAAATGCGAAACTTCATGCGGGCGGTTCGCCCATTTCTCGGCGCACTCAGCCATGCGTCGCTCTATATTGCCGGTATCGGCATGGTCGCCATGACGCTTATCGTCGGCTGGCAGGTCTTTGCCCGTTATATCCTGAATGATTCACCCAGCTGGTCGGAACCGCTGTCGCTTCACCTCATGTCATGGTTCATCATGCTGGGGGCTGCGGTCGGTGTGCGGGAGAGCGTGCATCTGGGGCTGGATATTCTGCGTTACATGATGCCGCCGCGCATACAGAAGGGAATGGACCTGACCAGCCTTGCCCTGATCTTTTTCTTCGGTGTCGGCATGGCCTGGTATGGCACCGCGCTTTCCATCGGGACATGGACGGCGACGGTTCCGGTTCTCGGCTGGCCGGGCGGCACGGATTTCTTCCCGCTCGTGGGCGGCGGTTTTCTCATTGCGCTGTTTGCGGCCGAACGTTTCATCGATCTCGCCATCGGCGAGGAGATCGCGGCGGATATTCTCGTGCAGGAGGCCGCGTAAATGGCTTACACCATCCTCTTCGGTGTCTTCACCCTTCTGATGCTGATCGGCACGCCCATCGCGTTTTGCCTCGGCATCGCCTCCTTCGCGACCGTGCTTTATCTCGGCCTGCCGCCCATCGTGGTGTTCCAGCAGATGAATTCCGGCATGAACGTGTTTGCGATGATGGCGATTCCGTTTTTCATCTTCGCCGGCGACCTGATGGTGCGCGGCGGTATCGCCCATCGCCTCATCCGTTTTGCGGCAGGGCTGGTCGGCCATCTGCGCGGCGGTCTGGGGCAGGTCAATATCGTCGCCTCGACGCTGTTTGGCGGTATTTCCGGCTCGGCTGTGGCGGATGCATCGGCCGTGGGCGGCCTGATGATCCCGCAAATGGCCAAGCGCGGTTATGACAGGGACTATGCCGTCAATGTCACCGTCAATGCCGCCATCATCGCGCTGATGATCCCGCCATCGCATAACATGATCCTTTATTCGATCGCGGCGGGCGGCAATGTCTCGGTGGCCGATCTCTTCACCGCCGGCATCATTCCGGGCCTCCTGCTTGCCGCGGCCCTGATGGTCACCGCCTACATCGTTGCGCGGCGCAAGGGTTATCCCTCCGAGCCATTCCCCGGCTTTTCCAAGCTGATGTATTATCTTCTGGCGTCGTTCCCCGGCATCCTGCTGATCGGCATCATCTTCGGCGGCGTGCGTTCGGGCATCTTCACCGCAACGGAAAGCTCCTGCATCGCCGTTCTCTATGCCTTCCTCGTCGCCATGCTGGTCTATCGCGAGCTTGACTGGAGCGGTTTCGTGGAAGCGGTGATGGGCGCGGTTCGGACGACGGCCATGGTTCTCCTGGTCATCGGCACGGCGGCGTCCTTCGGCTGGCTGATGGCTTTCCTGCAGGTGCAGACCCTGATGATTGCGGCCATCAGCGCGATTTCGGACAATCCGATCATCGTGCTGCTGGTCATCAACGTCATTCTGCTGCTGCTCGGCACCTTCATGGACATGGCGCCCATGGTCATCATTTCCACGCCGGTGCTGCTGCCTGTGGTGAAGGCCTTTGGTATCGACCCGGTGCATTTCGGCGTGGTGATGATCCTCAATGCCGGTATCGGCCTCAATACGCCACCCGTCGGAACGGTGCTTTTCGTCGGCTGCGCGGTCGGCGGCATATCGATCAGGGAGGCGATGCGGACGATCTGGCCGTTCTTTGGAGCAAGCATCGCGGTGCTGCTCGCCGTGACCTATATCCCGTCACTTTCGCTTTGGTTGCCGTCGCTCTTCCGGTGAGTGCAACGGGATATTCAAAAACGGGCCTCGCCATTCCGGCGGGGCCATGATGCATGGGCCCCGGCGCAGGCAGACCCATTTCATCTGTCAGAAATTTATTGAGAAAATCCATGAAAGCCACTGATTATTTTGAACAATTCTCCATTCGATACAGGCATTACAAGGGCGGTAGCTGGTGTTATGAGGATGGATGTGTCTATCGGGGGCTACAGCTCTTATTCGAGGCCAGTGGCGATGAGCGCTGGCGTCGCCACCTCCATCGGTTGGCCGATGCCCAGATATCGGCGGATGGAACGCTCGCCGGCTACAAACCGGCAGAATATAATATCGATCATATTCTGGCCGGCCGCATTCTCTTTCCCCTTGCCGTGGAAACGGGTGAGGCGCGTTACCTTGCCGCGGCGGACCATCTGGCCGGCCAGCTCCGCACCCATCCGCGCATTGCTGCCGGCAATTATTGGCACAAACAGCGTTATCCGCATCAGGTCTGGCTGGACGGGCTTTATATGGGGCTGCCCTTCCAGATCGAATATGCGCAGGCGACGGGTCGCACCGAGCTGATCAACGATGCCCTGCGGCAGTTTTCGTCCGCACTTTCGCTCACCGCAGATGCCGGCGGGCTTTACGTCCATGGTTATGACGAGAGCCGCAGCCAGCGCTGGGCCGACCCCTCGACCGGCCAGTCGCCCGCCATCTGGGCGCGTGCCGTCGGCTGGCTTGCCATGGCACTGGTCGATACCTTGGTGATTTTGCCGGATGACGGCGTGACAGCACCGCTTCGCGAGCGTGCACGTCTGCTTCTGGCCGGCATTGTTGCGCGGCAGACGGAAGCCGGTCTCTGGATGCAGGTGCTCGACAATTCAACCCTTGCCGGAAATTACGAGGAAACCTCCGCGTCGGCCATGTTCGCCTACGCTCTGCTGCGTGCTGCCCGGCTGGGACTTTTGCAGGGCGAGGAGGCAGACGCTGCCGTTTCGGCGGGCCGCCGCGCGCTTAAGGCGCTGCTGGAGACGCGGCTCAAGGTGGACGAAGAGGGCATCACCCGCCTTACCGGCATCGTCCACGTCGCGGGGCTCGGCGGCTTCGAGGGCAATTATCGCGACGGCTCGCCGGGATATTATCTCACCGAGCCGGTCGTATCAGATGATGCCAAGGGGGTGGGGCCGCTGATGATGGCCTATGCCGAGGGGCTTCTTCTGAGATGACAGTGGGGTGAGCGGCCTAAGCGGTCTCCACTGACGGGAGTAGTGCAGGCCGCCGTCACTCTCGACGTTATCCTCGGGCTTGACCCGAGGATCTACTGTCGCCGGATCAATGGGTCCTCGGGTCAAGCCCGAGGATGAGGGCAGGTTTGGATGCCCTTTATCGATGTTCGGGGCAGAAAGCTCCGCCCCGCTGGCTCAGTCATCTTCCGCTCAGAACTTGCGGCTGATCGACAGCTTGAAATTGCGCCCCGGCATGGCGGCAATGCGGTCGCTGAGATAGGGGAAGTAATATTTGTCGAACAGGTTGTCGACCGAGGCGTGCACTTCCAGCCCGGCCATCAAGCCTTCCTTCGGCGTCCAGTCGACGGCAATGCCGTGGACGGCGTAGCCGGGGCTTTCGGGTCGGGCATAGGTGGCGCCGCCCTGGTTGGCGGGCGTATTTTCCTGCGCGGCGACAAATTGTCCGTTCCAGCTCAACGCCAGATCCCAGTCAGGCAGCTTGTAACCCAGCTGGAGATTGGCGGTGAACGGGGAAAGATCGTTCGCATAAGTATCTGGACCATACACATTGTTGATGGCGCCGTTACGCGAGCCGTTCATCCAGGAAAGGCCGAGATTTCCGAAGATGTGGTCGGAATCGTAGCTTGCCGAAACGTCGAGGCCGTAAATCTTGTAGGAAGGGGTATTCCAGTAAAACGGCACGTTCTTGACACCGGCAAGGTTGGCGGTGCCGAAGCGGCGCGTGATGGGATTGGTAACATTGTTATAAAAGCCGCCGATCGAGGCCGTCAGGCTGTCGCCTTTCAGGAACACCTCGTCGAATTGCTGCGAGACGCCGATGTTGAAATTGTTGTTGCGCTCCACTTTCAGGTTGCGCGACGTTCCCGATGCCGTGGTTGCCAGGCTTTGGCTTGAATAAAGCTCGTCAATGACGGGCGCGCGCATGGCATAAGCCCAATCGGCGAAAAAGGTGGTGCCCGGAACCGCTTCCCAGCGCATGCTGAGCGCCGGCGTCGCGCCGCTATGGGAGACGGCGGAATAATCGTGCCCGGCCGCCGGAGTGTTAAAGCGCGGCGCCGCATTCGGAACGCCCTCGGAGCGGACATGGTCGAACCTGATGCCGGGTGTCACCTTGAAGGTGTCCGTCAGGCTGATTTCGTCCCGGAAAAAGGCGGATATGGTTTCCTGCGTGCCTTCCGGTTTGATCCACGATGCATAGTAGCCATAATTATATTGCGCACTGGTGCGGTTGGCGATGTCGTACATCCACGAGTCCCGGTCGTGGCGCATATATTGCACGCCATAATTGGCGACGTGGGACAATCCGCCCAGTTCGAAATTGGAGGTGTTCTCCGCTTCCAGCTTGAAGTCGGTATATTTCGTATCGTCCTGCATGCCGCCCAGCGATCCGCTGGGCACGAAACCCGGAATGGTCGGGCGTGTCATGTCGAGGCTGGTGGCGGAGAAGCTCGCCATCGCCTTGAAATTCACGAGATCGCTGTCGCCATCATAGGAATATTTCAGCGTCGAGGAGAAGTCCTCCATGTCACGCCAGGCAAGCGCCCTGAGCCGCGCCAGATCGTAACCATAGGTCTTGATGGTGTAGGCGGTGAGACCCAGATCGCCGCGATTGGCGGCAAGCGGGCCGTAATCGGCCGATTTGCCGTAGATGACCGAGGCGCGCAGCTCGTGGCCGTCATAGGCAGCGCCGGCATTGGCGGAAAAGGAGGTGATCTTGTCGTTGGAGGCGTCATAGACCTGCCCGCCGCCGACGCGCACATTGTCGCTCTTGCGCCAGATCACCGAGGCAAGCCCGTCATAGGTCACGGGGCCGCCGAAATCCGATTTGCCGTAAATGGCCGCTGATCCGAGCTGCTGCCTGTTGGCCGACTGATAGCTCGTCTTGCCCCAGGCGCCGAAGGTCTGTCCCGGTTTCAGCATGTCGGTTGCTGTCTTGCTTTCCATGATGACGGTGCCGCCGAAACCACCATTGCCATAACGAACGGACGTCGCGCCTTTCTGGATTTCCACGCGTTTGAGCAGTTCCGGATCGATGAAGACCGTGCCCTGATCGTAGCGCTCGAAGTTCTTCGGGGCGCCGTCGAGCAGAAGCCGCACGTCGGATTGGCGGGCGAAGCCGCGAATGGCGGTGGATTGGCCCTGTAATCGCACGCCGCCGCTGGAACTGACGCCGGGTGTCTTCTGGAGAAGTTGCGGCAGGGAGGTGGCTTGCGCCGCCTCGATGGTAGCCTGATCGATCTCGACAACGCTAGGCGCATCGCCGTTGAACACACGTCCACCCTTGAGCGTGATCGGCTCGAGAAGTGTCCCGTCGCCGTTTCCGGCCGTTGTGGCCGCCCGGCTCGCCATTTCCATCCGGACAGTTTTTTCACCGATGAACTGATAACGGATGCCGGTTCCGGAAAGCAGACGCTCCAGCGCCTCAGCCGGGGTCATGGTGCCCGAAACAGAGGCGCTTTTGAGGCCCCTTGCAACGGAAGCGTCATAGACCATCTGCAGGCCGGACTGGCTGGCGAGACGATTGAGCGCGGTCGCCATATTGCCGGCGGGCAGATTGATCGCGATCCTCTGCGTTTGCTGTGCCAGAGCCGATGCGGGAATGGTTGCCACCGCAGCACTCGCAAGCAAAACGGACAATAGCGAAATGCGGGTCATGTGGCGGAAAGTCGGTTCTGGTCTTGTCATGGCGGGCACCTCTCCGGGGCAGCAAATAGTGTTCTGCTCCACGAACGAACGGCCCTTCGTTTCAGGGACACCCTCACCAAAAAAATTTCATTCAATAAAGAACCGTCAGATAGGGACCGGCCCTGACGGCGCCGATTTCAAGGGCGGCAGCCAGATCGGCGAGAGCGGCGCTCGGATTGGAAAGATCGAAATTGCCCGACAGCCGTTTTTTCCGAAGGCTCTCCCGGGTCACGACAATGCGGCCGGGGAGGTAACGCTCAAAGGTTTCCACCACCTCGGCAAGCGGCTTGTCCTCGAAGATGAAGCGGCCGTTGCGCCAGGCGGCGATGGAGGCGGGATCGACGGTCTCGATGCTGCCCATCTTGCCATCGGAGGCATAATCCACACGCTGGTTTTCATTCAGCCGGCCGCTCTGGCCTCGCTTGCCCATCTCCACGGAGACGCTGTGTTCCAGCACCGTCACGCTCGTTGCCTCGCTGCGCATATCCACGTCGAAGGCGGTGCCGAGCGCAGTGGTCGTGCCGCCCGCCGCCTCGACCGAAAACGGCCTCGCCGCATCGGGCGCGACTTCAACGAAAATTTCCCCGCGCAGCAGCAAGACGCGCCGCTCCTCTGCGGAGAAACGCAGCGCGATGGCGGAATGTGCGTTCAGGGTAATGGTCGAACCGTCCGGCGTGGTGACGATTTGCCGTTCCGCCGTGCCGGACATATGGTCGGCACGCAGACGCATGGGCATATCGGCCAGATAAAAGCCGGCAAGCAGCGAGACGCCGGCAATCGCCGCCGCTGCCGCCTTGCCTTTGCCGCCGCCGCGCTTGCGTGTCGCCTTCATCAGAAACGCCCGGTCGCCCGCGAGGAGAGCACCGGCGTCGCCCATGAGACATCGGACACGCTCATAGGCCTTTGCATGCTTCTCATCCGCAGCCAGCCAGGCGTCGAAATCCGCCGCAAGTGCCGCGTCGTCCGGTCTTTCGCGCTTGTGCAGAAACCAGTCGACAGCTTCCTCGCGCAGCATGGAGGCGTTTTTTGCAAGCCCGGTCACAGCGTTTCCTCCAGGCATTCCAGGCAATGGAGATAGGCTTTGCGAAGATGGCGGTCGACCATGTTCTTGCTGATGCCGCTTCTCTCGGCGATCTCAAGCGAATTCAGATTTCCGATGCTGCTGGCAAGAAAGACCTGCCGGCGCTGCAACGACATGCCCATCACGGCGCGTCGCAATACCTTCAGCCGATGCTCCCTGTCGGCGAGGCTGTCCGCATCGCTGACGGGTTGCGGAGCGGCAAGCGCTTCCTCCATGCTTCCGGAAAACAGCCTGCGCTCGAATTGTTCGCGACGAAGGCGATCAATGCCGAGATTGGCGCAGGCGCGGATCAGGAAGGCACGGATGAGCGAGGTATTTTCGGGAAGCCGGGGTTTACCGGTCAAGCGCAGGTAAAGATCGTGGACGATCTCCTGCGAGATGGCGGTGGTGTGCCCACGCCGGTTCATGGCCTTGCACAGTTCCTCATAATAGAGCTGTACGGCATCATCGATGAGTGCGCGTGACGTGGGCTTGCTCCACATGCGGCGGGTTCCCGGTCGGAAGGATTGAGCGATCCCGGGCTCAATAGGTGAAAAATCACCCGAAGGCAAGAAACATGACTAATTTTATCATGTATTTTTCCGTCGATAAAAGCGCTATGGCCGGCGCATAGTGCCGGCCTTTGTCAGGTGGCCGCTCTGGCGAAGATCACCGTCTGGATCAGGCCCTGTTTTTTGTGGTTTGCGATGGTGATCGTGCCGCCGAAACGCTCTATGATTTCCTTGGCAATGGCCAGGCCAAGCCCGACGCCGGGGATCGATTTGCGCCGCGCGAGGTCCACCCGGAAGAAGGGTTCGAAAACCCGGCCAATCAGCTCCTGCGGAATGCCGGGGCCTTCATCACGGATCGTCACGACGATCTCGTTTTCATCTTCGGTCAGGTCGATATGCGCCTTTTTTCCATGGGTGACGGCGTTGAGCACAAGGTTGCGCAAGGCCCTTTTGAGCGCGAGCGGCGCAGCCTTGATCGTCATGGCCGTCTCCGGCGCCGTAAAGTCAAGCGCACCGTCATGGCCGAGATCGGAAAGGTCCCTGACGATTTCGCCAAGCAGCGTGCCGATATCGATTGTCTGGACGGTATCCTGGTTCACCTCTTCGCGCACCAGCATGATGGCGCTGTCGGCGATAGCGTCCAGTTCTTCCAGGTCCGCCAGCCATTTGGCTCGCTCCTCGTCGCTTTCGATGAATTCTGCCCTCAGCCGCATGCGGGTCATCGGCGTTCTGAGATCATGGCCGGCGGCGGCGACAAGGCGCATCCGGCTTTCCATCGCCGCCTTCAGGCGCGTGGCGAGTTCGTTCAGCGCCCGTGCCGTGGCGCGGATTTCGCCCGGGCCTGTTTCCGGCAGGCGTGGCAACGAACCATCCGGCCCGATGCTGGCCGCCGCATTTTCCAGCATGTCGAGCGGGCGGGTAATCTTGCTGGCGGCAAAGATCGAAACCGCAGCACTGCCGAGAATGATGAGGCCAATCCACATACCGAAGACCTTCCAGCCGCCGGGTGGCGGACCAATATGTGGAATTTCCGCGACCAGCCATCCGCCCTTTTCAAGCGCGATGACAGCCAAGGGGGCGGGATTGCCGGGCGTGCGGATAACCATCAGGGTGCGCGGCTCTCCAATCCGGGCCATCGCCTTCTCCAGGAATTCCGAAAGCCTGCCATCGGGATCGCCTTCAGGCGGTTTCTGTTCGATGCGAAAATAGCCCGGCTGCTGCAGGGAGGAATCCCGCTCGGCCATGGTCACGGCAAAGGCGAGGCTGCGCGCCAGGGGTTCGATGGTGGTGTCGGGCGGCGGCGGTTGCAATGTCCGGTCGGCCACCACGGTCGCAAGTGCGATGACCGCGATGATTGAGGCAATCAAGAGGGCCGCGATGCGGTTGCGGAGCGAGTTCATCGCTGCACCGGCAGGGTTTTGACCTGCACCGTCATCTGGTAACCGCCATTGCGCACCGTCTTGAAGATCGGGGTGTCAGTGTCGGCGTCCAGCTTTTTGCGCAACCGGCTCATCAGCACGTCGATGGAGCGGTCGAAAGGTCCCCGGTCCTTGCCCTGCGTCAGGTCCAGAAGCTGGTCGCGGGAGAGAAGCCGGCCGGGCCTGTCCAGAAAGACTTTCAGCAGATCGAATTCCGCCCCGGTCAGCTCGATCTTCCCGCCGCCGGCACGGATGACGGAGCGCTGCTCCGGATCTGCTGTAAACTGCGCAAAACCATAGGCGGGAGATGCGGTGCGTGGAGCCTCCTGCGGTGTCGCACGGCGCAGCACGGCCTTGATGCGCGCTGTCAGTTCGCGTGGGTTGAAGGGTTTGCCGAGATAGTCGTCGGCGCCGATTTCCAGCCCGACGATCCGGTCCACATCTTCCTTGAGCGCGGTCAAAAGAATGACCGGCGTGCGCGGTCGGCGTCCCTGCAGGTCGCGGCAGATATCGAGGCCCGAGCCATCCGGCAACATCACGTCGAGCACGATGAGATCGGGATCGGAGCTTGCGATCTTTTCCTCGAATTCGCGCCTGTCGGCGGCCATAGAAACGCGAAATCCCTGCGAGCCGAGATATTTCGCCAGCAATGTGCGTATTTCCGGATCGTCATCAACGATCAATACATGTGTAACCGAAACCGTCGTCATATCGTCCAACCTTTTGATGCCACTATACATAAGCGGCGCAGGGACGCGGCGGATTTTTGCAACGAAAGCTTTCTGGGGCCGGTCTGGCAACATTCGGTTACAAATAGGCCCGCTGCGGAAGACGATCAGAAACATTCGGACCAAAGCCGGAAACCCGGCGCTCCTATCGTCCTTTCATGTTGGAAAACGGAAGGAAGGTAAGATGAGAAACTCGCTACTGGCCACCGCCGTCATCGCGACAGCAATTCTGGGTGGTTCCGCTGCCTCGCAGGCCGAGGAGCAGAATGCGCCGGCACCACAGGCAGCCGGGCAGGCCACGCCGCCCGCCGGTGCTGATCTCGGCCCCGATCGCGCGCCGCCGCCCCATATCGGCAGAATGCCGCGCCCTGATGTTCTGGGGCTGGCAACGAAACTCTCGGCAGCCGAAATCTATCTCGGGGTCACGCCGGAACAGCTCGGCCCGTGGCGGGCCTATGCCACGGCGCTGATCGATCTCGTTTCGCCCGGTGCGGATCGCAATCCGCCACCGCCGCAGGGTGCGGAACCGCGTCTTGCCGGCGAGGAACTGGCCGGCATCATGGTGAAGAAGGCCGAGCAGGCGAAGGTATTGCAGGATGCGGTGGCTGCGCTGAAGCCGAAACTTTCACCGCAGCAGGTGCTGAAGCTGGCCGAACTCGAGCGCGCCTTGATGCCACCATCTCCGCCTCCGCACCATGGGCCCGGGCAGGACGGTCGTTTCGGACCGCCGCAAGGCGGCAGAATGCCGCCGGTCCCGCAGGCAGAGCGGGGCTGACGCCACCATTCGTAGTTTCCTCCTTTAATCTGCCCCCCAGTAGAGGAGGAAATCAGCCGGCAACGGCTGTAGCCGGGGGATCGCACGCCTGCGATCCCCCGCGTGATTTTCAAGCGGGAAGACGATGATGAGATATTTCTATGTGGTGCTGGCAACGGTCTTCGGCCTGAGCTTCGTCTGGTCGGTCGCTCTGGCCAAAGACCGGGCGGTGGAAACGCCGACAGTGAAATCGCGGCAGGAGGAAAAGCGGCAGCATTCCGTCTGCAGGATGGAACAGCGCGAGAAGGCGGGCTCCAGGCGTCTTCGTAACACCTGCCGCAAGGACGCCGCGGAAAAACCGCTGGCGCCCATAACCGGACGGACAGGACGTTAAAATGAAAACGGCACGGAAGGCAGGCGTTTTGCTGGCGATTACGGCCCTGGCTGCAGGCGGGTTCTGGCTGTCCTCGCAATATACGCGTGCGGCCACGCCCGGCTATATCACCGCTCCGGTGACACGCGGGGATATAGAGCAGACGGTTCTGGCCACCGGAACGCTGAAACCCGTTCGGCTCGTCGCCGTCGGCGCGCAGGCTTCCGGCCGCATCACCGCGGTCAGGGTTGCGCTGGGAGACACGGTCAAGGCGGGCGATCTCGTCGCCGAGATCGATTCCGTCACCCAGACGAACAGCCTGCGGACCGCGCAGGCGGCGCTTGCCAATGTGAAGGCGCAGCGGGTGGAGAAACAGGCAACCCTTGTTCTCAACCGCCAGAGCCTTGCCCGCCAGCAGGAAATGGTTTCCAAGAATGCCGCCTCCCGCGCCGATTTCGAAAGCGCCACCGCAGCGCTCGCCGTCACCGAGGCGCAGATACAATCCATCGACGCCCAGATCGAGGAGGCGCAGGTCGCGGTTGAAACCGCAGAGGCCAATCTTGGCTATACAAGGATCACCGCGCCCATCGAAGGCACGGTTCTGTCGATCGTCAGCCAGGAGGGGCAGACCGTCAACGCCACCCAATCCGCACCGACCATCGTGATCCTTGGCCAGCTGGACCGGATGACGGTGCGCACGGAGATTTCCGAAGCGGATGTGACGCGGGTGAAGCCGGATCTTCCGGTCTATTTCACGGTGCTCGGCGAGCCGCAGCAGCGTTACGATGCGACGCTTTCCTCGATAGAGCCGGCGCCTGAATCGGTGCGCAGCGATTCCAGCTTCAGTTCCTCAACCTCGTCCACATCGACCACATCGTCTTCCAGCACCTCATCGTCGGAGGCGATCTATTATAATGGCGTGTTCGAGGTGCCCAATCCGGAAGGCAAGCTGCGCACCTACATGACGGCGGAGGTTCATATCCTTCTCGGTGAAGCGAAGGACGTTCTGACGGTTCCCGCCGCAGCCCTCGGTAACGTGGACGCAAACGGCGATTATTCGGTGCGCGTGGTGGCTGCGGACAGCAGGATTTCCGAGCGCAAGGTCAAGGTCGGACTGAACAACAAGGTTACGGCGGAAATTCGCTCCGGTCTTGCCGAGAACGAGCGCGTTGTGACCGGCGAGCTTTCCGCCGACATCGCCACGAACGCCATGCCGGGGCCCGGCGGGCCACCGATGGGGCTTTGAACCATGGCTGATCCCTTGATCACTCTCAAATCCGTGCGGCGGGACTATCCCTCCGGCGAAGGCACGATCAGCGTTCTGAAGAACATCGACCTCACCATCGAGGCCGGCGAGATGGTGGCGATCGTCGGCGCGTCCGGTTCCGGCAAGTCGACACTGATGAATATTCTCGGCTGCCTCGACCGGCCGACCTCGGGAAGTTACAGCATCAGGGGCCGGGAAACGGCGCATCTCGATGCCGATGAATTGTCGGCGCTCCGACGCGAAAATCTCGGCTTCATCTTCCAGCGTTACCATCTGCTTGCGGAGCTGACGGCGCTCGGCAATGTCGAAATACCGGCGATCTATGCCGGCAAGTCACAGGGTGAGCGCAGGAGCAATGCCGCAAGGCTGCTCGGCCGCCTTGGCATGGCAGAGCGCCTCGATCACCGTCCCGGCCAGCTTTCCGGTGGGCAGCAGCAGCGTGTCTCCATCGCCCGCGCCCTCATGAACGATGCCGAGGTCATCCTTGCCGATGAGCCGACCGGCGCGCTCGACAGTGCGAGCGGCGACGAGGTGCTGCGCATTCTCGACGAGCTGCATGCCGAGGGCCGCACCGTCATCATCGTCACCCATGACATGTCGATTGCCAGACGCGCGGGGCGGATCATCGAAATAAGCGACGGCGCCATCGTCTCGGACCGGAAGGCGGATGCATTGGCGATATTGCCGGAGGAGACCCGACCCGCCGCGGTTTCCGGCCGGGCTTCAACTCTCTCTGGCGTCGCTTCCTCGCTGCGGGAAGCCTTGCTCATGGCGCTTCTGTCGATGCGGGCGCACAAGCTGCGCACTTTCCTGACCATGCTCGGCATCATCATCGGCATCGCCTCGGTCATCAGCGTCGTGGCGCTGGGGCAGGGGTCGCAGCAGCGCGTGCTGCAGAATATTTCAAGCCTCGGCACCAACACGCTCGAAATCTTCGCGGGCAAGGATTTCGGCGACATCAGGTCGGGCAAGATCACCACGCTGGTCGTCTCCGATGCCGATGCGCTCGCCAAGCAATCCTATGTCGCGGCGGTTACGCCGACGGTGTCGACCTCCAGCACGGTGCGTTTCGGTGCGAAGGAAGCGAATGCGCTCGTCAACGGCGTCAGCGAGCGTTATTTCGTCGCCAAGGGCACCAAGCTGTCGCAGGGCCGCTTCTTCGACGCGGCAAGCGTCGCGCAGAAGGCGCAGGAGGTGGTGATCGACGAAAATACCCGCAAATCGCTGTTTGCGGATTTCAGCGGCAGTCCCGTTGGCCAGGTCATCCTCATCGGCAAGGTGCCGGCCCGCATCGTGGGCGTTACACAGGCGCAGCAGGGCGGTTTCGGTTCAAGCCAGAACCTGTCGCTCTATCTGCCCTATACCGCCGTCCAGTCGCGTTTCCTCGGCAGCCTGTCGCTGCGCAGCATCACCGTGCAGGTAAGCGACGATACCGACGCCGCCATTGCCGAACAGGCGGTGACCGCGCTCCTGACCCAGCGGCACGGCACGCGGGATTTCTACATTCTTAATACCGATGATATTCGCCAGACAATTACCAGCACCACGCAGACCCTGACACTCCTGATCGCGGCGATTGCGGTGATTTCGCTTCTGGTGGGCGGCATCGGGGTGATGAACATCATGCTCGTTTCCGTCTCCGAGCGCGTGTCGGAAATCGGCGTGCGCATGGCGGTGGGCGCGCGCCGCGCCGATATTCTGCGGCAGTTCCTGATCGAGGCGGTGCTGGTCTGCATCATCGGCGGCACTCTCGGAGTGCTGAGCAGTCTCGGTTTCGGCCTGCTCTTTTCCGCCTTCAGCGGCAATTTCGCAATGGTCTATTCCACGACGCCCATTGTTGCCGCCTTCGTCTGTTCGACGTTGATCGGCGTTGTTTTCGGCTACCTGCCGGCGCGCAACGCCTCTAAACTCGATCCCGTTGCGGCATTGTCGGCGGGGTAATGCCCGCCGCTTTCCTTCACGCCTTGTTTTTTTCGATGAAGCGGATGGCGTCGCCGACCGTCAGGATCGTATTGGCGGCGGAATCGGGAATTTCCACGCCGAATTCTTCCTCAATTTCCATCACGACCTGAACGACTTCGAGGGAATCGGCACCGAGATCGTCAGCAAAATTGGCCTCTTCGACAACCGTGGCGGGATCTGCACCCAGCTGGTCGACGATGATTTTTTTGATACGGTCTGCGATGGTGGACATGGTGGGACTCCGCGAAAGTTGCTTGCCGCCGAACTACCCGATTCCTATTTGCGCCGAAGTTTCCCGCAAAAACCGAAGCCGGTTTTCCAATGGGCGTGGTGCATAGAGTCATAAGGTCAAAACATCGATGACATCCGGACGTAGCACGCCTTTGGCAGCGGCGAAAGAGCGTCGGATATCGGTAAATGCCCTGTCTAAATATGGGGCGTTTGGCGCGTTGACCAGTTTGTGACTGGAAGCGATCAACCGCTGCGGGTTAAAGCTCGTTTTCGTGGAAGAATATTGTTCAGTCCCGTCGAGCATCAACGCCAATGGCCCACTCATCCCCGGAACGCTTCATATTGCTGGATGGCATCAGGGGTGTGGCTGCACTTTTCATCGTGCATCGCCATGCCGAGGCATTGTTCGGAAAAAGCACGGCGTCGAGCTATCTTGCGGTGGACCTGTTCTTCGCACTCAGCGGTTTCGTGCTGGCGCATGCCTATAGCATGAAACTGCGCGAGGGGACGATAACGCCCGGCTTTTTTATGAAGGCGCGCCTTGCCCGGCTCTACCCGCTCTATGGGCTGGCCCTGGCCCTGATGGCGGCCTATTTCATCTGTCTTTATGTTCTGGGCCTGCCGACGCCGATCGACGATCTTCATCGCCTTATCGATCCCGGCGAATTAGCCTTCGCTCTGGTGACGGGGCTGCTGTTTCTTCCCGCACCCTTCACGCTGACACTGAACGGGGCATTGTTTCTCGTCAGCCCGGCATGGTCGCTATTCAACGAGCTCGTGGTGAATGCGGTTTATGCCCGCTGGGGTATCAGGGCGACGACAAGACAGACGATCATGATACTGGGCTTGAGCGCCATTGTGCTTATGGTCGCGGCGGCCGAATTCGGCCGGCTGCATGCGGGTTTTCGCTGGAACGAAATGTATGCCGGCATGGGACGGGTGTTCTTTTCTTTTTTTGCAGGTGTATTGATTTACCGGTTCCGCAATCGTTTGCCGGAATTGAAACCCATCCGGGCCGTGCTTTGCCTCCTGCTGGTCTGCGTCGTCCTCGCCGTCCCGGTCTCGCGTGAGCTGCGGCCGTTTTTCGATCTCACGATCGTTCTGTTCGTCTGGCCGCTACTGTTGTTCGTGGCCAGCAAGACGGTTCCGGGCCGTTGGACCGGCGTGCTGTCAGGATTTCTCGGAACGGCGTCCTATGCGGTCTATGTGCTGCATATTCCGCTGCTGGCCTGGACGGAATTTCTGGTCCCGGGGGTCCACGGCGACAATATCGCCTTGCCAGCCGGTATCATTTTCCTGATCGCAACCACATTTCTCTCATGGTCCCTGACGGTCCACTACGATCAGCCGCTCCAGAAATGGTTGAAGACACGCCTGAAAAAGCGCGCCAAGATCAGGCAGCCGGTGTAGCGGTAAGTGGCGAACCTCAATAATGGGCGAAGATCGGAGCCGTCAGGACAAAGGCCGCGACGAGGCTGATGATCGTCAGTTTTGCGGCGCGCATGCGGCGCATTCTGCGGCCGCTCCAGTCATACGTCATACTCACCCTCCACGCAGACGCAAACCCCCGGACATGATGTCCTGTCGATTTAGTGTCTCCTGATATATCCAATTTGCCAAGCCGTTATTTTCATCGGTGATTTTGATGGTTATTAAATCTGGTGGACTGGGCTAATTGTCGGCGGAGCCTCAGGGGAAAAGCCGAATGAGTTGATTATCTTTCAGTTTCAGTCGGCTGCCCTCGTCAGAGGAGATGCAGCTTTCAATGTTTCGGCGCAAATCTTCGGGAACAACAGGGCCTCCGGCCTTCAACAGCTTATCGCCCATCGAAAAGAGAATGCCGAACTGGGCTTCGCATTCTGATGACGTCATCAGCTGCGGCAGCGCCGAAACAACGTTCGGCGCAACAATTTTATCGGTATCGTACAGGGTGACTAGATACCATGTCAGGAACAGCCCAAGCCAAAGGCCGGTGCTGACCATGATGTATTCACGCATCTGTGGTCTCCCTTAATGCCGGTAAAGCAGTGGGAGGCCCTGGATTGCATAACGGGGGAGCGGTTTCCATGGTTTGATCCGGTCGTGCTTCTGGACGCCGAACAGGAAACGCATTTCTTTCGTCAGTTCCACAGGATCGGTCAGGCCGTCCTGATACAATTCGATTATCTTGCGGGCTGCCCTGTTGTGAAGTTTCTCGTCATTATCCTCGTCACGGCAATTAAAGCCGACATTTTCAAGGACCGATTGAAGCATTTTGAGATCCTGAGAAGAGATCAGGCAGCTATGGGATGCGGAAGACATTGAATCCTCCTTTCTTGTGAGATCAGAAAAGCCGGAGCGTCGCGCGTTCCTTTAAAAGGCTGCACGGGGACGCTCCAACATTTTGAAACGATGCCGGCACGGTTCGTGACCGAAGCCGGTTTTCGGGCCGATGCCTTCGGCATGCCCTGATAAATTGCAAGGGCGGTCGGTCCATCGAAAGCATGTGTAAAACGGGCCTGGAAGCGGCAATCAGCCTCAAGACGGCAACGCCCTTTAAAATTGCCGCCAATAAAAGGTGCGCTCTTTGCACGGAATACGCAAGTTAATTCCGTCGCCAGCGGCTGTATTGAGCAGTTTTCGGTACGGCCTTTAAAGACAACAAAAAAGGCCGGGGCAATATTGCACCGACCTTCCTCATATCGCTCTTAACACCAGTGCCAGTACATCCGTGGTCAAAAGTCCAGAGCGACTAAAACAGCTGCGAACGACAATTTCATTTGCGCTCACCAGCAGCTGCTACATTCTTTATATAGAAGGGCAATGTGGCCAAAACAAGTCCGTATACCAGGAGATGTTTCGTCGCCGGCACCTGTCAGCGACCGGCTTCGACCTTGCCCTATTTCTTTTTGCCATCCGCTGTCGTGGCGTTTGCGAACTTGACCTGCGAGCCGGCTGGCGCTGCTGCTGCGGCCTTGGTCTTGTCCTTCTTCGGCTTGCGGATTTCCTTGTTGCTGCGTACTTGACCCTTGGCCATGGTGTCCTCCTCATATTGAACTGTTATTGGATGCGGTCCGTGCATTGATCGCTCGCCGCAGACCGATTGCGGCAAGCGGCTTTATCGTCACGGGGAAGGTGGTCCAGACAGTGGATTCTTCTCCACGGCCGGGTTGGTCAGGCGGATACGCCCTGCAGAGAGGAGGCTTCGCGCCATGCGGGTCTGACGGCTGAAATCTGGAAAGGCCGAAAAGCCTGTAGATTCTCCGTGATAGTAGTCCACGCGCTCAGCTGTTTCTTCGGCCTTGCCCAGGACAAGAGGCAACGAGGCGTTTTCCCGGTAGCCCGCGCCACCGGTGCGGACGAGGTTGCGTGAGAGGCTTGATGAATAAAACTCGGAAGACATCTCATCCTTCTCTCGTTCGGGGCGAGGACACTCAGCCCTCAATCATCAGCGTCGTTCAGCGGATTGCTGACCACGCGAAGCCTGCGCCTGTTATGTATCAGGTTCAAGAAGTTTCTGCGGTCGGCCACGTCAAAAAACGCAGCCGGATCATTTTTTCGCGGAGGGCTTTTTCGGGCGTGCGGGCACAGGGGCGACGATGGTCGCTTCCTGTGCTTCGCGAAGCTGGCGAAGGCGTTCCGTCTTGCGGGCGCGCTGGGCGGACTCAGCATTGATAATCTGCTTTGCCGCGCTGTCCGTCAGCGATGCCTTGTCCTGCGCGGATAATTTGCCGGGTTTGAAAAAGGCTTCTTTTGTCGCAGCCATTGGCATTCTCCTTTGCGCAAGCGCTGTTTTGACGGTTAGCGGGCGCGGGCAACCTTCTTGGGGGAGGGAAGCAGTCCCTCGCGCTGCAATTTCTTCTTCGCCATCTTGCGGTGGCGGCGCACGGCTTCAGCTTCCTCACGGATGCGCTTTTCCGAAGGCTTTTCGTAGGATTCACGCGCGCGCATTTCGCGGAAGATACCTTCGCGCTGCATTCTCTTCTTCAGGACGCGAAGGGCCTGTTCAACATTGTTATCTCGGACGAGTACCTGCAAAATATCTCCTTAACGCAGCCACCGCTGCTATTTTCTGATCTTGATCGTATTGGTGTTGATCCAGCTCGATCCCGGCGCACGGGGTGCTGAATTCTCCACATCTCGGGCCCGCGATGACGAGGAAGCCGCATCAATTTCGTCGAGCGCTATATTCCGTTCGAAATTCTCGTGCTGGAAACGCACCCTGAACCGAACCAGGCCCTGTGTTTCCGGCAGAACCGCTATGATCCGGCCGGTGCCGCTTGGCTGGCTGGCGCCAAGGACGCCTGCCTTCAAAACGATCGCATCGCCAGAGCGGTATAGATTTTTGCGCATGAGGGCCTCCCATGGCCAAAAAACAAAAGGCCGGGCTTAACCCGACCTCTCACAATCACTCGAACCTGCAGCCAGTACATCCGTGGTCTGCGGGGTCAAATGACAAATATCAAGCTGCCTGAAGGTTATCGGCGGAGCTCTTGCCGGACTTGCGGTCCTGGACGATATCGTAGGTGATCTTCTGGCCGTCGTTCAGCGAACGCATGCCTGCGCGCTCAACAGCAGAGATGTGAACGAAAACGTCCGTGCCGCCGTTGTCAGGCTGAATGAAGCCGAAGCCCTTGGTGGCGTTGAACCACTTTACAGTACCAGTGTTCATAACGATTTCCTTTCGTAGCAATCGTTGTGGTTCCCGCGATACCTTGCGGGATTAGATCGATTATTTGAGAGGAAATCCGACGGGAACATAAGTGTCCCAGGAGCGACGTCACAAGCAATGGTCGATCTGGTGAATATAGGCTCAATTTTTGATTTTGCAATGGGCCCGGTGCAGGAAATGCCCCAGCCCACGACGATCCTCCACATAAACCATTGTTCCAGCGGTATTTTTCACGGTTCTCCGCGTTCTCGCCGTCTCTGCCTTCCGTCAGCCTGCGCCGGGAGAAATGTCCTTGGCGTTGTCCTCCGGCAGGCTGCCCGCTCCCGGCGTTTTGTCATAATCAGTCAGGGACGGGTTGGCATGCGGGCCGGCTGGCGGAATATCGCTTGCTTTCGACGGTCCCTTGTCCTTGGTTGTCAGCTTTTTCTGCTTCGTCATGGAGCGTTCTCCTTCAGCCGAGAAAACGCGCGAAAAGAGGACGAGGTTCCATGGTCGCGCCGGGTGCGGCCCGGTTCTCGCCGTCAGCGGCGGGAACGCGGTTTTTTCTCCTGCCTGTTCATGTCGCGGCCTACCCATTTGAAGAAAAGGATAAGGCTGGCGCCGATGATGATGAGCGGAACGAGTGATTGAAGACTGGACATGGTTAACTCTTTCTTCCCCCGGCCGTCACCTTAGCGGGAGGGAAGAAGCGCGTAATCTGTGGAATGTCGTCCGTTCTTTTTGGCAGTTGCGGCGCGCGGGCCAGAATCGGATGGGCCGCACGCCGCAAATCTCTAGAGGGGCAGGGATTTCACCGCCGCCGCGCCGCCTTCGCGGGCGCTTTTCAGCGCGGCGACACCCGTCAGGACCGACATGGCGCCGGCGCGTGAACCGGCCCTCTGCCGCAGGCGGTCATTTGAGCCGGGTTTGAAGATCATGTCGCGCATGCGGTTATCGCCGCCATAATGGCCGCCCGGCTCATGCGGCACCCAGATATGCTCGACGCCGCCGCCGAAGCTTTTGACCAGCAGGATTTCGTCTGCCGGCGGTTCCGTCCATGGTTGCTTTTCATATTGGCGCATCTCGATGCGGCCCTTGTGGCCGTTAAAGGCGATGTGGTGCCCCTCTATCGGCATATAGGTGTTGAGAGAATAGGAAACCTGCACGCCGCTCGCATAACGGATCGAGGCGCTCATCGTGTCGGGGATGTCGATCTCCTCGCGGAAGACGCAGGCATCGCGCATATACCCGTCAATGCTCGAAGGATCCTCGTAAAGCGCATCGAGGAAAGGATCTGCGCCGAGATCCATGAAATAATCGCACTCATCCTTGTGCGGACAGGTGCGACAGCGCGTTCCACGGAACGGACCGTTCTTGCCATAATGCAGCAATTGTCCGAACCCTTTGACCTCGACGGGGTCGGAATCCAGATACCAGTTCAGAAGGTCGAAATGGTGGGTGGCCTTGTGCACGAAGAGGCTGCCGGAATGTTCGGTGAAGGCGTGCCAGCGGCGGAAATAATCTGCGCCGTGGTGATTATCCAGATACCAGTGGAAGTCGACGGAGGTAACGGTGCCGATCGCGCCGTCGTCGATCAGCTCCTTGATGCGTGCCGCCGTCGGCGAAAAACGGTAGTTGAAGGAAACATCGACGCGGCGGCCGCTTTTGGCTTCCGCCGCGCGGATGCGGTCGATCTTTTCCGGGGTGGTGGTCATTGGCTTTTCGCTGATGACATCGGCGCCGCCTTCGAGCGCCCGGATGATGATGTCGTCATGGGTGTCATCAGGTGTGCAGACGATTACCAGTTCCGGGCGTTGCTCCACCATCATCCGGTCGAAATCATCGTAAAGCGGTGCGCTCGATCCCATCATGGCGCGGGCGCGTTCGGCGCGCATCAGGTTCAGGTCGCAAATGCCGACCAGCTCGACATAATCGCTCCAGCCGGCCAGCAGTTCGCGGCCCCACATGGTGGTGCCGCGATTGCCGGTGCCGACCAGCGCATAGCGTTTGCGTTTCACCCTTTCAGGCATTGTCTCTCTCCCGGATAGCTCAACAAACAGTCTTGAAACGTTCGACCACGGTGGCGAGAACCTCATCCATTGGCCGCGCCTGCCAGCGATGCGAAAAGATTTCCACTTCCTGCGGACCGTGGAAGCCGGCGGCTTCGATCATGGCGCGAAATGCCTTCAGGTCAATCACGCCGTCGCCCATCATGCCGCGATCATTGAGCGGATCGGTGGTCGGCACCAGCCAGTCGCAGATGTGGTGGGCGAGAATCTGCCCGTTCCTGCCGGCGCGCCCCACCTGTTCCTCCAGCTCCGGATCCCACCAGACGTGGTAGACATCGATGGCGACGCCGGTGCCAGACCCCAGCCTGTCGCAGAGATCGAGCGACTGTTTCAGCGTGTTGAAGCAGGCGCGGTCGGCGGCGTAAAAGGGGTGAAGCGGTTCGATGGCCAGCGGCACGCCAGCGTTGCGCGCATAGGGCAGAAGTTCGGCCATGCCGTCTTCCACCATCTGCCGCGCGCCTTTCAGATCGCGGGAACCGGCGGGCAGGCCACCGACAACAAGCACAAGGCAATCGGCCTTCATGGCGGCGGCTTCATCGACGGCACGTTTATTATCCTCGATGGCGCGGCGACGGCCCTCCGCATCGGGTGCGGGGAAAAAGCCGCCACGGCAATGGCCGCTGAGGCGCAGGCCGTTCTGCTCGACGATGCGGGCGGCTTCCGTAAGACCAACGCCATGCACCTGCTCGCGCCAGGGCGAGATGGCGGTGATGCCGTGGGCAAGGCAGGCATCGACGATGGCGCCGAAATCGCCGCCCTGCCGCACGGTGGCGAAATTGATGGAAAGGCCTTCAAGGCTCATCTCGGTATCTCCCCTTGTTTTACTTCACCCGATGCCACGGACGGCCAGAAACGCCTTCATGCGATGCGTTGCGAGATCCGGTTCGGCGAGCACATTGGCCTTGTCCGCCAGCCGGAAAAGCTCGGCGAAATGCTGTGTGGAGCGGGTACTTTCCTGCCCGCCGACCATGGTGAAATGGTCCTGCAACCCGTTGAGATAGGCGAGGAACACCACGCCGGTCTTGTAGAAGCGGGTCGGCGCCTTGAAGATATGGCGCGAGAGCGCGACCGTCGGCTCGAGAATGTCGAAAAACTCATTGTCCGCACCGCGCTTCAGGCTGGCGAGCGCCTTGGATGCCGCCGGTGCGATGGCGTCGAAAATGCCGAGCAGCGCGTCCGAATGGCCCTTTTCGTCACCGGCGATCAATTCGGCATAGTTGAAATCGTCGCCGGTATACATGCGCACGCCAGCGGGAAGGCGACGGCGCATGACGATTTCCTTTTCCTTGGAGAGAAGCGAAATCTTGATGCCGTCGATCTTGTCTGCATTCTCCTCGATCATGGCAAGGCAGGTTTCCATGGCCTGCATGTGGTCACCGGAACCCCAGTAGCCCTCAAGCGCGGGATCGAACATCTCACCCAGCCAGTGGATCACCACTTTCTGGTCGGCATGGGAGAGAACCCGCGCATAGGCCTTGAGATAATCATCCGGGGAACGCGCCGCCGCAGCCAGTGCACGGCTCGCCATCAGGATCACGCGTCCGCCTTCTCCCTGAACAAAATCAAGCTGTTCGAGATAGGAGTCGACAATCTGGTTCAGGTCGTAACCGCCGCCATTCAGATGGTCGGTGCCGACGCCGCAGGCGATCAGCGCATCCTTGCGGCTGGCCGCTTCCTTCAGCGAGCGGGAAATGAGTTCCTGCGCCTGCGGCCATGCCAGCCCCATGCCGCGCTGGGCCGTATCCATGGCCTCGGCGACACCGAGGCCGAGATCCCACAGGCGGTGACGGAAACGCAGGGTGGCGTCCCAGTCGATGGCGGGCGTCAGCCAGGGGTCGTTATCGGCAAGGGGATCGGCCACCACATGGGCGGCGGCGAAGGCAACGCGGTTGAAATCCGCCGCACTGCGTTTTTCAACCGCGACCGGCGTGCCTGATAGTCTGTAGACTTCAATGCTGCGGTCGTCCTTCGGAAGCTTGAGTTCGCTCACGTCAGCCTCCTTACGAAATAGCGGGAACGTCGAGCCAGCGGCGTTCCTTCCACGATCTCAGCCCCAGCTCGGCCAGCTGCACGCCCTTTACGCCTTCGATCAGCCCGTAGGGCCACGGGTCATTGTCCACCAGATGGCGGACGAACATTTCCCACTGCGCTTTGAAGCCATTGTCATAGACGACATTGTCCGGCACCTCTTGCCAAGTCTTGTAGAAATCGATGGTCTGCGGCTGGTCGGGGTTCCATACCGGCTTCGGTGTGTTGGTGCGGTGCTGGGTAAAGCATTTTGTCAGGCCCGCCACCGCCGAACCATGCGTGCCGTCCACCTGGAAGGTCACGAGGTCGTCGCGGCGCACACGCACCGCCCATGAGGAGTTGATGTGGGCGATCACGCCGCCTTCCAGCTCGAAGGTGGCATAGGCCGCGTCGTCCGCATCCGCCTTATAGGCTTTGCCCTGCTCATCGAAACGTTCCGGAATATGGGTTGCACCGAGGCAGCTCACCGATTTCACCGGCCCGAACAGATTGTCGAGCACATAACGCCAGTGGCACAGCATATCGAGAATGATGCCGCCGCCATCTTTCAGACGGTAGTTCCATGAGGGGCGCTGCGCCGGCTGCCAGTCGCCCTCGAAAACCCAGTAACCGAATTCGCCACGCACCGAGAGGATTTTGCCGAAGAAGCCGCTGTCGCGTAGCATCGCCAGCTTGCGAAGGCCGGGAAGGAAGAGCTTGTCCTGCACAACGCCGTGTTTGATGCCGGCGCTTTCGGCCAGCCGCGCAATCGCCAGCGCCTCTTCCATCGTGTCGGAAATCGGCTTTTCGCAATAAACGTTCTTGCCGGCCTTGATGGCTTTCTCCAGCAGGCTGCCGCGCATCTGCGTCGTGCCGGCATCGAAGAACAGCGTATCATCAGGGTTTGCCAGTGCGGCGTCGATGTCGGTCGTCCAGCGCGCTACATTGTGCTTTCTGGCGATTTCCTCGATCTTTGCGCCGTTGCGGCCGACCAGAATGGGGTCGAGCATGACCCTTTCGCCGTTCTTCAACAGCACGCCGCCCTGATCGCGAATGGCGAGAACGGAGCGTACGAGATGCTGGTTGTAACCCATGCGGCCGGTGATGCCGTGCATGATGACGCCGATACGTTTCATGAATTTCCTCCCAAGGCGGCCTCTTCCCGAAAGCCGCTTCCGTCAAACATGGCAATTTGTAACCATTTGGTTATTTGTGGTCGTGAAGGATGCGATCTGTCAAGGTGTTTTTGACAGGAAAAATTCACGTCGTGACGACGGTTGGGTTTTCGTGTTTCCACCGCGCCGCAAAAGAAAACGACGCGCTTCGCGGATGCGAATGGCGCGTCGTCGCTGTTGTTAAAGAGGAATTCGGTTTGGCCGGCTCAGACCAGCCGCACTGCAGCAAGCAGGGTATCGACGATATGCTGCCCCCAGCGCTCCAGCTCGGCGGGGTCGGTCAGGTCGCGCTGAAAGATCGTCGACAGCGTGAACCGGTTCGACAGGTAGAAGGCACCGAGCGAAGCGATGGTCAGATAGACGTCGATCGGATCGAGACCGTCGCGGAATTCACCTGCGTCGCTACCGCGCCGCAGCACGTCCTCAAGCTCCGAAATGAAGTTCGAATGCATCGCCGTAATCGTCGGGGATTGCCTAAGATAGCGGGCTTTATTGAGGTTTTCCGTGGCCAGAATGCTGAGGAATTCCGGATGGTCGAGGAAGTAGTGCCAGGTGAAAAGCGCAAGTTCCCGCAAGCCCTCCGAGGGGGCCTTGCGGGCCAGGTCAAGCCGTCTTTCGGTGTGGCGGATATGGCGGTAGGCATCTTCCAGAACGGCGAGATAAAGCGCATCCTTGTCGCCGAAATAATGATAGATCATCCGCTTGTTGGTGCCGGCGCGCCGGGCGACGACATCGATTCGCGCCCCTGCCAGCCCCTTGGCGGCTACTTCGCGGCGGGCAGCTTCAAGGATGGCGGCGCGCGTTCTTTCCGGGTTTCGCACCTGTGTGGTGGCACGCTTGCGCTTGGGCGCAGGCGCTTTTTCCGGAGCCGGATCAGGCTGATGGTTTTTCGTCGTTTCTTCCATTTCATCACCCGCTTGACAATGTTGGCGATCAGTGTTCCCATGTAACCAATTAGTTATAAAACGGCAATAGTCGTTTACGCTCATCATCAATTTGGCAGTCAATAGGGAGGAGTTGCCAATGTCCGTGATGCTTCAGAGGAGAACTGTGCTTTCTGCGGGCCTTGCGGCCCTTTCACTTGCAACATTGGGGGGCGGTTCAGCGCAGGCTCAGGCTGCGCGGCTGCGTATGTTGTGGTGGGGGTCGCAGGAGCGCGCGGATCGTACCAACAAGGCCATATCGGCCTATAAGCAGGTCAAGCCCGATCTCGATATCGCCGGTGAATTCGCCGGCTGGAGCGATTATTGGCCGCGCCTTGCCACGCAGGTGGCGGGCCGCAATGCGCCTGACCTGATCCAGATGGATTATCGTTATATCTTCGAATATGGCCGCCGCGGTGCGCTGGCGCCGCTGGACGATTATATCGGCAAGGGCCTGAAGATCGAAGATTTCGGCAAGATGAACATCGATTCCGGCCGGGTCGACGGCAAGCTTTACGGCATCAATCTGGGTGTCAATTCCAGCGCTGTCTTCTTCGACAGGGCCGCCTGGGAAAAATCCGGTGCGACGCCGCCGTCGATCGGCCAGACCTGGGAGGAGTTTGCCGAAAACGCCGCCAAGCTCAGCAAGAACAAGCCGAAGCCCGGTTATTACGCGACGGCCGATGCCAGCGGTGTGGAACCGAGTTTCGAAAACTGGCTGCGCCAGAACGGCAAATCGCTTTACACGCAGGATGGCGGCATTGGCTTCGATCCGACTGACGCGACCAAATGGTTCACCATGTGGGCGGATCTGCGCAAGAGCGGCGCCTGTGTGCCGGCCGATGTGCAGGCTCTGGACCAGCTCAATATCGAGACGAACCCGCTGACGACAGGCAAGGCGGCGACCGCCTTTGCCCATTCCAACCAGTTCGTGGGTTACCAGGCGCTCAACAAGTCAAAGCTGGCGATCAGCTCCTATCCGAAGAGCAAGAAGGATGGTCCTTCCGGCCATTACCTGAAACCTTCGATGCTGATCAGCGTCGCCAATGGCAGCGCTGGCATCGAGCAGGCGGTGGGCTTCATCAACTTCCTCGTCGCCGAACCGCAGGGTGTCGATATTCTCGGTGTGGAACGCGGCGTTCCGGCATCGGAAGCCATGCGTAACCAGCTGAGCAACAAGCTCGATGCGGTCAGCAAGGTGATGGTGGAATACATTGCCGAAATCACCCCAGGCGTCGGCGATCTGCCGCCGGCACCACCTCCGGGCGCGGGCGAATTCGCCTTCGTCCTCAAGCGCACGGCGGAAGAAGTCGGCTTCGGGAAGATCACTCCGGATGCCGGTGGTGATCGGCTCGTCAAGGAATCTGAAACCGTTATTAAACGGAAGTGATGGCGTATGGCCTTTCGATCTGAAACACTCGTTGAGGAGAGCCGTGGCGCGGCTCTCCCGAAGCGGGGCGGCGTGAAGCGGATTTTCGACCGCAACATTCACGCCTACCTGTTTCTCCTGCCCTGGCTGATTGGCTTTTTTGGCCTTACCCTCGGCCCGGCGCTGGCGTCGCTTTATCTGTCGTTCACCAATTACGACCTGTTGCAATCTCCTGACTGGGTGGGGGCGGCGAACTATGTGCGCATCGCCACCGATGACCCCAAATTTGCCGCCGCCATGCAGGTGACCTTCACCTATGTGCTGCTGTCGGTGCCGTTGAAGCTCATCTTCGCGCTTCTCGTCGCACTCGCCTTCAATCGCGGCATAAAGGCCCTGACGCTTTACCGGGCGATCTTCTATCTGCCGTCGCTGCTCGGCTCCAGCGTGGCGATCGCCGTTCTCTGGCGCCAGCTTTTCGCCTCGGACGGTCTCGTCAACATGATCCTGTGGCAGGCTTTCGGTTATGAAGGACCGAGCTGGATTTCCAATCCGGATTATTCGATCTACACGCTGGTCATCCTGTCCGTCTGGCAGTTCGGCTCGCCGATGATCATCTTCCTCGCAGGGTTGAGGCAAATCCCGCAGGACATGTATGAGGCGGCCGAAATCGACGGTGCGAGCAAGGTGCGGCAGTTCTTCCGCATTACCCTGCCGCTGTTGACGCCGGTGATCTTCTTCAATGCGGTGATCCAGACGATCGACGCCTTCAAGGCCTTCACGCCCGCCTTCATCATCTCCGAAGGCACCGGCGGTCCGATCAACTCGACGCTGTTCTATACGCTCTACCTCTATCAGGAAGCCTTCGGTTTCTTCCGCATGGGATATGCCTCGGCGCTTGCCTGGATATTGGTGATCATCATCTCGCTGTTTACGGCCTTCTCATTCCTCAGCGCGAAATACTGGGTGCATTACGATGACTGACGCTGTTACCGCTCCCCGGCCGGGACAAGGCCCGCAACGCACGCCGCTGAAATCGGTTTTGCTGCACACGGCCCTGATCATCGCTTCCTTTGCGATGCTCTATCCGATCCTGTGGATGATCTCGGGTTCGTTCCGCCCGCAGGACGAGCTGTTCGGCTCCTCCTCGCTCATTCCTTCGTCGGTCGATTTCGGCGGCTATATCCGTGGCTGGTCCGGGCTTCAGGTGAGTTTCGGGCAGTTCTTCTGGAACTCGTTCTTCATCTCGGTGCTCGCTACCATAGGAAACGTGGTCGGCTGCTCGCTCGCCGCCTTCGCTTTTGCCCGGCTGCGTTTCGGCGGGCGCAATTTCTGGTTTGCGCTGATGCTCGGCACCTTGATGCTGCCCTATCATGTCGTGCTGATCCCGCAATATATCCTGTTTCTGGAAATGGGCTGGGTGAACACGTCGCTGCCGCTGATCGTGCCGAAATATCTGGCGACGGATGCCTTCTTCATCTTCCTGATGGTGCAGTTCTTCCGCGGCATTCCGCGCGAGCTGGACGAGGCGGCTGTCATGGATGGCTGCTCGCCCTTCCGCATCTACTGGAAGATCATGCTGCCTTTGTCGCTGCCGGTGCTGGCGACGGCCGCCATCTTTTCCTTCATCTGGACCTGGGACGACTTCTTCGGTCCGCTTATCTATCTGAACGACATCAACACCTACACCGTGCAGCTCGGCCTCAGATCCTTCGTGGATTCCACCGGCAGCTCGGACTGGACCTCGCTTTTCGCCATGTCCAACCTGTCGCTGGTGCCGGTCTTCCTGTTCTTCCTGTTCTTCCAGCGGCTGCTCATCGAAGGCATCGCCACCACCGGAATGAAACGCTGAACGGGACCCGGATCGAGAACGAATTATATCAGACTATCAACACTGTCGCGGCCGCCCCCTGCGCGGCGCGACAGTCGGGAGAAACAGCATGGCAAGCAGTATTACGCTCGAAAAAATCGTCAAGCGGTTCGGCGCTTTTCCGGTCGTTCACGGTATCGATCTCAAGATCGAACCGGGCGAGTTCACCGTTTTCGTCGGCCCCTCGGGCTGCGGAAAATCCACGCTTCTGCGCATGATTGCGGGCCTGGAGGAAATCTCCGAGGGCGATCTTCGCATCGATGGCGAAAGGGTCAACGAAACCGCCGCTTCCAAGCGCGGCATCGCCATGGTCTTCCAGTCCTATGCGCTCTATCCGCATATGAGTGTTTACAAGAACCTTGCCTTCGGGCTGGAAACGGCGGGTTACAAGAAGCCGGAAGTCGAGGCGCGGGTGCAGAAGGCCGCCGATATCCTGCAGATCGGCCCGCTGTTGCAGCGCAAGCCGAAGGCGCTTTCAGGCGGCCAGCGCCAGCGCGTCGCCATTGGACGCGCCATCGTACGCGAGCCGAAAATCTTCCTGTTCGATGAGCCGCTTTCCAACCTCGATGCGGAACTGCGCGTGCAGATGCGTGTCGAAATCGCCAAGCTGCACCAGACGCTCGGCAGCACCATGATCTATGTGACGCATGACCAGGTGGAGGCCATGACCATGGCCGACAAGATCGTGGTGTTGCGCGATGGCCGCATCATGCAGGTCGGCCGGCCGCTCGATCTCTACAACAACCCGGCCAACCAGTTCGTCGCCGGTTTCATCGGCTCGCCGAAGATGAATTTCCTCTCCGCCAAGGTGGCGTCAGGCGACAGCTCCAACCGCACCATCGAGGTGGCCGGCCAGCGCATCGTTCTGGAAAAACCGGTGGCGGCCCAACAGGGCGAACCGCTCACCTTCGGCGTGCGCCCCGAACACGTGAACCCACAGGCGCAATCCTCGCTTGGGGAAGCTTCGATTCAGCTCGTCGAACATCTCGGCGGTTCGACCGTGGTTTATACCAGCACACCCGACGGCCAAGCCGCCACCGTGCTTCTCGACGGCCAGCGCCAGATCCGCATCGGCGAGACCATTCCGTTTGCGTTCGATCTGGCGAAGACGCATCTGTTCGGGGCGGATGGGCGGCGGATATAGCTTACAGAAACGGGTGCGGGAGGAACAAACCCTCCCTCATTCCTGTGCTTGTCACAGGAATCCAGCTGACGCGTGTCTGCGCGGCGAGAAGAGTCTTTTCAGCCCAAGGACTTGGGCTGGCTGGATCCCTGTGACAAGCACAGGGATGAGGGCAGCAGAACGCGTTGTAACAATAGCGAATTTTAGTCCGCCGGGTCCGTTTTAGATAAGGGAAAAGCGGTTCTACGAACCGGCAAGAATCTCGCGCAGCGCCGCCGCATCTTCCAAGAACTGGCTGACATCGTCACCCCTAACGAATTCCAGCATCGCATAGCGCGCCTTCGTCCCACTCTCCGGCAGGGCATCGATGCAGGCCCGCCAATAATCCGCACGCTCGCGAAGGGGCAGGCGGCTGGCGTCTTTGAGCCAGGCGAAGACATGCAGGTGGCCGATGCGTGAGCCGAGCGCCGATATTTCCGCAAGTGCGTCCTCCAGCGGCAGGCCGGGGGCGGGTTGCCAGTAGAAAAAGAGGTTTGGTATCGGCAGGTCCTGCAGAAGTTGCAGGGACGAAGGCAGCGTGTCCGTCAGGGAATTGGGGTGATATTCCAGCCCGATTGTCATGCCGTGGTCGTTCGCCCGGCGGGCTAGTGTCGCCAGCGCTTGTGTTGCTACGAGGCGTTCTGCTGGGGAATAATCGGCAGATGGGCGTTTGCGGCTGCCGGGCCAGATGCGGATATGGCTGGTGCCCAGCGCCTTTGCGGTATCCAGAGTGGCGGTCACATCATCCGGTGCGAAATCCGGCGCGAAGATGTAGGAACCATAGGAGGAAACGGTGAGGCCGGCTTTCGCCGTTCGCGCCGCCACATCCCTCGCATTGTCGAGGTCGCCGGGTGGAACATGGATGTCGCCACCCCATTCGATTGCCTTGATGCCATTTGCGGCGGCAAGCTCGATAACCACCTGCGTCGGCATAGAGCGGAAGGTGACGGAGCAGAGGCCCGGCTCGAAAATTCTCATGCGATCAGTTCCAGATGTTCCGGCCGTATCTGCTGTTGCAATGGTTCCGCCCGGCAGAAACGCTCGATCTCGGCAATCGCCATGTCGCCGAGCCGTGCGCGCTCAAGGCCGACGGCGCCGGCGATATGCGGTGTCAGAAACACATTCGGCAGGCTGTAGAAGGGTGAATTCTGCGGCGGCACTTCCGGATCGGTCACGTCGATGACGGCTTCGATGCGTCCGGTTTTCAGTTCCGCCAGAAGCGCATCTTCATCCACCAGCGCGCCGCGCGCCGTGTTGATCAGGGTTGCGCCGTCCTTCATCCGGGCAAGCGCATCTGCGCCGATCATATGCCGGGTCTGCGGCAGGGATGGCGCATGCAGGGAAATCACGTCGCTCACCAACATCAGCTCATCGAGCGATACAAGGTGCACGCCGAGCTTCTGCGCTTCGGTCACGTTTAAAAAAGGGTCGAAAAGGACGAGATCGAGATCGAAGGGCTTCAGCAGATTGATCACCCGACGCCCGATACGCGACGCCCCGACAATGCC
Source organism: Agrobacterium sp. GW821-FHT14E08 (assembly GCF_058803865.1). Lineage (NCBI taxonomy): Bacteria > Pseudomonadati > Pseudomonadota > Alphaproteobacteria > Hyphomicrobiales > Rhizobiaceae > Agrobacterium > Agrobacterium sp. GW821-FHT14E08. The sequence continues at coordinate 364,514 of NZ_JBXAPJ010000004.1, read as the reverse complement.
GACCGTCAGGCCGAGATTGCCGATGGCCTGCGATTGCAGGCGGTCGACATTGTCCCGCCCGCGATCCTCCACATAGAGGCGACGGAAACCGAAGGTGCGCTTGCCGGAAAGCAGGATCATCGCCAGCGTAAATTCTGCGACCGGCTGCGCATTCGCCTCGGCTGCGCTGCACACCGTGACGCCACGTTCGAAAACCGCCTGCGACAGGAAATATTTCACCGTGCCGGCAGCATGCGAAATCAGCCGCAGCTCCGGCATTAGCGCCAGTTCGCGAACGCCGATATCGGGACAACCCCAGCCGGTCAGGAGAATATCCGTGCGCGCCAGCTGTTCTTTCACGGATGGATCGTGAAAGTCGCGGATGCAGCGGGTATCGAGAATTTCGACGCTCTGCGACAGCCTTTCGAGCGCCTGTGGCGTCAGCACATGTTGCGTCCGCTCCGGGTCCATGGCGAGACTGAGACGCGCAAGCGGGCCTGTCATTGCGGTTCTCCCGCCGCCGCCATGCTGCTGACCGGGGTGCCTTGTTCCGCAAACAGCCGGTCGAGCGCCTCGATATCGGGATGTGCTGGAACGGCGGCCAGAGCGTTTTTGCTTTCGGTCCCGCTCAAACCCACAAAGACGGCGCAGGCGAGCAGGGTTTCGCCCGCCGGAATGTCGCCCCGCAATTGCGGCACCGTGGTCTTGGCATAAACAAGGCTGGTATTGGGCAGCGCCTTCAGCGCCACGCCCTGGCGGGTTATGCCGGAACCGAGATCGACGATGGCGGATATGTCGGTGCCGCAATCGGCCGTCGCCCGGCCGGGCGCTTCGCTCACGGCATCGCGGTCGCCATCATTGCGGTTGATCGCAAAACCGCCCTCGGTGACCGATAGGGGCCGCGCGGAGGTGATGCGGTGAAGCCTGACATGCCAGTCACCAGCCGCAACCAGCGTCGTTTCGACCGTCACATCCGGGAATGGTTTCCATGTCGCCCGCAGGCTTTCCCCGGCCAGCAGAACCTTTTCATTGGTTTCGCGCACGCGGTAATGCAGGCCGTCTTCAGAGAAGGCCAGCATATTGTCGAAACCATTGGTCTTGAAGCCCCGCTCGTCCACTTCCACGCCGAAACCGTAGCGGGAGGAATAGGCGAATTTGGCATATTTCTCCGGCCCGCCGCGCATCGACAGGTTTTCCTGCCCGCTGGAAAGCGCGGTGACGTTGCCTTTGCTGCGCATCATCACCATGCCGGGATGAACGAGCGGCCGTGGTTTTTGCGATGTTTCGGGCAGCTTTTCTTCCGCCTGCCAGAAGGGATGGCTTTCAGGCAAAGCGAGCGGCAGGAAGGCCTTGAAGGCCCAATAGGGTGAGCCCGCCGAATTATAACTTTCCGACATGGTGAGCTGCGGATAGGCATAACCGATGGAAAGCACACCATCGCGGTCGGCGATCGGCTTGTTCGCCCACCAGCGCAGATGCTGCAGATACAGCCCCTTGATCTCGCCCCAGGGCAGCGCTTCCTCATCGGCAAAGGCAAGGCCGGCCCAGAAGCCGCCGCAGGCGAAACGGTAGGTCATGGAGCGGCCGAAGGCCAGCGTGCCGCCATCCTCGTCGAACCAGCTGGCGAAATCCTTTGCGAAGAGCCGGGCGCGTTCGCGGTAGCGCTCGGCGAAGGCATCGCCCGGCTTGCTGAGCTTCGCATAGATCAGGCCGTAAAAATGCATGGCGAAGGCGATGTAATGGTCGATGCGGCGGTAGTTGCCATCGCGATACCAGCCGTCGGCAATGTAAAACCCGTCCAGCTCCGTCTGGAATGTCTCCGTCAGGCTACGGTCAAATTCGATGCCGAGATGATCGAGCGCCATGTCGACCATTATCCGGAAAAATTTCCAGTTATTGTCGGCATAGATACGCTCGCGCGCCGTCAGCAGATAGCGGCGCACATTGCCTTTCTGTCCGTCGGACAGTGGTTCCCACAAATGTTGCGGGGCAAGCCGAAGTGCAAAGCCGAGGGCGGCGAGCTCCACCAGACGCTGGTCCTTCTGGCGCACGTCGCCCCAGTAATCGGGATGGGCGGGGTCTGTGCCGTTGGCGATGCCCTTGGCCAGAAGCGGCCAATGAGCAAACGTATCGCCGCTAAGCGCCAGCGGCGCGATGCCCCAAAGCGGCCGTGCAAATCCTTCCAGATCGGCCGCCGCCCGGTCGAAATGCGCGGCGGCGCCGCTCAGCGTCACCCTTGCGCCGCTTTCGGAAAAATAGGGAAGCAGAGGTGCGAAACTGTCGTCCAGCGCCCGCCGCACGTCGGCGCGGGTCTTGAGCGGATTGCCGTTTAGCGGATTGAAACGGGTCATTGGATCATTATTTGCCGCATCATGCATTGCGTATCGCCTTTTCCATCTTCTTCGCCTGACCGGCCGTCTGTCCTTCCACCAGCTGCACACCCAGCTGAACCTGCCGGGCATTGGCCGAAGGTTCCGTCAGCCGGCGGCGCATCAGCTCCACCGCCTCGCGGGCAATCTCGCGGCGGTCGACCCGGATGGTGCTGAGCCGCGGTGTGGAGAGTTCGGCAAAGGGAAGGTCGTCGAAACCGATAATCGAAAGGTCGTCCGGTACGGCAAGGCCAAGCTCCTGCGCCGCGCCAAGCGCGCCAAGCGCAATGGCGTCATTCATGCAGAAAATACCGGTCAGATCGGGGTTTTTGGCCAAAAGCTGACGAACCGCATCGCCGGCCTGCCCAAAGCCGCTATCCGCCGTCGAAAGCAGAAATTCCTCATAGGTGGTTCCCTTGTCCTCCAGGATCGTATGCCGGAAGCCGCGCATGCGTTCTCTGATGGTGTGGCGGTGCTCCGGGCCGATATAGGCAACCTTGCGGTGGCCCAGTTCCAGCAGCCGCCGTGCCGCCATCGCGCCGCCGTAAAAATTGGAAGGCGAGACGCAATCCAGCATCATCGAGGGATCGGCGCTATTGACCAGAACCGGTTGCAGCACGCCCTGCGTGATGCGGTGAATGATTTCCTCTTCCGGATCAAGGCCAATGGCGAGAAGGCCATCAACCTCGCAGACCCGCTGCGTGAGCGCCTCGTCGATCTGCTTCTGGTGCAGCAGCCGGATATCGAGCTCGAAACCATCCGTCTGGGAAAGGCTGCGCAGCATGTCGAAAATATCGTGATAAAAAGCGCCGATATCGCCGGTCGCCCTCTCGGCGGACATGAGGGCGAGAATTTTCTTGCCCTCCAGCGACACGCCGCCCGCCTGGCTCGTAACGGGCCGCAGCGGATAACCGAGTTCCGCCGCCACACCCAGAACCTTGGTCTGTATCGATGCGCTGATGCCTTTTTCCCCGGCGAGGACGCGCGACACGGTGCTGATGGAAACCCCTGCGCGCTGGGCGATATCCGACTGGCGCGGGCGGCTGATGTCGGGCGTATCGTTCATGTCGTCTCCTGCGCTTGCAAAAAATTCTATTATGATGCAAATATTGCAAATAAGGAAAATTTGCAAGAATTTAAGTGATAAGTGAGAAATTTGCAAAACGCGGGAGGAGCAGATGCAAACTATCGATAGACGTGGATTTTTGGTGACGGCGGCACTGGCCGGTCTTGGCGCGGCGGCGGGCGGTTTCCGCGCAATGGCGGCCGAAACCCGGCTTCGTTGCGTATGGTGGGGGTCGGCTGACCGCAACAAACGTACCAATGAGGTGATCTCCCTTTATCAGAAGGCTGATCCGCAAACGGTGGTCAGTGGAGAGATGATCGCCGGTTCCGATTACTGGACCAAACTTGCGACATCCATGGCGGGACGCAACGTCGCCGATATCTTCCAGCTCGAGCCTTCCACCATTGCCGATTATTCCGGCCGTGGCGCCTGCATGGAGCTAGATCAGTTCGTCGGCTCGGCGCTCGATCTTTCCAGCTTCGGCAAAAGCGAGATCGATCTTTGCCGCATCGACGGCAAGCTTTACGGCGTCGGTCTCGGGCTGAATTCCTTCTGCATGATGTACGATGCCGAGACGCTGAAGGAAGCGGGCGTCTCCGTGCCGAAGGAGCAGATCACCTGGAAGGCGCTGGCGGAACTGGCGCGTGACTTCAAGAAGAACGCTCCGGCAAAACGAAACTACTGGGCTGTGCCCTATGGCGGGCGTTATCACTATGTCTTTGATGTCTGGCTGCGCCAGCGCGGCAAGCTCCTGTTCCAGGACGGCACCATCGGCTTCAACAAGGAAGACGCCAAGGAATGGTTCGCCTATTGGGAGGACCTGCGCGAAAACAAGCTCTGCGTCTCCGCCGATATCCAGACGCGTGACGATAATACCATCGAATCCAACGCGCTGACCCTTGGCAATTCGGCAATCGGTTTTGCCTATTCCAACCAGCTCGTGGGTTACCAGGCGCTCAACAAGAAGACGCTGTCGATCGGCATGCTGCCGGGCGAGGGGGCGGGCAAGCCGACCGGGCATTATTACCGGCCGGGCCTCATCTGGTGCATTTCGTCCACCTCTACCAATCCGGAAGCGGCGGCGAAGTTCATCAACTTCTTCGTCAACGATCTGGATGCCGGCAAGGTTCTCGGTGTCGAGCGTGGCGTACCGCCAGCGAAGAAAGTGCGTGAAGCGGTGTTGCCGAGCCTCAACGAGACCGAACGCAAAACGGTGGATTACATCGAAAGCCTGTCTGGCAAGCTCGATCCCTATCCGGAGCCTGCCCCGATTGGCGCCAATGAGTTCGACCGTGGGGTGATGCGCCCCATCGCCGACTCGCTCGCTTTCGGCCGCGCCAGCGTGGACGAGGCGGCGCAAAACCTTGTCGACACCGGCACGCGGACCCTGCGCAAGCGCGGATGACGACGAGGGGGGCACCGCACGCGGCGTCGAAACCGCGGGGCGGTGCCCCGATCCTGCCTTTTAAGTCCAGGTCCTATTCGCGTTCGGTCAGCTTGAGATGTTTGCTGACGGAAACGGCCATGCCGCGCCGGCTGACGCCGAGCTTGGCATAGATGTTCTTCAGATGGAATTTTACGGTCGCTTCGGAAAGTCCGAGATCGCGGGCCATTTCCTTGTTGCTGCGGCCTTCGGAGAGAAGTTTCAAAACGGTGGTTTCCCGGCCGCTCAGAAGGCCTGCGGCGTGTGCTGCGCCATCTTCGTTGCCGCCCAGCGGCACGATGGTGCGTGGCTGGCGGCCAAGACCGTGTCCGACAATGCGGCTCATGAATTCCACGGCATTCGGGCTGAACACCTTCAGCCCGAAGCGGCGCACGATGGCGCGCAACGTGGTGGCCAGTTCGTGGCCCTCATCGGTAAAGAGCTGCGTCGCTTCGTGAGCGCGGGCAAGGGCGATGGCCGATTGCAGATAGGCGAAGGCCTGTTGCTGGCGGCCGGTTTTCCATGACGCCTGCACCGCCATGATCTCGGCCAGCATGCGATGATAGGCGCGGCCGGACGCCTTGGCGGAAAGGATCAGGGCTTCAAGCGTTTGCAGTGCCTGTGGCGCCAGTCCCTGTGCAAGCGCCAGCCGGGCGGCTGCGATGTCAAAGTCATAAGCCTCCCGCCACGTCCAGTTGTCGGGGCCGCCTGCCTCTTTGAGTGTTTCCACACGCTCCATCGCCTGTGTTGCCGATTCGATCATGCCGGCCCTGACGAGCAGGTCGACACGCATGATGCCGGCGGCGGTCTTCAACCGGGGCAGGTCACGCTCCACAGCCACCTCCTCGGCCTTGTCGATTGCCGCGGCGGCGGCGTCGAAGCCGCTGACCTGAAGGCGGCTGCGGGCCAGCAGCCAGAACAGCCGCATGAAGAGATCGACCCAGCTTTCGCCGCGGATCAGCGGCTCCACGCATTCCGTCAGCGTCTGCTCGACATGAAGCACCTCGCCCTGCTGATACAGCACATCGGCTGTTGCAAGGCGCACGATGGCGAGCAGGTTTCGATCCGTCCAGTGCACCCGTTCCACCAGTTCCTCGGCTTCCCGGCAAAATTGCAGGGCGGCGGAAAACTCACCGGTCAGCGTGCTGACGAGGCCAAGGTGGATGAGCATGAAGACCTGGGCATAGGGCGTTTTTTCCTCGCGGTAATAGCCGAGAGCCTTGAGCGCCGCCCGGCGTGCCTCTTCGAGGTCGCCCGTGCGGGTGTAAATGATGCAGAGATGGTTGAAGAGCCAGGCCAGCTCCCATGTGGCATGTGGCGGCAGGGCAGCGGCCGCCCGTTCCAGCCTTTGCGCCTCGGCCACGCTCATGCGGCGATCTTCGTAAACATCGATCAGGCTGTCGATATGGTCGAGCACGCTGCGGTCGACGACGGCAAGTGCGGCAGCGGACCATTCGCCGTTTTCTTTCAGAATGTCGAGCCGCTCGCGCCCGGCCGCCGCATTGCCGCGCTTGGAGAGCACCACGGCATAACAGACCATCAGGCCCGGCGAGGCATGCAGGATTTCCGGTGGAAAATTATCGATCAGATGCTCGAGCACCTGATGTCCCGCCCTGAGGAAAATATCGACGCCGCCCGCCTTGCCGATAATTTCTTCCGCCATGTGGAAATCGCCGCTCTGGGCCGCGTGGGAAACCGCTCGTTCCAGATGGGCGCGCGTTGCGAACCAGACGGCGGCCTGTCGATGCAGCGCCTTTTTCTCCGCGTCCGAAACGAATGCGGTGTCCCGTTCCAGGCAGGTGCGCAGCACGGGGTGCAGCGAAAGCCAGCCGTTCGCCCCGTTTTCTATGATGGGATGCATGGCTTCCAGCATTGCCAGATCCTCTTCGGGCAGGCTGGGGAGACCGAGATCGGATGCAAGATCGAGGCGAAATTCCGAGAAGGGCGACAAACGGCGCAGGGTGGACAAAAGTGCCGGAGAAAGCCGGTTGATGACGGTTTCACGGACGTAATCGGTCAGGTCGTGGTGGGTGCCGGCAAGGAGCACACGGCGCTCCTCTTCCGTCGGGTTGCCGGTGACGATGCCGGCGGCGAGCTGTGCCAGCGCCGGCCAGCCGCGGGTGATCTCCATCAAAGGATCGACAAGCGCCGACATTGCGCCGCGTGACAGAAGCCGCCGCAGTTCGGATCGTCCGAATTCGAGTTCCCGGGCGGTCACTTCCGCCAGCACGCCGCGCGCCTTCAGCCGGGCAAGCGGCAATTGCGCGGGAGAGCAGGAAGAGCAGGCGATGCGTAGCGTATCCGGCGCGGCAAGGATGAGCCGCTCCAGCAGCCGGTGCTGGCCGCCCGTGTCGATTTCGTCGATATTATCGATGAAGAGAATGGTGAGGCCATCACGCCGCGCCACGGCTTCCATGGCGTCCATCAGCCCGTCCTGCATGTCCGCCATCACGGCAAGGCCGAGCGACTGACGCAATTCGCCGACGAACCGTTCAGGGGATGCGATGCCCGAAGCGTTGAGCCAGGAGCAATGGGAAACCGCCGTTTCGCGCAGGCCCGGCAGGGTAAGCGTGCCGTCCACCAGCCGCTCATAGGCCGCTTTCATCAGGGCGGTCTTGCCGAAACCGGGCGGCGCGCGCAGCACGACGATCTGCCTTGAAAGCCCCGCTGCCAGCTTCGAAAGCAGGTAGGGCCGCTCGATGCCTGAAAAAAGCATGCGGGGCGGGCTGAAGCGCAGCCCGGCACCGGTAAAGGTTCTGACGGCATGCGACGGCTTTTCACGCAAGACACGGCTCGGCATCGGTCCTCTTTCGTCACTCAACGACCGGCCCCTGCCGGAGTGGCGTCCGGGAAGGGCGGGATATTATCAGTGCCCGATGCCGGGCATTCGTCAAGAGCCGAGTGGACGGTAGGCCTGCGTGAGGCCGAAGGCGCCGGGACCGAAGACAGCCAGCGCTTCCGGCGTGCGCATGATGGGCGGCACACGAACGGCAAGCACGTTCACACGCTGACCATAACGCAGCCTTTCTGTGGTGATGGCTTCGGCCGTATCGATGTCGAGCACGGTGATGAGATCGGGGACGATCGCCAGTACGCGTCCGCCTTCTTCCTCCGCCACGAGGTTTTCGTTCTGGATGCGGATTTTGACTTTCGGTTTCGAGGCATCAAAGGGTTCGATGGTGGCGATCCCCACCGACCAGCCGTTTTCCTCCTTGCGGGCGACATCACAAACCTTGCCGGAGGTGATGATTTCGGCATGGCCGTAATGCGTGCCCGCAAAAAAATCGACAAGCGCCCTGACCGGATCGAGATGCCCTGCGGCCGCCTCGCGCAGGGTCCGGCCAATGCCGATGGCGAGCGACATGGTGGCGGGCACCGAAACACGTTTTGCCGTTTCGCCATCCATGCCGTAATTGACGATATAAGCCTGCCCGCCCATGCGGATGGTCACGCCACGGGCGAGCCACTCGGCCTTGGCGGCGTCTTCGGTCTCGATCAGCACGCGGTTGCCGCGTTCGTCGGCCACCGCCACCGGGCTTGCCGGCACGCCGTAGACGTTGAAGGTTTCCATTTCAAGCTGCGGGAAGGCGCGACCCATGCCGTCCGCATCAATGACGGGCACGCGCTTTTTGGCCGCCAGCACGATGGGTATCATGGAATTGATGCCACCCGCCTCGAAGGGAATGATGGCGCCGACATCGATGCCGGTGTGGTCCTCGTAGGTTTCAAGCGCAAGATCGCCCTCTTCGCCGGAGGGGATTTTTTCGATGAGGATGGTGGGCGCTCCCATCGCGCCGCAGGCGACGACGGCTGCGCCATCGGGCACCGCGTCGAGTGCGATCAGATCGACCGGCCCGTATTTTTCGATGGCAGCTTTGGCCAGAAGTTTGCCGATATAGGGATCGCCGCCGCCGCCGGTGCCGAGAACGGCCGCGCCGACGGCCAGATCGTCTATGTCCTGCTCCGTGATGATTGCCATGTCAGTCGATCTCCTCGATGGAGGTAAAGGGTTCCTTCAGGCCGAAGCAGGCCGGGCCGAAGACGTTCAGGGCTTCCGGGGTGCGCATGATCTCGGGCACGGAGACGGCGACCACGGTGACGCGCTGGCCGTAACGCAGGTTTTCGCTGGTGATTGGCTCGGCTGTTTCCGTGTTCATGATCGAGATCAGGTCCGGCACGATGGCTCTTACCCTGCCATCCTGCCTGGCGATCAGGTTCTCGTTCTGGATTTCGATTTCCATCTGCGAGGTGAATGGCGCGACGGCTTCGATGCGGGCGCGGCCGATGGTGAAACCGGCTTTGGTTTCGCGCATCACATCGACGATCTTTCCCTTGAAGATGACGCGGCCGTAACGGTAAAGCGTGGATGGCAGGAAACCGAGAAGCGCCTCGATGGGATTGATGTGGTCCTCCTGCGCCTTGCGCAACACCTTGCCGATGTGGATCGCCAGTGTCAGCGTATTGGGAATGGCGGTGCGCTTCACCTCCGCGCCGCTCATGGCATATTCCGCAATATAGGCGCAGCCGCCCATGCGAATGGCGACGGCACGGGAGAGCCATTCCATCTGCCGGTTATCGACGGCTTCGATCAGCGCGCAATCGCCCCACTCGTTGCTCACCGCCATGGGGGAGCCGGATATGCCGTAAACGCCGAATGTCTCCATTTCCAGAAACGGAAAGGCGCGCCCCATACCATCGGCATCGACGATGGGCAGACCGAGCCGGGCGCCGACAACCAGCGGAATGGTGGAATTGATGCCGCCTATCTCAATCGGCATGGTGTAGCCGGCTTTTTTGCCGAGCCGTTTCTCAAGGCGACGGAGCGAGAAGATGGCCTCTTCGCCAGACGGGATTTTCTCCACCAGCACGGTCGGCGCACCCATCATGGCTGTCGGGATGACCAGGCTGTCGTCCGGCAACTCGCTGGGGTCGATCAGCTCGACCTCGCAGCCTTCGTCCAGGCATTGCTGTACCATCATGCGTCCGACATAGGGATCGCCGCCGCCGCCGGTTCCGAGAAAAGCCGCGCCGACGGCAAGATCGGCAAGATGTTCGCGTGTGAGTTTCATCGCCATGTCCTCAACCGATCACCAGGTCGCCGACCGCCTTGACGCGGATGCGGGTGGCGCTGCCGGGCAGATAGGCAAGCGGCACTTCCTCGATATCCATGATCTTGACGGAGGCTGCTGCCGCGCCTGCCTTCACCGCGCGTTCCGAAGCCTCGGCCTTTGCGCTTGCCAGAACGGCGTCACGCGAGGTGCCTTCCAGCGAGAAGATGCGGTCAACCTCGCCACCCACCTGCGCGATCGCCGCGCCGATGGCATTGGCGACGGAGGCGTTTTGTGGCCTCAAAACCTTCGATGCCGAAGGCAGATCGCGCGAGACCAGAATGGAGCCGCCGCCCACCAGAATGACGGGAAGCGGATCGGCGCTGGTCTTCATGCGGTCCACGGCCTCATCGACCATGCGATGCATGGTGTCGAGCGCGTTTTCGATGGTTTGTGCAGGAATATGCGCAACGCGGGAGCGGTCGCCAATATCCTCCAGCCCTGCCGCCACCACGATATCCGTGGTTGTCAGCGTATCGCCGCCGAAAACCAGCGCCTTGCTGGTGATCTCGTAACCGACGGAATCGGGACCGATGCGCTTACCCTCGTCACGCACCAGCGAGCCGCCGCCAAGCCCGATGGCGAGCACGTCCGGCATGCGGAAATTGGTGCGCACACCGCCAATATCGACGGCAACCGCCGATTCTCGCGGAAAACCATGCACGAGCATGCCGACATCCGATGTCGTGCCGCCAATATCCACCACCATGGCTTCCTTGACACCGGCCAGCATCGCAGCGCCGCGCATGGAATTGGTGGGACCGGAGGCGAAGGTAAGGACGGGATAACGCTCCACATAGTCGGGAGACATCAATGTTCCGTCGTTCTGGCTGATGAAAAAGGGCGCCTTGATGTCGAGCTCCTTCAGCGCGCTGCGGAAGGAGGAGACGACCTTGCGGGAAAGTTCGGCCAGCGAGGCATTCATGATCGAGGCGTTTTCACGCTCGAGGAAACCCACCCTGCCGATTTCGTGGCTGAGCGAGATGGCGATGTCGGGAACCGCATCGCGCAGGATTTCGGCGGCGCGAAGCTCCATTTCCGGCGTGACCGGCGAAAAAACCGAGGTGATGGCCGCCGTCTTCAGGCCGCGTTCGCGCACGGTGGCGGCAACCTCCATCAATCCCTTTTCGTCGAGAGGCGCGATGGTGCGCCCGTCGAATTCATGTCCGCCGCGCAGCATGAAGGTGTGGCGGCCAAGCGTGTCGGCAAGGTCCTTCGGCCAGTCGGTCAGCGGCGGCAGGCCCTTGGTGGCCGGCAGGCCGAGGCGGATGGCGGCGACTTCCAGCAGGCGCTTGCGCTCGACCACGGCATTGGTGAAATGGGTCGTGCCGATCATCACCGCCTGAATTTGCGAGACGGATACGCCCGTCATGCCCAGAAGCTTGTTCAGCACCGCCACGATGCCCGAGCCGACATCGGCCGTTGTCGGGCTTTTGCAGGCGCCAATGACCGCTGCCCCATCCATAAGGGCGGCGTCGGTATTCGTGCCACCCACATCAATGCCAATACGCATGTCTTTCTCCTGTCGATTGAAAAGGGAAGGGCGCCTGCGCGGTTGGTCACCGCACATTGCATCCTTTCCCGATTTTCTGGTTCCGGTGGCCGGGTCTCAGGCCACCAAGACTTCGGATCGTTCCGGGTCCCATGTCACGCCGATCGCCTGTCCGGGCGACAGCCTGGCGAGATGGGACTGGTTCTGCCGTTCGGCGACGATATCCTGCCCGCCGACCGAAAGATGGTAGCGGACAAGGGCGCCCTGATAGGTTTCAGAGACGACGGTTGCCGGAACGCCGGTGCCGGCCTCGCCGATGATGATGTTTTCCGGCCTGACGACGAGCTTGACGGCTTTGCCATCGGCAAAGTCTTCGGCGGGAACACGTGTCAGAGCCACGGTGTCGCCGAAGCTGACCACCAGACTTTCACCTTGGCGGCCCCTCACTGTGGCGTCGATGACATTCGACTGGCCGATGAAGGTGGTGACGAAAAGCGTCTTCGGCCTTTCGTAAATTTCCTGCGGCGTGCCCACCTGCTCGACTCTGGCTTTCTGCATCACGCCGATGCGGTCGGACATGGTGAGCGCCTCATCCTGATCGTGGGTCACGTAAACGGTGGTGATGCCGAGCTTCTTTTGCAAATCCTTGATCCAGTATTTCATTTCTTCCCGCAGCGATTTGTCGAGTGCCGAAAGCGGTTCGTCGAGAAGCAGGATGCGCGGTTCGGTAACCAGCACGCGGGCAAGGGCAACACGCTGCTGTTCGCCACCGGAAAGCTGGCGCTGATAGCGGTTTTCATATCCCGCAAGGCCGACCTGGCGTAATGCGAAGGCGACGGAGCGGTCGATTTCTTCCCTCGATTTCTTTCGCAGCTTCAGACCGAAGGCGATGTTTTCGGCCACGTTCATATGCGGAAAAATCGCATAATTCTGGAAGACGATGCCGATGTCGCGCTTTTCGGGCGGCAGATAGGTGACGTCATCCGATCCGATCAGGATCTGCCCCGATGATGGGCGGATGAAGCCGGCGATCATGCGCAATGTCGTGGACTTGCCGCAGCCGGAAGGTCCCAGCAGCGAGAAGAATTCGCCCTGTTCTATATGCAGATCAATGCCCGCGACCGCGACATTGTCGCCATAGGATTTGACGAGGCTTTTCAGTTGAATATCCGACATCGGCTTCCGTTGTCCTTTCCCTCTGGGGCGTGGCCGGCGGAACCGGCCACGACGTTCTGCGGGTGCGAGGGTCAGCCCGCGAAGATTTCGTTCACGGTCTCGACGATCTCGTCTTCGTTTTCGAGATAGGCTTTCCAGTCCGGCAGCCAGAAATCCTTGGTGGCGTCGGCGCTGTTGACGATGCCGGCCTTGACGAGATTATCCGGCAGGACGGCATTGGAGACGGTGGGGCGCAGGTAGAATTCCTTGCCCATATTGGTCATGAAGGAGGGCTCCAGCGCCCGGTTGAGAAGCGCATAGGCAAGCTTCTTCTGGGTTGGCTCGGAATAGCGGCTGACCGTGTAGGTCTGGGTCAGGATCGGTTGCAGTTCCTTCCAGTACATGACGGCAAAGGGAGCGCCCTTGTCGCGGGCCTGCATGGGTTCGGCGTCGCTCTGCACCGCCATGACCACTTCACCGCGATCCATCAGCGTCTGCATGTTGCCGGTGAAATCCGAAATCTTGGCGGGCATCAATTCCTTCATCGCCTTGTAACCGGCATCGAGATCGTACTGATCCTTGCCGAACAGCGAGCACGCGACGAGGAAGAAGTCCATCTGCAGGGTGTTGGAGGTGATGTAGGTGCCGCGCTTGCCGGCGAATTCCGGCTTCCACATGTCCTTGAAGCTGGTCGGCGGCGGCGTGACGAGGTCGGTGCGATAGGCATGCACATACTGGTTGAAGGCCCAGGTGACGCCGACGCCGTTCGAGGTGGCGAAGGGCCAGAGATTTTTGCCGTTCGGCACATTGGGAAGGATTTCGTCGATCGTGTGGAAGAAATCGCCCGCCGCCGCCGTCTTGAACATTTCCGGCAGGTTCCAGTTGGTAATGTCGAGCGGCGGTTTCTTCGGCCCGTTGGCGACGAATTTGGGAAACCACGGCCAGGTGGAATCATATTCTATCTTGCAGTTGAAATCTTTCGCGAAGTCGGTCAGCAGATATTTATTGACCAGCTCGCCCCACGGGCCGCCCCATTCGCCTATCCGCAACACCGCCCCGCCGGCATCGAAGACGGAGCCGTCATAGGTCACGTCCTGCGAGAAGGCGTGGTTGATGTTGAAGAGCGGCAGGGTTGCTGCTGCGGCGCCGATCTTGAGAAGCTTGCGGCGGTTGGGATCGAATGTCATTCCAGTCATGTCCATGTTCCCCTTGTTTTTTGAACCTATGGATGCGGGCATTCATTAAATGTCCGGCGGTGCTCTAGCCGCCGAAAACGCGCTTCAGATTGATGAGCCTGGACGTTGCCACCATCGACACGACGACGAGGAGGATGGCGAATATGCCTGCCGCCGCCGCGGTGGGTTCGAAGGCGTAACGCAGCGCCACATACATGGCCATCGGCAAGGTTTGCAGGTTTGGCGTCGAGAGGAAGAGCGTCACCTCGAACTGGCCAAAAGAAATGATGAAAGCGAAGATGGTGCCTGCCGAAATGGCCGGTGAAATAATCTTCAGCGTCACGAGCCGAAAGGCGGTGAAGGGAGAGGCCCCGAGCGACCGCGCTGCCTCTTCCAGGCTGCGGTCGAAGCCGACGAGGGCGGCGGTGACCGTGGCGATGACGAAGGGGCAGGTGACGATGACGTGGCCGATGATAAGCCCGGTCATGCTCCGCGCGAGCCCGATGCCGGTGGTGACGTAGAACACGTAGAGCGCAAGGCCTAGCACCACCCCCGGCAGGACGATGGGCATCATGAAGAAGGCGCGCAGCGGTGCGACAAGACGGCTCGACGACCGTGTCAGGAAAAGTGCCGCCATGGTGCCGAGCACCGTCGCAATCGCTGTCGAGATGCCGGCGACGAGGAAGGAAACGCCATAGGCCGAGAGAAAGGTCGGCGAGGTCAGGAAGGCATAGACCCAGCGCAGGGAAAAACCCTGTGGCGGAAAGGTCAGGTAGTCGCCGGCATTCAGGCCGGACAGGATGACGATGATGACGGGGACCAGCAAAACCGTCAGCGTCAGCACTGACAGAAGTCTGAAAACAAGCGGAATGGATGATTCCTCACGCATCAGCTGCGCCCTCCCGTGGTGCGCATGGCAGCGCGGTGATAGACGGCGATCGCCATCAGGCTGGTGACGAAGAGGACGATGGCGATGGCCGCACCGAACTGCCAGCGCCCGGTTTCCGCCACCTGCTGGTAGATGTGGATCGGCATGACCATGACCTTCCAGCCGCCCATCAGCGCCGGCACGACATAGGATGAAATGGCAAGTGCGAAGACCAGCAGCGTACCCGCCAGAATTCCCGGCATGGAAAGCGGCAGCACGATGGAGAAGAAGGCCTTCGCACGGGAAGCGCCAAGCGATCTGGCCGCTTCTTCCAGCGCAGGATGGATGGATTTGATGATGCCGATCAATGACAGGATCATGAAAGGCAGCGTGATCTGCACCAGCCCGACCACGACACCGAAGGTGTTATACATCAGCGGCAACGGCTCTGAAATGATGCCGATGCGGATGAGTGTGCTGTTGATGAGGCCGTTATCGCCCAGAAGCACCATCAGCCCATAAAGCCGGATGACCATGTCGAGCTGCATCGATGACAGCACCAGGATCATCAGCAGGGTGTTGCGGCCGGGACTGACCGTCTTGGCGATGACATAGGCAAGCGGATATCCAAGCACCAGACAGACCAGCGCCACCATGGCGGCAATGCCCACGGAACGCAAAATGGCCTCGTAATAAATGGCGCGGGTGAAGATGCGCACGAAATTGTCGAAGGTGATCGCGCTTGAGAGGGTTATGACGCCTGCCACCGATTTGTTGAAGGCAAGGGCAAAAAGCGAAGCGGTGGGCACGACGAAAAAGGCGATGAAGAAAATCAGGGCCGGCAGCAGAAGCAGCCAGAAGCCGAGCCCCTCGCCGAAGCGTCTTCGCAGCGACGAAGCCTGAGAGAGAGGCAGGCCGTTCACCTGTTTGTCCGATGTCGTCATTGCGGATACCGCCATGTTGCCCGATCTCCTCATTCTGCCGCTTGCGGCAGCATGGCCCTGTGCAAGGCGTCGTAACCGATCAGTTCCTTTTCCGGCGGGGCCGGATAGGTCGTCTTGCTTTGCGAAAGACCGGCGCGCACGAGACCGGCGGCAATCGACACCGCTGTCGGAATGGGATCGATGACCGGAACGTCGATGCCTCCGGCAAGCAGCCCGTCGCGCAGACCGGCGGCGCATCCCATCAGGCCGGTGCAGCCGAAGATCAGCGCTTCCGCGCCGTCCTCCTCGACAGCCTTCCTGCCTTCTTCCACCAGCCGCCGGGCGGTGGCGACAAGATCCGCCTCGAGATCGAGGACGGGAATGTCGACGCTGCGCACCGAGGCCAGCTTGCTGGAAAGGCCGCATAGAGCGGCGGTATTTTCAAAAGATGGGATCAGGCGACGCATGACGGTAATGACCGAGAATTTATGTCCCAGCATGGATGCAACATGCATGCCGGTTTGGCATGGTCCGACAACAAGCATGCCGGAAATTTCCCGGGCCGGCCGCAGGCCCGGATCGCCCATGCAGTCGATGATGACGGCGTCGATGCCTTCGCGTTCGGCGCGCGCGACCTCAAGCAGGGTGCCGGGAACGGACATCGCCGCCTCGAACTCACTTTCGATCGAGCCCGGCCCCGTGGCTATCTCGGCATGGGAAAGGCTGACACCGGGATATTCCAGCGCCTTGAGATCCGCCAGCTTGCGAAAGCCGCGCGTTACGATGGGGGACACGACACGAACATTGACGTTACGCATTCTCGATACCTCCTTCAAGCACCGCTACAACAGGCGTATGCGGGACAAATCCAAGCCTTGAACGTTGCGCATCCGGCACTTCTGGGCGCCGGCTTCCTGCGCCGCTTGTTCCGATACCTTACGGTGCATCGGCTTGCCGTCTGACGAAAGAGCTTTGGCGAATAGGGTCTTCGCTCTTTCGGGTGGGTAGTATGGCTGGCTTTGAAGCAAATTTCCTATCCTTTCGGATAGGGGTTGATGCATAAAACGGATGCATTTCCGATATTTGATTAAATATTGGACGAGTAAGGTCGCAAAATAAGGCGATTTTGGCGCTTCGTGGCTGGTTTGACAGCGGGGCCGGCCATGGCGATGGTGTTTCCATCAAAGAGAGACTACTTCACGGAGGTCGCAATGCCAGTCGCCAGAAGCGCGCCGGGCAGCGGCGGAGCTTTGTCGCGTTTGCAAAGCTTCGTCACGCTTGTGCGGAATTTCGCCTATGATTTTCGTCGATACCGGGCCTCCAGTTTCATTGACGGTCCGCGCGAGCGTCAAAATCTGGAGGCGCATATCAGGCTGTTGTCCCATATGCTGGAATATGGCCTGTCGCTCAGCGATCCTCGTGCAGGTTTCGGGATCGACAAGGTGCGTTTGCTGGCGGCGGAAGTCTCCCACTATATCGAAAGCTATGGTCCTGACGCGGCGACCGATAACGGGCTTGGCGTGCTTGCCGCTTATGTGGCCTATAATGCGGCCAATGGGGCGGATGTCCGGGAGGCGCAAAAACTTCTGGATGACCTGCTTGCATCCGATGCCGCATCCTCTTCCTGTGTCGCCGGAAGCGAGGCGGTTTCGGCAAGGGCCATCCGTGCCGCGGCCTCATGCGATTTCATCGGCTTCATGGCTGCCCGTCACAGTGTTCGTCAGTATGACCGTGCCAGGCCGGTTGAAGTGGAGCGGATCGAGCGGGCTGTCACGGCCGCCATGCAATCGCCTTCGAGCTGCAATCGCCAGACCACGAAAGTTCTTGCGTTTACGGACAGAGATTCTATCCGGCGCGTCCTCTCGCACCATCAGGGCAACCGCGGTTTCGGAGACCAGCTTGGCGGAGTCTTTGTCGTGACGGTCGATCTTAGAAACTGGAACACGATAGGGGAGCGAAATCAGGGCTGGGTGGATGGCGGAATGTTTGCCATGACGCTGGCGCTCGGGCTGCATGCGGAAGGTCTCGGCGCCTGCATGCTGAACTGGAGTGCGACCATGGAGGAGGATCGCGCCATTCGCGGGCTTCTGGGACTGGACGATTCGCATGTCATCATCACGCTGATTGGTTTCGGCCATATGGTCGAAAGCTTTTCCGTTCCCGTTTCGCGCCGCAGGCCGCTTGCGCAGGTTCTGCTGCACGAGCCGCCGCTGAACTGAACCCGGCTTACACGATCCTGTCCTGCCATTTCCGTGTGGTCACCTGGGCATCGCCGAGGCCAACGGCGCTTTATTCAGCTGAAAAAACGATTGGCTGGTCGTTGCAGGCCAAGATGGTCGCGTAATGTCGGCCCCTCATAGTCCTTGCGAAACAGCCCGCGCCTTTGCAGTTCCGGCACCACCTGCGTCGTGAAGTCGTTTAGGCCGGCCGGCAGGAAAGGGAAGGTGACGTTGAAACCATCCGAACCCTCCTCATGAAGCCATTGCTCCATCTCGTCGGCGATGGTCTGTGGCGTGCCCACGAAGGCAAGACCCGCATAACCGCCCAACCGCTGGGCAAGCTGGCGCACCGTCAGGCCTTCGCTGCGGGCAAGCTCGATCACCCTTTCACGGCTGGATTTGCTGGCGTTCGTTTCCGGAATATCAGGCAGGGGGCCATCGGGATCGAAGCCGGAAACATCGTGGCCGAGCGCAATGGAAAGCGAGGCGATTGCGCTGTCATAATGGACGAGACTGTCAAGCCTGGCGCGTTTGGCCTTCGCCTCCTCCACGCTGTCGCCGACGAGAACGAAAGCGCCCGGCAGGATGACAATGCTGTCGCGGGAGCGGCCTGCCGCAACGGTCCTGTCTTTGACATCCTTGTAGAATGCTTTTCCTGCCGCAAGCGTGGGGGTTGCGGCAAAAACCACCTCTGCCGTCTCGGCGGCAAGCTGGCGGCCCGGCTCGGAAGCTCCGGCCTGCACGATGACGGGCCAACCCTGCACCGGGCGCGCGATGTTGAGCGGTCCGCGCACGGAAAATTCCGGTCCCTTGTGGTCCAGCACATGCATCTTTTCGGGATCGAAGAACAGCCCGCTATCGACATCCCGGATAAAGGCTTCATCCGAAAAAGAGTCCCAGAGACCGGTGACGACATCGTAAAATTCCCGCGCGCGGCCATAGCGCTCGGCATGATCCGGCTGCTCCTCGCGGCCGAAATTCCGGGCGGCGTCTGGATTTGACGTGGTGACGATGTTCCAGCCGGCGCGGCCATTGCTGAGGTGATCGAGCGAGGCGAAACGCCGGGCGACATGATAGGGCTCATCGAATGTGGTGGAGGCGGTGGCGACCAGCCCGATGCGGGAGGTGACGGCGGCGAGCGCCGAAAGCAGCGTGAAGGGCTCGAAGGAGGTGACGGTGTGGCTGCGGCGCAGCGCCTCGGTGGGCATGTTCAGCACCGCCAGATGATCGGCCATGAAGAATGCATCGAACTTCGCTGCCTCGAGCTGTTGCGCGAAGCGCGCCAGATGGGCGAAATTGAAATTCGCATCCGGGAAGGCGCCCGGATAACGCCATGCACCCGTGTGGAGACTGACGGGCCGCATGAAGGCGCCGAGATGCAGTTTGCGATCATTTGCCATTGGGCTTCACTTTCGTCGATGTTCTGGCTTGCGCGGCGCGTTGCGGGAGGCTTCAGCCGCAGGCAGCCCTTGTTCGTCGCGACGATATCCCCGCCGGGGGATTGGCGCGGCAAAGACTATTCCGATTATGATTTCAGAACCGAAAGATTTTTGCTGAAATTCTGCATTTGGCGATGATCCCGTCACCTGCGCCGGCCCTGTTCCCATCCCGTTGGGAAGCGCCGTGCGTGGCCGTGGTGGCGGAAAATCATCCGCTCGCCGGGAAGGCGATCATCTCCGCCGAAGACCTTGCCGGAAACCGGCTTATCGCTTTCGCAAACTCCTTCCGCCTGCGCAGGGGTATCAACGATGTGCTTTCCAGCCTCGGCGTCGAGCTTTCCGTGATCGACAGCAATGTGACCTATGTTTCGCTTGCGCGGGCGCGCATGGGTCTCGGTGTCGCAATCGTCGAATCGATCACCTTCCTCGGCCTGCCGGGGAAGGGCGCGCACGTCATCCGCTCTCTTTCCACATCCCGTTTTGATGTGGTTCCGTGACAGCGGCCGGCCAGTCAAGCCCGCAGCGGACGCGCCTTCGCGGCCGCTGGAGCCTTTTTGAGTAAAAGCCAATCGCTTTCACGTCTGGAGAACGCGCTAAGACAAAGGGCATCCCCCGCGAACCCTCGTTCACGGGAAATGTTCTAGACCGCCAGCAGTTTTTCGTTGCCGATGCGGGTGGTTTCGACGGCGCCCTCGGTTTCGATCCGCTTGCCGGTGGCCGGATCGAAGAAATGAAGGTGGGCGGCGGGCAGGTCCAGGTAAATGCGCTGGCCGGGTTTTACCGAAAGGTCCTCACCAATGGCGGCGGAGAAGGTCTCGCCGGCGATATCGGCATGCACGATGCGGCCCGAGCCCAGTTCTTCGACGAAATCCACCACTGCCGGCACGCCGGCGCCATCCGTGCTGACCACGCATTGTTCCGGGCGGATGCCGACCGTCACATCACGGCCGCGCAGTTCCAGCGCGGTTTCGGGGAAGAGTTTCACCGGCGTGCCTGCCAGCATCACGGCAGGGGATTCCACCTCTACTCTCGTGCTGAACAGGTTCATGGCGGGCGAGCCGATGAAAGAGGCCACGAAGGTGCTGGCCGGGCGATGGTAGATATCGAGCGGATGGCCGACCTGCTCGACATTGCCCCTGTTCATCACCACCAGCCGGTCGGCCAGCGTCATGGCTTCCACCTGGTCATGGGTGACGAAGACGGAGGTCGCGGACAGACGCTGGTGCAATTTGCGGATTTCCGCACGCATGGTCACGCGCAGCTTGGCGTCGAGGTTGGACAGCGGCTCGTCGAACAGGAACACCTGCGGTTCGCGGATGATGGCGCGGGCCATGGCCACACGCTGGCGCTGGCCGCCGGAAAGGGCGGCGGGCTTGCGCTCCAGATAGTCGGAAAGGCCGACGATCTTTGCTGTTTCCTCGATGCGGCGCAGGCGTTCGGCCTTGGGCACGCCCGCGACCTTCAGCGCATAGCCGATATTGCCCGCCACCGTCATGTGCGGATAAAGCGCATAATTCTGGAACACCATGGCGCAGCCGCGCTCGCGCGGCTCCAGCGTGTTGACGACGCGCCCGCCAATGGCGATCTCGCCCGACGTGATTTCCTCCAGCCCGGCGATCATACGTAGCAGCGTGGATTTGCCGCAGCCCGAGGGGCCGAGGATGACGACGAATTCGCCGGATTGGAAAGAGAGATCCACGCCGTGCAGGGTCGGGGTCTTGCCGTAGGATTTGCGGACCTGGCGAATATCGATCTGAGCCATGATAGGAGAACCTTGTTGTTGAAAGCCACGCGACGACGTCACTTGTCGGACGATACGAGGCCGCGGACGAACCAGCGTTGCAGGAAGGCCACGACGAGAAGCGGCGGCATGATGATGATGAGGGAGCCGGCCAGGGTGACGTTCCAGTCCGGTATGCCGTCTTCGGCGGGCAGAAGTGCGCGCAGCGACATCATCACCGTTTTGTAGGAGGGGTCGGTGACCATAAGCAGCGGCCACAGATACTGGTTCCAGGCATAAACGAACATGATGGTGGTGAGCGCCGCCATATTGGTGCGCGAAAGCGGCAGCAGCATTTCCACGAAGAAGCGCACCGGGCCCGAGCCGTCCATGCGGGCGGCTTCCGCCAGCTCGTCGGGGATCGTCATGAAGAACTGCCGGTACAGGAAGGTGCCGGTGGCCGTGGCGACCAGCGGCAAGGTGAGGCCGGAATAGGAGTTCAGAAGGTTCCACTCGACCGTCACTTCGATGCCGAAAAGTCCAAGAATGGAGCGGAACGGCTGGAAAAGATCGGCGGCCACGGAATAGGTCGGCACCACGCGCACTTCGAGCGGCAGCATCAAAGTGATAAAGACCGTCCAGAAAAACAGGTGTTTGAGCGGCGAACGGAAAAACACGATGGCAAAGGCGGTGCAGGCCGAGAGGGCCACCTTGCCGATCGTGACCAGCGTGGCCATGATGATGCTGTTCAACAGGGCATTGCCGAGATTGGCGCGTTCCCATGCCGTTGTGGCGTTGGTGAAAAACTCGCCCTGGGGCATGAAGTTGAACGGTACGCTGTTGACCTGCTGCACCGACTGGCTGGCGCCGGAAATCACGACGATGAAGGGGCCGATGAGCAAAAAGAAGCCGGCGACCATCAGTATATAGGTCAGGGCGTCGGCAAAGGGGGTGCGCTGTATCATGGCCGCCTCACTTGTAATGGACCTGCCGCTCGACAAAGCGGAACTGGATGAAGGTGAAAACCATGATGAGGCCGATGAGGACGATGCTCTGCGCCGAAGCGCCGGAATAGTTCAGACCCTCGAAGGCTTCGCTGACGATGCGGTAGACCATTACCTCGGTGGCGCGGTTGGGGCCGCCCTCGGTGGTGGTGGCGACGATGCCGAACGTATCGGCTCCGACGAAGCCCTCGGTCATCATGATCACGGTGAGGAAGAACAAAGTGGGGGCAAGCAGTGGCACCTGAATGTCGATGGCGCGGCGAATGGGGCCGGAGCCGTCCATGGCGGCCGCTTCCGTCAGCGAGCGCGGCACCGATTGCAGGCCGGCGAGCACGAAGATGAAGGTGTAACCCGCCCATTTCCAGATGAAGATGACGATGACGAGGATCAGCGCATGTTCACCGTATTTGGCCGGGTTCCAGATGTCCGGCCACCAGGCGTTGAGGGAGGCGGCAAGACCACGTTCCGGCGACAGGATGAAGCGGAAGGCCATGCCCGCGGCGGGGCCGGCGATGGCGTAGGGGAGGATGTACAGCACCCTGAAAAAGCCGGATCCGGGCAGCGCGCGATCGACACACAGCGCCAGGACGAGGCCGATCAGGATGGTGAAGACAGGCCCGGCAATGGCAAAGACCATGCTGACGAGCACCGAATGCCAGTAGAGCGGATCGAGAAAGGTTTCCTCGAAATTGGCGAGACCGACGAACTCCGCAGCGCCGCCGAAAGGCGGTTCGAGCGTGAACGCCCAGTTGATGACCGCTGCCACTGGCCAATAGAAGAACAGAAAGATCAGCAGAAGTTGCGGCAGGGCGAACAGCACGGGCAACCACGTGCTTTTGAAGACGGCGCGCTTTTCCATGAAAAAACCGGCATTACTGGAGAAATGGGCGGACTTGCCCGTGAAGCGAGGCGTCACGGGCAAGCCCTTCGAAGTCGGGCGGGAAACTTAGTTCAGCTTGGCGCCGGCATAGGTCTTTTCGAAGCGGCGCAGAGCGGCATTGGAGCGCTCGACGGCCTTGTCCAGTTCAGCCTGGACGTCGGCGTTTTGCATGAAGATGGCTTCGAGCGAGGTGGCGACTTCCTTGCGGATCTGCGTGAAACCGCCAAGGCGGATGCCGCGGGTATAGTCGGAAGGCGGCGTAAACGTCAGGCTTTCGATTGCCTTTTCACGGCCCTTGTAAGGTGCCTTGTCGTAGAAGCCGTTGGCCTTCATGGCGTCGAAACCGGTCTTGGTGACCGGGATGTAGCCGGTGACCGTGGACCACCACTGAACCATCTCCGGTTGGGCGATGAAGTTCAGGAATGCGGCAGCGCCCTTATATTCTGCGTCGGGGCGACCGGCCATGACCCAGAGCGAAGCGCCGCCGACGAGCGAGTTGTGGCGCTCGGTGCCTTTCCAGACCGGCAGCATGGCGACGTCCCATTTCACGCCTTCCGGCATGGTCTTGCCGACGGTGCCGTGATTGGCGATGGAGGTCATGAACATCTGGCAGGTCTGCGAGGTGAAAGCGGGCAGGATGTCCATGCCGAGCTGCTTCGTCTTGACGACAAAGAGCTTCTCGTCCTGCATCTTCTTGAAGAACTTGACGTGATCGACGAACTTCGTCTTGTTGATCGTCAGTTCGGCGTCAAGGCCCTGATAGCCGTTGCCCTTGGTGGCGATCGGCTGGTTGTGAATGGCGGAGAACTGCTCCATCAGCATCCAGGTGTCGAAGTTGAAGGCCAGCGGGCATTCGAAACCGGCAGTCTTCAGCTTCTTGGCGGCCTCTTCAACCTCTTCCCACGTGTCGGGCTTGAAGGTGATGCCGGCTTTTTCGAAGGCGTCGATATTGTAATAGAACATCGCCGTGGAAGAATTATACGGGAAGGAGTTCAGCTCGCCCGAAGCCGTCGCGTAATAATTGGCGATGCCGGGAAAATAATTGTTCCAGTCAATCTTGTAACCATTGTCGGCCATCAGCTTCTTGGCCGGAACAAAAGCGCCGGAGAGCATCAGATCGAGGGTGCCGGCATCGTAGATCTGGGTGATCGCGGGCTGCTTCTTGGCGCGGTAGGCGGCAATGGTGTTCTGCAGCGTGGCGTCGTAATCATTCTGCGAGGTGCAGACGATTTCGAATTCAGCCTGCGAATCGTTGAACTTCTTGCAGGTGTCCTGAACGCGGTCGCCGAGATCGCCGGAGAGGCCGTACCAGAATTCGAACTTGGTCTTTTCTGCGTGAGCGGCGGTGGCGCCGAAGGCGGCCGCTATGGCGACGCCGGCCACGAAAGAAGTCAGAGCGGAAGATTTCATGTGTTGAGCCCCGTTGATGGATTTGATGGCATGATCGGCAAGGACATCATGTCCACAGCACGAAGCCACGGGCTCTGCTAGCAGCCGTCTTTGACGGATGGCTTACACTTTGTTGAACGTTTTGTGATGACTGGCCGCGCAGGGGAACCTGCGCGGTAAAACAGCTGCAATAAAAGCCGTGTTTGTGTTTTTATTTTTATTTTTCATGTCGTTACGGTTTTTATATTATTTTTCTACCTGATGCTGAGTAGGGTTGTTGTGTCAACCGCGGCGTGCGGCCTCGATGGCGGCGACATCGATTTTCTTCATGTCCATCATGGCCGCAAAGGCGCGTTTGGCCTCTGCGCCGCCGGCGGCCATGGCCTCCATCAGTACGCGCGGGGTGATCTGCCAGGAGATGCCCCATTTGTCCTTGCACCAGCCACAGGCGCTTTCCTCGCCGCCATTGCCGACGATGGCGTTCCAGTAGCGGTCGGTTTCTTCCTGATCTTCAGTCGATATCTGAAACGAGAAGGCCTCGCTCTGTTTGAAGGCCGGTCCGCCGTTGAGCCCAATGCAGGCGACGCCGGCAACGGTGAACTGCACCATTAACACATCACCTTCCTTGCCGGAGGGATAGTCGCTCGGTGCCCGGTAGACGTTGCTGACAACGCTGTCAGGGAATGTGCTGGCGTAAAATCTGGCGGCGGCCTCGGCATCCCTGTCGTACCAGATACAGATCATGTTCTTCTTCATTGCATGTTCCTCCCAGATTGGAATCGGATTTTCGCCCTGCCGCAGAGCGGCAGGAAAATCGGCCGGACCTTGCCGGCTCCCCATCGGGCATAGAATGCAGCTGCCGGGCGAACGTTCCGGAAAGGTCGGCCAACCGCGCAATTTTTCGGGGATGCAGGCTGGGTCATGACGGCGACGCTGGCCCGCAGTCCTCGTCACAGCCAGCGCCGGACCCTGCGCCGATAGGCATCATAGGCGGGGCCGAGTTCCTTGCTCAGCACCCGTTCCTCGATCCTCACCTGCAGCATCACGGCGATGATGAGAGCAATGGCGACTGCAAATTGCAGAACCGTCGTGAAAACCAGCACCAGCCCTGCAAACAGCACGATCTGCCCGACGAAGACCGGGTTTCTGGAAAGGCCGAACGGGCCGGTATCCACGATGGCGCCGAGGTGGCCTTCGGCCGCGCCGATGCGCCATGACCTGCCCATGTAGTGCTGCGCGTAAAGTGCGATCACGCCGCCCGCCAGCACCATCACCACGCCGGCGATACGGATTGCAAGGCCAGGCTCGCAACGGTTCAGAAGAAAGCCGGATTGCTGCGGCCCCAGCCACAGGCTGACAAGCGGCAGAATGGCACCGAGAAGAAAAGCGAGACGGAAAAGCATGGCGGGAAGGGTCTGGCGCTCGCGGCCCTTTGCAAAAAGCCAGACCGGTTCCCCTGTTTGTTTCGCCAGCCGCGCTGTCAGAAACAGAAATCCGGCCACATATGCCCAGACGGCGAGCGTCGCAATAATATCGATCATATTTCCCCCAAAGACGATGGCGAGCCTCGCCGTCCCGATGTCAGGGGCAGCGTTTTTCGACTCGCTCAGGGCCGGGAATATAAATGCAAATATGTATCAATTTGACTTCATCCGCGGGCCGTGAAGTTTTTCGTCGGGCCTCTTTCGATGAGGTGGCAGGTTTGCTTGGCGAGCACCAAATTATTATTAAGTATTATTTAATTATGAAACAACATTATTGGTAGATAATTTCCAGTGGAAACCATTTAGATGCCATCGGAGGATCGCACGTGAGTTTTCTTGATCGTGGTGCAAATGCTTTTGCGGTTCTGGCCGCACTTTCCAAATCTCAAGCTATTATAGAGTTCGACCTGTCGGGAAAGATTCTCACTGCCAACGAGAATTTCTGCCGTGCGCTCGGTTATGATCTCGCGGAAATCGTCGGCAGGCATCACAGCATGTTTGTCGAGCCCGCCGTCGTATCTTCGCAGGACTACAAGGCCTTCTGGGCAAAGCTTGCGGCGGGCGAGTTCGACCAGCGGCAATATAAGCGCATCGGCAAGGGAGGCAGGGAAATCTGGATCGAGGCCTCCTATAATCCGGTGTTTCGTCGCGGCAAGCCGGTGAAAGTGGTCAAGATCGCCACCGATATTACCGCGCGCGAGCTGATGGCGGCGGAAGATGCCGGCAAGATCGACGCCCTGTCGCGGGCGCAGGCCATCATCGAATTCTCGCCGGATGGCGAGGTGCTGACGGCCAATGAGAATTTTCTGGCAGCGCTCGGCTATTCGCTGGCCGAAGTCCAGGGCAGGCATCATTCAATGTTCTGCGAGCTGGCCTACACGAAATCCGCCGACTATGCGCAATTCTGGAAAAGGCTTGCCGGCGGCGATCTCGTGGCGGATGAATTCATGCGGCTTGGCAAGGGTGGCCGCAGGGTTTTCATTCAGGCCTCCTATAATCCGATCTTCGATTTGAACGGCAGGGTGTTCAAGGTCGTCAAATTCGCGACCGACGTGACCGGCCGGGTGGAAAATGTCGAAAAGCTCGCGCAGTCCCTGACAGAACTGGCCGAGGGCGATCTTTCACAAAGCATCGACAAACCTTTCATCCCTTCGCTCGAACGATTGCGGACGGATTTCAACGCCGCCTCGGAAAAGCTGAAAAAGGCCATGACGCTGGTGTCGGAGAATGCCGGCGCCATTTCTTCCGGCTCGAATGAAATACGCTCGGCGGCCGATGATCTTGCCAGACGCACGGAACAGCAGGCAGCCTCGATCGAGGAAACGGCCGCCGCCCTTGAAGAGATCACCACTGCCGTCAACGATTCCAGCCGGCGGGCGGAAGAGGCCGGAAAGATTGTCGCCCGCGCCCGCGACCATGCCGAGCATTCGGGTCAGGTGGTGCGCGATGCGATCGGCGCGATGGACCAGATCGAGAAATCATCACGGGAAATATCCAATATCATCGGCGTGATCGATGAAATTGCCTTCCAGACCAATCTTCTGGCGCTGAATGCGGGTGTGGAAGCCGCACGCGCCGGTGAGGCGGGCAAGGGGTTTGCGGTGGTGGCGCAGGAGGTCCGTGAGCTCGCGCAACGCTCGGCGACAGCTGCCAAGGAAATCAAGAGCCTCATCAATGCATCCGGCGCGCAGGTGGAAAACGGCGTCGGCCTCGTCACCAGAGCGGGGTCCGCCCTGCAGGAAATCGCGGCGCAGGTGCGCGATATCAACACCAATGTCGTGGCGATTGTCGATGCCGCACGCGAACAGTCCACCGCACTTGCCGAAATCAACCAGGCGGTCAACACCGTCGATCAGGGAACGCAGCAGAATGCCGCGATGGTGGAGGAGCAGACCGCGGCGAGCCACAGCCTCGCGCGGGAAGCGGCGGCCCTGTTCGAACTTCTCGGGCAGTTCCGCTTCGATGACGCGCCGCGATCGACATCGTCTTTACGGCGAAGCCCGCAGGAAACCGCGCCGGCCAGTGCCCGCCGTCCCGCATCCCGCCCGCTTGCGTCACGCGGTTCCGCCGCCGTCGCTGTCGATCGTGAAGAGTGGCAGGACTTCTAGAGCACTTCGCGTGCGTGCGCTTTCCGGTCCAGGCTTCCTCATTCCCGTGACAGGCACGGGAATGAGGCCCGACCGAAACTTCCATTGAAGAACAGCCAAAGGTCTGGGCATATCGTTGCGATTGGCTGATAATCGCTACATCGCGTTCGGAATTTTCGGGGACCTTCGCTTGGCAGGGATATCGACAAGCCGCCTGGCTCTTGCCTTCTGTATGCTGGCCGTCACCTCCGGCCCGACTGGTGCCGTGGAGCCGGCAAAGGAAAAAACAACCTGCGCCTACAGCCATGATGTCGCGCCGGAACTGTGCATCCGCGTCGGCAGCTACAATAATGATCTGTGCCATGCCATTGAGGTACTGGCCGGGCGTCATGCCGTTCCGCCGGATTATTTCGCGCGGCTGATCTGGCGGGAAAGCCTGTTCCGGGCCGATGCGGTAAGCCCTAAGGGCGCCGAGGGCATCGCGCAATTCATGCCGGGAACGGCAAGGCTGCGCGGCCTTCAGGACAGTTTCAACATCATCGCCGCGCTTGAGGCATCCTCGCGTTATCTGTCGGAGCTGAACACGCAATTCGGCAATTTTGGTCTCGCGGCGGCGGCCTATAATGCGGGCGAGGCGGGATTGCGGACATTCATCGCCACCGGCCGCCTGCCGGTGGAAACCCGGGATTATGTGTTTGCGATTACCGGATACCCCGTGGAAAGCTGGAAGGACAATCCGCCGGAAAAGGCGGCCCCGGTGCTGGATGACAACAGGTCCTTCATCGATGCCTGCCTGAAGCTGGCCGATACCCGCACCATGAACGATCCCGTCCTGATCTCCTCGGCGGACTGGGCGCCCTGGGGCGTGCAGCTTGCCGCGCATTATAACCCGGCGGTGGCAAACCGGCTTTTCACCCGCGCGATAGGCCAGCTGGCAGAGCCGCTTAACGCTGAACGAGCCTTGATCGTGCGCCAACGCGGCGGGAATTTCGGTTCGCGCCCGCGTTATGCCGCCCGCATCGGCCGCGAAACACGTGGCGAAGCCAATCAGCTTTGCGGTGCAATCCGGCAGGCCGGCGTTCCCTGCACCGTGTTTCGCAACAGGTAGGCGACTGTCATTTTAAGCCGATCATAACAAGTTGATCGGCATTTCGTTTGCGCCTCCTTCCAGCGGCAAACCATCGACCCTAGATTCGCGCCCGGGCCATAGTCGCGTCTTGTGCGACCACAGGCATTTTACGAGGGGAAGCATTAAAAATGAGATGGCTTGAAACCGGATGCCTTACGGCTGCGCTGGCAATCGTCAGCGCCTGCTCCACCACCGGGCAGACGGAGATTTCCCGCACCGTCGCAGGCTTTGTGGGACAGCCGCGCGACGCCGCCATCGCCAGACTTGGCCGTCCGAACAAGGTCATCATCGAAAATGGCGCAACCGAATCCTATTGGCTGAAGGTCGACGTCGAGACCTATGCCGGCCTCAGCAACAGGCGCGAATATAAAACCGTCAATGGCCAGGCGCAGATATCGGAAACCGAGGGCATGAAGATCAAGGAGCACCGCCGTGACTGTATCATCAAGATCACTGCGGACGCCGCCTCCACCATCAGGACGAGCGAGATCATCGGTAATCCGGCCAGTTGCGAAAATATTTTAAATCGCCCGGCCTCCTGAACCGCGCTCCGGGGGCGGAACGCGGCTCAGGAGGTTGCAAGGGGGCTCAGAAGCGATAGTTCAGCCCGACCTTGATGGCATGCATGTTCAGCGAATTCGAGGCGTTGCGGCCGTTTGTTATTCCCGAAGTGCCGGCGTGGTCGACATATTCGTAAACCGGCGATTCATAGGGAGCGCAAACTTCCGGATAGATGGCGCAAAGCCAGGCCATATTGGGATCATTGGCCAAACCGGGGTCGATCATCTCGGTGCCGGTCTGCTCGCTGGTCTGGTAGTC
The DNA here is from genome assembly GCF_058803865.1 of Agrobacterium sp. GW821-FHT14E08. NCBI lineage: Bacteria > Pseudomonadati > Pseudomonadota > Alphaproteobacteria > Hyphomicrobiales > Rhizobiaceae > Agrobacterium > Agrobacterium sp. GW821-FHT14E08. The sequence goes on along the minus strand of NZ_JBXAPJ010000004.1, from coordinate 334,786 downwards.
CTTGCCGGTGCCGGCGCGGGCATTCTTGAACTTGAACGATTTGGCGCGGAAATGGCTGTAGCTGTAATCCGCCCTGATCGACCAGTTTTCATTCAGGGCATATTCCGCGCCAAGCCCGATGGTGAAGCCGGTTCGCGTGCCCGAAGCCTTCTCGACGAAGAATGCCGTTGTTTCCGAACCCATGGGGTTGGTAGCGCTCGCGCTGTCTGAGACATACTGGTCGCGCCATTGGGTTTCCCGGGCAAGCGCCAGACCGGCGGTCGAATAAACCAGCAGCCTGTCATTGACGGCATATCCGAGTTTTGCCCGCAACCCGGCAGTCCAGTCGATGTCGTAGCTGGTGGTTGCGTCCACATGCCCGTTTTTCGCCAGTGTGGCATCCGTGGAGGCGAACTTCTCGATGCCGCGAAGATAGGTTTTGGTGTAATCGGCCTCGACGCCGACGACGAAGCCGTTTTCGAGCTGCCGGTCATAACCCGCATGCAGCCCGAATGCACCGCCGCGCATGTTGAAATCGGCAGATTCCCGCGCGGCTGCATCGCTGAACGTTCCATCCAGCGAGGTCGTATTTCCTGCAATATTCAGGAAATCGCCGCCCGCATGAGCACCCACATTAAAGCCGGTCCAGTCGCGAACGAAGGCGCTGTCCGTCGGGCTGCTGAAGGGGGAGAGGCCCGGCAGGGCTTCACCACCGCCAATGGTTGCCGTGAGGCTGGCATAGATCGTCCGGCCCGGGCCCGGCTGCGTGACAAGGCCGAGAGGATCGACATAGAAACGATCGAACAGGTTTTCCACGCGCAGGCTCGCGGTCATGTTGTCGTTGATCTTGTATTCGGTAAACAGGTCGACCAGCGTATAGGGTTCCCAGTCCACGAGAGCGATGAATTCGGAGGCGCCCTGCGCCGTGACATCGCCGTGACCGATGGCGCGCGGCCCGACATAGGAGATGCGGCCGCCGACCGTCAGCCGGTCCTCGAGGAATTTCTGCGAGAGCGTCAGGTCCACGGTATATTCCGGTTGAACATGGTTGGTCGCATAGTCGCCGTAGAGGGACTTGCTGTCGCAGGTCTGTGTCGTGCGGCAATATTCGACATTCAGGAAATAATTGGCCGAAAGGTCCGCCGAAAAGCCGCCATTGGTATAACGGCCGGAGAGTTCGAGACCTGAAAATTTCGCCCGGGGAATGTTGCCGATATTGAGGGTCAGCACCGGTTCGGTCACCACGGTGCGCGAGATGTAATTCTTCACGTCCCAATTGAAATAACCGAACTTGATCATGGCGGTGTCGTCGTCAGACAGAATGCCGTCGCGAATGATGTTGGTGCCGATTTCCCAGTTGCTGGATCGCTCCGGCTGGACGCCGGCATTGGCGATCACGCTGTTGAAGGCGGAGACGGATTCGATGATGGATGGCGATCTGAGCGTATTCGAATAGTTGGCGTAGAACTGCGTATTGTCGAACGGTTCCACCGTCACGCCGGCAGACGGGCTGAAACCCCCGTCATCCACCGTCAGGCCGATGGGTTTGCCCTGGGCCTGATATTTTTCGTAGGGGTCAAATCGATCCTTTAGCCAATAATGCGAGTATCGCAGGCCGCCATTGAGGGTCAGCCAGTCAACGGGCTTATAGGCCGCCTTGGCGAAAGCGGCACCTTCATGACGAATGGCATCGCGCGGCGTTAGCCAACCCTCGAGAACAGCGGCGTGCTCGCTGCCATTGGTGTCCTCGGCCCGGTAGGAAATGCCGTAGTTCAGATCGAGGTCACCGTAATCCGAGCTGAATTGCGAGCGGTTGGTAATTTCCGCGCCCCACATATTGGTGTCCGTGCCGACCCGGAAACCGGATGGCAGGCCGATTTTTTCGGGCGTCAGTCCTCGCCCTCCGCGCACGGGATTTCGGACTTCGAGATGGTTGAAGTAGAAATTCGACTTGACGTCGATGAGATCATTATCCTCGGGGTTCCAGTTGTATCTCGCCGTGAACGTGTCGAGGCTGGTGCTGACCGTCTGCTCCTGTTGCTGCGCCTGTCCGGTATTCGAGGTCAGCCGCGAGGCAAGCCGGTCCCCGGCCTCGCTTCTATATCCCATATAACCGATCTGGAATGTCTGGTCGTCCGAAAGGCGCGCGGTCGCTTTTGCCAGAAGAGACTGCGTTTCCAGCTCGGTGTTGAGGACTTCCTCACCCCCGCGATAGTTGACCAGGCCTTCATTGATCATCGTGTTGGGAAGAATGCCGCCCCAATATTTGGTGTTGCCAATGTTTTTCGGAGAGGCGACGGGGCCGTGGCTGCCGGCGTGATAATTGCCCTGGCGACGATGCGCGTAACCCGCAACGACATCGATGTCCTCGCCCTTATAGGCGCCGATCACACTGCCCGAGCCGGTCGTTGGCTTGAGGAAGGCGGGGCGATCCATGCCGTCGGCAGATGGTGTCGCGGTGCCCACGCCGGACTGATAGCTGTAGCCGCCCAGCGCGCCATCCTTCGGGCTTGAAGAATTGGTGCCAAAACCGCCTTTGACCTTGAGGCCCCATTTCTCGCCGTCCTTGACGATGTCATCGGCACTGACCGTCCTCATCGCGACCGAGCCGGCATTGCCGAAGGAAGCGGCGTCTGCCCCCTTGGTAATGTCGACGCCGGCGATGAAATCCGGATCGACATAGGTGCGGTTCGAGACGCCCTGATAGCCCTGATAGACCGTCACGGAATTCTCGGCGCCGTCTATCGTCGTGGCGACGCGGCCCATTCCCTGCATGCCGCGAATATTGACATCGATGGCGCCCGCGCCGTTGCGCGCCTCGCCGGACATGACGCCCGCCGTGCCTCGGAACATGTCGGCCGGGCTGGAACCGCGAAGGCGGTCGATGTCCTCGCCCGAAATGTAGGCCGTGGGGGCGTCGGTTCCGTAGGGCGCGTCGGGACTGCCGTATCGCCCGCTTTTGCCGGTGACGGTGATTGTCTCCAGCGCGACTGTACCATCCGCTGCGGTCGCTTGCGGCGCCTGTGAGGCGTTGGAGACCGTCACGCGATCGGGCGCAGTGAAGCGAAAATTCAGGCCGGTGCCGTCCAGAAGCTTGCCGAGCGCCTCGCGCGGTTGAAGGGCGCCCGCCGCGCCGGAAGTTTTCAGCCCCTTTGTCAAAGACGCATCGTAGAAAATCTGTATGCCGCTTGCCGCACCAAATCGCGTCAGCGCCACGTCAAGCGATCCCGCGGGAATGGAGAACTGGCGCAGCTCCTGCGCGTGAACCTGGGTGTGAGCGTAAAACGAGACGGAGCACGCCAGCGATGCGCAGAATGCCGCCAGCCTCAAACGCCCTGCGCGACTACCGGATTTTTGTCCCGTCGCCAATAAATTCATCCCCGTAACCCCTTCAGTTTCGCCGCATCACTGCGGCCTCTGATAGGAAGGACGACCGAGACGCAGAAACCCGAAAAGATTTCTGGAGTTTTTTGGTAATATTTTTTGGGTCGAACAATATCGTGGCGGGGTAAGGGTGTGGACAGGGGTCAGACGAGGAGCAGTATTCCGCCGGCACCGATTGCCCGCAGATGCAACGTTTCCTCAAGATGGGCGATAATATCCTGTGGCCGGTTGAGCTGGAAAACGCCCGAGACGTGCAGGGACCGCAGGCTTTCGCGCGTGATGATGATCCTGCCACGCCGGTGCCGGTTCAGACTTGCGACAATGTCTTCAAGGGGGCGGTTGTTGAAAACCAGCAGGCCTTCGCGCCAGGCGGAGGCGGTTTCAAGGTCGATTGCGGATTTTTCCTTGAGGCCGGAACGTCCGTAAGTGATGGCCTCGCCGGGAAGGAGCTGGACATTGCCGAGACAGTGCACGGCAAGCGGGCCGGACAGGCATTCCACCGTCACGCCGCTGGCGTTGTGTGTCACGCTGAACGAGCCGCCGGAGGCTTCGACATAACCGGCGCCGGCATTCACGACAAATGGCATGTCGGATGCCTGCTTGACCGTGAAGACCGCAGCACCCGCCGTCAGATCGAACCGCCGTTCACCGTCGAGAGACAGCGCCGTGCCGCCATCCAGAAAGGCGGTCGATCCGTCCGGCAGGTTCACATTTCGCAGCTCGCCGACCCCCGTTGAAAAATCCGCAAGCATTGAACCTATGGAGGGCATGTAACCGAGTTGCGGCAGCGCCACGGCGACGCCGGCAAAACCGGCTGCAAGGCTGCCGCCAATCATGAAAGACCGTCTGGAGACGAGGTTTGCACGTGTTCGCGTGTCGGCCTGCAAGGCCGGGCCGAGATTGCGCCAGAGCGCCGATGCCTCGATGAAGGCGCGTTCGTGCTCGGCGCTGAGATTGCGCCAATGGCTGAGCGCTTCCGTATCCTCGACCGTAGCCGCGCCGGAGTGCAGCCTGACGATAAAGGACGTGGCCTTTTTTCTGAGCGCATCGGATCCGTCGTTCAACACTCAACCCCTATCAAAAAGTCCATCCGGGCACGGGAATTTCACATGAACCTCACTAGCTCTAACGATTGAAAACCGGAAATCCGAAAATTATCTACGCCGCTCATGGCCCATTTTCTCCATGCAGTAATTGATCGCCCGGTTGATTTCCATTTCCACCGTGCGGGTCGAGACATGAAATTCCTCCGCGATCTCGGCATAGGGGCGAAACTCCAGCCGCGCCGCGACGAGCATTTTTCGCTGCCGATCCGGCAATTCGCCGATGACCCGCATGAGTTCCCGGATCTGGTCGCGATCTATCACCTGTTGGTCCGGTCCTGGACGTTCATCGCGAATTGAAAGCGCATCCTCGATCTGTTCGGTCGTCGCGCGGTGCTTGCGACCGCGCCCATGATCGATGGCAAGTGACCTTGCAATCCGCTTGAGATAGGGAACGGGGGCCTCGGAGGCATTGGAACTGTTCCTCGCCAGCTTGATCCAGGCTTCATGGGCAAGATCCTCGGCATCTTCCCGGGAACCCGTCATCCGCGTCAGATATCGCTTGATGTCCGACTGCGTTTTCAGGAATGCCGAGAGGAATTTGTCGTCGCGTTGCGTCATGACCGACCTGGGGATTGCGTTTGAGGCGATACCCCGCGCAGCGACTTATTTCAATACTTAACTGAAATAATCATGTTAAAATGGTTCTCTTCGCGACAGCCCCCTCGCAATGGTCCTCTGGCGGATGCCACCCGGTTTCTGTGGATGACGGTAACCGCTGTTGTGACGTTAAGCCTCTGCGCATATGCTGGACTACTCAATCTCGATTTCCGGCCAAGACGGACAGGAGCACGATGACCTCCCAGTTGGATTTTTTTGCCCCCGCGGCGGCGCGGCTTGCCCAGGCCGAACGTGGGCGAAAAAAAGCGGGTGGTGGCGAAACAACGCAGAAGGCGGTTGCTGACGACGAGGCGCTTGCCGCTCATCTCGAATCCACCGGCAATTACCGCATCCTGCGCAGGCTTCAGCCTCGTGCCGTCGTCGAGCGACCGAAACCCGGATTCCCCCGTCGGGGAATTATCCTCGATACGGAAACAACGGGCCTCGACCATCGAGCCGACGAGATCATAGAAATAGGTGTCATCGCTTTCACATTCGACGATCAGGGTATGATTGGCGATGTCACCGGTATCTATGGCGGCCTGCGCCAGCCCGGCATTGCCATTCCCGAAGAGATCACGCGCCTGACGGGTATTACCGATGAAATGGTCGCGGGACAGGCGATAGACATCGAACGGTTGACGTCCCTTGTCGCCGATGCCGATCTCATCATTGCCCACAATGCCGGCTTCGACCGTCCCTTTTGCGAGAGCTTCTCGCCGATCTTCCGGGACAAGGCCTGGGCCTGTTCCGTAAAGGAGATAGACTGGCGGGCACGGGGCTTTGAAGGCAACAAGCTTGGTTATCTGATCGGCCAATCCGGCTATTTCCACGATGGCCACCGCGCTGTCGATGATTGTTTCGCGCTGCTGGAGGTGCTGGAACAGGAGCGTCCCGGCCAGACAGGAACGCCCTTTGCCGAACTCCACGAGGCAAGCCGGCTGTCAAGGGTCCGCATCTACGCGGAAAACAGCCCGTTCGAGATGAAGGATCATCTGAAAAAACGCGGCTACCGCTGGTCGGACGGGTCGGATGGCCGGCCGAAATCCTGGTGGGTGGAGCTGCCGGAGGAAAAGCTCGAGGAAGAGCTGCATTTCCTCCGGACCGAAATCTACCGCTGGGACGCCGATCCCATGGTGAAGCGCCTCACGGCGTTCGACCGGTTCAAGGCCGGTTAGGCTTTTTTCAGTGCGTCGAGGAACAGACGCTCGAACGCCTGCGCATCCACCCCGGTGACGATTGTGGCGTTGGTTGCACGTCCGGCGAGATGCCGCTCGTTTATGGCGGCGATCACCTGTCCCGCTGCCGGGCCGCTGTCGGTGTAGATGGAGACATGGCCGGAAACGGTTTCGAAAATCTCGGGCGCCAGCATCCATGCGATGGCGCTCGGATCGTGCAGGCATGGATCCTTGGCGCCGTAATTGATCAGGAGATGGGCGGCTTCTTTCGCCGCCGGTGTTCCAATGGCTATGGCTTTGGCGATCATACTCTCGGAAACGACGGCCTGGCGGGTAACGTCGAGGCCGAGCATGGTGATCGGAATGCCGCTGTCGAAGACGATGGAAGCGGCATGGGGGTCGACTGCAAAATTGAATTCCGCAAGCGGCGTTGTATTGCCCGGGCAGAAAGCCGCGCCGCCCATGATGGTGATCGCGCTGACGAATTCCGGCAATTGCGGATCGAGGAGAAGTGCCAGGGCAATATTGGTCAGCGGGCCGGTGGCGCAGATATGCAGCTTGCCTTCCGCGCACGCAATCCTCGAGATCTCTGTCGCCGCATGGCCGTCGCTCAAGGGCATGGTCGGTGCGGGCAGCGTGCTGCCGGCAAGCCCATCCTGACCATGCATGATCGAAACCCTGCCTCTGGAAGCCATGATGGGGCGTGCCGCGCCGGCATGGACCGGAATGTCCTGCCGCCCGGCAAGTTCCAGAATGCGCCGGGCATTGTTCAGCACGGGCTCGAGGCCGACATTGCCGGCAACGCAGGTGACGCCGATCATCTCCAGCGCATCGCGTCGGCCGAGCGCGAAAAGCATCGCCAGCGCATCATCGGCACCCGGATCGCAATCGTAGAGAAAACGCAGAGGAGCCATGGGTATCAATCCTTATCGCTGAGGAAACGTGCGGATTCAGGCGACCAGCCGAAGCGGATGGTCGTTCCCACCTCGACGTCGCCCTTCTGGGCAGGTGCCCTTGCGATGATCTCCTGTTCACCTGCATCGATGATGACACGCAGTTCGGAGCCGCCATAAACGGTTTCGCGGACGCGTCCTTCACAAAATCCTTCGCCGAGCGTGATGGCTTCGGGTCGCACGACAATCGCGCCCTTCGTACCCTCGGGAGGCGTGTTGCCGGGAATGGGCAACATCCCGATCGCGGTTTGCAGCGCGCCATCCTTCACCGTGCCACGAATGATGGACGAGGTGCCGATAAAATCCGCGACGAACAGGTTCTGCGGCTCTTCATACATCTGGCGCGGTGTACCGAGCTGAGCGATCTTGCCGTCATTCATCAGGCAAATGCGGTCGGAAAGGGCGAGCGCTTCCTGCTGGTCGTGGGTGACGAAGATGATCGTCGCACCCGTCTCGCGATGGATGCGCTTGATTTCGATCTGCATCACCTCGCGCAGCTTGGCGTCGAGGGCGCCGAGCGGTTCGTCCATCAGGATGATGGCCGGATCGTAGACGAGGCAGCGCGCGAGCGCCACGCGCTGCTGCTGGCCGCCCGAGAGCTGCGAGGGCGAGCGGCCGGCGGCATGGGCGAGACCAACGGTCTCCAGCGCCTTCGTTACCTTGAGGTCGATTTCGGACTTCGGAAGGCTGCGCATCTTTAGTGCAAAACCGACATTCTCGGCCACGGTCATATGCGGAAACAACGCGTAATTCTGGAAGACGACGCCGATGTCACGCTTGTTGACCGGCGCGTAGGTCTGGTCCTTGCCGTCGATGACGACCGTGCCGGCGCTCGGCTCCTGCAGGCCGCAGATCAGTTGCAAAAGGGTGGTCTTGCCTGAACCGGACGGTCCGAGCAATGTCAGCAGTTCGCCTTTGCGAACTTCGAGATCGACGTGATCGAGGGCGATGGTCGCGCCATAAATCTTGGCGAGACCCTTTACCCTGAGCTTGTGTTCGGGCGTGGCGGCAGAGGTAGCTGACATGTCTGGAGAAATTCCTTTGGTCGTGAGGGGAGAGGCTGGCGCGCGCATGTCAGCGAGGCCTTGCCTTTTCGGCGATGACGAAGAGGACCGTCACCACCACCACGATGAAGACCGAGGCCGCGGCCAGGGTCGGGGAAATGCTGAGGATGATATCGTCCCACATCTGTTTCGGCAGCGTCTGCTTGACACCGGCACCGACGAACAGCGCAATCGTCAGTTCCTCGAATGAGTGAAGCAGGCCGAACAGGAATGCGGCAACCGCGCCACCCTTGACGAGCGGCAGGAGAATTAGCCGGACCTGCTGCCAGCGGTTGGCGCCCAGCGTTGCCGCGGCCTGCAGCAGACGCCAGTCGACGCTGCGGAAGGTCGTGAGCAGAATGACGAAGACGATCGGCATGGCTGAAAGCGTATGCCCAAGCACGATACCGGTATTTGTCGCGATCAGGCCGACCTTGGCGAGAACGTAGAACAGGGAAACGCCGATGACGATGTTCGGAACCACCATGGGCAGCATGAAGGAGAGAAAGATCAGCCCGCCGGCTTTCCGGTGCGAGCGCGCCAGACCATAGGCGGCAAGGCCGGAAATGATGGTGGCGATGACGCCGGTAACGATGGCGATGATGGCGGAACGGGTGGTTGCGCCCATCCACTGGTCCGATCCCATATAGGCCTGGAACCAGCGCAGCGAGAAGCTCTTCGGCGGAAATTCGAGAAATGTCGATCCGGAAAAGGCCATCGGCGGAAAGGCGAGAACGGGTACGATCAATATCGCAATCACCAGCCAGACGAAAACGGTAAACGCACCGCGTCCCAGAGGTGCCGGCAGCAGGCGGGCGATAAATTCGCTGATCGCCGCACCGCACTCGATGACGATGCCGCCGATGGCTCCGATGACGCCGCCGCGCTTTGCCACCGCACCGTGGCCGGACACGGAGGACATGCCGAAGAAGCGATCGTAAACGGCGATGGTGATCAGCGTGACCGCGAGCAGCAGCGCGGCGAGAGCGCCGGCGAGCCGCAGGTTGAAGAGCTTCTGCACCTGGGTGATCATCATCTGGCCGATGACGGTTTCATTGGGCGAGCCAAGGAGCGCCGGCGTGATGAAAAAGCCAAGCCCCATGACGAAGATCAACAGGCCTGCGGCAGCGACGCCCGGCATGGAGAGCGGTACGAAAATCCGCCAGAAGGACTGGCTGCGGCCGGCACCCATGGTCATGGCGGCCGGAACGAGGCGGCTGTCGATCGCAAGCATCGTCGGAAGCATGGTCAGGATGGCGATCGGCAGCATGGCGTGGGCCATGCCGAAGACAACGGCGCCCCGCCCGTAAAGCAGGTTGAGTTCGGTATCGAAACCCATGCCGACGAGCAATTGTGCGACGATGCCCTTGCGTGCAAGAAGCACGATCCACGCGAAATTCTTCAAGAGCGGGCTTACCCAGAAGGGCAGGAGCACAAGCCACATCGCCATGCGCCGCCGGCGTTCCTCCATGCCGGCCAGCCAGACCGCAATCGGGTAGGCGACAAGCAGGCAGACGATGGTGACCTGCGCGGCGATGGCGAAGGTGTTGGCAAGGACTTTGACATAGACGCCCGCCGAAAACATCTGGCGGTAGACGGAGAGGTCGAAGGCGCCCGTTTTCGGATCGACGAAGGATTGCCAGATCAGCGCGCCAGCCGGAAGGATCAGCAACAGCGCCATATAGGCGAGACCCGGCGTGGAAAGCCAAAGGCTGTCGAGCGTCGGGCGTCGGCTGGCAGGCGTTTGTGCGGCGGAAAGTTCAGCCATGGAGTTCTCGTTTGTTGAAATGGCCCGTTCCAGCTTGGAGCGCCATGCGCCCTTTCGGGCGCACAAAAGACGATCTAACACTTTTGATCTGCGCATCGTTACGGACAAATCGAATAGGATTTTCTGTCCGATGCGCCAGCGGAACCGGGCCACCCTCTGTCAGAAATGCAGCCCCGCCCAAAGGCGGAGCCGGGAATTCAGGTGGTCTGGCCAAAAATCAGCTGAGAATCCACTGTTCGAAGCGCTGGGTAAGATCATCCTGATGCTCCGCCCAATAGGCGGCATTGAGGATGGTCAGGCCTTTGATGTTGTCCGGAGCCGTCGGCAGGAGAACGGCCTTTTCCCCGCTCAGGTGATCATAAGCCTTCATGTTGGTGGGGCCGCAGGCAAGAAGATCGGTATAGGCGGCCTGACGTTTGGCATCGAGGCACCATTCGATGAACTTGCGGGCGAGATCGGCTTTTTCGGTATTGCCGGCGATGGTCCAGCCATCGATGTTGAACAGGCCGCCGTTCCAGACGATGCCTGCCGGTGCGCCGGCATTGATTGCCGCCTGCGCGCGGGTCGACCAGGTGGACATCATGTCCAGCTCGCCATCCTTGAGCAGCTGCGTGGCATGGGCGCCCGAGGTCCACCAGATGTTGATCTTCGACTTGATCTTGTCGAGGCTCTTGAAGGCGCGATCGACGTCGAGCGGGTAAAGCTTGTCGAGCGGAACGCCGTCGGCCAGCAGCGCCATTTCAAGCGTGGTGACAGGGCTGCGCCACAGGCCACGACGGCCTTCGAAGGCCTCGACATTCCAGAAATCGGCCCAGCTCGTCGGCACCTTCTTCATGGTGTCCTTGCGATAGCCCATGGCAAGCGCAAAGATTGCCACGCCCGCGAAATCCGGCTCAAACGTATTTGGCGTGAAGTCTTCCTTGTTCGAAACCTCGATGTTGAGCGGCAACATGTACTTGTCGCCGAGCTGGCGGATGCGCAGCACATGTTCCGGCGTCATCAGCGCGACGTCAAACAGCTTGGTGTCGGTATCGACGGCCATCTTGTATTGCGGGATGGGGTCCGGCTCATTGGTGTTGGTCTGGATCACGACGCCGGTTTCAGCGGCAAATGTGTCGTAGAATGCGACCTTAAAGCCCTCGTAGAATGCGCCGCCCATGTCGCGCACCACCAGCGTTTCACCGGCGAATGCACGCGTGCCTTTCAGAACTGTCGGCGCCGCCAGAGCAACGGCTGCAAGTCCCGTGGTTGCCTTCATGAATGTGCGGCGCGAGAAACTGTTATTCATTGTACCCTCCGTTATTGGTTTTGATCTTTATCAGCCTACATTTGCCAACCGCGCGGCTTCGGTAAATTACAATTTTCCGTTCATCTGCTTTGGGACATGCGAAGCAAGTTGGCCATGGCTGCGGCAAAACCTTTCCACTGCCCTGGCAAGCGCCTCGTCGCAGGCGGCAAGTTGGGTTTCGTCGATGAATTCATCGGGCCGATGCCCCTGATCCATGCTGCCGGGACCGCATATCACCACCGGAACATCAAGCGCCTGGGCGAAAAGCCCGCCCTCCGTGCCGAAGCTCAGGCGGCATTGCGCCGTGTCCACGGGCAAGCATTCTGAAAAGGCTGCGACTGCTGGATCGTCCAGCTCGGTCGACAATCCGGGGTAGCTGCCGGTATTTTCTATGTCGAGTGCGGCTTCGGCAAAACGGGCCTGATGGGGCTTCAACGCCATCTGGCCGGTCTTGCGGATGCTGTCTGCAAGCGCCAGAGGATCGTCCGCCGCGAGCATGCGGCATTCCATAAACAGTTCTGCGCGATCCGGCACCAGATTGACGACCGTGCCGCCGGTGAGCTTGCCAACATGCACGGTGGCGTAGGGAACTGAATAACCCGTTTCATATGGGCCTTTGGCCTCGATTTCATCCTGCAATCGACGCAGGCCGGAGATGAAATCGGTCGCGATGTGCAGGGCGTTGAGAGCCAGCGGCGCTTCTGCGGAATGACGCGGCGAGCCCGTAAACGCGACGTGGAAAGCCATTTTACCCTTGTGCCCGAGCCCCAGCCGCATGGATGTGGGTTCGCCAACCACAATCAGGTCGGGAAAAATACCGCGTGCCGAAATATCATCGATCATCGGCCGCACACCGACGCAGCCGATTTCCTCGTCATAGGAAATGGCGATCCATAGCGGGGCGGTCAGGTTTGTCGTCTCCATTCTCTCGGTCAATGCCATGACGCAGGCGACGAAGCCCTTCATGTCTGCTGAGCCGCGACCATAGAGACGTCCGTTGCTGCGCGTCATTTCGAAGGGCGGAACGGTCCAGTCCTGCCCCGCGGCTGGAACCACATCGACGTGACCTGACACCATCAGGCCGCCGGCGACATCGGGCCCGAAGCGGGCAAGAAGGGACGCCTTCTTCCCCGTCGCATCTGGAAATCGCTCGCAGGTCGCGCCGGCCTTCCGCAACGCGGTTTCAATTTCGGCAATCAGCGGCAGGTTCGTTTCCGCGCTGACGGTGGGATGGGCGATGAGACGCGCCAGCCAGACTTCCGTCGGTGTCACAATCTCGCCTCCGCCGCATCCATCGCCGCATTGATCTCCTCGATGAGATGAGCGACCTCGGCCTCGGGGATGGAAAGGCGCAGACGCCGCTCCAGCGAGGTGAAAATGCCGAAGAAGGAATTTGCGCAATGCTGAAGCATCCGCATCGCATCTTCCGGCGAAATATTACAGCGGGCGGTGAGATAGGCGCAGATGCCGTCGCAAGCGATTGCATTCGGAAGCACATAGGCCGGCTGCGTGTCATAGGCCAGGCGGCGGAACGGCAGGACCGAAGGTTTCAGCTTGAGATCGGCGGTGAGTTGCGGCGAACGTGAGGAGGCCCCGACGACGAGGCGCGCCTCGACGCCTTCCAGCACCCAGCGCTTGAGGGCGGGATCCCAGATCGCCAGATCGGAGCCTTTCAGCGTGAGCTGGATTTTCCTGCTTTCGCCCGGTTGCAGCACGGGCTTTGCGAAGCCCTTCAGCTCCTGCGGCGAGCGCTTAAGCCTCTTGCCCGGTGCCTGAAGATAGAGCTGCGCGACTTCTGCACCGGCACGATCGCCTGTGTTGGTGACCGTGAATGCAACCGTGATCTCGTCATTGAGGCCGATCTCAGCGGCGGAAAGGGAGAGGTCGGCGTAAGCGAATGTGGTGTAGCTGAGACCATGGCCAAACGGGAACAGCGGCTCGATCTCGCGCATGTCATAGGATCTGTAGCCTACATGGATGCCTTCTCCATAGACATGCTGGCCGTTTTCGCCGGGATAGTGGAGAAAGCCGGGAACATCGGTCAGGCGCTTCGGGAAGGTGACGGAAAGTTTGCCTGAGGGATTGACGGCACCGGTCAGCACGTCGGCAACGGCGCCGCCCATCGCCTGTCCGGAATAGAAGGTGACGAGTACCGCGCCCACCTTGTCAATCCACGGCATTTCAACCGCGTCGGGGCAGGCGATGACGACCGCAACCCTGTCGGAGACTGCGGCAAGCGCCGCGATCATCTCGTCCTGTCCGGGACCCAGCGTCAGAGTGGTGCGGTCGGAGCCTTCGCCGTCATAGGCGCCCTCGGTCGAGGTATAGACCAGCACGAGGTCCGCACTGGCGGCCAGTTCGAGGGTATCGGCATCCGCTTCCGTGCGGAAGGTCAACGTCTGGTCGGCGCCGAGCGCAGTCTGCAATTGCTCCAGCGGCTGATCCACCATGGTCGGAATGGTGGTGGCGCAACCCGACCCCTGGATGACCGGCGTGCCGGCATCACGGCCGACGACGATGATCCGCCGCATCTCGAGCCGGATCGGCAACAGGCCCTCATTACGTACCAGCACCATGGAGGCGGCCGCCATCGCGCGTGCTTCGGCGTGATGTTCGTCCGCCGTATAGGCGGGAACCGCACCTTCCGCGCCCTTGTGGCAAAGTTCGATCAGATCCAGCATTCGTTTGCAGGAGAGGTCCACTGTTGCGGCAGGGACCGAACCGGAATTGAGTGCTGCGAGAAGGTCGGCCTTTCGGCGCGGGCTTTCAGGCATGTCCAGATCGCCGCCCGCAATCAGCGAGGCGGGGCGGTCCTTGATGCCGTGCCAGTCTGAAACGACGACGCCTTTAAAACCCCACTCCTTGCGAAGAACCTCATCGAGGAGCCATGGGTCCTGCGAGGCCTGAACGCCGTTGAGGCGGTTATAGGAGGACATGATCGTCCAGGGGTTGGACTGCCTGATCGCGATTTCGAAGCCCTTGAGATAGATTTCACGCAGGGCGCGCTCATCAACGATACTGTCCATCGTCGTGCGTTCCACCTCGGAATTGTTGCAGGCGAAATGCTTGAGCGACGTGCCGACGCCCTGCGACTGGATACCTTCGATCACCGCCGCTGAGAGCCTGCCGGTCACGAGCGGGTCTTCCGAATAATATTCATAGGAACGGCCGGCGAGCGGCGTGCGGCGTATGTTGATGCCGGGGCCCAGCAAGAGGTGCACGCCCATCGCCCGGCATTCCTTGCCGAGTAAGGTGCCGAGGCGCTGCATCAGCGCTTCGTCCCAGCTGTTGCCCATGGCCGAACCGTTTGGAAAGCAGGTGGCGGGCTTCATTTCGCCCCAGGCGATGGAAACGTCGCTGGCCCGCTGGTTGACCACGGACAGGAACGCGTCGAGGTCCATGCCGCCACGCTCGTCACTGTCGATCTGGGGAATGGAGTAACGCACGCCATAGGTGCCGTCCGTCATGATGATGGGCTTGATGCCATGCGCGGCAATGCCTGCTGTCTTCCACATGCCGAAGCCCGACAGCAGATCGACCTTTTCCTGATTGGTCATCGCGTCGATGATCCTGACATTCGCGTCTGCAGGTTGATCGGCGAACATGGTCGTATCGGACAAGGGAGCCTCCGTGAAAACTGGGGCCGGCAGCAGGGCGCGGTCGGCAATTGGCGCGCACAGTCTCATTGCGCGACCAAAAAGAAAAATAAGATATTCGGAACTGGTGCTTAGAAAAAAGCGAGCATGGCGGCGAAGCATTTCCAGTAAAAGCGGAATCGCTTTTATGTCCGGACAATGCGCACGGAAACATCCTAGTCGGAAACACTGCGGCGCATGTTCAGATTGGGCGCTTCCATGCCCGGCACATAGCTGTTCGATATCAGACCCTTGCAATGGTCCTCGAAACTGCGGACCATGCGTGTGGCCACCTGCTGGCCGATGCGGATGAGGCCGATGCGCATGGGCTTGTGTTCGCCCGCCAGACGAAGGCCGACAAGCCGACGGCCATCTAGCGCCGCTTTGTTCTTGGGGCGGACATTGGCCAGCGTGTAACCATACTGGTTGCCGACCATCGTGCGGATGACTTCCTGATGCTGGATCTGCGCCACGATGTTGGGCGATACGCCGGCGGCGGCGAAGAGGCCGAGGAAATAATCCCGCGACAGGGGCAGGTCGAGCAGAATGAATTCCCGCTCTTCAAGCTCCTTGAGGGTAATGGCGGACAGTGCAGCGAGAGGATCCGTTTCCGCCACCTGCACATAGGGCGGCAATTCCGCCAGCACGGTGAACTCGAAACCCTCAGGGATAGACAGGTCATAGGAAAGGGCGACGTCGATTTCGGCCCGCTCGAGCTTTGAGAGAAGGACGCTGTGGTCGGCGACCGTGGGTCTCACCTGCGCGCCGGGAAAGGCGGCCCTGAAACTATGGCTGACTTCCGGCAGAAGCATCGGTGCGAATGTGAGCAGACAGCCCAGCGAAAGCGTTCCACGCACCTGATCGGAGGCTTCGGAGGCCGCGATATAGAGGTTCTGTCCCTGCTCGATGACCGCCTTTGCTTGCGCCAGTATCTTCTGCCCCGCCGGAGTGAGAGAAAGGCCCTGGGCGTGCCGCCGCAGGAAGAGCTGGGTGTTCAGCTCGATTTCCAGCTGCGAGATCGCCGTTGAAATCGATGGCTGCGAAACACGGATTCGCTCCGAAGCAAGCGTGATGGAGCCAGCCTCGGCGGTGGCGATGAAATATTCGAGTTGGCGAAGCGTAAAACGCATGTGCAGCCCTTACGTAGCATGTGCGCGGGGGCCGGCGGTGAATGCGAAAGCCCTTTGCCAATCGGGCGCGGTCAAGTCGCCCTTCTTACAATTATCAGTTCCTAAAGTGTAAACCACGCTTCCGGCAATAGGCTGCGGCGCCTGCAGGAAGAAAAGCCTTTGCTTTTGGTGATCCTAACCAGTGCTGCAGGAAATGATAATTTTCTGAACCTCCGCCCTTCGCTAGATCGATAGCAAGCAGCCGTTGCGGTCAGCAGATCACGGCCAGGAGAAGGAAGGGCAATAATGTCAGTCGAAAAAATCCACACGCTCGTCGTTGGGGCAGGGCAGGCCGGCGTCGCGATGAGCGAACACCTTGGCAGGAACGGCATAGATCATGTCGTGCTTGAAAAGGGACGCATTGCCGAGCGCTGGCGTTCGATGCGCTGGGATTCGCTCGTTGCCAACGGTCCGGCCTGGCACGACCGTTTTCCGAATATGGACTTTTCCGGAAATCCCGATGCTTTCATACCCAAAGATGAAGTGGCCGATTATTTCGCTGCCTATGCCCGGATGAACGATGCGCCGGTGCGTTGCGGCGTCGAGGTCACCCGTGTCGAGCGCCTTGAAGGCCGTCCGGGTTTTCGCGTCGAGACATCGGGCGGCGTGATCGAGGCAGGGAATGTCGTGGCGGCGACCGGGCCGTTCCAGAAGCCGAATATTCCGCCGCTGGTTCCGCGCGAAAGCGGTTTCAACCAGATACATTCCAGCGAATACCGCAATCCCGCCCAGCTCCCTGATGGAGCGGTGCTGGTGGTCGGTGCCGGTTCTTCCGGCGTGCAGATTGCCGAAGAGCTGATGCGGGCCGGGCGCAAGGTCTATTTGTCCGTCGGTCCCCATGATCGCCCGCCGCGCGCCTATCGCGGCCGCGATTTCGTCTGGTGGCTCGGCGTTCTCGGCAAATGGGATGCGCAGGCGCAGGCGCCCGGTGCCGAACACGTCACCATTGCAGTGAGCGGCGCACGCGGCGGCGAAACCATCGATTTTCGCCGTCTTGCCGCACAGGGCATGGTGTTGGTCGGCATGACCGGCACCTATGTACAGGGCAAGCTGACCTTCAGCGACGATCTTGCCCGCAATCTCGACCGGGGTGACCGGAACTACCTCTCGCTGCTGGATGAAGCGGACGCCTTTGTCACACGCAACGGTCTCAATCTGCCGCAGGAGCCGGAGGCGCGCATTCCTGGTCCCGTCGTCGACTGTGTCACCCGCCCGTTGCGGGAGCTCGATCTCGTGGAGGCCGGGGTGACGACAATCGTCTGGGCCACCGGCTTCAGCTCCGACTACAGCTGGCTGAAGGTGGGCGCTTTCGACGAGGCGGGCCGACCAAAGCATCAGCGCGGCGTTTCGGCCGAAAAGGGCATCTATTTTCTCGGCCTGCCATGGCTTTCGGGGCGAGGCTCCAGCTTTATCTGGGGTGTCTGGCACGACGCCAAGCATGTCGCCGATCATATCGCCATTCAGGACACCTACATGGCGTATTCGCCGCAAGGCTGATTGTCCCACCTCAAAAAGCACGGCGTCACAATTTCATTTGCCTGTTCCGATGGAGAATAGAATGGCACATACCCGTATTCGCAAGTTCAATACGAAGGAAACCTACCCCGAGCAACGGCTCGACAACGATCTCTGCCAGGCGGTGGTCGCACGCGGTACGGTGATTTTCCTGCGCGGCCAGTGCCCGCAGGATCTCGATACGGCAAAGAATATCGATAGCCACGATCCGGTAACACAGACCCACAAGGTCATGCAGAATATTCGCCAGCTGGTCGAAGAGTCCGGTGGAAAGATGGAGCATGTGACCAAGCTCGTCGTCTATCTGACCGACGTGCGCCACCGCGAGGCGGTCTACCGGACCATGGGCGAATATATAAAGGGCGTCTACCCGGTCTGCACGGGCCTCGTCGTCGTGGCGCTTGCGCGACCCGAATGGCTTGTCGAGATCGACGCCACCGCCGTCATTCCCGATTGATCCGGCAAGGCCAGCCGTTCAAACCGCTGATCGGCCCAAAAAGTCAGGTCGGCGGTTCTGGAAGCGCGGCGACTATTCTCAGAAACAGGAGTTCGACATGACTTTTTCCATCGTTGCGCGTTGCGCCGATACCGGCCAGTTCGGGGTTGCCATCTCCTCGTCGTCTCCTGCCGTCGCTGCGCGGTGCGCCTGGGCCGAAGCCGGGGTCGGCGCGGTTGCGACACAGAACGTCACCAATCCCGCGCTTGGAAACCTGATGCTGCGACGGCTGGCGCAAGGGGCGGATGCCGCCGAGGCGGTCTCCGGCGCGCGCGATCATGACGCGTTTCCGGACTACCGCCAGCTTCTCGCGATAGACGCGAGTGGAAATGCAGCAATTCATTCCGGTACGAAGGCCCTGGGAATATGGACATCCGCCTCAGGCAAGGATTGCGCGGCCGGCGGAAATCTGCTCGCAAATGATGGAGTTCCGGCGGCGATGGTCCGGGCATTTGAAGTTTCCGAAGGGTCCCTCGGCGACAGGCTGGTAGCCGCTCTGAAAGCCGCCGTCGAAAATGGCGGCGAAGCAGGTCCGGTTCATTCAGCCGGATTGCTGATCGTCGACCGCGAGAGCTGGCCCTATGCGGAGCTGCGCATCGACTGGCTTGACGATGCATGCCCGGTCGAGGCGGTCGCCCATGCCTGGGAAATATACAAGCCGCAGGCAGATGCCTATGTGACGCGGGCACTCAACCCAGCGGACGCCCCGTCCTATGGTGTGCCCGGAGACGAGTAGGCGAAGTTTGCGCCTTTGGCATGGCAAACCCGCCCGCCAAGATCGCATACAATTTCGACAGTCAATCGAAAACAATCGCTGCAAATTTGGGCAGGCGGCCGACCGGGTTCATAGGTTGCCCTGAAATTTCCTTTTAGATCAATGGCAAAGCGGATTGGCACGTCTCCTGCATGACAAGGTTGTCGCAGGAGAGTGTTCATGAGCAAAGCCGCAGCAATCGACATCGCTTCCGTATCCAAGATTTACGGCAACACCACCGCCGTGCATGCGATAAGCCTCAAGATTCCGGCGGGAAGCTATTGCTGCCTCCTTGGTCCGTCGGGCTGCGGAAAAACCTCGACGCTGCGAATGATTGCCGGCCATGAAAGCATTTCCAGCGGCGATGTCAGATTGGGCAATGTGGTGGTCACCGATCTGCCGCCCGCCCGGCGCGGCACGGCGATGATGTTCCAGTCCTATGCGCTGTTTCCGCATCTCGATCTCGTCGACAATGTCGCCTTCAGCCTCAAGATGAAGGGTGTGGACAGGGAGACGCGCCGCGCCAAGGCGCTCGATATGCTGCGGCTGATGCAGCTTGAACCCTATGCCAGCCGACGGCCGGCCCAGCTTTCCGGCGGGCAGCAGCAGCGCGTGGCGCTGGCGCGCGCGCTCATCACCGATCCCGAGGCGCTGCTGCTGGATGAGCCGCTGTCGGCGCTCGATCCATTCCTCAAAATCCGCATGCGTGCCGAGTTGAAGAAACTGCAGACCTCGCTTGGCATCACCTTCGTCCACGTCACGCACAGCCAGGAAGAGGCCATGGCTCTGGCCGATGTCATCGTCGTCATGAATGATGGCCGTATCGAGCAGGCGGCGACACCACGCGAAGTGTTCGAGCGCCCGGCCACCGCTTTCGTCGCCCGTTTCATGGGCGACCACAATGTCATTTCCGGGCGTTTCAAACAAAAGACCGGCGATCTCGTCGTGCTGGAAGTGGCGGGTGGAGGCACCTTCACGGCCAGCGGCACCGCCCCTGATGACGGCGCGGTGGATATCGCCATCCGTACCGACCGCGTGCGCGTGGGGGAGGCGGATCAGCCGGGCTTCGGTTTTACCGGCATTGTCTCGAATGTCGAATATCGCGGCGCGAGCGTGAAGATCGCCGTCAGCGGCGCGGGTATCGAGGATTTCAACGTCATCCTCAGCGATGCCGCCTTTTTTGAAAAGCCGGTCAGGACGGGCGACGCCATACCGCTTTCATGGAATGCGGCCGATGCCATCGTGCTCGGCCGGGTAGAGAAGTGACCCCAAAAATAACCAGAGGAGAACTTTGAAATGACCGATACCTCCAAGATCAAAACAGGCCTTTCCCGCCGAGGCCTTCTCAAGGCCGGTGCGGCGGCGACGGGTGCGGCGATCGGCTCCGGCCTCATCACCGGCTTCCCGACCATCTGGGCGCAGAACCCGATCACCATCCGCCAGTTCGGCACCGGCGTGTCGAACCTCAATGCCATTGCCGAAAAGTGCAAGGCCGATCTCGGCATCACGCTCGAAATGACGGCGACGGATTCCGATGCCGCCGCCCAGCGTGCGGTGACCCAGCCGAATTCCTATGACATCGCCGACATCGAATACTGGATCCTGAAGAAGGTCTATCCGGCGGGCGTCATCCAGCCGATGGAAATCAAGAAGCTGAAATATTACGACAAGATCGTGCCGCTGTTCAAAAACGGCAAGCTGAAACCGGATAGCGTCGTGGCGCAGGGCACGGCCCCGCACACCGTCGGTTTCGTTGAAAAGCCCGGCGACAAGACATTTGCGAAGGGCGAGACCGATTATTTCACCATGGTCCCGACCATCTACAATGCCGATACGCTTGGCATCCGCCCCGATCTCGTCGGCCGCGATATCTCCAGCTGGGCCGATATCATGGACCCGAAGTTCAAGGGCAAGACCTCGATCCTCAACATTCCCTCCATCGGCATCATGGATGCGGCGATGATCATGGAAGCCCTGGGCAACATCAAATATGCCGACAAGGGCAACATGACCAAGGAGGAGATCGACAAGACGATCGACTTCCTCATCAAGGCGAAAAAAGACGGCCAGTTCCGCGCCTTCTGGAAGAGCTTCGATGAGAGTGTCAACCTCATGGCCTCGGGTGAGGTCATCATCCAGTCCATGTGGTCGCCGGCCGTCGCCGCCGTTCGCTCCAAGGGCATCGCCTGCAAATATCAGCCGCTGAAGGAAGGCTATCGCTCCTGGGGCGGCGGTCTTGGCCTTGCCAAGCACCTCTCCGGCGCCAAGCTCGATGCGGCTTACGAATATATCAACTGGTACACCTCCGGCTGGGTCGGCGCTTACCTCAACCGTCAGGGTTATTATTCCGCCGCCATGGAAACGGCGAAAGAGCATATGTCCGCCGACGAATGGGGTTACTGGGTCGAAGGCAAACCGGCGCAGGGCGATATCATCGCGCCTGACGGCAAGGTCATGGAAAAGGCCGGCGCCGTGCGCGATGGCGGCTCCTTCGAGGAGCGCATGGGCAAGGTCGCATGCTGGAACTCCGTCATGGACGAGGACCGTTACATGGTCCGCCGCTGGAACGAATTCATTGCGGCCTGATGTTTTGGAAGGACGAAGCCGGCGGTGAAGGCCGCCGGTTTTGAGAACGACAGAGCGTTCAAACCTCCCCGCCGTCATCCTCGGGCTTGACCCGAGGATCCATGGTCACGCCGGGTTGTGGATCCTCGGGTCAAGCCCGAGGATGACGGGAGGGTGGAGGGAGCCTCGTAAATAGTCTTATCGGCGACCAATGCCGATGCATCTCTAAATCCAGCGAAAGGCTCCACCATGGTGACGGTCAGACTTATCGGCGTCAGCGAAAAAAAGGACAGGCCGCCCCGCAGCTTCGCGCTGCCGCAGAAGCTCGTATCCTATGTGCAGGCCGCACCGCTTTTGCTGATCCTCGGCTTTTTCCTGGCTCTGCCGATCCTCATGATCGCCGTCGTCAGCTTCTGGGACTATGACTTCGCCCAGATGTATCCCGATTTCGTGACCTTCAACTATCTGGAAACGCTGGGCTCGTGGGTCACCTGGCAGACCTATCTCAACACGCTGAAATATGCCGCCATCGTCTGGGCCATCACGCTGTTCTGTGGTTTCTGGGTCGCCTATTTCCTAGCTTTTCACATCCGCACAACCACCATGCAGATGGTGCTCTTCCTGATCTGCACCGTGCCGTTCCTGACATCGAACATCATCCGCATGATCTCCTGGATACCCGTTCTCGGGCGCAACGGGCTGGTCAACAGCACGCTGGTCAGCGCCGGCATCGTGCCCGCGCCGATTGAGTGGCTGCTTTATTCGGATTTCGCCGTGGTGCTGGCCATGGTGCATCTTTATACGCTGTTCATGGTCACGCCGATCTTCAATACGCTGATGCGCATCGACAAATCGCTGATCGAGGCGGCGCGTGACGCCGGTGCAACGGGCTGGCAGACACTCTGGAACGTCATCATTCCCCTTGCAAAACCCGGCATGGCCATCGGCAGCATCTTTGTCGTGACGCTGGTGATGGCGGATTTTTCGACGGTTCAGGTCATGTCCGGCGGGCAAAGCGCTTCCGTGGCGTTGATGATGAAGAACCAGATGTCGCTGCTGCAATATCCGGCGGCCGCCGCAAACGCCGTCATTCTGCTCATTCTCGTTCTGCTGATGGTCGCGGGCATCCTGCGCATCGTTGATATCCGCAAGGAGCTCTAATCCCATGCATCAGGAAAAACGCGGCCGCGAATTCTACATCCTCGCCTTCTTTTTCGCCCTCTTCGTGCTGTTCCTTTACGGCCCGCTGTCGGCCATCCTCATCCTCGCTTTTCAGGGACCGAATGGCGGCCTGACTTTTCCGCTGAATGGCGTTTCGCTGCACTGGTTCGGTAATCTTTTCGAACAGCAGGCGGTGGGGGATTTCGGCGGCTCGTTCCGCCGCTCCTTCGGACTTGGCCTGATGGTCATGATCGTTACCGTCTTCGTATCGCTTCTGGCGGGCCTTGCCTTCCGGCGAAAATTCATCGGCGCGACGCCGCTTTTTTATCTCTCTGTTGCCAGCCTGGTGGTTCCGTCAATCATCATCTCGCTTGGCATTGGTGTTCTTTTCCAACAGCTTGGGCTGGAACCCTCATGGTATACATCAGCTTTCGGAGCGCATCTCACCTGGACGCTTCCGTTTGGGGTGCTCATCATGCTGGCCGTGTTCAACCGCTTCTCGCCATCCTATGAGGAGGCAGCCCGTGACCTTGGCGCGTCCTCCTGGCAAACATTTGCACATGTGGTGCTGCCGATGATCGCGCCGAGCCTGATCGGCGTCGGCCTGTTCGGCTTCACGCTTTCCTATGACGAATTCGCCCGCACGCTGATGACGGCGGGGACCTACAACACCCTGCCGCTGGAAATATACGGCATGACCACCAATGTCACGACGCCGGTGCTTTATGCGCTCGGAGCCGTAACGACCCTGTTCTCCTTCCTGGTGATCGCAGGCACGCTCGGCCTGATCGTTACCTTGAACCGCCGCCATTCGCGCGGATAAAGAAACGTACCATGCGCATCCTCATCATCAATCCGAATACGACGCATTCCATGACTGAGACGATCGCCGATGCGGCGATCCGTGTATCCAACCCCGAAACGGAAATTCTGGCCGTCACCTCATCCATGGGGCCTGTCTCCATAGAAGGATATTACGACGAGGTTTTCGCCGTGCCCGGCCTGCTGCTGGAACTTGCCAGGGCACCGGCGCTGGGTGCGGATGCTGCTATCATCGCCTGTTTCGATGATACCGGGCTCGATGCGGCGCGGGCGCTTGCCGATATACCGGTTATCGGTATCTGCGAGGCCGCGGTTTCCGCCACCGCCTTCATCGCGCAGAAGTTTACCATCGTCACGACGATGGAGCGGTCACGGCTGCCGCTCGAACATCTCGTCCATCGCTACGGCATGTCTTCCCGTTGCAATGTGCGTGCCGCGGATATTCCTGTCCTGTCGCTGGAAGAGCCCGGTTCAAATGCCCGCGAGAGGTTGCGCGAAGAGATTTCGCTGGCGCTGAAGAATGACGGGGCGGAGGCTATCGTGCTCGGCTGTGCCGGCATGGCGGACCTTACCGCCGAACTGCGCAGCGAATTCGGCGTGCCCGTCATCGATGGCGTCGCCGCTGCCGTCAAGCAGGCCGAAGCGCTGGTGGCCATGGGGCTTTCGACGGCCAAACGCGGCGCTTATGCCACGCCGGTCGTCAAGCCCTATCGCGGATTGCTGGAAACATTCCAGCCGGACCGCATAGCGGCTTCCTCAGGCGGCCATGGAGACCGTCACGGTTTGGAACTCTCCGACCATAAAACAACGAAGGCGAGCTGATAGGCGAGATCGCGTCGCACATTTTGCAGCGTCGGATCGCTCAGGATTATTCTGGAGCCGTTTCTCTGCAGGAAATTCAGTCGCTCCGCCTTGGCCAGCAGCGCCGTGACATGGGCGCGGCTGATCCCGTAGGCGCGAGCGGCCGCCTTGCGGGAAAATTCGCATCCCGTGTCATCAGATCCGGTTGCTGTCGCCGCCGACAGCAAATCCAGCAGCAACGGAAATCCCGGCGCATGCCCCAGGAATATCCGCATTTCCTCCGACAGCGGATGCAATTCCGGGGGGTGTCTCAAAAGCCAGTTCACGCCATCGAGAAGGGCGTTTACGCCATCCGTCGTTTTCTCGGACGTGACCACCGCCGGATGTTCGTGCCATGGCGAGGCCGCAGCCAGATAGGCCGCTGCCAGCGTCTGCACCGCGTCAACCAGCCAGCCATTCAATGACCATGGGCGTTCACGCCTGTCGCCACATGGCGGAAGGCGCTGTGCGGTGCCCTCCAGTTCCAGCCAGTCTATCAGCGCGCGTGTCCTGCGGCTGGATGCCCAGCCCCTCGGAACGACGGCCGCCTGAACCGCGGCCAGTGTGAACTGCCCTTGATGGACCGAACCCGGACCGAAAGCGCAGATGACGGTCGCGAATGCGCCGAAATCGCCGATGGCGCGGACGAGGCGTCGTTCCCGTTTAAACACGATCGATATCTGCGCACAGAGGCAGGTTACCGCTTCATCGAAAGCCTCATCGTTCAAAATCCGGTTCGCAAGTGGGGTCAGCCTCTCGAGAAGCATGTCCGGCGGCGGCCGAACGGAATTCCCCGCCGGGAGCGGTTTCGAAACGTGCGAAATCTCTCTTCGAGATGCCTTTCCCCCTTGGGCTTCTAGGTCGTCACTACTTTTTGGCGAAATTCAAGGCGTGGGTTTCATGAGCCGGCTGCGCCCTTTCGCTAAGTGCAAGACAGCCGAAAATTCGCGGACGTGGAGATAGGTGCAATTTGTTGCACTCCCCCGCCGTCCCATTGGGGGTTATTAAAAAATACTCTCATAAATTGAATGTTAAGGGGCGCGTTAAAATATGTGCTCTTTTGAGACGGTTTATGACTGTGACACGAACGACAACGTTAATACCTGTTTTTATTGCATAATTTTATACGGCTTCGAACGCTCTCCCTATCGCCGGATATTCTGAAATACAATCTTTGATGGTTGTTTTTTGGGGCTTGACGACGTTGCAAGGGATGCACCCGAAGGTCGCCGACTTCCAAATGTTTCTACCCTGCCTATGGCGCGGTCGGCAGCGATGCCGGGCGGCCGCCGGCTTTGCAATGCCTTTTTATCCACCCCCAATTCTCCAAAGGAGGATGAAACAATGCAACTTCGACATGTTATTTTTGCCAGCCTCGCCGCGATTGCGACGCAGTTCGATCTGCCGGCACTGCGCTATACGGCGCCCGCCGATGCGGCCACCCTGTCTGCCGAGCAGGTGGCCGCCTTTCAGTCGAAACTCGAGCAGGCGGAAGCAGGCCGCGAACTGCTCGGCCGCCGATCCGTGTGCCTGATGGAGCATCTGACGGCGCAGCAGCAGCTCAGCGCCGACCGCGAAAAAGCGCTGGGGCAGGCCAAATACCTGCAGATCGAGCTGGAACGGCAGGTGGTGCAGTCCGAAACCAGCGTGAAGGGCTACGAGGATCTCGTGCGGTCCGAGAGCGAGAATGTCAGGGCGCGTCAGGCCACCTTCGAAAAAGCCCGCAGGGAAAGGGACGAGCAGGCCAAGAGAGTAAGAATATGCAGCGGGGTCCTCTTCTTCCTGCCGGGCATTTGCCAGGCCGGTGACGCCGCGGTGAAGGCGTTTGGCTGGATGAACGACGCGGAAAGGGAATACCGCACCGCGCTGCCGCGGCTGGATAATGCCCGGTCGGCTCTCGACGGCGTGCGCAACCAGCTCGAAAACAATCGCCGCCAGCTTGAGGCGGCAAAGCAGGGCCACGCGGAAAACGAGAATGCGGTGAAAACGCTTGAAGAGCAGATCACCAGGCTGAAGGCGGCGATTTCCACCATCAACGTCAAGGTTCAGGACTTCAACATTCAGGTCGGCAACTTCACCAACGCTCTCAAGGAAGCGAGCGAGGTCAATCCTGACGACGCGAAAATACGTCAGGTCAACCGGCTGTCCGCCGAGATAGACGGCCTCACCAGCGACGTGCCGCAGTTCATTTCTTCCACCGAGGCCGGTCTGCCTGACGACGCGAAGAAACAGTGCGGTTCGTGAACGATCAACCCCAATGACTTTCCATAACCACCCATCAACAGGAGCATGAAAATGAACAATGTCGTCAATCTTGAAAGCCGGGTAACCAAATTGAACAGCGCGATCGACGCCGACGTCGAGGCGATCGTGTCGAAGCCGGAATTCACCCTTCCCAAGGCGGATACGGCGCTCGTCCGCTATTATGTCGACAAGATCCAGGGAACCTACGATGTCGAGCGCGCCAAGCGCGACACCGACAATGCGATCGACCTGCTCTACATCGCCTATAACACCACGCCGCAGGAGGAAGGCAAAATTCGCGGCCGCATCAGCGCCATCATGGACAGCTTGATAACGGCGCAGCAGAACAGTGAAATCACCATGAGACATGCGATGGATATTGCCAATCGCGTCCGTATTTCAGTCGACGATCTCTTCCCGGACTGGCTGGACGTCCGCGAGGGAAATGACCAGAGCGAGATCAAGGCTTTCGTCTCCAACGACTTGATCAAGCTTGCGAAAGATATCCGCGACAGGGCGCTGGAAGTGCGGGACGACCTGCTTGAGGTCGCCGCCACCTATGATGGCATCATCAAGGCGACGGCACAGATCACCGATGCGAGCGAAATGGTCTTGAGCAAGCGTCTCGAAGACAAGGCGACGATGGAGCGGGAAATCCGCGAGGCTGACGCGCGGCGCCAACAGCTGGAATCGCTTGTGAACGATCTGAAGGTGCAGGTTGCGGAGTTCGAAAAGAAGGCCCGTGAATATGAAAAGCGGGCCAATACCGCCGAGCAGCGTGCTTTCATCATGTCGATCGTCCGGGTTGGCGCACAGATGATTTCAAGCGCCATTCCCGCAATCGCCATGGCGGCGGGCGGCCCGGCCTCCATGCTGGCCTCGTCGGTCGGCGGCGCGCTTTCGGGACAGTCCAGGGGTGGCCAGGATGCTGACGGGCAGGGGCAGGGCGGCGGTTCCCGCACACCCACAACCGGCGGAGACAAGACGGATGCGGCTGCCACGCAAAGCAAGCTTTCCGAGCAGAAGGCCGAACTGCGCAAGAGCGAGGAAAAACGCGATAGCTTGAAAACGGATATCAAATCGCTGGAAGACAGCAGGTCGGTGCTGGCGAAGGATGCCGAGGGCAGTGACCCGAAATCGAGCAAGGCCGTGGAGCTTGCCGAACTCGACAAACGTCTCACCGCCCGTGCCGCGGAACTGAAGGCGCAGGAGGAAAAGATCGCAAGTCAGCAGACCCTGATTTCCAGCCTCCAGGCTTCGCTCGACGCGCTCGACAAGGGGCTAGGCAAGCTCACCGACGAGCAGCAGCAACAGGCGGCAAGCCTGCGTGACATGCAGATGAAGATGATCGACAAGGCGGAAGCCTATGAGAACGAACGCCGCACCCAGGCCGCCGAGCTCATCAAGATCAATGCGCTGCTCAAGGGAAAGCAGGCCGAGGACGACAAGATCAAGCTTGCGGTCCAATCCCTCAATGTCAGCATTACGGCGCTGAAACGCATGAAGGAAATCATTGAGGAAATCGCCTTCTTCTTCAAAAGCTTCGCCGACTTCATGCAGGCCGTGGCCGACGATGCCGCGCATCAGATCAAGGCGATCGACAATGTGGCCGAGCTGGAGGTCATTCGCAAGAACCGCCTCGCCCAGCTCGTCCGCTCCGTCAACGAGTTCTTCGTCAGGCAGACCGGCCAATGGTATGCGGTCGCGAGCGTCAGCGAAAGGTTCAACCGCAGCTTTGCGGATGGATGGTCGAAGCTCAACAAGCTGCAGGGGAAATATCTCACCGGCACTGAACTGACGAACTATCTGGCGGAAGCTTCGGAAAAGGTCTCGGTCATTGTCGCCGAACGCGAGGCCGCGGCGGAAGCAAAAATCGCGTCGTTGCAAGCCTATCGTCAGGATCTGAGCAAAACGGCCTGATGTTCATTGAACTGCTGCTCCCGTCCCGGCCAGACGGAGAGCATCGCCATGATCGCGGCTGCAGGTCGTCCCCGTTGGCCTCACGATCATGGGCAGCGTCCTGCCGGCGCAAGTGCCGGCAGGACGGCCACCTCCACCGACAGCCTGAACACCCGATGCAACCCCGCAGACGGACATTCGGATTGCCATCAAAGGCAACGCCTGCACCGTCATTCTAGGAAGGAGAAATCACGTGCCGACTGTAACCAATCTTCCCGCCCTGATCGCTCAAGGCACCCCCTCCTGGTGCTTTGCCGCCGTCGAGGAAATGGTGCGAGCCTATTACGGGCTTCCCGCAGCCACGCAATATGCGATTGCGCGGCGCAATACCGCCGCACTCGCAAACGCCGATCCACAGGTCCAGGAGCGCTGGGAGCTGGCACAGGTTCTGGACCAGTCCACCGGCGTCGATGAAATGGGTGGCGCCAATCAGAACAGCGATGTCGTCAAGCTCGTTTCCAGCCAGTGGAACTCTTTCGATCATGAGACGACCGGCGGCCAGTTCGTCGCCGACCTGACGGCCGAAATCGTCAGGCGAGAGATCGACAACAACCGCGTCTTCGTGATCGGAACGAATATCCATTATTACCTCGTCTATGGATATACGGATAATGGCAAGGATCTGGAGCTTCACATTCACGATCCATGGCCAGCCGGGCGGGGCGGCACGAAAACCCGGATCGGTTTGCAGGAATTCCTGAGAACGCCTGCCCATACCGCCATCATCTTCGATCACGCCGTATAGCGGCGCTGCCGGGCAGCTTCCGGCACGCACACCCATTCATTCAATCCAATCAGGCCAACCGATCCCGCGCTTGCAAGTCCGGGAGCAGGCTGGTCATTGCCCAGCAGGAGGCACAAATGCCAATTCTCAGCGATTTCGTGGTCAAGCATCTCCGCCCCTTCAGCGAAGACGGTTACAACACGTTCGGCAACAAGCAGACCATCGAGTTTCTCTCAAGTCTGAGCCTCGATATGGATGAGATCACCTCCATCTTCACCGCATGGCGCAAGGCGGCCCTGGCTGACCCGAAGACCGAGGGCAATCTTTTCGCCGAAGCGGCGAATGCCGTTGCCCAGGCACGGTGGGAACATCTTTACGAGACCAGCAAGAGCACCGTCATGTTTCTCGACGATGTTCAGCTTGAATCCCTCAGCCATCTGACACCCGGCAAGAACCGCAGCTTTTCCTGGACAGCTCCGACGCCGATTGCGATCGCCGTCACCATTTATAAGAAGAGCACCCGGCACGACATCACTCTCGGTGCGACCGGCTTCTCGGGCGGCACCGACGATCAGGGCTGGATATCGCATTTCTCCGGATTGCTGCCTCCGAAATAACCGTTCTTCGACCTGACAAGCACTACAGCGCGCCGGGAAGTTATCGCAACTTTCCGGCGTTGACGCGGGGCACCCCTTCATATCCCTGTCGTAATAGTGTCTGATATCGATATCGTTTTAGAGGTCGATATGTGTTGACGAACAGCCGTTGCACGCTCAGGGAGCCCCTTCATGAAGTCGTCAACGGATGCAATTCAAGGTGAAGCCCACACCGCGCCGACGGGCACACCTGGCGAGGTTTTCGCGACCTTCCTGAAGCTCGGGGTCACTTCCTTCGGCGGTCCCATCGCCCATCTCGGTTATTTCCGCGACGAGTTGGTCGTCAGGCGCAAATGGATCGATGAGGCGGGTTACGCCGATCTTGTGGCGCTCTGTCAGTTTCTGCCAGGCCCTGCCTCCAGCCAGGTGGGGTTTGCCCTTGGGCTGCTGCGGGCAGGGCCGCTCGGCGCGCTGGCCGCCTGGACCGCGTTCACCCTGCCATCCGCCATTCTCCTGCTTCTCTTCGCCATGGTCGCCGCCTCCATTGAAGGACCGGTCGGCACCGGCCTGTTGCATGGCCTGAAGATCGTTGCCGTTGCCGTGGTAGCACAGGCGGTCTGGGGCATGGCAAAAAGCCTTGCGCCGGATCGTGAGCGCGCCAGCATTGCGCTGGCCGGCGTCATCTGCGTCGTGTTTCTCGCCGGCGCCTTCGGCCAGATACTGGCGCTTGCCGTCGGCGCCATGGCGGGCCTTGCCTTCTGCCGCACGGATGCCACACGTCAGGCCGCCCATCTCGCATTCCGGGTGCCGAAAAGCATTGGATACATCGCGCTCGCCATTTTCGCGCTTCTGCTGGCTTTCCTGCCGGTTATCGCGGCAATGGCCGGATCGCAGGGCCTCTCCCTGTTCGATGCGTTTTATCGTGCCGGCGCGCTCGTCTTCGGCGGTGGCCATGTGGTGTTGCCCTTGCTGCAATCGGAAGTCGTCGCAACTGGCTGGGTCACGAAAGATGCATTTATCGCGGGTTATGGCGCGACCCAGGCCGTTCCCGGCCCGCTCTTCACTTTTGCGGCCTATCTTGGCGCGGTGGTGGGGCCGCAGCCGAACGGCATTGCGGGGGCAGCCATTGCCCTCATCGCGATTTTCCTGCCGGGCATGCTGCTGCTCGTCGGCGCACTGCCATTCTGGGAAGATTTTCGCAGGCACCTTCTGGCGCAGGCCGCCATGCGTGGCGCCAATGCCGCCGTCGTCGGCATTCTCGGCGCAGCGCTTTATGATCCGGTATGGACAAGCGCCATCTTCACCCAGAAGGATTTCGCGCTTGCGCTCATCGGTTTCATTCTGTTGACGGTGTGGAAAACGCCGCCATGGATCGTGGTTGTCATCTGCGCAATCGGCGGCGTTCTGCTCGCTTTTTCATAAGCCGTCCTGCGTTGGGTCAATATTGGCGAAGATCCAGTCGGAAAAGGCCTGCATGGCCGCCGTCTGCGGTTTTGATTGCAGCCGCGTCAGCCAGTAACTGCCGAGTGATATGGTGATGGGAAAGGGCTGCACGATCGCCCCGGATGCCAGGTGCCGCGAAAACATCGAGGGCGGAGCCAGCGCCACCCCCAGCCCCTGCAAGGCGGCCTCCATCATGCCGAGCGAGGTGTCGAAAACGATCCCGGCGTTCACCTGTGTCACCGGCACCACGCCAGCTGTCGCAAACCACGTCGCCCATTCGTCAGACCTGTAGCTGCGCAGCAATGTTGCCTCGACGAGATCGGTGGGAGACTTCAGCGTTTCCGCCAGTTTCGGCGTACACAGAGGTGACAGGGGCGCTTCGAAAAGCCGGAACGCATCCGTGCCATGCCAGGAGCCCTGACCGAAGCGAATGGCAAAATCCAGCCCTTCAGCGGCCATGTCCACCCGGTTGTTGTTGGTGGAAACCCGCACATCGATGAACGGATGCTGCTTTTGAAACGCCTTCAGGCGGGGCAGCAGCCAGCCGACGGCAAAGGTTCCCACAACTCCCAGAAACAGCAGCTCGCGCACCTGTCCTGCCTCTATCCTGTCAAGCGTGGTCGCCATCTGGTCGAAGGAACTGGTGACCGTCGGCAGCAGGGCCTCGCCTTCGGCGGTGATTTTCAAACCTCTTGGAAGCCGCTGGAAAAGCGAAACCCCGAGCCGCTTTTCCAGCCCTTTCACCTGCTGGCTCACCGCCGCCTGCGTCACACACAGTTCGATGGCCGCACGGGTGAAGCTGAGGTGCCGGGCTGAGGCCTCAAACGCCCTCAAGCCATTCAGGGGAAGAAATTGCCGAACCATTCGAGACCTAGATTTTATTATGCCTGCTGCGAGATATCATGATTTGTTCGTGCAATGTAGGGCGGTTAAACGTCTTTCGCTGGGGCGGCGCACGCGCCGAAAATCCACCTTAGGTTTTGGAGAAAGCGAAAGATGAAACTTAATCGCAGACATGTCGCACTGACCGCCTTGCTCTCGGCTGGCCTGTTTACGCAGGCACTCGCTGCTGATGATGCCAGGCTGAAGGCGATTGCGGATGCCGCGATCAAGCCGGTCATGGAGAAAAACGACATTCCGGGTCTGGCCGTCGCCATCAGTGTCGGTGGCGAAAACCACATCTTCACCTATGGCGTCATGTCAAAAAGCACGGGCCAGCCGGTGACCCCGCAAACGCTTTTCGAACTCGGCTCCATCAGCAAGACATTCACGGTAGCACTCAGCACCTATGCGGAGTTGAATGGCCAGCTGTCGCTCTCCGGCAAGGTGGGTGACTATCTGCCGTCCCTGAAGGGCAAGCCCTTCGGCGATGTCGCCTTGATGCATCTTGGCACCCACACGGCCGGCGGCTTCCCCATTCAGGTGCCCGAGAATATCAAGACGGAGCAGCAGTTGCTGGCCTATCTCAAGGCCTGGAAGCCCTCATACAAGGCCGGAACCCATAGAAGTTATGCCAATCCCAGCATCGGAATGCTCGGATATGTCACTGCAAAGGCCATGGGCAAAGGTTTTGACAGCGCCATGCAGGACACGCTGTTTCCCGCGCTGGGATTGAAGAACACCTTCACGACCGTGCCCAAGGCGAAGATGGCCAATTATGCGCAGGGCTATAAGAGAACCGGCGAGCCGGCCCGCATGACACCCGCCATTCTTTCTTCAGAGGCTTATGGCGTCAGATCGACAGCCGACGACATGATCCGTTTCGTCAACGCGAATATGGGTCTGGAAAAGCTGGACGGAAAAATCCAGCGGGCGATCCTCAACACCCACACGGGATATTTCAGCGTCGGCGCCATGACGCAGGATATGATCTGGGAGCAATATGCGTACCCGGCCGCCTTGAAGACGCTCACCGATGCGAACTCCGGCGCCCTGCTCAAGACAGTGCCTGTCTCCGAAATCTCGCCGCCGATGAAACCGCGGCAGGATGTCTTCATCAACAAGACCGGCTCCACCAATGGTTTTGGCGCTTATGTCGCGTTCATACCGGAACAGAAACGGGGCATCGTCATTCTGGCCAATAAAAACTATCCCAATGAGGAGCGGGTTTCTGCGGCCTATGAGATTTTGACGGCGCTCGACAAGGCAGAATAAGCATCGGGACAGCATTCCGGGCTCCATGTCTTCGGCGCGGGAGTTGATCTCTCCCGCGTCAAAGCGCCTTTCGGCCGTATTCGACCCGATGACAGCGGCAGGCAATCGCGCTACCGGAGAAAAGATGTGCCGGCCACCGATTCGATCTCGGTCGACGGGCGCATATCATGCAAAGACAAATCTTTTTTGCCCGGCTGTGGACTGAAACGGAAAAGCCCGTCCAGCACGCGCCGGCCGGTTCGTGGGGGACGATGATGAGCGATACGGGTGGCTATTTTCCGCGTTGGCGATTGAAAACCGAGGGGCGCATCATGCCGGATGAGCGGCTGCCGGCCGGGCAGACCGCGGTGCTCGGGTTGCAGCACGTCGTCGCGATGTTCGGCTCCACGGTTCTTGCGCCACTGATCATGGGCTTCGATCCGAATGTTTCCATCCTATTTTCAGGCATCTCGACGCTGATCTTCTTCATCGCCGTGGGCGGCCGGGTGCCGAGCTATCTCGGCTCATCTTTCGCATTTATCGGCCCCGTGCTGGTGGCGACCGGCGCGGCCGCGGGTGCCGCCAGCCCGAACATCGCGCTTGCACTGGGCGGCATCATTGCTGCCGGCGTGCTTTATGCGCTGATAGGCGTCATCGTCATGATCGTCGGCCATAACTGGATCGAGCGGCTGATGCCGCCCGTTCTGACCGGCGCGATCGTTGCCGCGATCGGTCTCGTACTTGCGCCCATCGCCATAGCCAGCGCCTCCGGCACGGGTCCGGGCAATCCCGATGGCGACCAGCTATCCCGCTGGATTGCGATTTTGACGGTCGCATCCGTCGGTGCAATTGCGGTTTATGCGCCGGGTATGGTGCGCCGGTTGCCCATTCTCATCGGCGGCGCGATTGCCTATATTGCCTATCTGGTTCTGGCCAATGGCTTCGACCTCGGCAAACCCGTCGATTTTGCGGGCGTTGCGGCGGCATCCTGGTTCGGACTGCCGACATTCACCACGCCGGAATTCTCCGCGCCGGCCATTGCCCTGATCGCGCCGGTCGTTGTCATTCTGGTGGCGGAAAATCTTGGGCATATCAAGGCGATAGGGGCGATGACCGGCCGCAATCTCGACCCCTATCTCGGCCGCGCCTTCATCGGTGACGGCATCGCAACCATCTTTTCCGGCGCCTTCGGCGGAACGGGAATGACGACCTACGCGGAAAACATGGGTGTCATGGCGATCACGCGCATTTTTTCGACGCTTGTGTTCATCGTCGCCGCACTCGTCGCCATCATTCTCGGCTTCTCGCCGAAATTCGGCGCGCTCATCCAGACGATACCCGGACCCGTCATTGGTGGCCTGTCGGTCGTCGTCTTCGGCCTGATAGCGGCGACCGCCGGGCGTATATGGGTTGAAAACAAGGTCGATTTTTCCGAGCCCCGCAACCTCATTACCGTGGGTATAGCGCTGGTACTGGGTGCTGGAAACTTCAAGCTCAATGTCGCCGGTTTCACGCTGGATGGCATCGGCACGGCAACGATCGGCGCAATCGCCTTTTACCATCTTCTGGGTCTCGCAAGGCCGGCGCAGGACAGGTGAGGGCCAATCAATCATCTCGCCAGTAGCAGGCGCCGCGGTCAGCAGCATGTCGTCGGCTTCATCCATGTGCCGACTTCCTTCTGCTTGCTGACCATGGGTTTTGCCTCTTCCTCAGGCCGCATCCAGGGAGAGGGCGAGGTCGGCGATCAGATCGTCGGGATGTTCGATGCCGATGGACAGCCGGATGGTGGAATCGAGCACGCCGATGCGCTGGCGCACATCCGCCGGGACACCCGAATGTGTCATGGTTGCCGGGTGGGAGGCGAGGGATTCCGTGCCGCCGAGGCTGACAGCGAGTTTGAATATGGTGAGGGCATTGAGGAATTTGAAAGACGCTGCCTGCCCGCCCGTTATGTCGAAGGAGAAGGTCGATCCCGCGCCGGTGCATTGATCTGCAAAGACCTTGCCAACCGGGGATGCCGGATCGTTGAACGGCAGGTAATGGATTTTCTCCACCTTGGGATGCGCCTTCAGGAATTCGGCCACCAGCTCCGCATTGCTGTTTGCCCGCTCCATCCGGATCTGTAGCGTCTCAAGCGAGCGCCCCAGCATCCAGCAGGAATGCGGATCAAGCTGCGTGCCGATTGCCCCGCGCAACGCTTTCACCTGCTTCATCACATCCTTGCGGCCAAGCGCTGCCCCGGCGATGAGGTCGGAGTGGCCGCCAACATATTTTGTCAGTGAATAGAGTGAGATGTCGGCGCCGTGCTCGATCGGCCGCTGGAAGACCGGGCCGAGAAGCGTGTTGTCGCAGGCGATGATCGGCCTGTGCCCCTGCTTCTGGCCGATCATCTCGGCGACACGGCTGATCATCGGGATGTCGACGATGCTGTTCGTCGGGTTGGCGGGGGTCTCGATGAGGATGACGGACACCCTGCCTTTCGCCATCGCCTCTTCCGCGGCGGCCACTACCGAGGCCTCGCTGACACCGTCGGCGAAACCCACCGCCGAAACGCCGAAATTATGGAAGGTCTTTGCGAGCAGCGTCTCCGTGCCACCATACAAAGGCTGGGAATGGAGCACGGTATCGCCGGGCCGCACGAAAGCGAAAAGCGTCGTCGAAATGGCGGACATGCCGGATGAGAACAGCGCACAGCTCTCCGTACGCTCGTAGACGGCGAGACGATCCTCGACGATCTCGCTATTGGGGTGGTTGAAACGGGAATAAACGAGGCCGGCGCCCCGGCCTGCCGGCGGCTCCTTGCGCCCGGAGACATAATCGAAGAAGTCGCGCCCGTCCTCCGCCGACTTGAAGACGAAGGTCGATGTCAGGAACACCGGCGGCTTCACGGCGCCTTCAGACAATTCCGGATCATAGCCGTAATTGAGCATCTGGGTTTCGGGATGCAGGGCGTGGTTGCCGATATGGGTTTTCGACGGATGTGGTGCGGTCATGTCCGGTAGATCCTCCTCGACAGGCTTTGAATTCTCCGCAGCTTACATGCAATCCCGCCGAAATACCTTGCATTCTGAAGCGCATCCATGTCTGATAAAGCAATATATTGCGGAGAATTCCCATTTATGTCGCAGAAAATTGCAGATGCGGTCGATAGACGGATTCTGAAAGAATTATCCGCCGATGCGAGGATCACCAACAATGAACTGGCCGAGCGGGTCGGCCTGTCGGCATCCGCCTGCCTGCGCCGGCTGCGACGGCTGGAAGAGATCGGGGTGATCAAGGGTTATTCCGCGGTCGTCGATCCGGCCATCGAGGGATGGACCATGACCGCCCTTGCCTCCATCCGCCTCAGCCGCCAGCACGATGACGAAATCCGGATGTTCGAGGCCGCCGTTCTGGACTGGGACGAGGTTCTCGAATGTCACCTCGTCACCGGTTCGAAGGATTACATGCTGAAGGTCATGTGCGGCGGGCTGGAGGATTATGAGCGCTTCATCAAGGAGAAGATCGCCAAGCTGAAATGCGTCGACACCATCGAGACCAGCTTCGTCATGAACACGATCAAGGCCCGGCGCATCTGAGCCCCGCCACCACCAGCGGGGACCATTTTCACCGGGCTAGACCCTGCAGAACCTCCTAGGCCCGCGCCTCCAGCACCATGTTGAAAGGCCCGGTAAAGGCCCGCCTGACATGGGTAAAGCCACCCGAGCGGATGACCTCGGAAAGCTTCGCTTCCCCGGCCTGCGCCCCCAATCCTTCACCCACTTCCTGGTCAAGCGATGTCGGCACGCAGATCATGGTGGATGCATTGTAATAGAGGCGGCCGACGGGGTTCATATTGTCCGCCGGGCGGTCGCCCGCAATGGGCTCGACGATCATCCAGGTGCCGTCCTTTTTGAGAATGCGCGACATGTGCCCCGCACAGCCACGCGGATCACCCATGTCGTGCAGACAGTCGTAACTGGTGATGAGATCGAAATCCGTATCCCTGATGTCCTTGGCCGTCGCCGCCACGAACGTCACCCGGTCGCTCACCCCATGGCTTCGGGCATGCCTGTTCGCCTCCTCTATGGATGGCTCATGGAAGTCGTAACCGATGAAGCTGGCATTGCCATAGGCCTCGGCCATGAGAATAGTCGAGAAGCCAACGCCACAGCCGACATCCGCCACCTTGGCGCCTTTCACCAGCTTCTCCTCCACGCCCTGAAGGGCAGGCAGCCACGATTGCACGATATTGTTCACATATCCCGGCCGGAAGAACGCGCCCGTTGCGCAGAACAGGCAACCTGCCGTATCTCCCCACCGCACCCCGCCGCCGGTGCGGAAGCTGCGCTCAACCTTCGGCTCTCCCTCGATCATCGCCGCCACCAGATCGAATGCGCCTTCCAGATAGACGGGGCTGTCCCTGTTGACGAACACCATCGCCTGCTCGGGTGAGAGGCTGAACATCTCGGAACCGCTGTCATAGTCGATGTAGCCGTTCGCCGCCTGTGCCAGCGCCCACTCCCTCACATATCGCTCGGAAAGACCGCCAGAAGCCGCCGCCAGTCCTGCGGAGGTCACCGGCCCCACCCGATGCAGCGCATCGAACAGACCCAGTCTCAAGCCGATCCTGACGGTTGGAACGCTGAAGGCGCCTCCGAGGTCACCCAGCATTTTGCCAATGAAAGAATGTAGTTTTGTTTCGTCGAGCTGTGTCATCGCATTCCCCCCAATTCGCTTCGTTGGCGGGCAAAGGCTGACCGCAAATTGCTTGCGTCAGTGAATGCTCGTAGACCACGTAACATAGCCGAATGCCCCGAAATTGTCACGCGAACGACCATCGCCCTTTCCGGTGAGGCGCCCCTGTCAGGGTCACCCACGCGGGCGATAGACGATGGTTGGGGGAAGTCGTAAACTGGCTGGAAGAGCAGGCAACGATATACTCTTGGGAGGAAACCAATGCCTATCTTCATGGACCGGCACGAGCTTGCCGGAGTTTCAGCGGCGGATATCGCCGCGGCACACCTTAAAGATCTCAACATCCAGGATCAGTACGGCGTCAGGTTTTTAACCTACTGGTTTGATGAAAGGCGCGGCACGGCCTTTTGCCTCATCGACGCCCCGGATGCTGAAACCGCGCAATGCGTGCATCGGGAAGCGCACGGCTTTATCGCCAGCGAAGTGGTGGAAGTCGCCCTGTCGGCCGTAGAAGCATTTCTCGGGCGCATACAGGATCCCGTGGCGGTCGTGGCCGCCACGAAAAAAATGGATGCCGGCCACCGTGCGATCCTGTTCACGGATATTGTCGGTTCAACCGAAATGACGGCCCGCCTCGGCGATCGTATGGCGGCGGAACTCATCAGGGCGCACGATGCCCTCGTGCGTGGCTGTCTGGGTCGACGCTCGGGACGGGAGGTCAAGCACACCGGTGATGGCATCATGGCCGTGTTCGCCTCCATCCCATTTGCGGTGGATTGCGCCATTGATATCCAACGCGAGTTCCATCGCTACAACATCGATAGCGGCGAACCCATCCACATCCGCATCGGACTGGATTGCGGTGAGCCAATCGAAGACAGCAATGATTTCTTCGGCACGACCGTGCAACTGGCCGCAAGGCTATGCGCCGCCGCCGAGAGCGATCAGATCCTGATATCGGACAAGACCCTGCAGGAATATGGCAGCGCCGATGTCCTCGTGCATGGGGATCGTTACAGGCTGAAAGGCTTTGCCGAGCCGGTCCTCGCCTATCGTTGCGAGTGGCTGCACTAATAATGGGTGCTCGCACCACATGCGATCACGACGAAACCGCCTGCCGGTAACGGCAAGCGTTAAAACCTGTGTGCTGGCGCAGGCAACGCCAGCACAATTGCGCTTGATCAGACGCCTTGCCTCCAGATGATGGCAGGCGGCAAGGCCGTGATCACTCGGGGCGCTGCAGCAGGGCCAGAGCAACCGTGGATGCAGCCAGTATCGCGGTCAGCGCCAGCGGAGCGGTAGCACCGTAGGAATCAACGATATAGCCGCCAAAAACCGCACCGATACTGATGGCCACCTGAAAGGAAACGACCATCAGGCTGCCTGCTGCCTCCAGCGCATCGGGTGCGCCGCGGGAAAGGTTGGTCGGCAGCACCACAGGCGCCATGCCAAAGGCAAGGCCCCAAAGGGCGACGAGAGCAAATGCGGCACCGGTATGAACACCCCAGACAACGAGGGCGATCGTCGCAAATGCCATCAGGGCGGCGGTAACGATGAGTGCGAGGCGGATACTGGTGTCAGCCATCCGGCCCCCCAGCACATTGCCGATCACGGAAGCAACGCCAAAGCCGAGCAGGGCAAGAGCAATCGGCGTGGTGTCAAGCAGCGTCACCTGTTCGAGGAAGGGACGCACATAGACCGAACCGGCAAAATGCCCCGTCATCAGCAACAGGATTGCCAGCATCCCCAGTTGAACGCTGCGCCGCCGCGTCAGCCGGAAAACGTCGGAAAGACTGTTGCTCGTACTTGCCGGCAGCGATGGCAGGCTGAGTATCTGCAGCAGCATGGCAATTATGGCCAGTCCCGCCGTCATTGACATGGCGATGCGCCATCCCAGCCAGTCGCTGATCAGGGCGCCCATTGAAGGGGCGGCGATGGTGGCAAGCGAAACGCCGAGGGTGACGATAGCCATACCGCGCCCGGTCGAATTCGCGCCGACGAGCCGCGCCACAACCGCAACCGAAAGAGCCCAGAAACCGCTGAGCGCAATCCCCAGTCCGGCCCGGCCCACCAGCAATAGCCAGAAATCGGCAGCAACCGATGCGAGAATGTTGGAGCCTATCGCCAGCGCGCTAAGACCGACAAGCACGGTCTTGCGGTTCAGTTTGCCGATGAGAACATTGCTCAGCAAAGCCGTTACGGCGCCCACGGAAGCGGTCGCCGTAACAACCTGCCCGGCCGTACCCTCGGTAATGCCAAGATCGCGCGCCATGGGCGTCAACAATCCCGCTGGCAAAAACTCGGCCGATACCAGCGCAAAACTGGTGGCCGCCATCGAAAGAACTGCAAACCAGGTCGCAGCTGTCCACGCGGGTTCCTCGGCGGCCTCCAGGGCAATTGTTGACCCATCAAATTCTGATGTCGTGTCCGTCATGGTCTCTCTCCTTGAGTTGGGAGAGTTTTAGACGAATTTTTTCGGATGATCTGTATCTAAAAATCCAAATTTCATGCCTATTCCTCCGAATTTTGTGCGCTGCACAATATGCGACCGCGCCTTGAGCATGACATTGAGCCATGCCCGAGAGGGAACTCTTTCTTTGCTGCTCGGCGGCTTGGGTCGATGGTTGTCTTGGCCGGGTTGCGCCTTCATCTGGGTCGTTGCGGCTGATACCCTAAGCGACCGAAAGCCGCCAATTACCGAGACTATTACCTATGGCTACTTCCCGCTATGATTGCGGACTACAGGACTCTAGTGATCGATTCCCAAATACGGAGTTCTTGGAGATGAAAAGTAGGTTTTTTCCGACTCCTCAGCGATATTTGTCGCTTGGATCGGTGATAGTTAGGTTACTTATGGGCCAACGCATTACAACATTAATAAATTGGCTGGGTGGCTGGTTCGCTATTTTCGGCGCCTTCTTGGAAGGTATTGGTCGACCCGCCGTTACAAAAGCAAAATTTGTAAATCTTGCACCGACCGACCAAGCTGACAAGGACGGTGTATATTCCGAAGCTTTGCTGTTCGCCACGACAGACCCGAAAGTGAACAATATAGCGTTGACGGGGCCTTATGGTTCAGGAAAAAGCAGCATAATCCAATCGTTCCTGAAACGATACCGAACACCTCCACTTCACATATCTCTTGCGGCGTTCGTGAAAGAAGCCAACCCGGCAAGCGACAAAGAAGCTAGTACCCCAATTTTCAAAGTGAGCCGGCAGGAAATTGAAAGAAGCATACTGCAGCAAATGCTGTACGGTGCAGATGCCAACAAACTTCCACTGTCGCGATTTAAGCGAATTCAGTCCCCTGGCGTCTTGTCGGTCTTCAAATCGCTGTACATCATGTTCGGCTTACTTTCGCTCTGGTACGTATTCACAAAGCGGGAACCGATAATCAGCGGCACCTTTTTCGATCCACTTGCATTCAGTAATTGGCCTAATTTCGGAGTCTTCGGGTTTTCATTGCTTTTTTTGTGGGTTGCGCTGCACAACTTTTATGTCGCCAGCTTTGGGCTGTCGCTCAAAAGCATCTCTCTAAAAGACATAGAAATAAGGCCCGCATCAGACAATTTAGATTCAATACTTAACCGTCATTTGGATGAAATTATCTACTTCTTCCAGTCAACAGATTATGATCTCGTAATCATTGAGGATTTGGACCGATTCGAAGATGCTGAAATATTCGTTATATTGCGTGAAATCAACAGTTTGGTGAATGCGAACGCGGGAATCGGACGAACTATTAGATTTCTTTACTCTCTGCGCGACGACGTATTTGTTAATACAGACCGGACTAAGTTCTTCGAATTCATTATTCCTGTTATTCCGATCATAAACGCTTCGAACTCGATTGATATGGTGTTGGAGCAGGGAAAGAGGCTTGAACTCGACGGTCGTCTTGATCGACAGTTTCTTCGAGAGGTCTCGCGATATCTAAACGACTTAAGACTTATTCAGAATATCTTCAATGAGTACGCCATCTACGTCGCCAATCTGGAGACCGACGACGAAAATACTC
Organism: Agrobacterium sp. GW821-FHT14E08; assembly: GCF_058803865.1. NCBI lineage: Bacteria > Pseudomonadati > Pseudomonadota > Alphaproteobacteria > Hyphomicrobiales > Rhizobiaceae > Agrobacterium > Agrobacterium sp. GW821-FHT14E08. Next base: position 292,739 of record NZ_JBXAPJ010000004.1, on the reverse strand, counting down.
TCAACGCCAACAAACTTCTTGCGATCCTGATATATAAGAACGTCTACCCTAGGGATTTCGAACAATTGCACCGGGGCGAAGGCAATTTCGCTGACATTCTGGGTCGTCACGATGAATTTGTTGGTCACGTAGAGGCCACCTGTAAGGCGGAGATAGCGGAACTAGAACAAAAGATTGATGTCGCCGAACGGCAGACGCCTTCTGACCTTAAGGAGTTGCGCCGAATCTACGCAATGGCGCTCATCGAGAAGCTTCCTGGGGAGTCAATTAGCGTCAGTCTTGAAGGGCAAGCTCGGATCACACTTCCCGAGCTTGTTGAACACGACGCGCTTGAACAGATAATCGCCGCAAAGCATATTATCTACCGTAATGTCTACAATCAGGGGCAGCGGACCGATATATCTATGTTGCAGCACGAAGTGGATAGCCAAAAGACCTACTTGCAGCGCAAGGTAGAGATAGAAAACAAAACTGAAGCCAACAAGAGCGAAAGCTTGCAACGAATTCGTGAGCTTAGAGCGAAAATTGCGACTCTTCGAACAATCAAATTCAATGAACTTGTGCGTTCAGCCGCCGAGCGTGTAACCGGTCTTTTCGACGGCTTCGGCGAGAAGGGGGAGCTGGCTCGCTTCCTGATTCTAGAAGGTCATCTTGACGATACGTATTATCAATATACATCGCTGTTTCATTCTGGTCGGCTCTCACCCAATGACAACAAATTTCTGAGACAGGTGCGGGCGTTCTATACTCCCGACCCCGGCTTTCAGATTGACAACCCGAATGAGGTCATCGCAGCGATGCGCGAAGCGGACTTTGGGCAAAGCTATGTCCTTAACGTCAAATTGGTTGACTGCCTTCTGAGCGATGCGACCCGGTACAGCGAGCAGACTCATAAGCTCTTAGAGTTCATCGAATCCCATTTTGAAGGCTGCGAAGATTTCTTCGAGGCCTATTACGCAACGGGGAGCGCTGTTCCCGAATTGCTTTCGCGCCTCGCTGACGGATGGAAGCAGTTCGTTCCGACGGCAATCGCCAGCAAGCGCAACCTTTCCCATATCACGCAGTTGGTAACCAAACTGCCGCCAAGGGCGCTAGAAACACTAGCACGCGATGGCGACGAGTTTGCTGATTTCGTTGCGGCGAAACTCCCTGAAGTTCTGGCACTTGCACCTGACGTGGTACCCGAACGCCTCGAGCGCATTGGCTTCGAGGTTCGAGACCTCCCGGCAATCGGGGGGGCTACTGGTATCGTGCGCTTCATGGTAAAGCGAGGCCTTTTCGAACTCTCGATTGCCAATCTGGAACATGTCTTTTCCCAAGTTCTGGGGGAGAGCAATCTCGTAGCGTTTCGCGAGCGTAATTACACTACGCTGCGTTCGCTCACAGATCCTGCCTTGATTACTAGGGTTGAACGCGACCTTGATGTCTATCTTAGCGACGTGCTCCTCGAGCTTCATGACAATGCCGAGGAAGATGTTGCAGCCATAACCGATCTCCTAGGCCGGGAGGAACTTGACGAAGACAACCTTCGTGAGTTTCTCGGTCGACAGACGGCTCTCCTGCCAACGCTGGAGAGTGTTCCGGAGAAATTCCACGCCATGATATTTGAGCTGCGACGTATCGTGCCGACATGGGAGAATTGTATCTCGTTCATGGCAGGCAGTGGCTTCGTGGCGGAAATCCTGGTGGCCTATCTTGATCTGAAAGATGTGCGCGCGGCAATTCTGAACCACCGTCTGCCTAACGATCCGGAGACGCTGCTGCTACGCCAATTTCTTGTTAACGCGAATGCACTGAGCGATGACGGCTACCGGGAATATGTCCGAGCGTTGCCCGATACTTTCAATAATTTTCCCAAAAGCCTCGATTCTTCGAAGCTCACTGCTCTTATAGAGGAGCGCAAGATCACCTTTTCAAAGGAGACCCTTGAAAGCCTAGACGTCAATACAGACTTGCCGGTCCTTTTCGTGGCAGAAAACATCGAAGCTTATCTCACCGATCCCGACATGTTCGGTCTCGACGACATCTTCCGAGAAAGGCTCCTTCAAGCCGACATAACAGATGACGATAAGCGCGCGATAATCGACCTAATCGATTTGAATACGCTGACGGAACTACCCAAACGAGCGGCACTCATAGGCCCGATTCTTGACCGCACCAACGTTCGCATATCCGGCCTTGATGCGGCTAAAGTGCGGTCACTGGTCCTGAATTCAAGGCCCGTTGGGACGCAGATTTGCCTGTTCAACAAGTTTCACTCGATTATGACGGTAGACGAAGCGCGCGAAGTGCTTGCGGAGCTTCCAGATCCGTTTTCTGAGATCACGACAGGATATCACACTCCAAGATTGCCAAGATCAGATGAAAACCGTGCATTGGTCCAATGGCTTGAGACTCGCGGCATCATCTCTTCGTGGAGCGAGGGAGGTGGTTGGTTCCTAGGTGATGAGATACGAGTAAATCTCAAAAGGCGATGACAAAGTGGTAGTTATACAGTCTTCTAATAAACGGCCAAATATGTGGATGACCGTGATACTTGCTACCACCATGGGACCGCAGAAGCCATTCAATGTGTGGGTCGAAACCTCTGTGCTGAAGAGGTGATAGAGATGACGAAGTGTTTAATGTCTGTTTGTTGCGCAAAGTAAACCTTGCTTGAACCGGGCATCAAGCCACTTCCTCAGCGGGCATAATGATGCCGAAGTAGAAACATTTTTGCTTGCTGTGGTGGTTTCGACCTGCATCTTGCGGCCTGAAATTCCCTATTTGTCCAGCCGGGGTATATTTTTTGTCTCGCTTGTTGTTTGGGCTTGCGACAAGGACTTTTATTTCCCCGTTCATCCCCACCCTGTTTGTCTGAAATATACTGACCCTGTTCTGCGATGAACCGGCAACATTCCGGTTTTGATACGGAGCCAGCGCCGGTTGTGAGAGAAAGACGTCACTCTCATATTTCGGTTCTGACAGGCGAAGTCCTCTCGCCGTGACCGGAAGAGAGATAGAATCTGGTTTGTGGTGGGCCTTTCTATTTCTCCGAAACGCATTGGCTGAAGGACGTAACCTGACAGGCACAAACCGCTGATGCGGGGCACTGACAAGTGTCTTTATTTTCCACAGGCGGCAATTTTCAGTGCCCCGTTGCAATACCCATCGAGCTTAAAGGCTGATGGAAAAAATAGGTGAAGTTCACAACACGGTCGCAACTGCGTCGCGTGATAGGAAAGGTATGTTCAATGGGTCTCTATGAGATGTACGTCCTTGCTGCTCGTGCAGATACCGCCCTGGGGAGGAGGAGGTGGGCACGATCTCTTTATGCGAGGGTAAAGCTTCGAAATCGGCAGCTCAAGAAGCAATATTTATGCAACCATAAGGAGAGTTCGGATTTATCGGCCGATATGAACAGGGCAGGCCAGATGCGGCCTGGACGGCTCCCATAAACATATATTTATACAATAGCCAACGCAAAACATATAAAATATATGTTGTAATGAATTGTATATGCATAACTTAAAGCGGACGGAAGTTTAGGAGCAGAATTGACTCTTTTACGGGCCTGCAATTTGCGGACTGCGGGCCGACTACGTTTAAATATATGAATTTTATGTTGAATTTGCTGGTTTGAATGGGGATTGTTATGCGCGGAAACTATATGAGTGAGATGGATTTTGATTGGAATGGAATTCAGATTTGAGCGGCGATCGATCATAATAACAATATCATGATATTGTTATTATGATCGATCGCCACTCAAATCTGAAATCAACTCCAATCAAATCCATCCCGGCTATATAGTTTCTGCGCATAACAATCCTCCAGTCAAAACAGCAAATTCAACATAAAATTCATATATTTACGCGCAATCGTTCCGCAATCCGCAAATTGCAGACCGTAAAAGTCGATTTTATCAGCGGATTCTCACTCACCTTCAGGTGTGCGTATATAATTCACCACGGTATATATTTTATATGTTTGCGCGCTGATTATTATATAAATATATATTTACGGAAGCCGCCCATATCGCATCTGGCCTACCCTACTCATATCCGTCAACGAATCCATATTCTCCTTTTGGTTGTGTAAATATTGCTTCTTAAGCTGCCGATTTCGAAGCTTTGTCCTGGCATAAAGAGATCGCGCCAGCTTTCTCCTCATCAAGGCAGTATCCGCCCGAGCGGCAAGAACGTATATCTCGTAAAGACCCATCAAACACACCTTTCCTATCACGCGACGCGTTTGCGACCGTGTTATGAACTTCATCTCTTCTTTCCATCAGCCTTTCAGCTCGATGGGCATTTCAACGGGGCACTGAAAATTGCCGCCTATGGGAATGAATGACACTTATCAGTGCCCCGCTTCAGCGGTTTATGCCTGTTAGAGAGACTGCCCTTCAGCCAATGGATTTCGGAGAAATAGAAAGGTTCACCACCAACCAGATTCCATCTCACCTCCGGTCATTGCCAGAGGGCTTTCCCTTTCAGGCCCCGAAATATGAGAGCGACGCCTTCTCTCACAATCGGCGCCGGCTCCGCATCAAAACAGGAACATTTCCCGGTTCATCGCGGAACAGGGGCATTATAGGTCAGGCAAAAAGAGTGGGGATGAACGGGGACACAAAAAAGTCCTTCCCATAAAACAAAAAAACAGGGGTAGGGAGAAAAGTCGTTAAAGCATTAAAAAAATACATTACTAACCTCGAAATATACAGGCCATAACCACGACAGCACAATCAAAACAACTTTTGAGTTCGGCATCATCGCCCCGCTAGGATCTGGGATATTAAATGGTGGATTCGTTTAGTCCACGAATCCGCCTGATATCTGCTAGGGCTTTACTTGTTGGGGAAAAATATCACTGATAGGTGATCGAGAGCACCCGCCCAGTTATAATTCGCACATGTCGAACGGCAAACCGAATCAGCAATATCGCCACAACCACTATGTTCCCGAGTGGTATCAGCGTCGATTCATGCTCCCGGGACAGCACAAATACTGGTACCTTGACCTAAAACCGGAAAAACGGACCAGCGGCGGGGTGACGTACACTCGCCGTGGCCTTCTTCATTGGGGCCCTGAACGCTGCTTCGCGCAAGACGATCTCTATACGACCGAGTGGGGCGGCATCGTAAACACCGAGATCGAGCAGTTCTTCTTCGGCAACGTGGACTCCGAAGGCAAGAAGGCGACTGAGTACTTCGGCGGCTTCAAACACCCGTCCGTCAACGGCGGCATGCTGGAGACGTTTATCCCCTACATGAGCGTCCAGAAACTTCGGACACCTAAGGGGATGGCCACGCTGCAGGCCATGGCCCAGCCCGGGAACCGAAACCTTATGTTGATGCAGCTCCAACGCATGCAGAACATATACTGCGCGATATGGACAGAATCCGTATGGCAGATCGCGGACGCGACCGACTCGCCCACGAAGTTCATCATATCCGACCACCCGGTTACGGTGTATAACCGCGAGTGCTTTCCCATGTCGCAATGGTGCCAGAACCACAACGATCCCGACATCCGGTGCCACGCGACGCATACCTACTTCCCGCTCTCCCTGGATCGGGTTCTCATCCTGACCAACCTATCATGGGTGAGAAATCCGTACCAAAATGCTTTAGCGTTCCGACCGAATCCAGAGTTCTTTCGGCACACCATCTTCAACTTCCTTGCCATCCAGACGGATCGAATGCTTTCCGAGCAGGAAGTTCTCGAGATCAACTGGGTCACCAAGCAGCGCGCATACCGATACGTGGCCGCAGCAGAGAAGGAGTGGCTGTATCCCGAAAGGCAACTAAAGAACCCGCACTGGCGGAAACTTGGCGACGGCTATCTGTTCATGCCTGACCCACGGCATATCCACATGGGTGGGGAGATTATGATTGGCTATGAGGGTGGCAGGTCCGACGCGTTCAGCGAGTATGGGCACAAGCCTTGGGACCGAGATTACAAGAACGAGAAGCGGGATCGCAGGGACGGCGCTGCCCTCGACAGGTTCCAGGCCGAGTGGGCGTCGATGATGGGCCGCCGCTACCGTGGCATTTCCTACGACTTCTACAGCTCCGATCGTCCTCCTACTACCGAAGAAAACGAAGAAATGCACACGCATCATCTCGAGATAGACCGTAGGAATCGCCGGCGGCCCGAAGAGAGACAGCGCAGACGCCGCCTGATGCGCTGATCAGGCCGCTTTCGGCCTCAAAAGGTTACGGTAAGGCTACTCAATGGCAATAGGGACCGATAAAATCCAAAACGTGTCTGGCTGGTATGGCAGAGCTCGCCTTTTCTGTTCCACCTTCGTGTTGGGTCTCAAATGAATTGACTACAACTCCCAAACACAGCCCCGCTTCGTCCAAGACAGGTCCACCGCTGTTTCCTGGTGCGACCAAGTTTGAAATGATTAACCGATCCTCGCCGTGGTAAGTATTGACGACGGCGTTTAATTCGCCGCCATGGGCCAAAAGGTAAGACGAGTCCGTTGTAGCTATACCCGGATAGCCGAGAGTAATGGTTCGCGTGAGTACCGATGGACTGCCTATTGGGAAAATTGGTGCAACAGTGTCATCGCATTCAACCTCCAGAAGTGCCAAATCAAGTTTCGGATGCAAAATCCATTCCCCATTGATCGGTTTTAAAATGCTTCCATCAGGCTGATTCAGCCCAACGAATATGATGTTATCATTGGGATCGACGTTATGTTTTGCAGTAACGATAACGCATTTTCCACCATCGCCCCTATTGGTTGCAATAAATCCGGTGCCTGTAAATTCATCGCCCCCTCGACGAACGTATAAAGCTGGGACACTTCCACGATACTTACGCGCGACATAGCTGGGTCCGAGGAGAATATTGTCGACAATTCGCAGTGTCACGAACAACGCGATTCTAGCCTTGTTCCAAGTGTGACTTATCAAAGCACGGCCGCCGAACATGGACTGATCTACGACAAGTCCCCACTCAATCAGACGCCGAAATAAAGGCATCAAGGCTGAAGTGCTTGTTCCCTCGCCGTCCCCACAAGCATGCACAAAATGGAGGAAGTCTTGCGTGTCGAAATATCCCATCTCAAGCAGTGATTTACGTGTATCGAAGTCTGCCAAAGTGGTCGAGTTACTATTAAGAAATTCGCGATAAGGAGCGTCCTGTGCGGCTAACCCGATAAGCTTTATCAGAGCTATGATTTCCTTTGGGGGATTAGTGGCGATCTCATCTAGAAGTCTAGCAACCATCGCTTTTGTTTCTCACCTTATTGACTACGAGAACTAAACTTCTACAGCTTTCTGCGTTGATGGTCATCGCGCTATAGCCGCACAAAACTAAGAAGGACAGTTTTCGCGAAGTCAGCGCCCGTGATGCGGCGAAAATAGTTGGCTAGACTCGTCACGCGGGTCTGAAACTACAGCTACAACGGCCAGATGCGCGAGGGGCAGTAATATGAACGTCGAAAAAATCATCTTCAATCCAAGCGATCAGATTCCCAACAACCAGACCTTCCCTGTTATCATCTATTGGCAAACGAACTCGCGGCTCGACTCCACCTCATTCGAAGTAATGTTTTCCCGAAACGGTTGGAGCGGCGCCTGGCGCAATGGTGTGTTTGACTACCATCATTGCCACAGCGGCGCGCATGAGGTTCTGGGTGTGGGGCGTGGTGAGGCAACATTAAAGATCGGTGGCCGGAAGGGCGCGATTTCTAGTCTAGCGAGAAAACACGAATGAGGATCAGGAATTGAAAGTCATCACAGGAACCGGATTTACCGTTGCGGCCCTGCTTTTTTCGGTTTCAGGCGCCCTTGCCGCGCCAACATACCTTAGCTGCGAGTTCGCAAGTTCAAAGGGAACACCACAGGTGTTCAATTTCGTTCTCGACGAAGCCGCCGGGACATTTGGAGTTTATGTCCCGGCTTCTGGAAGCCAGAGAATGGAGAAAGGCACCTTTGCCGGTGGTAAAGCGAGCCTGAATGAAGGCTCGGTGGCGTGGGAGATCGACATCGCCAAACGTTCAGTCATTCGTGATAAGCGCATGGTTGGCGAGAAGGATGGCGGGACCTGCAAGACGATCTCGGAAGCGCAGAGCGGCTTTGAAGAGTAATTGCCGGTCTGGACAGGAGCTAGCATCAAGACCTGTGCAGATGGAGCCGACGGCCATGTGGTGAAGGCCGGCAAACGATCGTTCCGCCCCTCACCGAAATTTCACAATGCCAGCTGGGATCAACCAGCGACCGGCGTGTTGAGAAGCTGCTGTTCCCAAAGATAGGCGATGCCGCTGCCGGCGAAGTGCTGGATGAGAATCTCGGTCAGCTCTTCGACATGCTCGGTGCGCGCCCAATCGCGTTGCCATTCGCCAGCCAGCGCCATAACGGTCATGACGTTCGCGCCGGCAGAGATCATCCGCTGGACGGCAACTTCGTGAGACTCCTTCGAAATCCCGCCCGACGCGTCGGTGATGACCGTTACGTCCCAGCCCTCGCCTGCGGCCTGGATCACGGGCATTGCGACGCAAACTTCGGTCCAAAGGCCGGCGATGATCAGTTGCTTGCGGCCGGTAGCCTTGACGATATTCACCACATTCTCGTCCTGCCAGGTGTTCACCCAGGTGCGATCGATAACTTCCTGGCCCGGAAATACGTCGGTGATCTGCTTGAATAGAAGTCCACCGCGTGCCGCGATCACGCTGGTGAGAATGGTCGGAACATTGAAAGCTTTGGCCAGCTTCGCCAGCGCGGTCGTGTTGTTGACCACAGCTTGCGGATCGTGGCTGTTGAGATTTGCTAGTTGGTAGGGCTGATGGTCGATCAGAACGAGGACCGAATCTTCGGGACGAAGAAGAGAATCGAGGCCGTTACGAAGGGTCATCAAGACTTCCTTTCTCTGCCGCCATGCGCGGCGATGGGTTCAAGAGAGACATGCGTCAGCGGGCGACGTTGCCTGGAAGCAATTTGCTGTTCCTTTTAATGGTGCGATAGTGCCATAATCTGGCGAGCTGCGTCGCGAAATGAGGAACGCCAGAATGGACATCGAAGATCTCCGGACATTCGTCGCCGTGGCCGATGCCGGGGGCGTCTCGGCCGCTGCGCGCCGGCTCGGCGTCTCCAAATCAATCGTCAGTCGGCGGTTGCTGCGGGTTGAAGCGGACCTTGGCGTTCAGCTGCTTGCGCGAACGACCCGTGGCGCCGCACTTACGGAGGCGGGTATCACCTTCAGGGAACACGCGGCCCGGGCAAGCGCCGAGATAGATACGGCCAGGGAAACGATCCTCCCCACTGGTGAATTGCGCGGCCGTTTGAGGGTTTCAATGCCGCTGACTTTCGGCCCGAGCCATTTCGCCCCCGTGCTTGCAGAAATGGCGCGCCAGCACCCGCAGCTTCACATCCATACCTCTTACAGCGATCGTTTCGTCGATCTCATCGCAGAAGGTTTTGATTGCGCGATTAGGAGCGCCTACCTCCAGGATTCAAATCTGATCGCGAAGCGCGTCGGGCCGATCAACGGAAAGCTTGTCGCCAGCCCGGCTTATATCGAAGCCCATGGTTCCCCTGAGACGGTAGAGCAAATCGCTAACCATCAGGCCCTCATGCAGGGAACGGAACCCTGGCAGTTCATGGATGGCGACAGGATCGTCACGGTGCAGCCACAGGGCAGGTTCAAGGCCGACAGCGCCACGGCGCTTGCCGCGGCGGCGGCAGCAGGTCTCGGCATAGCCTGGCTGCCCGATTGCATCACGCATGCCTATGTGTCCTCCGGCGAACTGGTTCCGATCATGACACGTTATCCGGTCCCTCCGGGGGCGACCTATGTCGTGCGCCCGCCGAGCCAACATCCCACCCGCAAAGTGCGGGTGCTTACCGAAATGCTGGCGGAATACTTCAAACGGAACCCGGAACTTTGGGGGGTGGATAATTAAAATCCACGGGCACGGGATGCTGGCCCGCCCTGATCAGACGGGCCAGCAGCTTCAGCTTTACAGAATGTCCGATTGCCAGAAGCGATGAAGCTCTGCGACATTGCTACTGGTCATTAGCGGCATTGCGGCTTTGAGCTTTTCTGCCGGCCACTCCCACCATTTCATCTCCAACAGAAGACCGACACTATCGTCATCAAACCGCTTGCGGATGGTTCTGGCGGGGTTGCCGCCGACGATGGCGTAAGGTTCGACATCCTTCGTCACCAGCGCTCGTGTTCCGATGACAGCGCCATCACCGATCTTGATGCCGGGCATGATGATCGCTTCCGAACCTATCCAGACATCATTGCCGATGACGGTATCGCCGGCTGGCAGATAGCCGTTCTCAGCATTCTCAAATTCCGGCACTTCGGGCATGAAGAAGAACGGGAAGGTGCTGATCCACTCGTTGCGATGACCCTGATTGCCCGCCATGATGAAGGCGGCACCCGAACCAATCGAGCAGAAGCTGCCGATTATCAGCTTATCCGCACCGTCATCAGGTAGCAGATAACGGGCGCAATCCTCGAAGCTGTGGCCATGATAATAGCCTGAATAATAGCTGTATTTCCCGACCACGAGGTTCGGGTTCTTTACCTGCTTATCAAGCGTGATGCCCCGGAACGGGCTTTCGAAATAATTTTCCATTGAGGTAATCTCACTGCATGTGTTCGCTTTCGCTTGCCTTCAGGCAAGCAGCCGCCGAACGCGAAGCCGACCGGCTTCTCGTCCGATGCTCCTCGCGCTGCGGCGGGAGCTAGATGCAGGTGATACTCGATGCTTTTATCATTCAGTTTGGTTACCGCAAAAAGCGAGGAAGGCCAAGCCGTTGCGAGGTCCGATCGACGAATAGGCGGCGATCCACCTCATCGTTTGACCTTCCCCATCCCTGGGACGCGTCGCGAGACACAGGCTGGCTGATCTGATGCACAGACGAGCCAACACGATGTCACCGCCGAGAAGAGCAGCCCAATGCCGGCAAGATCGATACCACAGGCAAGCGATCCTCAACCCTTCCGGCATAGCGTTTCTCAAGCCACCAGCCCCTTCGTCAGCTCCAGCGCCTGCCGCTCGAACAGCCGGCGATAGATGCCGTCATTCAGCCGGATCAGCGCCTGGTGGTCGCCCTCTTCGACGATATTGCCCTTGTCGAAGACCAGCAGCCGGTCCAGCGCCCTGACCGTGGAGAGGCGGTGGGCGATGACGAGCGTGGTGCGGCCTTCCATCAGGCGTTCCATGGCCTGCTGGATCTGCACTTCGCTTTCGCTGTCGAGGCTTGAGGTTGCCTCGTCAAGGATCAGCACCGGCGCATCCGCAAGGAATGCGCGGGCGATGGCGACGCGCTGGCGTTCCCCGCCCGAGAGCTTGACGCCGCGTTCGCCCACCATGGTCTCATAACCCTTGGGCAGGGACATGATGAAATCATGGGCGCTCGCCTGTTTCGCCGCCTGCTCGATTTCGCGTCGCGAGGCGTTTGGCCGGCCATAGGCGATGTTTTCCGCCAGCGTGCGGTGGAACAGGATGGGCTCCTGCTGCACGATGGCGATCTGGCCACGCAGGCTCGATTGCGTGACGCCGGCGATATTCTGGCCGTCGATGCGGATCGCGCCCGACTTGATGTCGTAAAGCCGCTGGATGAGCTTGACGAAGGTTGTCTTGCCCGAGCCGGAATGGCCGACCAGCCCCACACGCTCACCCGGCTTGATGGTGACCGAGAAGTCCTCATAAAGCGGGGTGGGATGCGCACCATATTGAAAAGTGACGTTATCGAAGACGATCTCGCCCTTGCCAATATTGATGCGCCTGGCCTCCGGCCTGTCTTCGACGCCAAGCGCCATCTTGTCGAGCAGCACCAGCTCTTCCATGTCGTTGACGGCGCGTTGCAGGTTGCGGATATCCTGACCGACATTGCGCAGATATCCCTGCAACACGAAGAACATGGCCAGCACGAAGGTGATATCGCCCGGCGTGGCCAGCCCCTTTTGCCACATGACAAGGCCCGTGCCCAGAATGCCGGCCTGCATGGAGACCATCATGAAGCCCTGAATGGTGCCGCTCAGCGTGCCGCGACGCCATGTCCGGCGCGTGCGGCTATCCCATTTGGCCAGTACATGGCCCAGCCGGGTTTCCTCACGGTTTTCGGCACCGAAGGCTTTGACCACCGAATTGCAGCTGACGGCATCCGCCAGCGCGCCGCCGAGCTTGGTGTCCCAGGCATTGGCAAGCCTTGCCGCCGGAGAGACGAAGCCCATGGAAAGCAACACGGTGACGCCGATATAGATCAGCGAACCGGCACCGACGATGAGGCCCATGACCGGCCAGTAGCTGCCCAGCACGATGGTGGCGCCCAGCAGCATGGTGATGGACGGCAGCAGCGCGATGAGCAGCAGGTCATTGAGGGAATCCAGCGCCCACATGCCGCGTGTGATCTTGCGGACCGTGGAACCGGCAAAGCTGTTGGCATGCCAGTCCGTGGAGAAACGCTGCACCCTGTGGAAGCCATTATTGGTGACATCAGCCATGATTTTCAGGGTGAGCCTGATGATGCCGTTGAAGATGAACCAGCGCAGCGCCACGCTGGTGAGGCCCAGCGCCACCACGATGACGAAGGCGCGCAAAGCCTTGTCAGCCCCGTTGCCGCCGGCAATGGCATCAACGATCTGGCCGGAGAAAACCGGCACCATGACTTCGGCCAATGTGCTGGCGACGACCAGCACGATGATGAAACCCACCAGCGCCTTTCGGTGGCTCCAATGATGAAAAACAAAGCCGAGCACATGGCGATAGGCATCGGCGCGGAAATCGAGCTTCTTGCGAGACATTTTAACCAGCACGGCGCCAAAGGGTCGGCAACCGGTCCTCAAAAACGGAAGTTGGATGGCACAGCCCGGGCGGGAAACGATATGATCCCGTCAGATCAATCGGGCTATGAAGGGAAACAGAACCGCATGGCGCTTGCGCGGGGCGGGCCGCGAATGGATATGACCTAGTGTCGGGTCATTCCCTGCGGGAGGATTTCGGTGAATGCTGGTGTCATGCAACGCCTCCCTTTGTTCGATCTGACGCGGTGATGTTTTTTGTAGCGGAGCCGCTCGTTTTTGCCAAGCAGGATTTTGCAACCTTATGGCAAGTGATGCGGAAACGACACATCGGCCAGGGCTAAATACAACCGTGGCCGATGCCAGTGATGGCGTCGGCCACGGTTTTCTGCAATCAATAGCTTATGTCGCGCATCCCGGGTGGGCTACGCGACAAGAGAACAGGACCCTGCCGATCGCTCCCGATCAGTCCATCTGCACATTGGCATTCTTGACGACGGGTTCCCACTTGGCGATTTCGGCCGCGACGTGGTTTTTCAGCTCCTCGGGCGACGAAGCGACGATCCTGGCGCTGAACTCCGCCATGCGTGCGGCGACAGCCGGATCGGCAAGCGCCTTTTTGGCGGCGGCATTCAGCGTGTCGACCACCTCGGCCGGCGTGCCGGCAGGCGCAAAGAGTGCGTTCCATGTGTAGGTTTCATAACCCGGCACGGTCTCGGCAATGGTCGGTAGATCCGGGAAGGATGAAGCCCGCTCGGCGGTGGTGACACCAAGCGCCTTCAATGTGCCGGACTTGATGTGGCCGGATGACGACGGCAGATTGTCGAACATGATCGAAATCTGGTTGCCGAGCAGATCGTTGAGCGCCGGGCCTGCTCCCTTATAGGGAACATGCTGCATGCTGACACCAGCCATGCTCTTGAACAATTCGCCGGAAAGATGCAGCGGCGTGCCGTTGCCGGAAGAGGCATAGGCATATTTATCCGGTTCAGCCTTCAGAAGCGCGATCAGTTCCGCGACGCTGTTGACGTTCAGCTTCGGATTGACCACCAGCACATTCGGCACCACCACCAGCAGCGAGACCGGCGCGAAATCCTTTTGCGGATCGTAAGGTTTCGTCTTGAGAATGAGCGGGTTGAGCGCATGGGTGGCAACCGTGCCCATCAGGATGGTATAACCATCGGGCTCGGCCCGGGCGACCCGGTCTGCACCGAGATTGCCGCCCGCGCCGGCGACATTTTCAACAACGATCTGATGGCCGAGCTCATCGCCCATCTTCTGCGCGATGACCCGCGCCACCACATCGGTGGAGCCGCCTGCCGCGAAAGGAACGACCAGCGTAATGGTTCGATCGGGAAAGCCCTGTGCGCTTGCCGTCATTCCCAGCATGCCAAAAGAAACCGCCGTGGCGGCAAGTTTCAACAGCATGCGCCGTTTCGAAGACCGGTAATTCATGAACCCTCCTGTAAACATGGCCTCCCCGCCATGCCGGGCATAGTAGCTCAAATGAACCTGAGGGCAACCCGTTGGCCTTGCTGCGGGAAACAAGAGGACGTGACGTCTTAAGCGCTCATGCGTTCTTCGACGACCCGCCAGTTGACCAGCCTGTCGAGCACGGCGCGGATATGCTCGGGCTTGCGGTTCTCATAATCGAGGTAATAGGCATGCTCCCATATATCGATGCCGAGATAAGCCGGTCGACCGACCGCGACCGGGTTATTGCCGTCCTCGTAACCAATGAGTGCGAGTTTATCGGCGTCGTCGCGCGTCAACCAGACCCAGCCTGTCCCGAACACGGTGTCGGAAACATCGACTGCGCGTTTGATAAACCCTTCATAATCGCCAAAGCTCTCGTTCACACGGGTAGCGAGATCGCCCGTGGGTCGGTTCGTCCCACCCGGAACGAACTGATCCCAATAGGCGACGTGGTTCCAGGCCTGCGCGGCATTGTTGAAAATCTTGACATCCGCCGCCTCTTTGGACCTGGCCGCCTCCTTGACGATATCGACAAGCTCCATGTCGGCATAGCGGGTATTGGCTGCCAGCGTATTCAGCTTGTCGTAATAGCCCTTGTGATGTTTTCCGTAATGGAGGCCGACCGTTTTTGCCGAAATAACGGGCGCCAGATCTCCCTCCGCAAACGGAAGGGGCGGCTGTTTCAATGGCAGGGCGGCACGCGCGACATGCGGCCTGGGAAAAATCGTTGCGGCAGCGGCCACAGCGCCGCCTGCGAGAATTGTGCGTCTGGTGATGTTCATGTTTTCCTCCTTTGAATGACAGCCACATGGGTTAACCCGCAACTGCGGCGCAGGTTTCCTCAGGCCGAATCAATTCGACCTCGGACAAAGGGTCATCATGCAAAGACGGGGATTGGGTCAGTCCGCTGCGAGAGGGGACATAAAAGAAAGGCCCTCCCGGTTAAGAGAGGGCCTGATATGATTACCAGCGATAATAGTCGCGGCGGTCTCGCCATTCGCGGTGTTCCCGCCAGTCTCGCCGCTCACGCCATTCTCTGCGTGCCTGACGCTCGCGCCACTCGCGGCGGCCCTCCCAGCGATCACGCCGGTCCCAGCCGCGTTCATAGCGTGGCGGTCCGTTTGGCCGGCAATATCCACGCGGCGACAGATGAAAACCGCGTCCACAGGCATAGTCGACGGTTTGAACATTCGATGTCGCGGGTGCGGACGGTTGACCGATGGGCATGGCGTTCGCGCCGCTGCCGAACAAAGCGCTAAGAATTATTCCAGCGCTTAAAATCATCTTGCGCATCTCATTTCCCTCCTTGTGGGATGGGGTGATTTAGCGCCATTGCCCGTGAACTGCAGGTGAATGAAACGAGGTGTTTTCGTGGCAGTGGAGCCGCAATTATGGCCATTTTGGGCGAGTTTTCGCAGCGAATAGCTGAAAGCCCTGAACACGAAAACAGAGAAATCCGCTGTGGCAACGATTATGGCTGAAGGTGTGGAACGGCCCTGAGCAGGCCAGATCATTCAGGAGCAGACATGCACGCCCTGCTTACTGCTTTTCATTCCACGTCATCACGTAACGCGTGCCCTTGCCCAGCTCCGGGTGCGTATGCGTCTGTTCGACACGCGCGCCAATATTCTGGGCCATCGCCATGATCAGCTTTGTACCGAGGCCCGTTCCGCGGGGTGTTGCCTCGGGCTTCGAGCCGATACCGTCGTCTTCAACAACGAGAGCAAATTGCTGGTCCTCTTCCGAAAGCCGGACGCGAACCGTGCCGGACTGATCGGGATAGGCATATTTCAGCGCATTGGTCAGAAGCTCGGTGATGATGACGCCGAGTGCCACCGCGTGATCCGCTTTCAGACTGACGTCGCAAAGCGATGTTTCCACCGTGACGGAGGACGAACCGGGAACGGCCTGAAACAGGTCGCTGATGATCGACGTCAGGTAGGAATTGAGCGACACCAGGCCGACATTATCGGTATTGTAGAGGCTGCGATGCACGCCGGCGATCGCGGAAATCCTGCTTTGGGTTTCCAGCAGGGCGACCTCGGCTTCCGGCGATTTCACGGTGTTGATCTGCAGCCTGATCATCGCAGAGACCAGCGAAAGGCTGTTGGCGACCCGATGGTTCATCTCCTTGACCATCATTTCCGCGTGTTCCTTCGCCTTTACCAGCAACCGGTCGGATTCCTCCTTGGTCTGGCGCAGGCGATGGTTTTCCAGGGCCTGATTGATGGCGGTGCGCAATAGCGGGAAAAAGTCGTCACCGACATTCTTTATGACGAAGTCGGCAGCCCCCGCCTTGAGGGCATCGATCGCAATCTGGGCTTCGTTCGATCCCGTAACGTAAAGCACGGGAATGCGCCCCGGTAACGACTGGATCGCCGCCAGAAACTCCATTCCCGTCGACATCTGAAAATAGTGATCGAGGACGACCACATCGAATTGCTCGTTTTGAAATAGCTCGAGCCCCGAGGCGACGGAGGCGGCATGCACCACCTCCATTCCATGACGACCAAGGACACGGCTGGAAAGCCGCGCCAGCGCTGGATCATCATCAACATACAAAACGCGCAAATCCATCATGCCTTCAAGGTATCTGAATCACAGAGAAAAACAGGCCGAGGTTCTTGATCGCGTTGGCGAAACCTTCGTAGTCGACCGGCTTCGTTATATAGACATTTGCGCCAAGGTCATAACATTTCTGGATTTCGGTTTCGTCATCCGTCGTCGTCAGCACGACGACCGGCAAACGGCGTGTATGTTCGTTGCTTTTGATCTGCTCGAGAATGCGGATACCCGACATATCGGGAAGATTGAGATCGAGCAGGACGAGAAGATAACGATCCTTGCTGACAAGGCCATCCCGGCTTTCGCCAAGGATGAAATCAAGCGCCTTCGCACCCAGCGTAAAGGGCACGATCTCGTTGTTCACACCCGCACGACGCACGTTTTTTTCGATCAGACGAGCATGACCCTCGTCATCCTCGATCATCACGATCGTTACCTCTTGACCGGTTGCCTTCATTGTTCGCCTTCTTTCGTCACTTTTCTGAGGTCGCTCGGCAGGAGCAGCGTGAATGTGCTTCCCTTTCCAAGCTCGGACTCCACCCTAATGTCACCTCCTAAATTTCTGATTAGCGAACGAACATGAGCAAGGCCAATTCCTTCCCCGGGCTGATCCTGATTGCCGGCGCGGCGGAAGAGCTCGAATATGCGCTCCAGATCCTGCTCGCCAATGCCGCGGCCATTGTCGCTGACCGCGATGGAAATGGCGCCGCGGCCGGCCGGATAGGCGCGTGCGGTCAATTTGAGCGGGCGTCCCGGCATCTGGTATTTCACCGCATTGTCGAAGAGATTGCCAAGGATCTGGTCGAGGGAGATACGATCCGTATAGACAGTCAATTTTGAGCTATCGACATTGATCTCGCCGCCATTGGCAGTGACCTGGTGACGAACCGTCTCGGAAAGCGACGACAGCAATGTTTCTATATCGACCTTTTCCGGTTGCAGCTTTCGCTGGCCATCACGCGAGATTTTCAGGATCGCATTGATCAGCTGGTCCATTTTACGGGTCGAGGAGCGGATAAAGCCGATTGCCTCGGGAATATCCTCCTCGACAGCCAGCCGCGCTTCGCGGATGACGTCTTCCGGCGGCGTCTTGCCATCGGCGAGAACATAGGCCGAGACCGGCTTCAGCGACGTATCGAATTCGGCGAGAAACCCCATGATATTAACGAGCGGCGCCCGCAGATCATGTGTGACGATATAGGCGAAGCGCTGGATTTCCTGATTGGCGCGGCGAAGGTCGCGCGTTCTTTCTTCCACACGTTCCTCAAGATGGCGATTGAGCTCGTCCACATCTTCCCGGGAGCGGTTCAGGGCACGGATATAGGTAAAGACCAGCAGGATCGAACCGCCGACGACGATCATGATGGCAAAGGCGCCGCCGATCGTCACCAATTGCAGCCTGTTGGCGGCCTCGAGTTGATCGCCGACGATGACGCGCAACCGATCGTCCGTGTCCGATTGCAGCTTCGACAGCACCGTTCTGATTTCATTCATGAAACGCTTGCCGTCATTCTCACGGACGATTTCGACCGCCTCGGTGATGCGCCCTGCCTTTTGCAAATCGATGGTTTCGCGGGTTTCGGCCAGCTTGTTGTCGATTGCGCCTGCCATATCTGACAGAGGCTGCCGGTACTGATCGCGATCCTTCAGCAGATCGAGAAGCCTGGAGCGCCGTTCCGGCAGGCGGCCCAAAGCCTCCTCATATGGCCCCAGATACTCGACATTGTTGGTGAGCAGATAACCTCTCTGACCGGTCTCGATGTCCTGCATCGAGGTCAGCACATCGAGGATGGCCGCGCGCACGCGGCGCAGTTCGGCTGTTTCCTGGGAGTACCGGTTGTTCACCTGCACCAGCCATAACGACATGGCGACCATTCCGGTCAGGATTGCGACACCAACAGCGAGCATGAGAAGGCTTCGCTGAGCGAACGGCGAAAAATTGGTCACAGTAATAATATTCCCGGTAGGCAGCTTATTTGTCGGGCAAATTAGAATATGACAGACGCGGAAGCGAACATTTTATTTCCCGCCGGCGCCGGAACCACTTTTCACAACGGGCGTTAAGCACGGTTCAGAAGTAGAAGGGTCGCCTCACGCCACCTGAACAAAATGGCCCGGGGAAACCGTCCTGTAGCTGCGCTGCGGTACCTCATAACCCATTGGCCGGATCGGGCTTTTCAATTCGTCATTCGATATGCCGCGCCTTATCCCGCGCCGCGCCGGATCGGGCACCGGCACCGCCGCCATGAGTTTCTTCGTATAGGCATGTTGGGGATTGTCGAAGACGGCCGCGCGCGGGCCGATTTCGACGATCTCGCCGAGATACATCACCGCGATGCGGTGGCTGACACGTTCAACGACCGCCATATCGTGGGAGATGAACAGGAAGGCAAGGTTGAGGCTCTGTTGCAGGTCGAGTAGCAGGTTGCAGACCTGCGCCTTGATCGAGACATCGAGCGCCGAGACGCTTTCATCGGCGACGATGACCTTCGGATCAAGCGCGAGCGCACGGGCAATGGCGATGCGCTGGCGCTGACCGCCTGAGAATTCATGCGGATAACGGCTGGCCATATCGGCAGTGAGACCAACCTTTTGGAGGAGATCGGCCGTCTTTTCCTTTGCCTGTTTCGTGGTGCCCAATTTGTGCTTGATGAAGGGTTCGGAAATCGCGGTCCCCACCGTCATGCGCGGATTAAGCGACGAGAACGGGTCCTGAAAGATCATCTGCACGGACTTGCGCATATTGCGCAGCCCCACCGTATCGAGCCGCATCACATCATAACCGTCGAGCGACACGTCGCCGGACGACGGTTCCACAAGACGCATGATAGAGCGCCCGGTGGTGGATTTCCCGCAGCCCGATTCACCGACGAGCGACAAAGTCTCGCCCTGAAAGAGATCGAAAGAAACGTTTTCGACCGCATGAACCGCGCCCGTCTGGCGCGCCAGCAGCCCGGAACGGATGGGAAAACGCGTCACGAGGTTCTTGACCGCCAGAACCGGCGTCTGTCCGCTCGCCACCGTTTCAGCCACCTGCACCGGTTCTGTCGACAGGCCGGTCCTGATGTCGAGAACCGGAAAACGCGTCGGCCATTGCCGATCCTTCATCGAGCCGAGCCTCGGCACCGCCGAAAGCAACGCACGCGTATAGGGGTGCTTGCCGCGCTCGAATATATCCTCCGTCGGCCCCGTCTCGACCTCGTCGCCCCGGTACATGACGATGGTGCGGTCGGCGATCTCGGCCACCACGCCCATATCATGGGTGATGAACAGGACCGACATGCCCTCCTCTTCCTGTAGCAGCTTGATCAGGTCGAGGATCTGGCCCTGAATGGTGACGTCGAGCGCCGTCGTCGGTTCGTCGGCAATCAGCAGTTTCGGCCGGGAGGCGAGCGCCATGGCGATCATCACACGCTGGCGCATGCCGCCGGAAAACTGGTGCGGATATTCGCCGAAACGACTGCCGGCATTGGGAATACGGACCTTTTCCAGCAGTCGGATTGTCTCCGCCCTTGCCTGCTGCTTCGAAAGCCCCTTGTGCCTGATAAGCACTTCGGAGATCTGGCGACCGATTGTGAAAATCGGATTGAGCGACGTCATCGGCTCCTGAAAGATCATCGAAACGTCATTGCCGCGCACGCCGCGCATCTCCCTTTCGGAGAGTGCAAGAAGATTGCGCCCGTTCAGCAGAACCTCACCTTCGATACGGCTGGAAGCCGGGGCAAGGAGGCGCATCAGCGACAGGGACGTGACGGATTTACCGGAACCGGACTCACCGACAATGGCGACGGTTTCACCCGGCGCGACATCGAAGGAGACATTGCGCACAACGCTTTTCCACGCGCCATCGACAAGAAAGGACGTGGTCAGGTTGCGAACGGACAGGACAGGTGCTGGTGTCATGATGTCATCTCCCCACGGCATAGGCCTGCATCAATCGCGGTGTCGCGGCGGCGCGCAGCAGACCGTCGGCATCGCGGCGCGCAGCGGTAAGCCGCCCGACCGACCAGGCATCGGCAACCGTGACGCGGTGGCCACGGCGGCGAAGCGCCTCAAGCGTTGCATCCCCCACCGTAGCTTCCACCATGATCTCGCCCGGCGAGCTGGTACGCGGATAAAACGAACCGGGAAAATGCGAGGTGTGGAACAAAGGCATGTCGATGGCCGCCTGCAGGTTCTTGCCGTGATGGGCATAACGCAGGAAGAAAGGCAGCTGCCATTGGTCCTGCTGGTCGCCGCCCGGCGTGCCGAAGACCATGGATGGACGCCCCTGATGCAGCGCAAGCGATGGCGTCAGCGTGGTGCGCGGGCGTTTGCCCGGCGCGAGCGAGGTCGGCAGGCCCTCCTTCAGCCAGAACATCTGGGCGCGGGAATTGAGCGCGAAGCCGAGGCCCGGAACGATGGGCGAGGATTGCAGCCAGCCGCCCGACGGTGTGGTGGAAACCATGTTGCCCCAGCGGTCGATGACATCGATATGCACCGTATCACCGCGCTTTTCCGTCAGATGCGACATGGTCGGCTCGTAGACGGCCCCGGTGCCGCTCATCTCGGCCAGCATCGCCATGGTGGCATCCACCTGTTTTTCATAGCCCGGCACCGTGCCGGGGTGCAGCTCGAGCGATGCCTCGCTGCCGATCAATTTGCGACGCCCGGCATTATAGCCCTCGGAAAGAAGATATTCCGTCGGAATCTGGCCGAATTCCGGATCGCCGTAATAGACCTCCCGGTCGGCGAAGGCGAGCTTCATGGCTTCGACGACGGTGTGGATGAAATCGGGACCGGACGGGTCCATCGCCGCAATGTCGAAACCCTTCAGCAGGGCGAGCGATTGCAGCAGAACCGGCCCCTGCCCCCAAGCGGGCGTCTTGGCAATCGTCCAGTCGTGATAGTCGAACGTCTGCGGCGCTTCCACGGTCGCGCGCCATTCCGCCATGTCCTGCGCCGTCAGCACGCCCTTGTGTTTCGCGCCGCTGGCATCCATCACCTCCGCGGTCCTGACGTAACTGTCGATGGCTTCCGCAACGAAACCCCGGTAAAAGGCATCACGTGCCGCCTCGATCTGGTTTTCGCGGCCGGAGCGCGCTTCCGCCTCGGAGACGATCCGCTGATAGGTTGCGGCGAGAACCGGGTTCCTGAAATTCGCGTGCGGCTCGGGTGCGGCACCACCCGGCAGCCAGGTCTCATGGGATGTCGGCCATTCCTTCTCGAAAAATTCCGCCAGTCCGTTGATGGTGGCGGAGACGCGCGGCAGCGTCGGGTGCCCATGTTCGGCATAATAGATGGCGGGTTCCAGCACCTCGCGCACGCTCATCGTGCCATAGTCGCGCAGCATCAGCATCCAGCCGTCGAAGGCGCCGGGAATGACGGTGGCGAGCAGCCCGTCACCGGGGATCAGCTTCAGCCCTTCCGAGGTATAATGGTCAATCGTCGCCCCGCTCGGGGCCGGGCCCTGTGCACAGATGACCTCGACCTTGTCCGTCTTCTTCGAATAGAACACGGCGGGCATGTCGCCGCCCGGGCCGCAGAGATGCGGTTCCACGATCTGCAGAACGAAACCGGTGGCGACGGCGGCGTCGAAGGCGTTCCCTCCCTTTTCGAGGATCGCCATGCCCACGGCCGATGCGATCCAGTGCGTCGAGGTAACGACGCCGAATGTGCCGAGGATCTCGGGGCGTGTGGTGAATTCGGTCATTCAGTCAATTCCTTATAAAAATCATGCTTCGCGCGGATCGAGCGCATCACGCAGGCCATCGCCCAGAAGATTGAAACCGATGACGACGAGGAAGATGGCGATGCCGGGCCACATCGTCATCCATGGCGCCTGGCTCAGGAAATTCTTTGCCGTGTTCAGCATCGAACCCCACGAGGGTGCGGGCGCCTGCTGGCCAAGGCCGAGGAAGGAAAGGCTCGCCTCCGCAATGATGGCGGTGGCGACCGTCAGCGTCGCCTGGACGATGATGGGGGCAAAGACATTCGGCAGGATGTAACGCGTCATGATGTCGACGTGGTTGAGGCCGATCGACCTTGCACCCTCGACATAATCCTCCATCTTGACCGCCAGCACCTGCCCACGGGTCAATCGCACGAAAATCGGCATGGCGGAAAGGCCAATCGCGATCATGGCATTGGTGAGGCTCGGCCCGAGGAAGGCTGCGAGCGCAATCGCCATGATGAGGAAGGGCATGGCCAGCAGCGCTTCGGTGATACGGGATATGACCATATCCACCCAGCCGCCGAAATAACCTGATATGAGGCCGAAGGGCACGCCGATGACGACGGCGATCATCACCGAGACGACGCCGGCCATCAGCGAAGCGCGTGCACCATAGATCATGCGCGAAAGAATATCGCGACCGAGATCGTCGGTGCCGAGCCAGTGGGCCGCCGAAGGCGCCTTACGGATGGCCGACCAGCTGGTCGCAACCGGATCGGCAATCGGCAGGATCGGTGCGGCTATGGCAAGGACGGCGAAAAACAGCACGATAACCATGCCGACAAGCGCGGATTTGTTGCGCTTCATCTTCTTCCAGGCGCGGCTCTCCTGCCGCGTTACCGGTACGGAGAGGTTTTGATCGAGAACGGTCATGATATCAGCCTCAGATCGTCGCCCTGAGGCGGGGGTTGAGCAGGACATAGGCGATGTCGGCCAGAAGGTTCATGAGAATGAAGCCGACGGCGGTGCAGAGCACGATGCCCTGCACGACGGCATAGTCGCGGGTGAACACGGCATCGACGGTCATCTTGCCGAAGCCGGGAATGGTGAATATCTGCTCGGTCAGAACCGCCCCGGCCAGCAATTCGCCGAAGAGCAGCGCCAGCAGCGTGATGACGGGCAGAAGCGCATTGCGGAAACTGTGCGACAGGATGATCTCGCGCGGCGAGAGCCCCTTGGCGCGGGCGGTGCGGATATAATCGGAACTCAAGACCGCCACCATAGCCGAGCGCGTATGCCGCATCAGCGTCGCCGCAAGCGCATTGCCCAGCACGAAGGCGGGCATGATCATGGTTTCGATGGAGCGGACGGGATCGACGAAGATCGATTCATAACCGGATGCCGGCAGCCAGCCGAGTTTGACTGACACCAGCAGGATCAGCATGATGCCGAGCCAGAAATTCGGGATCGACAGGCCAGAAAGCGCCACGATATTGGCCGTATAATCGATCCACGTGTTCTTCTTGACGGCGGCCAGAATGCCAATGGGAATGCCGATGACCATGGCAAAAAACATCGCCATGACAGCCAGCTGAATGGTGACCGGCAGCTTCTGGCCGATCAGTTCCAGCACCGGCTGGTTGGTGCGCAGGGAAATGCCGAAATCGCCGGTCACCACGCCGCCCAGCCAGTTGAGATATTGCAGCGGAACCGGATCGTTCAGGCGATATTTCTCGCGCAGGAATTCGATTGTCGCGGGATCGCGTTCCTCACCCGCCATGGCAAGGACCGGATCGCCCGGCAGGAGTTTCTGTAGCGAGAAAACGAAGATGGAGATGATCAGAAGTGTCGGGATCGCGACCAGCAGTCGCTTGCCGATATAAACAGGCATGGCATTGCCCCCGTTTGGGTCCGGTCATGGGGGCCGCACGGCAAGCCGTGCGACCTGTTCGAAGCTGTCAGTCCTTGCTGACGCCGAGAAGGCGGATCATGCCATCCGGCGATGGCGCCCAGCCTTTCACCTTCTTGGAGATGGCATAGGCATAGGGCTGATGGCCGAGATAGATGATCGGCATGTCGTCATTCAGGATGACGCCAGCGGCATCGTATTTTTCCTTGCGGACGGCGTCTTCGGTCGAGGCGCGGGCCTCGTTCAACAGCTTGTCGACCTCGGGATTGCAATATTTCACATCATTGATGCCGCCCTTGCAGGTGACGAACTGGTGCAGGTTGCCATCGGGATCGATACGTCCCGACCAGTCGGAACGGCTGAGCTGGTAATTGCCGGCCGTCTGTTCGGACAGAAGCGTCGCAAATTCGGTCGCCTTCAGCGTCACGTTGAAGCCGGCTTCCGCGACCATGGACTGGATCACCTGCATCATCTGTATTTGCGTGGTGTTGTTGGCGTGCTGAAGCTCGACATCCAGCTTCTCGTAACCCGCCTCCTTCATCAGCTGCCTGGCCTTGTCGATATCGCGGGGCGGCACGGCCAAGTTCTGGTTGAACCAGGGGCTTGTCGGGGGATAGGCCTGATTACCGGCCTTTGAGGTGCCCTCGAAAACGATCTGGCCGATCGCCTCGCGGTCGATCGCATAGGAGAATGCCTGACGCAGGCGCTTGTCCTTGCCGAGCGGGTTGTCCGCCCGCGCACCATTGTTGACGTTGACATACATGGCCATATAGCCCGGCCCGATCACGTCCGCATAGGTCAGATTGGCGTCGTTCCTGACGGATTCCGCATCGGAAGCCGATATGCGCTCGGCTATGTCAAGGTCGCCTGCGCGAAGGTTAGCAAGCTTAACTGTCGTATCGGGAATCGGCAGATAGACGATCTTGTCGACAAGGATCTTGTCCTTGTCCCAATAGTCGGCGAATTTTTCCAGCACGATACGATCCTGCTGAATGCGCTCGACGAATTTGAATGGACCGGCGCAGACCGGTTTCGAGCCGAAATTCGCACCCAGTTCCTTGGCTGCCTTCGGCGCAACAATCATGCCGGCGCGGTCGGAAAGCTGGGCTAGCAGCGTAACGTCAGGCGTCTTCAGCGTGAACTTGACTTCCAGCGGGCCGGTCGCCTCCACCTTCTCGACCGAGGAAAGCTCGCTCTTGCGGCGGGATTCCGGCAGTGTCATGTTCCGCTCGATGGTGGCGACGACGGCGGCCGCATCCAGCGTCTCGCCGTCGTGGAACTTGACGCCGTCACGGATTTTCATCGTCAGCACCTTGCCGCCTTCGGACCAGGCCCATTCGGTGGCGAGCTGGGGAACGATCTTCATGTCCTGGGAGATGTCGACCAGCTTGTCGCACATGGCGGTATAAACGATGCGGCCGACGAAGGTGCGCGATTGCGCGGGATCAAGCACATCCGCGTCATCGTTGAGACCGATGCGCAATTCGGAGGCCATGACGGGCGCGGTCAGGAACGCGCTGGCCATCAGGGCCGCGGTCAAAATATATGTTTTCTTCATTTTCCATCCTCTGGTCTGGTTTTCTTTGTTTTTGTCTTTGTCTTGTTATTGGCCGGCCCCAAGAGGCCGAAGGCTCCTGACCCACGGCCTATGAGGCCGGGGCAAGCGGGTTGCCGGCTTCGTCGTGGCTGTGGGCCGCCCTGTCTTCTTCAGCCTTGTCCTCCTGAAATCCGAGCGACGTGGCGCGGATCAGTCTTTCCTGATGCATGAGAAGGTGCTGGCGCATCGCTTCTCCGGCTCTGGCCGGATCACGGTCGGCTATGGCATCCACGATAGCCATGTGCTGTTCGAAAGAGGCCCTGCCATTCGTGCCGGTGCGGCGGGCAAGCTCACGTATCGACTGCCAGGCATCGTCCTGGCGAATGCGGTTGACGACGTCAAAAATCGACAGGAAGAGCTTGTTGCCGGCGCTCTGGGCAATTTGCCGGTGGAGCGAGCCGTCCCATAATTCCTTGGCGTCGGCATCCGTGCTCTGGCCGGTCTTCTGGACAAGGGCGCGCATGCGTTCCACCTCGGCAGGCTTGGCCCGCATGGCCGCAAGCTGCGCCAGCTGCGGCTCGATGCGCAGACGCACCTCCATGATTTCCATGATATCCGTGCCGGCGACCAATTCGGTGACCTGAGCGGACCAATCATCCGGCTTTTCACCCACAAAGGTTCCAGCCCCCTGCCGCCGCCAGATCAGGCCTTCGGCCTCAAGAACCTCAAGAGCACGGCGAACAGCCCGTCGCCCGACATTAAAAGTCTCCGCAAAGGCCCGTTCCGTCGGCAAACGCCCGTCTTTTGCAAGATCCTGCGTCTGAATATACGACCGCAGCTTCGCAAGAGCGTAGTTGGAATTGTCGTTAGGGCCTGCCGCCACGTCGCACCATTTGTTGAACCAATCTTACATTGGTTCATTTGGTGAGAAATTTTCGCAGACGTCAAGCGCATTTTTGAGCGGTAAAAATGGCCGCTCAAAATATGGGCACGCAGCGTTTTTTGAGGGCAGGAAAAGCATGGCTCTGCCGCATTGCTGACCCGAACACATTTCCCTTCCACTACCGCCCAACGCAACACTTGCCGAAACCGCGCGTTATAACGTGCGCAAACCAACAGAATGCCGGGGGCGACATGGACGACAGCGTAAACATTCCCAAGATCAACAGGCTGGTGCTCCAAAACCTCATAGCCGGGCTGAGCGACGGGCTTATCCTGCTCGAGAATGACGGGACGATCGCCTGGGCGAACAGGGCGGCGCTTGAAATGCATCGCATTGAGGCCCTGTCGGACCTGGGCGAGAACGCTGTCGATTACAGGCGCAGATTCACGCTCCGCTATCGCAACAATCATCTGCTCGGTGAAGGACAATATCCGCTGGAGCGGCTCTTGGCCGGCGAGACTTTCGACGAGGTGACGGTGGAAGTATTGCCAAGCGGTGATGAGGCGGAAAGCTGGGTGCACACGGTTCGCGGACTTATTCTGGAAGATGCCGGCGCCAAGCCGGATGTTCTGGTTCTGATCATTCGCGACGAGACGCCGCGCTTCGAAGCGGAGGCACGATTTGAGAGCGCCTTTAATGCCAATCCCGCCCCCGGCCTGATCTGCCGTCTGGAGGATGAGCGATTCATCCGCGTCAATCAGGGATTCCTTGAAATGACGGGCTTTACCCGCGAGGAAATCATCGGCATCAGTGTCGAGGAACTTGGACTGTTTTCCGCTTGCGATACCGGTGAAGACGCACTGAAGAGGCTGCATGAAGGCAGGGTCATCCGCCAGCGGGAAGCGCTCATTCCGATACAGGGCGGCGACCGGCTGGTCATCGTTGCGGGCGAGACGATCGCAGTTGCCGAAGAGCCCTGCATGCTCTTCACTTTCGCCGATCTTGATGGACGCCGCAAAGCCCAGAATGCGCTGCGCCAGAGCGAGGAGCGGTTCTTCAAGTCATTTCGCCTGTCACCGGCACCGGCCGCCGTCTCGAGGCTGGAGGATTTCGTGCTGACCGAAGTCAATGACGCCTTCCTGCAATTATGCGGGCGCACGGAAGCAGAGGTGGTGGGCAAGACGGCAAGCGAATTGCGGCTCTGGGAGGACGTTTCGGCCCGCCGGGATCTGGAAAAGCGGCTGCGGGACAATATCCCGATTCGCAACGAAAACATGCGCATGAAGCTGAGCGATGGTGATGCCGCCGAATGCGTCGTTTCCGCCGAGCGCGCCGAAATCAACGACCAGCAATGCGTCATCTGGGCGATACAGGATGTGACCGAAAGGAGACGGTCGGAGAACGAACTCATCGAAGCGATCGAAAGCGTGATGACCGATACCTCCTGGTTCAGCCGCACTGTTGTCGAGAGGCTGGCGGGACTGCGGCAGAACGCAAGCAGGGCAACGCCGTCCGCCTCGCTGAAGGACCTGACGGATCGCGAGGAAGAAATCCTGTCGCTGATCTGTGACGGTTGCAGCGACAAGGAGATGAGCGAAAGGCTTCACCTTTCCAAACACACGATCCGAAACCATATTGCATCGCTTTACGGCAAGATCGGCGTGAACCGCCGCACCGCCGCCGTCATCTGGGCGCGTGAGCGCGGCTTTGCCGGGCGCAAGGGAAAATAAGCCTGATCGAGTGAAAATAGGTCATTTTGTACCAGTTCAACTAGTAGCTAATGCCCTGCTAAAGGCGCCTGCGCCGGACTACCTTTCCATCATGCCGTTATCAACAGCGGCAGCATCTAACGATGGAAGGAGTTCGTTATGGATAAGAACCGGATCGACGGAATTGCCCGCCAGGCAAAGGGCACCATCAAGGAAGCCACCGGCAAGATAACCGGCAACGAGAAACTTCAGGCGGAAGGAAAGGCTGAAAAGATTGCCGGCCAGGCACAGGAGAAACTTGGCAAGGCAAAAGACGCCGTCACCAAAACATTCAAGTGATCCCAAATGTTCAAGGCAGGAGGTTTCACGATGATGCTCTCAGGCGACGCATACACGGCGACGGGTTTCAATCCGCAGGAAGTCAGCCTGTGCGCCGCGCTGCAGGCTCTGATTACTTATGCAGATGGGCAGGAAAACAGCTGCATATCCGTCACATCTTCGGATGGGCGCATCATCCTTACCGGTGAGGTTGAAACTCTTTCCGCCTTCGAACGAGCGGTCATCATCGCAGAATGTTTCGCGTCGCGGCCGATCATCGCCGATCTGGCGATCCGTCAGCAAACGCGAACTTACCTGAATGCGTCTTCCCCACGCATTCATCTCGTGACCAACAACAGGAGTGATACACCATGAAGAAATTCGTTCTTGCAACCGCGATTGCAACGCTTGCGCTCGCGCCAATCGCTTCCGCCGAAACAAAACATAACTCCAAACGCGCGACAGAGACCGCACAGAAGGAACGCGTGGGCACCCTGTCCTGCGAAATCGCCGGCGGCGTTGGCCTTGTTGTCGGCTCCAGCAAGAGCGTGGACTGCCAGTTCCGTCAGCGCTCCGGCAAGACCGAGCGCTATACCGGCAATATCGGCAAGCTCGGCCTCGATATCGGCGTGACGGGTAAGACCTACATGAGCTGGATCGTGCTCAACACCGCCGCCAGCCGTATAGGTGACGGTTCGCTGAGCGGTGACTATGTCGGCGCTTCCGCCGGAGCTTCCGTTGGCGTGGGTGTCGGCGCCAACGCGCTCATCGGCGGTAACGCCAAGAACTTCGCACTTCAGCCCATCAGCGCCGAAGTCGGTACGGGCGTGAACGTTGCAGCCGGCGTCTCACGCCTGCAACTGAAGCACGTTCGCTAAACTCTCTCCCCGATGCGCGGTTTCGGGTCTTCCCGAAACCGCGACTCAGTCAGGCCACAAGTTTGGTTTCCTTGATGCGCGGATAATCATAGGCATTGACCTTTGAGGTGCTGTAACCAGCGCCCACCAATGCCTCCGCGAGCTTGACGGCGGCCGCGACACCATCGATCACCGGAACGCCCGTTGCCTCGCGCAGCCTGTCGCACAGCGCCGACATGCCGGCGCATCCAAGGATGATGGCCTCGGCCGCATCCTCTTTTTTGGCCGCTTCGATTTCGCGGATCAGCATCGCCTCTGCGGCATGCGGATCCTCCTCGAGACCGAGCACCGGCAGATTGATGGCCCGGACCCGGCGGCAGTGACGCTGAGCGCCATAATTGTCGACGAGGTCTTCGATAATCGGAATGGAACGCGGCAGCGTCGTGATGATGGAAAAACGGCGGCTGATGGTCATGGCCACCTGAATGGCTGCCTGGCAGATGCCGATGACGGGTCCGCGCGCCACTTCGCGGGCAGCATGCAGGCCGGGATCGTCAAAGCAGGCAATGACATAGGCATCTACGCCCAGACGCTCGCCCTTGCGGATTTCCTCCAGCATGCCGGGAACGGCCAGCGCCTCATCGGCCCCGCCTTCAATGCTGACGGGCGTATCGAGGGGATTTGTCGCTGAGATCGTCGTGTGCGCCTGTTTGACACGCATGGCGCTGTCCAGCGCCTGCGCCGTCATGGAGGCGGTTGAGTTCGGGTTGATCAGACGAATATGCATTCGGGCTCGCCTTTCAGGACGCTCATTTGCCATCTGGCTTGATGAAGTCGGTCATCGGTGGCGCCTTCAGGACAAACTGGCGATCCGAGGTGATGTAATTGTCGGCATGGAGGCGCGCAATCGGCTGGTATCGGTCCGGATCGACATAATGCCCCTCCCTGTCGAGGCAGTCCCTGTGGACATGCATATGCACGACCTCCCCCAGAACCAGCGCGCGGCGCGGGTAATCGATCACACGCTCGACGCGGCATTCGAAGGCGCAGGGCGATTCCGCCGCAAAGCTCGCATCGATCTTGCTGCAGGGCGCAGGCGTCAGCTTCGCCATGGAAAGCTCGTCGACCTCGCTGTCAAAACCGAGACCGCAGACGAGCATATGTTCGGAGATGGTCATATCGACCATGTTGACGACAAACTCGCCGGTGCGGCGAATATTGGCCATCGTATCCTTCTCCTCGCCATTCAGACGCGGCTGGATACCCAGAACGACGATGGGCGGATCATGGGAGAAAACATTGAAAAAGCTCATCGGTGCCGCGTTGTTGTGGCCCGCTGCCGAGCGCGTCGTGACAAGCGCTATCGGCCGGGGACCGATAAAATTCGTCAGCAGCCGATAACGGCTCTGCGGCTCAAGCGTGGTGAAGTCGAATTCCATGACAGTCGCCCTATTTATAGTATACAATATTGTTTCATATTGTTGACAATTATGCAACCAAAACCCTGTTGAAACAGTTGACTTTTTCGGCGGCATCACGCTTCTCTAACCCTAATGGAGAGCGAAACAAATGACCGAGCAGAACGGCCAGTCCACGCAGCAAATTGTCGAGAAAGTCTGGCTGTCGATCGCTGAGCGACGGCTGCGCCCGGGCGTGCAGCTCAAAGAGGAGCAGCTGGCGACGATTTTCAACGTCAGCCGCGCGCGTATCCGTCAGGCGCTCTCGGTGCTGGAGCGCGACGGTCTCGTCACCATCGTCCCCAATCGCGGCGCCTTCGTTTCGAAACCATCGGTCGAAGAGGCGCGAGACGTGTTCTTCGTGCGCCGCACCGTGGAGCAATGTGTCGTCGAACGCCTGTGCAGATCCGCCACCAAGGCCGATCTGAAGCGGCTTCGCGACCATGTGGCCAAGGAGCGCGTCGCCAATGCTCACAACATCACCACGGATATCATCAAGCTTTCCGGCGGCTTCCACCTGCTGCTTGCGGAAACGCTGGGTTCCGATTTCCTGTTCACCACCATGCGCGACCTCATTTCGCGTTCCTCCCTCATCACCGCCGTTTACCGCAATACCGACCGCTTCAATTGTGGACCGGACGAGCATGCGGAAATCGTCGACGCGATTGCCAACAACGATCCGGCAAAAGCCATACATCTGATGACCCATCACCTGGAACATGTCGAAGCGGAGCTCGATCTTAGCGAAATCCGCGACCTTTCCCACGATCTGCGCGCCGCACTCGCCTGACCCTCCGGTCAGACGAGTTCCCGTGCCGCTACCACCCGTTCTTCCTGCTCTTCCACCAGATGGCATGCGACGCGTGTGCCGCCGGCAAGCGTGCGCACCTGCGGCACCTCCGCCGAACAGCGCGCCGTCGCAAGCGGACAACGCGGATGAAACGTGCAGCCGGATGGCGGCTTGAGCGGGCTTGGGACTTCACCGGCAACCAGTTCCCGGTCGCGGCGCGGCGCGTCGATATTGGGAATGGTCTGCAGCAGAAGCTGGGTATAGGGGTGGCGCGGGCGGGCGAACAGCTCTTCCGTATCGCCCTCCTCCACGATGCGGCCGAGATACATGACCGCAATACGATCCGACATGTGGCGAACGACGCTCATATCATGGCTGATGAACAGATAGGTCAGCCCCAGCTCGTCCTGAAGGCGACGCATCAGGTTCAGCACCTGCGCCTGCACCGAAACGTCGAGCGCGGATGTCGGCTCGTCGCAGACCAGAAACTCCGGCTCGCTCGCCAGAGCGCGGGCAATCGAGATGCGCTGGCGCTGGCCGCCTGAAAATTCATGCGGAAACTTTTCGCCGTCCGAAGCCGAAAGGCCGACGGTGCGCAGCAGCTCTTCCACACGTTCCATGGTCTCTGCACGGGTCGCGCGCAGTTTCAGTTCACGGATAGGCTCGGCGATGATGTTCTTCACCCGCCAGCGCGGATTAAGCGAGGCATAGGGATCCTGAAAGATCATCTGCGCCGAAAGCGGCGTATCCTTGCGGCCCCTGGCGAAGCGGAAATCACCGGCGCTTGGGCGGAACAACCCGGTCACCAGCCGGGCAACCGTCGATTTGCCGCAGCCGCTTTCCCCGACGATGCTGAGACAGCCGCCAGCCGGCACCGTAAAATCGATGTCGTTCACCGCCTGCACGAATTGCCGGGGCTTCCGTTCGATGACCCGGTTGAGCCACGGCGCAGAGACATCGAAGGTCTTGGTGAGACCCTTGACCGTCAATGCCGGCGTTTTTTGTGCGGGCGTTTTAACCACGGACGTTTTCATGCTGTACCTCCTGCATTCATCCAGCAGGCGCTGGCGCCATCGCCCGCCGCTTCCAGTTCCGGCCGCTCGCGAAGACAGCGCGGCCCTGAAAATCCGCAGCGCGGATTGAAGGCGCAGCCGGGCGGGATGGCGTCGAGACGCGGCATGGCGCCGTCGATCTGGTTGAGCCGTTCCACCCGCGCGCCAAGCGAGGGAATGGAGGCCATCAGGCCCTGCGTATAGGGGTGCTTCGGCGCATGCAGAACCTGTTCGACCGGACCAACCTCGATCAACCTGCCGGCATAAAGCACGGCAACGCGGTCAGCCGCCTCGGCGATGACGCCCATATCATGCGTGACCAGCATCACAGCCGTCTGCTTTTCCTTGCAGAGCTTGCGCAGCAGCGAAATGATCTGCGCCTGGATCGACACGTCAAGCGCCGTCGTCGGTTCGTCGGCGATGATCAGTTTCGGCGACGCCGCAAGTGCGAGTGCGATGACGACGCGTTGGCGCATGCCGCCGGAGAATTGATGCGGATAATGATCGATGCGGTCTGCCGGAGACGGAATGCCGACATCCCGCAAAAGCTGGACCGCACGCGCCTGCGCATCTTTTTTCGAGAGCGGCAGATGCTGCCGGATCGTCTCCACCAGCTGCGCACCAACCGTGAACAGCGGATTGAGCGAGGTCAGCGGATCCTGAAAGATCGCGCCGATTTCCCGGCCGCGGATGCTTTCCATCGCCCTGTCGTCGAGTTTGTCGATGCGGCGCGAGCCGAGCCAGATTTCGCCATCGGCAATACGGCCCGGTTTTTCGAGCAGGCCCTGTATCGCAAGGCCGGTCATGGATTTTCCGGCACCGGATTCCCCCACCACACCCAGGATTTCACCGGGGCGGATGGAAAGGCTGATGTCCGAAAGTGCCGTCACCGTTCCCCGGCGGCCGGGAAACTCGACTTTCAGATTGCGGACATCGATAACCGACTGGTTCATGTCATCCATTGGCGTTCACCTCCACCGGGTAGCTCGGGGGGAAGATTTCCGAAACGGGCGGATTGGCCCAGCTTCGCTCGGGATATTTTGCAATCAGCCCATCGAACTGCGCCTGCGCCTGAATGCGGGCGCGCGCCATATCGATATTCGCGACCTCTCTCTCCCGCATGGAGAGACGGCCATCGACGAAGACCGCACGCGTGATCTTGCCCGAACCGCCGGTGACAACAGTCGTGATCGGATCGACGCTCGGCGCCATGACCGTGTCATCGAGATCGAAGACGGCGATATCGGCGCGGGCACCCTTGGAAAGATGCCCGAGATCGGAGCGACCCAGTGCCCGCGCGCCGCCGAGTGTGGCGGCGTCGAACAGATCGGCTGAGCGGACCCTGTCGGGCGCGCCATCATTGATACGGCAGGTGATGAGACCGACCAGCAGGTTCATCAGCATGTCGGCGGGCGCCGTATCGGTGCCCATCGCAATGTTTATTCCAAGCTGCCGGCAGGCGGAGAAGGACGACAACGTGCTGCCGCTTCTAGCCGACACCAGCGGACAGTGAACAATCGACACGCCGTTTTCCGCGTAGAGCGCCAGATCTTCCTGCGTCACATTGGTGGCGTGCGGCGCGATAAGGCGGTCGCTCAAGAGGCCGGCCCTGGCGAGCCACACCGGCGCGGTCGAGCCATGCAGCTTGCGGACCGTGTCCACTTCCATGGTGCCCTGCGCCATGTGCAGGCGGAACTTGCAGCCAAGATCACGGGCGGCGGCATCGGTTCTCTGCATCAGCGCGAGCGTGGATGTTTCGACACGATCAGGTGCCAGCATACCGCGCACGAGGTCGCCGTGCCTTCCGGCCTGCCTCTCGATGAACGACACCGCCTCCTTCAGCCCCTGAAGGCCGCGCTCCTCATCGAAGACCGGCACCATGCGTCCCGGCTCTTCCAGCACCATGCCGCCGGAGCGGAAGGCGGGGCTGAGATAGACCCGCAGGCCAAGTTCGCCGGCGGCATCGGCTGCGGCTTCCAATTCGGCGACTGTTTCTCCCCATTCACGATAAAACAGCGAGGCAATAGGTGCCGCCGTGGTGATGCCGTTGAGGAGAAGCTGGCCGAAGGCGAAACGCTTCTGGAAGGCAAGCTCCTCCCCGGAATACATCTCGTAGGGACCGGCCTCGACATAGGAGCGCGGCCAGACACGGCCCTTCGCCCAGCCGGGGTGATTGTCGATGCCCAAAATGGTCGTGTCGAGATCGGAAAGGGCATCGAGGTCGATCAGGCCGGGGCTGATCAGGGCATTGCCGAAATCGACGCGGCGAGCAACCTCGCCGGGAAAGCCATGCCCGACGAAAAGGATTTCGCCGTTCTCGAACACGACCTCGCCGTTTTTCAGCAGCCGGTGAGACCCGTCCTTGTGGCCGACCACCCAACTGGCGGTGAGCAGCGTGCGACCGGAGGGACGTTCACCGAGCGAAAGGGACTGAAGCGGTTCGCTCATCATGGTGCCTCCACCACGGCCTTGCCGCCTCTGGCGGTTACTCGTCCGCCCTTTACGACCAGCGGTCTTGGGGCAATATCGACAACGGCATGGGCCAATGTCTCGCCGGTCAGCAGCGTGAAATCGGCGGCGCAGCCAACGTCAAGGCCGTAATCCTTGAGGCCCATGACATCGGCACCGCCCTGCGAGACGACATGCAGGACATGGGCAAGCTCGATATCCGAGCGCAAGCCGTTCTTCATGCCGATGATCTTGGCACGGTCGAGCATATCCGGCTGACCCCAGGGACCCCAGGTATCGCGAATGCCGTCACAACCGCCGCCGACACGCACACCGGCTTCCTTCAGGCGCATGATAGACGGTACATTTGCCGAGGGCGCGCCGGTCGTCAGGATCGCCACATCGAGCCGGGCGATCTCATCGATCAGCTTGCCGACCCGGAGATAGTCATTCATGCCGAGCGCAAAGGCGTGGCTGATGGCGACCTTGCCTTCCATGCCGTTGGCGCGGATGCGCTCGAAAATCAGCTCCATCGTGAAGGCGCCGAGATCGGCAGCCTCATGCAGATGAATGTCGATCGGCACGCCGTGCCTGACCGCGAGTTCAAAGAGGATATCGAGCTGGCCTTTCGGATCGCGATCGATGCCGCAGGGATCGATGCCGCCGAGGACTTCACAGCCCTGTTTCAGCGCCTCATCCAGCAGTTCCACCGTGCCGGGCATGACCATGACGCCGGACTGCGGGAAGGCAACGACCTCGATGTCGATGATGCCTTTCAGCTTCTCGCGCGTTTCCCATATGCCTTCGACAAGCTTCAGGCCATGGGTCGGATCGATATCCACGTGGCTGCGAATATGCGTGCCGCCGTTTGCGGCAAGACCGATGGCGTGGCGCATGGACTGGCGGTGCGGATCGATGCCGATCTGGCTGCGGTTTTCGCGCTCGAAATCGATCCGCCCGCGCAGGATTGCGGCACGGTTATTCTCATGCCAGGGCATGCCCCAGGTCGTCTTGTCGAGATGGGTGTGGGCATCGATGAGGCCGGGCGCGAGGATTGCGCCGTTGCCATCCTCGACCGGCATGCCGGGTTCGGCCTCGAATTTTCCGAAACCGGCAATCTTTCCCTGCCTTATCATGATGTCGCAGGTGTCGCCCGCCATGGGCCTGATGTTGCGGAGCAGAAGATCGTGCATGGAACTCACCTCAGTTTCGGATTGAGCGCATCGCGCAGCCAGTCACCCAGAAGGTTGACGGTGACGACGAGCAGGCAGAGCTGGAAAACGGGAAACAACACGATCCACCAGGAGCCGGAAAACAGGAACTGGTTACCGATGCGGATCAGTGTTCCAAGCGACGGCTGGCTGGGCGGCATGCCGATGCCGAGGAACGACAGGGTCGCCTCAGTCAGGATCGCCATGCCGAAATTCAGCGTGGCGGCAACCATGATCGGCGTCAGCGTATTGGGCAGAATATGGTTGGCCATGATGCGGCGCGCGGGAACGCCGATGAGCTTGGCCGCCTGCACATAATCCTTGCCGGTCTCCACAATCGCCTGGGCACGCACGGTGCGCGCATATTGCACCCAGGCGGAAAGCGCGATGGCGAGAATGAGCACGGCGGATGCGCCCACCTCTCGAAGACTGTCCGGCAGCATCTGCCTGACGACCGTGGAGACGAGGATGGCCACCAGAATTGTCGGGATGGAAAGCGTGATATCGCCGATGCGCATCAGGAGATTATCGGAAAAACCGCCGAAATATCCGGCAACCAGACCGGCTGTCATGCCGATGACCAGAGACAGCGCCACGGAGGCGACACCGATGACGATGGATATGCGCGTGCCGTAAAGGATGGCGGATAGCATGTCGCGCCCCTGCGTATCCGTGCCGAGCAGATAGGGCCATTCCCCACCCTCCTGCCACACCGGCGGCAGTTCGGCCTTCCACATGTCGAGCGAAGCGCCGTCATAGGGGTTCTGCGGTGCGATCAGCGGCGCGAAAATGGCGGCAAGGATGAGGATAGCCAGGATCAGCGCGCTGATCTTCGCCGATCTGCTGTGGCTGAACGACCAGTAGAGATCGCTGTTGCGTATGCGCTTGATAAGCGACGGGCGGGCAGGTTTTGCCGTTTGCGGAAGGTCTGTGGCCATGAAACCGGCTCCCTTCGGTTAGCGCGCGGTGCGCAGACGCGGATCGATCACCGCATAGGCAATGTCGACGAACGTGTTGAGGACAACGAAGATGAAGGAAATGATGCAGAGATAGGCCGCCATGACGGGGATATCGAGAAATGTCACCGCCTGTATGAACAGCATGCCCATGCCCGGCCACTGAAACACCGTCTCGGTGATGAGCGCAAAGGCGATGAGCGAACCGACATTCATCGTCGTCAGCGTCACGACAGGCATCAGACAGTTGCGCAGCGCGTGGCGGAAATAGATGCGCCAGCGGGGAATGCCGCGGGCACGGGCGAACTTGACGAAATCGGACCGCAGCACCTCCAGCATTTCGGCGCGCACCAGACGCATGACCAGCGTGATCTGGTAAAGCGAGAGCGCAATGGCAGGCAGAATGAGCGCCGCACGCCCCGACGAGGTAAGCAGGCCCGTGGACCACCAGCCGAGCTGCACGACATCCCCTCGGCCGAAGGCCGGCGCCCAGCCAAGCGACACCGAAAAGACGAGGATAAGCAGAATGCCGACAACGAAGCTCGGCAGTGAGACGCCGACAATCGACAGGAATTGCAGGCCCTCCGTATACCACTTTCCACGCCGGATCGCCGTCAGCACCCCAAGCGGCAGGCCAACGACGAGCGAAAGGACGGTGGCCA
This sequence comes from Agrobacterium sp. GW821-FHT14E08, assembly GCF_058803865.1. Taxonomy (NCBI): domain Bacteria; kingdom Pseudomonadati; phylum Pseudomonadota; class Alphaproteobacteria; order Hyphomicrobiales; family Rhizobiaceae; genus Agrobacterium; species Agrobacterium sp. GW821-FHT14E08. Next base: position 254,501 of record NZ_JBXAPJ010000004.1, on the reverse strand, counting down.
CCAGAACAAGCTCCAGCGTTGCCGGAAACCTTTCCGCTATCAGCGGCAGCACCTGCTGGCCGTTGCGATAGGAAACGCCGAAATTGCCCTGGGCAGCGTCTTTGACAAACCGCAGATATTGCGTGGGCAGACTGTCGTTGAGGCCGAGCCGCTCACGCAAAGCAGCGCGATCTTCCTGCGAGGTCTGCTCCCCCACCATCAGCTCGACAGGATCTCCCGCCAGCCTGAAAATGAGAAATGCAATAAGCGCGACGGAAAGCATGACCAGAATGGCATTTCCCATACGCTTGATGATGAAAACCAGCATTGTTACCTCTCGGATGCGAACCCATGGACATGATGCCAGCCAGGTTCGACCATTCTTTTCCAGAGACGGGGCACAGGTCGTTTACGCCTGCCGCATTGTCGACAATAATATCGGCAGCTGATCGCCGATCAGGCTGGCAAATCTCCAGCGGCGACGAGCCGCATCGCTCTTTGCCCAATATGCCCGCAAGTGACGAAGGCTGCCCCGGATGGCCCAAAAGGCGTTCGGCGCGATGCCGAACGCCTTTCAGAGTTCCGGATTATTTGTCGAGTTGCGTCAGCCAGTGGCGCGGCTTGTTGTCGGCGCGGAAATCGACGCTCTTCACCTTGCCAAGCATCGCCCATGCAATCGGCTGCTGGTGCAGCGGCACAAGCATCGCCTCGTCCTTGGCGATTTTCAAGGCCGCCTCTTCAAGGGCAAGACGTTTGGTATTGTCCTGCTCCTGCGCTGCCTGGTCCACCAGCTTGTCGATCTCAGGGTTCGACCAGCTGCCATAGTTGGAGACACCCATTGCGCCCTTTCGGGTGGAGAGGATCTGCGACAGGAAGGAGAAGGCATCGAGCGTCGGTTCGTTCGCCCAGCTGAGGTTGAAGACATCCGCCTTGCCGCCATTACGCTTCGGAGACTGCACGGAGCGGGGAGCGATGTCGATCGTCGGCTGGAAACCGCCACGCTTCAGCATGTTGGCGACGCCGGAGCAGATATCTTCCTCGTTGATGCTCTCGTCATTCATGCAGGTATAGGTGAAAGCGAGGTTCTTCATGCCGGCATCGGCAAGAAGCTTCTGCGACTGCGCCGGATCGGCGGGCTGGAATGTATCGAGCGACTTGGCATAACCCGAAATTTCAGGCGCGATGAGCGAGCCGGACGGCCTTGCAAGGCCACGCATGACCTTCTTGTTGATGAGATCGCGATCGATCGACAGTTCGAATGCCTGGCGAACACGAAGATCGTTAAAGGGGTTCGGCTTGCCGTCCTCGAGCTTTTCGCGGCGGTTGAAGCCGATGAACAGCGTGCGCAGTTCGGTGCGCTTCTTCACCGTGATATTGGGCGAGGATTCAAGCCGCGGCAAATCCTGGATCGGTGCGGAATCGATCAGGTCGATTTCACCGGAGAGCAAAGCCGCGACACGGGTGGCCGCAGAGGCGATCGGCACGAATTCGATGCGGTCGAGATTGTGTTTTTTCTGATCCCACCAGGCCTCATTGGCGACAAGAACCGTCTTGCTATCGGGCACGCGACTTTCAAGCTTGAAGGGTCCGGTGCCGTTGGTGTGCATCGTCGTATAGCCATCGACCTTGGAGGCGAAATCGGTCGGCTTCTCGCTATTGTTATCCTTCAGCCACTTGGCGTTGAAGATGAAGATATTGGTGATGTCGTTGAGGAAGAGCGAGGTGGGTGCGGTGACGTCGAGATCGACGGTATAATCATCGACCTTCTTCACGCCCGCAAAAACCGGAATATTGCCGCGCAGCGGCGAAGTGGCATCCGAGGCGCGCGTGAAGGACGCGACGACATCGTCAGCGGTGAAATCAGCGCCATCATGGAATTTCACACCCTTGCGCAGGGTGAAACGCCATGTCTTTCCATCAACAAGCTTCCATTCCGTCGCAAGAGCCGGCTCGATCTTGAAGTCGGGTCCGTAACGGACAAGCCCCTCATAGATATGATTGAGAAAGGCGAGGTTGGAGGTGGACGGCACCGAATATGGATCGAGCGAATAAAGGTCGGCGCGGCCGGCCCAACGCAGGGTTTCCGCGCTTGCGGGAACGGCAATGGCGGCCGCCGCCAGAGCGGCCAGGACAAAACTTCTCATTCGGGACATTTGATCCCCCCTTTTTATAAATCGTTGAAGTGCCGGCTGACCTACCGGCCGGACAAGGCGGAGTATTGTTTCGCTCCGCCTTATTGTCAATAATATTGTTGACAATTATCGTATCCAAAATCGACGCATCCTGAATACCAGCTGCTAATACAAGGGAGGAAGGCTAAATGGGGAATTTTCTGCTGTTGCACGGCACGATGGTGACCGTGGACCGTGAGCGACGCATCATCGAGGATTGCGGCCTTGCCATAAAGGACGACCGGATCGTCGACATCGGCACGGCGGAGGAACTGGCGCCACGCCATACCGACAAGCAGGTGATAGATTGTCGGGGAAAACTGATCATTCCCGGCCTCATCGATGCCCATGGCCATGCCGGGCACGCCTTGATCCGCAGCATTGCCGCCGACACCAATGCGATGTGGATGAAGGTGGTGACGCCGACCTATTACCATTATGTCACGCGCGACTATTGGTATGCGGACGGCCTTGTCTCCGGTATCGAGCGGCTGCGCGCCGGTGTCACCACCGGCGCCAGCATCATCACCTCCATGCCACGCGCCGACGACCCCGTCTTTGCCATCAACCACGCCCGCGCCTATGACGAGATCGGGATTCGCGAAATCATCTGTGTGGGACCTTCCGGCCTGCCCTGGCCGCACCCGGTAACCCGATGGGAAAGCGGCTCTCCGGAGCGCCGCAACATCAGCTTCGAGGAGATGATCGAAGGCAGCGAAGCCACGATCGAGGCCCTCAACGGAACGGCTGATGGACGCATCAGCGTCTTCCTGACACCCTTCACCATCGTTCCTTCTGTCGAGCCCTCCAACGCTTCAAGCCCCGATCAGGCGGTGAAACTGACGGATAATGACCGCATGCAGGCGCGCCGGATACGTGAGACCGCCCGCAAAATGGGCGTCCGGCTGCATTCGGACGCATTTGCGGGACAGATCCGCATGGCGTTTCAGGACAAGGAAAATGCGCTGCTTGGCCCCGATATCCACCTTCAGCATTGCTGGGGCATCTCGCATGACGAGATCGACATTCTGGCCGAAACCGGCACGCGCGTAACCCATGCACCGCCGGGCCGCGCGACGCCGATCATGGAAATGATGTCCAAGGGCATCCGCGTCGCCATCACCACCGACGGCGCCGCACCCAGCCGCCACTTCGACATGCTGCAGACCGCCCGCATGGCGCAATTCACGCAGCACCTGCTGCACAATCACGATCGTTACCTGCTGCCACCCGGCAAGATATTCGAAATGATCACCATCGACGCCGCCCACGCCATCGGCATGGAGGATGAAATCGGTTCGCTGGAAATCGGCAAAAAGGCCGATATCGCCATCATCGACATGCGTAGACCGCATCTGATGCCGATGTGGATGCCTGTGCACCGTCTGGTGCATCAGGTGTTGGGGAGCGATGTCGATACCGTTTTCGTCGATGGCAAAATGCTGATGGAAAACGGCCGCGTTCTGACAACGGATGTCGATGCGGCCATCTCCTTCGGGCAGGAAGAAGCACTGGCCCTCGCCGCCCGCGCCGGTCTTGAAGCGCATATGCACGATCCGGGTTGGGGACGCCTGTTGCGGACCTTCGAAGAACCGGTCCACCCGCCCCTGCCGCCCGATCCGGCGTTCGGTCGGTAATCTGGCCAAACAGGACCATCAAGCGCTGCAATGCATCCACGCTTGCAGATGGCCGCAATGACATTGTCGACAAAACCGCGCGCAATCCCTCACGACAATAAAAACTCCCCGGCCTGGAGGGGTCCGGGGAGCAAACCTGACTTCATGTCAGGAACTTTGACTGGAGCTAGCACTCACCCGTTCGAAAACGGGGTGGATCTGAGTCATCTAACCAGGTTTATGCTTTTTTCTTATGTGCAGTATTAGAACGAACGCTGCAGGCGAACGAAGCCGGTCCAAGCCTCAGGCTTGTTGTCGACGTCGAGGTAGTTGGCGGTGAGCTTCGTGGTGAGGCCGTCCGTGATCTTGTAATCAACAGTCAGACCAGCCTTCCAGGCGTCGTTATTGGAGAACTCATCCCAGGAAACGAGGCCGTAGCTGCCGTAGTACTGGAAACCGGGGGTGATCTTAAGCTTGTCGGTAGCCTTGATGGCGTATTCCGCAGCAACTGCCCACTCGGAGACATTGTAATAAGCGTTTGCGCCGGAGGCCCAAACACCGGACAGTCCAAGCGTGCCCGGACCAACGCCAGCCGTTGCGATCAGGCGGACGGAGCCGTTTTCGCGATCGGTGTCGTAGCCGCCGATGAGCTGCAGGGTTACGCTGTCGAACTTTGCACCAGCGCCGAGAGCAACACCGATATTGTTGTCGCGCTCGTTGTAAGAGCCAACGGAGATGCCTTCGAGTTCGTCAACCGAAGCGCCTGCCCAGAAGGAACCGGCGTCGTAGGTGTAACGAATGGAGTTGAACAGAGCGTTGGAAGCCAGTTCGTCCGTTTCGCCAGAGAGGCTATCGTCCCACCAGCTGTAGAACTTACCAACCTTCAGGCCGCCGAGTTCGATGAAAGCCTGGTCAACGAAAACTGCAGAACCCTTGTCGCCCGAGCCAGACGTGGTGGACGCAGCGGCAGAACCCGTGTCAGCATTGCCACGGAGGCCAATGAAGCCACGCAGGGCACCGAGGTCGGTATCGGTGCGGGTGTCAATTTCAAACTGGGCGCGTGTGAACGAATCCCAGTCAGAGGTGCCGGTCTTGTCACGACCGAAGTCGGTCTGGAAACGGACATAACCCTGAAACTTCAGGCAGGTTTCGGTGCCGGGGATGTAGAAGAAGCCGGTGCCGAAAGCGTCGCAAACGCGAACATATTCCATGGGCTCGGGCTCGGCAGCGACGATAGCGTCAGCGGCCTGTGCGCCGGATACTGCTGCGAGAGCGGCAGCGGAGCCGATAAGAAGGCTCTTGATGTTCATTTTTAATCTCCAGTCAAAAATTTTTCAACGAATGCGCAAATTTGAGGGCTGGTCTTTCCCTGCCGCCCGCTTCCCTGCGCTGATTCAGCAAATGACAGAAACAACCGGAGACTCGCAATTCAAATCGGCAAAATCAAAATACAATAAAAGCAAGCAATCCAATTACGTAGTAAAATTACAACAAATAAGTATTTTAAACTATAATAGTTTTATGATTTAATTCTAAATAACATTATTTATTACTTATATAATGTGGGCTTATATGAAAAATTTATGACAATATTGCAATACAAAACGGAAGAACAAAAGACATGGCCTTCGCAGGGATCCGTGCACAGACGATTGGAGTTTGCCGTAATGGAGACGGCGCAAGGCGGCAGATACCAGCATGGGCATCGCCGGATCAGTTCAACACTGTCAGGACAAAGATCGCCGCGCAGAGCCTATATCGAGTCGCTGGACAATCCCGTGAGAAACCTCGTCATGTTTCCCAGCATGTCACCGATCACGTCCGCCTGCACCGGCCGGCTGAAATAATAACCCTGCCCATAGGGACAGCCGGCGGTGCGCAGAAATGCCGCCTGTTCAGCCGTTTCCACACCCTCGGCAATGACATCGATATCGAGAGACCCGGCAAGCTGGATCATGATGGAGACGATGGCGCTGTCCTTGGTTTTTTCCGGCAGATGGGTGAGGAACGAGCGGTCAATCTTCATGCAGGACAAGGGGAAGGTCTTGAGCATGCCGAGGCAGGAATAGCCAATGCCAAAATCATCCAGCGCGAGGCTGACACCCATCTGCTTGATGGCGCGCATGATCCTGACAGATGTTTCCACATCCTGAATGATGAGCGTCTCGGTGATTTCGATTTCCAGGAGGGATGGTGCAAGGCCGGTTTCCGTCAGCGCCGATCTGATCTGCTCGACAAGCCCGCTCTGGAACTGCCTCGGCGAAATATTGACTGCCATCTTCACGGGTGAGAGGCCCACAGCCGCCCAGGCCTGCGCCTGCCGGCAGGCTTTTCTCAGAATGGTTTCCCCCAGCTCCACGATGAGGCCGGTTTCTTCCGCAAGACCGATGAATTCCGCAGGTCCCAGCAGACCTTCTGAGGGATGCTGCCAGCGCACCAGCGCCTCCACACCGCTGATGCAACCGGTCTGAAGATGGACCTGCGGCTGGAAATGCAAGACGAACTCATCCCTCTCCACCGCCTTGCGCAATTCCTCTATGCGGGTGAATTTCTTGCGCAGATCATCCGCCATGCGCGGCGTGAAGGTGGCGATGCCATCGCGACCATTATGTTTGGCCTCATACATGGCAAGATCGGCTGCCGCGACGATTTCCGCCGTGGTTTCCCCATGCTCCGGGAAGAACGCCATGCCGATGCTGCATGTGACCTTGATATCGTAATTGCCGATGCGCAGCGGCTGCGAGACCGTCGCCCGGATGCGCTGTAGCCGGCTTTCGAAATCGTCCTTCTGCTTTTCCAGAATGATGACGAATTCATCGCCGCCCACCCGCAGCACAAGATCGTTACGCTTGAGGCTGCGCGCGATACGCTCGGCGGTTCTGGACAAGAGAGCATCGCCAATGCTGTGGCCCAGCGTGTCGTTGATCTGCTTGAAATTATCGAGATCGAGAAAGCCGATGCCAACCCTTCGGTTTGCCTTTGCGGCCGCGGCCAATATTTCCGGCAGTCTCGTATCCAGAAAGCGCCGGTTGGGCAGCCGGGTCAGCATGTCGTGATCGGCCAGAAAGGCGATATGCTCCGCCGCCCGCTTGCGGTCGATTGCCAGGCCCGCCATGCGCGCAGCGGCACCGATAAATTCCACGAGGGCCGCATCCGGCTTGCGGGCGGCCAGCATGCACCACACAAAACCGTGGGCCATGCCTTCGCTGGCGGGAATATCGAAACTGAAAGCAATATGATCCGCCGGACAGTCGAGATCACCGGGATCGTCGACGGTGGAAATATGTGCCGTCAGGTCTTGATGAGGCGCGAGCGCCGGCGAGGCATAGACGGAGGGCTCACCCGCCGCCGCATCGAATACCCGCACCGCGCAGGCCAGCCCGGTGGCGAGATTTTCGATCGCCTTGACGAATTCCTCGAGAAAATCCTCGATACGCGCCGCAGCGACGATCATTTCGAGAATGCGCGCCTGCGCCTGAAGCAGTCTTTCCGAGGCTTTTTTCTGGGTTATATCGCGGGAAGCGCCAACCACGCCGATGATCTTGCCAGCCTTGTCCTTTAGGGGCACGCGCGACATCATCAGCCAGCGGTCGATATCACCGCGCATGGCGCGTTCCTCATAACCGAGATCGGGCTCTCCAGTGCGCATCACCCGCGCCTCGGTATCGGGAATGCCGGCAAGCCGCGCCGCATCGCCATGAATATCGGAATCGGTCAACCCGATCAGCTCTTCGACCGTCTCGAAACCATTCTCGGTAACGATCGCACGGTTGGCAAAAAGGAAACGCCCCTCCAGATCCTTGGCATAGATGAAATCCGGCACATGATCGATCATCGCTTCCAAGAGCGTGTGCCGGTCGGAGGGGTTGGCGGTTCTGGCGGTTTCAGGAGGAGCGGAAGGGCTCGCGTCGCGCTTCTTTCGCGACATCCGGTTCTGCACGGGTGTCTTCGGGCCTTTGGAACGCACCTCTCCGCCTCATCGCTTTATAAGGAAGCAGAATAGTAGGATTATACATATTATATAAATATGAACGGTGGGAGGAGATTACGAGGAATACGTCTGGCCTTTTGCGGCCCCGCTCGCAAGCCGACGACCGCCGGAAGAAAAACGGCGCGACATGAGCCGCGCCGTCAGACCAGAGGCATGAATTTCTTGCCGTCACACCACCGGCGTCGGCAGGTCCTTGCCGGCGAAATGCGCGTCAAGATTGGCAAGAACGAGATCAGCCATGGCGCGCCGCGTCTGGTGTGTGCCGCTGCCGACATGCGGGGCGAGCGTGACGTTGTCGAAGGCGAAAAGTGCTTCCGGCACACGCGGCTCGTCTTCGAAGACATCGAGCGCCGCGCCGCCGATCGTGCCGTTCGAAAGAGCTTCGACCAGCGCCTTCTCATCCACCAGCGAACCACGCGCCACGTTGACGAGCACACCCTGGGGACCGAGTGCCTTCAACACATCCGCATTGACGATATGGCGTGTTTCGGCGGTGGCGGCGGCGGCGATGATCAGCACATCGCAATTGGCGGCCAGCGCCTCGATGCTGTCGTAATAATCATAGGCAACATCGCGGCGGTTTCTGGCGGTGTAGGAAATACGCGCATCGAAACCTTCAAGCCGCTTTGCGATTGCCTGGCCGATGCGGCCGAGGCCGAATATGCCGTAACGGCGGCCGGCGACGCGGGTGGAAAGCCCCATATCACCCTTCAGCCATTGGCCGGTGCGCACATGCTGGTCGGCCTGCGGCAGCTTGCGCGCCTGTGCCAGAACGAGGCCGAGCGCGAGGTCGGCGACATCGGCTGTCAGCACGTCAGGCGTATTGGAGACGCGGAAACCGCGTCGCTTGGCGTCAGTCAGATCCACCTTGTCGAAACCGACGCCGTTGATGGCGACAATTTCAAGATTGGGAAGTGCGGCACCAATATCCGCCGGCAGGCCGATATGGCCGCCGGTGACGACGCCGCGGATTGAAGCACCCTTGTCAGCAAGGAACGCCGCCTTGTCAGCAGCCTCGAACAGGCGATGCACGGTGAAGCGCTGCGCGAGTTCTTCTTCCAGTGCCGGGATGAGCGGGCACAATTGCACGATTTCAGTGGTCATGAAGTTTCCTTTGCGCCGGTGAACTACTTCACATCGGCCTTGACGAATTGCCGGAGTTCCGGCGTTTGCGGGTTGGCGAAGAGTTCGGAAGAACGGCCCTGCTCCCAGATCTTGCCCTTGTGCATGAAGATGGTTTCGGTCGCCACGCGGCGCGCGAAGGCCATTTCATGGGTGACAAGGATCATGGTCATGCCGTCTTTGGCGAGGTTTTCCATCACGGTCAGCACTTCCTCGGTCAATTCAGGGTCGAGCGCCGAGGTCACTTCGTCGAACAGCATCACCTTCGGCCGCATGGCGAGCGAGCGGGCAATCGCCACGCGCTGCTGCTGTCCGCCGGAAAGCTGGTCCGGATAGGAATCGAATTTCTCCGAAAGGCCGACGAGTTGCAGAACTTCGCGGGCAATATCCTTGGTTTCCGATTTCGCCACGTCCTTGACGATGCGCGGCGCGAGCATGATGTTTTCGCCGACCGTCAGATGCGGAAAGAGATTGTAGCTCTGGAACACGATGCCGACATCGGTACGCAGCTTGCGCAACGCCTTGGCATCTTCGCCAATCGCATGACCGGCGATTTCGATACGGCCGGAATTGATCTTCTCCAGCCCGTTCATGCAGCGCAGCAGCGTGCTTTTGCCCGAACCCGACCGGCCGATGAGGGCGAAGACTTCACCGCGGCCGACCGTCAGCGACACGCCTTTGAGGACTTCCAGAGCGCCAAAGCTCTTGTGAACGTTTTCAACGATTACTTCCGGCATGAAGCCTCCTTTCCAGCCAACGCGACAGCTGGGACAACGGGTAGCAGACGATGAAATAAAGCACGGCCACGGCGACGAAGACGCGGAACGGCTGGAACGTGGCATTGTTGATGAGCTGCCCCGCTCTCGCCAGTTCGACGAAACCGATGATTGATGCGATGGACGTATTCTTGACGACCTGAACGGCGAAACCGACGGTCGGCGGTAGCGAAATGCGGATCGCCTGCGGCAGAATGACGTAGCGATATTGCTGGGCGCGGGTCAGCGCCAGCGATTCCGACGCTTCCCATTGCTGCTTCGGCACCGCCTGGATGCAGCCGCGCCAGATTTCCGCGAGGTAACCCGATGTATAGATCGTCATCGAGGCGCCGGCGGCAAAGAGCGGTGGCAGTTCCAGCCCGGCAAGGCTGAGGCCGTAATAGGACAGGAACAGGATCATCAGCACCGGAATGCCCTGGATCACCTGGATATAGGTGCCGGCGGCAATGCGTAGCGCCTTGAAATTCGAGGTGCGGGCGAGCGCCACGAAGAAGCCGACGATGCCGCCGCCGATAAGCGCAATGATCGTCAGAAGCACGGTCCATTGCAGGGCGGTCAGCAGGAAGCCGAATTCGTTCCAGCCGAAAGTTCGAAGAGTCATGACTGCACCTCCGGCATGGCGGTCATCGTCTTGCGGGCAACGCGGCGGCCGAACAGCCACATGCCAACAAGGGCAAGGATGAGCCGCAGGCTGAGCGCCAGCGCAAGATAGATGAGCGTGACGACGATATAGACCTCGAAGGAGCGATAGGTCTGCGATTCCACGAAGGCAGCGGCGGCCGCAAGCTCATGGGTGGAAATGGCCGAACATATGCTCGATGCCAGCATCATCAGCACGAACTGGCTGCACAGCGAGGGATAGACCTTGGCGATGGCAGGCACGATAATGACGTGGCGATAAATCTGGTACTTGGTAAAGCCGAGCGCCTCGCCCGCCTCGATCTGCGACTTGTGCACCGCCTCGATGCCGGCGCGGATGATCTCCGTCGAATAGGCGGCGAGGTTGATCGTCATGCCGATCAGCGCCGCCGTGTCCGCCCCTACCCTGAAGCCGAGGCCCGGCAGGCCGAAATAGACAATGAAGAGCTGTACGAGAAACGGCGTATTGCGGATGACTTCCACATAACCGTCCACGATGATGCGGACGATGCCGCCATTGATGGACCGCAGCGAGGCCAAAAGAATGCCGAAAGCGCAGCCGAGCACGATGGACAGGACAGACAGCTTGATCGTCAGCCATATGCCGTTCAGAATCTCGTTCTGATACTGGGCGAGTGCGCCGAATTGGAATGTATAGGACATGCGTCACTCCGTTGACATTTCCCGGGCCCGCCGGAAGTCTTCCCGGCGGGCGCGTTGAAAGGCTCAATCAGAAGCTTGGCAATTGCGGCAGCGGACGGCCGGTCCACTTGACCGAGATGCGGTCGAGATCGCCGGACATCTTCATGAGGTAGATGGAGGTGTTCAGCCACTGGCGCAGCTCGAAGTCCTCAAGCTTGGTCGCCATGGAATTGCCCTGCTGGAAGAAGGTGAAACCAACCTGCAGACCGGCTTCCGGACGCTGCTTGATGATCGCTTCGCCAACCGTGGACGGCAGGGCGACAGCATCAACTTGACCGGCGAGCAAAGCCTGGGCGCTGGTGGAATCGTCTTCGTAAACGACGATTTCGAGACCTTCGACATTGGCCTTGCGCAGCGCGGTTTCCTGCGAGGAACCGCGATTGACCGAAACGCGCTTGCCCTTGAGGCTGTCGAGATTCTCGAACTTCTGGTCCTTGCCGGAGATGATGTCCATGTTGAAGGCGCTGTAGGGCTGCGTGAACATCACGGTCTTGGCGCGTTCACCGGTCGGCGCAAGTGTGGCAACAAGGAAATCGACCTTGCCGGTCTGAAGTGCGGGGATGCGGGCGGGCGGTGTCAGCGGCACCAGCTCCACCGGCAGCGACAGGTAAGAGCCGATGAGATTGGCGACATCAACGTCGTAACCGGAAGGATTGCCCTTCTCATCCACCATGCCCATCGGCGGCGCACCGGTCAGAACACCGATCTTGACCTTGCCGCGCGCCGTAATCTCGCTGAGCGAGACGGCATGGGCGGATGTGCTGGCAGCAAGCGTTGCTGCTGCAACACCGACGGCAACGGTCATGTTCTTCAGAAATCTTGAAATTCTCATGGTTTCTCCTCCAACCTTATAGTGGCTGCCCAAATGGAACAGCGGCCTTGCGCAAACCGAAAAATGTTCTCGATAACATTTTAACGCGATTGACTAAAAACTCCTCCCAAGAAACCGCGAAAGCACAAAACCAGATGAATTTCCCATTAAATTCAATGTTTTTGGCTGGTTATCGATTTTCCTCTGTTCGACACCGTTTCACGTTCTTGGCAGGATCAATAATGCATGTTATCGGTATCATTGCAAGTCCGATCTACAGAACTGTTTCGGTCGGCAATCATTCGGGAGGAAACATGTACACACGCTCGGCAATTTTCGAAGGCAGGATTCACCCCGGCCGGGAGGAGGAATTTTTCCGCATCGTCGAGGAGAAATTGCTGCCGGTCTGGAAACGCATGCCGAATGCACAGGCGGTGCGGGTGATGCGCACCGAGCGCACGGACCCGGACGCCGCCTCGATCATCATGGTGCAGGAAATCGACTATCCGTCGATGGAAGCAGTGGAGGAAGCGCTGGTTTCCCCCGTCCGGCTGGAAGGCCGGGTGCTGACGGATGAGATGATGAGCATGTGCGACGGGCGTTTTTACCATCTGGTCTATAGCCGCGTCGCATAAATCCGGTGCACGCCGCATCGATCTGCAATCATACGGCGTGCTTTCCCTTGATATCTTCGTGTATGTCTTGTCCTGAACCGGTTCGAATTTAGGGAGACATGCTTTGGTGGAGCGCACGCCCTTGGCCGCAGCGTTAGTCACGTCAAAAAAAGCTACCATGAGCGATGTCTCGAAACTCGCGGGCGTCTCCAAGATGACGGTCTCGCGGGTGCTGGCCGATCCCGCGCTGGTGTCGGAAGAGACACGCCAGAAGGTGATGAAAGCCATCGAGAAGCTGGGTTATGTGCCAGACCGGATCGCCGGTTCGCTTTCCTCCCGCCGCACCAATTTCATCACTGCCATCCTGCCGACACTCACCAACTCGAACTTCGCCGATAGCGCACAGGGGCTTGCCAATGCGCTGCGCGCAGCCGATTACCAATTGCTGATCGGCTACACCATGTACGATCTGCAGGAAGAAGAACGCGTCATCCGCACCATGATGGAGCGCCGCCCCGATGCCATCGTCGTCGCCGGCACGGTGCATACCAAGATGGCGAGCGAAGTTTTGATGCGCGCCGGGATCCCGATCGTGGAAATCTGGGATGTGCCGGAACACCCGATCGATCACGCGGTCGGTTTTTCCAATTACGAAGTGGGAAGAACTGCCGCCAAACATCTGATATCGCTCGGCTTCAGGCGAATCGGCGCGCTTGGCTCAAGGGCCGATGGCGATGTGAAGGACTGGCGCGGCGAAAGCCGCCTGCTCGGTTTCGGCGCGGCCCTGCGTGAAGCCGGCATTGCCGACGATCTCATCATCCGCGAAGGCAGCGCCCCGGTCTCCTATGACCACGGGGCAAAGACCCTCGGCTCGCTGCTGGCCAAGGCGCCAGATGTCGAGGCCATCTTCGCCGTATCGGATATTTCCGCCGTCGGCGCGCTGATGGAATGTCATCGCCGTGGCATTCATGTGCCCGATCAGGTCTCGATTCTCGGTTTCGGCGATTTCGATATCGGCCGCCAATGTTACCCGGCGATTTCAACGATCCGCGTCGATGCCCAGATGATCGGCCGCAGGGCGGGCGAATTGCTGCTTTCGATACTGGAGGCGGAAAAGGATGCCATTGTTCCCGAGGGTGCGAGGGTGGATGTCGGCTTCGAGCTGATCGTGCGGGAGACAACGAAGCGGCTGGGTGGGTGAGACTCTAGCCAGGGGGAACGAGCGGGTGCTGCTTGCTTCTTCTCCCCAAGGGGGAGAAGTCCGCGGCAGCGGGATGAGGGGGCTAGCTCCCCGCATATCGTTAGCGTTGCCCCCCTCATCCGACTCTTCGGGCCACCTTCTCCCCGGCGGGGAGAAGAAATATCATCGCTCCCCCATCTCGACGTCATCCTTGGGCTTGACCCGAGGATCCACAGATTCGGCAACCCATAGATCCTCGCCTCAAGGGCGAGGATGACAGGCGAGGGTCTTACCGCGCGCCCCACGTATCCGTCAGACGATACCCTTCCGGCCACGGATCGGACGGATCGAGCATGTGCTGGTGGATACCGGTGATCCAGCCGCGACCGGAGATTTCCGGCAGGATGGCCGGACGATCACCGACCTTGGTGGTTCCAAGAATACGTCCGGTGAAGGTAGAGCCGATCAGCGACACTGCCGTCAGCGTCTCCCCCTCCTTCATCTCGCCGCGTGCATGCAGTACCGCCATGCGGGCTGAAAGTGCCGTGCCTGTTGGCGAACGGTCCACCTTGCCCGGCTGGATGGCGACGGCCGCCCCTGCCCGCAGGCCTTCGGCCGTGCGCTCCACCTTGCCGGCAAACAGGCAGAAGGAAAAATGCCGCCAGTCCGGGTTGTCGGGATGCTCGAAGCTCAAAGCCTTGTTGGCGGCATTGGTGATGCGCACGCCGAGGCGGGCGATCTCATGCGCCTCTTCCGGCTTCAGGCTGAAGCCCATCGCTTCGGCGTCGACGATGACGAAGCTGTCGCCGCCATAGGCCGTGTCCACCTTCAGCGTGCCGACGCCTTCAACCTCGAGTTCGACATCGAGCTTTGCGGCAAAGCTCGGCAGGTTCTGCACGAAAATGCGCTCGGCCTTGCCGTTGCGGCATTCGGCACGCACCTTCACCAGCCCGCCCGGCGCTTCCAACAGCATATGCGTTTCCGGCTCCTGCATCGGCACGATACCGCCATCCAGAAGAACGGTGGAAACGCAGATGGAATTGGAACCGGACATGGGCGGCGTATCTTCCGGCTCCATGATGATGAAGGCGGCATCCGCGTCGGGATGTTTCGGCGGCACCAGAAGATTGACATGGCGGAACACGCCGCCGCGCGGCTCGTTGAGCACGAAATTGCGCAGCGTCTCATCGCGGGCGATGAAACGGCTCTGTTCCCAGATCGTCTCGCCCGGCGGCGGCCTGACACCGCCGACAATCACATCCCCCACTTCGCCTTCCGCATGGGCGGAAATGACATGAACGGTCTTGATACTGCGCATTCAAAACTCCTTAGGAAAGCCATGAAGGAAGAAGGGATGGGGCACGGCCGGTCAGCGCGCTTTCAACGCAATCGGCAAGGCTGCCGAAGCGCACTGCACGGCCGCTGAGGCCGGGTCCGTAATGGGCGTATTTGCCGGAATTGGTCATCAAGGCGCGGGTTTTCGTCGGGAAAACCGGCTCGGAAATGGAGCACCAGCAAAGATCAGGCAGCACCTGCACCCCGCTGTCATGCAGGCTTTTCAAGGTGCCGTCCTGGCCGGCCGCATTGATGACCTGCTGCCCGGCTGTCACGATGACGGCGACATCCGCATGCCGCTTGCGGCCGGCGAGCACAGCGGCGAGCGCGCGGCACTCCTCCAGCGAGGCATGCGGGCTGCCGATGGCGACAAGCTGCACGTCCTCCGGCCCCTCATTCAGCAGCGACCAGCCAGCGGCCATATCGGCAAGCGAAATGGTGACGGTCTCGGCTGTTTCCAAAGGCGTAAGCCCGGCTTCCGGGGTCACACCCTCGATATGCAGCATGGGCGCGGCGGAGGTGGTGCCGAAGGCGGCGCAGAGCGCCTTGAGATCATCCCGCGACGGCTTTGCAGGGCCAAGGCCACGCAGCAGCGGAATGCAATCCGGCGCGGCCTTGCCGGCAAGATAACCGATGAGCGGCCAGAACGCATCGTCCACGCCCTGCGGCAAAGCCACATCGACAATGCGCTGCGGCCGGCGGTTTTCCTCCAGATAAACGCCGGAAAGCGGCGCCCTGCCCGTCATCGCGATGCAGAGATCGAGAAAGTCCGGATGTTTGGCCGTGCGAGCGCCAAGAACCGTATTGGCGAAAATCACGGCATTCGATTCGGCCCAGGCGATGGATTCGCCGGCATTCGGAGCGCTGTCGAGCAGGTAAGGCGAACAGGTGAAGGTCGGGCGACAGCCCATGCGTACATAGGCATCCGCCAGCCTTGCGGCCGGATCGCCGAAATCCTCCGGCACGCCCTGCGCGCGCCAATGCGCCTTGTCCACCGAAATGGCGTTCATCGTCGTCGGCACGCGCACCCTGCCGCCCATGTCGGCCATTTTCTCCGCGAAGGTGAGATTGGCGGGGCTCGCATAGATGCAGCCGTCAATATGGCCCTGCGTGACATCGACAAGCGCTGACGCCCCCTGCTGGGCGGCCATGGCGATGATGATGCGCATCGCCTGCTGCGCGGCAATGCCGTCGCGGCCGTCGAGCATTGCCCTGTCGTCACCCTTAAGATCAAGATGCGCCGTCGCCGGTGGTGTGACGGCAAGGGAAACGCCATCGGCCTCGATGGTCTTCTCATCGATACGGACACGAGCAGCCTTTGAGAACCGGGCAAAATTCTCCGCGTCAAGACGCAGCACCGGCAGAGGCTTGCCGAACATTGCCGCCGCGACGAGCGCGCCCAGCGTCAACACATCCTCGGCCTCGCAGAAGACCAGCGCCGAGGGCGCACGGCCCGTGAGGATAAGATCGAGCAGGACGCCCGAACCGGTGCAGGACCCACGGCTGGTGGGCATGAACAGCACGCCGCCGGTGAGACAGATGCCGTGCAGCGGGTGGTGCACGTCGATGACCCGGCCGGTGGCGGGATCGACCCCGCCCCAGAAACTCAACGCTTCCGTCGTGGCGATCACGGGACCTTCAGCCGCACCGACCAAAATGCTGCGGGCTTCAGGAACGGCTGTTGTCGAAAGGGAAGAAGACATCGGAAATCCCCGTCAGAAACGTTGTGGCGAAAATGCCCTTGTATCGATGGCGGGCTTTTGTCCCGTCAGAAGATCGGCGACGATGCAGGCCGTGCCCGCCGATTGTGTCAGTCCCAGATGGCCGTGGCCGAAAGCGTAGACCACCCGTGCGGTGTGCCGTGCCTGGCCGATGGCCGGCAGGCTGTCCGGCAGCGAAGGGCGAAAGCCCATCCATTGTTTGCCGCCTTCGGTTTTGAGACCCGGCAGGAAGCTCGCCGCCTTTTTCAAAAGCGCTTCGGAGCGGGCGAAATTGGCGGCAAGCTCAAGCCCACCCAGTTCCACCGCGCCGCCGACGCGGATGCCGGAAGAAAGCCGCGTGACGACAAAACCATGGCCGCCGAAGGTGATCTGCGTGCGCAGATCGAAAGCACCGGCCGGCAGGGTGGTATTATACCCCCGTTCCGTTTCCAGCGGAATTTTTTCCCCGAGCGAGCGGGCAATGCGATGTGAAAAAGCGCCTGCCGCCAGCACGACCTTGCCGGCCTTACGGCTGCGCCCGTCATGGCTCACCACCTCGATCCCGTATTCAAGCGGCCTCAGCGCCGCAATATCGAGGCGTTCGAGACGTCCGCCAATGGCGCGGAAATGCTCGGCCAGTGCGAGCGTATAAAGCTTGGGATCGGCGATGGAATACCAGCCGGGCGTAAACGTGCCGCAGGTGAAACGCGGCGCGATGCCAGGCTGGATTTCGGCCATCTGCTCGGCATTGAGGTGGCGGAACTCGATGCCGTGCCGCTCGCGCGCCTTCCAGCCGGGAAGCGAGCTTTCGAATTCGGATTCGCTTTCATAGACCTGGAGGTTGCCCTCCTTGCGCAGCATGGCGATCGTGTCGGTCTTTTTAAGGAACGGCTCGAGCCTGGCCTTCGACAGATCCATCAGCGCCGTCTGGGCGGCGGTGGAATGTTCCACCTTCGAGGCGGCACAGGCCCGCCAGAAGCGGAACATCCACGGCGCGATCTTCAGCGCATAGGCCGGTGGCACGCTGAGCGGACCGAGCGGATCGAGCAGCCATTTCGGCGCCTTCCAGAGAATGCCGGGCGATGCGAGCGGCAGAATATCGGTGAAGGCAAAGGCGCCGGCATTGCCAGCCGAAGCACCCGCCGCCGGACCCTCGCGGTCTATGACCGTGACCGAGAGGCCACGGCCCTGCGCCGCGATTGCCGCCGAGAGGCCAACGACGCCGGCCCCGATGACGATGACATCATTGGCTGGCATTACCGCACGCTCGCCAGGAATTTCTGCGTCTCGGCATGCTGCGGCGCGCCGAACAGCTGGTCCGGCGTGCCGATTTCCGCCATCACGCCCTGATGGAAGAAGGCGACGCGGTTCGAGACATCACGCGCAAAGGCCATTTCATGGGTGACGCAGATCATCGTCATGCCTTCATCCGCCAGCATCTTCAGCGTATCGAGCACTTCGCCGACCAGCATCGGGTCGAGCGCGGAGGTGACTTCGTCGAACAACATATATTCCGGCGACATGGCAAGCGCGCGGGCAATCGCCATACGCTGCTGCTGACCGCCCGACATGCGGTTTGGATAGACCTTCAGCTTTTCGGCAAGACCCACATGGGTCAGCTGCTTGACCGCAATCTCTTCGGCCTGCTCCTTCGAGATGCCGAGCACCTTGCGGGGCGCCAGCATGACGTTTTCGAGCACCGTCAGATGCGGGAAAGCGTTCCATTGCTGGAAGACGATGCCGACCTTGCGGCGCAGCTTGTTGAGGTCCGTGGACTTCGCATGCACCTCGGTGCCGTCGATGACGATCTTGCCGCTGTCGATCGGCTCGAGGCCGTTGATGCAGGTCAGCAGCGTCGACTTGCCGGAACCGGAGCCGCCGATGATGGTGACGACCTCGCCCTTGTTGACGGTGAGGTTGATCCCTTTCAGAACCTCCAGCGGGCCGAAGGATTTGCGGACGTTTTCGATCTCAATCATTGGGGGACCACCGTCTTTCGAGATACCCGCCAAAACGGGCGATGGGGAAGCTGATAAGGAAGTAGATGGCGCCGCAGATCATCAGGATCGTCAGCGGTTCCTGCAGGCGAGTGACGAGGATCTGCGAGGCGCGCAGAAGCTCGATGAGGCCAAGCCACAGCACCAGCGCCGAATCCTTCATGACACCGAGCGTCAGCCCGATCCAGGAGGGCAGCGACACGCGGGTGGCAAGTGGCAGCACGATGTATCGCATGTCCTGCGACCAGGTCATGCCCAGCGACCGGCAGGCGCGGCGCGTGTTGGACGGCACGGCGCCGATGCCGCCACGCACGATTTCCGTGCAATAGGCCGCCGTATAGAGCGACAGCACCACGCAAGAAGTGGTGAAGGGCGGCCAGCCGAGCTTGGCGATCGACTGGAAGGCGTTGCCGAGGACGAGCTGGATGAGCAGCGGCACGGAGCGGAAAATATCCAGCACGAAGGTCAGCGGCAGCGACCAGTAGGCCCCGAGCTGGAAGCGGATGATACCGAAGATGATCCCCATGATGGTGCCTGCCGTGACGGCGACGGCGGTGACGGCGAGCGTCATGCCGGCACCCTTGGCCAGGAAGGCGAGATCACTCCAGGTGAGAGCGGTTTCAAACATGGCTCACCTCTCTCAGTAACGGAACAGACGCCAGGCCAGCAATCTGGCGGCGAGCGTGACGATCTTGGCGATCACATAATAGATGACCGCGGCGAGCGCGAAGAATTCGAAGGTGCGGAACGAGCGCGCATTAAGCGCCTGCGTGACGCCGGCAAGATCCGTATTCATGCCGACCGTGACACCGAGCGACGTCATGAGGATCGCCCAGACCATCTGGTTGGTGGCCGGCAGAAAGGCGACACGCAACATCTGTGGCAGGATGATCAGCCGGAAGGTCTGCATCGAGGTCATGCCGAGCGAGCGGCCGGAGCGCGTCTGCGTATCGGGAATGGCCTTTAGCGCGCCGCGGAAATTTTCCGCGAGATAACCGGCATTGTTGAAGGCGATACCGACCAGAAGCGCGGTATAGGGGCTGAGGTGAATGCCGAAATTGCCAAGGCCGAAATGGGCCATGTAGATCTGGAACAGTGCCGGCGTGTTGCGGGCGATTTCCACCCAGACGGAGGCGAAAGCGCCGAGAATGCGGTTGCCGGAGAGCCGGAACAGCGTCAGCAGGATGGCGAAGGAAAGGCCGATCACCATCGACAGGATGGCAATCTGCAGCGTCACCACCGCACCGTCCAGAAGCTGCGGCAAAGCCTTCAGCGCCTGATTCCAGTGAAATGTATAGTTGAACATGGGCGTCCCGCCTCTTCAGAAACGATCAACGGCGCGATCATCTTGACCGCGCCGTTTACGAAAAGTCCTGATCAGCGATAAACGCCGTTGACGGTGAGCGAGGGAACTTCACCGCCAACCCATTTTTCATAGAGTTCGGCGTAACGGCCGGTGCGAACCTGCTGGTTGATGAAGAGGTTCAGGTAGTTGATGAAGCCGTATTCGTCACGGTTGGTGAAGAGCGCGACATAGTCAATGTCATAGGGCGCCTTGCCGACCACGGAGATGCCGGCGAACTTGCCGCCCTTGACGTTGGACTGCGCAACCGTCGAGGTGGAAACGGTGGCGTCGATCTGGCCCTGGCTGAGCGCGAGGAACACATCGGCCTGTGTCTGGTACGGACGGAATTCACCGACGCCCCATTCCTTGACCGTCTTTTCGAGCGCGATGGCTTCGAATGTACCGGCCGTTGCGCCGACAGTCTTACCCTTCATGTCTTCGAAGGACTTGATGCCGGACTTGTCGTTGGCGGTAACGGCCATTTCGAAGGCGAAGTAAGGCACCGTCATGCCGACCGTCTTGGCGCGTTCCAGCGTATCGGAGGTCGAAGCAACGCCGACATCGACGCGGCCCGACATCAGCGCGGGAATACGCTCAGGGAAAGGCGTTTCGACGATTTCAGCGGTAACGCCGAGCGCCTTGGCGAGGTCGTTGCAATAATCGACATCGAAGCCGATCGGATTGTTGGCGTCATCACGCGCGCCCATGGGCGGGAAATCGAGCACGACAGCGCAACGCAGCGTGCCGGACGAAATGATGTCGTCAAGTTTGTCGGCCTTGGCCGGCGTAATAGCGAAAGTGGCGGCCAGCAGGCCGGCGACGATGACCGATTTTTTCATTCTTTATTTGCTCCCACAATTGGTCTGCCTTTGAAGGCGCGGTCACTATTTCCCTATGGCGGCGATAAATCAACATAAAAATACAAGGAGTATACAAAAAGAATTTTTGCACCTGCGAACAATAAGAGCGAGCATCGGGGATAAATAGCGCACGAGGAAATGGCGGGATGTCGAAGCGCGTTTTCGCGAAGGTTTCGACCAAGTGCTGGTCAGGAAGGAGACAAAACCTCTCCGCCGTCATCCTCGGGCTTGACCCGAGGATCCATAACCCGTTGAAATCGATGGATCCTCGGGTCAAGCCCGAGGATGACGTCGAGTGTGCGGGGAGGTTCGTGAAAATAGGAATCCATGGAAACAGGCCGGCTGGATGTCGGAGAAAATCACAGGAGCAAGGCCGGGGAAATCGTCACGGATGACGAAAATTCTCTATCGGAAACACCTGATTTCCAGCACCTCACCAAAAAGACGAGTTGCAATAGACCTACCTTTGTATACTTTATGTATTCAAAATGTGCGGACCACTATCGGAGAATTATGATGAGCGACACCACCACCCTGACCATTGACGGGCTTTCCGAGAGGGTCGAGGCGATATTCCGCAAGGCCGGCCTCAACGACGTCCAGTCCGGGGCACTCGCACGCGTCATCACGGCGGGTGAGCGGGACGCCTGCAAGTCGCACGGTATCTACCGTATTGAAGGCGCCCTGCGCACCGTCAAGGCCGGCAAGGTGAAGCCCGATGCGATACCGGAAGTCGCAGAGGACGACGGCACCGCCATAGTGAAGGTCAACGCCAATGGCGGATTTGCCAATCCCGCTTTTGAGCTTGGCCTGCCGGTTCTGGTGGAGCGGGCAAAACGCTCCGGTATCGCGGCGCTCGTCATCAATGACTGCACGCATTTCTCGGCGCTCTGGCCGGAAGTCGAGGGCCTTACCTCGAATGGTCTTGCAGGGCTCGTCATGTGCCCGAGCTATTCCACAGTCGCGCCCACCGGCGGCAGCAAGCCGCTGCTCGGCACCAACCCCTTCGCCTTCGGCTGGCCGCGCAAGGACACCTCCCCTTACGTCTTTGATTTCGCCACATCCGTGGCGGCACGCGGTGAAATAGAACTGCACCGACGGGCGGGAAAAAAACTGCCGGAAGGCTGGGCTCTGGATGCAGACGGCAAGCCGACGACCGATCCGGAAGCCGCTCTTGCCGGCTCCATGCTGCCCTTTGGCGGCCACAAGGGATCAGCCATCGGCACCATGATCGAGCTTCTCGCCGGCATCATGATCGGTGACCTGACCAGCCCTGAAGCGCTCGAATTTCTCGGCACCACCACGCTTGCCCCGACCCATGGCGAGCTGATCGTCGCCTTTTCTCCGGAAGCCTTTGCCAAGGGCCGCCCCGGCGATCCGTTCCAGCGCGCCGAAATCCTGTTCGACGCCATCATCGGCCAGGGCGCCCGCCTGCCCTCGGGACGCCGCTTCACCGCCCGCGCCAAATCCGAACGCGAAGGCATCACACTTACCGCCGCCGAAATGGCCGGGCTCGACCGGCTGCTGGAAAAGGGGCTGGATGCGGTTTCCTGACCGCGTCTGGATGTGGAAATGAAAAAGGCCCGCGATTGCGGGCCTTTTTTCATGGGTGACATAGCATCCCTGCTCCGTCACCCCGGACTAGATCCGGGGTCCAGCGCGATCAAGTCCTTGATCGCGGAAGAGTCCTTTCACAGCGCAGACGCGCCGTGGCTGGATGCCGGATCAAGTCCGGCATGACGGAGGAGAGATATCAAACCTCATCACATGCAAAAAAGGCCCGCAGTTGCGGGCCTTTTTTACAGCAGCAATATCTCAGGCAGCCTTGCAGGCCTGCACAGCGCCCGGAAGCTTGCTCCAGTCGGCGTACCAGCTGTTGAATAGCTTGAACTGCGCCTCGACATAACCGCGCTGGCTGTCCGTCAGGGCGTCGGTTTCGTTGAAGTGCAGCGTGTATTCCTTGTCGCCCTTCAGCACCATCATGTGCTTGAAATAAAGAACCAGATCCGGGCCTTCATCGAAGGAGGAGAGGACGGCGAGTGCCTGTTCCAGTTCCAGCGCGCGGGCACGGGCATCGGCATCGCCCTTGGCGGCGGCCTGCGACAGCTTGCAAAGGTGAATGACTTCCTTCGGCAGAACATTGCCGATGCCGGTGATGGCGCCGGTCGCGCCGCAATTGACGAAGCCGTGGACGACAGCGGTATCGACGCCGATCATCAGGGTAACCTCATCGTCACGGCTGGTGATGTTTTCAGCGGCGTAACGCATATCGGCCGGGCCGCCGAATTCCTTGAAGCCAACGAGGTTCTTGTGCTCGGCGCGCAGCGCGAAGAAGAGATCGGCGCGGGTGGCGAAACCGTAATAGGGGCTATTGTAGATGACAGCAGGCGTTTCAGGCGCGGCTGCGAGGATGGCCTTGAAATGCGCTTTCTGGGCAGAGATGACCGAACCGCGCGACAGGACGCGCGGAATGACCATCAGGCCCTTTGCGCCAACCTTCTGGGCATGGGCGGCGTGCGCCACGGCGGATGCCGTGTTGACTGCGCCGGTGCCGACGATGACCGGAATGCCGGCCTTCACCAGGCGCTCCACGCCTTCCATACGCTGCTCATCCGTCAGGAGCGGCCAGTCGCCCATGGAACCGCAATAAACGACGGCGGACATGCCATCGGCGATCAGTTCCTTGCCCTTGCGGACAAGCGCATCGAAATCAGGGGTGCGATCATCCTTACAGGGGGTCATCAAGGCGGGAATCACGCCGGAAAAAATGCTGGCCGTCATTACTAGCTCCTAAGGGACAGTTTTTCGGGAATGGACGCACCTCCGCGCCATCCTTTCGACAAGGACATTACAATCTTGTATTTTATTTGTCGACAAGAAATCGACAAGCTACAGATTTATTTCCAGACGCTCGTTACGCACCAGCAGTTTCTGCACCTGCCGCACGATCTGCTCGGCGTGCTCGCGGGCCAGTTTCTCGGAAAGAACAGTATCGCGTGCGGCAATCGCCGCGATCATCTCATCATGATCGTCGACGAAACGCTTCGGCAGGCGATCGTCATAGGACTGGTAATAAAGCCTGAGGATGCGCCGTCCCTCATCCAGCAGGCGCTTGAACAGGCTGGTGAAATAAGGGTTGCGTCCGGCTTCGGCGATCGAAAGATGCAGGGCGGCATTGGTGGAAATCATTGCCAGCGCATCCTGCGCTTCCACCGCAGCCGCAAATTCGGCCTGATGCGCGCGGATTTCCGCCAGATCTTCCGGGCGGTGATATTGCGCGGCGAGCTGGGTCGTGACCCGGTACATCAGCACCAGCGCATCGAAATAAGTATGCATGTTGAGGAAATCGATGTTCGACACCATGGTAGAGCGGTTCGGCAGCGTATCGATCAGCCCCTCGCCCGACAGCCGCACCAGCGCCTCGCGGATCGGCGTGCGTGACATCTTGAACCGTTCGGCAAGCTGCACCTCGTCAATGGGGCTACCCGGCGGCAGGACCAGATCGAGAATTTCGTCGCGCAGCAGATCGTAGACCATCTTCACGCCGGAGCCGCGCTTGCGCTCGGCAGAAGCAATTATATCCGTCATCATCAAATCCCTCTTGTCGACATAAAGAGTACTATTATATTTTTTCCCGATCAACGCCGCGTTGCAGCGCCTGCGCTTCGAATGGCGGAATAATTGTTCAAAAACAACAAAAAGCCGTCGCGAAAATTACCCGCGACAGCTTCAAACATGCGATTTGTGGCGTTGATGCTATTTATACAGCGTCGCCGCTTAAGAGTGGATGATTTCCCTTAGAAGCGAAGAGCATGCCGCTTGTCTCTTCTCCCCGCCGGGGAGAAGGTCGCGGCAGCGGGATGAGGGGGCAAGGGTCGAGATATGCGGAGAGCTAGCCCCCTCATCCGACCTTTCGGGCCACCTTCTCCCCGGCGGGGAGAAGAAACGAGCTGCACCGTTGTGCTGACCCAATAGCCCGGCCTCGCGGTAGTGCGCCCTCAGTTGCGCAGGCCGGTGGCCACGACGGAAATCTTGAAGGCGCCGTCCAGCGTCGGATCGAAGGAAGCACCCATCACCACATCGGTCTCCTCGCTCACCGCCTCGCGCACCAGCGTCATCGCCTCGTCGATCTCGTAAAGCGTCAGATCGTTGCCGCCGGAGATGGAGACAAGCGCACCGCGCGCTTCCTTGAGCGAAGGCTCCCCGAGCAGCGGATTGGCAATGGCAGCGGCGGCGGCTTCCGAGGCGCGCTTCTCGCCCTTGGCCTGGGCGGTGCCCATCAGCGCACGCCCGCCATTCTTCATGACATAACGCACATCGGCGAAATCGAGATTGACCAGACCTTCGCGCAGGATGAGATCGGTGACGCAACGCACACCGAGCGACAAAACCTTGTCCGCCGTCTTCAGCGCATTTTCGAAAGTGGTGCCGGCATCCGCAATACGCAGAAGGTTCTGGTTGGGAATGACGATGACGGTATCGGCCGTGTTCAGCAGATTGGCGAAACCATATTCGGCGGCCCGCATGCGGCGCGCGCCTTCGAAGCTGAACGGCAGGGTGACGACGCCGACGGTCAGGATATTTTTCGCACGGCAGGCTTCGGCGATGACGGGAGCCGCCCCCGTACCGGTGCCGCCGCCCATGCCGGCGGTGATGAAGCACATGTCGTAACCGCTCAGGTGATCCATGATCTCGTCGAGCGAATCGATCGCCGCCTGCCGGCCGACTTCAGGATCGGCACCCGCGCCCAGCCCGCCCGTCAGCTCGGAGCTCAGCTGCACAAGCCTCGGCGCGTTGGTTTTCTTCAGCGCCTGCGCGTCCGTATTGGCCGCGATGAAATCGACGCCGCCGATGCCCTCGGCAATCATGTTGTTGATCGCGTTTCCGCCACCGCCGCCAACGCCGATAACGGCAATATTGGGCGTGTTGCGGGCAATGGTGGCGCGCGGAGACTGGGTCATCGTCTTATTCTCTTTCTGAACTCATAGGGTCCCGCGCCGTTTTTAAGCGCGGCACGCGAATGATCGGCTAGGCTCCAGCACGTCCTTCCTCACGCGGGAAGGAGGCTGTAACGCCTTGAATTTGCAATAAGCCTCTTGGCCATATGCGGCAAAAAGGCCTGTACTCCAGGGGCGAAAAATACGCTACGGCGCCGTTCCCCCACCCTTTCCCCGGATGAAAACCAAACCGAATCAACTGCTTCGCTATTCAGAGGTGATAGCTGAAAAGCCATGCCGTTTACACTCCATTCACCATGTTTATCTCACTTTGGAACGAGTTGCCCTGACAGGTGTTTGCTTGCCAGCAGCGCCAAAGCGCACAGAATGGAGGCAGGCATATGTTGGCAGACGTCTTGCAGAGCGAACCGGGTTTTCGCACGGAACAGCCACGCGTGCTGATCGTGGAAGACGAGTTTCTCATCGCCATGGATATCGAAGATTCCATACTCCAGGCCCAGGAAGAAGCAAATGTCATCGGCATTGCCAACCGGCTGGAGGACGCGGTTATGCTCGGCAGCCGGGCCGATATCGCCTTTGTCGACGTCAACCTTGCCGATGGCCAGACCGGCCCCGAAATCGGAAGGCGGCTTTCGCAGGATCACGGCGTCGTGGTGATTTTCATGACGGCGAACCCGGAAGTGGTGATCAATCTCGGCATCGGTGCCGGCGTGATCGCAAAGCCCGTGCCGCAGGATGCCGTTGAACAATGCCTTGCCTATGCGCTTGCCAAGCTGGCAGGCACCCGCGCCGTCACGCCCATCGGCATGATGGCCTTCGACTAAGCTATTCCCTGACAATGAAGTGAAACGCCAGAAACAAAAAAGCCTGCCGCGGGAGGAGGTGCGGCAGGCTTTTTGAAAAAATGAACAGCGATATGGGAGGAGGAAAACCGCTGTCCCCGGGGCAATCCTTGGGAGGAGGAGTGGATTACCCGCAATACCGAAAGGATGTGGGAGGAGGTACATCCGTTTCGATGGTTGGAAGATAACATTTTCCTGCGCGTTTTGCAGGCACAAGGTTGCAGCACAGATATGCGTTTAGCGCATAACCAATATTGGCGACAGAATTACCGGCGACTATTGCGCCAAGACCGTCGCGATATCGCTGCAATGGCACCAGTCACCGTTCCTGAATACATCGCCGCCCGTTGCAGGCAACGATCCAAGGATCAAGCACGGTGATATCGCAGCAGCAGAGTCCAAAAAACAAAAACGCCCGCTAAGCGGGCGTTTGGGCATTCAAAAGCGGCATTTTCGCCTTGATTACTTGCCGACTGCGGCGCGGGCGACGCTGGTGATCTGGCTGCGATCAATACCGAGATCGTGCAGTTCACGGGTGCTCATGCGGCCCAGTTCGTTGATGGTCTGACGATATTTGCGCCAATTGTTGAAGCTGCGTGCTACGTTCATGACATTACCCTTTCTGAGGTTTAGGTGACGTCAGTAACGTTTTCGTTCCGGCGTCCTTTGATGCCCCCTATATGCGCTTTCTCTCGCCCAATGAACAGGCAGAATAAGGCAGGCCACCCATGCGCTGCATGCAAGGGTTCCAAAAGGGGCACGGCGTTACTGGAAGGTTTCAGAACTTGTAGCGGACGCCAAAGACGTTGGCGTTTGTTGCGCCCTTCATATTACCCAGCGTCTTGCCGCCGCCGGAACGGTGGTGAAGACGCCAGAAGAATTCCGTCGAGGAATCCTCGCTGAAGGAAACGTTGATCTCAGGCCCCAGATAAAACAGGACATTGGCGTTGCCATCATCCTTGATTTCCTGTTCGCGCTCACGGCCTCGCTGCGCATCGTTCACGAGGCTCAGGCCCGCCGTGAAGCTTGGCGTGACGAACAGCCGTTCTCCGAGCTTGATCTGCTCGTAACGCGCAACCGGCCCCGCCCAGACCTCACCGGTGAAACCCTTGCCAAATCTGGCGGCAATGCCGATTTCGCCACCCAGCTTCACATTGCCGATGCTGTAGGGATAAAACTGGTAACCGCCACCAATAATGGCGTTCCTCTCATATTCCACCGGAATGAGAGCCGCGCTTTTCAGCATGTCCTCCTTCGTCATGGCGCCGGCAAAGCCGAATATCGCTTCGCTCGTCTCCGAAGTCATATCCTCCGACGCGAAAGATGATGTCGCGGCCAGTGCTATCATGGCCGCCAGCGACAGACGTGCTGCAATATTCATTCTGCTACTCCTGAACAAAGCCCGCTTTACCCAGCCGTCCTCATAGGCATATTCCCCGAAGGCGAACATACCGTTACCGAACACAATAAATTCAACACGGGCGAATTGGCCGGAAAACAGGCATTTTTCCCGGGTTCAGCGCAGGAATCGCCTGAAACGGCGAAGCGCAAAAACGAAAAGCGCGCTGCCGATGGCCAAAAGGGCTAGCAATTGCGGCCAGACGACATCCAGCCCGGCCCCGCGGAAAAGCACCGATTGCGCCAGAATGACGAAATGGGTGTTGGGTGCCAGAAGCATGATGTACTGGATGATATCAGGCATGCTTTCGCGCGGCGTCATGGCGCCGGAGAGCACCTGCAACGGCAGGAGAAACAGGATCAACAGCATGCCGAACTGCGGCATGGAACCGGCGACCGTCGCCAGAAATATGCCCATCGAGGTCATGGCGAAAAGTTGCAATGCGGTTCCGAGCAGGAAAAGCGAGAGCGAACCTTCGATCGGAATGGCGAGCAGCCCCCTGACGACGACGAACAGGGAAAATGCCGAGGCCACCAGCACCACGAGGCCCATGGACCAGACCTTGCTCAGCATTATCTCCAGCGGCGTCACCGGCATCACCAGCAGATGCTCGACCGTGCCATGCTCACGCTCGCGAATGAGCGCCGCCCCCGTCAGCACGATGGAGAGCATCGTGATGGCGGTGATGATGTTGTTGATCGATCCGAACCACGACTTGTCCAGTTCCGGGTTGAAACGGGAGCGCAGCGTCAGATCCACCGGCACCGAGGTCGCGCCACGATAGCGGTTCATATATTCCTGGATTTCGCTGGTCACGATGGTCTGGACATATCCGCCGCCGCTGAAAGCCTGGCTCATGCGGGTGGCGTCGATGTTGAGCTGAATGGCCGGCTGCTGCCCCGCCATCAGGCGGCGCTGGAAATCCGGCGGAATGTTGAGCGCGAAAGTATCGAGCCCCGCATCCATGCGCTTGTCCATTTCAGTGATCGAAATCTGCTTTGGCGGCGCAAAATAGGGCGGATAAAACGCCGTGCTGATGCGGCCCGAAAGCGGTGACTGATCCTCATCGACGATCGCGATGGCGGCATTGTTCAGCGTCTCCGGCAGCGCGCTGGAGCCGGTATAGATCTGCAGCGTGAAGGCGTAGACGATCAGCAGCAGCAACATGCCGTCACGCGCAAGGCCGCGCAGTTCCTTGATGCCGAGCTGGAAGATGTTTGATGAAAACAACCTCATGACGCCTGTTTCCTCAAGAGAGCGGCGCCGGCGATGAGCAACAGCGGAATGGCGATGATGAGCGGCAGGAAAGAGCCGGAAAGGCCGGCGAAATCCAGCCCCTTCGAAAAGGTCCCGCGCGAAATCGTCATGAAATAGGTGGCGGGATAAATGTTGCCGATGAAGGCGCCTGCGCCCTGCAGTGACGAGACGGGATCGATCATGCCCGAATATTGCGTCGCCGGAATGAGCGTCAGCAGGGCCGTGCCGAAGATCGCGGCGATCTGGCTCTTCATGAAGGACGACATGACGAGGCCGATCGAGGTGGCGATGATGACGAAGAGCAAGGCTCCCGTTGCGTAAGCAAGATAACTTCCCGTAAACGGCACCCGGAAGATGAAGATGGCGAATGCCGTCAGAAGCAGGAAATTGAGCATGCCGAGGGCGACATAAGGCAGCTGCTTGCCGATCAGGAATTCCAGCCGGGTGGTTGGCGTTACGTAAAGATTGACAATGGAGCCGAGCTCCTTTTCCCGGACAACACTGAGCGCCGCCAGCATGGCCGGAATGAGCATGAGCAGCAGCGGAATGACCGCCGGCACCATGGCGACAAGGCTTTTGACATCAGG
Organism: Agrobacterium sp. GW821-FHT14E08; assembly: GCF_058803865.1. NCBI lineage: Bacteria > Pseudomonadati > Pseudomonadota > Alphaproteobacteria > Hyphomicrobiales > Rhizobiaceae > Agrobacterium > Agrobacterium sp. GW821-FHT14E08. The sequence goes on along the minus strand of NZ_JBXAPJ010000004.1, from coordinate 224,620 downwards.
GTTGTATCGATAGCGCGTTTCGATGCTGAAGCTGTTCTGCGTCGCCGCGCTGCCGTAAATCTCGGCCGCCTTCCTCGCCAGCCATGTCTGGTGCATGCCCTGCACGTAACCGCGCACCGTCTCGGCCCGCTGCGGCATGGCGCCATCGATCCAGGCGCCCACCTCCACCGTCTTGCCGCGCAGCACATCCCGGCCGAAACCGGGGGGAATTTCAATGGCGAGGCTCAGTTCGCCATCGCGCATGCGCCGGTCCATATCGGCATAGTCGCGGATCGGTTCCTTCTCGATGAAGTAGCGGGAGCCGGCAATATCGAGCACATAGTCACGGCTGATGGTGGAATCGTCACGATCCAGCACCGCAAAGGTTAGATCCTCGACATCGAGGTTGATGCCGTATCCGATCACGAACATCAGGATGACGCTGCCAAGCACCGCCAGCGTGCCGCGAATGGGGTCTCGCTGCAGTTCCAGCGCCTCGCGGCGCGTATAGCTGAACATGCGCCTGACATCGAAAAACCGTTTGCGGGTGGGCGCTGCATGTGGCGTCACAGGCACATCCGCTTTAGCGACCGGCACCGCCGCCGGTTCCGCCTTTTTCACGCCGGACGCATCTTCGAGATAGGCGACGAAAGCCTCTTCCAGCGTTGCCGCATTCCGGCTCTTGGTAATCGCGTCCGGTGTATCGCTGATCAGCACCTTGCCGGCATGCATCAGCGAAATCCGGTCACAGCGCTCCGCCTCGTTCATGAAATGGGTGGAGATGAAAATCGTGACATTATCGTTGCGTGAGAGATCGGCAAGGATTTGCCAGAAGCCGTCGCGGGCCACCGGGTCGACACCGGAGGTCGGCTCGTCGAGGATGAGAATGTCAGGCGAATGGATCATCGCCACCGCCAGCGACAGTCTTTGCCGGATGCCAAGAGGCAGGTCGTCCGGCAGAGTCTCCATGACCGCGCCGAGATCGAAGCGCTCCGCCATCTCGGCGATGCGCGGCTGAATTTTCTCTTCGGGCAGCTTGAACAGCCGCGCGTGCAGATCGAGGTTCTGGCGCACCGTCAGTTCGGAATACAGCGAAAAGGCCTGGCTCATGTAACCGACGCGGTGGCGGATGGCCATGTCGCTGGCATCCACCTTGTGCCCGAAGAGCTTCGCCTCGCCTTCGCTCGCGGCCAGAAGCCCGGTCAGCATCTTCATGGTGGTGGATTTTCCGCAGCCGTTCGAACCAAGAAATCCGAAAATCTCGCCACGCGGAATCTTGAAGCTGACATTGTCGACAGCGGTAAAGTCACCGAAGCGCATGCTCAGATGCGAGGCCTCGATGGCATAGTCACCATCATCGCTCGCCTTGCGCGGCGCGATATGCACCTCGTGGTAACCCTTGCGCTTTTCTTCCGGAAGAAGCGCGATGAAGGCCGCATCGAGATTGGCAGCCGAGGTGCGCTCCAGAAGTTCGGCAGGCGATCCCGTTGCCAGAATTTTTCCGCCATCCATGGCAACCAGCCAATCGAAACCGGCGGCTTCCTCCATATAGGCCGTGGCGACGATGACGCTCATGCCTGGACGCCCGGCCCGGATCGAATCGATCAGTTCCCAGAACTGCCGGCGCGACAGTGGATCGACACCCGTGGTCGGCTCATCGAGAATGAGCAGGTCCGGGTCGTGGATCAGCGCGCAGCAGAGCCCGAGCTTCTGCTTCATGCCGCCCGAAAGCTTCATTGCCGGACGGTCGGCAAAGGGCTCGAGGCCGGTACTTTTCAGCAGTTCGGCAATGCGCGCCTGCCGCTCCCTGCCGCCCTGCCCGAACAGCCGCCCGAAAAAGTCGATATTCTCGAACACGGACAGGGTGGGATAAAGGTTCTTGCCCAGCCCCTGCGGCATATAGGCAATGCGCGGGCAGGTATCCTCGCGGTGGCGCGGATCGGACATATCGCCGCCCAGAACCTCCACCTTTCCCTTCTGTATGGCCCGCGCACCTGAGACGAGCGAGAGGAGGCTGGATTTGCCGACACCGTCCGGCCCGATAAGCCCGATCATCCGCCCGGACGGAATTTCAACCGATATGTCGGCCAGAGCGACCGTGCTGCCGAAGGCCAGCCGCACATCCGCCAGCCGTGCAACCGGCGCATTCCTGTCGTTTTCACTGCTCATCGCGGCGGGTGTGCCCATGGCGGCCACCCTCACTTGACGAGGTTACGTTCGAGATTTTCCGGCCAGGCCGCCTTCGGATCAAGCCGGACATAGGCCATGCCGGGCAGGCCGGTTTTGACATATTGAATGTATTTCTGCAGCAGTTCCTGCGGGATCTGCGCCCGCACCCGGAAGGTCAGCTTCTGGCGCTCTTCCTCGGTCTCGACCGTTTTCGGGGTGAACTGCGCGACATCGGCCACGAAGGAAACCTTGGCCGGAATGGTGTATTGCGGCGCGGCATCGAGGATGAGGCGCACGTCGGACCCCATCGATGTGCGGCCGGCCTCGGCCGTCGGCAGGAAGAACGTCATGTAGACGTCGCCGAGATCGACGAGATTGAGAACGCGGCCACCGGCGGAAAGCACCTCTCCGGGCTGGGCGATGCGATATTGCACGCGGCCGTCGCGCGGCGATTTCAGCGTCGCATCGGTGATGTCAGTCTCGATGCTCTCAATATCCGCCTGTGCGGCATCAACCGCCGCTTCCGCGTCGACGATCTGCGCCCTGGCGGCGTTGATGGCGGCATCCGAGGCGGCAAGCGAGGCCTCAGCCGAGGCAAGCGTGGCGCGGGCGGATAGCTCGGCCGCTTCGCTGTCGTCGACAATCTGCTGCGACACCGCGTTGCCGGTCAGCAGCTGTTTCGAACGTGCATTGGTCTTGGAGGCGGAATCGAGCTGCGCCTTGCGCTGTTCCACCACGGCCAGAGCCGATGTTTTCTCCGCCTCCCGCTGGGCAACGAGGCTGTTTGCGGTATCGATCGCTATTTTAGCGCGGCGAAGCTGTGCTTCCGCCTGGCGCTTCTTGGCTTCCAGCTGGGCCGTGTCCATCTGCGCCAGCACCTGCCCGGCCTTCACGAAGTCGCCTTCGCGCACCATGATATCCTGAAGACGGCCCGCTGTTTTCGTGGAAATATCGATCTCCACCGCCTCGATCCGGCCGTTACTGGCCACGAACCCGGCGGGAAGCCCCTCCCCCGTCAGCTTCGACCAGAAGAAATAGGCGGCAACGGCAACAGCCAGAACCACCAGACCAATGAGCAAGCCTTTTTTAGACATCCGTCTTCCCCATGAACCCTTCAGGTTTCAACCGTAATACGTAAAAACCGAAGAAGCCAGCCACCATCGCGTTCAGAATTCGCACCCGGCATTTCTTCTGTTTGAGGAAATGGGCCGGGTCATGCGGCTGTTTAAGTGAGGGTGCGCTTCGTGGCTTTGACACAAGTCAAGTGCATGAGAGGTTTCGAGCAAGGGCCTAAACCGGTTGACGATGGCAGGCAGCAGCGACTGCAAAGCCATATGAAGCTGCCTCGTTTGGCAAGGCCGCATCATCCGCACTCGTCACCCCGGACTTGATCCGGGGTCCAGGCGATCAAGTCCTTGATCGCACGAGACTCTCTACTCACGGCGCAGACGCCGTGGCTGGATGCCGGATCAAGTCCGGCATGACGGAGGAGAGGGCCTGCACCTTTAATAGTCAAAGGCCGCAGGTTGAAACCTGCAGCCTCGTATTTGCTGTAGCGACCGCGCGTTACACCGCCCGCGCCCGCTTCACCTCCACCTGCGTCCACTCCGGCAACCAGTCGCGGTGCGCGACGAGGAGATCGTCCACCAGCGACCAGATCTGGTCGAGGTCGAGTTCCGCCGCCGTATGCGGGTCCATCATCGCCGCGTGGAAGATATGCTCGCGGTTTTCGGTCATCAGCGCCCGCACCGTCAGTTCCTGCACATTGATGTTGGTGCGCATCAGGGCGGTGAGCTGCGGCGGCAACTCGCCGATATAGGTAGGCTGCACGCCGTTATGATCGACAAGGCACGGCACTTCCGCCGCACAATTGGCCGGCAGCGAGGTGATGCAGCCATTGTTGCGCTGGTTGCCGTAAATCACCGAAGATTCGCCGGTCCAGACCGAGTTGATGATTGAAGAGGCATATTCCTTTGATTGCTTGACCTCGATCTTCTCGGCCGAACGATAGGCTGCGGCCTGCCCCTTCCAGCGCTCGATCTGCTCGATGCAGCGCTTGGGATATTCATCGAGCGGGATGCCAAACTTCTCAATCAAATCCTCGCGCCCTTCCTTGATGAAATAGGGCGTATATTCGGCGAAATGCTCGGAACTTTCGGTGACGAAATAACCGAGCCGCGTCAGCATCTCGTAACGCACCTTGTTGGGGCAACGCGGGTTCCAGCCGGGCTTCGGTGCCCGGCCTTCACGGTAGGCGCGCACGAGGTCGGGATAAAGGTTCTTGTAGCTGCCATCGGCCTGACGGTGCTCGAATTCGAGGAAAAACGCCATGTGGTTGATGCCCGCAGAACGGTAGCGGATTTCCTCATAGGGAATATCGAGATCGTGGGCGAGTTCCATGGCCGTGCCCTGCACGGAATGGCAAAGGCCAACCTGCCGGATCGTCGGATATTTCTCCGCAATCGCCCAGGTGTTGATTGCCATGGGGTTCACATATTGGAGCATGATGGCGTTGGGGCAGACGGCCAGCATGTCCTCGCAGATCTTCCACAGATGCGGCACGGTGCGCAGGCCGCGCATGATGCCGCCGACGCCGAGCGTATCGGCGATGGTCTGGCGCAGGCCATATTTGCGCGGCACCTCGAAATCGGTGACCGTGCAGGGCTCATAACCGCCGATCTGGAAGGCGACGACAACGAAATCGGCACCGGCAAGTGCCTTCTTCTGGTCCGTATAGGTCTCTGCCTTCGCCTTTGCGCCAAGCGTCGAAATCAGCTTGTTGACGACGATGGCGCTTTCTTCCAGCCTTTCACGGTTGATGTCCATCAGCGCAATGGTGGCGCCCGAAAGGGCCGGACGCTGCAGCACGTCGCCGATGATGTTCTTCATGAACACGGTGGAACCTGCGCCGATAAATGTGATCTTGGGATCTCTTGCCATTTCTACCTCCGGCATTTGGCATTCAAGCGATTTCGAAGGCGGCCCGGACGAGCCGCTGGGTATATTCGGTTTTCGGATTGGTCAGCACGTCCTCGACGGGCCCCTGCTCGACGATCCTGCCGCGCTGCATGACGATGACGCGGTGGCAGAGCGCGCGGACCACTTTCAGGTCGTGCGAGATGAACAGGTAGCTCAGGCCCCGCTCATCCTGCAGCTTGCGGAGCAGGTCGATGATCTGCGCCTGCACGGAAAGATCGAGCGCCGAGGTCGGCTCATCGAGCAGGATGAATTCCGGCTCCAGCGCCACGGCGCGGGCAATGGCGATGCGCTGGCGCTGGCCGCCGGAAAATTCATGCGGGAAACGCGAGAGGATATTGCCGGGCATGCCCGCCGCCTCCAGCGCGTCGCGCACCCGGTCCAGCCTTTCGGCCCTGGTCCGGCCAAGGCCGTTGATGACAAGCCCTTCCTCGATGATCTGGCCGATGGTCATGCGTGGATTGAGCGAGGCGAAGGGATCCTGAAAGACGATCTGCATGCGCGAACGCAAAGGCCGCATTTGCGCGCGGGAGCGGCCATCGACCCTCTCCCCGTCAAAGATCACCTCCCCGGCCACCGGCTCGTTCAGCCGCAGCAGAGATTGGCCGAATGTCGTCTTGCCGGAACCGGATTCACCAACGAGCCCAAGCGTCTCGTGACGATTGAGGGTGAGGCCCAGACTGTCGACGGCGATCAGCTCCTTCAGCTCCGGTTTGAACAGGCCGCCGTAACGCATCATGAAAGAGACCCGCACGCCATTCGCCGTCAGCAGCACGCCGGAATTTTCCGGCAGCGGTTTCGCCGTGCCATGTGGTTCGGAAGCAAGCAGCTTTTTCGTATAGGGGTGCTGCGGCGCTGCAAACAGCTTTTCCGTGGTGTTGTGCTCGCGCATCTCGCCATGCTGCATGACATAGACGTAATCGGAAAACTGCTTCACGATCGTCAGGTCATGGGTGATGAGAACCACGGCCATGCCGCGCTTCTTCTGAAGGTCGCGGATGAGGTTGAGGATCTGCGCCTGTACCGTCACATCGAGCGCGGTGGTTGGCTCATCGGCAATCAGCACATCCGGATCGTTGGAAAGCGCCATGGCGATCATCACACGCTGCCGCTGGCCGCCGGACAGCTGATGCGGATATTGCTTCAGCCGCGCTTCCGGCTCCGGTATCTGCACCTGCCGCAGAAGATCAAGCGCCCTCGCCTCGGCCTCTTTCCGGCTCAGTTTCGAATGAACGCGGATCGCCTCGACGATCTGGCTGCCGATCGTATAGATCGGGTTCAGCGAACTCATCGGTTCCTGAAAGATCATCGAGATGCGGTTGCCGCGCAGCGCCCGCCGCTGGCGGCTGGAAAACTTCAGAATGTCGTCGCCGTTGAAACGCACGGTCGCAGATTTCGAAACGGACGCCCGCTTCGTCAAAAGCCCCATGATGGTGCGGGCCGTGACGGATTTTCCCGAACCGGATTCGCCAACGATGGCAATCGTCTCGCCCCGGTAAAGCTGGAAGGAGATGTCCTTCACCGCTTCCACCGTGCCGTGCTCCACCTTGAAGGTCACGGCAATGTTGCGCGCATCGATGATGGCGTCGTCGTTTCGGTCATCGGCATCGAAGCGGATGGCGGGCGCGTAAGTGTTATTTTGTGCAGCAGCAACCATATTACGCTCCTCTCAATAGGGATCGACGGCATCGCGCAGGCCATCGCCCAGCGCGTTGAAGGCGAAGACTGTGACCAGCACGAAACCGACCGGTGCGAGAATCCAGGGATAGGAACCGATGACGGAATAGGTCGCGGTATCCTGCAGCATCAGCCCCCAGGAGATGAGCGGCGGCTTGACCGCAAAGCCGAGGAAACCGAGGAAGGATTCGAGCAGCACGACGCTCGGAATATGCAGCGTCACGGCGACGATCACGTGGCTCATCACATTCGGCAAAATGTGCTGGAAGATGATGCGCCGGTCGGTCGCCCCGACGGCAATCGCCGCCCGCACATAATCGATACGCGCCAGCGCCAGCGTCTTGCCCCGCACCTCCCGCGACATCTGCGCCCAGCCGAGCGCCGACATGACGCCGACCACGAAGACAAGGAAAACGGTGGTCGGTGCGGTGACGGGAATGAGCGAGGTCAGCGCGAGATAGAGCGGCAATTGCGGGAAGGCCAGTACTACCTCCACGAAACGCTGCACCCAGGCATCCAGCGGCCCGCCGAAATATCCTGATATCAACCCGACGCTGGTGCCGATGACGGTGACGATGGCGACGACGCTCAAGGCAATGGCAAGCGAGATGCGCGAGCCATAGATGGCGCGCGACAGCACGTCGCGTCCGAACTTGTCAGTGCCGAGAAAATGCACCGGCTGGCCGTCCGTCGAGCCGAAGAAATGCCGGCTCATCGGGATGAGACCCAAAAGCCTGTATTCCGCACCTTTGACGAAAAAGCCGAGATAGACGGGATTGTCATAGTCGGGCCCGACGATGGGCTGGAAGGTGATCGGATCGAGTTCTTCGGTCTCGGCGATGGCGTAGACCCGAGGCGCGAGACTGATATTTCCATCCTTGTCGGTGAAACGAACCACCTGCGGCGGCGAGAAGCTGCCATGGGTTTCGAGCGGATTCATCGGCGCGAAGAAATCCGCGAAGATGGCAATGAGGATCAGCACGACCACCAGCACCAGTCCGATCATGCCGGTGAATGAGCGCCTCAGACGACGCCAGACAAGTGCGAGATAGCTCTCATTGCCATGGGCGGAGCGGTCGGGTTTTGCGGGGGCGGCGGTTTCGGTCTTCATCTCGTCAAACGCCATCATCTCAGGCCCTCCCGAATTCGCGGACGCGCGGGTCGAGCATGGCAAGCAGCATGTCGGCGATGATGTTGCCGACGACCAGGGTCGCAGCCAGCACCATCATGAAGGTTGCGGTGACATAGACATCGCCCACCGCCATGGAGCCGACAATGGCCGGGCCGACGGTCGGCAGCGCGAAGATGATCGCGGTTTCGATCTCGCCGCTCAGCATGTAGGGCAACACGACGCCCTGATACATGACGAGCGGGTGCACGGCGTTCGGAACGGCATGGCGCATGATGACCGCGCCCTCCGAAAGCCCCTTGGCGCGGGCCGTCTCGACATATTGCGCATTCAGCGTATCGAGCAGATTGCCGCGCATCACCCGCATATTATAGGCCAGCCCACCGAAGACGGCGATGGCGACCACCGGCCAGACGTGGCTGACAAGATCGACGAATTTGCCCCACGACCACGGCGCGCCGCCATATTGCGGCGAGAAGAAACTGCCGATCTCAGACACGTCGAAATGAAACACCATGAGATAGACGAGGATCAGCGCCATCAGGAAACGCGGGATCGTCATGCCGAGGAAGGCGATGGTCGACAGAAGATTGTCGACCCAGGAATATTGCCGTGTAGCCGCCCAAATGCCGAAGGCGATGCCGAGAACGGATGCAAAGATGTGGCAGACCAGCGCCAGCGCAATGGTGCGCGGCAGGCGTTCGCCAACCACATCGGCGACCGGCTTGTTGTAATAGAAGCTGTAACCGAAATCGCCACGGGTGACGATGCCGCCGATCCAGTTGAAATATTGAATGACGAGCGGCTTATCGAGGCCGTGTTCGACACGATAGGCCTGCGCCTGCGCTTCCGCCTGTTCGAAAGACGCGCCGCCCTGGTTCATCAGCTGCGAGCGGATGTAATCGGCATAATCGCCGGGCGGTGCCTGAATGATGGCGAAGGTTACCACGCTCAGGATCAACAGCACCGGAATGGCGGATGCTACACGTATCGTCAGAAATCTCAGCATCGAACGGTCTTCCTCGGTTTGGATTGGCCGTGTGTCTCCGGCCGCGCTTCACGCGCGACCGGTACCGGGTGTTCTCCGGGAGGAGTACTTCAAGATATTCGCATTTCCGGACGGGAAACCGGGGTCCAGTTTTACCGGAAATGCTTTAGTTGATCGGCCCGCCCTCACCCGGCTTGCCGGGAAGCTGCTGCGGGAAGAGTTCGTATTTGCCCTGCTTATCCGCTGCGACCCAAAGGCGTTCGCGAATGATGGAATCTTCGGCCCAGTTGAACATGAAGATCGGCGTGCCCTGCGGCACATTCGAGAACCGCTTGTTGACGATGAGCGCGCCGGGATATTCGGTGAGACCAATCGTATAGAGGTTCTGCGTGTAGACCTTCTGATATTGCTTCATCAGTTCCGCCCGCTCGGCATTGTCCTGCGAGGAGATGAACTTGCGAACGATGTCGGCCATCTCCTTCTCGAACGGCATCAGATCGAGTTCCTTGCCTTCGGGCGAGCGATGGTTCCAGCTGGTGCGCGGGCCGACAGGGGCAAGCTGCTCGGTATTCTGCACCACGGACGAAAGCTCGGTGGAATTGCGCCGCACCAGCCAGTCGAACTGCCCGCCATAATGGGCGGCATCACGCTGGTTGGAATCGAGGCTGTTGATGACGACGCGCAGGCCGAGTTTCGCCATCTGGCCAACCAGACCTTCCGCGAGGCTCTTGTCCGTCGCATAGCCATTATTGACGAGAAGGGTAATTTCGACATTGCGACCGCCCAGTGTTTCCTTCGGGAAATTCAGGAAACCATCGCCATCCGTGTCCTTCAGGCCAATCGAGGCAAGTACTGCCTTGGCGGCCTCGAGGTTGAAGGGGTAATAAACCGTGGAGGCGCGGTCATAAAAGCTGGTGCCGGACGAAATGCCGCCCGGGTAGATCGCCGTGAAAGGCCCCTTCACCAGCGAGTCGCCGACGGCCTTGCGGTCGATGGCCGATGTGACAGCCTGGCGGAACACCTCGTTTCGGTTCAGCTCGCGAATGGCCTGCCCGCGCTCATCCGGATTGCCCCAGCCATTGGCGGAAAAATTCATCTGCAGATTATAGCCGATGAGGCGCGGCCCGAAGGCAAGGCGCGCCGGCGCATTGGGATCGGCGGCACGTTTGAGCGAGGCGACGAAATTTTCCGGCTGTTCGAGGTTGGAAAAATCGCCCGACCCAGCCACGGCCTGCACATCACGGTCGGCCCAGGTGGAAAGCTTGTAATGGACCTCGTTGAGATAAGGCAGCTGCTGGCCCTTCTCATCGACCTTCCAGTAATAGGGATTGCGCCGTAGCACGATGATGTCATCTGGACGATAAGCGACCGGCACCCATGCCCCCATGACCGGCATGTTCATATATTCCGGCGGGAAAGCGTTCTTGAACTGATTGTAGGTGTTCTTGGAATATTTCGGATGCTGCGGTTTCAGAATATGCGACGGTCCGGGGCAGAAGCTCGGATAGGCCATGGTATAGAGATATTGCTTGGGAAAAGCCGCCTTGAAGGTCCACTCCACCGTATAATCATCAACCTTCGTGAGCGTCGTTCCCTCACCGAAAGCCTCGGGCGATGCGCCGCCGCCAAGCGGTGAAACATTGGGATCGACGACCGCATCTTCCCAGTAGAACATCACGTCATCGGCGTTGAAGGGCTCGCCATCCGACCATTTGGCGCCCTTGACGAGATGCATCGTCAGCTTGTGGCCATCCTCGGACCATTCCCAGCTTTTGGCCAGATTGGGTAGCGGTTCGGTATCCTTGGCATCCACCTGGAAGAGCGGTGCGGTGCGCGTCAGGCATTCGGAAAGGGCGATATCGATGCCGCCCCAGCCCTGGCTCTGGCCGGCAATATAGTTCCAGCCCTCGGGCCTGCCGCCCACCACATGGCGCATCGTATCGCCGTAAACGCCCATACCATCGGGCATATTGCCGGTCTTGTAGACCAGCGGTTCTTCCGGCAGGCGCTCTTTCAAGGGCGGCAGCTTGCCGGTCTTTTCGAATTTCTCGCTGACCCAGTCAGGCTCGCTGTAGTTTGGCAGCGCCTTGAATTCGAGGATCGAGTCGCGCGCCACGTAATTGATCTTGCCTTCGGCCGGAAATTGCGGCGGCTCCGGCGGCGTGGTGGTCTCGAAGGCATTCGCACTGAGTGCGATCATCGAAACACCGAGACCCAGTGCCGAGATGATACCGATCCTGCGTTGAAGTAACATCGTCATTCCTCCCAAATGGCAGCTCTTTGACCGCCCACCCTCTGTGATCGTTCTGGCCGTGGCGACGAACTCCCTTCCGCCGCCCGGCCTGTTCCCATGCCTTTTCCTTCAAACAGCCTTTTTCAGCGCCGATTTTTCGGCCCGCAGTTCTTCGATGGAACGCACATTGCGGCGGGCGGCACCGGCCCAGTCGCGGGTCTTGACGCTCGATTTCGCAAGCCGCTCCTTCGCCGCCGGTACGGCATCCGCATATTGCGGCAGCCAGCGCGCCTGCGCGACGACCATCTCATCCACCATCTGCCAGACCTCCTCCGGCGTGGCGACGGCGCCGACCAGCGGATCGTGCAGCACGGCTAGCTTCAGAAGATCGATATCGCCGCTGACCGCCGCATGGACAGACATGCGCTGCACATTGATGGACGCCATGCAGGTGGCTGCGCAGGCTTCCGGCAGCGTTATGCCCGAGACCATGTTGATGCCGAAACGGTCGACAAAACCGGGGGATTCGATAATGGCGTCCGCTGGCAGATTGCTGATGACGCCGTTGTTCTTGACGTTGAAATGGCCGCGATAGACACGCCCTGTCTCCAGCGCTTCCAGAATGTGGCTCGCATGTTCATTGGAGCGCTTCGCCGGGTCGATGGGCTTTGCCGCCGAGGCAAGAAACTGTGGAAACTCGGTTTCGAACCAGTTGCGCGTTTCGGTGGAGTGGCGGAGATAACCGCCGGTTTCGCCGTGAATCCAGTCGGACATGTCGATCCAGCGGGCGATTTCTTCCGGCCGCTTGCGATACCACGGCAGATATTCGGAAAGATGGCCGTTGCTTTCGGTCGAATAGACACCGAAGCGCTTCAGCACGTCGATGCGCAGCTTCTCCTGCTGCGAGAAAACCGGATGCGCCTCGAAGGCCGCGACCAGCTCTTCCTTGCCGATCTTGCGGCCGTTGAGTCTCAGATCGATGAACCATGTCTGGTGGTTGATGCCCGAGCAGATGTAATCCAGCTCGGACACGCTTTTCGCGCCGAGAATTTCGGCGATCTGTTCCGCGCCATGCTGCACGCCGTGGCAAAGACCGACCGTATCCACCTTGCCATATTCGATGGCCGCCCAGGTGTTCATGGCCATGGGGTTGGCATAGTTGAGGAATTTCGCACCCGGTGCGGCGACTTCGCGGATATCCTTGCAGAAATCCAGAATGACGGGAATGTTGCGCTGGCCATAGAGGATGCCGCCGGCGCAGATCGTATCGCCCACGCATTGGTCGATGCCGTATTTCAGCGGAATACGGATATCATCGGCATAGGCTTCGAGACCGCCGACCCGCACGCAGCTGATGATATATTTCGCACCCTCAAGCGCCCTGCGGCGATTGGTATCGGCTGTCACCTTCACCGGGAAACCATTGGCCTCGACGATCTTTTCGAGGATCGCCTTGATCATATCGAGATTGTGCTGGCTGATATCCGTCAGCGCGACTTCAATATCGCGAAACTCCGGAACGCACAGGAGATCGGTGAACAGTTTTTTCGTGAAACCGACGCTGCCTGCGCCAATAATAGCGATTTTGAAACTCATAACGCCACCTCTGTTGCAAATCGAACGGGTGAAACGGGCCGAAGGATCGTAAATATGGCACCACAGAAAAATACCCGTAAGAATCCCGGAAAACCGGCCTTACTCCCAATTTTTCAGCAGCAATATCCCGCTGGCTGTCTCCTCGGATCGGGATTATGCGTATAATAAGAGACAGGACCAGAGAAGGATTATGCTTTCATGGGTAATTTTGTGCTGCGTGATTTGATCGATCAGGGACCCGGCATGCGGACCGTCTCGCTGCCGCGCGGACGCCAGACCCTGCACACCATGCCCACCAGCAGCGGCTATGAAATCCGCCGCGGCGGCAACTATGATTGGGACGGGCGAAGGCGCGGCCAGACGCCGTTCACCGTGCTACAATATTGCATCGGCGGACAAGGCAATCTGCGCTACGAAAACCGGCATTATGTGGTGAAGCCGGGTGAAACCCTGCTGCTGCTCATCCCCCACAATCATCGCTATTGGCTCGAAGACGGCAAGGAATGGGAGTTCTTCTGGATTTCCATGAATGGCGAGGAGGCCCTGCGCATCCACCGCAACATCCTCTCCGTTACCGGCCCGATCCTGAAGCTTCAGCCGGAGACCGTCGATCATCTCGCTTATTGCTGCTCGCGCCTCGTCAACGGCGCGGAAACCCCGGGCGCGGCCTCGGCCGTCGCCTATGAGGCGGCGATGACGCTTTATGACGATGTCTTCGGCTCGCATCCCTCCTTCGGCGGCGAATATCGCACACTGCAGCAGGTGCTGAGCTACATCGACAGCCATCTCGGCGAGCGGCTTTCCGTCAGCGACCTTGCGGCCGTGGCCGGCCTCAGCCGCGCGCATTTTTCCCGCATCTTCACGGCAAGCGAAGGCCTGCCGCCGGCGGAATTCGTGCTGCAGCGGCGATTGCGGCGTGCAGCCAAGCTGCTGACCACCGCAGCCAATATTCCCATCAAGGAAGTGTCGGTGCTGTGCGGTTTCGAGGACCCGAACTATTTCTCAAAGGTCTTCCGCAGGCTTTATGGCACCAATCCGAGCGAATTCCGCACCACCGGCATGTATGCGAGCGTTCGGCAGGACGGATCCTGAGAAACAACTTGGTTTTGCCACGTTTCTGGAGATTAGGATGGAAGACACTACGCGCTTTTGGGAGATCGACCGAGGTGAAAGACAGAATCCGGATGATGCTTATCTTTCCGATTCGGGCACTCATCATTTTCGCCCTGATTCTGGATGGCATTTTCCGCCCGCTCTACCGGCCTGTCATCAGGGCCATCTCCGGCCTGACAGTCATCAAACGGCTGGAAAACAGGATCGGGCAGTTGCCGCGTCTGGCCATTCTTCTCACCCTTGCGGTGCCCTTCACCATTGCCGAACCCATGAAGGTCATCGGACTAATCCTTATTGCCCATGGCACCGTCAAAACGGGGGTGGTTCTGACGATCTTCGCCCATCTAGCCACCTTCCTGATCGTTGAACGGATTTATCACGCCGGTCGGGAGAAGCTTCTCACCTATGTCTGGCTCGCCTGGATCATGCGGTATGTGCGTTTCGCACGTTCAATTTACGATCGCCTTAAGCTTGCGGCATTGAACTGGGTCAGGCTGCGGGTGCTCGCGCAGCAAAGGTGAAGAGGCATCCGTCACGATTTGCGACGCAACCTCTTCAGGAGAAACTCCGCAAGGACGGTTGACTGCAGCGACACGAGAATGATGGCGATACCCAGCACCACACGGACTTCGGGCACCTCGTCGAACAGGAAATATCCGACAGCCGTCACGAACAGGATCGACAGGTAGCCGACCGGCGCCAGGACACTGGCATCGGCAATGCGATAGGCCCGCAGGAAGCAATATTGACCGAGCTGCGCCAGCAACCCGATGGCCAGCAGCGGAGCCCAGTCGAACGGCGCAACCGGCGTCCAGGTCCAGATTGCGGGAAAGGCAGTGATGACGGCCAGTCCCACGGTATAGAACACCATCATGACAGTGGTATTCTCCTGCCGCAGCGCCCGTGTCTGGATCACCGCCAGCGCCCCGAACACCACCGAGACGAGGACGACAAGCACGCCCGCATTGAAAGCCGCGCCGCCCGGTCCGATAACGACCAGAACGCCGACAAATGCAAGGCAGGCCCCGGCCCAGCGATATCGGCTCACCCGCTCACCAAGAAAGGCGACGGCCATGGCCATCGTCACCAGGGGGCGCGAAAAACCGATGGCATTGACGGTTGCAAGCGGCAGCAGGGTGATGGCGATGAAGTTGCTGGTGAGCGCAATGGCGTTGCAGCAGATGCGGAAAAGGTTGCGCCAGGGATATTTGACGCGCACCATTTCCATCCTGTGCCGCCAGATAAGCGGCAGGATGAAAATCAGGCCGATCATCGCCCGGATGAAGACAAGCTGGAAGGCCGGATAGGTAACGCCCTGCGCCTTGACGAGTGCGGTCATCCCCCCTGACACGAGGGCCATATCCATAAGCAGCCAGCCTATGCCCGCGCGGGGATCGTTCTCGCGCGGGTTCTCCTGTTTTTCACTCTGGTCGTTGCCATTCACGCGGGTTGCACGAGGTTCGCCATGAGGCGGAACGCCCCCGGCACCAGCTTGTCCATCTGATGGTGAAGGACGAGGCTGATATGGGTGTGCCGGCCCTTGCCGATGACGCCCGAGACGAGAGCGCCCTTGAGCGGCTGTTCATCGACGTCATGCATGGCAAGCAATGGCTCGTAGATATCGTCCCAGCGCGATGCGAAATAAAGCCCGCGTTCCTTGTCCCAACCGGCCCAGTCGGCGGCATCGATCACATTGGGGCCGACAAGCAGTGGATGATCGGGCGCCAGAACCGTCACCTCCGCCCTCGGGTCGGTTACCCGCCAGCGCAGGGACGGTTTGCCGATTTCAAGCCGCCTGACCGGTGTCGTTTCCGGGTTCCACCCGTCGGTCGGTCGGTGGTAAAGCGTCACAAGATGACCGCCCTCTTCGACGAAACGGTGAAGTTTCTCCGTTGCCGCGGCCAGATCCCTGCGGATGCCGAAGGCGAAGATGCCGACAACGATCGTCGTGAAGGATGACAGGTCGCGGCCAAGCGCCTCGGCATCCAGTTCGGTGACATCGAGACCCATGCGTGAAAGCCATGAGCCGACCCGGTCGGCACCGCCGCCGACATAACCGACGCGCGCATTTTGCGGCAGCTTGAGGTCCAGCGACAGGATCTTCAGGGCGGAAGGCGCCAGAAACCGTGCCCGGCCAATATGCGGATAGGCGATGGGCGTGATCTGGAAAGCCGGTTGCGAACCGGAAAATGGTTCGATCTGTGCAAGTCCCGCCGCGCCCGCGCCCGTGCGTTCCGCAAGCCAGCCGCTTTCAGACCTGCGCACGCTCCAGCCGCCAGCGTCCTGGAAAGTGATCGGGCTATCTGCACCTTTCACATGGGCCTGCAACATCAGGCTATTTTGGTCCTGTCCAAGCGGAACGAGAAATGCATCCTGCGAAAGCGTGAGAGACTGGGCGGGAGTGACGAAAAACGGCTCCTCGAGATCGAAGGGCGCCGAAACCTCTCTGCCGTCCACCTTCGCCGTCACGCGCACATAAGCATGGCCATTGCCGCCGGCCGCCTTCCAGTCTGGCTGATAAAGGCCGGAAACAGCCGCATCGGGAGCGGCAGTGAGCGATAGCACCGTCGTCTGGCCAAGCGATTGAACCGATGAGGAAACGCCTGCGGGAAGAATGGGCTTGACCTCGACGCCGAATTTGGCCGCCCGGTCTGTCAGCTCCACATGAAGCGACGATGCGCCGCCCGCCACGATTTCGGCGGGTTCCGCATAGGCGCGCTCGAAAAGATCGAGCGTCGTCAGGATGGCAGCATCGACCTGCGCACGTTTGCGCGCGATCCGGTGGCCATGCAATTCCTGAAACTCCCGGGCTGCGGCCTCGTCTACCTTTTGCAAAAGGGTAGCCGCCCTCAGAAGGGACGCCGTGATCCGTTGCGTTTCGGGAAAGGCTGCGATTGCGTCAGTGATCGCCTGTTCGGCCTCGATCAGCGCCTTTGCCAGTTCGTCCTCGAGACCCGGAAAAGCCGCAAGATCGGTAAGCGAAGACGGCAGCCTGTCGAGGATTGAGCTTTCAGCGCCACCCGCAAAGCCGGACAGTTCGAGATGCAGCGGCCAGACTTCCTGCGCCCGCTTCGGCCAGTGCCCCATTCCCTGTGACGCGTGATAATAACGCGACCATTCACCGATACGGTCATATTGCGCACCGGTGGCCGCTTCGTTGCCCGCCGCATTGATCGTCAGCGTCGTCTCGGGTGGAGGCACCTCGTCATCATAGGTGTCGCCGCCGCCGGACCATGCGGGAAGGTAGAATTTGGCCACCTTCCACGGTTTCAGCCCCTCGGAGAAATGTTCGGGATAGGCGGCTGGATCGGCAGCCATCGCGATTGCGCTTCTTGCCGCGCGCGTCATGGCACGGTGATGCCCGTGCTGTCCCGGCACATCGAGAAATGTCGGGATGACGATATCCGGCCGCTCCTTGCGATAGGCGCGCACCAGCCGCTCCACAATGCGCTGCTGCCCCCATCGGCCGAAAGTCTGGTCGCCATCCTTGGAAAAACCGAAGTCGTGGATGATATCCGCCGGGCCATGGCCGAGCCAGCTTACATCCGCATCGATGACTCGGGCGGCCTCCTCCAGCTCGCGCGAACGGATGACACCGAGGGCGCCCAGCCGTTCCGGCCCCAATGCGTTCTGCCCGCCTTCTCCGCGCGTCGAGCAGGCGATGATGATCCGCATGCCCAGTTCCATGCGGAAATAGGCAAGAAGTCCGTTCTGCTCGTCGTCCGGATGCGCACCGGTATGCATGAGGGTGACCGTGGATTTCAGCGCGCTCAGCTTGCGGTGCAGGCGAACGAGCCATGGGTCGGCCATCTGCCGTTCGATACGTTCCCGGGGGTTAAGCATGCGCGGTCTCCTCCAATATTCAGCCCGGCGCCTGCGCTGCGGCACCCGGGGACGTCTCCAGTTTCGGTGTAACGATGTCGAACAGCGGCAAGGCGGCAGCACCGAGCGCCGCCGTCAATTGTCCGGACTTGCCGTGCATGACGCGCGGCAACTCCCTTTGCCGCCGGCTTGCGACCGAGGTGGGCAGATGCCCCATCCGCGCAATGATCTCGCTGATGATGACCTCGGGCAGTGCACCGCCGAGAATAACCGTCTGCGGATCGAGAATATTCTCGAGCATCGCAACCATTGGCGCCAGATGGATGGCAGCCTCGTCGATCCACTCCAGCACCACGGGATTACCCGCCTTGAACAGGGCTTCGAGATCGTCGAGCTCCGTATCCGCGACACCGTCGCAGACGAGTTTTTCCTTGAGCACGTAAACGGAAGCATAGGCCTCCAGGCAACCTCTTTGCCCGCAGGAGGGACAAGGCCTTCCCTTCGGCGAGACGGTGACGTGACCGATTTCACCGGCATTGCCGAATGCGCCGCGATAGGGCGAGCCCTCCTGCATGATGCCGAGGCCGATACCGACGCCGAAATAGATCATGCAGAAATTCGGGATCGCCAGCCCCGCGCCGAACAGCCGTTCGCCGACAGCAGCGGCCGTCGCGTCGTTTTCCACCACCACCGGCTGGCCGCAGGCATCGCTCAGCATCTGCCGGGCATCAATGCCGCCCCAGCCTGAAAGGGTTGTCGGGCCAACGGACGTCATGCCATCGATCTCGAACGGGCCGGGCATGACGACGCCGGTGCCGAGCAGCCTGCAACCGAGATTTTTCGCAACCGCGGCATGCTCGGCCGCGAAGGTCTTGAATATGGCTTCCGGCGTGGTGTCCCTGAGGGGCGTGATACGCTGGGTGCGCAACATGCCGGCAAGGTCGAGGCCGACGGTGACCATATGGTCGGCGGCGATTTCCACGCCAATCGTTGCACCGCCGTCCGGATTGACGGCGAACTGGATTGGCGGTTGCCCCCTGCCGCTGCGGCGGCGGCCAAGCTCCTTCAGCAACGCCTCGCCCACAAGCTCATCGACAATATTGGCCACCGCCTGTGGCGTCAGATGCGTTATCTTGGCAATCTGGGCACGGCCCAGCGACCCGTGCCGCCGGACGATGTCGAGGACGACTCGCCGATTATGCTCGCGGCTCCGCTCAGGATTTTTTCCGATTGCTACGGGATAATCGTCCACCGTGTGCACCGTCATCTCTTCAACTTCCCGTCCGTTAGAAAATTCATAGCGTCGAAATGACAATAAGCGCAATATAATAATTCAAGTAAATTATCTTATTGACAAATGCCCGCCTTCAGAGAACCGTAGAGAGCGACCGGGGGTCAGGTTTGCATGGGGCGGAATTGATGAAATCCCGCTTCCGGCAAATCGATGAGCACGCGCGAAAGCGCGGATAAAGGGAACGATCGCTCCGCATCCGGAAGACCGGACGGAGGAAATGGAGGCTTACATGCGCAGGGCAACTTTGTTCGCCGGCTTGGTTGCCGGTTTCAGTACATTTGCATTCAACGCCGCGCAGGCGGTTGAAATCGAATATTGGCAATATGTCTTCGACACACGCGTCAAGGCCATGGATGAGCTGATCGCGGAGTTTCAGAAGGCCAATCCCGACATCACCGTCAAGCAGGTGACCTTCCCTTACGCCGACTATCAGACGCGCGTCATTGCCGCCAACATGTCCGGCAAGGGCCCTGATGTCATGCAGCTGTTTTACGGCTGGCTGGACAAATTTGCAGCCGGCGGCATCCTGCAGCCCCTGCCGACCGATGCTTTCCCGCATGACAAGATCGAGAGCGATTTCTTCCCGATCGTCAGCGCCATGAAACGTGGCGACGATTATTACGGCCTGCCGACGGCGGTGCGTTCGCTCGCCCTTTTCTACAACAAGAAGCTCTTCACGGAGGCCGGCCTTGACGCCGCCAATCCGCCGAAGACGCTGGACGAATTTGTTGCCGCGGCCGAAAAGATCGCCAAGCACGATGCTGCCGGAAACCTCACCGTTGCCGGCTCCACCCTTGATATGGGCGGCCAGGACCACCAATGGTGGCGCGAGGTTCTCATCCGCCAGTATGGCGGCGAGCCCTATACCGACAATGACCAGAAAGTCACCTATGACAGCGAAGCGGGCGTTCAGGCCCTGAAATTCTATACGAGCCTGCAGCTTGAAAAGAAGATCGGCCAGGTGGGCTTCATGGATGAAGGCCAGGCCGCCTTCCGCGCCGGCAAGGCGGGCATGACCATCGACGGCACGTTCCGTCTGGGATCCTTCAGAACCATCAAGGATTTCGAGTGGGGCGTGACCGAGCTTCCCACCAATGACAAGAATATCCGCTCCAACTATGCCAGCTATTTCGCAAACGGCATCAGCGCCAAGACGAGCGGCGAAGAACTGGAAGCCTCCAAGAAGTTCCTGGCTTACATCTCGTCACCGGAAGCCATGGCGATCTGGCTGAAGACCGTCGGCGAGCTGCCGGCGCGGCGGGCGGCGGCACTGACCGAAGAGAACCTGAAGGACCCGGTCTATGCGCCGTTCCTGAAGGGCCTCGAATACGCCCATACGACCCTGTTCAAGGACGAAGCCGCCCAGCGGCAGAATGCCATCGACATGACGAACCGGATCCTGCTCGAAGGCCAGTCCGTCGAGGATTCCGTCAAGCAGGCTGCCGGCGCCGAGCAGGAAATCATCGACGCGGCGAAACCTTAAAACCGCAGGTCCAGACATGACAGCGATCGATCAACAGGGGGCGGCATCCGGCCGCCCCGGCGGCTCCATTGGAGATCGCCTTTCCATGCGCACAAAACGGCTTTTGTGGATCTGGAGCTTTCTGGCGATCCCGATCCTGTTTTACAGCGTCATCCGCTTTTACCCGACGCTGCAGGCCTTCTGGCTGTCCTTCACCAACTGGGACCTGCTGCGGCCGGCAAAATTCATCGGCATCGCCAACTACGCCAAGCTGTTCAAGGACCCGCAGTTCTGGAAGGTCTTCAGGAACACCTTCACCTATCTGATCATCGGAACGCCGATCAGCCTCGTTCTGGCTTTCGTCATCGCCTTTTATCTTGACCGGGTGCGCATCCTGCACGGCTTCATCCGCGCGCTCTATTTCCTGCCCTATCTGACCACCGCAGCGGCCATGGCCTGGGTCTGGCGCTGGTTTTACCAACCGCCGCCGATCGGCATCATCAACGATGTCTTCGGCCTTCTCGGTATTCCGCAGCAGCCTTTCATACGCTCCACCGATCAGGCGCTCTATTCGATCATGGTGACGGCCATCTGGGCAGGTCTCGGTTTCCAGATCATCATTTTCATGGCCGGCCTGCGCGCCATTCCGACGACCTTCTACGAAGCTGCCCGCATCGACGGGCTCGGTGAATGGGCAATCCTCAGAAAGATCACACTTCCGCTTCTGAAACCCACCACCGTTTTCCTCGTCGTGTTTTCCTCGATCGGCTTCCTGCGCATTTTCGACCAGGTCTACAACATGACCACCAATGATCCGGGCGGACCGCTCGGCTCAACGAAACCACTGGTGCTGATGATCTACCAGACCGCGTTCAACTCCTATGCCATGGGTTATGCGGCAGCGCAGACGGTTGTCCTTTTCACCATTCTTCTCGTCGTATCGCTGATCCAGCTCTGGGTCCTGAGGGAAAAGAAATGAGCGAAGCGCCGCCACTCTCCCACGCCCGCATCCGCCCCGGCCGCATCATCGCCTGGACCATATTGTTTATCGGCGGCCTCATCATGGTCTCGCCGCTGCTCTTCATGTTCTCGACATCGTTCAAGACGGCGGACCAGGTCTATGACCTCAGGCTCATTCCGGCTGCCCCGACGATCGCGAATTACATCACCGTCATGGCCGACGGCCGTTTCCTGCGCTGGTTCTTCAACTCGATGCTGGTTGCGGTCATCGTCACCGTGTCCAACTGCTTCTTCGACAGTCTGGTCGGTTATACGCTGGCGAAATTCGAGTTTCGTGGCCGATACTTCATCTTCCTCGCGATCCTGTCCACGCTGATGATACCGACAGAAATGCTCGTCATTCCCTGGTATCTGATGTCCAGCCAGCTGGGCTGGCTCGACAGCTACTGGGGCATCATGTTTCCGGGCATGATGACGGCTTTCGGCACCTTCCTGATGAAGCAGTTCTTCGAAACGGTTCCGAACGACTTCATCGAGGCCGCGCGCGTCGACGGGCTCAACGAGTTCCAGATCTGGTGGAAAGTCGCCCTGCCACTGGTGACGCCGGCGCTCTCCGCACTCGCGATATTCACCTTCCTCGGCAACTGGACGGCATTTTTCTGGCCTCTGATCGTCACGACAAGCAAGGAACTTTATACGCTGCCGGTCGGCCTCTCGAGCTTTGCCGTGGAACAGCAGATCCAATGGGAAATGATCATGACGGGCGCAGCCATTGCGACCATCCCCACCCTCATCGTCTTCATCGTCCTGCAACGCTACATCGTTCGCGGTGTGATGCTGGCGGGTCTGAAAGGATAATACCATGGCCGATATGAACCCGCGCCAGTCGGATACCAGCAAGTTCCCCGATCCCGTCTACAAGGAAACCGTGCTGCGCCCGCTTTTCGACGGCGCCAAGAACCACCACGTGGACGGTTTCCGCCGCATCGACCGCGCACACCTCGTCATGCTTCGGGAAACCGGCATTCTCGATGCGGATACCGCGGCGAAGATCGCCGGCGCGCTCGAAGACATCGACAGAACCATCGAACCATCGGAGCTGGTCTATACCGGCGAGGTCGAGGATTTTTTCTTCCTGATCGAAAAGGAACTGAAAGCCCGTATCGGCGTCGATGTCGCCGGCCGCCTGCACACGGCCCGTTCGCGAAACGATATCGACCACACGCTGTTCAAGATCGGCCTCAAGGACAAGATCGACACCCTCACCGCCAAGGCGCGGGTTTTGCTGAAAGCCCTGATCGACGCCGCCGAGCGTAATCAATCCACGCTGATCGTAGCCTACACGCATGGGCAGCCAGCCCAGCCCACCACCTTCGGCCATTACCTCTCTGCCGCCATCGAGGTGTTGATCCGGGATATTGACCGCTTCGCGGAGGCCCGCCGCATCGTCGATCTTTCTCCGATGGGCGCTGCCGCCATCACCACCTCGGGTTTTCCCATCGACCGTGCGCGCGTTGCCGAATTGCTGGGTTTTGCCGCACCCTTGCGCAATTCCTATTCCTGCATCGCCGCCGTCGACTACACGACGGCAACCTATGGCGCGATCGAGCTGATGTTCCTGCATCTCGGCCGGCTCATTCAGGACTTCCAGTTCTGGACAAGCTTCGAAGTCGGGCAGATCTACGTGCCGAATTCGCTGGTGCAGATTTCCTCCATCATGCCGCAGAAGCGCAACCCGGTGCCGATCGAACATCTGCGCCACCTCGCCAGCCAGACATTCGGCCGGGCGCGGACCGTACTTGACGTGATGCACAACACGCCCTTCACCGACATGAATGACAGCGAGGGTGAAACCCAGGGCATGGGTTACGAGGCTTTCACATCCGCTGGCCGCGTTCTCGATCTCCTCGCCAGCCTCGTTGGCCAGATCAGCATCGATCCTGAGCGGGTTGACCAGAATATTCGCCGCTCCTGCATCACCATCACCGAACTGGCGGATTCGCTTGTCCGCATCGAGGACCTGTCTTTCCGCCAGGCCCATGAAATTGCCGCAACCGTCGCCAGAAGCGTCGTCGCACTGAAGGGCGATCTGCCGAATGACGGTTACCAGCCGTTCCTAAAAGCCTTCCATGAGCTGACAGGGCGCGACACCGGCATTGACGAGGAAAAATTCAGGCAGATCGTCTCGCCGGAACATTTCGTCGCGGTTCGCAGCCGCTTTGGCGGCCCTGCCCCCGAGCCGATGCGGGAGGCCATTGCGGCCTATCGAGACAGGCTGGGTGAGTTGGCAGCGGAAGCGCAGCGATCCGCCGAGCACGAAGCGGCGAAAGCCACAGAACTGACAGAGAAATTTACCGCCCTGACGGGAGCGCGATAATGGCGACAATCGAACTCAATCAACTCGTGAAGCGCTACGGCAAGGTCGAGGCGGTCAAAGGCATAGATCTTGCCATTAAAGACGGCGAGTTCGTCGTTTTCGTCGGCCCTTCCGGTTGCGGCAAATCCACCACGCTGCGCATGATCGCCGGGCTGGAGGAGATTTCCGACGGCACACTGAAAATCGCCGGAAATGTCGTCAATGAGAAAGAACCGAAACAGCGCAACATCGCCATGGTCTTCCAGAACTATGCGATCTACCCGCATATGACGGTTCGCCAGAATATCGGTTTCGGGCTTTATACATCAAAGCTCGACAAGACGGAAAAGAACCGGCGCATCGAAGAGGCCGGCCGGGTGCTGGGGCTTGAAGCCCTGCTCGACCGCCGTCCCGCGGCCCTGTCGGGCGGCCAGCGGCAGCGCGTCGCCATCGGACGCGCCATGGTGCGCGATCCCGCCGCCTTCCTTTTCGATGAGCCGCTCTCCAATCTCGACGCGCAGTTGAGATCGCAGATGCGCATTGAAATCAAGCGCTTGCACCAGCGTCTTAAGACAACTACCGTATACGTGACCCACGATCAGGTCGAAGCCATGACCATGGCGGACCGGATCGTCGTGATGAAGGACGGCCATATCCTGCAGGTCGGCACGCCGACGGAACTTTACGAGACGCCGGTGGATATTTTCACCGCGCGCTTCATCGGCAGTCCCTCCATGAACCTGTTGCGCGGCGCCAGAGCGACGAACCGCATCGTGCCTTCGGCAACGGGTGATCTTTTGATCGGCGTCCGACCGCACGATCTGCTCGTTGGGGAGAGCGAGGCGGCCCAGGACGCCTTTTCTCTCGAGGGAACGGTCACAGCCGTCGAGCCGCTCGGTCCGGAAACGCTCGTTCATCTGGATACGGACACGACCTCCGTGATAGCAACAGCCAGAGGCAAATCCATTCCGGCCGTCGGCAGCCGGCTGCGATGCCGCGCCGAGGCGGGGGCGCTCTACCTTTTTGATGCGAAAACGGAAAAGCTTCTGGGCCGTGCATGATGACAACAGAAAAAACAGCCGTCATCAGCATCGGGCGGATCTATTGCGACCTTATTTTCACCGGGCTCGATGAATTGCCGGTGCTCGGCCGGGAACTCTTTGCCAGCGACATGGAAATTGCCGCCGGCGGCGGGGCCTTCATCGCCGCCGCGCATTTCGCCCATATCGGCCGTCCGGCGGCGCTGCTGGCAAGGCTCGGCACCGACACGCTCTCGCGCGCGATCGGCGAGAAGATGCAGCAAAGCGGCGTCGACCTGCAATTTCTGGAGCATTCGGCGGATGCGGGGCCGCAGGTCACGGTGGCAAGCGTCGTCGGGCAGGACCGGGCGTTTCTGACGCGCCGCGCCGGCGCCGTTCGCCCTTCAACCCTTGATGCCGCCTTTGCCTGGAACGGGGCATGCCATCTGCATATCGCCGAATTCGCCACGTTGCACGAAATCCCCGATCTCGTCTCCCGCGCGAAGGCAAACGGCCTGTCCGTCTCGCTTGATCCGAGCTGGGACGCGGCACTGATATATGACAAGGGGCTGCTCAACGCCTGTGCGGGCGTCGACGTCTTTTTACCCAATCTCGAGGAAGCCGAAGCGATTACGGGTCATGCAGAACCGGAAGCGGCCATCGGGGCGCTGGCGGAGGCTTTTCCCCTCGTCGCCCTCAAAGGCGGCGCGCAGGGCGCATGGGTATCCTCTTCAGCCGGGCTTCGGCACGCGGCGGCTCAAAAGGTCCCGGTCATCGACACGACGGGCGCGGGCGACGCCTTTAATGCCGGCTTTCTTGACGCATGGCTTCAGCGGCAGGGCGACGAACAATGCCTCAAGGCGGGTGTTGCGGCGGGCAGCCTTGCGGTGCAGGCGGCGGGCGGCGCGCCAAGGGCAACCGCCGCGTGACGCGCCCTGCCCGCGTCATTCCCCGCGCGGAAAGCGCTGGTTTTCCTCCAGCACGTTAAGGTCCATGTGGTTGCGCATGTAGCGTTCGGAGGCTTTCTGCAGAGGCTGGTAGTCCCACGGGTAATAAGCGCCGTTACGCAGCGCCTTGTAGACCACCCAGCGACGCGCCTGGCTTTCCCGCACCGCCGCGTCGAAAGCCGGGAGCTGCCAGCGCCGGCCGATTTCAGCGGAAAGCGATGAAAGAACGGCGCTGAAAGCAGGGTCGTCGGCAAGGTTCATCCGCTCCTCAGGGTCGGCCTCGAGATCATAGAGCAGCGGTGGATCGGCCTCGCAAACCGACAGCTTATAGCGGCCGTCGCGGAGGGCAACGAGCGGTGCGATGGAGCCTTCGGCGGCATATTCCATCGGCACCGGGCCGCGCTCACCGGTTCCCTTGGCCAGCGCCGCCAGATCCTCGCCATCCGTCCAGCGTTTGAGCGAAGTGATATCGAGCCCTGCTAATCCGCACAGCGTCGGTGTGACATCCAGCGTCGAAACCGGCGTGTCGATCAAGGCCGGCTGCCAGCCGGGCGCGGCGATCATCAAGGGCACGCGGGCGGAACCCTCGAAGAAACACATCTTGAACCACAGCCCGCGCTCGCCCAGCATGTCGCCATGGTCGGACAGGAAGAGAATGATCGTATCCTCCTCCATCCGCGTCGCCTTCAAGACGTCGAGGATTTCGCCGACCTTTTCGTCGATATAGGAGATATTGGCGAAATATCCGCGCCGTGCGCGGCGTATCTGCTCCGGCGAAATATCAAAAGCTTCGTGATCGCAGGCTTCCAGCAACCGTTTCGAATGCGGGTCCTGTTCATCGAAGGCAATCGCCGGTGTCTGCGGATCAAGCGCCGGGCAGTCCTCGTAAAGATCCCAGAATTTCCGCCGCGCCACATAGGGGTCGTGCGGGTGGGTGAAGCTGACCGTCAGGCACCACGGCCGGTCGTCAAGGCGGCGCGACAGGTCGTAAAGCTTGCGGGTGGCGTTATAGGCCACCTCGTCGTCATACTCCATCTGGTTGGTGATTTCGGCGACGCCTGCGCCGGTAACCGAGCCGAGATTGTGATACCACCAGTCGATCCGCTCACCCGGCTTGGTATAATCGGGTGTCCAGCCGAAATCCGCTGGATAGATATCCGTCGTCAGGCGCTCCTCGAAGCCATGCAGCTGGTCCGGGCCGACGAAATGCATCTTTCCCGAGAGGCCGGTGTAATAACCCGCGGCCCGCAGGTGGTGCGCATAGGTGGGGATATCGGAAGCAAATTCGGCGGCATTGTCGTAAACCCGCGTGCGGCTCGGCAATTGCCCGGACATGAAGGAGGCGCGGGCCGGCGCGCAGAGCGGACTTGCCGTATAGGTGTTGGCGAAGCGGACGGACCGCTTCGCCAGTGTTTTGAGATGGGGTGCGTGGAGGAAATCGGCCGGGCCATCGGGAAAAAACGTCCCGTTGAACTGGTCGGCCATCAGGATCAGGATATTGGGACGCGACATTTCGACTTTCCGGCTTAGAGACCAAGCTTGCCTTTGACGGCGTCCGCACCCGGCTTGCCATCCAGCGTGGTAACGCCCTGCAGCCAGCCATCCAGCGCCTGCGGATTGGTCTTCAGCCAGGCCGCTGCCGCCACCTTCGAATCCTCGCCATCCAGAATGGAGCCCATCAGGGTATTTTCCATGCCGATATCGAATTTCAGGTTCTTGAACAGCGTCGCCGCATTCGGGCATTGCTGCGGCCAGCTGGTACGGGCGAGCGTATAAACTTCCGCGCCGCCGAAATTCGGACCGAAATAGGCATCACCGCCGGAGAGATAGGCGATATCGATCTTTTCGTTCATCGGATGCGGCGCCCAGGCGAGGAAGACCACCGCCTTCTTGTCCCTGCCCGCCCGTTCCACCTGCGCCAGCATGGCCTGCTCGCCGGATTCGACGAGCTGCCAGCTCTTCAGGCCGAAATCATCGGCGTCGATGATCTTCTGGATATTCTGGTTGGCCGGTGCACCCGGCTCGATGCCGTAAATCTTGCTTTCGAATTCGTCGGCATGTTTGGCGAGATCGGCGAAATCCTTGATGCCCTTTTCCGCCATATAGGCCGGTACTGCCAATGTGAACTTTGCGCCTTCGAGGTTCTTCGTCATCACCTCGGCCGCCTTGGCGGCATTCAGATCGTCCACGAAGGATTTCTGCGCCGGCATCCAGTTGCCAAGGAAAACGTCGATCTCGCCGTTTTTCATCGCCTGATAACCGATCGGCACCGACAGCGTCTTGACGTCAGCCTCATAACCCAAGGCATCCAGCAGCACGGAGGCGACGCCATTGGTAGCGGTGATGTCGGTCCAGCCGGGATCGCTGAGACGGATCGTCTTGCAGGCCGCGTCATCGGCCGCCTGAAGCGGGGTGGAGAAGGCCGCCACGGACAGAAAAAGACCGGCGGCGATGCGATGCAGATGAGAAATGGTTTTCATTGCGGCTCCCCTTTTATCAATCCAGTTTATTGAACACCACGTTGCTTTTGCCTGTGAAGCAGGTATTTTTCGATAGTTGATATAAGGAATTTTAATGTCAGACCGGCCGCTTGATCTGGGATGGATGCGCATTTTCACCGAGGTTGCCCGCCGCGGCAGCCTGACGGCGGCGGCGGCATCCCTGCGGCTGACGCAGCCGGCCGTAAGCTATCAGATTCGCCGGCTGGAGGAGGAACTGGGTGTGGCGCTCGTGCAGCGCAGACATCGCGGCATCGAACTGACGACGGAGGGTCAGAGGCTGTTCGAGATCGTCTCTCGCAATGTCGACGCCATCGATCTTCTGGCGCAGCAGCTTCGCCGGACGGAGGAACGCCAGACCATCCGTCTGCACACGGACTATGCCTTCTCGTCCTTATGGCTCATCCCGCGCATGCATGGTTTTCGCGCGCTCAATCCGGATATCAATATCCAGATCGTCGCCACGCAGGACCCGCTCGGCCAGGGCAAACACGATAGCGACGTGATGATCATTTTCGGCACGCGGCAGGAAGCGGGCGACGGGGCGGTATTGCTGCTTTCGGAAAAGGTCACACCAGTCTGCTCGCCCGCCCTGCTGGCCGGGACACCGGCGCCCGCAACCGTTGCGGATTTTTCGCGGCGGAAGCTCATCCACCTCGAAAACACCTCGCAGGCGCACTGGTTCGACTGGGCTGCCTATTTCAAGCATTTCGGCGTGCAGAGAATGGCCGACCATGATGGCGGCGATATCAGCTTCAACAACTACACCATGGTGGTGCAGGCAACCATTGGCGAACAGGGTTTCGCGCTCGGCTGGGCCGGGCTGGTCGATCCGTTGCTCGAGGCCGGCGTGCTGGTGACGGCAGGCCCGAGCCTCGATGCGCCGGGACGCGGCTACTGGCTGATGCGGCCGAAAAGCAGCGATAGCGCGGTGAGAAAACTCACTGGCTGGCTGATCGACGAGCGGCGGTGACGCCGCCCGCCAGCCTGTACCGTTTGCGGTTCAGATGGGATAATGCAGCGGCCCATCCTGCAGCGTGACCCAGCGCAGTTCGGTGAATTCCGCAATGCCCGCCGTGCCGCCGAAGCGGCCGTAACCGGAGGCCTTGACCCCGCCGAAGGGCATCTGCGCTTCATCGTGAACGGTCGGGCCGTTGATGTGGCATATGCCGCTTTCAATGCGGGCGGCAATCGAAAGCGCCCTCGCCTGATCCCTGCCGAAAATCGCGGCGGAGAGGCCGAACTCGGTTTCGTTGGCGATGCTCACCGCCTCATCGATGCTGCCAGCCCTGATGATGGAGACAACGGGACCGAAACTTTCCTCCGCATAAAGCCGCATGGCGGGGGTGACGCCATCGACGGCAATCGCATCGAGCATCGTGCCGTTGCCGCCGCCGCCCGCAACCAGTCGCGCGCCCTTGGAGACGGCGTCATCCACCAGCGCCCGGATGCGCGATGTCGCTTCGGCGCTGACCAGCGAGCCGAGCGGTGTTTTGCCCTCACGCGGATCGCCGGCCGTGAGGCTCGACGCTTTTTTGGCGAAGGCCTCGACAAATGTATCGGCAACGCTGTCGAGCACGATGATGCGTTCCGTCGACATGCAGATCTGACCCTGGTTCATGTATGCGCCGAAAGCGGCGGCCGCGACCGCCGCATCGATATCGGCGTCATCAAGCACGATGAACGGCGCCTTGCCGCCAAGCTCCAGCAAAGCGGGTTTCAGATAACGGCCGGCCGTTTCGGCAATCACCCGGCCGACGCGGGTCGAGCCGGTGAAATTCACGCGTCTGACGGCGGGATGCGCGATCAGCGTATCGACGATCTTTGCAGCATCTTCCGGTGCATTGGAGACGGCGTTGAGCACGCCCTTGGGCAGACCGGCCGAAGCGACTGCTTCGATGATCAGCGCATGGGTGCGCGGGCAAAGTTCCGAGGTCTTCATCACGACCGTATTGCCGCAGGCGAGCGGCGTGGCGATGGAGCGCACGCCGAGAATGACCGGCGCATTCCACGGTGCGATGGACAGGACGACGCCCGCCGGCTGGCGCAGCGCCATCGCCATGGTTCCCGGACGGTTGGAAGGGATGATCTCGCCCTTGATCTGGGTGGTCAGGCTTGCCGCCTCCACCAGCATGTCGCTCGCCAGTTTGACGTTGAACCCGGCCCAGGCATCGGTCGCGCCAATTTCGTCCTTCATCGCCTGGGTAATATCAGGCCCGGCGGCGAGAAGCGCCTGCGCGGCAGCCAGAAGCAGGCGGCGGCGTTCACCGGGCGGCGTTGCCGACCAGACGGGAAAAGCGGCCGCCGCGGCATCGGCCGCACGCGTGGCGTCCTCCACCGTTGCCGCCGCAGCACTCGTCGCCACGTCGCCGGTAATGGGGTTGCTGCGTTCGAAACGCTTGCCGCTCGCGGCCGGGCAATGATCGCCGCCGATGAAAAGATTGACAGTCTGCATGGTCTTTCTCCTGAGTTCAGACAATGGCGGCGGTGGTGCCGCCGAGAAACGCCCGTTGCACGGCGGGATCAGCGGACAGGGCCTCAGCCGTGCCTGCCCCGACAATCCGTCCTGCTTCCAGCAAATAACCGCGATCGGCAAGCGCAAGGCTTTCGCGCACATTCTGCTCCACAAGCAGAATGGAAAGGCCGCTCTTCTTGATCTCCGCCAGGGCGGCAAAAAGTTCCTGCGTAACGATGGGCGCAAGGCCAAGGCTCGGCTCGTCCAGCAGCAGATAATCCGGCGCCGACATCAGCGCCCGCCCAATGGCGACCATCTGCTGTTCGCCGCCGGACATGGTGCCTGCAAGCTGCTGCCGCCGCTCCGCAAGGCGGGGAAACAGCGAGAAAATATGCTCTCTTGTCGCCTTTTCCGCTGAACGGGCATGGCGGGGATTGGCCCCGAGACGGAGATTGTCCTCCACCGTCAGCGCCGCGAAAATTCCGCGCCCCTCCGGCACCAGCGCCACGCCCCGCTCCACGATCTGATGGGCAGGGACGACGGCAAGCGACGAACCGTTGACGCGCACGTCGCCGGAGGCCGGCGCAACCATGCCGCCGATCGCTTTCAGCAGCGACGACTTGCCAGCGCCATTGGCGCCAAGCAGCACCACCGTTTCGCCCTTGGCGACATTGAGCGATATGCCGTCAACCGCGAGATGTTTGCCGTAACGGATTGTCAGTGCGTCTATTTCAAGCATGTGCCGCTCCCAGATAGGCGGAAATGACCTGCGGATCATCAAGCACCGTTGCCGTCGGCCCGTCGGCGATCTTGCGGCCGGCCGCCATGACAACGGAGCGCGGGCAGAGCGCCCGCACGGCGGCCATGATATGTTCCACCAGCAGGATCGTCGTACCCTCCGATGCCAGCCGCCGGATCAGCGCTATTCCTTCCTGCAGTTCTGTGGGGTTGAGGCCGGCGAGCCATTCATCCAGCAACAGAAGCTTCGGCTCGCCAGCCAGCGCACGCGCCAGTTCAAGGCGTTTCTGGTCGATATAGGTGAGATCGCCGGCAGGCAGGGTCTCCCGCCCGGCAAGACCTATCCGTTCCAGGCAGGCGCGCGCAACCTTCTCCGCCTCGGGGCGTGAAAGCCGTTGCGGCCCGAACATGGCCGATACGGCAACGTTTTCGAGCAGGGAAAGCGACGGCAAAAGCCGCACGAGTTGGAAGGTGCGCGCCACGCCGGCGCGCGCAATCATATCCGGCCGCCGGCCGGCAATCTCCTGCCCTTTGAGCCGGATCGACCCTTCGGTCGGCTTCAGCGCCCCGGAGATCAGGTTCATCAGTGTCGTCTTGCCGGAACCGTTCGGCCCGAGCAGCCCGACGACCTCGCCGGCCTCGATGGTGAGACCAAGGCCATCCACCGCCTTCAGTCCGCCGAAGGTCTTGCGGATATCGGTGATTTCGAGAACGGCGCTCATGCGGCTTTCTCCTTTTTGCGCAATTTCTCCAGCGCCGCCAGCACGCCATCCGGCAGAACAAAGACGATGAGAATGAAGAGAGCACCGAGAATGATGGAAAAATGATTGGGGAAGTTGGCGCCCAGCCACTCGAACAGCAGGAACAGCGGCACCGCACCGAGAATGGGTCCCCAGCGGCGTGTGGCTCCGCCAAGCAGGGCCATGATGACGGTGAGGAACGATACCTGCGGATTAAAGACGATGGCCGGCTCGATGTAGACCCAGCGCGGGGCTTGAATGGCACCGACAAGCGTGATGATCGTGGCGGAAAGCACGAAGAGCGTCAGCTTGGTGCGGGCGAGATCAATGCCCGCATGGGCGGCCACGACCTCGTCGTCGCCGATTGCCTTCAGCGCCAGCCCGAGCTTGCTGCGGTCGATAAGGATCACCAGCAGAAGGGTGATGACAGCCAGCGCCAGCAATTGCCAAAGCACATGCTGCGGCTCCAGCGGCAGGAAGATGTAGCGCCCGAGCGTGCCGGTCACATTCACCTCATACCAGGTGATGAGCTGGCGGATGAGTTCGGCAAGGCCAAAGGAAAAGATCACGAAATAAATGCCGGCGACGCGCAGCGTGGAAAGCCCGACGACCAGCGCCAGCGCCGCGCCGACAAGGGCCGCGCACAGGAGCACCAGCGGCCATGGCAAAACCTCGCTCAGCACCGCAACCGTATAGGCCCCGACACCGAAGAAGGCGACGGTGGCGAGCGAAATGTAACGCGTCGGGCCGGAGAACATCGCCCAGGCAGAGGCGAGCGTCGCATAGCCGAGAAGGCCGATGATGACGCCGACGCCATAGGCATCGAAAAAGAAGGGGGAAAGCGCCAGCAGCGCGGCTGCGGCAAGGCCGATGAGAAGCGGGATCATTTGCCCCTCCTTGCGAAGATGCCTTCCGGACGCCAGAGCAGCACCACGAGGAAAAGCAGATAGGTGGCGGCAAGCGTGAGGCCGGGATCGACATAAACGAGCACGAAGGTTTCCACGAGGCCGAGCAGCAGGCCGGCCACCAGCGCGCCGAGCAGATTGCCGACACCGCCCATGATGACAACGACAAGCGCCTTCATGGTGAAGACCACGCCATAGGAGGCGGAAAAGGTCTGGTACATCGAGATCATCACCCCACCTGCCACGGCGAGTGCACCGCCAAGGGCAAAACCGATTGAGGCCACGCGGTTCACATCAATGCCGACCAGCGGCGCGGATTTGGGCGCGAGCGCCACCGCCCGCAGGTTGAGACCCCAGCGGCTGTGGGTGAGCGCCAGATAAAGCCCACCGCCAATCGCGACCGACAGGATGAACGACAGGAGCCGGTTCAGCGCTACCGTCGTGCCGAAGATGTCGACACCATCGGAGAGATAGGAATAGGAATGGTAGTTGCCGCCGAACACTACGAGCATGATGCCCTGGATAACGAAGAGCAGCCCGAAGGTCGCCAGAATGGAATCGACCTCCAGACGGCCGGAGCCGCCCGAACGGCGCACCAGCGGCCGCATCATGACCCGGTAGATGACGAAGGACAGGGCGTAACCGAGCGGCGCGATGATGAAAAGCGACCAGAGCGGCGACAGGCCATAGGCGGAAAACAGCACGAAGGTGATGAAGGCAGCCGCAATCAGCACTTCGCCATAAGCAAGGTTCATGATGCGGGCGATGCCATATTGCAGCGAAAGTCCAAGCGCGATCAGCGCATAGGTCCCTCCCAGCATCAAGCCGAAGATGAGGGTGGATAAAAACAAGGGAATGTCTCCAGTCTGGAAGATGGCCGAAGCCTTCCGGCCGGGGTTCATGGCCCCGGCCGGCAAAGGCTCACCATTGCGGCTTCGGAACGACCGGCTTTGCCGCGCCTGAACGCTCTGCCGGCGCAATCGCCACAAAACGGTCGCCCTGCCATTGCCCCGCCCACCAGAGCTGGCGAAGCTGGTTGTCCTCAAGCTTGACCGGGCCGATGACGGTGTCGAAGCTTCCCGTCGAAAGTTCACTTGCCACCGCCGCCTTGTCGAGGCCGACGCGCTGGACGGACTGGGCCAGCATCTCGAGGCTCGCATAGGTGATGGCGCTTGCCCAGCTGTCCGGCTTGGTGCCGATGAAGGCTTCGTGGCGTTTGAAATAATCCTCGATCCTGTCGCTGCTGCCATCGACGCCGCCGATGCTGATCACGCCTTCCTGCTTGCCATCGGAGACCTTGGGGAAGATCGGGAAAGCACCGCCGACGCCGACATAAAGAACCTTCGGGTTGAACTTCGCCGTCTGCGCCTGTTTCGTCACCGCGAAGCTGTCAGGCGGATAGGAAAAGGCAATGAAGCTGTCCGCGCCGCTCGCCGACGCCTCGTTGACCAGCGCGGCGAAATCCGAAGTGCCGACCGGATAGGTCTTGTCATAGGCGAGTGTGAAACCCGCTTCCTTCAGCGCCGGCCGCGCAGCCTTGATGAGATCAATGCCGAAACCGTCAGCCACGGAAATCACCGCGACCTTGTCGTTGATCTGGCCGGCATCGCGCGCGGCTTTCAAAACATCGGCAAGCGCATTGGCATAGTCATGACCGCCGCCCAGCATCCAGAAGCTCTTCTTCCAGCGCGCCGCGAAATCCGGCGCCTTGTCGGTCACGCCGGTCACAGCCAGCTGCGGATAACCGAAACGGTCGTAAAGCGGCGCAACGGCCAGATTGAAGCCAGTGCCCCAGGGCGGCAGAATGAAATCGACCTTGTCCTGGCTGGCCAGACGCTCGGTGAACCGTACCGCATCCTCGGCCGAGGACCGGTCGTCATATTCCACCACTTCCACCGGCAGGCGCTTGCCATCCGGCAAAGTGAGGCCGCCGGCATCGTTGACCTCCTTCACCCATAATTTGTAGTTCGGAATGGTGGTGATGCCAGCACCCGTGGCATTGGCGCCGCTTTTGGAAACGGCATAACCGATCTTCACCGAGGTGCGGTCCTGCGCATTGGCGTGACCGAAAGATACCGCCGACAGGGCAGCACCGGAGAGCAGGCAGAACAGCGTTCTGCGCTTCAGATTATTCATGATGTTCCTCCCAAAGCGCCTTATCGGGGTTGCCGTTCTCCTCAAGGCGTTCCCCTGCGCTGATCAAAGTTTAGCAATGACAGCCGCATATAAAATGCACTAATGTAGCGCATTATTGTACTTTTGGAGGCTGAATGCCGCTGCATAGCCAGATTGCCGGCAATCGCGTGGAGATCACGGCGCGCACCCTCGCCTCGACGCTGCGCATATCCGAATTCCGGCTGGAATCGGATAGTGCGCATCTGCTTCTCCTGTCCGCCGGGGAAGCGGAGATCATACTGGGTGAAAAGACGCTGCCTGTCCCGGCACCGGGGCTCGTCTGGCTGCCCATCGGCCCTGCCGGCCGCCTGCGGCTGACGGCCGGAAGCCGTGGATCGCTGCTGAGGACGACGGAAATCGGGCTTGCCCAGGCGATGCCCACCGGCACGAGCGCGAGCGCCGTGCGCAATATATTGCAGCGTGTTCTGACGCAGGCGCCAGCGGAAAAGGACCGGCAGGAGCTGGCGGGTTATCTCGAGACCATCGCCAGCGAAAATGTCCGCGCGACAACCGGTTCGGACACGATCATCGCCAGCCTGCTCTCCGTCACCCTCATCCGCATCTGCCAGCACGCCATCGCCGATATTGCCGCAGCCCTCTCGACCCCCGGCAGCCTCACCGAGCGTTTCGTGCTGCTGGTCAGCCAGCACAAGCGCGATCAATGGGGCGTGGAAGACTATGCGAGGCAACTCGGCGTCAACCGCGAGCGTCTTGGATTTGCGGTGCGCAAGGCGACAGGGCTTTCGCCACAGGCCTATATTCACCGCGAACTGCTGTCCGAAGCGCGCGATCTTCTTCTCAACTCTTCACTGCAAGTCGCTGAAATCGCATTCCGATTGGGATTTCAGGACCCCGGCTATTTCAATCGCTTCTTCACCCGCAATGAAGGCACCTCTCCCGGCCGTTTCCGGCGAACGGGGATGCGCGTGCAGAATGTTCCGCCGCCTTCCTATGCGGCATGGCCGTGACCGTTCTGGTGTGAGAGCGCCACGCCCGCACCGGCAGGGTCAGTCCCTGCCGGTCCGCTTCATTTCAGTCAGAAAAACATACCGCCCCAGACCTTCACTCGGCCGCGATCCGTTTTGGAAGGACGAGATCATCGACGGAATAGGCGTGGAACTCGCTCTTCGAAACCGTATCCAGCCGCCTGAATTTCTCGACGAAAACCGGATCGGTAAAGAACTCGTCGACATTGCCGGCATCCTGGATCGCCTCAATATTGACGACGGTCAGACCGTCCTTGCTTTTCGCAAGGTTGCTCCAGAGAAATCCTTCCTTGCGTTCCGCAACGTAGTGGACGACGTCCTGGATGATGGCAAAGGCTTCTTCCTGCTTGCCCGGGTGAACGTGGATGACGTTGACGATGAAGGTTGTGGCAGCAGGCGCGCCTGAAAAGCAGGCAATCGGTGTCGTTTCCATTGATATCTCCGTTTGATACGCACAGCCCTTATCGGCGTGGCATGGTCTGGATATCTCCTCGGAAATAGCGGATAAACGGGCCGCAACTCTCAACATATCGGAAAAAATTTCCGCAATGGAGCAATCTTGGATAAGCTTGGTACGCTCGGCATCTTCGTTCAGGTGGCGGAAGCCGGTAGTTTCGTCGCGGCGGGACACCGTCTGGGAATATCCGGTTCCGCGGTTGGAAAAGCCGTCGCCCGGCTGGAAGACGAACTGGGTGTTCGTCTCTTCAATCGCTCGACGCGCAGCATCGCTCTCACGGAGGAGGGAAGCTATTTTCTGGACACCTGCCGGCGCATCCAGTCGGAATATGAGGAAGCGCAGGCGAAACTGTCGCGATCACAAGCCGTCCCGCGCGGGCAGCTGCGTGTCAGCCTGCCGCTTGCCGGCATGCTGCTGATGCCGACAATATCCGCCTTCATGAGCACCTATCCGGAGATTAATCTCGATCTCGATTTCACCGATCGCATCGTCGATGTCATCGAGGAGGGTTTCGACGCCGTGATCCGCACCGGCGATTTGAAAGATACACGCCTGATGAGCCGAAAGCTCGGAACATTCCGGCATGTCATCGTCGCGTCGCCCGAATATCTTTCCGCACACGGTTACCCCAAAGCGCCGGAAGATCTGCTCCTGCATCGCTGCCTGCACCACCGCTTTGCCAATTCCGGCAAGCTGGAACCCTGGCCACTCGTTCGCGATGGGCAGGAAATCAAGCTGAACCTTCCGGCAACCACCGTAGCAAGCACGCTCGAGCCGTTGATCCACCTCGCTCAGCACGCCTTTGGCATCACATGTCTTCCACTCTTCGCGGCCGCATCTGAAATCGCGGAGGGAAAGCTGGTATCCGTGCTTGACGACTATCTGGCGGCGACCGGCACCTTCAGGGTACTATGGCCAACAAGCCGGTATCTATCACCCAAGGTGCGGGTGTTCGTAGACTATATGGCGGCTAATCTCTTCAAGCCGTGAAGGCTTAACAGACGCCTACCCCAGGATAAGTCGCGTTCAGCTAGGCATTGCTATCTTGCGGCCGCTTCACGCCAATCCGGTGCCGCCCGATCGGCAGCATCATCGGCTTGCCCGAGGTCGGGTCTTCGATGACCCGGCTTTCGATGCCGAAAACCTGGCGCACATTTTCCTCCGTCAGCACGTCCTCAGGCGTGCCGCAGACATGCAGCTTTCCGCCCGTCATCGCAACCAGATGATCCGCGTAACGCGCTGCGAGATTGAGATCGTGCAGGACCATGACGATGGTGGTCTGGCGGGCGTTGTTAAGATCGGTCAGGAGATCGAGCACCTCGACCTGATGGCTGATATCGAGGAAGGTCGTGGGTTCGTCCAGCAGCAATATATCGGTCTCCTGGGCGAGCGCCATGGCGATCCAGACGCGTTGCCGCTGTCCGCCGGAAAGCTCGTCCACCGGTTGCTCGGCAAGTTCCACCGTATCGGTGGCGACGAGTGCTGCGGCCACGGCCTCATCGTCCTGGCGCGACCAGCGGGCGAACAGGCCGTGATGCGGATGCCGTCCACGGCTGACGAGATCGGCGACAACGATGCCTTCCGGCGCAATCGGCGACTGCGGCAAAAGACCCATGCGCCTTGCAAGTTCACGGGAGGGAAGACGATGAATAGACTTTCCATCGAGCAGGACCTGACCGGCACGGGGAGAGATAAGCCGCGACATGCTGCGAAGAAGTGTGGACTTGCCGCAGGCATTGGCACCGACGATGACGGTGAGTTTTCCACGCGGGACGACCAGATCCAGCCCTTCGATGATGAGGTTTTCGCCGTATCCCGCTGAAAGATCGTTCACGGAAAGAGAATGGCTGGTCATAACGAGCCTCCGCTGCGGTTGACCCGCACGATAAGGTAAATCAGATAGGGCGCGCCGAGAGCACCGGTCACGACCCCGACCGGGTAACGGCCGGGCAACAGGAATTGGCCGCAATAATCTCCCACCAGCACCAGCGCCGCGCCAACCAGCGCTGCCGGAATGAGCAGGGACCCGTTGTTGCCGACGATACGCGCGGCAATCGGCCCCGACAGAAATGCGACGAAAGCGATGGGACCCGATACCGCTGTGGCAAAGGCGATCATGCCCACGGCGGCGATGATGACGATGATGCGCGTTCGCCCCACCCGCACACCGAGAGCTGCTGCGGCATCGTCACCCAGTCTCAGTGCCTCTAGATCGCGCGCGCGGCTGATGAGCAGGCCGCCAAAGAGGACGAGCGCGATGAAGAGCGGCAGCGTCTGGGCAAGTTTCGCGCCGTTGACGCTGCCCGTCAGCCAGCGCATCACTTCCTGCAACGTCCATGCCGGTGCGACGGACAGGATATAGGCGATGAAACTTTCAAGCATCGCGGAAACGCCGATGCCGACAAGGACCAGCCGCGTGCCCGCCACCCCGTTGCGGAAAGACAGAAGATAGACCAGCAGTGCAACCCCAAGCCCGGCGACAACGGCAAAAACCGAGACGAGCGGTCCGCTCAGATGCAGGACGACGATGGCGAAGACGGCGGCCACACTTGCCCCGGAGCTAATGCCGATAATATCCGGGCTGGCGAGCGGGTTGCGCAGCATGATCTGGAAGGCAACGCCGCCAAGGCCAAAGCTCAGTCCCGCCAGAACCGAGAGCAGCGCCCGCGGCAGGCGCAATTGGCCGACTGTGAAGGTGACGCCGGCAATATCTTCGCCAATGAGCACGCGCAGGACATCGCCGGGCGGTGTGAAGGATTGCCCCAGCATCAGCGTCAATGCAAAAGCGGCAATCAACAGGGCCGAGAGAGCCGTGATGACGAGGCGACGACGGCGCTGACGCGCTTGACGGTCGAAAACCAGTGTTTCCAAGACAAGAGCGTGCATGGTCATAATTCGCGCACCCGCTGGCGTCTGACGATCCAGATGAAGAACGGCCCGCCGACAAGGGCGGTGACGATGCCGACATCAAGCTCGGACGGCCGCGCCACGATGCGCCCGACAATATCGGCCGCAAGCAGCAGGCAGGCACCGCCAAGCGCGGAAAAGGGTAAAAGCCAGCGATTATCCACGCCGACAAGCAGGCGGCAGAGATGCGGGACGACAAGCCCGACAAAACCGATCGGCCCGCAAATGGCGGTCGCCGAACCGCAGAGAAGAATCGCCCCAAAGGATGCCACGGCCCTTGCAACCGCGACATTTTCACCAAGCCCGGCGGCCAGTTCATCTCCAAGCGCCAGAGAATT
The DNA here is from genome assembly GCF_058803865.1 of Agrobacterium sp. GW821-FHT14E08. Lineage (NCBI taxonomy): Bacteria > Pseudomonadati > Pseudomonadota > Alphaproteobacteria > Hyphomicrobiales > Rhizobiaceae > Agrobacterium > Agrobacterium sp. GW821-FHT14E08. Next base: position 184,701 of record NZ_JBXAPJ010000004.1, on the reverse strand, counting down.
CAACTTGCGTGCAGAAAGAAGGCTGATGGCGAAACCGGCGGCGAGAAACGGCAGCACAGTCTCGATCCGTTCAAAGGTCGCACCGCCGACACCGCCGATCTGCCAGGACCGGATGCCACCGGCAATATCGCTGCGCGGCAGCACGACGGCGATGACAAGCGACGAAAAGGCGACCGAGGTGGCGGCACCGGCCAAAGCGAGTTTCAGAGGCGTGGCCCCTCCCCGCCCGAGTGAGCCGACGACATAAACGAAAACGGCGGACGCCCCCGCCCCGACAATTGCAACGACGATAAAGGACTGCGCCGAGGCAATGCCGAACCAGACGATGCCGATGACGACAGCAAGCGACGCGCCCATATTGACGCCGAGAATGCCTGGATCGGCAAGCGGATTGCGCGTGACGCCCTGCATGATGGCGCCAGCTAGCCCAAGTGCGGCCCCGGCCAGCACGGCAAGCAGCGTGCGTGGCAGACGAACCGCAACGGCGGCTTCCGCCACCGTCTCGACGCGACCGGCGAGCGCCGCCGTGATATCGGCAAAGGATACGTCACGCGTGCCGATCGCAACCGAAAGCGCACATAGCAGGGCCAGAAGCGCCAGCACGGTGCTGAGCCATATGCTGCGCATCCGGTTGGAACGGCCGCCGGGTGGCGGGACCGGCGTTTGAGCAGGCGCCAGCATTGTCATTGCGCCTTTCCGGATGATTTGTCCGCTGCTGCCGCCAGAAGGTCGGCATAGTCCTTCAAGACCCAGGAAATCGACAGCGGCGTGGGGTTGGATGCGGTCCCGAGCGGATCACGCCCCAGCATGACGATGGCGTCATTGGCAACGGCTGGCATGCGGGCGAGAAGCGGATCGGCCCGCATCGCCGTGAGCAAGGGCTGGCTGCCATATGTGACGACAATATCGACATCGTCGAAGGCATCGACACGCTCGGCACTGACGCCGGCTGCAAATTGTCCCGGTTTCGTCGCTTCCGCCACGCTCTTCGGCGAGGTTAGCCCCAGATCAGCGAAAAACTTCACGCGGCTGTCATTGGCGGTGTAAAAATTGACGACGCTGAGATTGGTGGCGTCAAGATGAGTAACGAACATTGCCGACTTGCCTTTCAGCTGCGGATGCCCCGCGACCACCTGAGCGATCTCCCCTTCGATGCGCGTGATGAGCGCCTCGCCTTCGGAAACCATGCCAAGCCCGGCGCTGTTCAGCCGGATCATCTCGCGCCAGTCCGTCGCCCAGGGGGAGACGGGATAGGCAACCACCGGGGCGATCTGGCTCAGCGTGTCGTAGTCGGACTGGCTGAGGCCGGAATAGGCGGCGAGGATGACATCCGGCTGCGTTGCCGCCACGGCCTCGAAATCAATGCCGTCACCTTCGTCAAACAGCACGGGCTTTGCCGCTTTGAGTTCGGCAAGCCGCTTCGCCACCCATGGCAGCAGGCCGTCGCCATCGTCATCTCCGAAATTGGCTGCGGCAAAACCGACGGGCACGATGCCGAGCGCCAGCGGAACCTCGTGGTTCGCCCAGGCGACCGTCGCCACGCGCTCCGGTTTGCTGGCAATCGTGGTCGTGCCGAAGGCGTGTTTGATGACGATGGGATAGGCCGTCGTCTCGCCTGCCGCCAGGAGATTCGGCGCAACCATCGACAGGAAAAACACAAATGCCGGCACAAGACCGCGAAACAGGAAAAGCATGAGCGAAGCCTTCAAAGGTTCAAAAGTGGACTTGAACTCTCAGCTTCATATGTTCGCGTCAAGCCCGGGGAGGAAAAGCCGCCACGGCAACGGTGAAATTTCCGGGGTTTCGTACAAAACCGCAAAAAGTTACAATACCGGACAAACTTTCTCAAGTTATTGGGCGCTTCAAGAGTGGGCCGTGGAAGCGGCGATCGGGGCACCAACGTCTGGATTTTAGCAATGAGCATTGAAACAAACGGCGCAAACCGCAGCACCGCGCGACTGCGCTACGGGAAAGCGGCCCTTCTTGCCTGCACGGCGCTTGTGGCCATCGTGCCCGGCCGGTCGCTGGCGCAGCAAGCGGCGAATACTGGCAGCACCACTGTTCTGGAAAAAATCACCGTCGAAAGCGGCGACAACGACCAGAAGTCGATCGTCGCCACCCGCACCACGAGCGGCAGCAAGATGGCGACCGATATTCTCGATACGCCGGCCTCCGTTTCCGTCATCACCGCCAAGGAGATGCAGCAGCGCGGCGTGCAGACAGTGGAAGAAGCCCTGCAATATACCGCCGGTGTGACCACGGATTTCTACGGTTCCGACGACCGCTTCGATTATTTCAAGATTCGCGGTTTTGACGCCTATACCTATCGCGACGGACTGACGCTCGGCCGTCCCTTCGGCGCGCTGCGCGAAGAAACCTTTGCCTACGAGCGGGTGGAAGTGCTGAAGGGCGGCAATTCCACCACCTTTGGTGTCTCTGATCCCGGCGGTTCGGTAAACTACTCCACCAAGGTGCCGAAACGCACCCGTTTCGGCGAGGCCTATGTGACCGGCGGTTCCTATAGCCGGGCAGAAACCGGCTTCGATTTCGGCGACAACATCACCAGCGACGACACGCTGTCCTACCGTCTCACCGGCAAGCTCAGAAATGCCGATGCGGAATATGACTATTCCCGCGATGACGAAAAATTCTTCATGGGTGGCCTGACATGGCGCCCGAGCGACGCCACCAGCCTTACCGTCGTTTACGATCATCTCAACAAGGACGGCGTTCCAGGCGGCGGCGGTCATCCGGTCGGTTCGCATTTCGACCGGAGCCGTTTCTTCGGCGAACCGGACTACAATTATCGCGGCACCAACCGCAATTCACTGAGCGTGATGTTCGACCATGATTTCGGCTCAGGCCTGACCCTGAGTTCCAACGCGCGCTACAGCAAGACCAATACCGATTTCGGTTATGCCTATATCTCGTCCACCCCGACGAACGGCTCGACCATCGCCAACCGCGCCTTTTTCGGCAACGACACCGAAACCGAGAATTTCCTGATCGACACGCGGCTGCAATATGACACGACGTTCGAAAGCGTCGAGAGCCGCAGCCTCGTCGGCGTCTTTTACAATGACTACTCATCCGGCAGCAAAAACTACTTCGGCTCGGCCCCGAGCATCAACTGGATGAACCCGGTCTATACCGGCGCGCCCGCCTCCGTGCCGCTCTATGCCAGCTCGCTGACCGATCAAAAGACGAGGGCTCTCTATCTTCAACAGGACCTGACCTTCTTCGACAGGCTGATCGTCAGCGCCGGCCTTCGCAATGACTGGATAGACACCGATCAGACCAACAGGCTGAATGGCACGAAGGCAAGCGGCGACATCAGCGAGATGACCAAGCGTATCGGCGTGTCCTACAAGATCACCAGCGAAATCGCGCCCTACATCAGCTACGCCGAATCCGTCGTGCCGGCCTCGGGCCTGACCGTCGAGCCCGAGCGTGGCGAACAGATCGAGCTTGGCGTGAAGTACCGGCCGGATGCCTTCCCCGCTTTGTTCACGGCATCAATCTACGACCTGAAGAAAAACAACATCACCGTCACCAGCCCGATCACCAGCCTGCCGACAACCATTGGCGAAGTGCGTGTGCGTGGCCTCGATCTGGAGGCCAAGGCGGAAGTGACCGACAATGTGAGCCTGACGGCGGCCTATTCCTATCTCAATGCGGAAATCACCGAGAACGGCACCGCCGGCAATGTCGGCAACCGCCCGCAATTCGTTCCGGAACATCAGGCTTCGCTGTGGGTCAATTACACGCTCGCCGGTAACGACCATTTCGGCGACATGAGCTTCGGTCTGGGTGGCCGCTTCACCGGGTCCTATTATTTCGACAATGCCAACAAGGTATCGACTGGCAGCAGCGTGACCGTGGATGCGGCATTCAGCTACAAGATTCAGGAAACCGCCTCGCTGGATGTGAATGTTTCCAACCTGTTCAACGAAAAACACGTCTCTTATGGCGGGTTCGGCGCTGACTTCTACAATCCCGGCCGGGCGTTTTCCGTGACGTTGCGAAAGACCTGGTGACCATCGATATTAGCAATATTTTTCAAGATATTGCATGTATTTTCTAATATACAACATCATCCTCGGTCTCGTCCCGAGGATGATGTAGAGCGTGCTTGTGGAATTGCGCCGAAACACTGAACATGGACGGCACAACACCAACCATCAAAGCAGCCTGTGCATGCGCCGCCATGCAGCGGGTGTATTGCCCACGGACTGGCGGAAGGCCTTGGTCAAATGGGCCTGATCGGAAAAACCGAGCTGGGCGGCTATATCGGCCACGGTAAGATCACCCTCCAGCAAGAGTTTCTGGGCAAGGTCGATGCGCCGTTCCAGTTGCCATTGCAGCGGCGTCTTGCCCGTTGTCTGGCGGAACACGGTTGCAAACCAGCTTTCCGAAAGCCCGACAATGTCAGCCATCTCCGCGACCGTCATGCGATCATCACCGCGCCTTTCGACACGGGCGAGCAATCTGTTCATTTGCGCCTGGGTCAACCTGCCATTTGCCTGCTCCGGCGATGGCCCGGGAATATCCAGCAGTCCCGCAACGATGCTGCCGACAAGGCTTTCCGCATAGACCGCATGTTTCGAGGGTTCGGCCAGTTCATCGACAAGCAGCCCCGCCAGCGTTTCGACCGACCCGATATCCTGTATCTCAACCGGACGACGCAGCGCCGTCATCGCCGCCGAGCTACCGACCGATGGCGACAGGAAACGCAGCAGGCGGTCTTTATGAATGTGCAGGTTGAGATGCGAAAACCGGTGTGTGGCATTGCTGCCCGTCCACATGGGAACACCTGCAGGCACATAGACCGCACGCGTCATGGGTCGAGAGTGCTGCGCCAACTCGCCGTCCCGGTTGGAAATCCTTATCCGCGACGAGACATCGTTGAAAAATATCATGATACGCGGATCGGCGGCCAGATAATAACCCTTCGCCCCCATCTGACTCTCGGCCTCCCAGAACGCACTGACCAGCCCGTCCAGCTGACGCCATTTAACCGGCGCAGTGACGCTGATCCCTTCCGTGTGCCAGGTCATGGAATGCCAGAAACTCAATGCGGGTACCGTCCGGTTGTCGAGCCGAGGTTGGGGATATGGGAGACATGCGCGCCATGATAACGGCCGCCGCAAGCTCCATCGGTAAGGCCCCAATAACATGACTTATCAATTCATGTTAATAGCAAAGATGGTTGTAATGCAAAACATTGCTGCAGCGGGGCGCAATCCCGCAACAAACTGGACCCTGGAACCTCCAGGCCGGCCATCCGTTGATCTTCGGAAGAACGACACCTCAAAGGGAGATCACTATGAACGGCAAAAAGGAACCGGGCGATTTCGCCGACAAGAAGCGCGAAGAGCAAGGCCGTGGCGTCATCGTCGCTGGGCCGGATGCGCATGAAAATGAAAAAGGCGGCAAGGCGCCATCGGGGAAAGCCGAAAAATCTTCACCGGGCAAGCCGGTTGCTTCCTCCGATCGCCGGTGAGTTTGTGAGGCTGGCCTTTTGGCCGCAACCGAATGGCCCCTATGCGCTCCAACCTCAGTCCAAAGCCGTCCCTCTTCCCAAAGCTCTATGCTGTCATCCTCGGGCTTGATCCGAGGATGACGACGAGAACGGCGGGAAACGTGTTCACAAAGTAAAAAGTCCCTGATTGCTCAGGGACTTTCTTTATTGCAGTTGCTTCGCTTCCGCTCAGAGAAGGTCGAAACGGTCGGCGTTCATCACCTTCGTCCAGGCGGCGATAAAATCGCGCACGAACTTTTCCCTGCTGTCGTCCTGCGCATAAACTTCCGCATAGGCGCGCAGGATGGAGTTGGAGCCGATCACGAGGTCCACGCGGGTCGCCGTGTATCTGGCTGCGCCGGTCTTGCGGTCGCGAATCTCATAGAGATTGTTACCGGTTGGAACCCAGGAATAGGCCATGTCCGTCAATGTCGTGAAGAAGTCGGTGGTGAGCGCACCAGGCTTCTGCGTGAACACGCCGTGTGCCGCGCCGCCGTAATTGGCGCCGATGACACGCAGGCCGCCGATGAGGACGGTCAGTTCCGGCGCGGTGAGGCCGAGAAGCTGCGCCCTGTCGAGCAGAAGCTCTTCCGGGCTGACGACGTAATCCTTCTTGACCCAGTTGCGGAAACCATCCGCCAGCGGCTCAAGCGGGGCAAAGCTGTCGGCATCCGTCTGCTCGGCGGAAGCATCGCCACGGCCGGCCGCGAAAGGCACGGCGATGTCGAAGCCGGCCGCTTTCGCCGCCTGTTCCACGCCGTAATTGCCGGCCAGAACGATCACATCTGCGATGCTCGCGCCGGTTTCACGGGCAATCGGTTCCAGAACCGAGAGCACGCGGGAAAGACGGGCGGGCTCATTGCCTTCCCAGTCCTTCTGCGGTGCGAGGCGGATACGGGCACCATTGGCGCCGCCGCGATTGTCCGAGCCACGGAAGGTGCGGGCGCTGTCCCATGCGGTCGAGACCAGATCGGCAACGGGCAGACCGGAAGCAGCGATCTTCGCCTTGACGGCGGCAACGTCGTAGCTCGTGGAACCCGCCGGAATGGGATCCTGCCAGATCAGGTCCTCAGCCGGAACGTCGGGACCGATGTAACGGGCCTTCGGGCCCATGTCGCGGTGGGTCAGCTTGAACCAGGCGCGGGCAAAGACGTCGGAGAAATGGTCCTGGTCGTCCTTGAACTTCAGCGAAATCTCGCGGTAGATCGGATCGACCTTCAGCGCCATGTCGGCATCGGTCATCATCGGGATGGTGCGGATCGAGGGATCCTCAACGTCAACAGGCTTATCCTCTTCGGCAATGGTGATCGGCGCCCATTGCGATGCACCGGCGGGGCTGTGCGTCAAAGTCCACTCATGCTTGAACAGCATGTCGAAGAAGCCATTGTCCCACTTGGTCGGTTCGCTCGTCCACGCACCTTCGATGCCGGACACCACGGTGTCACGGCCAATGCCGCGGCCCTTGGTGTTGATCCAGCCGAGGCCCTGATATTCCGGGCCTGCGGCTTCCGGATCGGGGCTGAGATTGGCGGCGCTGCCATTGCCGTGCGACTTGCCGATGGTGTGGCCGCCGGCCGTCAGGGCAACGGTTTCCTCGTCGTCCATGCCCATGCGGGCAAAGGTCTCGCGCATCTGCGCCGCCGTCGCCAGCGGATCGGACTTGCCATTGACGCCTTCCGGGTTGACGTAGATGAGGCCCATCTGCACGGCGGCAAGCGGGTTTTCCAGCGTCGCGGGCTTGGTCACGTCGCCGTAGCGGCCGTCGCTCGGCGCCAGCCATTCCTTCTCGTCACCCCAATAGGTGTCCTTTTCCGGAGCCCAGATATCTTCGCGGCCAAAGGCGAAGCCGAAGGTCTTCAGACCGGCGACGTCATAGGCAATGGTGCCGGCGAGCGCGATAAGGTCTGCCCAGGAAATCTTGTTGCCGTATTTCTTCTTGATCGGCCACAGCAGGCGGCGGCCCTTGTCGGTGTTGACATTGTCAGGCCAGGAATTGAGCGGCGCAAAGCGCTGGTTGCCGGTGTTGGCGCCGCCACGACCGTCCGTTACGCGGTAGGAGCCGGCCGCATGCCAGGTAACGCGGGCCATCATGCCCACATAGCTGCCCCAGTCGGCCGGCCACCATTCCTGGCTGTCGGTCATCAGGGCGCGCAGATCGGCCTTCAGGGCCTCGACGTCGAGCGTCTTCAGCGCTTCACGGTAGTTGAAGGAGGTGCCGAGCGGATTGGTCTTGGTGTCGTGCTGATGCAGGATGTCGAGGTTCAGCGCGTTCGGCCACCATTCGGTCACCGATTTACCGGAGGCCGTATTGCCTCCATGCATGACAGGACACTTGCCAGCCGGTTTTGAAGTTGCGTCCATTTCGCCCTCCGATGGGTTTAGCAATTAAACGAAATAATCAATGCGACATGTGCAGCATGTGGGAGCCAGAGCCCAGGCAGGTCATCGCGATGGAAACCGTGCAGCGACACTGGTGATCTTTCACAGCTACATCCTCTTTCTGTCATGAAGATGACTAACAGCCGGGTTCCATAATTTCCAATTGTATATTCTAAAGGCTGCGATATGCTGAGCTTATGATTGCGCTCTCCATGAAACATCTCCGTTATTTCGACGCTCTGGCCAAGATCGGCCATTTCGGTCGGGCGGCGGAAGCCTGCGCCATTTCCCAGCCGGCACTTTCCTTGCAGATCCGGGAACTCGAGGAATTGATCGGCGCGCCGCTGGTTGAGCGGGGCAGCCGGCAGATCAGGCTCACCGCTCTTGGCGAGGAATTTGCCGAGCGTACCCGTTCAATCCTGCGCTCCGTGGATGAGTTGCAGGATCTGGCGCGGGCGCGGCACGGTCCTCTCAGCGGCCGCCTGCGCATCGGCGTCATTCCAACCGTCGCACCCTATCTTTTACCACAGGTCATCAAGACGCTCACCCGGCATTATCCCGGGCTGGAGGCGCGCCCGCGCGAGGCGGTGACGCAGAAGCTCATCGAAGACCTTCTGGAAGCACGGCTGGACATGGCGATCGTCGCCCTTCCGGTGTCCGAACCGTCGCTCGAAGAGGTTCCGCTGTTTTCTGAGGAATTCATTCTCGTGCGGCCGATGGAAGATGCGGGCATGCCGGTGCCGAGCGCCGACAAACTTGGCGAAATGCGCCTGCTGCTGCTGGAGGAAGGCCATTGTTTCCGCAATCAGGCGCTGTCTTTCTGCAGCACCACCAATGCGCCGCCGCGTGTGCTGATGGAGGGCAGCTCGCTCTCGACGCTGGTGCAGATGGTCGGCGCCGGTATCGGCGTCACGCTCATTCCGCAGATGGCGGTCGATATGGAAACCCGGCAATCCACCGTCTCGGTGTTCCGGCTGGCGGAACCGCGGCCCTCGCGAACCATCGGCATGGTGTGGCGCAAGAGCAATCCGCTTTCGGCGCAGTTTACCCACATTGCCGAGATCGTGCGCGAATGCGGCCTGCAGAAACTGGGGCTGTCCCCGTGAAGGCGGCCGAATCGACCGCCTTCACAAGCCTTGGAGATTGCCGATCCTACCTCGACGACGTTTTGGACTGCCTGTCCGTCCAATCGGGCGGCGCACCGAACTGGTCGGCCACCATGCCCCGCAAACCGCGTGAGCGGCCATAGGCGTCGCATTCGGCATATTTCGGTTGCCCACCCAATGCCGACCTCATGCGGTGGCCGGAAGGAATGGAAATGTCGAGACCATCGGATACCTTGCCGGTCACGAGAATGCGCGAGAAATAATTGGCGAAATCCGAGGCAAGCCCATAGGCATCGCCGATTTCCGAGACGCGGGCGCTGTCGGTAAAGGAATTTGCGCCCTTCGACCAGACAGCCGCCGCCCGCTGGACGCCCCCATTGTCCACCGCTTCCGCCTCGACGGCCAGGCCACCGAGACCGACGGGCAGACGCGGCACGCCGACCGGCAGGACGAGATTGCTGCCGAGCGATACGGCTGTCGACACTCCGGCCATTGTCTTGTCGGTCGGCACCAGATCGGTAATCACCGTCCGGACGGTCATGTCCGCCGGCTGGCCGGCGGCGGCAATCCGGTATTTATCGCTGAGGGCTACGCAGATGGCGCGGTCCAGCGCATTTGACACAAGGGTGCGGTCCTTCTCGGCCGTAATTTTCGACGAGGCGGCGAAGGAAAATGTGGTCGGCATGATGGCCACGGTTTTGACTGCGGCCAGCCCATTGGCATCCACGAAGGTGCGCGACTTGGTGAACTTGCCTTTGGCCGGGCTGAGCTGCGCATAGGAAGACAATGTACCGCCTTCCTGAAGCGGCACCGAGGCGCAGCCGGACATGATGATGGCGAAGGGCAAGGTGGCAAAGGCAACGCCACGGCGGCGCGGCGGCGTGTCGATTGAAGGCCGGGGAAACAGATTTCGCTGGTGTTTCACTGCATGTACTCCGGTTGGCATGATTGCCCCTGTGCCCAAACGTTACGACAGCAAAAATTGCGGCAACATTACAATCGCCCCTTGCGAAAACCGGCAGGCAGGCGCGGTCAGAAGCGAAGCCGAAAGGTGCTTCCGAAGGCGCTGCTTTCCAGCAGTATCTGGCCATTGTGGTTGGTGACGATCTGCTTGACGAGGCTGAGGCCAAGCCCCGCTCCCGTGCTGCGCGGCGTAACGCGATAGAATGGCTCGAATATCCGTTCCTGCTGGTCTTCGGCTATTCCCTGCCCTTCATCGGCAATGGCGATCTCGCCATTTGCAAGCACCGACACATGGATCGTTCCCCTGTTTCCGCCATGATCAATGGCGTTTCGGACGATATTGCTGATCGCGCGCGGCAAGGTGAAGGGGTTGGCCTGCATCTCGTATCGCGCGATCTGCGTGTCGAAGGAGATGTCGTAACCCGCCGAGAGCGCGAGCGGCGCGAGATCGGCAACGACGGTGCGCACCATCTCGACAAGGTCCACCGTCTCCCGCCGGTCGTTCACCTGATCGTTTCGCTCGAAGGCAAGAAGCTGCTCGGCGGTTTCGCCAAGCCGGGCGACATCCGCCATCAAACGCTGCCGTTCCGGCCCGGGTAAGCCCTCTATCCTGGTCTGCATGATGGCAATCGGTGTTCTAAGCTCATGCGCCGCGTCGATAAGGAACCGTTGCCGCGCCCGGAATTGCTCCTCCAGCCGCTCAAGAATGCTGTTGAAGGAAAGGATGAGCGGCACGACTTCCCGCGGCACATCTTCGACGGGAAGCTTCGAACCGCCACGCCGGGGATCGATCTCTGGAGCTTTTTTGACGACGGAACTAAGACCGGCAAGCGCTCGACGCACGATACGGGGAACGGAAAAGAATACGGCCGGCAGGATGACGGCCAGCAAGGGAACGTAAATTTTGTAGGTTTCGGTAAGAAGCGTCAGAAACTGCGCCCTGACATGCGTAGTTCCACCAAACATGACCCTGACAGGACCCCACCTCGTCTCCATGCTTTCAACCAGTGCGGTCTCGGAAATACCATTACCGCCGCGAATATCAGCATCTGTCATCAGATAAAGGTATCGCGACAAATCGGCATAAACGGCTGGCACGGCACCATAGGTCGCTACCCGCCCATCCAGCGTCGACGCCACGAACCAGAGGGTTGTGTTTTGCGCCTTCAAGGCCTGCAGCGTCGGGCCATCGGTAACGACCAGTCCATTTTCCGGATCGAGTGAAAGCGACTCATCAATTGTTGCCGACAGGTCGTCCCAGAGCGCAATATTCGGAGAAAGGATCATTAACCCGTAAACACAGAGCCCGACGATAACCACGGCGATCATGGCGGCGACGACGATGCTGAGCTGCCAGCTTAATTGCCACCATAGCGAAGGGTTGGATTTGCCTCGCGCGCTCATCGCTCTTCCTTCAGGAGATAACCGACGCCGCGAATATTGTGGACGCTAACCCCTGCCGAAGCGTCGAGCAGGCGTTTTCGCAGCCGCGATATATGCGCGTCGAGCGCATTGGACTGGATTTCCTCCTCGTAATTGTAGACCGCAGCCTCGAGCGTCGAACGCAGCACGGATTTGCCTTTTCGTTTTGCCAGCGCGACCAGTATCATGAGCTCGCGCCTTGGCAGGTCAAACGGCATCGAATTGATCGTGACGCTGAGGTGAAGCGGATCGATCACGATCCGGCCGGCCGCGACCTGCGTTGGGGCCACACTCGCCGGCCGTCTCAGAACCGCACGCACCCGCGCCAGAAGCTCACCGACGAGGAACGGCTTGCCCAGATAGTCGTCGGCGCCGCCGTCCAGTCCGGCAATCCGCTCTTCCGGCTCGTTCATCGCCGTCAACAGGATGATCGGCGTGTCGATGCCGGCCCGGCGCAGCTGCGGAATGAAGGTGAGCCCCTCCCCGTCGGGCAGGCGACGGTCGAGCAGGATGGCGTCATAGACATGCTGGCGCGTCAGCTCCATCGCATCGCCGAGCCACACCGTATGGTCGATGACGATGCCCTGCCTGCCGAGCGTTGCCGTCAGCGCATCCGCCATTTCCTGTTCGTCTTCAATCAATAGAAGTCTCATTCACCACCGTCCCTTCGCCATCCCTTGTCTGCCAGAAAGGTTGCGGCAGTATTGCGGCAAGGACCGCGCGGCAGGGTAATGCTGCTGCAATTGTGGGGGCCTATCCATAAGCCATCAGCCTGCAAGACAGGCGACATGATCGCGACAAGCGATCTCAGGATGAATTTTGCCTGGAGGATTATGGTATGTGGATGAAAAGAACGATCAAGGCGGGGATAGCGCTTGCAGGCTGCGCCCTCGTAGTCACGGCGCTCGATCCGGCGCGCGGGAGCGTCGATGCAAATGAGCGCGCCAAGGGCATCGTCGCGGCCGCCTCGATGAGCCCGGCCGGCATCCCGTTCGAGCTGACGGCAGCGGAAATAGCGAAGATCGGCACGCGCGCCATGGCGGAGCGGCTCAGCATCAGCGGCGAGCTTCAGCCTGTCAGCCGCGTCGTGATCCGCGCCCGCGAGGCCGGAAAAATTCTCGACGTGAACGTCCGGGAAGGACAGGTGGTGCGGGGCGGCGACGTGCTCGTGCGTTTCGAAACCGACGAGCTGCAATCGACACTATTGCTGCGCCAAAGCGATCGCGATGCGGCCGAGGCCGAGTTGACGCTGGCGATGCAGGCTTTGACCCGAACCGAACAGCTTGCTTCGAAAAACATCGCATCGGCGGAACAGCTCGACAAGGCGAAAAGCGATGTCGTGGTGAAGACGGCAAGGGTCCAGAGCCTTTCGGCGCAGGTGGATATCGCCCGCCTTGCCCTGCGCAATGCCGAAATCCGCGCGCCTTTCGATGGCACCGTCACCCGCAGGCTGGCCGAACCGGGGTCTCGCGTCACAGGCGATGGCGAACTTCTTACATTGGTCGATACCAGCATGCTGGAGGCGAAGGTTCTCGTCGCCACACGCGACATTCCACGTGTCGCCCTTGGCCAGACGGCAGAACTGGAGATTGACGGGCTCGGCGGCCAGAGCGTCAGAAGCACCGTCGAGCGCATCAGCCCGGTTGCCGAGGATGGTACTCGGTTCGTCACCGTCTACCTGCGGCTTGCCAATCGCAACGGGCAATTATGGGGTGGAATGTTCGCAAGCGGCTCGATCCTCGTGCGCGAAAAAAACGATGCGCTCGTCGTTCCCGCAATCGCGCTTCGCAAGGACGACGCCGGTTACCACGTCCTCAAGGTCCTGAACGGCCATCTTCGTCGCCAGACGGTCGCGGTGGGACCGCGCTGGAACGGCGGCAGCCTGATCGAGATCGGCGCAGGGCTTACCGACGGTGAAACGATCCTGACCGCGCCGCTTCCCGAATTGCAGCCCGATATGGCCGTCACCATCGAGAAGGCAGGCTGAGATGTTCTTGACCCGCATATCCGTCGCCCATCCCGTTTTCGCCACCATGATGATGGTGGCACTTCTGGTCATCGGCGCCTTTTCGCTGCAGCGGCTGGGGCTCGATCAATATCCGAATGTCGACGTTCCGGTCGTGGTGGTGGTCACCGCCTATCCGGGTGCCACGCCGGAAACGGTGGAGACGGAAGTGACGCGACCGGTCGAGGATGCGCTGAATGCCATAGGCGGCCTCGACGAGATCAACTCGACCTCTTACGAAGGACGCTCCGTCGTCGTCGCGAAATTCAAGCTCGAGGTTAAAAGTGCCGCGGCCGCGCAGGATGTGCGCGACAAGGTCGCCGCCATCGAGGCGAATTTCCCCGAGGATGTCAAAAAACCGGTCATCTCGCGGTTCGACCCGGCCGCCGAGCCGATCCTGTCTCTGGCGATCAGTTCGACATCGCTCGACGTACCCGCGCTCAGCACCCTTGCCGACCAGAAGGTATTGCGGCAACTGACGACCGTTGCCGGGGTCGGGCAGGCAACGCTGGTCGGCGCCCGCAAGCGGCAGATCGATGTCACGATCGACGACACGCGCATGCGCGCGCTCAAGGTGGGCATCAATGACGTGGTAAGCGCGCTGCGCACCGGTAACGGCAACAGCCCGGCCGGAAGCGTCATCGACACTGTTTCAGAACGCACGGTGCAGGTGCGGGGCCGCATCGAAGACCCGCAGGCGCTGCTGGACATGGTGGTCGCAAGGCGTGGCGGCGCGGCCATCTACCTGCGCAATGTCGCCTCGATCTCCGAAGGCGCCGCCGATCCTGAAAACCGCGCCTTCTATAATGGTCAGACGGCACTGGCGATCGATATCGTCAAGGTTCAGGACGCCAATACGGTTCAGGTCGTGACCGATGTGAGGCAGCGCCTCGAAGCGCTCAATGCCGAACTCGCCCCGAAAAATGTGCAATTGCGCATCGTTACCGACTCTTCGGTTCCCATCCGGGAATCCGTCACCCAGGTGCAGATGACCCTGATCGAGGGAGCCGCCCTTGCCGTCGCCATCGTCTTCCTGTTTCTCAATTCCTGGCGCAGCACGGTGATCACCGGATTGACATTGCCGATTGCGATCATCGGCACGCTCGCGGTCATCGATCTGCTCGGCTTTACGCTCAACACGCTGAGCCTCCTGGCATTGACGCTTTCCATCGGCATTCTGGTGGATGACGCCATTGTCGTGCGCGAAAACATCACCCGCCACCTGCATATGGGGAAATCCCATATCCGCGCGGCACTCGACGGCACGAATGAAATCGGGCTTGCGGTGATCGCGACAACGGCAACCATCGTGGCGGTCTTTTTGCCGGTCGCCTTCATGGATGGCATTATCGGCCGGTTTTTCTACCAGTTCGGCGTCACCGTGTCGGCTGCCGTGCTGATCTCGCTTTTCGTCGCCTTCACGCTCGATCCGATGCTGTCGAGCCTCTGGTACGATCCGGATTCGCAACCCGACGCCCGGCGCGGCCTGATCGGCCGGCTGATCGCGCGTTTCGACCGCGGCTTCGAATGGCTGGCCGAACGCTACCGGCTTGCGATCGGCTGGACATTGCGCCACCGGCTCATCACCCTGCTTTCGACGGTTGGCATCTTTGTCGGCAGCCTGTTCATGGTGCCGCTGGTCGGCACGGAATTTGTGCCGGATACGGATGAGGGCCGCTTCCAGATCAACATTACCGCACCGGTCGGCTCCTCGCTGGATTACACGACTGCGAAAGTGCGACAGGTCGAGAAGGCGCTCAGGGAATTCCCGGAGGTGGAGACGCTTTACTCCACCGTCAATACCGGCGGTGCCGCCGGCAAACATCGCGCCGCCATCCAGGTCGGGCTGGTGCCGCTTTCAGCGCGCACGCGAACCCCGGTCTCGCTGGCCGAGCCGATACGCAACCGCCTGTCGGCCATACCGGGCATTGAAGTCACGATCCTGCAGAACGGCCTCGGCGGCGGCGAAAGTCCGGTGCAGCTCAGCATCCTCGGCGACGACCGGGCCATCCTTGAAAAAATCGCCACCGGTCTCATGGAAGACATGAAAAAAATCCCCGGCCTCGTTGATGTGACCTCCAGCGCCAGGGACGTGACCTCGATCCTTTCCGTTCGTCTCAAACGGGATGCGGCAAGCGATCTTGGCATTTCCAGATCCGATCTGGCCGCCGCACTCTCTCCGCTCGTCGCTGGCGAGGACGTCTCGAAATGGACGGATGCGGACGGCAACAGCTATGACATCGTCGTGCGCCTGCCCGGTGAGCGGCGTTCCGATATGACGGCACTCGGCGAATTGATGATTGCGACCAGCCGCATCGCATCGAACGGCGCACCGCAGATGGTGCGTCTCGATCAGGTCGCCGATATCGCCACCGTGCCGGCGCCCGCCGAAATCCGCCGCATCGAGAACCGACGCGAAGTGCTGGTTTCGGCCAATGTCAGCGGCCGCACGCTCGGGGACGTGACAAATGCGTTGCAGAGCCTGACCGCCTCCCGCGATCTGCCTGACGGTTACCGCATCCGCTTCGGCGGCGAAGCCGAAACCATGCAGGAAACGGTCGGCCACATGGTCAAGGCGCTCGTCATGGCGGTCATCTTCATCTACATCGTGCTCGCCTCGCAATTCGGCAGTTTCCTGCAACCGCTCGCCATCATGGCGTCGCTACCGCTGTCGCTCATCGGCGTCATCCTCGGATTGATGGTGGCCGGCAGCACGATCAACATGTTCTCGCTGATCGGTTTCATCATGCTGATGGGCCTCGTTACCAAGAACGGCATATTGCTGGTCGATTTCGCCAATCGCGAAAGAAAACGGGGACTGTCGCTGAACGAGGCGCTCGCAAGCGCCGGCGTCATCCGCTTCCGTCCGATCGTCATGACGACGCTTGCAATGATCGCCGGCATGATCCCGCTTGGTCTCGCCATTGGCGGTGGCGGCGCACAACGCGCGCCGATGGCGCATGCGGTGGTCGGCGGCCTCATCAGCTCCACCCTGCTCACCCTGATCGTCGTGCCGGTGATCCTGTCCTATATTGACAGTATCACCCGGCGTTTCGCCCGCCTGCTGCCGAAAGCGCCGGATGAGACGGGCGAAACCGGATTGGCAGACCATCCGGCATCACCGTCGCAGACTTGACCACGGGATTTGCGGTCAGGGCCTGTCCTCCGCCTGGCGCTTCTTTTTGCCCTTCGGGCGAAAATCGACCAGAAGCGACTTCAGCTCGATTTCCCGGACGCGTCTTGCCGCCTCGTCCGGGCGAACCCATTCCACGAGGCGTTCGCCGCGCTCCTTGAAACTCGTTTCCTCCCCGGTCACCTCGATCTGGAAGACATCCACGACACAGGGAACGACATCGCCATTGTCGAGCATCTTGAGATAGGTGTAGCGGCCGACCGCATCTTTTTTGACCCGGCCGCGCACGCCCGCCTCTTCCCATGCCTCGATCGCGGCCGCCTCGTGCGGTTTCTTGCGTTTCATCGGCCAGCCGCGCGGAATGATCCAGCGCGCCGTGACGCGGGAGGTGACGACAAGGATTTCGATCTCTTCGCCGCTGCCGCCATAACGGAAGCACAGGGCGGCATATTGCTGCCGGAAAGCGCCGGTGAAGAGCTTTTCGGGAACAGCAGCGAGTTGCTGAAGTAATGTCAGGGGACGCGCCGGGCGGGCTTTCCGGCTTTTCTTCGTGGATTTCATATCCGTTGATAGTGCTGATTTTCCGGGTTGCATCAATGCCCCGCGTGCATTTATGACAGTTTTATGACAATTACCCCCCACAACATAAATAGCGCCATTGAGGGCCAATTCGCATGATGAGCATTTTCCGCAAGCTGATGCCGCGCGAGGACCGTTTCTTCGACATGTTTAGCAAACATTCGGAAACGGTCGTCAAGGCGGCGGCGGCTCTGGACCACCTTTTGAGCGGCGTCGACGTCGAGAAAAACTGCGACCTCATCGTCGCCCTCGAAGACCAGGCGGACGACATTACCCGCGACGTTCTGCTTGCCGTGCGCCGCAGCTTCATTACACCTTTCGACCGTGGCGACATCAAGGATCTGATCCAGTCCATGGATGACGCCATCGACATGATGCACAAGACGGTCAAGACCATTCGCCTGTTCGAGCAAACCGAATTCGACCCGCTGATGCGGGAGATGGGCCATGAAATCGTACGTGCGGCAAACCTCATTGCCGAAGCCATCCCGCTTCTCAACAAGGTCGGCACCAATGCGCAGCGCCTGTCGGCGATTGCCGAAGAGGTTACCCGCGTCGAAGGCCGCTCCGACGAGCTTCACGATCAGGGTCTGAAGGACCTCTTCCGGCGCCATGGCGCGGCGGGCGATGCCATGGCCTATATGATCGGCAGCGAGATCTACGGCGAACTCGAAAAGGTCGTCGACCGCTTCGAGGATGTGGCCAACGAGATCAGCGGCATCGTTATCGAGAACGTCTGATGGAAGTCGCGCTTGCACTGCCGCTGCTTGTCGGCCTCATCGCCATCGCGCTGTTCTTCGATTTTCTGAACGGTCTCCACGACGCCGCAAATTCCATCGCCACCATTGTTTCCACCCGCGTGCTGCGCCCGCAATATGCGGTGGCATGGGCGGCCTTCTTCAATTTCATCGCCTTCCTGTTCTTCGGCCTGCATGTGGCCGAAACGCTCGGCACCGGCATCATCGATCCCGGCATCGTTTCGCCGCAGGTCATCTTCGCGGCGCTGATCGGCGCCATCGTCTGGAACATCGTCACCTGGATTTTCGGAATCCCCTCCAGCTCGTCGCACGCGCTGATCGGTGGTCTCGTCGGTGCGGGATTTGCCAAGGTCGGTTTCAATTCCATCGTCTGGTCGGGTCTGCTGAAAACCGTGGGTGCGATCTTCATGTCGCCCGCCATCGGCTTTTTCCTGGCCCTTTTGCTGGTTCTCGCCGTGTCCTGGCTGTTCGTACGCCAGACGCCCTTTGCGGTGGATCGCACGTTCCGCGTCATGCAGTTCATCTCCGCCTCGCTCTACTCGCTCGGCCATGGCGGCAACGATGCGCAGAAGACCATGGGCATCATCGCCGTGCTGCTGTTCAGCCAGGGGCATCTGGGCGACAGCTTCTATGTGCCGTTCTGGGTGGTCATCTCCTGCCAGTCGGCCATGGCGCTCGGCACGCTGTTCGGCGGCTGGCGCATCGTGCACACCATGGGCTCGAAAATCACCCGCCTGAACCCGATGCAGGGATTCTGCGCCGAAACCGGTGGTGCGCTGACGCTGTTCGGCGCGACGTGGCTCGGCATTCCGGTGTCGACCACCCATACGATCACGGGCGCCATTATCGGCGTCGGCGCCGCCCGCCGCGTTTCGGCGGTGCGTTGGGGCCTTGCCGGCAACATCGTCATTGCCTGGGTCGTGACCATGCCGGCCGCCGCCCTCATATCCGCAGCCGTCTATGGGCTGACATCGCTGTTCGGCTGACACCTGAGCCGCTTGCGATTTGCCAAGGCTCCCGGAACAAAAGCCACCCTGTGGCTGTTTGATCCGGGAGACAAGGGCGACGAAGCGGATCGCGGATCATGGCACGGCAGGTTTTCTGGAAGGGTTATCTGAAGCTGTCGCTGGTGACGGCCTCCGTTTCGCTGACGCCCGCCACCACCGACAGCAACAAATACCGCTTCCATATTCTCAATCGCAAGACCGGCAATCGCGTCGAAAGCCGCTATGTCGACAGCGTCACCCACAAGCCGGTGACTGCAAAAAACCAGGTGAAGGGTTTCCCCCGCGCCGAGGATGACTATGTGCTGCTGGAGGATGACGAGATCGATTCCGTTGCACTTGAAAGCACCCGCACCATCGACATCAAGACCTTCGTTCCCACGGGTTCCATCGACTGGATCTGGTACGACCGTCCCCACTTCCTGCGCCCGGAGGACAAGATCGGCGCGGAAGCCTTCAGCGTGATCCGGGAAGCCATGTCGGCGAATGGTGTTGTCGGCGTCGCCCGGCTCGTTCTCTATCGCCATGAAAGGGCGGTGCTGCTGGAGCCCTCGGGCAAGGGCATCATCCTCTGGACGCTGCATTATGGCGAGGAAGTGCGCGAAAGCATCGACGCGCTGGACCCGAAGATGAAGATCGAAAAGCCGCTGCTGGACGCGATGGAAAAACGCATCGACAAGCAGATGACCGGGTGGAAGCCGACACTGGTGCAGGATCCGATCCAGAAAAAGATCAGCGCCCTGCTGAAAACCAAGAGCAAGGCTGCCCCCTCCCCGGAAAAGAAGACCGGCGCGAAAGCGCGCGCAGGCGGCAATGTCATCAACATCATGGATGCGTTGAAGAAAAGCCTCGCCGCAGACAAAAGAAACTAGCCTTCACCGCGCCTTTTTCGGCAGCGGCCGGGCGGCGGCGAAAAAGCCGTCCCATGGGTCCTTCTTCAACGCGGCGAGTCTCGCCGCGATATTTTTGACGGTGAAGTAAGCCGGACCGATCTCGCCGGAGAGTTCCGCCCATTCGATTGGCGCTGAAATGGCGGCCCCCGGCCGGGCACGCGTCGAATAGGGCGCGACAGCCGTATTGCCCCTGCCATTGCGCAGATAATCGAGGAAGATGCGGCCCTGGCGTTTCGCCTTGGTTGCCACCGAGAGGTATTTTTCGGGCTCTGCCATGGCCATGTCATCCGCCATGGCCTTCGCAAAGGCCTTCAGGGCTGGCCATCCCGCTTCCGTTTTCAAGGGCGCGACGACATGCAATCCCTTGCCGCCGGAGGTTTTCACGAAGGCGGCAAGGCCGGCCTCCTCGAAACGCCGCTTCAGTTCCAGTGCGGAATCGATCACCTCCTGCCACGACACATCCTCGCCGGGGTCGATATCCATGGTGATCATGTCGGGCTTTTCCCAGTTCGCGGTTGTCGCGCCCCATGGGTGAATTTCAAGCGCGGCGGATTGCACCAGCGCCATCATGCCGTCGAAATCGGTAATCCGGATCAGTGGTTCACCAGCCTTGTCCTTCGGATCCCTGATCTGTTCGATCGCCTTGTTGACACCGCGCCAGGCATGTTTCTGGAAGAAACGCTGCCCGTCGATCCCTTCGGGACAACGCAGCAATGCCAGAGGGCGGTTGACGACGAAGGGAGCCATATAGCGCCAGACCTGCGTATAATAATCGGCAAGCCCCTCCTTGGTCACGCCGTCATCCGGCCAATAAAGCCGGTCCGGATGGGTGAACTTGATCTTTGACTGCGGCGTCCCTTGTTCCGACACTGCTTTTTCCTCCCGTTCTATTTCCCCCGCCGGTTTATCCTCCCGCAGGCCCCGGAAAGATGCGTGGCGCAGATTGCCATCCGCGGACCATGCCCGAAACTCCACTTCGGCCACCAGTTCCGGCCGGACGAAATGGAGGTCGCGGCGGGCAAGTGCCGTCAGCTTTTCGGAAAAAGGGCTTTCCTTACTCTCCAACGGCGTCAGGCGGCCAAGCAGCATTTCGGCGACTTCAGCGGTGTAGCCGGTGCCGACGCGCCCGACATGCCGCAGCTTGCCGTCCTCATAGACCCCGAGCGCCAGAGAGCCGATGGCATGGTCCGAACTGGAAGATAGGGTATAGCCGCCAATCACGAATTCCTGGCGCATCGCGCATTTGGATTTCACCCAGCTGCCCTTGCGGCCCGAGACATATTTGCTGTCCCTGACCTTGGAGATGACACCCTCAAGGCTGAGGCGGCAGGCATGGTCGAGCACAAGCCCACCGTTTTCCTCGAAATGTTCGCTGTAGCGAAGATGACGGTTGCCGGCGGGCAGCAGCTTTTCGAGCAGCGCCTTGCGATCCATCAGCGCCGCGCCACGCAGATCCGTGCCATCCAGATAGATCAGGTCGAAGGCATAAAAAACGAAGCGGTCGCTGCGCCCTTCGCTCAAATCCTGCTGCAAAGCGGAAAAATCCGAAGCGCCGCTCTCCCGCTCAACCACGATTTCGCCGTCGATCAGCAGCGTTTCCGCCGGCAGCGCCTTGAGCGCGGCTGCCACGGTGTCGCCGAACTTCTCGGTCCAGTCCAATCCGGTGCGGGTCAAAAGCTGCAGTTTGCCATGGTCGATACGGGCCTGCAGGCGATAGCCGTCGAACTTGATTTCATGCAGCCAGCGCGAACCTTCGGGTGGCCGGGGTTTCAGCGTCGCCAGCGCCGGCGGCACGAAGGATGGCAACGCCTGTTTGCGCGCACCTTTGGGCAGGGCGTGAGCCTGCTTTTGCCCCGAGGAAGAGCTTACGGCTTTTTTCGATACGGGTTTGGAATTCCAGGTGTCCTTCGGTCTGGCAGCGACTTCCTCGACGCTGCGCCCGGTCTTTACCGATTCCGGCCGCTCCTCCAGCATATCCACACCGGCATCATGCCTCGCCTCCTCGTCGTCGCCCTTGATCAGCAGCCAGTTCTCGCGGCTTTCGCCGGGCTTTCCATGCATGCGCACCAGATGCCAGCGGCCTTTAAGCTTTTCGCCTTCCAGCTCGAATTCGAGATGGCCTTTGCGGTAGCCCTTCTTCGCGTCGCCGATCGGGTGCCATATCCCACGATCCCAGACAATGACGGTGCCGCCGCCATATTGTCCTTTCGGGATGACACCCTCGAAATCGCCATAACTTAAGGGATGGTCCTCGACATGCACGGCAAGGCGCTTGTCTTCCGGGTCGAGGCTCGGCCCCCGCGTTACCGCCCAGCTTTTAAGGACGCCGTCCATCTCCAGCCGGAAATCGTAATGCAGGCGGCGGGCATCATGCTTCTGTATGACGAAACTCGATCCTTGAGCCTCGGCCTTCGCGCCTTTCGGCTCCGGTGTCTTGTCGAAACTGCGTTTGGCATTGTAGGTCTGCAACCCCATGGATCAGCTCGCTTTCCGGGGGGATTTGCGTGCCGCGCCCGCAGCCTTCTTGTCGCCGGCTGCCCCGGCGCTGCGGCGCAGGGCTTCCTTGAGATCGATGATGTTGTCTTGCCCGCGCGGCGCCTGTTTGGCGATTTCCCGGCCCTCGATCTTGGCTTTCACCAGTTCCGCCAAGGCGTCATTGTAGCGGTCGCTATAATCAGCCGGATTGAAGGTGCCTGCGCGCGTCTTGATGATATGGCCCGCAAGCTCCAGCATCTCGTCATCGAACTCTATATCCGGGATGGACTTGAAGACGGTGGTTTGCGAGCGCACCTCGTAGCTGAAATTCAGCGTCGTCGCGACGAGCGCCTTGCCGCTCGGCCGGATCAGCACAATGCGGTTGCGGCGGAAGAGCACCGCCTCGCCGAGTGCCACGACATTCTCGTCGTCCATGGCCTTCGCCAGCAGCGTCAGGGCCTCCTCCCCGTCCTCCTGCGTGGGTGCAAGATAATAGGACTTGTCGAAATAGAGCTTGTCGATCTCGCTGCGCCCAAGGAAATGCCGGATGCGGATGACCTTGTCGTTTTCCGGCATCAACTTCGCAATCTCGTCTCCCTCGATGACGATGTGATCGCCATTGTCGAGTTCATATCCCTTGACCTGATCCTCACGCTCGACAGCATCGCCGGTATCGCTGTCGACATATTGCCGTTCGACGCGATGGCCGGTCTTACGGTTGACGATGTTGAAGGAAATTTTCTCCGATGCGGTGAGCGCGGCATAAAGGCCGATTTCACAGCTGAAATCGGCAAATTTCAAATGACCCTTCCAGCTCGCTCTCCGGTTCATGATCGCCGCCCATGATCATCGTGGGAGGATCGCTCTCTACCCCGGTCCGCGGCAAGAATACGTTCGATGGCGGGCACGTCCACCTCCTCCAGCACCGGCACGGGGTCGGATGCCATCGCCTCCAGCACCTCGGGCGAAAGGCCGCCATTGCGGATCACCCACTCCATTGCCTCGCGGGTTTGCCGTTCGGCCTTCAGCTGCGCATAAAGCGCCAGTATCAGCCGATCGCGAATATCGAGGGGCTTAACATTTCTGTCTGAACGTTCTGCCTGCCGTTTCATGTCAAATCCCCGAGGCGCCTCAAAAGATAGGACAGGTAGTCCCCGCCTCGATCTGGCGGGAGACGCCATATGCGACTCTAACGATTCGGATTGCCCCTCGTTCCATCGGACATGCGGATGGGCAAGTCCTGCGACGGCCCGACCTCGGGCTGGTATGGGATGACGGCGGGCTGGCGGCATCACAAGCCGCCGCCTCGCCCTACCTCAAACGGAATATTTCTTTCTACTGGGCGTGCTTGCCGCGCCGGCGGGCGCAACATCGGGTTTGCCGAAGAGATAGCCCTGCGCCTGTGCACACCCCTCATCGACAACCATGCGATATTGCGCATCCGTTTCGATACCCTCTGCCGTCACCGGCAGATCGAGGCTGCGGCCAAGGCCGATCACCGCGCGCACGATGGCGCGGGCATTGTCGTCGTCGCTCATGGCGGCGATGAAGCTGCGGTCGATCTTGATCTTGTCGAAGGGGAAGCTCTGCAGGTTGCTGAGCGAGGAGTAACCGGTGCCGAAATCATCCATGACGATGGCGACGCCCAGCGCCTTCAACTGGTTGAGAATGATCAGCGTCGCCTTGCGGTCTTTCAGCAGTGCCGCTTCGGTAATTTCCAGTTCAAGCCGGTTCGGAGACAGTCCGGTCTGCATCAGCACGGTGCAGACGACATGGCCGAGATTTGCCAGCGAAAACTGCAATGGCGAGACGTTGACGGCGATTTTCAGATGCGGTGCCCAGGTGCTCGCCTGACGGCAGGCCTCACGCAGCACCCATTCACCAAGCGAAATGATGATCCCGCTTTCCTCGGCAATCGGAATGAAGACGTCCGGCGGCACCACGCCCCTTGTCGGGTGCTGCCAGCGCACCAGCGCCTCATAACCGACGACCTGCCCGCATTCGACGGAAAGGACAGGCTGGTAGTTCAGAAGCAATTCGTTGCGGTTGATGGCAAGCCGCAAATCCGTCTCGAGCTGACGGCGTTCGCGGGCCTCCTGATCCATCAGCGGATCATAAAAGGCCAGGATGCCACGCCCGCCCATCTTGGCGCGATAAAGCGCCAGATCGGCGGCATGCATGATGCTTTCATCGTTTTGGCCGTCCCGCGGGAAGACGGCGATGCCGATGCTGACACCCACGGCAGTCGGATCGTTGGCCGCATTCATTTTCAACCCGAACATGGCAAGGATCGTCTCGGCGAGCAGACGCGCCTCCTCCGACTTGGTATGCCGGGCAGTCAGAATAACGAATTCGTCGCCGCCGAGACGCGCGACGACATCGCCTGCCCTTGCACACTCATCAAGAATGGCGGCGACCCTTTTCAGCACGCGGTCGCCCTCGGCATGGCCGAATATGTCGTTGACCGCCTTGAACCGGTCGAGATCGAGCGCCAGCAGTGCAAATTCATCTTCTTCACTGCAATGTTCGATCTGCTGGCGAAGCCGCGTCTGGAACATGGTGCGGTTCGAAAGGCCGGTCAGCACATCGTGGCGCGCAAGATATTCGATTTCCCGTTGCGCTTCCCGCTTCTCCGTCAGGTCGCGAATAGCCATTACCTCACAGGGGTGGCCGCGATATTCGATGGTACGCACCGCAAGCTCGAACACCTGCGCCCGCTCCCCGCGCTCGCGGATCGCCTCGACCGGTGCAAGGCGCGGCAGATAGGCCGGCTGCCCATCGATGGCCTTGAAGAGATCATCAGGATTTTTACCGATCAGCGACGCCTCGTCGCTGCCGAGGAGTCCGGCAAAGCGGGTATTCAACTCGACGATCCTGCCATCGCGCACGACGGCAAGGCCATCCAGCGTGGCATCGACAAGACCCTTGAGGTCGACGAGATAGCGATCCACCAGCGCGGCGGTGGCCGTTGTGGACAGGATAAGGAAGGTCACGCCGGAGACGGCGCCGATCATGACCAGTCTGGCGAGGTTGTCGGGATCGGGACCGGAAACGGATGGATCCGGCGACAGGATCGTGGCCGACATGGCGGTAAAGTGCAGCGCGCAGATGGCCAGAATGGAACATGCCGCCGGAGCGACGATGCGCTGTTTCCAGGAGCCCGCACGGCGGAAAAGGAAAAAGGCGAGAAGAAAAAACGCCCAGGCAACGGCAGAACCGCCGACGATTGGGGCCCAGCGGTAGCTTATCGTCGCGGCCACATCCATTCCGGCCATGCCGACGAAATGCATGACGGCAACAGACAGGGTTACGAGTGTTCCGATGATGACGGGACTGTAGCTTGCTTTCGAGCGGATGTTCAGCGCCAGCCAGAACCCCAGAACGGCCAGAACCGAAGAAAGAGCCGTGAACTGGAAATCAAAACCGATTGGAACCGTGCCCTTATATGCAAGCATGGCGACGAAATGGGTGGCCCAGACACTGAGACCTGCGGCAAAGGCGGCAACCAGCACCCAATAGGGCTTGCGGCCAGACGGACTTTCCTCCGCGCGCAACAGAAGGTGAAAAAAGGCAAGCATTCCGAGCAGGCAGATAGATGCTGCAAGAAGCACGATCGCCCTATCGTGCTGAACGGCAACGCATTCCAGAACCGTGAACATGGCACACTCTCCCAGCCTCTGAAGAACCGCTCACGACCGCACTATGGAGTTGGTTTATTTATAAATCTCTAATGCAACCCTTGATAAGAGTGCGTCTTTGTCGACAATGACACAGAAACGGGTGGAAACGGCGCGTCAGCCGGGAGAGCTTTTGCGACTGGCCCAAGGGCTGGCGATGGAAAGTTCCTGTCTCCAGCTTCGGCAATCATCGCCGGCACAACCGAAAGATGCGCGCACGGGAGTCAATTCCCACATCCAGACAGAGCCATAAAAAACGGGCGGTAGATCAACCGCCCGTCGCATCTTTGAGGAATGTGGCTGCTGTCACTGCTTCGTCACGTTTTCCAGCCGGGTCGTCTGGCTGGGGTGACCGACATAGTCCTTGACGCGCGACGTCAAGACGATGGGTTCGTATCTCTCGAAGAGAGGCAGAACTGCGGGATTCTGCGCGACGAACTTTTCCTGCATCTCGGTGTAGATTTCCCCACGCTTCTTGGCATCGGGTTCAAGTGAAGCCTTTGCCGTCAGAGCGGTCAATTCGGGAATATCCCAGGCCGAACGCCAGACGAAGTTGCCGGCATTGTTGGCGGCAAGCGAGTTGTCCGGGTTGCTGGAAAATTGCTCCATGGAGCCAAGGACGTTCGGCATATAGGCGCCGGTCTGTGGCATGAGCAGATCAAAGTCACGGGCGCGGTGGGCCGCAATCACATCCGCACCGTTGCCCTGCTGAATGTTGACCTTGATGCCGATCTGGCTGAGCGATGCCTGGATGGCAGTCGCAAGATCGATGCGAGGTGTCTGGGCAATGGTCTTCAGATTGAGCGTGAAGCCATTCTCATAACCAGCCTCCTTCAGAAGAGCCTTGGCCTTCGGAACGTCAAGCTTCCAGTCCGGGCTCGGAATGGCATATTCGAAGTTCTCCGGCACCGGCACGGTGCGCGCCCGGCCATATGGACCCATGATGGTCTTTTCCATGCCCTTGTAGTCGATGCCATAAGCAATCGCTTCGCGGACCTTGGGGTTGGACAAAGGCTCCTTGCCGGCATTCATCGACAGGACATAGAAACCGCCCGTCGGCACGCGCTGGATCTGGAAACCTTCCTTGTTGCTGAAGGTCGCAAGGTCGGCGGCGGTCAGCGCGCTGGCGATGTCGATATCGCCTCGCTCCAGCATCAGGCGCTCCACCTGGCTTTCCGGCACATGCCGCACGATGACGCGACGCATCTTCGGTTCGCCGGCCACATAATCCTTGTTGGCTTCAAGGATGATGATTTCATTGGGCGACCAGCGATTGAGCGTGAAGGGGCCGGAGCCGGCGGAATTTGTCCGCAGCCATGCATTTCCCCAATCACCATCGACTTCATGGGACTTGAGTTCCTTGCTGTCGACGACACTGGCAATGACCATGGCCAGACGATAGAGCAGCAATTCGGAGGTCGTTTCGCCTGACAGTTCGATGCGAACCGTCTTTTCGTCCGGGGCGCTCACCAGCTTGTCGACATTTTCAGCGCTGTAACCAACACGCTTGAGGTTGGCGGCAGCCGCCTGGTTCATCTTCAAAAGACGGCTGAACGAATAAACGACATCCGCCGAGGTCACGGGATTGCCCGAGGCGAAATTGGCCTCGCGAAGATGAAAGGTGATGCCCTTGTCATCCGTCTCCCAGCGCTCCGCCAGCTGCGGTGAAACTTTTCCCGAACCATCGACCGAAATCAGCCGATCATAAAGATTGGCCATGATTTCATTGGCTTTGGCTTCGGTCGCCTGATGCGGGTCGAGCGACAGCACCTGGGCCAGCGACGTCCCGACGACGAGCTGGTCATTGGGTGTCTTGGCCGCGATCGGGGACGCCTGCACCAGCATGGCGCCCAGAACGGTGGTGAATGCGAGACGGATCATTGATTTTTTCATACCTGCTCCTCCTACAGATCGGTAATTGCATGGGTGAAGCCGGCAGCGTCACGAGGCGCCAACCGGCTGAAACAGTCAAAGATGATTGTTATTGAGCGCCTCGATCAGCGCGGCGATATAGCCGTAGCAGAACCCGAAGGCGACACCGACGGGATCGCGGCCCGCAATCGTCGGCACATGATCGGGCATGATCATGTAGCGATAGCCAAGTTCGTGATAGAGCTTCAGCGACCGCACCATGTCCATGTCGCCCTCATCGGGAAATGTCTCCATGAACGACAGCTTGCCGCCGCTGATGTTGCGGAAGTGGACGTTGAAAATCTTGTCGCGGCTGCCGAACCAGCGGATGATCTCGTCGATCTCCTCACGCGGATTGTCGAGCATCTCGCCGATCGATCCCTGGCAGAAATTCAGTCCGTGATAGGGGCTTTCCCGCATCTGCACGAATTTCTTCAGGCCCTCGACGGTGCCGAGCACCCGGGTGACACCCTTGTAACCCGGCGGCGTATAGGGGTCATGCGGATGGCACGCCAGGCGGACCTTGTTACTTTCGGCAACAGGAACCACGCGCTCGAGGAAATAGTCGATACGCTCCCAGTTCTCATCTTCGGACAGAACGCCGGCAAGGCCCGGAGCCGCATCATGGTCGGCCCTGTCCCAGCGCCAGGCTTCATTGAGCGAACCGCCGCGGCCACGCTCCATTTCCGTGCGCGGAATGCCGATGAGGTTGAGATTGTATTTCGCCGCCGGAATGCCGGCCCTCGCAATATCCTCGATCATCCTGCAGACGGCATCGATCTGCCGGTCTCGCTCTGGCCCCGCAAGCAGGATATCGGGAAACGAGGCCTGTTCGATGGGCCGGGACGGCAGCGGCAGCTGCACCATGTCTAGGACAAGACCAAAGCTTTCGACCTTGTCACGATGACGTTCAAAATCCTCAAAGGTCCAGCTCGCGGGCGCTCCAGGCGGATCGGCGTTGATATTCCTGACGCCAAGCTGCGCCCAAACCCTGTAATCCTCGTCGTCTCGTGCTGCCACCTGAGTGCCGACATACATCGATTCTCTCCCTCTCCATGCTAGTCATCATATGACATCGCATGAAATAAGATGAGTGTCGAGATGCTATTGCGCCTCGGAAAGCAACCTGTACCGACGCTGGCTTGCAAGCATGTGATCGCGCATGGCCTTACGCGCGGCATCCGGGTCCTGCTCGACGATGGCGCGCAGGATTGCCTCATGCTCGGCCTGCACCTTGCGAAGATAATCCGCATTGCCCGTCTCCGGCAGCGTCGGAAACTGCCCGCGCGGTATAGACCGTGAGCCGAACTGGCGCAGGGCCTCCAGATAGAAACGATTGTTGGTTGCTACCGCAATCGCCGTGTGGAATTCGTAATCGGCCTCAACCGTGGTTTCGCCCGCATCGATGGCCCGGGCCATTTTCCGATGGGCTGCGGAAATTGCCGCCTCCTGCTGGGCTGTGCGGCGATAAGCGGCGATTGCCGCCGCCTCCCCTTCGGTTGCGAGCCGAAACTCGAGCATTTCCAGAGTTTCCGCGATCGTACCCACTTCGGATTGCGTCAACTTCACACCCGCCCACTCGCCGGCATTGCTGACGAAAACGCCTTTACCCTGGATGGGAATGACATAACCGGAAGAACGCAGGTCCGCGATCGCCTCACGAACCACCGTGCGGCTTACGCCATAGGTGCGCTCAAGCTGCGGTTCCGTGGGAAGCTGATCGCCGTTCTTGAGTTTTCCACTGCGAATTTCTGCACTGAGATTATCGATGATCTGCTGTGCCCGCCGCTCCCGCGGCTTTTCCCTGTCGCCCATCATGCCACTCTTCCCTCTTGCAGAAAACGAATCCCTTCGCTACTCATATGATGACGTGGCGTTACGTCATATGTTTTCATGTTAGCTCAGGGAGGAGTTGGGATGAAGTACCATCAAAAGTTTTTGCAAGGTAGAATTGCGCGTCTGCGGCGAGCGGTTCAAAACGTGGCATCGCTGACAGCGTCTTCCGGTGGAAGTGCGACCTGCGATGACTGAAATTTCACTGCGCGGGCTCGGACATCGCTTCCTGCAACTTGTCATTAGCCTCTTCATCCTGCTGTGCATCACCTTCATCATTGGCCGGGTGATGCCGACCGACCCGGTCGGAGCAATCGTCGGTGAGCTTGCAGATCCCAAGGCCTACGAAGCCATGCGGACCCGGCTTGGACTTGATCTGCCGCTTTACCAGCAGTTTTTCATCTATCTGCGCGGTCTGCTGCACGGCGATTTCGGCATCGCCATCCTGACCGGCAATCCGGTAACGCGGGACCTGGCGCAGGCCTTTCCGGCCACGCTGGAACTGGCGACGCTGGCAATCATCATCTCCACGGTGATCGGCGTGCCGCTCGGTCTCGCCGCCGCCCTGTTTCGCGATACGTTCATCGACAAGTTCGCGCGTGTCTTTGCGCTGGTGGGGCATTCGATACCCGTCTTCTGGTTCGGTATCGTCGGGCTCGTGATTTTTTATGCCAACCTCAACCTTGTCGCCGGGCCCGGTCGCGTGGACGTCTTTTATGAAGGCCTCGTCGAACCGAAGACAGGACTGATGCTGGTCGACAGCCTCCTTGCGGGTGAAACGGAAATCTTCTGGAACGCGCTCGCACATATCATGCTGCCGGCGATCATCCTTGCCTATATGGCCATGGCCTACATCACCCGCATGACACGCGCCTTCACCCTGGAGCAGCTCAGCCAGGACTATGTGATTGCCGCGCGTGCCAAGGGAGTCAGCCCGGCGCGTACCATAACCCGCCACGTACTGCCGAATATCGCGGTGCAGCTGATCACCGTTCTCGCCATCTCCTATGGCAACCTGCTGGAAGGCGCCGTGGTGACCGAAATCGTCTTTTCCTGGCCTGGTATCGGACAATATATGACGAATGCCCTGCTTATCGGCGACATGAATGCGATCCTCGCGGCCACGATCGTCATCGGCTTCATCTTCATGATGCTGAACTTCCTTGCAGACGTGGCCTATACCACACTCGACCCGCGGACACGGGAGGTCGCTCGATGACCGATATCACACAGAACAATCCCGTGCAGAGCCGCAGTGCCTTGTCACGCCTATCAGCCACAACGGTGCGGACACTGCAAAAGCTTGGTGACGAGCCGCTTGGAATGTTCGGCTTTGCCATTCTCGCCATTCTGGTCATCGTTGCCATTTTCGCGCCGCTCATTGCGCCCTACGATCCGGTAAGTCAGGCGCTCGACAACGCGCTTCAGCCTCCTAGCTGGGCGCATCTGGCCGGAACCGACGAATTTGGCCGCGATATTTTCAGCCGCCTCGTCTATGGCACCCGCATCACCGTTCAGACTGTTTTGTCGGTCTCGGTCATCGTCGGCCCGATCGGGCTTGCAATCGGTGTCATGGCCGGTTTCTTCGGCGGCCGCACCGATGCCATTCTGATGCGTGCGACCGATATTGTCCTTTCCTTCCCTTCGCTCGTCCTGGCGCTGGCCTTTGCCGCCGCTATGGGGGCAGGTCTTGGCACGGCCATCATCGCAATCTCGCTGACCGCCTGGCCGCCCATCGCGCGTCTGGCGCGTGCCGAAGCGCTGGTGGTGCGAAACACGGATTATGTCGCTGCCGCACGCCTTTACGGGGCATCGCCGCTGCGCATCCTGTTTCTTTATATCGCGCCAATGTGCATTCCCTCGGTCATCGTCAGACTGACGCTGAACATGGCCGGCATCATCCTGACGGCCGCCTCGCTTGGCTTCCTCGGTCTCGGTGCGCAGCCGCCGCTTCCCGAATGGGGCGCGATGATCTCCAGCGGCCGTAAATTCATGCTCGATTACTGGTGGGTCGCCGTCATGCCCGGCATCGCGATCCTTTTGACGAGCCTTGCCTTCAACATCGCCGGCGATACGCTGCGCGACCTGCTGGATCCGCGTCATGCCCGTTCCTGATAGCTCACCCATTCTTTCGGTCCGCGACCTCAATGTCCGTTTCGGCCGCAACACCATTCCGGCCGTCTCCAATGTCAATTTCGACGTCGGCCGCGAGAGGGTCGGTATTGTCGGCGAGTCCGGCTCCGGAAAGTCCACGACCGGGCGCGCCGCCATGCGGCTTCTGCCCAAAAGCGCCACCGTTACGGCGGAGCGCATGGATTTCCTCGCCGAACCCCTGCTTGAAAAATCCGAGCGCCAGATGGGTGCGATCCGCGGCAGCGAGATGGCACTCATCATGCAGGACCCGCGTTATTCGCTCAATCCGGTCCTGCCGATTGGAAAGCAGGTGGCGGAGGCGGCCGAGCTGCATCTGGCGCTGACCGGCAAAGCCGCCAGAAATGCCGCGCGCGACATGCTCTTGCGCGTGCGCATCAACGATCCTGACCGCGTGATGGGGCTTTATCCGCACCAGATTTCGGGCGGCATGGGACAGCGCGTGATGATCGCCATGATGCTGCTTGCGAAACCCAAGCTGGTGATTGCCGACGAACCGACCTCGGCCCTCGATGTCAGTGTCCGCAAGGATGTCCTTCTGCTTCTGGACGAGATGGTGCGCGAGAATAATTCCGGCCTCATCCTCATCAGCCACGATATCCGCATGGTCGCCGCCTTCTGCGAACGCGTGCTGGTCATGTATGGCGGACGCGTCGTTGAGACGCTTTCGAAGCTCGAAGATGCGCAACATCCCTATACGCGGGGCCTGATCGCGGCGATGCCCGATCCCCGCAACCCGGTCCGGCGCCTCAAGGTGCTGGATCGCCAGGCAATCGATGCGGAGATGATGCGATGATCACGGTAGACAAGCTCGATGTCGTCTACGGCACGAAAGAAAACCGCAACCACGTCGTGCGCGACGTCAGTTTTCGCGTCAATAAAGGCGAGACACTCGGCATCGTCGGCGAAAGCGGCTGCGGCAAGTCGACATTGCTGCGGTCACTGGCGGGGCTGGAAGCCGGCTGGACCGGATCGATCAGCTTCGACGGCAAGCCGGTCGGCAAGGTTCGCAGCCGCGAGGAGCTGAAGCTGGCGCAGATGGTGTTTCAGGATCCCTACGGTTCCCTGCACCCACGCCACCGCATCGGCCGGGCTCTGGCCGAACCGATCCGCTCGATGGGGCTTGGCGATGGCTGGTCGAAAGTGCCGGCCGCCCTGCAACAGGTCGGCCTGCCCGCGCATTTTGCCGAGCGCTTCCCGCATGAACTGTCCGGCGGCCAGCGTCAGCGTGTGGCGATCGCCCGCGCGCTTATCCTCGAGCCGCCGATCCTGCTGCTCGACGAGCCGACATCCGCGCTCGACGTCTCCATTCAGGCGGAAATCCTGAACCTGCTGGCCGATCAGCGTGAAGACCAGAACCTCACCTTCGTTCTCGTCAGCCACGACCTGTCGGTCATTGCCCATATGTGCGACCGTGTTCTGGTCATGCAGAATGGCGTTTTTGTCGATGAGTTGACCAAGGCTGATCTTGGAGCCGGCATTACACACGCAGCCTATTCTGGCGAGCTCTTCGAAAGCAGCTTCCTCTGAAACGGTGATGGAGCGGCGCGATTGGACCAAGAAGACCGCTCCAGCAACGTTATCCAACATGATGTCGAAGACAGGAACGCCCGTTCATTATTTGTTCTGGCTTGCTGTTTGAGTTTTTGCTAATCATTGCGACAAGAGTGCAAAAATGACCGGCCGTCAGCAGACGGCTGGCATTTTTGAATAAGGCCGTCGTCGTGCGGATAGGCAAATATCAAGGATGCAGGCATGGCGGTTGCCTATCTGGACAAACTGAACGAGCAGCAGCGCAAGGCCGTGGAACATGGCGTTGGACTTTCAGACGGACACACGGCCGGACCATTGCTGATCATCGCCGGCGCCGGTTCCGGCAAGACCAACACACTGGCGCACCGGGTGGCGCATCTGATCGTCAATGGCGCCGATCCCCGCCGAATCCTGCTGATGACCTTTTCACGCCGCGCCGCTTCCGAAATGTCGCGTCGTGTCGAGCGGATCTGCAAACAGGTCATCGGCACCAATGCCGGAACCCTCACGGATGCGCTGGCCTGGTCCGGCACGTTTCACGGGATCGGCGCACGCCTCCTGCGGATTTATGCGGAACAGGTCGGACTGGACGTGGACTTCACCATCCACGACCGCGAAGACAGCGCCGATCTGATGAACCTTGCACGACACGAGCTGGGTTTTTCCAAAACCGAGAGCCGTTTTCCGACAAAGGGGACGTGCCTTGCGATCTATTCGCGCGCCGTCAACTCGCAGACGCCGTTGAAGGAAATCCTGCGCCAGCATTATCCGTGGGTGTCCAGCTGGGAAGGTGAGCTCAAGCAATTATTTGCCGCCTACGTTGAAGCCAAGCAGGCCCAGAACGTGCTCGATTACGACGATCTTCTGCTCTACTGGGCCCAGATGGTCAGCGATCCCGACCTTGCCGGCGATATCGGCAATCGTTTCGACCATGTGATGGTCGACGAATATCAGGATACCAATCGGCTGCAGGCCTCGGTGCTGATGGCGCTGAAACCGGGCGGTCGCGGGCTGACGGTGGTGGGTGACGATGCCCAGTCGATCTATTCATTCCGGGCAGCGACGGTGCGCAACATACTGGATTTTCCAACATCCTTCAGCCCGGCCGCCGACATTATCACCCTTGATCGCAACTATCGCTCAACGCAGCCGATACTGGCTGCGGCCAACAGCGTCATCGACCTTGCCCGTGAGCGGTTCACCAAAAACCTCTGGACCGAAAGACAGTCACTCGAGCGACCGAAGCTCGTGACGGTAAAGGACGAAACGGAGCAGGCGAACTTCATCATCGACCAGGTGCTGGCCAATCGTGAGACCGGCATGACGCTGAAGCAGCAGGCGGTGCTGTTTCGCACCTCCAGTCACAGCGGCCCGCTCGAGGTCGAGCTGACACGCCGCAACATTCCCTTCGTCAAATTTGGCGGCCTGAAGTTTCTCGATAGCGCCCATGTGAAGGACATGCTGGCGGTATTGCGGTTCGCGCAGAACCCCCGAGACCGGGTTGCCGGTTTCCGGCTTCTCCAGATGCTGCCGGGTATCGGCCCGAAGAAAGCCGGCAATATTCTCGATACGATCGCGGCAGACCCCGAGCCATTGCTCGCCCTTGCCGAAATTCCGCCACCACCCAAAACCGGCGATGACTGGGTATCCTTCGTTCAGCTGCTGGCGAACCTGCGAAAATCGCACGACGGCTGGCCATCGGATATCGAGCACGCGCGGCTCTGGTACGAGCCTCATCTCGAGCGCATCCATGAGGATGCCGAGACCCGCAAGGCCGATTTGCTGCAACTCGAGCAGATCGCCGGCGGCTACCCCTCACGTGAACGTTTCCTGACCGAACTGACGCTCGATCCGCCGGATGCCACCAGCGACCAGGCGGGCGTGCCGCTTCTCGATGAGGATTACCTGACCCTTTCAACCATTCATTCGGCCAAAGGCCAGGAATGGCGTTCCGTCTTCATCCTGAATGTGGTCGATGGCTGCATCCCCTCCGATCTCGGCGTCGGCTCCACGCATGAAGTCGAGGAAGAACGCCGTCTGCTTTATGTCGCCATGACACGCGCCAAGGACAGCCTGTCGCTGATAACGCCGCAACGGTTCTTCACCCATGGCCAGAATGCGCAGGGAGACCGGCATGTTTACGCGGCAAGAACCCGCTTCATACCGGCAACTCTGTTGCAATTCTTCGAAACCGCCACCTGGCCGCTGGTTTCTGCCGCTGCCTCCGAGCGCAGCGCGCAGCAGATCCGCATCGATGTCGGCGCGCGGATGCGAGCAATGTGGAAATAAGGACGAGCGTACGGGCTGGAACGATGGATAGCACGGCTGTTCGAAAGATCATCCATATCGACATGGATGCCTTTTATGCATCGGTGGAGCAACGCGACAATCCCGCACTTCGCGGCCTGCCGGTCGCCGTCGGCGGATCGGCGGCACGGGGCGTGGTGGCTGCGGCGAGTTACGAGGCAAGAACCTTCGGCGTGCGTTCCGCGATGCCATCGGTCACCGCCAGACGGAAATGCCCGGATCTGATCTTCGTGCCGCCGCGATTTGACGTATATCGGCAGGTGTCGCAACAAATCCGGGAAATATTCGCCGAATATACCCCGCTGATCGAGCCGCTATCGCTCGACGAAGCCTATCTCGACGTGACCGAAAACCTGAAAGGCATGGAGATCGCCACCGAAATCGCGCTGGAAATTCGCGCAAGGATCAAGGCGGTCACCGGCCTCAATGCCTCCGCCGGCATCTCCTACAACAAGTTTCTCGCCAAGATGGCAAGCGACCTGAACAAGCCGAATGGCCAGGCCGTCATCACGCCGAAGAATGGCCCCGGCTTTGTTGAGGCCCTGGCGGTTAAGAAATTTCACGGCGTGGGACCGGCCACGGCCGAGCGGATGAGACGGCACGGCATCGAAACCGGGCTCGATCTCAAATCGAAATCACTCGGTTTTCTGCAGCAGCATTTCGGAAAGTCCGGCCCTTATTTCTACAACATCGCCCGCGGCATCGATGAACGGCAGGTAATACCCGATCGCATCCGCAAGTCCGTCGGCGCCGAGGATACATTCGTCGAAGACATCGACGATCTCGATCTGGCCAAGGCTGAGCTCGGCCCTTTGGCTCAGAAAGTCTGGCGGTATTGCGAGGCCCACGACATCACCGGAAAGACAGTGACGGTGAAAATCAAATATTCGGATTTCACTCAGGCGACACGCAGCAGGACCGTCTCGGGAGCCGTGCCTGACCTTGCGACGATCCAGGAGATGGCCGAGACCCTGCTTGCCTCCGTCTTTCCATTCAAACGTCCGGTGCGGCTGCTGGGTGTTACTCTTTCATCGCTGAGTGGAGAAGAGAGCGATGAGGAACCACAGCTCGCCCTTGGCCTCTGATGCCCCTGTCCTGAAAACGAAAAAGCCCGCCGCGGGAGGAGGTGCGGCAGGCTTTTCGAAAACTCGAACAACGGCTGGGAGGAGGAGTGCCATTGTTCACGAGATAACCCTTGGGAGGAGGATAGGGTCACCTCAGTTCGAAGCTCTGCGGGAGGAGGTGCATCACTTCGATGAAGACCAAGATACCTGATTTCGCCGCATATTAAATAGGCTTTATCGCAGCGCAGCCATGCAAGAAACGCAGGGGCTGATTTGCACGAGCGATATATTTCAAGGCAAATGGCATGCGCCGCCTATTTCCGTCAGAATTTCACGCTGGCCGTCAGGCTGACATTGAAGGGCTCGCCCACGGCATTGGCATAGCTGGTGGAGCCGATGGACGAGGTGTAATAGGTCTTGTCGAAGATGTTCTTCAGATTGAGCTGCAGCGTCACCGGCTTTTCGAACTGAAGCGTGTAGGTGGCGAAGGCGTCGAAGACCGCATAGCCCGGCAGATTATAGGAATTGTCGTTGATGCCGGCGCGCTCACCCACCGCCCGTACGCCGCCGCCGATGCGCAGCGTATTGCCGTTCGGACCGACCTCGCCGACATCGTAGGCAAGGAAGAGCGAGCCGGTGTGGCGCGCCACATTCGGCAGGCGCTTGCCGGCATAGGTGGGATCCTCAAGCACCAGCGCATCCGTATAGGCATAACTCGCGATGAGATCGAGATCGTTGGTCAGGCTGCCGGCAATATCGACCTCCACACCGCGCGAACGGACGAGGCCGGCGGCCTTCACCGTCGAGATGCCGCCGACATCTTCCGAATAGGCGACATTGCGCTTGCGGGCGTTGAACAGGGCGATATTGGCGTTGAGGCCGGCGAAAAGATCGAACTTCGCACCCACTTCGTAGGAGATGCCCTCTTCCGGATCGAGCCCGCCATAATAGGCGCCGATCGAGGATTGCGGACGGAAGGTTTTGGCCACATTGGCGTAAAGCGAGGCATTCGGAGTGAGCTTGTAGACGAGGCCGGCATTGGGGATAAGTTCGCCGCCATCCTTCTCGGTATTGACGACGAAGGGGCGCCCCTTGCCGGCATAGATGTCGTAATACTGGTAACGCAAGCCGCCGACCGCGATCCATTGATCGTTAAGATGCAGGGCGTCCTGCAT
Source organism: Agrobacterium sp. GW821-FHT14E08 (assembly GCF_058803865.1). NCBI lineage: Bacteria > Pseudomonadati > Pseudomonadota > Alphaproteobacteria > Hyphomicrobiales > Rhizobiaceae > Agrobacterium > Agrobacterium sp. GW821-FHT14E08. Next base: position 146,812 of record NZ_JBXAPJ010000004.1, on the reverse strand, counting down.
ATAGATCGAGGCGGTGGAGAGCTCTTCCGTCTGATCGCTGTCGACCGCCCTCACCGTGGTGCAGACCGGCAGGCGGCCATAGACGGGATTGTTGACGTTGAAATTCGTGGAATTCGCGCATCGCAGCATGTCGGTGCGCAGGGTATCGCTATAGTCATAGGACGCACCGAACAGAAGGTCGTTGCGCAGTCCGCCGATTTCAGCCTCGCCCGTCAGATCCGCCCGCACCGCGTGATTGTAGATCGTGGAATATTGCGTCGCATCGGCCCGGCGCGTTACCTGCCCGGTGCGGGAATTATAGCCCATCACGCGCGCCTGATTATCCGAATATTCGTTGCGGCTATAGGCGTAGTTCAGCGACAGCTTCCAGTCATCGGAGAGTTGGCGGTCTATGGCGATGCTCGCCAGATCGGATTTGCCGTCAGTGATGTTATAGGCTTCATCGAGGCGCAGGCGGCGGCTGACATTGATCGCTTTGCCGGTCGCCGGATCGAAGATCGTGCCGCGATCGAACGGCACGCTGTAATCCTCATGCATATAGGAAACCGTAATATCGGTGTCCTCGCCGCTCCATTTCAGCGACGGTGCGATGAGCCAGTTCTTCTTTTCACCGAAATTACGCCAGTAATCGCTGTTTTCCCCCTCGCCGATCAGGCGATAGGAAAAATCCGTACCCGCAATCGGGCCGGTCACATCGAAACCACCTGATGTGCCGTATTTGCCCGCCCCATAGGCGGAAAAGCGCGAATAGGCCTCCGCCGTGAATGTATCCTCGGGCTTCTTCGTCACGACATTCACCATGCCGCCCGGATCGAGGATACCATAAAGCGTGGAGGCAGGTCCCTTCAGCACTTCCACCCGCTCGACAGTATCGTTGAAGGAATGCGGAAGTGCCGTCTTCAGCCCGTTGACGAGGATGGAGCCGTCGCGATTATCGCCGAAACCACGGCGGATGACGGCATCCTGCGTACCGCCGAGCGTATTTGCCTGGGTGACGCCGCTGACATTGGCCAGCGCTTCGTCCAGCGAGCGCGCCTGCTGGTCGCGTAGCACCTCGGCCGTCACCACATTGACCGATTGCGGAATATCGAGGATCGGCGTTTCGGTGCGTGTCGCCGTGCCCGTCGTCACCGGCTGATAACCGCGCGCGCCTTTTTTGACCTCGCCAGTGACGGTTATGGTTTCGAGCACCGTCGTTCCATCAACATTTTTCTTCGGTGCTGCACTCTCCTGCGCATAAGCAGGCAGGGCGACCCCGGCCAGAAGAAACGCCAGCAGCGCCCGCGAGCGCACCCCAATGATCATCGAACCGTCATGCATCCTGTCTTGTCCCCGGCTGTCCCAAATCGTCATCGCGACGATGATGCACCGCTCTTTCAATTGATGAATGTAGTAGTCAACTTTATTTCCGCTTCAGCGCGGCAAAACGTCGGCACCGAAGGGTGCATTCGCGCTTCCTGGCGTGTCATTTCAGCCCATGACAGCCGCTTTTTGTTCAAATCGACCGGCAAAAACCGCATTTTTGAACGCTATATACTTGACTACTACAGTCATCAATAATTCTGGTGGCAACGCATTCAGACGGGGACGAATTTGAACGACGGCATGAGACCCATAAGCACGGATACAGGCCTTGCGGCGCAGGCAATCGAGCTTGCCTATGGCGACACGCCGGTGCTTGCGGACATGTCCATCGATGTCGCACCGAACCGCTTCACCGTTCTGCTTGGCCCGAACGGTTCCGGAAAATCCACGCTTCTCAGCGCGCTTGCCCGCCTGCACCGGCCCGCACGGGGCCATATTCTTCTCGACGGCAGCGATATCTTCCGCCACCCGACCAAGGAGGTGGCGAAAAAGCTCGGCATGCTGGCGCAGCAGAACCATACGCCGGAGGGGCTTTCGGTTTTCGACCTCGTCTCCCGCGGCCGCTACCCGCATCAGGGATTTCTGAAGCAATGGAGTGAGGAAGACGCCCGCGCGGTGGAAGAGGCGCTATCCGTGACCGGCATGTCCGAACTGGCGGGAAGAGCAGTCGACAGCCTTTCAGGCGGCCAGCGCCAGCGCGCCTGGATCGCCATGGCGCTGGCGCAGCAGACGGATATAATTCTTCTCGACGAGCCGACGACCTTCCTCGATCTGCACCATCAGATAGAGGTGCTGGACATGCTGGCGGGCCTCGTCACCCGCCACAACCGCACGATCGTGGCGGTGCTGCATGACATCAATCTTGCCCTGCAATATGCCGATCACCTCATTTTCCTGAAGGACGGGCGGCTGCGGCACCGGCTGGAAACGGCAGCGGCGTGCGATGCCGGCATCATTGCCGATGTCTTCGACATGGCAGTTGCCCAGCTCACGCATCCGGTCACGGCGCGACCGGTATTTCTTCCCCTGCCCGGACGGGCCGGCGCGGCATGAACCTTATGGGTACCAGCAGCGCAAACACTCTTGCCCTTAGAGAGCGAGCCTATGGCCGCACACTAGCGGCAGCACTTCTCCTGCTGCTTGCCCTGCTGCTTCTGGTGCTGGCGCATATGGCCACCGGACCGCGCCCCATTGCGCCGCACGTTCTGCAAGACCTGATATTCGCTTATGACGCCCGCAATTTCGACCAGCAGGTTCTGATGCGCCTGCGCCTGCCGCGTTTGCTGGCTGGGCTGCAGGCCGGGGCCTGCCTTGGAACAGCGGGGCTTCTGCTGCAAACCCTGCTCCGAAATCCGCTTGGCGAACCCCATATTCTGGGCTTGAATGCCGGGGCAAGCCTTGCCGTCGTTCTGGCGACAGTGATGCCGCTCGGGCTGATCGCAACGCCGCTGTTCCGCCCATTGCTGGCGGCGACGGGCGCGGGCATCAGCTTCTCGCTCGTGCTTCTCCTTGCCTCCGCCGGGCGGCAGGGGCTGACGCCGGCAAAACTCGTCTTTTGCGGCATTGCGCTTTCCACGCTTGCCGGAACCCTCACCTCCGCCATCCTCATTCTCAATGAGGAAACATTGCAGCAGATGCGTTTCTGGCTGGTGGGCGATACGGCCGGCGTTTCCATGGCAACCATCGCCGCCGCCCTGCCCGCGGCCATGATCGCGCTTATCCTCGCTTTCGCCGTTGCTCCCCGGCTCGATCTTCTGGGGCTGGGCGAGAGCGCTGCCGCAGCGCTCGGCGTACCGGTCCGTTCGACCCGGCTTCTGGCGCTTGTCTCCATATCGCTGTTCTGCGGCGCAGCCATCGCCGTCGTCGGTCCCATCGGCTTCGTCGGCCTGGTGGTGCCGCCGCTCGTCGCGCGCCTGAAAACGGGGCGGCTTCTGCTTGCCATACCCATCGCAGCACTCGGCGGCGCAGTCCTCCTGATCGCCGCCGATCTTGCCGCCCGCCTCATTCTCCTGCCGAAAGAACTGCCCACCGGCGCGATGACCGGCCTTGTCGGCGCGCCGGTGTTTCTCTGGCTGGTGCGCAGGGTGCTGAAATGAACCGCTACCGGGTTCTCCGACTGGGACGCTTTTCCCTCCGTTTCATGCCGTCGCGGCTCACCATTCTGCTGGCGCTTTTCCTCTGCCTCATGCTTGTCGCCCTGTGGTCGCTCAGCGTCGGCAGCCAGCATATCCCCGCCTCCGCCCTGTGGTCGCTTATCACCGCAACCAACACCGATCCCGCCATGACCGACGCGGTCGTGGTTCTCGACTTCCGGCTCTCGCGTCTGGCGCTTGCGATGGTGGCCGGCGCCATGCTCGGCATTGCCGGCGCCATCATGCAGGCCACGACCCGCAACGGCCTTGCCGATCCCGGCCTGCTCGGCGTGCGCGAAGGCGCATCCCTTGCCGTGCTGGGCTGCCTGTTCCTGCTGCCTTCCCTGCCGGTCATGTTGCGCCCCGTCGCGGGTATTGCCGGCGGCATGGCAAGTGCCGCAATCGTTCTGATGCTCTCCGGCGCAACCTCGCGCCTGCGCTTCGTTCTGACCGGCATCGGCTTTTCATGGCTTTTATCAGCTTTGCTGCTTATCCTCATGGCATCACTCGATATTCGCAATTTGCAGACAGCGATGATCTGGATGGCTGGCAACTTGCAGGGCGCAAGCTGGACCGCCGTTTCCATCCTATCCGCCATCCTCGTCATCGCCCTTGGCCTTCTGCTCCTGACGGCGCGCGCTGCCGACGTGCAGGCGCTCGGCGATCATGCGGCGACGGCACTTGGCGTCCATAGCCGCCTCCTTTCGGTGCTTCATGTCACGCTTGCCGTCAGCCTCACCGCATCCTGCGTTTCCTTCACCGGCAGCATCGGTTTTGTCGGCCTGATCGGTCCGCATATCGCCCGGCTTCTGTTGCCCGGTAGCTCCTATCCCGGGCTTGTCATGAGCGCAGGCCTGACAGGCGCAATTCTGGTCGCAGCCTCCGACACCATCGCCCGAACCGCCTTTTCACCGCTGGAGCTGCCGACCGGCCTCGTTCTTTCCGCCGTCGGCGCACCCACGCTGCTTGCTCTTCTCTGGTTTCACCGGCATCGCCTATAGGTCCCCCATGCGCAAAACACTTCTCGCCCTTCTCCCGGCCGCCGCTTTTCTCCTCGGCACAGCCACGGCTCAAGCCGAAGAGACCAGCCGAAGCTTTACCGACGACCTCGGCCGCAGCGTTTCCATTCCGGCAAAACCAAAACGCATCGTGACGCTGCACGATATAGACCTCACCATTCCGCTGATCGAACTGGGCGTGACGCCGGTGGGTAGCCATGGCCGCATGGGCGCGGACGGCAAACCCTATCTGCGCTCCAGCGCCATTCTGACCGGTGTTGATTTCGACAATAGCGACATTGCCTATATCGGCTCCATCAATGCCGATCTGGAGGCGATTATCGCCCTCAAGCCCGATCTCATCCTGACCGAACCGGATCGCCCCACCCCCGTTGAAAAACTGGCGCAGATCGCCCCCACCGTCGCCATCGACAATAACAAAGACGGCGCGCCGCATATTTACAAGGTGCTGGCCGAGCTGACCGGCACGCAGGAGCGGCTGGCAGTTCTGGACAGGCGTTACCGCGCACAGATCGAGGCGCTGAAGGCATCGGTCGATACCGGCGCCATCACGGTTTCTGTGTTCCAGCCGCTCAACGGCAAGATCAGCGTCTACCACACCTATCGCGCGCTCGGGCGTGTGCTGCGGGACGCAGGGTTTCGTTTCCCCACCATCATCGACGCCATTCCGGATGGCGACCGTATCGAGATCAGCGCCGAACGCCTGCCGGAACTCGATGCCGATGTCATCTTCGATCCCTATCGTTCCGATACCGGCGCTTCGCCGCAGGCGGAAATCGACATGATGGAAGCCGTGATGCCGGGTTTCTGCAGCTTTCTTCAGGCCTGCCGCAACGGCCGTTACATTCTCCTGCCGCGCGAGGAAGCGATTTCCAACTCCTATGCCGCGCTCAGCCTCATGGTCTCCGCCGTCCAGTCACATTTGACGGTGCGGCCAGCGCACGAAAAGTGACGGCACCGACCATCGCGGACAAAAGCGCTTGCCTCCCGGCTTGGCACGCTGCTAATTCGTGAAGAAGAGTAGAAAACTCAGCTTCACGGAAGAATCCATGCCGGCTGGCGAAACGCATACATCAAGGCTTCGGCGCACCGACCGTTTCGGTGAGCAGCTGCGCAAGCGCCGCGACCGCCTGTCGCCGGGCCTGCTTGCGGTTGCCGAATATATTGACGGCCACCGCCATGCCGTTCTCGCCAAATCGGCGCTGGAAATCGGCTTCGAGACCAATACATCCGATGCGACCGTCATCCGCGCCATACAGGCGCTGGGCTTCCAGGGGCTGGTCGATCTCAAGGAAACGCTGGAGGCCTATCTGGGTGTGACGGATTCGCCCGTCGAAAAAATGGCCGCGACGACAAAATCCATATCCGGCAACTGCGATGCAGCGATAGATTTCGTGCTCGACAATCAAAAGAACACGCTGGAGATGCTTTCAAGCGCTGAAAACCGCGAAGCCATGGCCGCGGCCGTGCGACTTCTGTCGCAAGCGCGCGGCATCGGCGTGCTCGGCATCGGCGCCTCCGGCATCATCGCCACCTATGCGGCAAGACTGTTCCAACGCTCCGGCGTGCATTCCTATGCGCTCAACGCCACCGGCATCGCGCTTGCCGAACAGCTGCTCGAGCTTGAAAATGGCCACGTCCTCATCATGCTCCTGCACGGCCGCGCCCACCGCGAAGCCCAGACCGCCATAGCCGAGGCTGGCCGCCTCGACATCCCGATCATTATGCTGCTTGGCCAGGAAGACAGCGTGCTCAAAAAGCACGCCAACGCCTGCCTGTTCCTGCCCCGCGCCAAAACGGAAGGGGTCGCGCTCCACGCCCCAACCTTCGTTGCCATGGAAACCATGGCCCTGGCCCTCTCCGCCGCCTGCCCCGAGCGAAGCCTTGAGACGCTGGAGCGGCTGGTGGAGTTGCGGACATCTATCAGGCCGCATAAGCGGGTATAACAGCCTCCGAAAAGCCGGCTCTTGCTGTTGAGACTCTCAACTTATTCATTTGAATAATTTGCAACCCATTCAGTCCGGCTTTATACCCGAATCGTAAGAAGGTATTTGGCGCCCAAGGTGGTCGACAGAGCTGAACGGGGAGCGATTGGATGGCAAACAATCTAACGCACGCCTCTTCCGCAGCAGTCGAGCTATAGGGTTAAGAACACTAAGCACGCTTGAATGTTTGTCAAAATATTGCATGGCTGAGGTCGTTTAGAATGAAAGCTGTTATTCTCGCTGGAGGCCTCGGCACCAGAATATCTGAAGAAACCCACCTCAAGCCCAAGCCGATGGTGGAAATTGGTGGAAAGCCAATTCTATGGCACATCATGAAAATCTATTCGTCACACGGCATCAATGACTTCATCATATGCCTGGGTTATAAAGGCTACTTGATTAAAGAGTACTTCGCCAATTACTTCCTACACATGTCCGATGTGACATTCGACATGAAGACTAACAGCATGGAAGTTCATCAGCAACATGCCGAGCCTTGGCGCGTCACGCTTGTTGAAACCGGCGAAGCCACTATGACGGGTGGCCGCCTTAAACGCGTTTCCCCCTATTTAAATGACGAAGAAGCCTTCTGTTTTACTTATGGCGACGGCGTTAGCGATGTAAATATCAGGGAGCTTGTCGATTTTCATAAGCGCCATGGTGGTTTGGCAACGCTTACAGCAACATACCCGCCGGCAAGATTTGGCGCTCTGGACATACAGTCGGATCAGCGCATTACATCCTTTAAGGAAAAGCCCAAAGGGGATGGCGGAATGATAAATGGCGGCTTTTTTGTTCTGTCTCCAAAAGTTGTCGATTTCATTGAGGGCGATAACACACCCTGGGAACACGCGCCGCTCGAAAGTCTCGCCACTCAGGGAAAATTGTTCGCATATGAGCACACCGGCTTTTGGCAGCCGATGGATACACTCAGGGATAAACATCTCCTTGAGGATCTTTGGGCCCGTGGGAAAGCTCCTTGGAGGATCTGGGAGTGAATATCTCGTTCTGGCGCGGTAAACGCGTCCTGCTCACCGGGCACACGGGCTTCAAGGGAAGCTGGCTATCTCTTTGGCTACAAAATTTGGGCGCACATGTTACAGGGTTTGCGCTGCCCCCGCCGACCAACCCCTCTCTGTTTGAAGCGACAGGCGCGGCTGACGGAATGACCTCACTTATTGGGGACATACGGGATCTGGAGGCGTTGAAAAATGCGATGCGAACAGCAGACCCTGAAATTGTAATTCATATGGCCGCACAGCCTTTGGTGCGATATTCCTATGTAAATCCCGTGGAAACATTTTCGACGAACGTCATGGGCGTTGTGAATTTGCTTGAGGCGGTTCGCGAGAGCCAGAAGATCAGGGCCGTCGTCAATGTAACAACGGACAAATGCTACGAAAATCGAGAATGGCCTTGGGGGTATCGAGAAAACGAACCCATGGGCGGGTACGATCCCTATAGCAGCAGCAAAGCATGCGCGGAGCTTGTGACTGCAGCCTATCGCAGATCGTACTTTACAACACCGTCAAATGGTCATCGTGTCGCCGTGGGGACTGCACGGGCCGGCAACGTTATCGGCGGCGGAGACTGGGCAAAGGACCGCCTCATCCCAGATATTGTATATGCGTTCTCGCAGGGAGTACCGGCTTCTATCCGGAATCCGCAAGCGATTCGCCCTTGGCAGCATGTTCTTGAATCGCTTCGTGGTTACCTCGTCCTCGCGGAAAATCTCTTCGAACATGGAGATGAATTCGCAGAAGCCTGGAATTTCGGACCTAATGACGATGATGCAAAACCCGTATCATGGATCACAGAGCGCATGGCAGAGTTGTGGGGCAACGAGGCAAGCTGGTCCTGCGATGTTGGAAATCATCCGCACGAAGCTCATTTTTTGAAACTCGATATTTCGAAAGCGCGTAGTCGTCTTGCTTGGCACCCTGAACTTCGTCTGGATCGTGCACTTCAATATATTGTGGATTGGAGCAAGGCCGTTGCCGAGGGGCAGTCCGAAAGGAATGCTACCATTGCACAAATAAGAGAGTATCAAGCAGCCATAGCAAGGTAAAAATGAGAGGCCGTATTTTCCGTTCAGAATGCTTGCTGTTTAACAGGCCAACAGGAACCGTAAGCGTCCTCCAAAAGCGCAATTGAGCTTGCACAGCGCAAACTTAAACATTCCCGGTGCATTTTCGCGAAAATGGCGCTAAAGCCAGACCGCAAGGCAACGGCATTCATCAACTGTCTTTGCTCGCTCAAAGACGAAAAAGGATCGATATTATATGAGCCACTTCAAGTTTGTCATGATTTCTGCGGGTTTCGAGCACGGAGGCAATGTTACGCACCGGCACCTCGACGGGCACCCGGATCTGCTGGTTTATCCCTTTGAATCTCAGCTGGGCAGCCGCAACTTCAACGACTTTCTAGCTTCGGTCGAGCGCGTACAGTATCGTTACCCTGAATTCCCCGAAGGCGCACGCCCCTATGAACTTTATGAGCATATGATTGACGAAGAGGCCAAGACCTTCCTTCGTAAAAGAAATGGTTCAAAGTTCAAGGATGCCGACCTGGATATGGTCGAGGCGGATCGTCTGGCCATTTTTGAGGAAATCCTGGGCGATGCACCGTTCTATCCCCGGGCCAAGGTTATCGAAGCATTTTTCAGGGCAACCTTCAAAGCTTGGAAAAACTACTACACCAAGCAGCGCGAAGATATGACTTATGTTGGATATTCTCCAGCAATCGGTATCGACGCCGATCGTATCGTGCGCGATTTTCCGGATGTCCGCATCATTCACATCGTTAGAAACCCATTCTCAGCATACCGCGACACCAAGCGCCGCCCCTTCCCTCAGCCGCTCAGCAAATACCTGATCACCTGGAACATCTATCACTCCACCGTCGAGATGTACGCCAAGATGCATCCTCGGAACGTACGTATATTCCGCTATGAAGATCTTGTGGCCGATAAGGTGGAATTCATGAAGCAAGTCTCTGAATTCATAGACGTACCCTTCAGCGAAACGATGCTTTACCCCAGCTGGAACGGCGTCGAGATCAAGGACAATATTGCCCCCTGGGGCACGGTGCTTAAGAGCACAGAGGAATATAACGAGGCAATCATCAACGAACTGACGGGCGCGGAAAAAGCACAGATCGCCCACGGTTCTATGGCCCTTGCACGTCATTTCGGTTTCGACAAGATCAGCTACCTCAAGGACTATTACGGTGCTTAGCAAGTTGCGGCACCTTAGTGCCGCAAATACTTTCAATCCGTTGAAAGAGGATTTGATGTCCGGGCTCCAAAGAATTTTTGGGGCCCACTTGGTGAAAATTGAGGTCGTCGACGGTGGCACGCTCGGGCTCTGCTTCACAGGGGAATTACTCGGACAGAAAAGGTTCTTTAAAACTTACGCCACCCCTGCGGGACGCTCTACCCTTGAGCGCGAGGCTGCTTTTCTCGTGGCAACGGCAGGGGCACGCGTAGACGCGGGTTTGAATTCCGTGACATCGGGGCAAGAAACCCGGACCTGGTTGAATATGAAGGTTCTTCAGCCCGGCTATCCGCTTCATCCAGAGGCGGTACGTGATATCGTGTCTTGTTACGAAAGGGCGCTTTCCCCAATAGAGAGCGAGATAGCGATACCTTCGTCGGAAAGTTTCGATTTGTTACTTTCCGAAGCGAACGCTGCCTTGGCGACGCTTTCACAGGAACGGCTGATTTCGGGGAGAATAACGGAGCAGGTCCAAAATTGTCTTGATTTGCTTCTTTCATCTGCTCCCGCTTGGGAACGTCAGATTTGCCACGGCGATTTGAGCCCTGCAAACATCCGATCTGACGATATGGGACCTGTCGTTGTCGACTGGGAGGACGCATTCTGGGGAGTTGCCGGATACGATTATCTTTATTGGCTTACGTTTTTTGAAAACAGAAAATGGCTGCTACCGGAACAACTTGGGCATACATGTCTAGGGAAAAAAAACGAAGTCGCAATAATGACCGCAGTCATACTGTTAAAATCTATATTATCCGTACGGAATGGTAGCTATAGAGCAAATGCAATCAGTTTCGATCAACGCTTAACGGAAGTGATAAAACTTGACTGCGACAATTGATGGCATTGCGTCGCAGGGCGCAACAAGACATGATCTTAAAACGCTGATAGTGGACGCTAGGAGCGACTTCGAGACTCTGCAAGATGCACGCCTGTTTATCACCGGAGGCACCGGTTATATAGGTCGCTGGCTACTCGAAGCTATTAGCTATGCGAACACACATATGAATCTTGGCATGCAGGCGGTAATACTCAGTCGCGATCCCGACCGTTTCGCGAAATTATACCCTAATCTGGCCAATGATTCCGCGCTATCATTCATACAAGGTGATGTGCGCGAATTTCATATCGAAAATCCTCGCTTTACGCATATCATTCACGCGGCCACGGACGTAATCGCCGTAAACTCTCCGCTTGATGTGTTTGACGTCACTGTGCAAGGCACACGCCGCGTTCTCGATCTTGCTCGTGACAGTGGCGCCACCAAAGTTTTGTTACTATCTTCCGGCGCAGTTTATGGCCGCGACACCGGCCAGAGGGATCGATTTTCGGAGACATCAGCCGTGTCTGCCGATGTGTCCTCAACCAGCTCGGCATATGGATTGGGTAAGATCAATACCGAATGGTTAGGCAATACCTACGGGCAGCAATACGGTTTCGCCTGCAAATCCGCCCGTATTTTCGCTCAGATTGGTCCCTATCTCGAACTGGACGCCCAATTCGCTGCCGGGAATTTTATGCGTGATGCCATGCTGGATCTCCCTATAACGATAAAGGGTGACGGGAAAGCGATACGTTCATATATGTATGCGACCGATCTTGTGGAGTGGCTAATCGCAATTTTGGTTCGAGGACAGGCGGGCAAAGCGTACAATGTCGGATCAGACGATCCAGTCTCAATTGCGGCGCTTGCGCAAGCGATTGCTCGAATAGCGGGCTTGAACCAATCAAAAGTTCAAATTCTCGGTCAGACCGTAAAAGGTGCCGCTCCGGATCTCTATGTCCCCGAAACCCATGTCACGCGCACTGAGCTTGGTCTTTCAATACGAGTATCGTTGGACGACGCCTTAACGCGCACTATGGAATGGTATAAGCCAATTATTGCGAGCAGGAAACAGCCATGACTGACCTTTCGACATATGCAAAACAGGTTCGGTTGCGGGTGCTGGAGCTCTGCAGCCTCAAGCGCACGTCTCATATTGGCGGCGCCTTCTCCGTTGCCGACATTCTCGCGGTACTTTATGGACGCGTTCTGAACGTGTCGGCCGATGCCGTGGACAACCCGAACCGGGACCGCTTGTTCTATAGCAAAGGTCACGCATGCACCGCGCTCTATGCCATGCTGGAACTCAAGGGCTTCTTTGCGGGTAAAGACCTCCTGCGTGAGTTTACGGAAAACGGCAGCTATTTCACATCACATATCAACCACAACCTGCCGGGGGTTGAATTGTCCACAGGTAGCCTCGGTCATGCACTCGGTGTGGCCTGCGGTAGTGCTCTTGCTGGAAAGCGTTTGAAGCGCGCGAATAGCGTTTTTGCCATATTGAGCGACGGAGAGCTGGATGAAGGCTCGAATTGGGAGGCGATCATGTTTGCCGCTCATAATCACCTCGACAATCTTGTCGCAATCATTGACTACAACAAGATACAAAGCTTCGGCAGGGTATGCGACGTGATGAATCTTGAACCTCTGGCGGATAAATTCCGCGCTTTCAACTGGGAGGTAGAGGAAGTGGACGGACATTCGACCACCGACCTGTTGGAGCTTTTAAGTCGCTTCAAGGCAAGCCGTGATGGCAAACCAAAATGCGTTATCGCGCATACGGTGAAAGGAAAAGGTGTAGGCTTCATGGAAAACGATCTTGCTTGGCACTATCGCTCTCCATCGGCTGCCGACGTCGTGAAAGCGCGTGAAGAGTTGGAGTCTGTTTGATGCGTAACAGTTTTATCAACACGCTTTGTGACCTTGCCGAAGAGAACGACGACGTATTCCTTTTGTGCGGTGATCTGGGTTACTCGGTTCTTGAGCCTTTCGCGCAGCGTTATCCCGACCGTTTTTTGAATGCCGGCATAGCCGAACAGAATATGACGCAGGTTGCCGTAGGCTTAGCCCGCGAAGGATACAATGTTTTCACCTATTCCATCGGCAATTTCCCAACGCTCCGCTGTATGGAACAGATCCGCTACGATGTCTGCTATCATGAAGCCAATGTAAAAGTTGTGGCCGTAGGCGCCGGTTATGCTTACGGATCACAAGGCGTCTCGCACCACACGACAGAAGATTTGGCAATGATGCGCGCTCTGCCGGGCATGACAATCTGCGCGCCGGCTGACGCATTGGAAGCGCGCGCGGCCGCCGTTTTCATGACGAAGCATAAGGGGCCGGGCTATATCAGATTAAATAAGTCCGGAGAAATCCATCTGCACGATCCCAACACTCCCCTGTCCTTCGTCCCGGGTGAGTTCATATCTGTGAGAGAAGGGTCTGAAACTCTGGTTTTGGCAACGGGAGCTGTTGGCGCTCCAATTCTTCAAGAGATGAAAGATAGCGGTCGTGATTGGGCATTTTGGAGTGCGCCTTTTGTAGGAGGTTACAAAAAAGACGTTCTCATTGATATGGCGCAGCGATTTCAAAGGATTGTCACCGTCGAGGAGCATCAGCTCAATGGTGGCTTTGGAAGTTCGATTGTCGAAGCTTTAAGCGATCTGTGCGCATGTGGCGAACTGGCACAAATCCCTCTCGTGAAACGAATTGCCGTTCCCAATACTTTCATCAGCACATCCGGTACGCAGGAATATTTGCGGCAAGTTGCGGGTATAACGATCACAGAAACCGGCTGGTAAGATCAGGAAACGACGACATGCCAGCCAAACCGTATCAATTCGATATCAGGATAGTAAAATTCTTGATAGTTGGCGTCATCAATACAATCTTTGGATACACGATATACGTCGCCAGTCTCTGGATCGGATTACACTATACGGCAGCAGTCGCAGCCTCCACAATTCTCGGAACGTTGTTCAATTTCAAAAGCATAGGTGCATTTGTATTTGAATCCCGGAATAATGCGTTGTTGCTTCGCTTTGTCGGCGTGTATTTGTTCTTATATCTGCTGAATATCTCAGGGGTAAGTCTTCTCGTTCATTTCGATGTGCCTGCGTGGTTTGCTGGCTTGCTGCTTCTATTGCCCTTGGCAATTTTATCTTTCCTCCTAAATCGGCGTTATGTATTTTCCCCATGAGAAAAAAGATCAGCATAGTAACTCCTCTCTTTAACGAAGAGGAAAATGTCGTTGAGCTGTGCGAACGCATAGCCGCCACTATGGCGAAATTGCCATATGACTACGAACACCTTTGCATAGACAATTGTTCGAAAGACAATACCGTGGCGATTCTTCGTTCCAGAGCGAAGAACGACAAGAATTTACGCGTTATCGTGAACAGCAGAAATTTCGGTTATATCCGCTCCTCTTTTCATGCTCTTCTGCAAGCTTCCGGAGACGCGGCGGTCTTGATAGCTTCCGACCTTCAGGATCCACCAGAAATGATCGCCGAGTTCGTGAAAAAGTGGGAAGATGGTTTCAAGACCGTTATGGCGGTAAAACCCGTCAGTGACGAGTCGTCCGTCATGTTTGCCGTTCGAAAGCTGTATTATTCAGCCGTAGGCAGAATCTCCGAGGTGCCTCTTATCCAGAACGCGACGGGGTCCGGACTATTTGACCGCGCAGTCATCGATATCCTCAAACAAATGAATGACCCATACCCGTATTTCCGGGGGCTCGTATGCGAAATTGGCTATCCGATTGCGACTGTTCCATTTAAGCAGCCGAGACGAGCACGCGGCGTAACCAGTCAGAATTTTTATTCGCTATATGACATGGCGATGCTCGGGATCACGAAACACTCAAAGGTTCCTTTGCGTCTCATGACGCTTTCCGGATTTGCTCTCGCGTGCCTAAGCCTGTTGGTTGCATTCGGCTACTTTGTTGCGAAACTGGTTATGTGGAACTCATTTGACATTGGCCTAGCGCCAATTTTGATCGGTATATTTTTCTTTGGTGCCGTCCAGATGATTTTTCTCGGCATGCTCGGAGAATATATCGGCGCGATTCAGACTCAGGTGCGAAGTCTACCACTTGTGGTTGAGGCGGAGCGCATAAATTTTGACGCTACTCGAACGAGCGATTGAGAAATAATTGATCTGAACCTGTCATATCAACGATAAATTGGGCCGTTTGGAGCTGGGATTTTCGGTTTGTGGTGCCTGATGGGAAGAAGAAAAAATTCAATAAGGGCCTCGAAATTTTCAGAAGCGCAAGTCGCATTCATCTTTGAGCGGGTACGCATACGGTTAGCGTGGCAGAGGGAAAAACAGTTCTTCGCCGTGATCGGGCCGAGAACTTCAGCTTCCGGTTTTCGAACGTTTAGCCTCAAAAATCCCAGGGGATTCCAATTCCGCAGGCTCAGAGCCCCTAGGCTAGGGCCTGAGCGTCGCAGGGCAGGATGCTTGTGTATGAATAAACTACCGAGTTTCTATTCAGTCTCTATCTTAAAACTATGAAGCCCAAGTCCAAGCGCCCGGGTGTCCCTGTTCGATGCATCCAAAACATTTGGAGGTGTAAATGACTCAGGCCTGAATTCAACAAAAAGTGCTGGTGGAGACTCAGCATTTCGGTGTCCTTGAAGCATATGGAAAGGAATAATTAATTCCCGTTTCCCGCGCTGATGTTCAGACGTAAAAGTCCACTCGGCAATCTCGGCACCTTCCAACAAAACCGTGACTTTCTGCTCCACCTGTTTGCCAAGCAAAACAGCATCGACATCAAAAATTAATCTGATATCCGTTTGGGGCCGAAAGGGGATTATAACGGACATCGTATGGCTCTCCCCAACGCCCCACACCCCCCAGTCTTCCACATCACCCCAGCCATCTCTCAAATAAGTTTTTAAAAGTTGCGTAGGAACCCAGGAGCCGACTGAAGAGTCCCGGAGCCTCTTAATTCGCCAATTTTCGAATTTATCGGATGTCCGCGCCTTTCGAACAATCACGCTACCGCAGCTATCCGCTAATGGTATCAAGCACTCTGGTTTATCGGAAAAAAATTCGTCGGCTGCATTCTCGGCTCCGTCCCAATGCAAGCTCGAATAATCATGCAAAACTATAAATCCGCCCTCCGCCATTCTTGGGTAGAAATAGCTCAACGCGCTCATTATTGGACTGTAAAGGTCACAATCAAGATGCACTAGGCAAAATTTTAGATTGTCCGGGATTTGCGCAGCCGACTCCGGGAAATATCCTTTTACATAAACCGTATTGTTGTCACCAACGAAGTCACGGACCGTTTCGAGACTCGTATCGGAAAACTGCATCGGAATAGATGAGTCAATACCTTTGATATCTCTCGAATCAAATCCCTCGAACGTATCAAATAGATAAGCTGTTCGCCCGAGATCCTTAGCAAAATTTGCCAATATGTAAGATGTATTCCCTTTATAAACACCGAGTTCAGCAATATCGCCAGCAATACCCTCTTTCCTTATTTGGTCATGCACAAGACAAAAAGTAAAAAATCGGTTCATATCGCCTTTATTCACTTGTTCATTATGAATAAAACCGCTCACTAGATTTTTTAGAGGAAGCGCATTTCCCCTATTCTTATACATTTTATAATTCATAGAGTATCGCTGCGGTACAGCCGAACGAAGATCGCGGGGCCAAGCATCGCCAAACTCCGAATCGCGAGAGGTATTGGAAAACTTTTTCAACCAATTCGAAACAAACTTCATTCTTATTCCACCAAGCGCTTATATTCGTTATGCAGTCACTATAGTTTTGGCTCGCAATCATGGCCAACCTGCACTATAGGCTATATTTCGCGTAAAAGTTGTCTAATGAAGAATACATATCACGCGTTGCATCCTTGTCTAACCTATGCGCATCCGCATAGTCTGACAACCACACTGCCGTGGAAAATCAACAGCGAAAGCACCAGCTGCCAATTCGCGTGCCATTGCCTCCGACCCTCGTTGGGTTTACCGAAGACCATTTAATTCAAGTCATGCAGACGACGCGCCCTGTCAAATCCGGGGAGCACGTCAAAACGACGATGGAGCAAACTCAGAGCTGGATATAACGCATGACAAAATCAAAATGTTTTACAATCCGAAAGGCAAACACATTGAGAACGGGAAGCCGTGTCGCGTCGAGTTCGAGAAGTAGCCGAAAATCTAACCCGAGCGTATTTATGACCCTCTGGGCTATTCACGCATCACTTTAATGTTCGCGCGCGTTTGATTATTCCAGTTGTGGACTTGCCAGGGAGAAGCTCAAAACGCAACACTTCCCCCCCTCTTGCAAGCACGGATTCCGCTCCGACAATTTCATCAATTTTGTAGTCGGCGCCTTTGACAAGCAACGACGGCTCGAGAAAGTCGATAAGCTCTTTCGGCGTATCGTGATCAAAGATCACAACAGCATCAACCACGGCCAAGGCAGACAACAGGTTCGCACGGTCATCTTGGGAGTTTATAGGGCGCTCAGGCCCTTTCAATCTGCGTATCGACGCGTCCGCATTTACGCCAACAATCAGCCGGTCGCAGTGGGATCTTGCGAAATCCAAGATTGAAGTGTGACCCACATGAAGAATATCAAAACACCCATTTGTGAAGCCTACCTTGAGCCCGTCATTTTGCCAGGATCGCGATACGACTTTTGCTTCCTCCCAGGAGAGCACTTTTACAGACGAAGGCGTGTGCCCTGTATCGCTTTCCTTAGCCAACTCCTCCATAAGTTCCGATCGCGTAGTTGTTGCAGTTCCACGCTTGCCAACCACAATTCCCGCAGCCGTATTTGCGACATGGGCTGCCAGCTCCACGCTTCCTCCACAGGCCATGACCAGCGACAGGGTGGCGATAACAGTGTCTCCTGCACCAACGACATCAGACACTTCGCGTGCAGCAGCAGAAATATGCACGACGGGGTCCGTTTGGCCCACCAATGTCATACCCTTTTCCGCACGTGTTATAAGGACATGCTCAAGATCCAGCGACTTCAATATCTCCTGGCCGGCAATAATCGCTGATTCATCATCGAGCGGATCAATACCGGTCGCGACCCGCGTCTCTGTAGAGTTCGGCGTCAAAAGGGTTGATCCACTGTAACGAGAAAAATCCTTGGACTTGGGATCGACAATAACGGGTACGTTTCTGGCCCGCGCCAGAGAGATTATACGCGTGAGCACGCCTTTGGTCAGCACACCTTTCGCGTAGTCGGAGAGGATGAGCACGTCATGATTACCCATGAAGCCATCAATGACGTTGAAAATCTCGTTTTCCGTGCCTTCATCTATGTCGACAGAGACCTCGCTATCAACACGCAACAAATGCTGACCGTTGGTCACAAAGCGAGTCTTTTCACTGGTTGGCCTATCTTTAGCAACCACCAGCCTGGGCAAAATTCGATCGTCAGTTTCCAACAATTCCCGAATAGTGTCGGCTGCCTTATCGTTACCGACAACTCCTACGATGGTACAACGCCCCCCCAAGGAAGAGATGTTGCGAGCAACATTGGCAGCTCCGCCCGCAAAAACGTCTATCTTCTCTTCGGATAAAATCGGGATCGGACTTTCAGGAGATATACGCTTGACAACACCGGATACGAACCGGTCCAGCATAACGTCTCCCAGGCAGAGAATCTTGGCGGAATCAAACTTTTCTATTACAGACATCGAACCTTCACCTATCAACCGCCGATACGATCTTTGAGATTGGTGCATTGTTATTCCGCTCGAATCTTCGCCTCGAATAACGTTCACGGCCGAGCGTGTATCGCGGAACAATGGAAGTTTCAAGAAAGAACGTCACAAGCTTTCACGAAGCTCGATTCTGATGATCAACTCACGGTTCGAGGTGCTGGCTCAACAACCCCAACAGCGTGGACAGGAGGGGAAAGGAGCTCTGATTGGTTCCTCGACACCTTACCGACACGCGCTCGGAAAACTCCCTTTGCGGGCTCTGCGCCTGGTTTCAGCCATACTCGTTGCCTTGCCTTAGAAATATCAGGAAACTGTCACTTTCGGGAACGGCTAGAGCATTTTTGCAAACTGAAGAAGCTCAGGCATTCACGCGACTACCCCGGCGATGACGGCAATACCGTATTCAGGATCACTGGAAAACGCGTCTACGTAAAAATGAAAAAGGAATAGACACCGAGAAATGGTTCCCGGGCCAACATCAACCATCGGCCGATGGATGTTACTTCGACCTCAGATATGACGACGGAAAATGGCTCATGGCACGGGCACCTGATAATGGAACACTAGAGCGATGCACGCACCGCTGAACCGACTTGCGATAGACCCGGTGTAATTGCAGATGATCGGCACCGCCAACCTTGCTTTGAATGACCTGCTACGATAACGAAAGTCAGGTTCTATAAAATCAAGCCTTTGCGGAAACGATGCGACTGTTCATTCAAAAACTTTGCCGATGGCTTGAATTTTTTGCTCATGAGCGCCCCGTAACATGGGCCATTGCTTGGGCTCTAATTGGGATATGGGGAACGCTGGCAGCGGCGGGTTTTTGGAGAGTAGCTTTTGGCAGCCCTCCTGACGTTCAGGGCGACGCCTTGTTTTTATTGCTTTTTTCGAAGTCTGCGATTCTCGGCGAAGGATTTGTCAATATACCGTTTCTGGCATTTCCAGACGGTCTGAATTTTTCTTATTTTCCAACATTCGATTTCACGCAATTGTTCCTCATCAAGGCACTTGCACAATTTTACCATTCGCCCTTCGAAATCTGGACCGCCTTTCATATCGCCGCCGCAACTCTAGGTTTTTGCACTAGTTATTTGCTTTTTCTTTCCCTGACGGGGAGCCCGATGCAATCGGCCCTATTGGCCTTCTGCACCGCGTTCTTCGCTTACGTACAACGTTTGACCGGACATAATTTTCTTTATGCAGATTACGCCGTCGCTCTCGCCGTTCTTCTTATATTCACCCTGCTGGCCAAGGACTCGATAACACGTTCAAAAAATAAATTTATATACGCCATCCAGTTCTATTTATTGCCATCACTCTGTCTTTTTATCGTATTGTTTTCAGGCGTATATTATACGTTTTTCTTTCTTGCGATATTTTCATTCTTACTTTTCTATAAAATCCTCACAGGAACGATTGAACTGCCCTATCGCGCGGTGGCGGTTATTATCGTTTCTATTATAATTTTCTCCATCGGCATGTTTATCGTCTATCCTCAGATATTACTGGACCCGGCCGTTTTTTCACCAACACGATCGGCTTTCGATCAACCAGCTGCGGCGTTACGCATCGCCGATGCCGCGCTGGAGTATTCAAACAACCGCTACAATCCATTAATGCCATTTCAATCGGGTACTATCTCCGCCTATGCCGAGTGGAGGCAGGTTATCGAAGGGTTTGACGCGTTCTCAGGACCGTTCGTCACTCTATTCGCACTTGCGGCGCCTTTTCTTGTGCCGCTCTCGTCTGGCGGATTCGTAAAACGCTGGTTTGAAAACGACAGAAAAGCCAAGGCCGTTTTGGATCTGAGCGCCGTCGCCATACTCTTCATTATATTGTTCGCCGTCCCGTTTGGTTACGGGTTCCTGTTCAGTGAATTCATTACACCAGCTCTTCGATCCCAGAACAGGATCAGTCCATTCATGAACCTGTTTGCGATCATTTTGCTTTACGGCTTCATCAAATATGCTTTCAAGAGCACATTTGCGGTCGTGGTTGCATTGATCGTGATCGTCGGCTTCAACGGGATTGGCAGATACGACTATTGGGCCCAATATTATCGATCCATAAGGACTGAGTCTGCACTCAACCTCCAATCGGCGCAAACTCTCGTAAGCAAGATGGAAGCCACACCGGAGACCGTTGTTCTGCAGTTGCCATATGCAAACTTTCCCGAAGTTCCTGATATCAAGAACTTCGCTCCATACCAGCATCTTCTGCTGCCAATTGTCTTTCCGACAACCAATGCCAACGAGATGCCGCGCTGGAGTTATGGGTCCGTAACTGCGCAAGTGGCATCAAAGCTCGGGAATATACATATCGGAGAGCCGCTGAAGGCAGGATGGGATCGGAATGCGGCATGCATGGGCTTCACCGACATCGTTGTCGAAAAGCGCGCCTATGACCAACTCCCAGTACCAGATGGATCTCTTTGGGTGCTACGTCATGAAGATTCGCTGAGGCAACTCTGGGAGCGCGCCAGTACGTCGCGTCCATCTGGTTGTGCAAACACTTTGGCACTGGATTTCAGAAAAACCGATGATCGTATGATGCTTTACGGCGAGGACAGAGTCTGGCATGTGGACGAAGTGGGTGGGTATTTGAAAACAAGCGAAGGCAAGATTGCACTACCACTGTTCGATTTGCGTCAGAGCGAGATTTGCCTGAGCGTGGAAGCGCAATTGATTAACAGGACAGACCGCTCGAACCGAAATACGCAACTCTTTCTTAAAGTGGGCTCCACGCAGACTGTATGGCCAATTGAGGGCAATACGGCGAGCGCTAGCTTTATCGCTCGGATAGGCAAAGACGATTGGCAAGGGAACGTGATGTATATGACGGTCAGCCAGACTGCAGCGGATATGCCTTGGTTTGAGAGACTGAAGGCAAGTTACCGCGCGCGCAAGACCATGATTGGCATTCAATCTTTACAGATCAAACCATCACCTTGCGGGTAGCGTTATAGTCAAGGAACGATTTGCCCAACAAAATTGTTCCTAGATGATCGGGCTTGGAGTGTGTTCTCAGGCGCAGATCGAGTTTTTCGCCTTTAGAAGGTCATGTGGAGATAAAATGTCCGGTTTTTCAAATGCAAAAACAGAATATGACGATCTAAAGACTTGGTTGTTCGAACACGCCCTTCCTCTGTGGGGAAGCGAAGGCTGCGATCGTCAAGGTGGCGGTTTTCACGAAAAGATTGATCTTACCGGAAAGGCAATCGACGCTGGCCGGCGCACTCGTGTCACCGGGCGGCAAATCTACAGCTTTTCCGCGGCCGTGCGAATGGGTTGGCCGAGCGACGGCCGATGGTTCGTCGATCACGGTTGGACATTCATGACGCAGAAATGCTTCAAACTTGATGGAAGCATGAAGTCCGTCATAGATTTAACGGGACAGGAAAATATTGACGCGTTCGATCTTTACGATCACGCGTTCGCGCTGTTTGGGCTTTGGGCGGCCTGCGATACGAATTCGGATAATCGCGCGACTATCGAGCGTCAGGCGCTGACTTGTCTTCAGGCCATGATTGCGGGCTGGAAACATCCCCGCGCTGGCTTCGAAGAAGCCATACCGCGCAAATTGCCATTACGCTCAAACCCACATATGCACCTCCTTGAGGCTTGTCTGGCATGGCTCGACTATATGCCGTCGAGCGGCAGCGAATTGTGGGGACAAGTTGCGGACGAAATTGCCGAACTGGCTCTAAGCCGCTTCATCGGTCCGAATGGCGCGTTAAGAGAGTTCTTCGACGCAGAATGGAACCCGATGCCCGGATTGGACGGAAGACTTGTTGAGCCCGGACATCAGTTTGAATGGGCTTGGCTTTTGATGAGATGGGCACGCCTGAGGGGAAGAAAAGATGCGATCACTGCCGCCAAAAGACTGGTGGAAATTGGTGAAGCACGCGGGATCAATGAAAATGGGTTCCCGTTCAACTCTATACTTGACGACTTAACACCTCACGATCGAGGGTCTAGACTTTGGCAGCAGACGGAGCGAATTAAGGCGTGGCTGGCAATGACTGACATCGCGGCCGATCCTGAGACCAGAGATCATGCTTTCCAGAAAGTCGCAGACGCAGCCATCGGCCTGAAAAGCTTCCTTGATGTTCCCATTAAAGGGCTTTGGAAAGACAGGATCAAAGACGATGGAACATTTATAGACGAGGCCGCTCCGGCCTCCAGCCTATATCATATTGTTTGCAGCATCGAGGAGATGCATCGCTATTTCAGTCGACCGAATGGTGCAAAGCCTGCAGTCTTCCTGGACCGTGATGGGGTTGTCAACTATGACACGGGCTATGTGAAGTCCTCGGATGAGATACAGCTCATTCCTGGTGCTGCCGAAGCAATAAAATATCTAAACGAAAAACAATATCTTGTGTTCATTGTTACAAATCAATCGGGTATCGGCCGCGGCTTTTACGATGTCGACGACTATACCCTCGTTCATGCCCACATTGAGAATTTACTGAAAGCAGAAGGAGCAAGAATCGACGATGTCCGATTCTGCCCTTTTCATCCCGACGCAAAACACGAAGCTTTCAGGGGTGAGCATGCGTGGCGAAAGCCGTCCGCGGGTATGCTATTCAGTATCATGGACGAATGGCCCATCCTGCAACGGGACAGCATTCTAATCGGAGACAAGGATACTGATATTATGGCAGCGGAAAAAGCCGGCGTGAAAGGCCATCTCTTCTCTGGTGACAATCTTTTGGATTTCGTCAAATCACTACGACTATAAGCGGAACAGCTCGTTCTTTTGTGGCAGTGAATTCGACATCTAAAGCGTGAGGGGGGATACAAGGCATGTACTCTCAAGAGACCATCGGCGGCCTGAAATATCATAGGACCTGGACACCGTTGCGGAAGCAAACCACGGCCCGGATCTTGATCATGAATCTTGGCCATATAGGCGATTTCTGGATGTCGCTGCCAGCACTTCGACAAGCGCGGTTGTTGTTCGGATCAGCACACATCACCCTTGCAGTCAGTTCTTGGAATCTCTCTATAGCAAAGACCGTTAATGTCGCTGACGAGATAGTTGCACTGGACTACTTTCCCGAACAGGCAAAAGCCGACGCGGCTGCGCGTATATTTCAACAAAACGTGGTTCAAGAAGCGATTAATCTGGGCGAGTTCGATCTAGCGATCGACATTCGAGTGCCAGACGATACGCGTTTTATAATTGAGGGGCTTAGGGCAAAACAGAAGTTTGCCTTTTATAGGGATAGAAAAGGTGAATTCCGATATTCTCTTCCGCAAACACCCCTGAGCGTTCGGATAAAAAGAAAATATCGGATATTCTCGAAACTGGGATTTAAAAAGAAAGAGCGAAAGATTCGGGAGAATTTCGCTGAAAAAATGGAGCATTGTGCGATTAATGCGTCGCGCATAATAAATTACGCCTACGCAAATTCCGAGTTCAGCAAGAACACGACCTCAATTGAGGACGTCTCCGAGAACATATTTTCCGTAAAAAAGGATGGAAGAGCGGTAGTTGCTGTCGTTCCCTTCTCTAATTCGGCGCTAAGGGACTGGCCGTTCGAACGTTATCGTGAATTGATATTGGCACTTCTGGATAAGACTAAAGCAGATATCCATTTAATCTGTAATGGCAAAAATTTGCGGGTGCACGAGATCGTGGCTGTAAGCAGTCTTCAGCAGGACCTTAGCTCCAACGAACGGTTCGTTTTGAAGGATGCGTTAAGTCGTGATGAATTTTATTCGGCACTGGCCGCAGCTAACCTCGTCATATCCAATAACTCAGGCGCAGGGCATGTGGCGGCACAATTGAGTGTACCGACTATCGGCATTTATACGGCATCCCACCTCCCGGACATTTGGGGCTTTGTGGGACCCAAAGTGAGCATGATTTCCGGCGATGTGGAGTGTGCGGGATGCGGTTTGGATTTCGATGAATCCCGTTGTCCCAACGGAATGAAATGCCGTTCAATGATCGGTGTGAACGCGATTTTGGAGGAATCTCGTTTCCTGTTGACCCAATTCACCTGAGGCAGCATTGTAAATTGCTGTCCAAGGAACAACGCAGTCTACCAGCGTTTCCAATTTAACCTGCCTCACGGATAAGCCCGTTTCGTGATATTGGCAAAGTTTACTTTTCCTACCTTGGACTAAATAATGCGCGACAATAAGCTCCGACGCGGCCCGTTACGGCGAAGCTGGAAAATCGCCCGTCGATGGCTGCGGGCGAAATCCCGATACATGTCTGCTGTTTTGCGCGGAAAAGGCAACCTGTTCGGACCTGACACCCTCCGAGTCAATCATTCTGTCCCACTGTGGCCTCAAAAAATTCTCATTATTAAATCCGACAAGATCGGGGATTTCGTTCTGGCCCTGTCGGCCATGGCCCATTTGCGTGATACTTTTCGCGACGCAGAGCTTCATCTATTGGCCGGCCCGTGGAATCGAACCTTAGCCGAGCAATCGAAGCTCTTCGACGTGATTCACCTTACAACCGCCAACAATGGATCGAGCCAACCCGGGCGTGGCGAATTTGAATCGACGGCGGCACGACTACCTCATTTCGACCTTGCAGTTGATCTGCGGATTGAAGACGACCAGCGCGGCTACATTCTAGCGATCGATGCCGATACGAAAGCGGCGTACTCCGGAAAGAAAGGGCCTACCCGCTTTGACATTCAGCCGCCGTTCCCGAGAAAAGAATCTTGGGCAACGCAGATGCTCGATATTCATGCATCAACGTTGATGAACAGACTGGCGCGGGAGGTATCGGGTTTTTATCAGGATAATATTGTTGCGAAGTCTGTACTCATTAATCTGGCAAGAGAGAGAACTGCTTACACAGAGACCTTGATCAATGGGATTGACCACGACAGCGAAAAATTCCTTGTTGGCATAAATTGCGGCAGCGGTGCGCAAACGAGGGACTGGCCCGAAGAGTCGTTCTTGGCCTTGGCCAATCGTTTGATTGTAGAAAGCGATGCTTTTTTTCTTCTGATTGGCGGCCCCGACGAAATCGCGAAACATGAGATAATTGAGCGCGCATTGCCTGAAAATCGCGTTTTAAACCTCACTGCCAAAATCGATCTCGCGGACCTGCCAAGCATTCTGATAAAGCTGTCACTTTATGTCGGCAACGATACGGGAACGACCCATATGGCAGCGAGTCTCGGCATCCCCACTGTCTGCATCTATGGTGGGGTGACTTCGATCGGCAGATTTGCCGCTAAGGGTGAAAAAACAATCACAGTCACCAACGCTGTCCCATGCTCACCTTGTGGCGTTTCATCCCTGAAGGAATGTATCGGTGGCCACGCCTGTATGAGGGGCATCTCTGTCGATCGCGTTGTAGATGCGGCAGCGCGGGCAATGAATACTTAGCACAATGTAAATATTGTCAATTCTGAAGCCTTCGGAAACAGATTTCTTTCTCTAAAGGGAGCATAGAAGTCGTCGCGGTATCGCGACAACTCTCCTTTTAAGAACCGCTCAATTGCGTCCAGCCTAGACAGACACCTAAAATCGAAGGAAGGTCCTAATTTTCCTCACCCTTCGCTTGAGAATCTCTTTTGGTAGGTTTCTTCGAATGGTCACGAGCTCATCCTGCACTGCAGATAATGCTGATCGTGTCTCTTCGAGATTATGCTCCAGGGCATGCATCCTGTCGATAAGCCGGTCGAGGGGAAGATAGCTATAAGGAGAATTTTGATTGAAATCCTTATCCACCACATCCGATAGTTTTTGAAATGACGGATCGTCGTGCGCCTTCTGCGCGATCACCGAATAATCCGGGAAAAGTTCGGTCAACTCCAGTAGCGCGCCGGCAATCCCGGATGTGAAACGAAGCGAAGGCTGGTTTATCCCTATTGCGTAAACATCCGCAAATCCAGAAAACTCAGCAATGAACTTCAGGTAGTTTGGCGGCAGCGGATGTATATGTGTCGGATCCATATAAAAACGGTTGGATCCAACGAGAAAATTCTCTGGATTGGGCGTCTCGAATATTATCATCCCGCCTGGTGCAAGCACACGGAAACTCTCCGCGATAAGATCGTGCAAAATATCGACGGGAAGATGTTCGACGATATGAAACCCGGTAACCAGAGAAAGGGATGCATCCGGTAACGACTTAATATGAGCAAGAGCATCGCTGACAACTATTTTCAGGCCATCCAATTCGGCCGGTCTAAGCATTTCAACGTTTGAATCCACTCCCGTGGCATTCCATCCTCTATGAGAGAGAATCTCCAACCATTCGCCACGACCACAACCATAATCGACGCTTACCTTGGGAAGGCCCGAGGCCTCCAATGCGTCCAGAAGTGGAGAATATCCTAGCAGCCGTTTACCAACCTCTGCGCGGGTACCCCGATATTTTTGCTCGAATTCAAAATAGAATCTCTGATCAACCATTATAACCGCGGCTTTCTTTGAGGGGCGTAATGCACAATACGCCGACACGTCTTTTGCTATGGATTAAATTCTAAAACTTCCTCACAAATCGCCGCGGCGACAACTAGGTCTGCGTTTTCCAACCCATCACCTGCTGCACCGCGATTACCCGTGCCGGATACCTTCAAACATCAGCTGTCGAGGCGGCGTGGACCTGATTTGAGCCGCGCAAATCATGAACTGCCTTCATCACATCGGCTGCGACGTCACGCCAGGTTCGCATATCGGGATGAGCTTCTGCTATTCTCGTCTTAAGCGCAGCATAGTCTTCCGGTGTGGATAACAGTTTTCCGAGAATACTCGCCAATTGCTCAGGCTGCTCTGGGTCGAAGTAAAGCGCCAAATCGCCTCCTGCTTCACGCAAAGCGGGGACATCGGCCGCCAGCGCAGGTGTACCGCACCACAAAGCTTCACTTATCGGCAGGCCCCAACCTTCCATTCGACTGGGGAGGAGCAACGCAAAGGCACCCTCATACAGCAAGCGAAGCTCGGCCTGGTTAGGGTTGAGAACAAACTGAAACTTGTCAGCGATCGCTCGATATCGATCTTTCTTCAGAAACTTCTCTACTCGCTTGCGCCGTGCCCCAGCCAGAACAAGTAACGGGACATCGACGCCATTATTTTTAAGATTGAGCATCGCCTCCACAACGCATTCCAGATTTTTCCGGCCGTTGTATATTCCAACGCAAAGCAGATACGGCTCTGCCGGTCCTCTTTTATTCACTTGCTCGTTTGTTGGTCGAAGCTCGTGGCAAAGTGGTACCGCAACCACCTCAGGAATTGCCGGCAATGTCCCAGCTTGGGAAAAATGGCGCACTTCGCCTGCCGTAAATTCCGAGTTCGTCAAAATCAGCGAGGCCGCTTTTATCGTTACCTGATTGTCGTAAAGGAAGTTTCGAGGAAAGGCGAATTGATTGCGGTGCGTAAAGTCATGCAACGGAATCATATCGTGAAGCAGAGGCACAAAAACGGGCCTTTCCCCGCGTTTTTCCAACGCCATAATGTAGTCAGAAATGATTTTGGGGCGGCCGAGCGACACCAAAATTTGCCCGTCTAGGTTCACCTCTTTCGTCGCACCGTCCGGGACTGTCTGCCAGCGTTTCGTGTTTCGATGGACAACGATTTTACGCGCTATGTCGTAGAAGATTTTCTTTATGAAATTTGTATCATAAATATTCTGCCTAAGGCGCAAAGGTGTCGCGGTAGATGGAATATTGGGATCGAGAACTCCTGTCGGAGATGCATCACCTACCCGTGGAAACACTTCAAAGAAACGGCCGTGCAACGGCGAGTAAATGACATACCTGATCGACTTATCCAGTGACGTTAGTTCATACGCTACCTCCATGACGGTTCTGGAGATTCCGTAGTACTTGAACTTCACGCCGGAATTCAAAAACAACTCCGACAAATCGAAAAATATTTCAGGCATTCACTATCCTGTCTGCTACAACGAACCGACAAGAATCGGACGCTTATTTTAAGATACAAGGCGCACCGCTTTCGGCTCGTCCCCATCAACGGCTCATCTTTTACATTGGCACATAGCCTTCGAAAAGCGCTATTTCTCGTTTGATATGAACTGAACGAGATACCTCCTCCATCTTCGGATATTGGCCTTGACGCCAGCTTTTGCGGGACCACATAAATGAGGTAACATTACTCCACCTTACCTCGACAGCGGTTGACACATCGCGAGAGCCGATTTATTGGCACTCTCACCTAAGAAAAGATTGAAGGTACCTCGGCATTTGGAAGCGGTGTAAAGCTCTTTGTCATACATGCATGAGACCTAAAAAGTTCGTTTCGAGCGAAAAGCGAACCAAGCCTGAAGCAATGAAGGCCGGATTTGCAGTTCCTTTCTCGCGTGATAAAAACGGCCTACATCAAACAGGAACAAAACTGTGATCGGATCATTTTTGTCGCCAAACGACAAGAAGTTGCTGACGCGACTTTTCAAAGAAAACTTCAAAAAACATGTCGGTTGGTACTCTGCAGCAATTGCGGCGATGGTTGTCGTTGCCGCCACGACGTCTCTCAGCGCTTGGATCATGCGCGATATCGTCAACAGCGTTTATCTGAAGAGAGGCTTTGACGTCGTTCTTGAGATTGCTGTTGCGGTTGCGGTCATTTTCATCGTGAAGGGTCTCGCGACCTTTGTGCAGAGCTATTATCTGAGCAAGGCTGGCAACAGCATCGTCGCCGAGCAGCAGCGCAAAATCTATGATCGGCTGTTGAAACAGGGAGTATCCTTTTTTCAGAACCTACCGTCCTCCGAACTGCTTGTGCGCGTCACCTATAATGCGCAGGCGGCCCGGAGCGTCATAGACACGATCGTCACCTCTTTTGTCCGGGACCTTTTTTCGCTCCTGGGACTGATCATCGTGATGTTCGCCCAGAATTTCCTTCTGAGTGCGATTTCCATGATTATTGGTCCGTTGGCGATCTTCAGCGTTCGTCTCGTCCTGCGTCGTGTTCGCAAGATCATGGAAGCAGAACTCGCTTCGCTGGGTGAAATCGTCAATGTCGTGCAGGAAACGAGTATTGGCGTTCGCGTCATCAAGGCATTTTCGCTCGAGAAACTGATGCGCCAGCGCATGAACAAGGCGGTGTCGGATGTTGAGCACCGTGCCAATGGGATTGCCAAGCTCGAGGCAGCTACGAGCCCGATCATGGAGACCCTGTCTGGCCTTGCCATCGCAGTGGTAATTGCTGTCTCTGGATACACCGTGCTCGAAAAAGGCGGCTCCCCCGGCGATCTGATGGCATTCATTACCGCTCTTCTCCTAGCCTACGAACCGGCTAAGCGACTTGCTAGAATGCGCGTACAGATCGAAGGCGGGATGATCGGCGTGCGTATGATGTTCGAGGTGCTGGATGCGCCGCTAACACTGATGGAAAAGAAAGACGCAGTAGCGCTCCCGAAGGCAAGCGGCGATGTAGAACTCAAGAACGTCAGCTTCGAGTACGTGTCCGGTCAGCCGGTTCTCAGGGACGTCAGCGTCCTTTTCGAAGGCGGCAAGATGACGGCGCTGGTCGGCCCCTCGGGCAGTGGCAAGTCGACTATCATCAACCTCATGATGCGTCTTTACGACCCGCAGAACGGCTCCGTTGAAATCAACGGCACGGATCTGCGCGATGTTTCCTTTGCCAGCCTGCGCGAGCATGTTTCGTATGTCGGCCAGGAGACCTTCCTGTTCTCCGGAACGATCAAGCACAACATCTCCGTCGGTCGCGACAATGCAACGGAGGAAGAGATCATCGCCGCAGCCAAGGCCGCAAATGCGCATGATTTCATCATGAAGATGCAGGACGGATACGACACCAGGCTCGGTGAGAACGGCTCCGGTCTGTCGGGCGGTCAGCGCCAGCGCGTGGCCATTGCTCGCGCAATGCTTCGAGACGCGGATATTCTGATCCTCGATGAAGCGACGAGTGCACTGGATTCCGAATCCGAATCTCTCGTGCGCGATGCGCTGGAGCGTCTGACGCTCAACAAGACATCCATCGTCATCGCCCACCGCCTTTCCACCATCAACCGCGCTGACAAGATTGTCGTCATGGATAATGGTGAAGTGGTCGAACAGGGCAGCCGGCGTGAATTGTTGGCGAATGATGGTCTTTACAAGCGGCTTCACAGCATCCAGTTCGACGCCGACGTCGCTTGACACCAAAATGAAATCGGGCGGCTCTGCCGCCCGAATTTGCTTTTCGGCTATCTTAAGCTTGGGCCAAAAGAGCCGGATTAGCTACCAGGCGATTTCCATGTCACTCGCAGCCCTTGCCAGAAGTGGCAATATCTCCGCCACACGCTCATCCGTAAGACGAGTCAGCGGCGCCGCCACGCTCATGGTTCCCACGACATCTTTCCCCTGGTGGATGGCGACAGCAATTGCCCCCACTCCCTCTTCGGCTTCGCCAACTGCGCGGCCGTAACCGAGACCTGCAACGGCATCGAGTTCCCGGTTCAGCGCTTCGATGGTATTGATGGCGTTGGCAGCCTGCTGGCCGGGTTGGCCGAGCCCGGCTTCAAGGGCGATCCTCAGCGCCCTCTCCCGCTCCAGGCTCGCCAGCCATATTTTACCGTTCGCCGTCGCATAGGGCACAATGCCGGCGCTCATATCGGGTTCAAACACCAGGCCTGAGCGGCGACCGCGGGCGGAGCCGACCCAGACAAGCGTATTGTTCTGCACAGCCGTCAAACGAACGAGTTCGCGGGTGCGTTCGGCGAGCGCATTCAGGATCGGCTGACGCAAATCCGAGACCTGCAGCCGCGCCAGTTGTTTCTGGCCCACCAGCGCCATGCGCATGGTCAGCGCGTAGCAATCGCTCTCGGGGCTCTGCCAAGCCCAGCCATTCTCGATCAGGGACGTGAGGATGCGATGACATGCGCTTTTCGGAATATCGAGTTGATGAGCGACATCGGATAGTTTGAGCGGTTCCTCGGCCAAGGCGAGGAGCTCCAGCATGGCAATCGTTCGCTCGACGCCGCCGCTTGGTACATTGATCGTCCTGTCCATTTCATTCTCCGGTCGCATATGCGTCGCGATTTTCAATCAAAAGACGACGCCTCATCAGGAAGATGCAGGGCCTTTCGCGTCTTCCTCTTCGGATACGTGAAAGGTCCGTTCGTTTCAGGCATGGCGTTGCAAAATGCCGCGCGAAAGGAAAATCTCGGTAATCTCTTCGGATTTCTCGATGAATTCCGGCTCCCGCCGCGCCGCCAGCCCACGCGGCCGAGGCATGTCGATATCCAATATCCTCTCGATTCTCCCAGGTCTTGGGGTCATGACGATGACGCGATCCGCAAGAAGAACCGCTTCATCGATGGAATGGGTGATGAAGACGACGGTCATTCGATTCTTCAGCCAGAGCGCTTCCAAATCGATACGCATCTGTTCGCGCGTCAGCGCATCCAATGCCCCGAAGGGCTCATCCATCAACAGCAGACGCGGTTGCAGAAGCAGAGCACGGGCGATCGATGCGCGCTGCTTCATGCCGCCGGAAAGTTCGTGCGGATACCTGTCGGCGAAATCCTTCAAACCGACGGATTCGAGAAGCGCGAGCGCATGCGGCCGCAATTCCTCGCGGTTCCGCCCGGTCATTTCGGCAGGGAACAGCACATTGTCGATGATCGTCCGCCAGGCGAGAAGCACGTGATTCTGAAAAACGATGCTCATGCCGGGCGGCGGTTCCTTGGAAACGTCGCCGAAAACGGAAATCTCCCCCGTGCTGGCGTGAGAAAGCCGGGAGATCAGCCGCATCATCGTTGATTTGCCGCAGCCGGACGGGCCGACAATCGCGACGAACTCCCCGTCACCAATCGTCAGGTCAAGTTTTTCCAATGCTACGACAGGCGCGTCCGCATGCCCGAAATATTTGCTGACGCCCTTTAGCAAGACGCCGGGCTCATAACCGGTCCTGTCGTTTTTCTTCTGCAACATGCGTTCCTCCCGCTGCATTTCATTCTTCTGCTGCCTCCGAAATAGCACTTGACGAAACATCAGTCCATATGGAACATTGTTCCAACAATACAAAATTGTCCGGCAACGAGCGGGCAATTCGGGAGGAAGCATGTTTTCGAAAGTCATTGGTGCCGTCAAAGGACAGGCCCACACCGTAGGCAGCCTCGTGGGCGCAGGCATTGTCTGGGAAATCGCGGTGCGTCTCTTGAATGTTCCGGAATATATCCTGCCGGCACCGAGCAAGGTCTTTGCGGACCTTTATAACAATGTGCCTATTGTCTTCACCGCATCGCTCTACACGCTGCAGCCCATGGTGCTCGGCTTCCTCGTGGCCGTCGTCATGGGAACGTTGCTTGCCCTGCTGGTCGTCTATTCACGTGCATTCGAGGCGATCTTTTATCCGCTGCTGGTGATCCTGCAGATCATCCCCAAGATCGCCATCGCACCACTCTTCATTATCTGGGTCGGCTTCGGTCTGCCGTCGAAAATCCTCCTGGTTTTTCTGCTCTCCTTTTTTCCGATCGTCGTCAATTCCATCGTGGCCTTCAAATCCATTGAGCCGGATGTCTACGATCTTGCCAAAAGCTATCGCGCCGGACGCCTGCAGATTTTCTGGAAAGTGGAGTTGCCGGGCGCCCTGCCCTCGCTTTTTGCAGGCTTCAAGGTCGCAGCCGCGCTTTCGGCCACGGCAGCCGTCGTGGCGGAGTTCGTCGCTTCGGATAACGGCCTTGGATATCTGCTTTTAAATTACAACGGCAACATGAACACCAGCATGACCTTCGCCGTCATCATCGTGCTGAGCCTGCTTGGCTTGCTTCTCTACGGCATCGTGGAACTTATCGAGCGTTTCGCCATCCCCTGGCACGTTTCGCAGCGCCGTGACGATTTCACTGTCGGGAAAAGCGCGACCTGAATTCGGACTTCAATTAAAAACGGGAGGATAAAATGTTCAATATTATGAAAAAAACGCTTGCGGGCGGTGCGATCGCGCTCGCCGTTGGTCTGGCAGGAATTCAGTCCGCTGCGGCTGAAGACAAGGTCACACTCCGTCTCAATTTCCTTTTGAGTGGTGTCCATACCATCTTTTATTACGGCGCAGAAAAGGGTTTCTACAAGGAGGCCGGCATCGATCTGCAGATCGGCGAAGGCCAGGGCTCGGCGCGCACGGTCCAGTCGGTCGCAACTGGTGGCGATATGTTCGGCATTGCCGATGGCGGCAGCGTCATTGCCGGCGCTTCGAAAGGCGCACCGGTCAAATCCGTGCTCGGTCTGCTTAACACCTCACCCTACGCTATGACGTTTCGCGCGGATTCCGGCGTAAAATCCATCAAGGATGTGGAGGGCAAGACGGTCGCGGCCAGCGCTGGCGAGGCATCGCTTGTCCTCCTGCCCGCTATCTGGAAAAAGAACGGCGTCGATGCGTCCAAGGTGAATATTCTGAATGTGGATGGACCCGGCAAGATCATCGCCATCATGCAGGATCGCGCTGCGGGCATTCTCGGTGGGCTTGAAAACCAGGTCGTGGTTCTCAATTCAAAGGGTCTGGAGCAGAAGGTATTTTCTTTTGCGGAGCTGGGCGTGAACACGCAGGGCCTGACGATCGTTACCAACACCAAGTTGATCGACGGCAATCAGGACCTGGTCAAGCGCTTCGTGGCGGCGTCGCTGAAATCCATAGAGGCAGCCAAGGCGGATCCTGACGCGGCAGTTGCTGCAGCCGTGAAGGAAAAGCCGACCGGCGATCCCAAGCTTCTGAAAGAGCAACTGGAAGTCTCGCTCAAACTTCTGCCGTCGCCATCCGCCCCATCTGCGCCGCTCGGCGAAATGGCTGCGGCAGACTGGCAGCAGACACTTGATCTGATGAAGGAATATCAGGACATCAAGACCGATATGTCGGCAGATGCCTTCTTCACCAACAGCCTCATCGCAAAATAACTGCAGACGCCGAGAGCCCGGCAGATCTGCCGGGCTCGATGCGGAACAATGGTTTCAAACATGTCCACACACTATGATCTTGAAGGCCGGGTGGCGGTCGTCACGGGTGCTGCCGGCGGCTTCGGTGCCGCCATCAGCCGGAGGTTACAGGACTGCGGCGCCACGGTGATTCACTGGGATCTGCCGACAGCTGTGAAAAGCGGTTACGTTGCCAACCTGCCCCATGCCGGCGTCGATATCACAGACGCACAAAGCATCGAAACCGCCACCAATGATCTGCAACAGCGGTTCGGCAGGCTCGACATCCTCGTCAACAATGCCGGCATTGTCGGCAATGTCGCGCCCTTGTGGGAAATTCCGGTCGAGGAATTTCGCAGGATCATCGACGTCAATCTGTTCGGGTCGTTTCTTGTCTGCCGTGCGTTGGTGCCGTTGATGATCGAAACGGCGAAAGAAAGCCATTTCGGCCGCATCGTCAACGTCGCCTCCATCCAGGCCAAGGAAGGCATGCATCAGGCAGCAGCCTACAGCGCCGCCAAGGCGGGGCTGGTGGCGATGACCAAAAGCCTCGGCAAGGAACTGGCAACAGCGGATATTCTCGTTAACGCCATTACGCCCGCGGCCTCCATGACGGCAATGAGTGTCGATGCCCCGAGGGAACGACTGGACGATATTCTCTCCCGCATTCCCATGCGACGTTTTCTCGATCCCGCCGAAGTCGCCAATATGGTGGCCTGGCTCTCTTCTTCCGAATGCAGCTTCTCGACCGGCGCGGTTTTCGACCTGTCCGGCGGTCGTGCAACATATTGAGGTAACCAATGTCTCTCTTGGGAAAGGCCGTCGTCGCCATCTGGAACGACATCTTGCCGGAAGGCCGTGATAATTTCATCGAATGGCACAATCGCGAGCATATCCCGGAACGCGTCGCGATCCCCGGCTTCCTACGCGGACGCCGTTATATCGCCGAGCAGGGAGTACCCGAGTATTTCACGCTCTATGAGGCAGCGGATGCGAAGGTGCTGGTCGGCCAGCCCTATCTCGACCGGCTGAACAATCCCACCCCCTGGACAAAGCGTTCCACCGCAGACTTTCGCAACACGACACGCGGTGTCTGCAACACCGACTATTCCCATGGCTGCGGCGACGGTGGCTTCATCGCCACCTTTCGTTTTGATGCGGCGGAGACAGATAGGGCGGCAATCCGATCCATGCTGACTGACGCTCTCTGCGAAACCGGTAAGTTGAACGGCATCAGCGGCACCCATCTTTGCATTGCAGACAGTGGCGCAAGCAGCCTTGAAACCGCCGAACGCAAGGGCCGTCAGGTTGGTGTGCCGAACTGGATCATCATGATCGAAGGCGGCTCGGCCTCTTCCGTTGCCACTGCCGCGGACAGGCTGGCGCAACAACTCTCCGGAAACGACCTCGTCGGACCCGTGGAATTTGGACTTTACCGCCTTGAATTTGCGCTCGGCGAAAATGCCCTTCAGCAATCAGCCGCATAGGAAAACAGAATGAAACTTCTCCGTTATGGTCCAATCGGCCAGGAAAAGCCGGCAGCGCTAGACGCTGAGGGCATTATCCGCGATCTTTCTTCGATCGTCACCGACATAGCCGGGGCGACCCTTTCGCGCCGTTTTCTTGAAAAACTGACAAAAACCGATCTTTCTTCCCTCCCGGTCGTACCATCTGATGTGCGGATCGGCCCCTGCGTCGGTTCTGTCGGCAATTTTGTGGCGGTTGGCCTCAATTACATCGACCATGCGCTGGAAACGAATACGCCCATTCCCGAAGAGCCGGTGCTTTTCAACAAACACACCTCCTGCATTTCCGGCCCGAATGATCCGATTTGCCTTCTGAAGGATTCGGAAAAAACCGATTGGGAAGTCGAGATCGCCTTCGTTATCGGTGAGCCGGCCTATCATGTGCGGGAAGAGGATGCACTCTCGGTCATTGCGGGTTTCTGCGTCTGCCATGATGTCTCCGAACGCGCCTTCCAGATCGAACGCGGTGGCCAATGGACGAAAGGCAAAAGCGGACCGACATTCGGTCCGCTCGGGCCATGGCTGGTCACACCGGATGAAATCAGCGACGTGCAAAATCTCGGCCTGTGGCTGGATGTTAACGGCCAACGCATGCAGACCGGCTCGACGTCCAAGATGATTTTCCCGATCGCAACGCTGGTTTCCTATATCAGCCGCTTCATGCGTCTGATGCCGGGCGATGTGATCACCACCGGGACACCGCCAGGTGTGGGCCTTGGAATGAAACCGCCCGTCTTCCTGAAAGCCGGCGACGTGGTCGAACTCGGCATTGATGGCCTTGGCAGACAGCGCCAAATCGTGACAGCATTCGGCGCGTGAGATCATCGGGAGACATGAGCGGAATGGCGGCGATCGAAAAACTGGCGAAGCGTTTTGCAAAGGCAAGCCGGGAGGGTGATAGAATTGCTTTAGCGGAGCTGGAGGCGGAGGGCCTCGTTCCGGGCACGCTTGCAGAGGCGATGGCGGTTCAGCGAGACTTTGCCGGATATTTGGGAAAACCGATCGGCGGCTGGAAGCTGGCGATTCGTCCGGATGGCGAGGCGGTCGCGGCTCCCATGTTCGATTGCTGCCGGGTGAACGATGCCAATCTCGCTTCCTTCCCGTTGGATGGAACGGAAGGGATTGAAGTCGAGATATGCTTTACACTCTCTGCCGATATTCCCGCTACGGCCGAAGGGCGGCTCACCAGCGCGGATCTGATGCAGTACATCGACAAGGTGCATCTGGGTGTCGAGCTTCTCCGTTACAGACTGGAAGAGAAAAATCAGGTTCCGTTTCCGCTTTTTCTGGCAGACCGCCTCGCCAACCACGGTTTCGCCCTCGGTCCGGAGGTGGACAAGAGCGTCGTGGACGTTTTTGCCGCTAATGGCGATGAGCTGCCGCAGCTCATCGTTACCGAAGGATCAGTGCAGCTCTTCCATGACAAGGTGAAACACCCGAATGTTGATCCGCTGGCGCCACTTCTTGCCTTTGCCAATGCCGCACTCAACACGGGACATATGCTGAGGGCAGGCCAGGTGGTGACGACGGGCAGCCTCTGCGGTGCGCTGCCGGGCGCACTCTCTGACGAGACCCGCATTATGCTGGAATCGGTTGGCGCTTTCACGCTGTCGGGTCCGAAGGAATAAGCCGGCAGCCCAACGAATAAACAATCACGTTCTCCCGATCAGCGATGATGAGACGCAAAACGGCACCTTTTTGCGTCACTTCACTTAACCCGCCCGTATTCACCCAGAAAATCGAGCAACGCCCGAATACGGGACGGGAGGAGCCCGCGCTGGCCGGCATAAACGGCGTGAAATATCTCCGTTTCACCCGTATCAAGATGATCGAGGACCGATATGAGCCGGCCAGCGGCGATATCCTCCCGCACGGTGAAGGCAGCAGCGCGAACCAACCCGACACCGGCAAGGGCGAGATGGCGAAGGCCCTCGCCATCGCTGGCCTGCACGCGTCCCGTCGCGGGAATGACGA
Organism: Agrobacterium sp. GW821-FHT14E08; assembly: GCF_058803865.1. Taxonomy (NCBI): domain Bacteria; kingdom Pseudomonadati; phylum Pseudomonadota; class Alphaproteobacteria; order Hyphomicrobiales; family Rhizobiaceae; genus Agrobacterium; species Agrobacterium sp. GW821-FHT14E08. The sequence goes on along the minus strand of NZ_JBXAPJ010000004.1, from coordinate 109,146 downwards.
CGGTCTTTCCGGCATCCCGCAACGGCCACCCGTCGATTGACCGGGCATAACCGAACCCGAGCCGATTGTGATTTTCCAGGTCGGTTATGGTTTGCGGCACGCCGCAGCGCTCGAGATAATCCGGGGCGGCGGCAATGATCATCCTTGTCTCACCGAGCTTCCGGGCAACGAGAGTTGAGCTCTTCAGGGGTCCGGCGCGCACCGCAACATCCATGCGCTCCGCGAGGAGGTCGACCACCATATCCGTCTGGACGATATCGAGCGTGACGCCCGGATGAAGCGCCAGAAACCGTGGCAGGATGGGCGCAAGAATATGTGTTGCATAAGAAGCGCTGGTATTGATCCGCACACGGCCGACGGGCTGTTCGCCCTCACCGGCAGCCCGTTCGGCCTCTTCGAGATCGGCAAGGATGCGGGTGGCCCTTTCATAGAAGGCGCAGCCCTCCGGCGTGATCTGAAGCTGCCGGGTGGAACGGTTGAGCAGGCGCACGCTCAGGCGGCCTTCCAGCCGTGCGATCAGCTTGCTCACCGCCGAAGGTGTCATGTTCGCCGCTGCAGCCGCGCGGGAAAAACCGCCGAGTTCGACGACCCGCACGAAGATTTCCATCTCCCCTGCCCGGTTGATATCCAGTCGCGCCATGATGATTTCATCTCACAAGTGATAGTATTTTCGGCATTCTATTTCATTGAAGATTGAGCGTCTATCTTCAGACGGCGATTGAGACACATCACAATCCTCGTCTGCCTGATCACGGGATGGGCAGAGCGCGATGCTTTAAAGCGACCCGCCCGCGACTATTTCGAAGCAACAAAGGAACGCCCCATGGAATATCGCCATCTCGGCCAATCCGGCCTGAAAGTGCCAGTCTTGAGTTTCGGCGCCGGAACTTTTGGCGGCTCCGGCCCGCTCTTCAGCAACTGGGGCAATTCAGACGCGACGGAAGCCCGGCGCCTGATCGATATTTGTCTGGAAGCCGGCGTCAACCTGTTCGATACCGCCGATGTCTATTCCAATGGCGCATCGGAGGAAGTGCTCGGCGAAGCCGTCAAAGGAAGGCGCGACAGCATTCTAATCTCGACCAAGACCAGCCTGCCGATGGGCGACGGGCCGAACGAGGCGGGCTCGTCGCGCTTCCGGCTGCTGCGCGCGGTGGATGACGCCCTGCGCCGCCTAAAGACCGACTATATCGACATCCTTCAGCTTCATGCCTTCGATGCCTTCACGCCGGTTGAGGAAGTGCTGTCGACGCTCGATACGCTCGTCCGCTCCGGCAAGGTGCGATATACCGGCGTGTCAAATTTCTCAGGCTGGCAGATCATGAAATCGCTTGCCGTCGCGGACCGATATGGCTGGCCGCGTTATGTGGTCAATCAGGTCTATTATTCCCTGATCGGCCGGGATTACGAGTGGGATCTGATGCCGCTCGGCGCCGATCAGGGTCTTGGCGCAATGGTCTGGAGCCCGCTTGGCTGGGGGCGGTTGACCGGAAAAATCCGCCGCGGCACGCCTCTGCCCGAAGGTAGCCGCCTGCATGAGACCGCCAGCTTCGGACCGCCGGTGGATGATGAACATCTCTACCGCGTAGTCGATGCGCTCGACGCTGTCGCGGAAGAAACCGGCAGGACGGTGCCCCAGGTCGCCCTTAACTGGCTGCTCAGACGCCCCACTGTTTCCACGGTGATCATCGGCGCGCGCAATGAGGAACAGCTGCGCCAGAACCTCAATGCCGTGGGATGGGAACTGACGTCCGCACAGGTAGCGAAGCTGGACGAGGCCAGCGAGACGACTGCGCCCTATCCGCATTTCCCGTATCAGCGCCAAGCGGGTTTTGCCCGGCTTAATCCACTGGCCATGACACGTCAGACTATGCCGTTCTAAGGCAGGGCCAGGCCGCCTGAACCACAGGCGGCCTGACAGATGCGGAGCTTCAGGCGGCTTTGTTGGCGGAGCCTGCGTCCACCCGGCCGGAAAACCAGTTTGCCAGGATTGCGCCGGAAATATTGTGCCAGACGCTGAAAATGGCGCTCGGAACCGCGGCGAGAGGCGAGAAATAGGCCGTGGCAAGTGCCGCGCCAAGGCCCGAATTCTGCATGCCCACCTCAATCGCGATGGCCTTGCGCTTGGCAAGCGACAGGCCCGTTGCCTTTGCGGCGAGATAACCGAGGAGATAGCCAAGCCCGTTATGCAGGACAACGACGGCAAAAATCATCAGCCCGGACTGGGCGATGGACGCCTTGGATCCTCCCACCACCGCCGAAACGATGAGGACGATGCCGATGACGCTCACCAGCGGCAACGCCGGAACGGCGGCCTTGACGAGACCGGGCAGCAGCTTCTGCAGGGCGGCGCCGAGAGCGAGCGGAACCAGAACGACCTTGACGATGCTGAGGAACATGGCCCAGCCGTCAACCGGCAGGAACTGGCTCGCAAACAGCCAGACGAGGAACGGCGTCACCAGCGGCGCGGCAAGCGTGGTGACCGAGGTGCAGGCAACGGACAAGGCGACATCGCCCTTGGAGAGATAGGTCATGACATTGGAAGATGTGCCGCCCGGGCAGCAACCGACCAGAATGACGCCCGCCGCGACTTCCGGAGGCATGGGAATGATGCGGGTGAGCAGCACCGCCAGAAGCGGCATGATGAGAAACTGCCCGAGCACGCCGATCGTCACATCGAACGGCCTTTTTACGACTTCCCTGAAGTCGTCGACCGAAAGTGTGAGCCCCATGCCGAACATGATGATCGACAAGAGCGTCACGATCCACGGTGCGATCTGCTTGAACGTATCCGGAAAAAAGAAGCCGAGTACGGCAAACAGGATGACCCAGATGGCAAAGGTCTTGCCAACGAACGCCGAAAGGCTTGCCAGCGATTTCATATCTTTACTCCCTAATGAACACGAGACCCCGTCTAGACTCCAAGGGGGTCGTGTCAAGGTCACTCCGGGGGCAAAGGGTCAGAACCGGTAAGTCAACCCGACGACCGGTCCACTCAGTCGGGAATCGAAAACGTAACCATCGTGGGAGTAATCCACGTCAAGCACCTTGTAGCCCGCCGAGACCGACAATGTGTCGGTAAAGACATAGTTGACCGTCGCGAGCGCTGACCAGGTGAGATCGGATCCTGCTCCGAAACCGCCGATATCCACTTGTCCCTGAACGGACAGCTTGTCCGTCAGGCTGAAAAAGGCCCGCGCGCCGATGACGGGGTCCACCCAGCCGAAACTCTCCCTATGGCTGGCGGAAACGCTGCCGATCAGGGGGTGGCTGGCAGTGACCGCGACGTCATTGGAAATGTGCCAGAAGCGCGCGCCGGCAAGCGCGTCCAGAGAAAATCCATCCGCATCGATGACACGGTAACCCGCCTGCAGCGTCGCCATGAATTCCTGTGTGTCCACATTCGCACCGACAGCGGCACCGGCCGGCAAGGTTGGCAAACCCGGAATTTGCAGCGCCGGCAACGGACCGGTTGCCTTGCTGTCGGTGGTATCGACATACATCAAATCGCCGGAAAGGACGAAACGGTCGTAACGCCCCCAGATGTTGAGAAACCCACCGAAATTGAGATCATCCATGACATCTGAAAAGGATTTCTCCACATGCAGGGTCGGTGCCCGTCGGAACGGCGATATGTTGCCATTCAAACCAGTCGCCCAGAGATAGCCCGTGGCCTGGAACGCCCAGTCGGCCCCGCCATCAACTTTCGCGGGTGCGGCAACAACGTCGTCCGCACCTGCGGCCGCGGTTGCGGAAAAAGCCATAACGGCTGCAAAAACTGATAATTTTAGCAATGCCTTCTCCCCAACTAATCGCCCGTAGCTAAACCTATTTGACTCCCGCCAACAAGTCCGATTTTCTATCATACGCTGTATTGGCACCGCGAGCACCGGAGACGTTCCCATGCGCCCCAAGACCCTTCCGTTTTTTTCCGCCTGCACTGCCGCGATATTGTCTCTCACCACGCTTGCCACATCGGTTGCCGAAGCCTGCACGCGCTTCGTTTATCTGGGCGAAAATGATCAGGTGATGACGGCCCGGTCGATGGACTGGAAAACGGATGTGGGAACCAATATCTGGGTCTTCCCCCGCGGCATGGAGCGCTCCGGCGAGGCAGGTCCGAATTCGATCAAATGGACCTCGAAATACGGCAGCGTCATTGCGTCGGGTTATGATATTTCCACGACCGACGGCATGAATGAGGCAGGCCTTGCCGCAAACGTTCTCTGGCTGGTGGAGTCGAGCTATCCCGCTTATGACGGAAAATCGCCGGGCCTGTCCATCGCCGCCTGGGCGCAATATGCGCTCGACAATTTCGCAACCGTGGACGAGGCCGTCAGCGCACTCGAGAAAAACCCCTTCACCATCGTCACCGACAATGTCCCCGGCGAAGAACGTCTGGCGACCTTACACCTCTCCCTTTCGGACGCGACGGGTGACAGCGCGATCATCGAATATATCGACGGTAAACAGGTTATCCATCACGGCCGTCAATATCAGGTCATGACCAATTCGCCGACCTTCGATCACCAGCTGGCGCTCAACGAATATTGGAAGCAGATTGGCGGTACCGTCATGCTGCCAGGCACCAACCGCGCATCCGACAGGTTTGCCCGGGCCTCATTCTATGCAAATGCCATACCCAAGAGCGAAAATCCGGTCGAGGCCATAGCCAGCGTCTTCAGCGTCATCCGCAATGTCTCAGTTCCCTATGGTATCACCACGCCGGACCAGCCGAATATTTCCTCTACCCGCTGGCGCACGGTGATAGACCACAAACGCAAGCTCTATTTCTTCGAGTCCGCGCTCACACCGAATATCTTCTGGATCGACATGACGAAACTCGATCTTTCGAAAGAGACCGGTGCCGTCAAGAAACTCGACCTCGGCCCCAATCAGATTCACATCTATTCGGGCATGGCGAACGAAAGCTTGAAGGACACCAAGCCTTTTAAGTTTCTCGGGCTTTAGGTCTCAAATCGCGTAACAGGGCGATGAGTAACAGGCGGGGCGTTTCCGCCGTTCCTTGCCGCCCATCGGGTAAGTGAAGCTAAGAGCGTCACGAGAAGCGATAGTGCAATCGAACGCAGCCCTTTTCGATTTCCTTTGCGCTGACGAGAGTGGGGCTTGCGCGGTGACCTGTAAGCGGGAAAAGAGGTTCGCCTGAGCCGATGATTTCCGGAATCAGGTAAATCTCGATTTCATCCAGTGCGCCGCGCTCCAAAAAGGCCATCTGCAGCTTTCCGCCGCCCAGGATCCAGACATCGCCATCATCGAGAGCGCGCAGTTCCTCCATCAACGAGCCCACATCGCTGCGCACCTCCAGAGGTCCCTTGGGCTCCTCGATCGGCCTCGAGGTGACGACGATGACGCGTTGATCTCCATAAGCCCAGGGTGACTGTTCGCTGGCAATGAAATCATAGGTCGCACGACCCATGACAACGGTTCGAATTCCCTTGATAAAATGTCGGTAATCGTGTTCGCCGAGGTCCATATCATCATATTTGTAGAGCCAGTCGAGCGAGCCGTCTCCAGAAACGATGCGCCCGTCCAGGCTCGCCGCGATATACCCGCGAATGACTGCCATATCTTCCTCCTTGATTTATAAATGAATATACGTTTATATATAAGCCATGCCAAGACACAAGTCTATTTCAGATGATCAGGTGCTGGACGCACTGCTGCCCCTCATGTTGCAGATAGGCCCTGACGGGCTGACTTTTGCCGCAGCTGCAAAGGCCTGCGGCCTATCTGCGGCCACCCTGGTGCAGCGTTACGGCAAGCGCGAAAACCTTGTCGAAACCGTGCTTCTGCGCGCCTGGGACAAGCTGCAGGCGGAAACGGAAACGGCCGATGAGCAGGAACCCTTGACGCCGCAGGGCGCCATAGCCCTTCTCATGCGCCTCATGACCTCTGAAGCCGCAGAACAAAACGCCAGTGACGGACTGCTGCTGCTCAGAGAAGACATTCGCAATCCGAAGCTGCGGGCGAGAGGTGCCCTCTGGGGACACACCCTTGCCCACGCGCTTGGCCGCCGCCTTGCCCGCGACGAGGAAAGAGCATTGCGGCTGGGGTGGCAGATGGCCGCCGTTTGGCAAGGCGCACATACATGGTGGGCATTTGTCCGCGGGGAAGATGCGGGCACGGCAATCCGCAGGGCGCTCGAAGAATGGGTCGCCACCGTGAACGCAAGCAAGCGGTAACCCGCGCCATCGGACGCATATTTTATAAGCCGCAGTCGGGTGAATTTATCCTCGAAAAACCGCTTGACCTCAACCGTGATTGAGGTCCTAGAACTATTGTCACCTTGTTTTTGCAAGGCTCTTTCCATGCTCTTGAGCGAACAGTTGACAAAGGAATACCCAATGGCTTTCCAGCTTCCCGACCTCCCCTATGCCCATGATGCGCTCGCCCCTGCAGGCATGTCCGAGGAGACGCTGAAGTTTCATCACGATCTCCACCACAAGGCCTATGTCGATAATCTCAACAAGGCGATTTCAGGCACCGAGTGGGAAAACAGGAGCCTCGAAGAGATCGTCCGGGGCACCTATGAGAAGGGTGCGGTGGCGCAATCCGGCATCTTCAACAATGCCTCCCAGCACTGGAACCACAATCTCTTCTGGGAAATAATGGGACCGAAAAATCATGCGATCCCGAAGGCGCTGGAAGATGCGCTGACGCAGTCCTTCGGCTCGGTCGCGCTGTTCAAGCAGAATTTCGCCCTCGCTGGCGCCTCGCAATTCGGTTCGGGCTGGGCGTGGCTGGTGGTGGATACCGATGGCACGCTGAAGATCACCCGCACGGAAAACGGGGTCAATCCGCTGTGCTTCGGGCAGAAGGCACTTCTAGGCTGCGATGTATGGGAACACAGCTACTACATCGATTTCCGCAACAAGCGCCCGGCTTATCTCGAAAATTTCCTCGACAATCTGGTGAACTGGCAGGCGGTCGCCGCCCGCCTCTGATTTAGGTCCCACCGATCCGGTCGCTGCCGCTGCCCTGGGCGGTTGGCCGGGTCAGGCGCAGCCGGACAGCCGCCGTCCGGCTGCAACTCCATTCGAGCGTCTCAATGCCCTATGTCGTCACCGAAAACTGCATCGCCTGCAAATATATGGACTGCGTGGAAGTCTGTCCGGTGGAATGTTTCTACGAGGGCGAGAACATGCTCGTTATCCATCCCGATCAATGTATCGACTGCGGGATCTGCGAGGGCGAATGTCCCGCCGCGGCCATCCGGCCGGATACCGAAGCGGGGCTGCATGTCTGGCTAGACCTCAACCGCCATTATTCCGGCATCTGGCCAAGGGTGTACCAGAAAGGGAACCCGCCTGATAATGCAGATATCATGAACGGCGCTGCGGCCAAGATGTCCATTTTCTCAAAAAATCCGGGAGCGGGCGGTTAGCCCGGCACTGCATGTCTCATAATTTCAGGCTGATCGATGGCGGCGTGGTCAATCACGCGCATATTCCGCTGAAGGCGTGCTCGGCACCGACGATCTCACCGCGTGAATTCAAGGATTCAATGGCCGGGCTTGCCTTTACGGTTGCCGTGGCCACGGCCTCACACGCCGGGGAGCGGACCGGGCGGACGATCACATCCTTCATGCCCCTCAGCGCCGAGCCGCCGCTTTTGATGATCTCCATCGACGCCAGCAGCCGCATGGTCGATCTCATCGCCGCGAGCCGACGCTTTTCCGTCGCAGCGCTATCCAGAGGACAGGAGGAGATCGCCGACGTGTTTGCCGGAAAGGGAAACCAGCCGGACCGGTTTTCCGTCGGCAACTGGGATGTCTGGCCTTCGGGAAGCCCAAGGCTTTCCGGGGCCCTTCTCTCAATGGATTGCAACCTTGTCGGTTCCACCGATGCCGCCGATCACATCCTCTTCGTCGGCGCGATCATCGAAGCGAGGTTCGATCCGTTGCGCAAAGCCTTGCTCTGGAGTGAACGCAACTATAAAGGCGCGGAAGTAACAAAATAGCTGTCGGCACGGATCTCTCTCACCGCGCCTTCAGGCATATCACCGTCCTGTCGTCGCTGAATTCACTCGATGTTGATCCCTTTACCGATGGATAGTCATTGAGCTTGTGAAAATCTGCCGCTTCGACGCGGGCGAATTCGGCTTCCCAGTCAGCGACGTCGACCCCGGCAGGCAGTGAGAGATAACCGTCGGTAAAGATTTCCAGGCTGTTGATCGTGTCCTTTGCGAGCGACAGGTCGATCGTCCCCTCCTCCATCACCATCCCGCCATTGATCGAGGCGTATCCCAAAACATGGCCTTGTCTGTTTGCGTAGTGTGGCTGAACGCGAATACCGCCCATCAGAAACTCTTCCACCGCTTCGATCTCGGCCTGAAGGCCGCTTGCGGTAGCGGCTGTTGTGATCACTGTTTCCGCGTCCGTCGCGCTCATGATCCCGGCTTTGACCGCAGCACGAAGGCCGGAAAATATGGTGGCACGGGTTTTGGCCTCCGCTGCATCACCATCCCCAATTGACGCGAAAAGCTGTTTGAAGACGTGGATGCGCGCCGAGGTGCTGACCCGGTCTATGAGCTTGGCATGCTGCAACAGCCTGTCCCCATTGATGCGCACACCGGAATCGCCAGCCAGAAGCAGCCGAAAACTGTCCCCCATATCGGCAACGATAGCGAGCGTGGTGGATGGTGGATGGCTGGCATTGATGCGCTCGGCTTCCTTTTTCAGGATATCGCTGATGGTCTGGAACAGCGTGGCTGCCTCGCAACTTTGCAAAGCACCCTGGATGCTCATCTCCGCCACCGCATTTGCGGCGGCAAGCGCGGCAATGCGGCCGGAACTCAGCCCGCCATAATTCACACCGGTCGGGTCAGTCGCACCGTCAAAAACGGCCAGAACCCGTCCGGGAAGAAGAATGGCCACATCGTCCCCCGGCGTTGCGGCATTCTTGTATTTCGATTGCGAAAAGCTCGCGATATTCATCGTATTGTTTCCTTGCAGAGGGGAGCAGGCGGCGACGCGCCGGTCGCCGCTGCTTTAGCCTTTCATGAGGGTTGCAAGCGGTCAGACGAAGGATGCTTCCCTGTCTTCCGACAAACGGAAGACGACGAAGACGCAAATCCCGGTACTGACCAGAAGCAGGGTGGACAACGCAGCCGCCGTGCCAAATTCTCCGTCGATCACCTGGATATAGATCAGCACCGGCATAGTGATCGTGCGGGCGGTGTAGAGGATCAACGTCGAGGAGAGTTCATTGATGGCAGTGATGAAGCTCATCAGCGAACCGATGATGAGACCAGGCAGCATCAGAGGCACCGTCACCGATACGAAGGTCTTTGCCGGAGAAGCCCCAAGATTGACCGCGGCTTCCTCGATGGACGGCTTGATCTGCCTGAGGATTGATGTCGTCGAGCGGACGCCATAGGGCAGCCGGCGGATAAACACCAGAAGGATGATGATCAGCGCCGTCCCGGTGATATCAAAGGGCGGATAACGGAACGTCGTCACGTAGCCGATCGCCATAACGACGCCGGGGATGAGGTAAGGCACCATCAGCAGAAGATCGAGCGAACCGGAGACCGCATTGTCGCGTCGAACCACGATGAAGGACAGCAGGCCGGAAACGATGGCGATAAGCACGACAGCGGCCAATGCAAACGTGAAACTGTTGGCAATCGCCTGCGGTGAATCGCGAAGGATGCGGGCGTAGCTGTCCAATCCGAAACCGCCGGTAAAGACGGGACCGCTGGTTGCAAGGAACGACGTATAGATGACCGTGAGCGACGGCAGCATGGCGATGAGCACGACAAAATAACAGAAGCCGTGCACGATGAACGATTTCAGCGGTCGCATGGACTGCTTGACCGGCCGGTTCGTCAGCGAACTGGCGTAGCGGCGCTTGGCAAGAATATGCCGCTGCAACAGAAGTGCCGCCATGGAAATGGCAATCATCACCATGGAAATCGTCACAGCCATGGTCGGGGTTCCGGCCATTTCGGAGGTGTATTGCGCATAGGCGATGGTCGAAAGCGTTCTGATGCCCTTGCCGAGGATTGCCGGCGTTCCAAAGTCGGCGATGGACAGCACGAAGCAGATGATCGCGCCCGTGCTGACTGCCGGAAAGACCAGCGGCAGGGTGATCTTGCGGAACCGCTGGAACGCCGTGCAGCCGAGGTTTTCCGCCGCGTCCTCATAGGACTTGTTGATGGTGTTCAGCGCATTTTCCGTCATCAGGAAGATGTAGGGAAAGAACTTCAGGCTGAAGACCATCACGATACCCGGGATTCCGTAGATCGTCGGCAGGGAAATGCCGGCGAAGGACAGGAGATTCGTGACAGCACCATTGGCACCGAACAGCATGATCCAGGCATAGGCACCGATGAATGGCGGCGCACAGAGCACCAGCACCGCAAATGTGGCGATGAAAGTGCGCCCCTTGATGCGATAGCGGGAGGTACAAAAGGCAAGCGGAATACCGAGAAGGCAGGCGCCCAGCATGCCCAGCACCCCGATGAGAAGCGTATTCCAGAGTGCGACCGTATAAAAACGCCGTGTGAACACTTCCGCGTAGTTGCTGAAACCGAATGCGCCTGTTTTGGCATCGAAGAAACTGATAAAGAACACGCTGAAAATCGGCAGGATCAGAAAGATCGCCAGCAGGATGACGGCAAACACCGTCACGCATGTCCAGAAGCCCGGCAGTCTCAGGCGGAAGCCGCCGGCGGTCGCAGTCGCGGTGATATCCGTCATGACAGGCGCTCCCCGGTTGTGCCCTCGCCGAACAGCTGCGCATCGGCCGTGCGCCAGGAAAATGTGGTTTTCTGGTTGGGCTGCAGCCCGATGATCTCCGGCGATGGCTTGGTGATCGCCTCGATCTCCTCGCCCGACGAAAGCACGGCGGCAACGTTCATTTCGCGGCCGGTAAAGCTGACCTGCCTTATGGTCACGGGCAGTTCGATGCGTTCATCGCCATCAATCGCGCAAGGACCGACGGCAATCGCCTCCGGGCGGATGGCGGCGACGATCTTCCGTTCCGGCGAAACTGCGTCCGCCTGCGGCAACGCGACCTTATGGCCGGAAATGGAAGTCTGCCCCCCAGAACGGTCAAGCGTCAGAAAGTTATTTGCTCCCACGAAAGACGCGACAAAGCGGTTGGCGGGATTGTTATAGACTTCCCAGGGCGCCGCGGCCTGTTGAATGACGCCGCCATACATGACGCAAACCAGATCGGACATGGCAAGCGCCTCTTCCTGATCATGCGTGACATAAACGGTGGTAATGTTCATCGCCTGCTGGATCTCGCGGAGTTCTCGCCGCAAATCCACGCGAAGTTTGGCGTCAAGGTTGGATAGGGGTTCGTCCATCAACAGCACTTTCGGGTTGATGACGAGCGCACGCGCCAGACCGACGCGCTGCTGCTGACCGCCGGACAATTCATGCGGCATACGCTTGGCATAGGGGGCGAGCTGCACGACATCGAGAATCTTGCCTACCCGCTCGCGGATCTCGGCTGAAGATGCCCTGCGCTGCTTCAGGCCGAAGGCGATGTTGTCGAACACCGAAATATGCGGAAAGACCGCGTAATCCTGAAAGACCATGCCGACATCACGCTTATGGGCCGGAACATGTTCGATCGCCTGTCTTTCGATGCTGATGCTGCCGCTATCCTGCTGATGAAAACCGGCAATCGTGCGCAGAAGCGTGGTCTTGCCACAACCGCTCGGTCCGAGAAGCGTAAAAAACGATCCTGATGGAATGGAGATATTGATGTCGGAGAGAGCAACGACATCCCGGTAACTTTTTTTGATGCTGGTAATTTCTACGGCGGCCATGTGCTGCTCCATGACATATCCTGCGCGGTACACGACCACGGTGGACGAGACAAAAATGCGAGTATGAATGCGATACCGTGAGGACGGCGGCCTTCGCCGCCGCCTTAACGTCTTATTGGACGTCGAGCAGGATCTCGTTCCATTTTTCCATCAGGCGGGAGCGATTGTCCGCAGCCCACTTGAAGTCATATTTCGCATCCGGAACATCAGACAGCGGGACAAGCGCCGCATTGGCCGGGACATCGGTTCTGACGGAACGCCGACCGGCCTTTACCACCACTTCCTGCGCTTCCTTGGAGACGATGAAATCGATGAAGGCCTTGCCGTTTTCGGCATTGGGCCCGCCCTTGACGAGCGCCATGCCGTCAGGTGCGATCGCCGTGCCTTCTTTCGGATAAACGATCTCTACCGGGGCACTGCCCAGCTTGTAGCGCAAGGCGGCGTCTTCGAGCGTAATGCCAACCGCCTGCTCGCCATCATTGACGAAACGCGGAACCGCGCCTGACGATGTGGACAGGACGGAGTTGCCGAGAATGCCGGTATAGACCTCCCAGCCCTTCTCCTCGCTGTCGAAATCCTGCAAAACCGTTGCCATCTGGATATAGGCGGAACCGGACTGATCGGCGCGAGCCGAGGAAATCAGGCCCTTATATTCAGGCTTCGCAAGATCGGCCCAGGAAGTCGGAACCGGTGCGCCTTTCAGCGCTTCCTTATTGACGATGAAGGCCGTAACGACTGCGGTAAAGGGAACCCAGTTGGTGCTCGGCGAAAAGGCAGGGTTGATCGATGCTGCCTCGACAGGCTTGTAAGGTTCGAAGAGGTCGGCGGAAAAGTCGATGACAGTGCCATCAACGCTCCAGATCACATCACCCGCTGCCTTGCCGGTTTCCGCCTTGATGCGGTTCATCAACTCGCCGGAACCGGCTTTGACAAGCTCGACCTTGGTGCCGGTCTTCTTTTCAAACAGCGGCAACAACTCATCCATAAGCTGCTGCGGCGCTGCCGAATAGACCACGACGGTACCTTCGGCATGGGCGAAAGCCGCGCTGGCAAGGAAGGTTGCGCCGGCAACAAGGCGCGCGAAAATAGTGCATGATTGACGCATGAAGGGTGCTCCGTTTTTTTGTTCCCTGACCACGATGTCCCGCGACCTAAATTTTTTTTGTTTTTGTCGTCGCAGCTCGTTGTCTGATATTTATTTTCTTTACGTAAATTAATAAGTCAAGCGCGAATTCGTTACAAAAATTAAAACGCCCTATCGCACTGATAAAAAAAGGTATTCTAATAAAGTTACAGCATCGCCGCTAAACCCGGACCGGGAAATTCGCTGTACAATCGCGTCGTTTGCGCTATTCAATCCGACGTTACGTCTCGCGGGAGAATGGCTTGATCGACCTCGGCTACAATGAACGGCGTCTGCTCGAGATTTTGCGCGGCAAGGGTGGCATGTCCCGTATAGAACTGGCGCGCGAGATGGATGTGTCGGCACCGACGCTGACGCGTCTGACATCCAGCCTTCTTGAATCCGGCCTCATCATCGAGGCTGAGGAAGCACGCAACGACGGCAAGCGCGGGAAACCGTCTACCGCGATCGAGATCAATCCGAACGGGCTTTTCACACTCGGGGTCTACTTCAATCCAGATGACCTGCGGGTCTGCATCGCAGATCTCAATGGCACGATAAGGCACGAAGTCAGATCTGACCTGGAGGACTACAGCTTCGAGCACATCATGGAAACGGCGGAGGCCGCCGCACGCCAGGTGCTCGAAAAAGCAAAGGTCAAAAAAATGGATGTGCTTGGCTGCGGCATCAGCTTTCCGGGCCACTTCAAACGAGACCGTGGCCATGTGTTCCGCATCAGGCAATTCGAGAGCTGGCATGACATCGATGTCGACAAAGACTTCCAGCCCTATTTTGATTTTCCGGTCTTTCACGAAAACGACGGCAATACCGTTATTCTTTCTGAGCTATATTACGGCGCAGGCCGAAGCATCCGCAATTTTGCGATGATCTGGCTGACTTACGGCATCGGCGGCGCGGTGGTGGTGCAGCGCCATCTCTATCGCGGGACGAACGGCAATGCGGGTGAGTTTGGCGGCCTGTTTCCAAAATCCCATCCGCGTCCTTCGGGACAGGACCTTTGCGACACGCTGGCCGCTCACGGCATGGATATCAGGCGTCTGAAGGATATCGATGAAAGCTATTCGGATCACCCTGCCGTGGTCGCCTGGCTTGAAAGAGCGACAGAACAGCTTCGCTTGCTCGCACTGACCGTTGCCCGAACGATCGATCCCGGTGCCATCATTTTTGGCGGATCGCTACCCGACTGGATTCTCGAACATATCGTGCAGCGCATCGGCTCGCTGGAAATGCTCGGCGAGGATTTCTTCGTCGAACCCCCCGAAATACGCAAATCGATGATGAGCGACCTGCCGCATCTTGGTGCCGCCAGCATACCGATCTACCGTGCCACGACACCCAGCTATTATTCAGGCAGGGCGTTGAAGGGATGGGCTTAGCCGCTGTTATTCGGCAGCCTTCTTACCCAGTAATGGATTAAGTTGCCGGCTGTCTGCACCTGTGAAGCGAATGCGCCTATTCCGCCCTCCCTTAAGATAATCCGGGTGCCCTCATCGTCATGACAGGCAACTGCTAGAGAAAACCTACCTGCTGCCAGCTTCTGTCCCCATTTGCGCGGGCAAAGATTCCCGGAGCGACACCGTTTCTTTTGCGGAAAGCGGTACTGAATGCGCTGGCGGATTCGTAGCCGATCTCCTCGGCGATATGATCGAGCGACTTTACGCCGCGCATCAGCGCGTCCCTGGCAAGCGCCATCCGCCAGCGCGCCAGATATTCGATCGGCGCGCAACCGAGCACTTCATTAAACCGCGCGGCAAAGGCCGAGCGCGACATGCCGGCGATCCCGGCCAGTTCGGCCACGGTCCAGTTCGCGCGGACATTGGCATGCATGGCAGACAAGGCGCGGGCAAGCCCGGGCAAGCGCATTCCCTTCACCAGCCCCGCCGGAATAGCCTCGCTGCCGGCGCCGGGACGACGCAGCACTTCGATCAAAAGAACCTCCAGCATGCGCCGGATGATGAGTTCCTTGCCCGCATCCTCGCTGGCGCATTCCTCTGACAGCAATTCTATGAGGCGCGCCAGCCGGGATGCTCCGCCCTCGCCCGCCGGCACATGGATCAGCCCGGGAATCAGCGAAAGCAAAAGCGCGGCATTGATCCGCTCGAACATGAAGCTTCCCCCAAGCGCAACGAAATCCGGCTCTCCCTCCTGTTCACCATGCCGGACCGCCCGGTCTTGCGGCTCCACCGGAATACATTCGACATCGGTATCGCTGCAGAGCGAGAAAGCCGGCGTCGATGGCAGGAGCAGAAAATCACCGCGCGCCAGCCGCAGGGGGTCGCGGCCCTCGAGCAGAACCCAGGCCGCGCCGGAAAGGACGATTGCAAAACCCGGAGCGTCATAAGCGCGATAACGCACGCCCCACCGGCCCCGTCCGGAAATCGGCTTGGACACGGCGGCACTCGGGCGCAGAAGATCGATAATATCGCTGAGTGGATCCATTCTCTGGACGATCAATAATAAATTTCGGCTTATTAAGCATATATCATCCAGATAACGTCGTCTATCTCCAATGGCATCAAACAATGGAGATTTATGATGACCAAGACCATCCTCATCACCGGCACCTCGTCTGGTTATGGCAAGGCGACCGCCGCGTTCTTTCTGTCCCGCGGCTGGAACGTCATCGCGACCATGCGAAATCCGGATGCGAGCCACTTCGGTGACGATACCGGACGGTTGCGCGTCCTTCCTCTGGATGTGACGGACGAAAAGAGCATCGCGGCCCTGATCGATGCGGCAGGCCCGGTCGACGTGCTGGTAAACAATGCCGGCATCGGCATGGTCGGGGCTTTCGAGGCGACACCCATGTCGGCAATCCGTACGATCTTCGACACCAACAGCTTCGGTGTGATGGCAATGACGCAGGCGATCATCCCGCAGATGCGGAAACGCCGGTCCGGCACGATCGTCAACGTCACCTCCAGCGCCACGCTCGCCTCTTTCCCGCTCGCCGCCGCCTACACCGCCAGCAAGCAGGCAATACAGGGTTTTTCCGGTTCACTTGCGCATGAGCTGGGTCATTTCGGCATCCGCGTGAAGCTGGTCGAACCCGGCTATGCGCCGACGACCCGTTTCACCGCAAACGCCATCCTGCCGCTGGAGCAATTGCTGCCGGACGACTACATGGGCTTTGCCGCGCCAATCCTGGAAGGTTTCGCCACGCCAGCCATGACGACCACGCAAGATGATGTCGCCGAGACGGTCTGGAATGCCGTCCATGACCTATCCGGCCAGCTTCGTTTTCCGGCAGGCCCGGATGCCGTCGCGCTGGCTCGGGGAAACTGACCGAACGTGGATAAACCGCAGATGCCGGGTGCTTCAGCAACACCCGGCATCGATGTTCGCGGCATCTCACGCAGGTTCCGTCGATGCTTTCTCCGCAATCTCCGGCCACAGCCCCTCCGTCGCCGTCATCAGCGCCGGCGTGGCGGCGGCAACCCAGGGGATGCCGCTGCCGGGGCGCGTCCCGATGCGGACATCGAGACCCGCTTCCCTTGCGAGAACGACGCCGCCGGCGATGTCCCACATGGTCGTCAGCTTCTGCAGATGGCCGTCGAAGATGCCGCGCGCGGCAAAGGCAAGGCCGATCGATGTCGAGCGGATGGATTCCACCACCCAGCCCGCATGCCGAAGCCCGACATTGAGAGCCGCCACTTCCGCCGCATCGCCGGCGGCGCTGTCGCCGAGCGACATGACCTGCACAGCCTCGAAGGGCACCTGACGGGCAAGCGGCTTGCCGTTCAGCATCAACCCGGTCCCATCAGCCGCCGCGTAGATATCCGCAAACACCGGCATGGCCACAACTCCGAGTTCCGGTTGGCCGCTCCGCACGAAACCGAGCGAGATGCCCCAGAGCGGCGAACCGCGCAGGAAATTGGCGGTGCCATCGATGGGATCGATGATCCAGTAGGCGTCATCGGCAACGCCGCCCATTTCTTCGCCCAGCACGGTTTCGCCGGGAAAGGCGGCCGCCAGACGGTCGCGGATGAGCTTTTCGACCGTGGTGTCGGCTTCCGAGACGAAATCCTGAAAACCCTTCGTCCGGGCGGCGATGGCGTCGCGCGCCTCGAAAAAGCGAAGGGCAAGGCCCATCGCTTCCTCGATGATGGCGACGGCGCGTTCGAGCCGCTCGCTCATCGTCTCCACGCCCTGCCCGTCTCGCCGGCGCCCGCCTTCAGCCAGCCCGTGAAGGCTTCAACTTCATCCGTCTGGATTGCGCCGACGCCGGCCTCGGCAAGAGCGCCCCACACGGTTTCGGGATTTGAAAGCGCCCGCGTATCGTCGAAATCAACGCAATGGGACACATCAAGCGTGTTGATCCACAGGCGGATATTCTGGCGCTCCATCTCGGCCCGGCCTTCGGTGAGATCGGCAATGTCGGTGAATTTCACCTCGATCATCGGCGCCTTCAACGCCTCGATACGGCGCAGATCCTCGGCGAACTTGCCCTTCCGGACCGGGAACATCGGCATATGCGGGATCTTGCCGAACCAGTTGGTATCCACCACCTCGAAACGGCCCGATTCGGGATCGATATCGGTCTTCACCAGCACCTGATCCTCGACGCCGAGCCGCAGCACGGTCTCCATGACCTGCGGCAGATCGCGGGTGAATTTGGTGTCGATATTGACGGTGATCCTGCCGCGCGCCTCTTCCAGCAGCTCCTCCAGCGTCGGCACGCATTCATCGGTCAACTCAGCGGCCTCGCCGCCTGCGCCGGCCTTCAGCTTCGCTGCGCGGACCACCTCGAAAGGCAGCGCGCTCACGATTCCATTGCCCGTCGTGGTGCGGTCGAGCGTTTCGTCATGAATGACAACGAGCCGGCCATCGGCCGTCGCCTGCGTGTCGATCTCGATCATCTCGACGCCGGCCGCGATCGCAGCGCGGACGGAGGCGAGCGAGTTTTCCGCAGTGGCGGTCCAGAAGCCGCGATGGGCGATGGTCAGGATGGCCGGATTGTCTCGCGAGCAGAGTGCAAGCACATTGCAGGGATTGGAGGTATTGCGGGAGGCAGCAAGGGTCTGGTGCATGATTTTCACTTTCGGACGTTGCAATTACCGGGTTTGAGCACCCGGATCAGATTTTCCCCATGCCCGCCGCCATCAGATCGTCGCGCAGGATGCGGCCAGCGATGATGAAGACGATGAGTGCGGGAAGAAGCAGGATGAAGGAGACGATGGCGGCGAGCGGCAGCTGCATCGAATAGGGATCGAGATACATGTAGAGCTTGATCGGCAGGGTCTCGACGACAGGCGCGCCGACGATGAAGGACTTGTCGAATTCCTCGAAGCTGCCGATGAAGGACATCAGCCCGCCGGCCAGAAGGCCGGGCACGGCCAGCGGCAATATGATGTGCAGCACTATGCCGACCGTTCCCGCGCCGAGCGACCGGGCGGCATGAATGAGATCATCGGGAATGGTTTCCAGCGCGGCCGTCATCAGCCGGATCATCAGCGGCAGGGTGCCGACGATCTGCACGAGAATGACCCCCGTTACCGAATAAGCGAGACCGAAAAGCAGGAATACCTGACCGATGCCGACGGCGACGACGAGCCCGGGAATGATGATCGGCGCCAGAATGAAGATTTCCACCAGCCGTTTCAGCCGGAAGGGAAAACGCGCCATGGCCCAGGCGGTGGGTAGCGCTATGGCGGCCGTCAGGAAGGTGACGACGATGGCGATGAGGATGCTGTTGACCGCAGCGCGGATGAGGCTGCCATCGCTCAGGATGCTCGCCCAGCGCGCCGTGGTGTAATCCTTTGGCACGATGAGCGGCGGCGACCAGCCGTCGGCAATACTCCAGAGGAACATCAGCGCCAGCGGCACGGCGATGGCGAGTGTCAGCGCGCCATAAAGCCCAATGGAAACGAAAATCCGGTCCTCCGGCGTAAAGGCGCGGCGACGGGCACTGCTGGGGGGATCGAGAGTTATAGCGCTCATCATGCGTCTCCGCGGGTTTGGCCGGGGCCGATGCGGGATGTCAGGGAGTAATAGAGCAGCAGCACGGAGACCGCGAAGAGGCTCAGCACCATGCCCATGGCATAGACCTGGTTGAAACGTCCCTGGTTGAATTCCTTGACCATCAGCACCGAAAGCGGCCGGGCCGTCGGCGGACCGACGATGTCGGGAATGGCGTAAGAGCCCATGGAACCGATGAAGGTCAGAAGAATGGCGGCGGTGATGCCCGGCATGGCGAGCGGCACCTCCACGAAGAAGAAGGTCTTCAGCCGCGAAGCGCCAAGCGTGCGCGAAGCGTAGCGAATATCCTCGGGAATGGCCGCAAAAGCGCTGGTGATGATCAGCGTCATGAAGGGTATCTGTTTCCAGACGCTGGCGAGAATGACGCCGACGCCCCAGTCGTCGCGTACGAGCTTGGGCAGTTCCAGCCCGAGCGGCGCGACCAGCCGGTCGAGAAAACCGCCCCTCTCAAAAACGACGATCACCATCAGGCCGACGATGATGCCCGGCACCGCCATCGGCAGCTTGTAAAGGCCGCTGAACAGTTTTCGCCCGAGAAAGCTCTTGCGGATCAGAAGCGCCAACGGCACCGAGGCCGCAAGCGAGACGATGACAGGCATGACGCCGTAATAGATGGAGGTCGTGAGCCCCCGGATCATCGACGCGCGGGTGAAAATCCGCTGGTAGAACATCAGCGTGAAGCTGCCATCCTCCTGCCGGAAACTGCCGATCAGCGCCGACAGCAGCGGCCCGCCGAAGAAGACCAGAAGATACCCAACACCCGGCAAAAGCAGGAATAGAAGCTGGGCGCGCCTGTTTCGAAGGAGCCCGGCCATCATGCCGCCTCCCCCACCATTCTATCATCGAGAAGATGGACCGAACCGGGAAACTGCAGGGCGACCTTCTGCCCGGCATCAATCAGAGTTTCCGCACCGGACTGGCTGATCCTTATCTGACGGCCGCCAATCTCGACCGTATAGAGCGCATTGGCGCCCATGAAGGAGACAGCGGAAACCGTGCCCTCACCGGCCTGATCGGCGCGGATGTGGATGTTTTCCGGACGAACGGAAATCTGCACATTGCCGGTGGCTGCGCGGTCCAGCGTCACCAGCTGACCCCATGGCAATTGCGCCTGCTGGCCCTCAGCGGAGACCGGCAAAAGATTGGTCTGGCCGAGGAAGCCGGCGGTAAAGGCGTGTTTCGGCGCACGATAAAGCTCGAGCGGCGTGCCGATCTCGACCACCCGGCCGGCATTCATGACGACGATCCGGTCCGACATCGCCATGGCTTCGGCCTGATCATGTGTCACATAAAGGCTGGTGGCGCCGATGCGGCGGTGAAGCTCGGTCAGCTCATGGCGCAGCGTATCGCGAAGTTTGGCATCGAGATTGGAAAGCGGCTCGTCAAACAGAAGCAGGCTTGGCTGCATGACAATGGCCCGCGCCAGCGCCACACGCTGCTGCTGGCCGCCGGACAATTGCCGGGGCATGCGATCCACCAGACCGGTGAGATTGCAGATATCAAGCGCATGGGCGATGCGCCGCGCCCGCTCGTCCTTCGCGACCTTCTTCATCTTCAGCCCGAAGCCGAGATTTTTGGCGACTGACATATGCGGGAAAAGCGCATAGGACTGGAACACCATGGCGATATCGCGTGCTTCCGGCGGCGCCTGATCGATGCGCTTGCCACCCAGCCGGATCTCGCCGCCCGAAGGCTGGCTGATGCCGGTGAGTATGCGCAAAAGCGTGGACTTGCCGCAACCCGAGGGCCCAAGAATAGTGACGAATTCGCCCCGTTCCACGGTGATCGATACGGGATGAAGCGCCCGGCTCGCCCCGTAATCCTTGCTGATATTGCTGATCTCGAGTTCACTCATGACGAGCCTCCCTCATATTTTTTGACCAAGGCTATCCGGACCGCGCAGCCACCTGCGGCCACACGATCCGGCAATCCCGACGGCGTTACTGGTTGAGGACTTTTTCATCGAGCGCTTCGGCAAGCGCTGTCGACATGTCCCAGAAAGCCGGCAGCGACAGGCGCGGATAGACGCTCTGCGGCAGGACATGCACCTGCACGGCCGTCGGCATCAGATCATTGGTGACATCGGCGCGCGGAGAGCGGGAAGCCTTGTTTTCCAGCTTCCAGAGCTGGAACTCCTTGCTCATCGCCATGTCGATCAGCAGCAGCGCCGCGGCGACATTCTTGGCATTGGCCGGCACGAACATGGCGTCGCCCGAGCCAACCTGCCCTTTTTCCAGAAGCGTGACGCGGAAGCTGTCGGGCAATTGCTTGGTGCCGAGGAAGCTCATGACCTGATCTTCCCAGACGGTGCCCATGTGAAGCTGCTGGTTGTTGATGAGGTTGAGCGTATCGGCATTGCCATTGGTCAGTTCTGCCACTGCCAGAAGACGGCGGTAGTAGTCCCAGACAGGCGTAAGGCACTCGGACTCCATGGCCCAGTCTTCGGCCTGCTGCAGCGTCTGATTATAGTCGGTCAGCTGCTTGCGGCAGTCGCCGGTCAGATAATTGAGCGCCACCGAATAGATGAAACCGCCGCCCGAACCGCCCTTGGCCGGCAAGGTGACGCCAAGCCGCTTGGGGTTCTTTTCCGCCCAGACCAGCAGGTCCTCGAAGCTCTTCGGCACATCCTCGGCCTTCACGAAGGCAGAGTCATAACCGATCGCTGTCTGGTTGAGATGCACCAGCGGGAAGCTGCCGCCATGCGGCTTGCCGAAGACGGTTTCGGCCATTTCCGGATTGTAATTGGCCATGTTCGGCAGGATTTTCGTCAGCGCAATATTGCCGACAACGCCCTTGGAGGAGAGAAGCGGATAGCTGCCGCCGCCGGCGAAATAGGCATCAACCGGCGAATCCTGCCCTGCCGCCTGTACCGCGATCAGCTGCTGGTTCGCTTGATCGCCCTTCACGTCGCTATAGGCGACCTTGATGCCGTATTTGGCTTCGAAACGGGTGATCAGCTCCTTCCACGTATCGGCAAAACTGCCGGCGAAATTATACATCGTCACCGCGCCCTCGGCTTTGGCGGCGGGAACGACGATCTCGTAAAAATTGTCGCGCGTGACCTTCGACAGATCGAAGTCGAGGTTTTTCATGGTGCTGTCTGCCGATAGGCACGGCGCTGCCGTCGTCGCCAGCGCAAGCGCGGCGATCGCAAGAAATTTCATGCGCATTGAATGGTTCCTCCTGAGGACCCGTTGTTGACCGGCCCCTTATTAATACACTCTAAGTGTAATATTTGTGACAGTCCAGTGAAAAATGCTGTCGCAAAGCAATGCCCCATGTTGCCGCCGCTCCGCACAGCCGTTATCCAAGGCCATGACCACAGATCAGACGCCGCAGCACACCTTCGACCGCCAGCCGCTCGCCAGCGAGAATGAGCGTCTCATTCTGGATATCGTGCGCCGCCATGGCCCCATCGCCCGGGCGTCGATCACTGGCCACACCAACCTGACACAGCAATCCGTGCACCGGCTGATCGAAGGCCTGCTGGAGCGCGGGCTTCTGCAGACCGGCGCACCGCTAAAAGGTACGCGCGGCCAGCCGAGCCCCACCATCGAGCTGGTGCCGGAGGCAGCCTATTCGCTTGGCATTTCCATCAACACCGACTCCGTGGTGATCTGCATCGCCGATTTTCGCTGTGACGTGATTGTTGAGGAAAAACTGAAGATGCTTCCGGAAGACCGGGAGATGACGCTTGCTGCATTGTCACTGGCGCTCGAACGGCTACTGGCGGAGCACGGCATCCCGCGCGAGCGCCTGCTTGGCCTCGGTTTTTCCATGTCCGGCTTCTTCGTGTCTGAGGACCGCGCCTTCAATGCGCCGGAGCCCCTGCGCGACTGGTCGCTGATGGACCTGAAGCCGATCCTTGAGAAACGGTTCCACCTGCCGGTCTGGCTGGAGAACAACGCCACCACGGGCGCGATTGGCGAAAGCCTCCGTGGTGTCGGCTCGTGGTGCCAGACCTTTGCCTATCTGTCGTTCAACTATGGTTTCGGTGGCGGATTGATCCTTGGCGGCCAGCCGTTTCACGGCTTTCATGGCAATGCCGGCGAATTCAGCGGCATATACAGCCCGGATGAATCGCCCAAACGGCCCGCCCTGCAATACCTGATCACGACGTTGCAGAAAAATGGCGTCGACATCCACTCGATCGAACCGCTCTATCAACAGTTCGACCCCGCATGGCCGGGCGTCGAGGAATGGCTGACCGAAACCATGCCGCAGGTGGACAGGCTGGTGGCAAGCCTGATCGCGGTGCTTGATCCGCAGGCCATCGTCTTTGGCGGGCAATTGCCACGCGCACTCGGCCAGATGATGATCGAACGCACGCATATGCCGTCCCAGCGCGAACACCGTTACGGCGTCGGCCCGAAGGAGGCGAAGCTGGTTCTCAGCGAAACCGTCGGCGATCCGTCCGCCATCGGCGCCGCGCTATTGCCACTGAGGGTCCGGTACTTCCTGTAGGGTCATTATCCTGCGGTTCCCGCAAACCTTTTGGGGCCGCCGTAACCGCAGGGTTGCGGCAGCCTCTATCATTGCATCATGGCCTATTCGACCACCACGGACAGTGCCGAGCCGGTATAAACCGGCCGTACTTTCACATTGCCCGCATCGATCGTGGCGAATGTCCCGGTCAGACCATTGGCAGCGATCACATCGAGGCGCGTGCCGGCAGCCGGTGCGCCACCATCGAAAGCGAGCTTCAGCGTCGCGCCGTCCAGCACCACATTCCCTTTAACGCGCAGAGCAGCCTTCTGCGGATCCAGCGCCAATATGCCGCCCGACTGCGCATAATCACCGCCGATGGCGACATCCTTGCCTCCCTTGAGCGAAAGCGTGCCGCCGCTGACCAGCACACCGCCGGTTCCAAGCGCATCGGCAGACGAAACTATCAGCGCACCATCCTTTAAAATTGTGCCGCCACCATAGCTGTTATGGCCGCTGAGCGTCAGCGCTCCGCTACCGGATTTGACGAGACGCCCTGCCCCGGCAATGTCGTTCGTCCAGCGGTCTGCCGCGTTGAAGCCGCCGGCGGCGGCATCCATCGTGACTTCGACATCGCCATCGAACGCACCGTAACCACCGGCCGCGGCCACCAGATTGATCCGCCCCCAGCCATTGCTGTCATCAAGCAGCGGATAACCCGCCTCGATGCCGGTGGAAAACAGAACGGCGCGCCGCTCTGCGGCATCAAGATAAGGCAGGCGCGTTTCCAGCAGAACCTCGGCCCCCTTCGGCACCATCATCGGCGCGTCACCCACGGCTTTGTCGCGACTGAAGGAAAAGGTCATGCGCCTGCGATAATCCGCGCCGTTCTTCGCCGCATCGGCAAACCGGTCAACATCCGGCTTTGCGCCATGGGCGAAATCGATGAGCGACTGGCCCTGCGGCAGGCGTCTGGCGAAATAGGCCTGCAAGGCCGCATACGCGGCCTTCTTCACCTCGGCATTTTTCGGGTCCTGCAACATGGCGGCGGCCATGGCGGTTGCGGTGATGCGGCCGCCGATCACGTCGAGCGGCGAATGCATGCCGGCGACGATGCGGCTCTCACCGAGTTCGGAGGCAGTCGTCAGCAATTCGGAAAAGCGCTCCGGCACGGCATAGGCATAGGCAATGGCGGCCAGATAGGCGGCATTGGTGTGCCCGCTCGGGAAACCGCCATCCTTGGCGCGGCCGCGATTTTCCCGCGCATATTTCAGCGCCGGCACGATGACGCCCGGGTCGCTGTCATGGCTTTCGAAGCTGCGGTCACCAATCGTTTCCTTGCCGGTCTCGATCACCTCGCCTTTGTCGTTCATGCGCCAGGGCCGTGGTGAGGAATAGAAATATTTCGCCGGCGACGTCGTGCCCTCCGGGCCGCGGATCACCTTCATGAAGGCGACGAAATCCTTCAGCTCACTATCCTCGGCACCCGCCTCGGTGCCCTTGTCGTCTTCCTTGCGGGCGATGACCTCGTTCGGGTCGAAATCAGCGAGCGTATGATTGATCGTCGTCGTTGCGCCCGCCCCTTCGCGATACCAGTCGGTGAGCGGGCCCATGCCGTCGATGACGCTGTAACCCTGTGAACGGCGATCATTCATATAGGCTTCGAAAGCAGCAGCGCGGGTGCGGTTCTCGCCGGTGACGGACAGCACGTAGCGCATGTTCTCCTGCCAGACGGCGGGATCGACGATCTTCACATGGCTGAAATCCGCCGGACCATCGCCATTGGCACCGCCATCCGCCCATTTCTCATCGCCAAGCGTCCAGATGCGGTTAAAACCGGAGAGGATTTCGATGATCGGGTTGTCCCGGTCATCATAGGCGCGGACCGCCTCGCCCTTCTCATTCTTGCCGGTCTGGTTGCGATAATTGTCGGCAAGCGGCAGCGGATATGTTGCCGCCGGCTCCGGCACCGTAATCGCATAACCCTGTCCTGCCGGCCCGGTGCGATCGAACGCCTGCGCGCCCGGAACCAGAACCAGCAATGCCACGGAGGCGAGCAGGCTCGAGCGTGCGGAAAAGAAAGACGACATCTTCAGTCTGGCCATGACGAATCCTATGATTTTCAGCGAGTGACGCGTGACGAAAACAGGCGGCGCGGCGTTCCGCGCGCCTCATCGTCAGGTTTAAACAGAGCGTATTTCAGTTTTTTCGATGGACCGCCGGGAATGGCTCCCTGCGGCAATTCCTCCAGCGAAGATGCGCCGCCTTCGGAAAGAAACGGCGCGATATGCCCGGAGCACCACTCCGGGCATATCGTTCGAGAGCTTCATCATTCCGCCGGAGGCGGACGGTCAGGCCCTTATTTCTTGACCGCGACAGCCTCGTTGATCTTGGCGACGTCATCCTCCAGAACCTTGTAGGTCTGGTCGAGCGTCAACTCGCCGACGATGAGCTGGCTCATGCGCTGCACGATCTGCTGATACATGGCGCTGCCGCCCTTGGCGCGTTCGAAATCGCGGGCGGCCTGCGGCACGTTCTTCTTGTTGTCGAGGAAGACCTTCATCGCCGCCTTGGCGTCTTCGCTCTTCAGCTTGTATTGCGGATCGACGATCTCGGCACCCGTCAGGACGACATAGTTCTCGGCGATCTCCCGCTGCACCTTTTCGGAACCGAGGAATTCGACGAAGTGAGCCACATCTTCAGGGTATTTGGTGCGCTTGAAGCCGACAATGGCGGTGCCGCCGGGCATGGCGTAGCATCCGGCATCGCCGCAAGGTGCGTTGATTGCGGTCCATTCGAAGGCGTCGCCGATCTTGTTCTGGAACGGATTGACCATCCAGTTGCCGGCCAGATAGGTCACGACATTGCCGTTGACGAACTCGTCACCCATGTTCTTGTACTGCGAACCGCCGGCGGCACCCCACATTTCCTTGGGGAAGCTGCCATTCTGCGTCCATGAATAGATATCGGCGATGTATTTCTTCGCCGCATCGTCCGGGAAGCTGAACTTGCCGTCCTTCACATAGGTCGCGCCATAAGCAAAGGCGCCGCCGGAGAAGCGGTGGCCGGAACGGTCCATGGTGAAGGGAATCTGCACGCCGGTCGCCTTGGCGACACGGGCGGAAGCCTCGACGATCTCGCTGAATTTCGCGGTCGGGCCGGGCAAGGGTTCACCCGCCTGCTCGAACAGCGTCTTGTTGACGAAGGGCAGGTTGAGCGTCTGCGACGCCATGTAACCGTTGATCGACTGCGGATCGTTGACATTCGGCAGGCGCAGCTGGTTGAGGCTGGAACCGTGCAGCTTCGCGAATGCTTCCGCGTCTTTCATGTAGGGGCGCATGTCGAGATAATAGGGCGCAAGCTGCCAGTCGGTGATCTTGGCGATGTCAGGACCTTCGCCCACCGCCAGCTGCACCGGCAGCTGCTTGGAAACGGCATCATAACCGGAAGACACGAAGTTGATCTTCACGCCCGGATTGGCCGCTTCGAACTCCTTGCTGAGGTCGGCCATGCGCTGCACGTAACCCTGGTCGTCATCCGTAAAAAGGAAAGTGATCGTGCGGGTCTCGGCCTGCGCGGCCGCAAGACCGGCGACGGAGGCAATTACAAGGGCGCTGACGCCCGAAAACAATTTCATCATGCTCATCCTCCCAATGAAAATATTTTCACAAATCGAACAAAAGCTCCTCTGCTTAATTCGATTTATCCTGTTTTGCGGCTTGACAGAATAAACGTCAAGCTGTTTGTTTTGGGTAATTCGCACAAATCGACGCGAAAAAGCGAAAATCGAATTGTGAAAATAATTTCATAAAGATCGAAGGGAGGCGATCCATTATGACGGATAGACCATTTGCGGCGAACGCGTCGCAGCCGACATATACCGTCGCAAACGGCGAAACGGTGACCGCCTGGATCGTCTCCGATCTGGTGGAGACGTCGTTTCCCGGCAGCGCAGCCCCCGCCGAAGACCGCGTGAACTATCGCTTCATCAACGGTTTCGTGGATGTGGGCGACTTGCCCTGCCGCAAGGCCTTCCAGCAGACCATGATCGGCCGCGATATCGCACCCGAGACTGGCTTTGCGGTGTCACACCTCAACCTGCCGGGCTCCAACCGCCGTGTCGAGTTCACCGGTTTCTGGCATGTTCCCACCCATGTGCAGCGCTGGCTGAAGGGCACCTTCCGCAGCGATGCGGCAAGACAGGCGCATTTTCGGCTGCGTACCTGCGGCGGCGTCCGCATCTGGGTCGGCGGCGTCGAACAGGTCCGTTTCGAACCCTTTATCCGCAATGTCGAAAGCAGCCGTGACATCACGCTCCATCTCACGGCCGGCGACAACGAAGTGCTGCTGCTCTGCGAGGATCTGGCGGAACGCGACATCATCTGGTTCTTCGAACTTGAGGTCGTCGACGCCGTGCCGCTGACCGTCGTGCTGCCCGTGCCGCTCGACCGGGAGGAGACGAAGCGTCTCGCCGCGCTGGTGCGCGATGTTCGCCCGGCGCTGGACGTGTTTTCCGGCACCGCCCTCGAACTGGTGTTCGGGGCAGCCCCTGCGAGCGACCTGCCCGTGCACATCGCGGTCAAAAGCCATGGACATGAGCGCGCTGCGCTTGCGGAAGTGCACACCGTGCTGAAGGCCGGGCAATCCTCGCTGACGATCCCCGGAACGACGGGCATTTCGGACGGATATCACGGCGTCAAAATCACCATGGGTTCGGGAGCGGGAACGGTAACCCGCGTCATCGACGCCGCTTTCATGCATGACATCGCGCCGGAAGCCTCCAATGCCGATATCAACGGGCGAAAAAAAGCCGCCCTCTCCTTCAGCGCCCGCTTCGGCGCCTGGCGCATCGGCCGCGCGCTGGCGATGGTCGCCACCGGCAGCGATGACATCGAGACGATCAGCGGCATCGTTGACGCAACGCTGCGCTCCATCGACCGGCGCGAGGACTGCTCCGACTTTGTGATGATCCCTCTGCTCTGGCTGGTGCGCGCCTATGGCGACCGACTGCCGGCCGAAATGCGGGCGCGGATCGATGCCTCGATCCTCGGCTATCGCTACTGGGTGGACGAGCCCGGCAATGACATCATGTGGTTCTGGAGCGAGAACCATGTTCTCTGCTTCCACACCAGCCAGTTATTGGCCGGCGAATATCTGCCGGATGCCGTCTTCTCCGCCTCCGGCCGCACCGGCAGAGAACAGGCGGTGCTGGCCACTGAGCGGCTGGAGCGCTGGTTCGACAGCGTCGAGGCACATGGTCTTGCCGAATGGAATTCGGCCGCCTATTACCCGGTGGATTTCATCGGCCTTCTCGCCATCGAACATTGGGCCGGACCGGAGCTTGCCGCCCGCGCGCGCTATCAGATCGATCTCATCTTCGAAATGATCGCATTGCACACGCTCGGCGGCGTTCCCTCCGGTTCCCAAGGGCGGGCTTATGACAAGGAGCTGCGCGCCGGGCCGCTGACGGAACTGGCGCCCTTTGCGCAGGTCGCTTTCGGTCAGGGCTGGCTGAACAACGGCGTTGCCTCGCTGCCGATGTTCTGCTGCGGCGATTACCTGCCACCGGCACATCTTGCCGCCCTTTCGCAGCTTACGAGCGGCCGTATGGTCGAGGCGCGTTATGCGCAGGGTCTGGAGCCCGGCAAGCTCGTGCTGTTCAAGAACGAAGCCGCGCAGCTTTCCACCGTGGTCGACCACAAGACCGGCCGCAAAGGCCACCAGCAGCACGTCATGGATATCAAGCTTGCCGGCCACCCGATGGCGCGGCTGTGGGTCAACCACCCAGGCGAAGACGATCCGTGGGGCACGCAACGCCCCTCCTATTGGGCGGGAAGCGGCATCCTGCCCCGCGTGGCGCAGCATCGCGATCTGGCGATGATGATCTTCGATACGCAAGATCACCGCAACGACTGGACCCATGCCTATCTCGGCCGCGACGGGCTGGACGAGGTGCTGGTGGAGGGCAACTGGCTCATCACCCGCTCGGGCCGCGGCTTTGCCGCGCTTTATGCGACGAATGGGCTTCAGCCCATCAGCACAGGCGCCACCGCCAATCGCGAGATCAGATCACCCGGCCGCCGCGCCGGCTGGGTCGGCATCATCAGCTGCGGGGATATCGCGGAGTTTGCCCGTTTTCGGGAGAAAATCCTCGCCACGCAGATCAGCTTCGATGCCGAAAGCCGGCTGCTCTCGGTCACGCCGCCGGGCAGAGCTGAGCTTACACTCACCTGGGACGGCGCATTCACCATTGGCGGGCAGGCCATGGCCTTCGACCACGACCAGCCCCAGCCGGAAATCACCTTCGACAGTGCCGACCCCGCATCGGGCGGCGCGGCACGACCATTCTACTCCTAAGCGGAATTGACAGATGAACCAGCCAAGCATGGAAAAAGACACTCTCAGGACGACGATCGACAATGTCGCCGCCGCCTTCAGCCGCCTCAAGGGCATTCAGGAAGGTCTGGTCAGCGGCAGTTCCGATGGCAAGATCCAGTTCGATGAATGGGACTGGGAAGTGGGTGTGGGCCTTTACGGTTTCCTTCGCCGGGCGCTCGCCGCCAACGACCGGAAGGCATTGGACGACCTCGTGACATGGTATGGCTGGCAGATCGAACGTGGCCTGCCGCCGCGCCAGATCAACAGCTCCGCTCCGATGCTGCCGCTTGTCATCCTCACCGAACATGTCGACCGGCCGGATTTCCGGGCGCTGGTGGAAGACTGGGCCGACTGGCTGGTGCATCAATTGCCGAAAACCGAAGATGGCGGCTTCCAGCATGTCGTCAAGGAGCGGCTGAATGAGGGCGAACTCTGGGACGACACGCTGTTCATGGCATGTCTGTTCCTCGCCCGCGCCGGCGTTGTCTGCAAACGTCAGGACTGGATCGACGAGGCGGTCTACCAGTTCATGATCCACACGCGTTATCTGTCGGACCCCGTCACCGGGCTGTGGTATCACGGCTGGACCTTCAACGGACGCCATAATTTCGCTGACGCCTTCTGGGCACGCGGCAATTCCTGGATCACCGTCGCCATTCCCGAACTCTTCGAACTGGTGCCGACGCTTGGCGAAAAGGACAGGCGTTTCCTCGCCAATGTGCTGGCAAGCCAGGTGCGGTCGCTCAGGCAATATCAGCGCGAGGACGGCATGTTCCACACACTCCTTGATGACCCGACCTCACCGGTGGAAACGTCAGCCACGGCCGGTATCGCCTATGGCATTCTGCGCGGCATCGAGGCCGGTATTCTCGGCGAAGAAAATCGCCCGCATGCGGAACGCGCGCTGAAGGCGGTGCTTGGCAATATCGACGATGAAGGCGTCGTCCACGGTGTCTCCGACGGCACGCCGATGGGCCATGATCTCGATTTCTACCGCCGCATTCCCAATCTGCCGACGCCCTACGGGCAGGCGCTGACGATGCTGCTGCTGATCGACGTGTTCCTGAAAAGGCCGCAGGTATCATGAGCGCGCAATCAGATATCACCATCACGGCCGATGGCCGGGATGCTACGGCCGACATCCAGCGGGCGATCGATACGGTCTCGGCAGCCGGCGGCGGTCGCGTGTCGCTCCTGGCCGGTCGCCATGTCAGCGGCGGCATCAAGCTCAAGAGCGGCGTGGAACTGCATCTTGCGGAAGACGCGGTGCTTGCGCCTGCCTCCGACTATGAGGCCTATGCTCATACAACGGTTTCGGTGATCGCCGAGGAGTCCAACCGTGGCATGATCATCGCCAAGGGGGCGAGTGATATCGCCGTCACCGGCCCTGGCCGCATCGAGGCCGGCGGCGAGAACTTCATCACAGGCGATGACGAGGCCATGGGAACCTATATCCCGGCCGCAAGGCGACCGCGCGTAATGGTGCTGGAGTCCTGCCGCAACGTTCGCCTCGAAAACCTGTCCGTCAGTCGCTCGCCGATGTGGACGTTGCATATGGTCGATTGCGAAGACCTTCATTTCCGCAATCTCCGCATCGAAAACGATCGCCGCCTGCCCAATACGGATGGCATCGTGCTGGATGCCTGCCGGCGCGCGCTGATCGAAGATTGCTTCATCTCCACCGCCGATGACGGCATCTGCCTGAAGACCAGTGCCGGGCCGAATGGCAAGGCGGTGGGAGCCTGCGCCGATATCACCGTTCGCCGCTGCACCGTTTCCAGCATGAGCTGCGCGCTGAAGCTCGGCACGGAATCCTTCGGCGATTTCACCAATGTGGTGTTCGAGGATTGCAAAATCGTCGAGTCCAATCGCGGCATCGGCCTGTTTTCCCGCGATGGCGGCGCGATGCGCAATATCCGCTTTTCACGGATCGAGGCCGAGTGCCACGAAACGCCGGGCGGCTTCTGGGGTTCGGGTGAAGCGGTCACCGTCACGGTCGTCGACCGCCGCCCAGAGCGTCAGGCCGGCAGCGTCGATAATCTGGTCGTGGAAGATCTGAGCGGCACCATGGAAGGGGCGATCAACCTCGTCGCCACATCGAAGGCCGGCATTCACAATGTCCGGCTGGAGCGCATCACGCTGTCGCAGCAGCCCGGCAAGCTCGGCACCGGCCTGCAATATGATCTGCGCCCCACCAATGCGGATATTGCCCCAAGCCCCGATGCCGCCGGCCGCGCCAATGCCTGGACGCGGGATGCCGAAGGCAGGATCGTCGGAATGGAGGATTATCCCGGCGGAATGCCGGCGGTCTATCTTGCCGGCGTGGAAGGATTTGCGGCACGCGATGTCGCCATTAAAAGAACGACGCCCTTGCCCGAGGGCTGGAATAAACAAGAGATCGTCGCGATGACGAACTTGTCCGAAGGGAGCAGGTGATGGGAAGTCTGAAACTGGAAAACCTCAACAAGGCATTCGGCGCCGTTCATGTGCTGCATGATATCGATCTTCAGATCGAGAACGGCGAATTCGTCGTTTTCGTCGGCCCCTCGGGCTGCGGAAAGTCGACACTGCTGCGCATCATCGCCGGCCTTGAGGATGTCACGTCAGGCACCATTGGCATTGGCGGGCGTGATGTCAGCGCGCTGTCGCCGGCCGAGCGCAAGATCGCCATGGTCTTTCAGTCCTACGCACTTTATCCGCATATGAGCGTGCGCAAGAACCTTGCCTTCGGCCTGGAAAACCTGCGTTTCAAGCGCGCGGAAATCGAAAGCCGCATCAACGAGGCGGCGCGCATGCTGGCCATCGAGCCCTATCTCGACCGCAAGCCGAAGCAGCTTTCCGGCGGCCAGCGCCAGCGCGTCGCCATCGGCCGCGCCATCGTGCGCGAACCTGACATCTTCCTGTTCGACGAGCCGCTTTCCAACCTCGATGCGGCGCTGCGCGTGCAGACACGCGCCGAAATCACCCGCCTGCATCGCGATATCAAGACGACGATGATCTATGTTACCCACGATCAGGTGGAAG
The DNA here is from genome assembly GCF_058803865.1 of Agrobacterium sp. GW821-FHT14E08. Lineage (NCBI taxonomy): Bacteria > Pseudomonadati > Pseudomonadota > Alphaproteobacteria > Hyphomicrobiales > Rhizobiaceae > Agrobacterium > Agrobacterium sp. GW821-FHT14E08. The sequence goes on along the minus strand of NZ_JBXAPJ010000004.1, from coordinate 76,394 downwards.
CCATGACCATGGCCGACAAGATCGTGGTGCTGCGCGCCGGGCGCATCGAGCAAGTGGGCAGCCCGCTCGAGCTTTTCGACAATCCGCGCAATCTCTTCGTCGCCGGCTTCCTCGGCTCGCCGCGCATGAACATGCTGAAGGGCACCATCACCAAGGGCAGCGACGGCAGCATCGCCATCGACGCCGGCTACGGTGTGTCCCTGCCCTGCCTCGTCGACCCGGCAGCCGTCAGCTCCGGGCAGGCGGTTCTCGCGGGCATTCGCCCCTCGCATTTCACAATCGCGGATGCCGGCCTGCCCTTCGAGGTGCAGTATCACGAAAGCCTCGGCACCGAGACCTATCTCTACGGCAATCTCCAGGGCGAGAAGGAGCAGATCATCGTGCATCAGGCGGGCCATTTCGCCCCCGCTTCCGGCTCGGTGCTGAAGATCATGCCGGCGCGGGAAAAGGTGCACGTCTTCGATCCCGCCACCGAACTGGCGTTGCCGCGCCTCGACAGCGAAGGGAGAGGTTAGCATGGCCAATCCAAAGCTTGCGAGACTGTCCGACCGTGCGCTCGATGCCGTGATGGCGATTGCCGAAGTGCCGCTCAACTTCATTGAGCGGCTGATCGGCAAAAGGCGCATGCCTTATATCTTCCTGATGCCGAACCTCGTTCTCTTCGGCATCTTCACCTTCCTGCCGATTGCCATTGCCGTCGGTTACGCCTTCACCGGCGGCACCGAACTTCTCATTACCGACCGCCCCTTCGTCGGGCTGGAAAACTTCGGCAAGCTGCTGGATTGCCAGAGCTACATGGACCCCGGAAGCTGCCGGGAATCGCTGTTCTGGACAGCGATCTGGAACACGCTGTGGTTCGTGGGCTTCAACGTCATCGCCACGCTGCTGGTCGCGCTCATCACCGCCCTCATCCTCAACCGGGCGATTGCCGCGCGCGGTTTCTTCCGCGCCATGTTCTTTTACCCGGTCCTGCTGTCACCCGTCGTCATCGGCCTCATCTGGAAATGGTTCCTCGACCGCAACGGCCTGCTGAACGCCTTCCTACAGATGCTCGGCGTACCGCCGGAAATCTTCCTGCTGGATGTCGGCTGGTCGCGTTTCTTCGTCGTGGTGGTCTCCGTCTGGTTCCATATGGGCTTTTATACGCTGATCCTGCTCGCCGGTCTTCAGGCCATCCCGAAAGACCTCTACGAAGCCGCCGCCATCGACGCCGCGTCACCCCGGCGCACGCTTTTCCGCATCACCCTGCCGCTTCTCGGCCCAAACCTGCTCGTCGTGCTCATCCTGTTGATGATCAGATCAGTGCAAATCTTTGATGAAGCATGGGTTCTGACTAATGGTGGCGGACCCGGTACGGCCAATACATTCGTTGTGCAATATATCTACCAGATGGCCTTCGGCAGCGATCTCAGGCTGTTCGGCCTTGCCTCCGCCGCATCGGTTCTCATGGGCCTCGTACTTCTCGCGCTGACCCTCGTGCAACTGCGCCTCGGCAAAAAGATGGAGTCCTGACCATGTCCAACGCCGTCTCCTTCCTCACACGCACCCGCCGCCCCGGCCGGATCGGCCTCACCGATATCCTGTCGTGGGTCTGGCTCATCGGCGGCACGCTCGCCGTCCTCATCCCGGTCGTCTGGGCCGCCATGTCATCGCTGAAACCGGAAGCCGAAATCACCCGGTTTCCGCCGAGCCTTCTGCCGCGCGCCGCCGTGCAGGTGGACGTGCAGGGTTACGACAAACCGCTCAGCCTATGGAAAGCCCCCATCGACGGCATGGAGCGGGAAATGGCCATGGTCCGCCGCATCGGCCTGAAAGCCCAGATGGTCGATCCCGCCAATCCCGGCCCACCCGTCAGCGTCGATACGCGGGAAATAACGCCCGTCCAGAAACTGACCATCGCGACGGAAAACTTCACCGATCCGCTCACCCGCTTCAGCTTTTTGACCTTCCTCAAGAACTCGGTCTTCGTCACCTTCGTCGCAACCGTCCTGACGCTGATCGTCAACGCCATGGCCGCCTTTGCCCTCTCCAAATACCGCTTCCGCGGCGAGAAGGCGATCTTCGTGCTGATCATCTCCACCCTGATGATCCCGCTCACGGTCGTCATGGTGCCGGCCTATCTCGTCATCGTCGGCGTCGGCCTCGTCGACAATCTATGGGGCGTCATTATCCCGACGGTCGCCACACCAACCGGCGTGTTCCTGCTCCGGCAATATATGCTGACCATCCCGGACGAGCTGATCGAGGCGGCCCGCGTCGATGCGGCAAGCGAATTCCGCATCTTCTGGCGCATCATCCTGCCGCTGACGGCGCCGGCGCTCGCGGTTCTCGCCATCTTCTCGGTGCTCTGGCGCTGGAACGACTTCCTCTGGCCGCTGATCGTTCTCAGCAGCCGTGAAAACTTCACGCTGCAGGTGGGGCTGAACGCCTTCCAGGGCGAGTTCTCGGTGCAATGGCACTATATCCTCGCCATGACCTTCCTCAGCCTGGCACCTGTCACCGTCGTGTTCCTGTTCCTGCAGCGCTACATCACGACAGGCATTGCCGGCACGGGGATGAAGTGACGTGGGGTTTGAGGATGCTCGCTTTGAAGCATAGCCGCATCGACTATTGGATGATGTGGTACCGAGACCTCTCCACCCCGTCATACCGGCCTTGAGCCGGTATCCAGCCAGCCCAAGTCCTTGGGCTGAAAGGGTCTCTCCGCCGCGCGAGAGACGCGTCGGCTGGATGCCGGATCAAGTCCGGCATGACGGCGAGAAAATTAGTCGTCCAACAGGCATTCTGCCACCAGCCCGCAGAGACGGCCTATAATCCTACTTCGGCGGTGGCGCGATGCTACCCCTTAACACCAGCCGACAACCGAGTTCCAGCCGGTGCGCCGGGCGGGTGGGATCGGCCGCCACAAGCCGCTGCTCCAGCAGCGCAAGCGCCGCCCCGCCCAGCCTGTCGGCGGGCAACTGGATGGTGCTGAGCGGCGGCGCACTGAAGGCCGCCGGCATGATATCGTCAAACCCCAATACCGAAACATCGTCCGGCACCCGGATTCCGGCTTCCGTCAGGGCCTTCAGACAGCCAAGCGCCAGATTATCGGCAGCACAGAAGATCGCGGTGGCGTTTCTGAGCGGCCGCTGTTCGGCCAGCAGGCGGCGGATGGCGGCCTCGCCCCATTCCGGCTCATAGCTCTCCACCTCGATGACCATATCGGCGGGAACAGTGAGGCCTGCCGCGAGATACGCGTCGCTATAACCATCGTAACGGCGGCGGATCGTCGTGCGCCCTTTCCAGGTGATGTGCAGAATATTGCGATGCCCGAGAGACAGCAGATGTTCGATACCGAGCCGCGCGCCAAAACGGTTCTCGGCGGTCACCGTATCGACGATCATGGCCGGGTCCTCGCCATTGATCAGCACCACCGGCCGCGCAAGCGCAGACAGCGCCTCGACCAGCTGCGGCCTGTCATCGTTCAGGATCACAATACCGTCGACATTGTCAGCATCCGCCGCCGCCACCACCGCAACCGGGTCGAGCCGGCTCGTTGTGCTGACATAGGGAACAATGCGAATGCCGCGCCGCTCGCATTCGCGCCTGAAGCCGTTCAGCATGGTCCAGCTGACCATGTTGAGATCGCTCTGCGGAGCAGCGTCATTGGTCATGGCCAGAAGCACGACACGCAAAGTCGCGATCGTCGCCTTCTGTCGCCGGCTTTCGAGATAACCAAGTGCGCGTGCCGCCTCCAGCACCCGCTCGCGAACCTGCGTGGTCAGGGGTGCGGTGCCGTTGATGGCGTGCGAAGCCGTGCTCAACGAAACATTCGCCTCCCGCGCCACGTCCTTAAGCGTCGTTTTCCTGTCTATTTTCATATAAGGGAAATTCAACCACTCTACTTCGGACGGTGCGGGCAGAAAGCCTGCCCCACGCAGTCGATCTGAAGAATACCCGTGCCTGTTTGCTGCTCTCTCGTCGCCGGAAGACTACAGCATCATCCGTAAATGCGGAATTGATTTCTCTGGGTTTTTAATCCCCCGCAAGAAACGCCGCCCGCGGCGAACCACGGGCGGCAAGGCGGTCAGAGCGCCTGGGAGATATGGTCGATGCTGCTCTTTACGGCAGCGGCGGGGTCTTTCAGTTCGTGCACTTCCGTCGCGAAGGGTTCGAAGCTGTAAGGTCCCTTGTAACCGGCCGCCTCGAGCGTTCTGATCTGGGCGATATTCTCCAGCCGGTCGTCGCCATCCACCAGAACGCGGTGGGCGTCGAGCATGTCGGCTACGGAGATGGCAGGATCGGTCACGCCGGAAATGTGGACCAGCCCCGTCCGCTCCGGGAAGAACTCCGTCTCGCCTGCAAGGTGATGGTGGAAGGTGTCGTGCACCAGCCTGTAGACATCGCCGCCACCGGCCGCATCGATGGCCCTGATCGCTTCGGCCTTCGTGCGCAGCGACGAGATCGGGAAACCGAGCGGCTCGACGAAACCGATCAGGCCGCGTTCCTTAAGGATCGGCGTCATGGCCTTCAGCGCCGCGACGAGATCGTCAAAGGACACCGGCGTACCGTCGTTGAGCGGGCACATGACCAGCGCTTTCGCGCCGCTTGCCGCCGCATAATCGGCCATCGCGATGGCCCGCGCAGGCAGGTCGCCCGACCAGACGTTGAAGGGATAAAGCGCATTGATCGAGATGATCGTAACGCCGGCCTTTTCGGCCGCCGCCTTCACGGCCGCCGGCTCAACCGTGCCGACGATGTCGGGCAGGTCGTTGCGGATTTCGACTTCGGTCAGGCCGAGTTCGCGGGCTGTCGCTAAGAACGCCCCAAGGGAAAGCTTCGGCGCGGTGATGTGGTTGATGGCAAAACGCATGAAAGACCTCACTGATAAAGGGCGGGACGGGTGGGAAGCTCAATTGCGACGGCTGCCCCCTCCGCTTCCTGCGCGGCCACGCAGGCGTCGGAGGTGATGGCAGCGACGTAGCCGTCCCAGGAATTGGGTCCCGATGCCGTGCCCTTCGCCGCCGCGTGGATGAAGTCCTGCAATTCTACATCGTAGCTGGCGATGAAACGATCCTTCCAGTCGGTGAGGATGTCGTTCTGCAGCTTCGCGCCAAGGCGCGTCTGCACAGACATCGGCTCCGGCAGGCTGGCAATGCCGTCCTCGCCCACCACCTGGCACTGGATATCATAGCCATAATGGCAATTGACGAAGATTTCGACATCGATGATCGTGCCCTTCGCCGTCTCCAGAATGACGATCTGCGGGTCCTTCAGCCGCGCATGGCTTCTGGCCGCCGAACGGGGAAAGAGAACGCGCGCCGAAACATAGTCGTCGTCGAGCAGCCAGCGCAGCACGTCGATCTCATGGATCATCGTGTCGTGGATCGCCATCGGGGTGACATATTGCTCCGGAACTGCCGGGTTGCGGTGAGCGGCGTGCACCATGATCGGCGCGCCGATCCTGCTATCGACGGCCTGTTTCAGCGCCACGTAACCGGCATCGTAGCGGCGCATGAAGCCCACCTGAACCAGCCGCCTGCCATGCGCCACTTCCGCGTCGACAATGCGTTTTGCCCCATCCGCCGTTGTTGCCAGCGGCTTTTCGCAAAAGCACGGTTTGCCGGCGGCGATTGCCGCCAGCACATATTGCTCATGCGTCGCACCCCAGGAGGTGACGAGCACCGCATCCACATCGGGTGACGCGATCAGCTCCTCGCCGGTGGCGAAGATTTCCGCATCCGGTGCGATGTCATTGCGCACCGCTTCTGCCGAGGCGCGGTTGACGTCGCTCAGCGCCACGATCTTCGCGCCGCCCAGAACTTTGTTGATGCGTCGGGCATGGCCGCGGCCGATGGCGCCGGTGCCGATAACCCCAATTCTCACAGTCATTTTCAAAACCTCACTTGCGGTATTTTTCGATGTAATTGTTGATTTCAGCGCACATGAACCTGCCCGATTGATCAGCCCTGTCCTCCCAGGCGAAAACGCAGGAGGTCACGATGCCGTCGAAACCGATTTCGGCGAGCGTGCCGAAGAAGTCGTCCCATGGCACTTCCCCCTGACCGATATTGAGATGCTGATGCACCCGTGCCTGTGTGCCGGGTGGATTGAGAATGTAGCGAAGCCCGGAACTGGCCTTGTGGTTAAAGGTATCGCCCACATGCACATGCGCCAACACATCCTTGGCTTCGCGCAGCATCGCCCTGGTGTCGTCGCCGAAATAGAAGGTATGCGGCGCGCAATAGAGGAATTTGACGTTCTTAGAATTGACGGTGCGGATGATATCCAGTGCCGGCTGCAGCGTCTCGCACCAGTCCTCCGGGTGCGGCTCGACATGCAGGTTGATATTTTCGCGCTCGAAGATCGGCACCAGCTCTTCCATCGAGCGCCACCAGGCATCCTCGCAGGCCTCGATCATCGATCCGGTGTGGCAGCAATAACATGACCCCTTGTCGGGATGCGGGCCACGGCCGAATTCGGAGTTCATCGTATCGACCTCCAGTTCGACGGCGATCTCGATGGCGCGTTTCCAGTGTTTCACCGCCGCCTGCCGCTCGGTCTCGTCATTGGAGGCCCAGCGATACATCGGCAGCAGCGAGGCGATACCGACATCAGCATCTTTCAGCGCCTTCTTGAAAGACCTGATCCGCTCGGGAAAGACGCGCGGCGCCTTGAACCATTCGAGGAAATCCGCGCGGGGGCTGAGTTCGATCCAGTCGTAGCCGAGTTCCTTCACTTTGACCGGAAGGGCTTCGAGGCTGAGATGGCGGTGCATGAAAGGGTCGAGGGCGATGCGCATATACGCTTCCTTGTCGTCGGTCTGTTGGGATGTCGTTGCAGGCAGGTCGTGCAAGGCCGCGGTCCGGGAGAAGAGACCGCGGCCTTTGGCCGGTTTTTCATGGTCGGCCTTGATTCAAGCCCGGCATGCGGAAGGCATGCCGGTCATAAGTCGGGCTCAGTTCTTCGCCTGGTAGTTTTTGAGGTTGGCTGGCGTGACCAGCTCGAAGGGCACGAAGACCTTCTTGTCGATCGTCTCGCCTTTGGCGAGTTTAAGGGCCGCATCCACCGCGCCCTTGCCCTGCCCGGCGGCATTCTGGAACACGCTGACATCCAGTTCACCCGCTGCCATGGCCGCAAGCGCATCCTGCGTTGCGTCGATACCTGCAATGATGACGCCATCCATCGGCCTGCCGGCCGCCTTCAGCGACTGGATCGCGCCGATCGCCATTTCGTCATTGTTGGAAATAACCGCATCGAACTCGACGCCGGCCGAAAGCCAGTTGGTCATCAGGTCAGAGCCCTGCGTGCGCGACCAGTTGGCGGATTGCTCCTCGACAAGCTTGATGAAGCTGCAATCCGGCGTGGCGACAACATCCTTGATATCCTGCGTGCGCATGCGGGCCGCCTGGTTGGAAAGTTCGCCCATCATCACCACGGCCTTGGCTTCCGTCTTGCCCGCTTCCTTCAAAAGCCGGCAGACTTCCTGCGTCTGCAATGTTCCCGACTGTTTTTCATCGGATGCGACAAAGGCCTGCTTGTCCGGCAGACTGTCGAGATTGACCGGCTGGCGATTGACGTAGACCAGCGGAATGCCGGCCTTGGCCGCCGCCTGAGAAAGCGCCACGGTCGCATCCGTATCGACGGGATTGACGATGATGGCGTCAACGCCGGCGGCGACGAAGTTCTGCACCTGGCTCAACTGCTTGCCGACATCGTTCTGCGCGTCCTCGATCTGCAGCGAGACGCCGTTCATGCCCTTTGAATAGTCGATCATGCCGTTGCGCAGCACGGTCAGGAAATTGTCGTCGAACAGGGCCATCGAAACGCCGATGGTCTGGGCCGACGCCGTGGTTGCCAGCATGGTAGCCAGTGCCGCAATCGCAAAATGTCTTTTCATATCGTCCTCCTCCGAAACACTTGAAAACACCCGCCGCACGGTCAGCGCGCATCGCGTCGCAGCCGATCGCCGGCAAAAGAATGCCCGTCGCCGAAGATGGATATCTGCGGCGGGCAGCAAACCTGAAACATCGTTATTGCCGTGGATCAGCCTCCTGCCCGCTCCACATACGGGGCAACATGGTCCTAGTCCGTGGCTGGCGTCAACGCGTCTTCCACGGTCTAAAACATCATGGCTGATAGAAAGAGACGCGGAATTTATGATGGAATCTATCAAGCCATCAAAGACTTTCAGGAACCCACAGATGCGCGGGTACAAATCTTTGCCCCGGCGTTTCCGCCATTCCGTGCTCGATGGTGTGCACCATGGTGGCGACGAGATCAGCACATAATTCGCGAAGCGGTGTCTGGAACACGCCGGTAATGCGCCGTTCCAGCAAGGCCTGCCGGGATTCCGGCGTCAATTCATTGACGAGGCAGACAATGGTTTCCTGGCGGTTTTCCTGCTGCAGGGCCTCGATCACCCCTTCCATGCCGCCACCGACACAATAGATGCCGACGAGATCGCTGTGTTTGGCGATGGTGTCCATGACAAGCTCATAGGTAAGCCGCCGTGTTTCCAGCGTGATCAGCGCGTCCATCACCTCGAACTCCGGCGCATATTCCCGCATATAGCTGCGAAAGCCGGTTTCCCGCAGCGAATGGCCGTGAAAACGGTGGCCGCCAAGCAGCAGAAGCACCTTGCCTTTGCTGCGCGCCAGCCGCGAGATCATCCACGCTGCCGTGCGCCCGACTTTCATGTTGTTCGCACCGAGATAGGCTTCCCGAACGCCCTGCGCGAAATCGGAAAGCAGCGAGAATGTGGGAATACCCTTCGCCTTCAAAGCCTCGACGGCGGCTGTGACATCATGATGATCAGGCCCGGTGGCGGCAACCGCATGGACACGGCCTTTCATGCCGGTGAGAAGCGCCGCAAGCTCGCTCGGCTCACCCGATTGCGCGAATTCGATGCGCAGGTTGAGGTGCCGATCCCTGACGTTGCGTGCCGCAAGCTCAAGCTCATCGGCAAATGTCTGGTAAAAGGAGTGCCGCTCTTTCCGCAGAATGATGCCGAGATTGTAGGACGGCAGATCGGCCAGCATACGCTGGCGAATGATGTTGGTGGCATGAAAGCCGATCTTTTCCGCCGCCTCGAACACCCGCCGCGAGGTTTCCTCCCGCACCGGCAGGCGACCGTTCAGCACCCGGTCAACGGTTGCGACGCTGACACCGGCGGCGTTTGCGACATCTGTGATGGTCGGACGTTTCATGCGGGCACCCCGTAGGCGGAAAGATTCCTGTCATATCTCGCAAAACATGTCACGGATGATGATGGAATCCAACGCATGCCGGAGGATTTCGACAGCGAATGTCATGGCGCACTACATAAGCGCTCAGGGCCGACCTATCAGGCGCAAGGCCTGCTTTTTTCAGCGCGTTCACCTCCCTCATCTCTGTGCCTGTCACAGAGATCCAACCAGCCCAAGTCCTTGGGCTGAGAGGAGTCTTTTCGCCGCGCAGACGCGCGTCGGCTGGATTCCTGTGACAAGCACAGGAATGAGGGAGTGGGATGGACCCAAGGCGAGAAAATCCTGCGTTGAGTGCCTGTGCACCTGCGGGTGCACCTGTCATATGGCGGCACCGGCATCCGGACCATCACGATGGCCGAATGCCGCGCCCGGTCAGACCCGCTCCAGCGCCACGGCAATGCCCTGCCCGACGCCGATGCACATGGTCGAAAGCGCATAACGCTTGCCGGTCAGCGAAAGCTCGAGCGCTGCCGTGCCGGCAATGCGAGCACCGGACATGCCAAGCGGATGGCCGAGCGCGATGGCGCCGCCGTTCGCATTCACCCGCGCATCGTCATCGGCAATGCCAAGCTGGCGGAGCGTTGCAAGGCCCTGGCTTGCGAAAGCCTCATTCAATTCGATCACGTCGAGCTGTTCCTGCTTCAGCCCCAGCCGTGCCAGCAGCCGCGCCGAAGCCGGCGCCGGCCCGATGCCCATGACACGTGGCGGAACGCCGGCAGTTGCGCCGCCAAGAATACGGGCAATCGGCGTCAGGCCGTATTTCTTCGCGGCCTCAGCCGAAGCGATGATCAGCGCGGCAGCACCATCGTTAACGCCGGATGCATTGCCCGCCGTCACGGTTGCGCCGTCGCGTTTGTTCACCGGCTTCAGTTTGGCAAGGGCTTCAAGGCTGGTGGCGCGCGGATGTTCGTCTTTCGATACCACCAGCGGATCGCCCTTGCGCTGCGGGATCGTTACCGGGACGATTTCCTTATCGAGGCGACCATTGGCCTGCGCTTCAGCGGCCTTATTCTGGCTGCGAACGGCAAAGGCGTCCTGATCATCGCGGGAGACCTGATAGTCAACGGCGACGTTATCGCCGGTCTCCGGCATGGAATCGACGCCATATTGCGCCTTCATCAGCGGGTTGACGAAACGCCAGCCGATGGTGGTGTCGTAGATTTCGGCATTGCGCGAAAAGGCGCTTTCCGCCTTCGGCAGGACGAAGGGCGCACGGCTCATGCTTTCGACGCCACCGGCGATCATCAGTTCCGCTTCGCCCGATTTGATGGCGCGGGCAGCGGCAATGACGGCATCCATACCCGAGCCGCACAGCCGGTTGATGGTGGTTCCGGTTACCGAGACCGGCAGGCCGGCCAGCAGCAGCGACATGCGCGACACATTGCGGTTATCCTCGCCCGCCTGATTGGCGCAGCCGAATATCACGTCCTCGACGGCTTCCCAATCGACGGAGGGGTTGCGCTCGACAAGCGCCTTCAGCGGCACCGCGCCGAGGTCATCGGCCCGCACGGAGGAAAGCGCGCCGCCGAAGCGGCCGATGGGCGTGCGGATATAATCGCAGATGAATGCGTCGGTCATCGGTATTTTCCTTACAGTTCCGGGGCGACGAGATCGGCGACCGCGCCATCGACCGCCAGAGGCGCTCCGGTCATGGCCTGCAATTCATCGAAGCTCATGTCAGCCAGTTTTTCGCGCAGCACAAAGCGACCATCCACCACGTCGATGACCGCATGGCTGGTATAGATGCGGGTGATGCAGCCAACGCCGGTCAGCGGAAAGGCGCATTTCTCCACCAGCTTCGGTTCGCCATTCTTGGTCACATGTTCGGTGATGACGAAGACCTGCTTGGCGCCATGCACCAGATCCATGGCGCCGCCGACGGCCGGCACGCCTTTGGAGCCGACGCGCCAATTGGCGAGATCGCCGTTCTGCGCCACCTGATAGGCGCCGAGGATAGCCACATCCAGATGCCCGCCGCGCACCATGGCGAAGCTGTCGGCATGGTGGAAGAAGGAGGCGCCCGGCTTCAGCGTCACCGCCTTCTTGCCGGCATTGATGAGGTTCCAGTCCTCCTCGCCCTCGGGCGGAGCCTCACCGAAATTCAGGATGCCGTTTTCGGTATGGAAGATGGCCTGACGGCCGGGCGGCTGGTAACGCGCCACCATTTCGGGAAAGCCAATGCCGAGATTGACGTAAGCGCCATCCTCGATGTCCTGCGCCGCGCGCCAGGCGATCTGGGCGTTGGAAAGTTTGATATCGTCGCGTGTGTCGATTGTCTGGGTCATGCGTAGGCTACTCCCGCGCGAATGAGGACTTCTTCCTGTTGCGGATCGGGGATTTCCACGACGCCGTTCACAAAAATGCCGGGGGTGACGACATGCTCCGGATCAATCTCGCCGGCGGCGACGATCTTCGAGACCTGGGCGATGGTGGTTTTCGCGGCCATGCACATCAGCGGGTTAAAATTGCGCCCCGCCTTGTTGTAGGTGAGGTTGCCATAGGTATCGCCGAGCTCGGCCTTGACGATGGCGAAATCCGCCTTCAGCCAGCGTTCCTGCACGTAAGAGCGGCCGTCGAACTCGGCGATGGGCTTGCCATTGGCAAGCTCGGTGCCGAAGGCGGTCGGGGTGTAAAACGCCGGAATGCCGGCGCCGCCGGCACGGATGCGCTCGGCAAGCGTGCCCTGCGGCACCAGTTCCAGCTCGATTTCACCGGCCAGATACCTGTCGGTAAAAGCGCGGGGGTCTGACGAGCGTGGGAAGGAGCAGATCATCTTTCTGACCATGCCGGCATCGATCATGGCGGCAATGCCGATGCGGCCGTTACCCGCATTGTTGTTGATGACCGTCAGGTTCTTCGGTCCCCTGTCGATCAGCGCGTGGATCAGCTCGATGGGCGCACCGGAGCCGCCAAAACCGCCGATCATGACAGTCGCGCCGTCGCCGATACCAGAAATGGCCTCGGCCGCACTGTTGATTGTCTTGTCCATGTCAAACCTCCATCCAGCCGAGCGGATGGAACCGCCAAGGCTGCGTGGCCCCAGAGGTAAATCCGAAACCGGCTCGACGGCAAGGATTTTGTGCGTTATATGATTTTTGTTCTTATATCGCACAAATGGAGCCGCGACATGGCCATCAATGAAAGAGACATGATGGGCGGTCTCGCCAAGGGACTGAAGGTTATCGAAGCCTTCAGCGCCGAGCGTCCGCGCCTCTCCATTTCCGATGCGGCTGATATTGCAGGCCTTGACCGCGCCACCACGCGGCGTTGCCTGCTGACGCTTTCAGAGCTGGGTTACGCCGCCTATGACGGCAAGTTCTTCACCGTCACGCCAAAGGTGCTGCGGCTCGGCACCGGCTGCCTCGCCACCATGCCGCTGCCGCGCATCGTCCAACCGCTTCTGGATCGTCTGTCGGAAGAGATCGGCCAAAGCACCTCCGTCTCCATTCTGGATGAGACTGAAATCGTCTATGTGGCGCGCGCCGCCCAGCAGCGCGTCATGTCCATCGCCCTGATGCCGGGATCGCGCCTGCCCGCCTATTGCACATCGATGGGTCGCGTTCTCCTCTCGGTTCAAACACCGGAGCGGCAGCGGGAAATTCTTGAAAGCTCAAAGCGGGTGGCGCGCACGGAAAAGACGATCATTGCCATGGATGCGCTGCTTGCCGAAATCGAGGCGACCGGCAATCGTGGTTATGCCCTGATCGATCAGGAGGTGGAGGTTGGCCTCCGTTCCATCGCCGTGCCGCTAAAAACCGTGCGCGGGCAGACGGTCGCAGCACTCAATGTCGGGCTTGCCGCCTCCGTCGCCTCGATGGACGATCTGGTGGAACGTTATCTGCCAGCACTTCTCGCCGTTCAGCGGGAGCTGGGAAGAATGCTCGTCTGAGGCAGCATCTGCCGCATGCCGGAATCCCCCATTTTCCGCTGTTCCGCAAGCCGCCAGGCGCGTGGCGTCATGCCGGTCTCCCGCTTGAAAAAGCGATTGAAATAAGCGGGATCGGCGAAACCGAGCCCTTCCGCGATCATCTGCACGGTGGAGACCGTGAAGATCAGCTCCTGCTGCGCGATCTCGATCTGGCGCCTGGCGACAAGCCGTTGCAGGCTGAGGCCGCAAACGGAACGGACGAGGCGGTTGAGATGTGTCTCGGAAAGGCCGAGCTTCTGCGCATAAAATTCCGCCTTGCGCGGCTCGCGAATATGCCTGGCGATCAGCGACAGCAATAATTCGAAGCGCCGCTCCGCAAGCCCTTCACCAGAGCTTTCCATCAGGGGCCGCATCGCCCGCGCCAGAAGCGTGACGACGGAGGCCAGTTGGCCCTCGATCATGGCGTCGCGGCCGATTTCGCGAGCCTCATATTCCCCGGAAATATGTTCGAAGCCGCTGCGCAGCCGATCGCCATCCGTGAAGCCCTGTAATGGCAACAGGACCGGCTGCTGGAAATTTCGGAGCAGCAGCGCCTGCACGGATGCGGGAAGGGCACCGGGCAGCACCGTGACGATCACCCCGCCAATATCACGCGAAAACCGAAAACCGTGTTCGAAACCCGGCGGCACGACAATCGCCACCGGCGGACGGATGGCCTCGATGCGGCCGTCCAGCAGCGCATCGCCCTCGCCGCCCCAAATGTACAAGATTTGCAGAAACGCCGAATGACGATGAAGACTGATTTCGAAGCGATGCAGGCTGCTTCGCGAAAAAAGCGTCTCGCAATGAAAACGAAAATCAGTGCCTTGTAACGTTTCTTCGCCATATAGCCCTTCACTGGCCACAACCCGCATATGAACCCGCCTCCCAGCATCGTGGTCGAATTGTGCAATTTACGGATCAGAAAGTCCATTGAGCTTGTGAGCCGCCTTGGTCAATTTCCTGACAGGAGACAATTCCGGGAGGAAACAATGCGCACAAAAGTCGTCATCATCGGCTCCGGCCCCTCAGGCCTGCTTCTCGGCCAGCTGCTTGCCAAAGAAGGCATCGACACCGTCATTCTCGACCGCGCCGGCAAGGACTATATCCTCGGCCGCGTCCGCGCCGGCGTGCTGGAAGAAGGCACTGTCAACCTTCTGGAGAAGGTTGGCGCTGACAAACGCCTGCGCAAAGAGGGCCTGCCGCATGAGGGTTTTTCGCTGACCTTCGACGGGCGCGACCACCGTATCGATCTCTTCGACCTCACCGGCGGCAGCCAGGTGATGGTTTATGGCCAGACTGAGGTAACGCATGACCTGATGGATGCGCGCGAAAAGGCGGGGCTTTCGACGATCTATGAGGCATCGAATGTCGAGCCGCATGATTTCGATGGTGCGAGCCCCTATGTCACCTATGAAAAAAACGGCGTAACCCACCGGATCGATTGCGATTTTATCGCCGGTTGCGACGGCTTCCATGGCGTCAGCCGCAAATCGGTGCCTCAGGGCGCGATCAAGGAATTCGAGAAGGTCTACCCTTTCGGCTGGCTCGGCATTTTGGCCGATGTGCCGCCCGTCAACCACGAGCTCATCTATGCCAACCACCCGCGTGGTTTCGCACTCTGTTCCATGCGCTCGCACACCCGCAGCCGCTATTACATTCAATGTTCGCTGGAAGACCGGCCGGAGGACTGGAGCGACGAGCGCTTCTGGGATGAAATCCGCCGCCGCCTGCCGGAAAACCATGCCGATGCCATGGTGACGGGCCAATCCTTCGAAAAATCCATCGCCCCGCTCCGGTCCTTCGTCTGCGAACCGATGCGGTTCGGACGGCTGTTTCTGGCCGGCGATGCCGCCCATATCGTGCCGCCGAC
This sequence comes from Agrobacterium sp. GW821-FHT14E08, assembly GCF_058803865.1. Classification (NCBI taxonomy): domain Bacteria; kingdom Pseudomonadati; phylum Pseudomonadota; class Alphaproteobacteria; order Hyphomicrobiales; family Rhizobiaceae; genus Agrobacterium; species Agrobacterium sp. GW821-FHT14E08. Next base: position 61,384 of record NZ_JBXAPJ010000004.1, on the reverse strand, counting down.
CGGCGCCAAGGGTCTCAACCTTGCCGCCAGCGATGTGCATTATCTGAGCGAAGCGCTGATCGAGTTCTACCGTGACCGGTCAGAGGCGGGCATCGATTTCTATTCTCAGAAGGCGCTCTCCCGCGTCTGGAAGGCCGTGCGTTTTTCCTGGTGGATGACGACGATGATGCATCGTTTTCCCGATACCGGCGACTTTGGCCAGCGCATCCAAGAGGCGGAACTCGATTACCTCGTCCACTCCCGCGCCGCCTCCACGGCTCTTGCGGAAAATTATGTCGGGCTTCCTTATTAGGAGCCACGCCATTTGCGTCGACGTCATCCTCGAGCCTGACCCGAGGATCTGCAACGTTTTGATTTTACTCAACGTGATTAGATCCTCGGCACAAGGCCGAGGATGACGTCGAGAGTGTATTCAGCCTTCAGCCCTCCCATCCAGCAACTCACTCGCGGTTTCGCGAATGGCCTGCATCAACAGCGACAGGGGCAATGACGGCTGGGTATCGGCCCTGACCGTCAGCCCCACCGGGCCGCTGGTATCGCCGGTATCAACCGGCAGGATTGCCAGAATGCCGTCTGCCACGTCAGCGGCGATCACGCCTTCCGAAATGATCCACACAGCATCGCTGGTGCGCAGATATGCCCGGCCGAAGGCATCCGACACGGTCTCGATACGGATCGGCAGCGCCGGCACGCCATTGGCGATCAGGAACTGTTCGACGATGGGGCCGATCACCGATTGCCGTGTCGGCATCAGCACGGGAAACTCGTGAAGCCGGTCGAAAACCGAAACGCCGTTAGACAGCAGCGGATGGCCGGCACGCACCACGAACCGTACCTTTTCTGAATAGAGGTGCTCGAAGGAGAAGCCCGTCATTTTCTGCGGCGCGGCCAGACGCCCGACGACGAGGTCCAGATCGCCGACCCGCAACTGTTCCAGCAGCACCGCGTTTTCACCGGTGACGATCTTGACGGGGCTGCCGGTTTTTTCCGCGAGAAACCCCGCCATCGCCTTCGGCATGATCCTGACGGAAACAGTCGGCAATGCGCCAACCCGGACGGGAGGACCAGCGCGCGCGGCCTCCTGCGAGACCGAATCAACCGCCTGCCGCAGCGCCGTCATCGTCGCTCCCGCATGGCGCAGGAACACCTCGCCATAACGGCTGATGCGGATGCCGCGTCCCTCGCGATCAAACAGCGAGACACCGAGGATTTCCTCCAGTTCGCGGATGGTTTTCGTCACCGCTGGCTGGCTGACATGCAGGATTTCGGCGGCGCGGATGACACTTTTCTGCCGCGCCACCTCCACGAAGGTCTGAAGATGCCGGAACTTGATGCGTTGATCGACCATCGCTCATATAATCCATGGGTTATGATTTTCATCGATAATGTCATTTTACTTAACCGGAACGCGCTTGCAATATCCGCGGCGGGAGGAGCACATCATGCATTTTCTGCGCTGTGGCGAAAACGCGATCCATTACCGTGCGCACGGATTGGAAAGCGGCAAGCCGGTCATCGCCTTCATCAATTCGCTGGGCACCGACTTCCGCATCTGGGATGCGGTGATCGAAGCACTCGGCGATGATTATGCTTTTGTCCTGCACGACAAACGCGGCCACGGGCTTTCCGACATCGGCACCTCCCCCTATTCAGTTGAGGATCATGCCGATGATCTGATCGCGCTTCTCGATCATCTCGGCGTCAAAAGCGCGATCATCTGGGGATTGTCGGTCGGCGGCCTGATCGCCCAGGGGCTTTATGCCCGCCGCCCCGATCTCGTCCGCGCCTTGATACTCAGCAACACCGCCCACAAAATCGGCACCGCCGAGATGTGGAATGCGCGCATCGACAAGATCGCCGCTGACGGCCTTGCCTCGCTGGTCGATCCAGTCATGGAGCGCTGGTTCACACCCGCCTTCCGTCAGCCGGACAATGCGGCTTATGCGGGCGCGCGCAACATGCTGTCGCAACAGCCGGAAGCCGGCTACAGCGGCACCTGCGCCGCCATTCGCGATGCGGATTTCACGAAAGAGGCGGGCCTTATCGCGGTTCCCACATTGTGTGTGGCGGGCGATCAGGACGGTTCGACCCCGCCCGCGCTGGTTCGGTCGCTGGCGGGTCTCATTCCCGCCAGCCGCTTCGTCACCATCGGCAGCTGTGGCCACATCCCCTGCCTTGAACAGCCGCTCGCCTACACACAGGCGGCCTCAATTTTTCTGAAGACCTTGCCGGAGCACTGACAGATGGCGGAAAATATCGACAAGAACGACAGATTCGAGCAGGGCATGAAAACGCGCCGCGCTGTGCTCGGCGATGCCCATGTGGACCGCGCGCAGACGGTGACGACCGGGTTCGACCAGCCTTTTCAGCAGCTCATCACCGAAGCGGCGTGGGGATCGGTCTGGTCCGGCAACCACTGGACGAAGCGCGAGCGTTCGATGGTCACCATCGCTCTGCTCGCCGCACTCGGGCAGGATGAGGAACTTGCCATGCATGTGCGTGCCACCATCAATACCGGCGCGACAGAGGCGGATATTCGCGAGGCGCTGCTGCATGTGGCGATCTATGCCGGCGTGCCCGCCGCCAACCACGCTTTCAAGATCGCCAAGCTTGCCCTGGCCAGCATGAAAGCCGATAGTTCCCCCGATAATTCTGGCGATGGGGAGGAGACAAAATGAGCAACCAGCCACCCGAAACAGGACCGTTCTTCGCACGCGACCGCAATATCCATCCGCTGCCCTATTCGCCCGGTTACAAGACCTCGATCCTGCGCTCGCCCCAGCGCGCGCTGATTTCGCTCGAAGGCACCAAAAGCGAGATCACCGGCCCAGTCTTCGGACACGGCATGCTGAACCCGCTGGATAACGACCTCATCCTCAACTATGCCCGCCCCGGCGAAATGCCCGTCGGCCCGCGCCTTCTTGTGCATGGCCGGGTGCTGGATGAGCGCGGCCGCGGTGTGGATGGCGCACTGGTGGAATTCTGGCAGGCCAATGCCGGCGGGCGCTACCGCCACAAGAAAGAAAGCTATCTTGCCGCCATCGATCCGAATTTCGGCGGCGTCGGCCGCACGATCACCGATGAGAACGGTTATTACTGGTTCAAGACCATCCAGCCCGGCGCTTACCCCTGGCCGAACGGCGTCAATGACTGGCGCCCGGCCCATATCCATTTCTCAGTCTTCGGCCATGGTTTTGCCCAGCGGCTGATCACCCAGATGTATTTTGAGGGCGATCCGCTGATCTGGAAATGTCCGATCGTCAAAACCATTCCGGATGAGGATGCGATCCGAAGACTGATCGCGCCGCTGGACATGAATGCGACGCTGCCCATGGACATGCTGGCCTATAAGTTCGACATCGTTCTGCGTGGTCGCCGCTCGACCCTGTTCGAAAACCGCATGGAGGGCAACTGATCATGGTTCAGCCGCTCAACTACTTCAAAGAGACCGCCTCGCAGACGGCAGGCCCCTATGTCCACATCGGCTGCACGCCCAATTTCGTCGGCATCGAAGGCGTATTCGAAAAGGATCTCGGCTCCGGCGCGCTCTATAACGACAGGGCCCGTGGTGAGCGTATCAGCGTGCGCGGCACGGTGTACGACGGCGCGGGCATGCCGCTGAAGGACGCCCTGATCGAAATCTGGCAGGCGGATACGGACGGTTATTACAACAGCCCGAGCGAAACGCGCGGCAAGGCCGATCCGAATTTCAACGGCTGGGGCCGCTCGCCGGGTGACATGGATACCGGTGAATTCATCTTCGAAACCATCAAGCCGGGCACGGTGCCGTTCCGGGATGGCCGACCGATGGCGCCGCACATCACCTTCTGGATCGTGGCGCGCGGCATCAATATCGGCCTGCAGACCCGCATGTATTTCCCGGAGGAAGAGGCTGCCAATGCGGCCGATCCGGTTCTTGCCCGCGTGGAACAGAAAAGCCGCATCGCCACGCTTGTTGCCACGAAGGAAGAGGGAAACATCTATCGTTTCGATATCCGCCTCCAGGGCGAAGGCGAGACGGTGTTTTTCGATATCTGAGCGAAAGCGAAACCTGAAATGAGCCTTTCTCCCTTCGAACATCCGTTTCTGTCCGGCCTTTTCGGCGACAGCGAGATCGTCGAACTGTTTTCGGCGAGAGCGGATATCGACGCCATGGTCCGTTTCGAGACGGCACTGGCGCGGGCGGAAGCGGAGGCCGGTATCTTTGCGGATGATGTGGCGGAAGCCATCGTTTCGGGGCTTTCAGAATTTGCCGCCGATATGATCTCACTTCGCCATGGCGTCGCAAAGGATGGCGTCGTGGTTCCGGAACTCATCCGGCAGATGCGGGCGGCGGTCGCCGGTCGGGCGGCGGACAAGGTGCATTTCGGCGCGACCAGCCAGGATGTCATCGATACCAGCCTGATGCTGCGGCTGAAGATGGCGGCAGAAATCATCGCCATCCGCCTCGGTCACCTCATCGATACGCTGGGTGACCTCGCTTCGCGCGACGGCCACAAGCCGCTGACAGGTTATACACGCATGCAGGCCGCCATCGGTATCACCGTTGCCGACCGGGCGGCGGGCTGGATCGCGCCGCTGGAACGCCATCTGTTGCGGCTAGAGACCTTCGCCCAGAATGGCTTTGTCCTGCAATTTGGCGGCGCGGCCGGCACGCTGGAAAAGCTCGGCGACAACGCGGGCGCGGTCCGCGCCGATCTCGCAAAGCGGCTCGGCCTTGCCGACAGGCCGCAATGGCACAATCAGAGAGACGGTATCGCTGAATTTGCTAATCTGCTGTCGCTCGTCACCGGAACGCTTGGCAAGTTCGGACAGGATATTGCGTTGATGGCCGAACTCGGCAGCGAAATCCGCCTCTCCGGCGGCGGCGGTTCATCGGCCATGCCGCACAAGCAGAACCCGGTCAATGCGGAAACGCTGGTAACGCTTGCCCGCTTCAACGCCGTGCAGATTTCAGCACTTCACCAGTCCCTCGTCCACGAACAGGAACGATCCGGCGCGGGCTGGATGCTGGAATGGCTGACGCTGCCGCAAATGGTGACCGCAACCGGAACTTCACTGCTGGTCGCCGAAAGGCTCGCAGCGCAGATAGACAGGCTGGGGGCTGACGAAAGCTAGCCGAAGGGCCGGACGGTTTTCAAAAAAGAACAGCCCCCTGGCATGCTCATGGTGGAACCGAGGCAACGCTTCCGCGCGTCGAAACCGCTTGCGATTTTTCGCTTTAGCTATTGATATAAAACAACTTTCTTAAAAGAAGAAAATACAGAAAAAACCGCTTTGAGGCTGTTTTTAACCGAGTGAAGCGCTTGACACAAAAATGAACTAACTGGTACAAACATTCACGTTAAGACCTGCTGGGGAAGAGGAAAAAGAGCTTCCGCAGCGGGACAAAACAAATGGAGGGCTTTGGGGCCACAAGGTTTCCAGAGCGATGCGAGCAAGGCGAAACGCCTGTTCGGACCCGATGGGGTTGGGAGGAAGAATGTCTTACAGTCTCGATTTTTCGGCGGTCATAGACCGCCTGCCCGAGCTGCTTTTGGCCTGTCTGGCAACGATCGGCCTTGCTATAGCCGGCATGTCGCTCGCCACCGTCATTGGGGTTCTCGGCGTCGTCGCCCGCCGTTCGCGGTTCAAGCTGCTGCGCGGCCTGGTCATCGGCTTTGTCGAGACGATCCGCAACACGCCGTTTCTGGTGCAGATATTCTTCATCTTCTTCGCCCTGCCGCAGATCGGCATCAAGCTTAACCCCACCGTCACCGCCATCATTGCGCTCGCCCTGAACGGCGGCGCCTATGCTATTGAAATCATTCGCGGCGGTGTGGATTCCATTCCCAAGGGCCAGGTGGAAGCGGGCCTCGCGCTCGGCCTGCACCGGTCACAGATATTCCGCCATATCATTCTGAAGCCGGCGCTGCGCGCGGTCTATCCGTCGCTCACCAGCCAGTTCATCATGCTGACGCTGACCACCTCGGTCTGTACCTCGATCGCCGCTTACGAACTGACGTCAGTGGCCCAGAAGATCGAGGCGGACACCTTCCGGTCCTTCGAGGTCTATTTCTCGATCACGCTGCTCTATCTGGTCATTTCCTCGCTAATGATGGGCATTTTCTCGCTCATCTCCCGCGCATCGTTCAGCTATCCGGTCAAGTGAGGAAAAGACAATGGAATCCATCGGTCCCAACGAATTCTTCTTCCTGCTGCAAGGCCTGAAATGGACGCTTGCGCTGACCGTGATCGGCTTCATCGGCGGCGGCGTCTTCGGGCTTTGCGTGGCGCTTGCCCGCGTTGCCGAAAGCCCTGCGATCCAGCGCGCCAGCACCGGTTATATCGCCGTGTTTCAGGGCACGCCGCTCCTGATGCAGCTTTTCGTGGTTTATTACGGCGTGGCGCTGGCTGGCCTCAATGTCGACGCCTGGATTGCCGTCGCCATCGCCTTCACGCTGCATGCCAGCGCCTTTCTCGGTGAAATCTGGCGGGGTGGCATTCAGGCCGTGCCGAAGGGCCAGACGGAAGCCGCCAATGCGCTCGGCCTGCATTATGTCTCCCGCATGAAGGATGTGATCCTGCCACAGGCCTTCAAGATTTCGCTGCCCGCCACCATCGGTTTTCTGGTGCAGCTCATCAAGGGCACCTCGCTTGCGGCCATCGTCGGCTTCGTTGAGCTGTCCCGTGCCGGCCAGATCGTCTCCAACCAGACGTTCCGCCCGCTCACCGTCTTCGCCATCGTCGGCATCATCTATTTCCTGATCTGCTGGCCGCTTTCCCTGTGGGGCGCCGGTGTCGAAAAGCGGCTGCAGGCCGCATCCCGCTAAATGTCACGACCATCTCATCAGCTTTGTAAGGAGGAGCAAAAGATGAAAACCAGAACTATGAAATTCTCACGTCGCACCCTGCTCGCGCTTGCCGCAGCAACCGTCGCCCTGCCCTTTGTCGCGCCGGTCGATGCTTTCGCTGGCACGGTGGAAGAGGCCAAGGCCAAGGGCAAGGTCGTCATCGGCATTCAGGGTGACAATTCGCCATGGGGCTTCGTCAATTCCAGCGGCGTGCAGGATGGTCTCGATGCCGATATCGGCAAGGCCTTTGCCGACTATCTCGGCGTCAAGGTCGAATTCGTGCCGCTTGCCGTGGCAAACCGTATTCCCGCCCTTCTGACCGGCAAGGTCGACCTGCTTTTCGCAACCATGGGCATGACCGCCGAACGCGCCAAGACCATTCAATATTCCAAGCCCTATGCCGGCAATGTTCTTTCCGTCTACGGCCCCAAAGACAAGAAAATCGCCGGCTATGACGATCTGACCGGTGTTTCCGTCGGCGTGCCGAAGTCGAGCGCGATGGACACCTCGATCACCGCAGGCGCTGGCTCGAAGGCCAATATCCTGCGCTTTGATGATGACGCCGCCAATATTCAGGCGCTCATCTCCGGCCAGGTCGAGGTTGTCGGCGGCAACCAGTTTTATGGCGACCGTCTGAACAAGGCGGCCGAAGGCAAATACGAGCCGAAGTTCGATCTGACGACGCTCTATAACGGCGCCGGCACGCGTCCGGGTGAAAAGGACTGGAACGAGACCGTCAACGCCTTCCTCGACAAGATCAAGTCCGACGGCCAGCTGGCCAAGATCTACGACAAGTGGATGAAGCGCGACGTTCCGGCCTTCCCGGACAGCCTGCCCGACATCCCCTTCACCGTGAAATAAGCAGGAGGTTTCCATGCCGCAATCCGCCACTGCCGAGGTTCCGCTTATCGCCCTTCAAGGGGTCGGAAAGTGGTATGGAGCCTTCCACGCGCTAAAGAATATCGACATGACGGTTCGCAAGGGTGAAAAAATCGTCCTTTGCGGCCCGTCCGGTTCGGGAAAATCCACCCTGATCCGCTGCATCAACCATCTGGAGGAAATCCAGGAGGGCAAGATCACGGTCGAAGGGACCACGCTTTCGGATTCGAGCCGCGCCATCGATGCGGTTCGCCGCGAGGTGGGCATGGTGTTCCAGAGCTTTAATCTCTTCCCGCACAAGACAATCATGGAAAACTGCACGCTGGCGCCAATGCGGGTGAAGGGCTTGTCCAAAGCCGATGCGGAGGCGACGGCGCGCAAATATCTCGAGCGCGTGCGCATTCTCAATCAGGCCGATAAATACCCGGCCCAGCTTTCCGGCGGCCAGCAGCAGCGCGCGGCGATTGCCCGGGCACTGTGCATGGAGCCGAAAGCCATGCTGTTTGACGAGCCGACCTCGGCGCTCGATCCGGAAATGGTGAAGGAAGTGCTCGACACCATGATCGGGCTTGCCCGTGACGGCATGACGATGATCTGCGTGACCCATGAAATGGGCTTCGCCCGGCAGGTGGCCGACCGCGTGGTCTTCATGTCGGAAGGCGAGATCATCGAGGAAGGCCCGCCGGAAGAATTCTTCAGCGATCCCAAGCACCAGCGCACCCGTACCTTCCTCGGCGAAATTCTCGCCCACCATTGAGGCTCGCCTGTCTGCCCTCGGACATGTGGCGACCTCTCGACATACACGACGTCATCCTCGGGCTCGCCCCCGAGGACCCATGAGTTTCAGCGGATGATCAATCCTCGGGTCTAACCCGAGGACGAGGATGACGAAGGAGGGGTTTAGTACCCCGCCAGCAACCCGAAGGCAGGCGGAGCCCGCCCCGAACCGACGAACGACACCGGATCATGACAGATAAAACCGCTTTCAAGGTCGGCCTGATTGGCGCCGATATCCAGCTTTCCAAATCGCCCGCGCTGCATATGCGCGAAGGGGCTGCCCATGGCCTCGATTATTCCTATGAGCTGGTGGATGTCACTGCCCGCAAGCTCCCGGCCAGCGCCCTCCCCGCCCTGCTCGACGAGTTGGAAGCGCGCGGTTTTGCCGGCACCAACATCACCCACCCATTCAAGCAGGCGGTCATTCCGCACCTGCATGAATTGTCGGAAGATGCCCGCATGCTGGGCGCGGTCAACACCGTCGCCTTCAAGGACGGTCGCCGCATCGGCCACAATACCGACTGGTACGGTTTTTACGAAAGCTTCGTACGTGGCTTGCCGGATGCGAAGCGGGATCGCGCGCTGCTCGTCGGCGCGGGTGGGGCGGGTGTTGCGGTGGCGCATGCCGCGCTGAAGCTTGATATCGCTCGCCTCGACATATTCGACCGCGAGTTCGAAAGGGCCGAGCGACTGGCTCTCGAGCTCAATGCCCGCTTCGGCGAAGGCCGCGCCTTTGCCGTTGAGGACCCGTCCGCCTCCCTGCCCTTCGCCGATGGTCTCATCCATGCCACCCCGATGGGCATGCCCGCCCATCCCGGCATGCCGGTTTCAGCCGATCTCATCGAACAGCGGCACTGGGTAGCCGATATCGTCTATATGCCGCTCGTCACCGAACTTCTGGCGACGGCGGCGAAAAAGGGCTGTCGCACCCTGCCGGGCGGCGGCATGACGGTGTTTCAGGCCGTCGGCGCATTCCGCCTCTTCTGCGGTCGCGAGCCGGATGCACAGCGCATGACGGCGCATTTCACCGAACTTTGCATGGCTGAGGGTGTGGCATGAGCCTTTTCACCATCCTCAATGGCCCGAACCTCAACCTGCTCGGCCAGCGCCAGCCGGAAATCTATGGCTATGAGACCCTGGCCGATATCGAAGCCAATTGCCGTGGGATAGCCGAAGCCGCCGGCCACGAACTGTTCTTTGCCCAGAGCAACCGCGAATATGAGTTGATCGACTGGATTCACGAAGCGCGGGGCAAATCATCAGGCATAGCCATCAATCCCGGTGCCTTTACCCACACGTCAGTGGCGATCCTCGACGCGCTGAACGCCTTCGAAGCGCCTGTCATCGAGGTCCATATTTCCAACATCCACAAACGCGAGGTTTTCCGCCACCATTCCTATGTCTCGACCCGCGCCGAAGGCGTGATCGCCGGGCTCGGCGTCGAAGGTTATGAGGTGGCTTTACGCCACCTGATCAACCGTCTTTCCCGATCGTCGTGATATGACCGGGCGTCAGCACATAACGCAGCACCATGTCGCTGACATGCCGCGACAGTGTGTCCTGCCCCTCATCGGTGAACAGATTATCGCCGAAGATGAACGAGAAGGTCGCGACGTTCGAGACGTTGAAAAAAGACAGCGCGCTGATCTGCCAGTGCAGCTCCAGCGCATCGATGCCGTTACGGAAGATGCCGCGCTTCTGCCCGCGCAGCAGCACGCTTTCCAGCGCGTCGATGGCCGGCCTGTTGAGCTGACGGATCGTCTCCGACGATTGCATATGTCGGCCGTGATGGATGTTTTCGATCATCACCATGCGGATGAAGGCCGGATTGCGACGGTGGTGGTCGAAGGTGAACCGACAGAGCTTGTCGAGCGCCGCAGCCGGCTCAAGGTCGTCGAGCTCCAGATCGCTCTCGCCGCCGCGCACCTTGGCATAGGCTTCCTCAAGCACGCGCTGGTAAAGGCTCTCCTTATCGCTGAAATAATAATAGATCATGCGCTTGGACGTGCGCGTGCGGGCAGCGATTTCATCGATGCGGGCGCCGGAAAGGCCGTTCTGCGAAAACTCTTCCATGGCCACCGAAAGAATGTCGCGGCGAACCCCCTCCGGATCGCGCTTCGCCTGCCGGCTGTCTCGGGTTCCGTTCGAAGTCGCGCTTTTGGTCATGATCCATTCCATCGGTGGGGCGGCTGGCCTGTCGCCACGCCCTGATTATTAACCAATCAGTACATAAGGCTGAAAAGGAAGGCAATATGGCGAGCTATGACACAGGCAGACACAGCATGCCAATGCGCACATCCATTGCAACCGTATCGATCAGCGGCGAATTTCCCGAAAAACTGGCCGCCATCGCCAAGGCCGGTTTTACCGGCGTGGAAATTTTCGAAAACGATTTCCTGACCTATGACGCCTCCCCGCGCGAGGTAAAGGCGTTGGTGGCCGATCACGGGCTGGACATTACCCTGTTCCAGCCATTCCGCGATTTTGAAGGCATGCCGGAACCGCACCGCGCCCGCGCCTTCGAGCGTGCCGAGCGGAAATTTGACATCATGGGCGAGCTCGGCACCGATCTGATGCTGATCTGCTCCAATGTCTCGCCGGTCTCGCTCGGCGGCATCGACCGCGCCGCCGCCGATTTCCAGCAACTGGGGGAACTTGCGGCCAAACATGGCGTGCGCGTCGGTTACGAGGCGCTGGCCTGGGGTCGCCATATCAGCGATCACCGCGATGCCTGGGAGGTGGTGCGCCGCGCCGATCACGCCAATGTCGGCATCATTCTCGATAGTTTCCACACGCTGTCGCGCAAGATCGATCCGAATTCGATCCGCTCCATTCCCGGCGACAAGATCTTCATCGTGCAGCTGGCCGATGCGCCGCTGATCGACATGGACCTGCTCTACTGGAGCCGCCATTTCCGCAACATGCCGGGCGAAGGCGATCTGCCTGTCGTGGATTTCATGCGCGCTGTCGCCGCCACCGGCTATAGCGGCCCGCTGTCGCTCGAAATCTTCAACGACCAGTTCCGCGGCGGCTCGGCCCGCCTGCTTGCCGAAGATGGCCACCGTTCGCTGGTCAACCTCATGGATCAGGTGCGCCGCCTCGAGCCGGATATCCGCATCGATGTGCCCGCCATGCCCGAACGGGTCGAGACACAAGGCGTGGAATTCGTCGAATTCACCACTGCACCCGAAGAAAAGGCAAATCTGGAAGCGCTGCTCGCCACGCTCGGCTTTGAAAAAACCGCAAGGCATCGCAACCGTGACGTTGATCTCCATACACAGGGCGATATCCGTATCGTCATCAATACCGGCGGCACCGGCGACAGTTTCGCCGGCGCGTCCTATTCCATCCACGGCACCAATGCCTATGCTTTCGGACTCAAGGTCGCGGACGCGCAGGCTGCCCTTGCCCGTGCGGAAGCGCTCGGTGCACCAACCTTTGCCGAGCCGCGCCGATCGGGCGAGGTCGCCGTCCCCGCCATTCAGGGTGTGGGCAATGGCGTTATCTATTTCCTCGACGGCTCCCCGGCACTCGCTTCCATCTGGGACAATGAATTTGTGCCGGCAGAAGGTCAGACCGGGAAAGGCGACGCTCATCTCACCCGTATCGATCATCTTGCGCAAACAACGCATTACGATGAAATGCTGACCTGGCTTCTGTTTTACACGTCGCTGTTTTCCTCCCGCCGCACGCCGATGGTCGATGTGGTCGATCCCGGCGGGCTGGTGCGCAGCCAGGCGATTGAAAGCGTGCCTTCACCGCATTTTCGCCTGACCATGAACGGCGCGGACAATCGCAAGACTTTCGCCGGCAAATTTTTGGCCGAAGGTTTTGGCACCAGCATCCAGCATATCGCCTTTGCTACAAGCGATATCTTCGCCACCGCAGGAGCGTTGCGGGCCCGGGGGTTTCAGGCACTGCCCATCTCACGCAATTATTACGACGACCTCGAGGCGCGCTTCGGGCTGGAGCCGGAATTTTCCGATGCGCTGCGGGCGGCAAGCATTCTCTACGACCGCGACGACAACGGCGAATATTTCCAGATATACAGCCGCACCTTTGGCGAAGGTTTCTTCTTCGAAATCATCGAGAGACGTGGGGCCTATGGCGGTTATGGCGCCATGAATGCGCCCTTCCGCATCGCCGCGCAAAGGCGCCTTGCGCCTCCGGTCGGCATGCCGCGGGAATAGGCATGGACGCCTGCCCACCGGCATCGCCGATATTCAATCGAGCCGCAGCCGCAGGCATGCCTCCTCGGCCGGCCCTCATTCACGCCAGTGTCGTTATCTCATAGTCCCGTGGAATGGCGGAGGTCGCAACGAACCACTGAGACGCGCGTGTCCGCTGCTGGTGAAAATCAAAGGCGTCCCGATCGATAAAAAGCTCTTCCACCCGCCAGATCAGCGGATCGTCGGTCTGAGATACCTCGAAGGAAAGACAGCCCGGCTCCGCTCTCGTCAGGCGGATATGCTCAGGCAGATGACGCACGACCAGTTCGACATCCTCCATTGATGCACAACGCAGGAAGCCGGATAGCCTGACCGCACCTGTCCTATTCGTCATATTCGGTATCCTTTTTGGGTATTCTTTATTCACCCTGTAACACGGGGAGCGATACAATCGCCTCCCATTTCGACATCGCGGCAAAATTTGCCCGCTTATCCTTCCTCCGCCATCCTCGGGTCAAGCCCGAGGATGGCGTCGAATATATCGGAGCCGTTATCGATCTCCGGCACCCACGCCCAAAATAAATGCAGCTGCGTATTTGTAGAGCATTACACAAAAATTGTTCAACACTATGGACATGATTGTCCGGTTTTGTTAGCTTTTTTGTAAAACAAGGGTGGGGAATACAGTTTCATGCGCATCATCGATTCCGAAACCGATGCCAGGCATTTTGCCGGCACCGACGGGGTTGCTTTAAAAGCCTGCACAGGATCGCGATATCTGCATCCGCCGACAGCAACCGATGCGCATTGCGCCCTCAAGGCGGCGTAAGACGTCATGCGCCTCTCTGCGACATTCCCGTTCTCTGGCGCAACGCCGCAGACCGCCCCCTTATCCCCCGCCCTTCGCACTTCCCAATTTCAGATGGCAGCGCCGGAAATTCCGCGCATGCCAAGCCGGAGACGCTGATATGACTGCCGCAAACCGCAACGCCCTCCTCTCGGTTGAAAACCTGAGCGTTGAGTTCGGCGACAGCCGCGTCGTGGACGATATTTCCTTTGCCGTGGAGGCAGGCAGGACGGTGGCGATCGTCGGTGAATCCGGGTCGGGAAAATCCGTCACCTCGCTTTCCACCATGCGTCTTGCCGACATGATGGGCGCCAAGTACCCCGCCGGCCGCATCCTGTTCGAAGGCAGGGACCTGTTGAAAGCCTCGCAGAAGGAGATGCGCTCGATCCGCGGCAAGGAGATCGCCATGATCTTCCAGGAGCCGATGACGTCGCTCAACCCCGTCTTCACCATCGGCGACCAGATCTGCGAAGTGCTGATGCTGCACGAGAAGACAGGCAAGCAGGCGGCGATTGCGGAAGCGCAGAAACTCCTCGAAATGGTACGGCTGCCCGACGCGGCCGAGCTTCTGAAACGGTATCCGCACCAGCTTTCCGGCGGCATGCGCCAGCGCGTGATGATCGCCATGGCGCTCGCCTGTCGGCCAAAGCTTTTGATCGCCGACGAACCGACGACGGCGTTGGATGTCACCATTCAGGCGCAGATCCTCAACATCATGCGCGACCTGCAGAAGAAACTCGGCATGGGCATGGTCTTCATCACCCATGATATGGGCGTGGTGGCGGAAATGGCCGATGACGTGGTCGTCATGTGGAAGGGCAAGAAGGTGGAGGAAGGTCCGGTCAAGGATATCTTCGCCAATCCGCAGCACCCCTATACGCGCGCCCTGCTTTCCGCCGTTCCGCGCCTCGGCAGCATGGAAGGCGAAGAGTTTCCCAAGCGCCTGCCGCTCACCGTCTTGCAGGACGGCCAGCCGGTCGTGATCGGCGAGGAACGCGTGCAAAACACCGCGAAATACGACGCCAAGCCGCTGCTGTCGGTCAAGGACCTGTTCGTCCGCTTCGATATCCGCAAGAACCTGTTCGGCAAGGCGACGCACCGTTGCAACGCCGTGCAGAAGGTAAGCTTCGATATTCACGCCGGCGAAACGCTGGCGCTGGTGGGCGAATCCGGGTCCGGCAAATCCACCATCGGCCGCACCATCCAGCAGCTGCAAACCACCGTATCAGGCGAAATCGCCTTCAACGGACGCAGCTATTCGCAGATGTCGGCGGCGGAGCGCTTCCGCATGCGCCAGGAAGTGCAATATATCTTCCAGGACCCCTTCGCCTCGCTCGATCCGCGCAAGACGGTCGGTTTTTCCATTGCCGAGCCGATCAACACCCACGGTTTGATCAACGATCAGAAGGCAGTAAAGCGGCGCGTGGATGAATTGCTGGAGCGTGTGGGCCTCAGCTCCGAACATGCCGCACGTTATCCGCACGAGTTTTCGGGCGGCCAGCGCCAGCGCGTCTGCATTGCCCGTGCGCTGGCTTCCGATCCGAAACTCATCATCGCGGACGAGGCACTCTCGGCGCTCGACGTCTCCATTCAGGCGCAGATCATCAATCTGTTCATGGACCTGCAGGCCGAACGCGGTCTCGCTTATCTCTTCATCAGCCATGACATGGCGGTGGTGGAAAAGATGAGCCACCGCGTCGCCGTGCTTTATCTCGGCCAGATCATGGAAATGGGCAGCCGCCGGCAGGTCTTCGAAACGCCGACGCATGATTATACCCGCCGCCTGCTTTCGGCCGTGCCGGTCGCCGATCCGACCATTGAGCGCCACACCGCCATGATCGAAGGCGAAATTCCCAATCCCGTGCGCCGTGTCGGCGATGAGCCGGCCATTCTCGCCCATGAGGAAATCAATCCAGGCCACTTCATCGCGAAGAGCGCCTGAATAACAACCAGACCCACAACCATCTGAAGAGGAACAGGTAGATGACAATGATCAAGAAGGGGATGACGACAACGTTCGTCGCGCTTGCCATGGCCGCCACGGCCTTTACCGCCGCACCGGCTTTCGCCGCCGGCAAGATGACCATTTCCAGCCCGCAGGACCCGGGCAGCTGGGATCCGATCGACACCTTCCTCGTGCAATGGGCTGCCGTCGCCACCAACATTTTCGATGGCCTGACCTATCGCGGCCCGGACCTGAAGGTCGTGCCCGGCCTTGCCGAATCCTGGGAAGAGCTGGATGAGGGCAAGCGCATCCGCTTCAAGCTGCGCCAGAACGTCAAGTTCCACAATGGTGAGCCCTTCAACGCCGCCGCCGTCAAGTTCACCTTCGAGCGCCTTCTTGGCGAACAGGGTGCCAAGGGCCCGCAGCGCTCCAACTATGTCGCCATTGAAAGCGTCGATGTCATTGATGACTACACCGTCGACATGAAGCTGAAGGCGCCGGATCCGGTGCTGCTGACCAAGCTTGCCGGTTATGGCGGCATGATCGTTCCGCCGAAATACATTCAGGAAAAGGGCGAGGATAATTTCAACCTCAACCCTGTCGGCACCGGCGCGTTCAAATTCGTTTCCTACGCACCGAAGACCAATATCAAGCTCGAAGCCAACCCGGATTACTGGGGCGGCGCACCGAAGCTTTCCGAGCTTGAATATCGCTTCATCGCCGAGCCGGCGACCGCCGTTGCCGAATTGCAGGCCGGCCGCGTCGATCTCGTCATTCCGCCCACCATCCCGATTGGCATGATCCCGGTTATCCAAGGCGATTCCAAGCTTGAGATCGTCAGCGTGCCCGGCCCGACGGTCGATGCGCTGCGTTTCAACACCCGCGACGGCATCACCGCCGATCCGAAAGTGCGCAAGGCGATCATCATGGCCGTCGATCGCGGCACCATCGTCAAGTCGATCCTTGCCGGCCAGGCATCGGAAATCGCGAGCTTCCAGAGCGCGCTGTCCTTCGGTTACGATCCGGAACTGAAGCCGCTGCCTTACGATCCGGAAGGCGCGAAAAAGCTGCTTGCGGAAGCCGGCGTCAAGGCAGGCGCGGCGCTGCAGATCGATATCCGCGGCAATGACGCGACGATGAACGAAGTGGCGCAGGTCATTTCCAGCTACCTCTCCATGGTCGGCATCACCGCCACCATCAAGCCCTATGAAACCAACGTTCTGCTGAACGACATCATCCCGCAGGGCAAGACCGGCGCGATGTTCCAGCAGAAATGGGGCGGCTGGACCTTCGATTACGACAACACGGCCTATTCCATGTACCACTCCGGTGAAAAGTGGAACCCTTACGACAAGGACGAGAAGCTGGACAAGCTGCTGGAATCCCAGCGTCCGCTGACCGACCGTGCCGCGCGCGAAAAAATCCTCAAGGAAATCGGCAGCTATACCGCCGAACGCGCGCTGGAAATCCCGCTTTACAACACCAATGCCATTTACGGCATCAACAAGCGGGTCAAGGGTTTCGTCGCACCGCCGGATAACCGCCTGAAGCTGACCGACGTCACCGTCGAATAAGCGGGTTAATCCTGTGAACACGCCGCCTTGTCCGTCTCTCGCGGGCAAGGCGGATTTCTCTTCCCCCGTTTCCTCGCAAGGTAAAAAACGTGGCCGGTTTCCTCATCAAGCGATTGCTGCAGGCGATTTTTGTCGTCATCGCCATCACCCTTCTCGTTTCCTTCGCCATTCGCCTCACCGGCGATCCGGCTGTCACCATGTTCCAGGGCGGCGGCAGCATGACGGAAGACGATCTGGCGCGCATCCGCGCGGCGCTGGGCACCGACCGGCCGTTCTTCGTGCAATATTTCAGCTTCCTGAAGGGCCTTGTGACGCTCGATTTCGGCCGCAGCTTTACCGGCAGTACGCCGGTCTCGCGCCTCATCGCCGATGCCCTGCCCGCCACGCTTTTGCTCGCCTTCATCTCGATGGCAGTGTCGATCGCGCTTTCCATCCCGCTCGGCATCAAGGCGGCGACCTCGCGCGGCAAGACGGCCGATCAGGTGATCCGCATCTTTTCGCTCGTCGGCCTGTCCTTCCCGAATTTCTGGCTGGCCACCATGCTGGTGCTCTTGTTCTCCATCACGCTCGGCTGGCTGCCGCCCAGCGGCATGGGCGGTTTCGCAAGCTACATCATGCCCGCTGTCACCATGGGCGTCATCCTCACCGCCACCAATGTCCGCCTCGTGCGCACCGCCATGCTCGATACGCTGCGCTCGCAATACATCATGGTGGCGCGCGCCAAGGGCCTCAGCGAAAACAAGGTTCTCTACAAGCATGCGCTGCGCAACTGCGCCATTCCGCTCATCACCTATTTCGGCCTGCAATTCGGTGGGCTGCTCGGCGGTATCGTCGTCATCGAACGTGTCTTCAACTGGCCGGGCCTCGGCACGCTGGCCTTCGATGCGGTCGGCGCGCGCGATTATCCCGTGCTTCAGGCCGTCATCACCGTACTGTCGCTGATGATCGTCGGCATCAACCTTCTGGTCGATATCGCCTATGGGCTTGTCGATCCGCGCATCCGCACGGAGTAAGTGACGATGGCTGCCAAAACCTCGCGTCTCGCGCGCTTCACCAATCTCGAATTCGTCCTCGGCGCGTTCCTCACCGTAGTCATCTGCCTTGCCGTCGTCTTTTCCGACGTGCTGTTTCCGGGCGGCGCGGACAAGATCGACCTGATGGCGCGCCTTGCGAAGCCCTTTGCCAATGCCGCCCATCCGCTCGGCACCGATCCGCTGGGCCGTGACGTGCTCGCCCGCGTCGTCGCCGGCGGCAAGATTTCGCTGCTGGTCGGTTTCACCTCGGTCATCGGCGCGGTCATCTTCGGCGTCGCGGTCGGCCTGGTCGCCGGTTATTATCGCGGCTTCTGGGATATGCTGGTCATGCGCTTTGCCGATATCCAGCTCGCCATGCCCTTCATTCTGCTCGCCATCACCTTCATCGCCATTGTCGGCGGCAGCCTCACCAACACCATCATCCTGCTGATCGTCTCGCAATGGGTGCAATATGCCCGCCTCGTGCGCGGCTCGGTGCTGACGCTGCGGGAGCGGGAATTCATCCTTTCCGCCCGCGCCATCGGCGTGAAGGACTGGCGCATCATTCTCCAGCACCTGCTGCCGAACCTCATCGGTCCTGTCATCGTGCTGATGACGCTCAATGTCGCCAACAATATCCTGCTGGAAAGCAGCCTCACCTTCCTCGGCCTCGGCGTCGATCCGACCATTCCGAGCTGGGGCGGCATGCTGGCGGATGGACGGACCTATTTGCAGACGGCATGGTGGGTCAGCGTCTTCCCGGGTCTTGCCATCCTTCTGACGGTGCTTGGCCTCAACCTTCTCGGCGACTGGCTGCGCGACAGCCTCGACCCCACCGGCAGAACCTCGAGGTAACAGCGATGAGCCAGATTTTCGACCAGACTTTTGAACGCACGCTGGATGCGCTTCTCGCCAATGCCGAGCCCGGCCAGTCCTTCGAGGCATGGAGCTTCGATGACGCCAAAAGCCGCCGCGAAGCGGAAAACCGGCTGAAGAAAAAAGGCGTCAGCGCCCGCATCCGCAGCGCCTACAAGCCGCTTCTCTTCACCTTTCTGGAAGAGATCAATCTGGATGGCGTCGACACCATCGAGGTGCGTTATCCGGTGCACGCCAACGCACCCGCCAATCGTTTCCGGCTGGAAGCCTATCCGCTGGCCGCGCTGGTGGGCGGTGCGACGATCGACTTCGTCGCCCGAAAAGACGACGCCTTCCATTATGATGTTACCCTGAGCCGCAACGGCAAGAAGGAAACACTGAAGATTCTGGCGCCAAACCGGGTGCACACCGATATCGTCGGCGAAACCAATGTTTCACCCACGGGCTGGTTCCGGCTTGCCGGCGACACTGTGGGTGAGCGGCTGGAAACGGATTACGAACGGCTTTTCGAAGCCGCGATTCATGCCGTCGCCAACCACGGCTGGGGCGATGAAGAGCCCTATTTCGAGGAACTGAACATCCGCGTCGCGCATCCGGCCGAAGATCTGCCGCTCTCCCTTGGCGATGAGGTCGTCAGCCTGCGCGAAGCCCTGCATGAAGATTTCTATTTCTCGCTGCTGGAGTTCTTCCAGAAAAAGTCGGGCCGGCCGCTGGGCGACCGGGGCCTGAAGCCCGGCCAGATCGTGCCGGAAATCGTGAAAAGCGAAGGTGAAGTCTCCGTGCGCATCGAGGCCCGCACGCTCACCACCGCCTTTCTCGATGGCCGTGAACAGCAGATCGATACGGCCAGCGAACCGGTTGCGGCAGGCCAGCTCGCGAAACTGCTTGAAGAAATCGGCGGCGAAGCCTTCGAGGCCTGCTCCCGTTCCGGCCGTATTCTTGCCGCCCGTTATGTCGCCGGCAGCGATGCCGCGGTGATGATCAGCGGCGGCCAGCACCCCAACGAGACCACAGGCATCGTCGGCGCCATCCGCGCTGCCCGCAAACTCGCAGACCGCAAGGGCGCACATTTCACCATTTCGCCGCTGGAAAATCCTGACGGTTACGCCCTGCATCAACGGCTGAGAGCCGACAATCCGCGCCACATGCATCACGCGGCGCGTTACACGGCGCTCGGCGACGATCTCGAATATCGCACGCGGGAGAATTCGGGCGTCCACCTCAACGAGAAGGCGATCCGTTTCAAGGCGCAGGAAATGAGCGGCGCCAGCCTGCATGTGAACCTGCACGGTTATCCATCCCATGAATGGACCAGGCCGCTTTCCGGCTATGTACCGCGCAATTTTGCCATGTGGACGCTGCCGAAGGGGTTCTTCCTCATCATCCGCCACCATGCGGACTGGGAAAGGCAGGCCGAAGCCCTGCTCGACCGGGTGACCCGCCATCTCGGCGCCATTCCCGGCCTGCTCGATTACAACAATCGACAGATCGCGCTTTATGAAATCCACGCCGGCGAAACCGGTTTCCGCATCATCAACGGTTTCCCGTGCCTGTCCTCCGTCGACGACCGCCACACCGTGCCGATGACGCTGATCACCGAATATCCGGACGAGACGATCTACGGCAACGACTTCATCACCGGCCACACCGCGCAGATGGAAACGGTTCTCTCCGCCTATGATGCCTGGCAGGAGATTCTCGTCGGGGAAGTCGCCTGATATTGCAGGCCGCCCTCGATGGGCGGCCTATTTTCCCGCCGTGCCGGCGAGTTTTTGGTCCCGCTGCTTCTGCAAAAGCCTCTTGCCCTTGCTCAGAATATGCATATTAGCGGCATCAAGCTTGTTGTACCCGGCCTGAATAATATCAAGATCGGCAACGTGACCGATTGCTGCCAGCTCATGCATCACGTCGCCAATAGCGACATCGACACTCGGCTTTTGCAGGTTGACCACATCCTCCACCGCAGCATGCATGCCTTGCGCGTCTCCGCCCATGACGTGATACAGCGCCAGCGCCTTGCGAAGAAATGCTTCGCGGCGCTCGATCTTGTTGTTGAGTATACTTTCGCCAACGCGATCTCGCATCAACTCAACAACTCTATTTTGATATTCGCCCATCAGACACCAAATAAAGTTCACAATATGCTTCGCGAGGCTACAAACAATCCCCTTAGAACTGGTTAAGGCACGAGGCTTGCGCGGGTATGACCGTCCTTTTCGAAACATGCCACAAAAGCTGGTTTTCATGAGGAAGCATTTCGATACCACGTGCCGCGAAAACACCGGTCGTGATGGCTGCGGCGGCGCTATACATTGAGAATCACGGGATGATCACTATTGTGCGATCTCGCATGAGACAAACCCTGCGGGACGGGTATTGATAACCGTCAGGTTATTTATCACCCCCCTTATTTCATTTTACTTTGGCCACCGCACTCATCAATCTGGCAGCCTGGATCGGTGGATGGGAGCCACGGATCAATTGGGAGGAAATCATGAAATTACGGATCACCGCCGCCATCGCGGCCATCTGCTTCAGTACTGCCGCTTATGCCGAGACCATCAAGGTCGGCGTGGTCGGTCCGTTCTCCGGCCCCTTCGCGCTGCAGGGCAAGAACTTCAAGGCCGGCATCGATGCCTGGTTCGCCCTGCACGGCAACAAGGTCGGCGACGATACGATCGAGGTCGTCTATCGCGATGTGCCGCAGGCCGATCCGGCACAGTCCAAGGCGCTGGCGCAGGAGCTGGTGGTCAAGGAAGGCGTGCAATATCTCGCCGGCTTCTATTTCACCCCCGACGCCATGGCCGTCACGCCTTTGCTGAAGCAGGGCAACGTACCGATGGTCATCATGAATGCCGCCACTTCGGCCATCGTGACCAAGAGCCCCTATGTGGTGCGCACCTCGTTCACCACCTGGCAGACCTCCACCCCCATCGCCAAAGTGGCCTTTGATGGCGGCGTGAAGAAGGTCATCTCACTGGTCAGCGATTATGGCCCGGGCGTCGATGCCGAGAACGCCTTCAAGGCGGCCTTCACCGCCGCCGGCGGCGAGGTTGTCGAAAGCATCCGCATGCCGCTTTCCACCAATGATTTCAGCCCGATCATGCAGCGCGTGAAGGATTCCGGCGCGCAAGGCGTTTTCGCCTTCCTGCCGTCGGGCCCGACCACGCTCGGTTTCGTCAAGGCCTTCAACGATAACGGCCTGAAATCCGCAGGCGTCAAACTCTTCGCACCGGGCGATCTGACGCAGGAATCCGACCTGCCGGCGCTTGGCGAAGCCGCACTCGGCATGCAGACGACCTTCCATTACGCCGTCTCGCATGATTCCCCTGAGAACAAGACCTTCGTGGAGGCCGCCGCCAAAGCGATCGGCAATCCGAAGGAGCTCTCCTTCCCTTCCGTCGGCGCCTTTGACGGCATGTATGTCATCAGCAAGATGATTGAGGCCACCGGCGGCAAACAGGATGCGGAAAAGGCAGTGGACGCGGTGAAGGGCCTTTCCTGGACAAGCCCGCGCGGCCCTGTCAGCATCGATCCGGAAAGCCGCCACATCACGCAGAACATCTATCTGCGCGAAGTGGCAAAGGGTGATGACGGCAATTATTACAACAAGGAAGTCCAGACCTTCGAAAAACAGGGCGATCCGGGCCTTGCCGCCGCGAAGTAACGGCAGCTTTTAAAAGACGTTGTCGGGCCGCCAATAGCGGCCCGTCTCCGGCCCGGATGGGCATTGCAGCACCGGGAGGAATTTTTCAGCATGCAGACGGTCTTCAGCATCCTTGTCGATGCGCTTGCCTATGGCATGGTCCTGTTCATCATCTCCATCGGCCTTTCGGTGACGATGGGGCTGATGCGGGTGGTCAATCTAGCGCATGGCGCCTTCGCCATGATCGGCGGTTATCTCGCCTCCTATGCCGCCCATGGCCTCGGACTCGGTTATGCCGTGGCGATCCTCGTCGCCATCGTCGGAACCATCGTCATTGCCATTCCGCTTGAGCGTTTTCTCTATCGCCGCATCTATGGCGCGCCGGAATTGACGCAGGTGCTGATGACCATCGGCATCACGTTCTGCATCATCGGCATCGCCAATTTCGTCTTCGGCCCGACGCTGAAGACCATTCCGCTGCCGCAGCAGCTGGCCGGCCCCACCGATCTCGGCTTCCGCACCATCGCCACGCATCGCATCTTCGCCATTGCCTGCGGTCTTGCCGTGGCGGGTGCATTGTGGTTCACCTTCGAAAAGACCGCCTTCGGTATCAAGCTGCGCGCTGCTGTCGATAATGCCGCCATGGCGGCCGCACTCGGCGTTCGCACCGAGGTTATCTATGCCGTCAGCTTCGCCATCGCCGTCGGCCTTGCCGCCATGGGCGGCGTCATCGGCGCGGAATTGCTGCCGGTCGAACCCTATTATGCGCTGCGTTATATGGTGACCTTCCTCGTGGTGGTCTCGGTCGGCGGCGCGGGCTCCATTCCCGGCGCGCTGATCGCCTGCCTGCTGCTCGGCGCCATCGATACGACCGGGCGCTATCTCGCGCCCGAATATGGCGAATTCTTCTTTTACCTGGCGGTCATCGTGATCATCACGCTGTTCCCGCGCGGCCTTCTCGGAAGGGCGAAATGAGATGGCGGTGCTCATGAACGACGTGACTGAAACGGCAGACACCCCGAAGGCACGCTCACCGCTGCGCACGCTCGCGGGACCGCTCCTCATCATCGCCGCCGCGCTTGCCGGTTATTACCTGTTTCCGGATAATCTGGCGCTTCTGACCCGCATCATCGCCATTGCGCTTCTCGTGCTGTCGATCGATCTCGTCACCGGCTATTGTGGCGTCGCAACGCTTGGCCATGCCGCGCTCTTCGGCGCGGGCGCCTATGCCGCCGGCATTGCCGCCGCCCATTTCGAGATTACCGATCCGCTGCTGATGACCGTGATCGGCGCGGCTGCGGGCGGCGTGGCCGGGCTGGTCTCCGGGACGGTTCTGTTGCGCGCCCACGGCCTGCCGCAGCTCGTTCTTTCCATCGCCGTCATCCACCTGTTCCACGAGGCTGCCAACAAGGCATCGGGCTGGACGGGCGGCAGCGACGGTCTTGCCGGCGTTTCCCCGGACGCGCTGTTCGGCACCTTCGAATTCGACCTTTTCGGCCGCACCGCCTATATTTACGGCGTCTGTCTGCTGCTGGTCGTCTTCCTCGCCCTCAGGGTCGTGGTCAATTCGCCCTTCGGCATGTTGTGCCGCGGCGTCAAACAGGACAGCATCCGCATTCAGGCCATGGGCGGCGCCGTCAACGGCACGATTTTGAAGATGTTCGTCATATCGGGCATCGTCGCCGGCATTGGCGGTGCGCTGAATGCCATCTCCACCCAGGTCGTCGGTCTCGATAGCCTCAGTTTCACGCTTTCGGCCGAAGCGCTGGTCATGCTGGTGCTCGGCGGCGCGGGTTCGCTTTACGGCGCGCTGATCGGCACCGTCACCTTCATGTGGTTCGAAGATGTCGTTTCCGCCGCCAATCCGTTCCACTGGCTCACCATTGTCGGCCTGCTGCTGATTGCCGTCGTGCTGTTTGCGCCGCGCGGGCTTTATGGCGCGGGTGAGCAGATCATCGCGCGCATCCGTGGAGGTCGCAAATGAGCGCCATTTTCGAAGTCTCCGGCCTCAAGAAGAATTTCGGCGGCCTCGTCGTCACCAACAATGTCTCGCTGTCGCTGTCGCCGGGAGACCGCACGGTGCTGATCGGCCCGAATGGCGCCGGCAAGACCACCTTCGTCAATCTGGTCACCGGCAATATCAAGCCCTCGGCCGGCACGGTGCGCATCGCCGGCGAGGATGTGACCGGCCTCAGCGCCAGCCAGCGGGTGAAGCGCGGCCTCGTCCGCTCCTTCCAGGTCACAAGGCTGTTTCAGGACATGACGCCGGAGGAACATGTGGCGCTTGCCATTCTCCAGCGCGAAGGCAAGACGGGCCGGATTTTCGGCCGTTACCGCGCCATGCCTGCGGTGATGAGCGAAGCCCGCGACATTCTCGGCACGCTCGGTCTTCTGGCCCTTGCAGAAACCCGCGTGCGCGAAATCGCCTATGGCCAGCAGCGGCTGATCGAGATCGCGCTTGCCATGGCGCTTCGCCCGAAAATCCTGCTGCTGGACGAACCGGCCGCCGGCGTGCCTTCCACGGAAACCGCGCGCATCGAACAGGCGCTCGACCGGCTGCCGGCCGATCTCGCCATATTGATGATCGAGCACGACATGGATCTGGTCTTCCGTTTTGCCAAACGTGTGGTGGTACTCGCCGCAGGCGCCGTCATCTTCGACGGTTCGCCTGATGACGTCACCAGCAATGCGGAAGTCCGCCAAGCCTATCTGGGAAGTTACGCCGATGCCCGCAGCGCCGCTTGAAATCGTCAACCTCACCGCCGGTTATGGCCCCACCCGCGTCATCGAGGGCCTGTCGCTTTCCGTGCCGTCGGGCTCGCGTTTCGCGGTTCTCGGCCGCAACGGCGTTGGCAAGACCAGCCTTTTCGCCACGCTGGCCGGCCAGACGAAACGTTTCGCCGGCGATATCCGCATCGGCGGGCAGGACATCGCCGCTCTGCCGAGTGCCGCCCGCGCCAAAGCCGGCCTCGGCTACGTGCCGCAGACGCGTGACGTTTTCCCGACGCTGACCGTCGAGGAGAACCTGTTCGTCGGCCTCAAGGCCCGGCCGAAATCGGCCATCGAGGAAGCCTACACGCTGTTTCCGCGCCTGAAGGAGCGCCGCCGCAATCTCGGCTCGCAACTTTCCGGCGGCGAACAGCAAATGCTTTCCACCGCCCGCACGATTCTCGGCCAGCCGCGCGTGCTGCTGCTCGATGAACCGCTGGAAGGCCTCGCCCCCGTCATCTGCGAGGAGCTGATGGCGGCCTTCTCCAAACTGGCGCAATCGGGCGAAATGACCATTCTCCTCGTCGAACAACGCATCCAGATGGCCATCGACTTCGCCGACCACGCCATCATCATGGAACGCGGCCGCATCGTCTGGGAGGGGCCATCCAGCGACCTTGCTGAGAACCCGGATATTATCGATACGCATCTTGGCGTTGGCGGGCTGCACTGAGTCCACCCCACCCTCATTCCTGTGCTTGTCACAGGAATCCAGCCAGCCCAAGTCCTTGGGCTGGAACGAGTCTCTCGCCGCGCAGACGCGCGTCGGCTGGATCCCTGTGACAAGCACAGGGATGAGGTGAGTGTGTGGTGACCGTCGGTGGCTTGGTCATAAGGCGTGGGTCACAGGCCATGCAGATGAGCAGATATATCACCCCAATCCGGATTGGTGCTTTCAATCAGATTGAGCTTCCATTGCCGCGGCCATTTCTTGATCGTTTTTTCGCGCGTAATAGCGCTCGTCAACAGGTCGTATTCCTCGAACCACACGAGCATCTTCACGCCATATCGCGAAGTAAAGCCGGGTGTTAGTTCATTCTGATGTTCGAAAATCCTGTTCGGTAAATCCTTCGTCACACCAGTATAGAGCGTGCCGTTTCGTTTGGATGCTAAAATATAAACGTAACCCTTCATGTAAATGAACGTGCATCTTTCTCGATTACTTCACAAGGGAAAACCCGCGCTCCCCTCATTCCTGTGCTCGTCACAGGAATCCAGTCAGCCCAAGTCCTTGGGCTGGAAGGGCTCTCTCGCCGCGCAGACGCGCGGCGGCTGGATCCCTGTGACATCCTCGGGCTTGTTCCGGGGAACAGGGATGAGGAGAGTATGCTGGCCATTACTGCCCCAAATGCCGTCCATCACTCATACCTCAAAAAACCCAATGGAATAAAAATTCCACTGCAGTTAAAGTGCACACGATTTCAGTCTGCACAAAGGAACGACAATGACGGCAATCGAGGCGCCAGAATCCGTAAAGGCTTTTGAGGAGCGGCTGCTCCAGGTCGCGGAGGGTTTGCCGAAACGATTGCGGCAATGCGCCGATTATGTCGCCTCCAATCAGGATCGCATCGCCGTTTCCACCGTCGCCGAAATGGCGGAAGGGGCTGGCGTACAGCCCTCGGCCTTCATGCGTTTTTGCCAGATCATGGGCTTTTCCGGCTTTTCGGAAATGCAGCGGCTGTTCCGTGATTCCTATGTCGGCGGCTGGCCGGATTATGCCACGCGGCTCGACCATTTGCGGGAGAAGGGCGATGAAAGCGCGTCCGGCCTGCTTGCCGAATTCGTGGAGGCCGGCCGTTCCTCGCTGGAAATGCTGCTCAAATCGGTCGATACACGCCAGCTTGACGAAGCGGTTTCGGCCCTGGCGAAGGCGCGCACCGTGCATATCATCGGTCTGCGGCGCTCTTTCCCGATTGCCAGCTATCTCGCTTACGCCTTTGAGAAAATGAAGGTGCCGGCGGTTCTGCACAGTGCGGTCGGCGGGCTCGGCAATATCAGCGCCATTTCCCGCGACGACGCCCTGATCGCGATCACCTTTTCTCCCTATTCCGCCGAAACGCTGGAGCTGGCGGAAAACGCCCGCGCCAACGGTATTCCGGTCGTGGCGCTCTCCGATTCCGCTGTCAATCCGCTGCGCAAATCCGGTGCGACGCTGCTGACCGTCACCGAGATCGATTTCGGCGCGTTCCGCTCGCTTTCCGCCACGCTCTGTCTGGCCATTACGCTGGCCGTGGCTGTGGGAACTCGCAAAACAGCCTGAATATTTTTATTGAAAACGGAAAAAATAGAATTTATGATCCAAATCCATGAAACGGGCATTCCATAATCGTCCGTCTCGTGACGAACGAAAATGAGCGGAGGAGGCTCATCGGAGCGGGACGGCGAAAGATGCGGGCGATCGTCGCCTGAATGCCGCTCCAGACATGTGAGGCAGACCGTACCGAGGTGCGGTGCTAAGGAGGAACCTTTTGAAAAAACTTGATCTCATCACGATCGGGCGCTCGTCTGTCGATCTGTACGGTTCGCAGGTCGGCGGCCGTCTGGAGGACATGGCCTCCTTTGCCAAATATATCGGCGGCTCTCCCACCAATATCGCAGCCGGCGCTGCCCGCCTCGGGCTCAACAGCGCCGTCATCACCCGCGTCGGCGATGAACACATGGGCCGCTTCATCCGCGAACAGCTGGTGCGCGAAGGCGTCGACGTGCGCGGCGTAAAGACCGATCCGGAGCGGCTGACCGCGCTGGTGCTGCTCGGCATTCGCGACCAGAACCAGTTCCCGCTGATCTTCTACCGCGAAAACTGCGCCGACATGGCGCTCAGCGAAGGCGATATCGATCCCGCCTTCATTGCCGAAGCCGGCTGCGTCTGCGCCACCGGCACGCATCTGTCGCATCCGAAGACGGAAGCGGCCGTGCTGAAGGCGCTGAAACTCGCCCGCGAAAATGGCGCAAAGACCGCGCTCGATATCGATTACCGGCCCAACCTCTGGGGTGTGGCCGGCCATGGCGATGGCGAGAGCCGTTTCGTCGAATCGCAGAAGGTCACCGCCAAGCTGCAATCCACCCTGCATCTCTTCGACCTGATTGTCGGCACCGAGGAAGAGTTCCACATTGCCGGCGGCTCCACCGATACGCTGACCGCGCTGAACGCCGTACGCAAGGTTTCGAATGCGACGCTGGTGTGCAAGCGCGGGCCGATGGGTGCTTCGGTTTTCGCCGGTGAAATTCCTTCCAGCCTCGACGATGGCGAGACGGGCGAAGGTTTCCCGATCGAGGTCTTCAACGTTCTGGGTGCCGGCGATGGCTTCATGGCCGGGCTGTTCCGTGGCTGGCTGCGCGGCGAAGACTGGCCGACGACGCTGAAATACGCCAATGCCTGCGGCGCTTTCGCCGTCTCCCGCCATGGCTGCACGCCCGCCTATCCGAGCTGGGAAGAGCTGCAATATTTCTTCAAGGCCGGCATTCGCAACAAGGCGCTGCGCAAGGACGAGGCGCTGGAGCAGGTGCACTGGTCGACCAACCGCAAGGGCGACTGGGACACGATGCGCGTCTTCGCCTTCGACCACCGCATGCAGCTGGAAGCCATCGCCGACGAGCTTGGCGTGAAGCACGAGCAGATCGGCGCTTTCAAGAAGCTCTGCCTTCAGGCCGCGCAGCAGGTTGCCGGCGACAGGCCGGGTTACGGCATTCTCTGCGATGGCCGCCTTGGCCGTGACGCCCTTTTTGCCGCCAGCGGCTCGGGCCTGTGGATCGGCCGCCCGGTGGAATGGCCAGGTTCGCGCCCGCTGACGCTGGAACCCGATCTCGGCAAGGATTTCGGCGGTCTTTCCGAATGGCCGCTTGAAAATGTCGTCAAGGTTCTGTGTTTCTATCATCCCGACGATACGGATGAGATGCGCACCGCGCAGGAAGAGACGGTCATGCGTCTGTTCCAGGCGACACGCCGCAACCGGCTGGAAATGCTGCTGGAGGTCATTCCCTCCAAGGTAGGCCCGACCGACGATTTGACCGCCGCCCGAATCATCGAGCGCTTTTACGAGATCGGGGTCTATCCCGACTGGTGGAAGCTGGAGCCAATGAAGACCCGTGCTGCGTGGAAAAACGCCTGCGACGCCGTGCATCGCAACGATCCTTACGTTCGGGGCATCGTCGTTCTCGGTCTCGACGCACCGCAAAGCGAACTGGAGGAGAGCTTCCGCCTTGCCGCCGGTTTCGATCTGGTCAAAGGTTTCGCCGTTGGCCGCACGATTTTCGCGGATGCCGCCCGCAGTTGGCTCGGTGGCAAGATGACCGATGAGGAAGCGGTAAAGGATATGGCGCAGCGCTATACCAGCCTGTGCCGCATTTGGGATGAGGCGCGCGCCAAAAAGGGAGAGGCAGCGTGAAGACAATCAGAATGACGGCTGCGCAGGCCATGGTTCGTTACCTGGCAGCGCAGATGAATGAACACGGCGAAACCTATATCGCCGGCATGTGGGCCATTTTCGGCCATGGCAATGTCGCCGGCATCGGCGAAGCGCTTTATGGCATCCGCGACGAACTGCCGACCTATCGTGGCCAGAACGAGCAGTCCATGGCCCATGCGGCCATTGCCTATTCGAAGCAGCTGCGCCGCCGCCGCGCCATGGCGGTCACCTCCTCCATCGGCCCCGGTGCGGCCAATATGGTGACGGCTGCGGCGCTCGCGCATGTCAACCGCCTGCCGGTGCTGTTGATCCCCGGCGATGTCTTCGCCAATCGCGGCCCGGACCCTGTGCTGCAGCAGCTGGAAGATTTCGGCGATGGCACGATGACGGTCAATGACTGCTTCCGCCCTGTCAGCCGTTATTTCGACCGCATCATGCGGCCGGAACAGTTGCTGACAGCGCTTCCTCGCGCCATGCGCACCATGACGGACCCGGCCGATTGCGGCCCCGTCACGCTCGCCTTCTGCCAGGATGTGCAGGCGGAAGCCTATGATTACCCCGAGAGCTTCTTCGAAAAGCGTGTCTGGCGTCAGCGCCGCCCCGAGCCGGACGTGGTGGAATTCGATGAAGCCGTCGCTGCGCTGAAGGCGGCGAAGAACCCGATCATCGTTGCCGGTGGCGGCGTGCATTTTGCCGGCGCAACCGAAACCCTGAAGCGCTTTGCCGAAACCCATTCCATTCCCGTCGTCGAAACGCAGGCCGGTAAATCGGCCCTCGCCTGGGATCATGATCTGAATTTCGGCCCGGTCGGTGTCACCGGTGCTGAAAGCGCCAATATCGTCAGCGAAAAGGCCGACCTGGTCTTCGGTGTCGGCACCCGTTTTCAGGATTTCACCACTGGCTCCTGGGCGCTGTTCAAGAACCCGAACCGCAAAATCCTGGCGCTTAACGTTCAGCCCTATGACAGCGCCAAGCACGATGCCATCAGCCTGACGGCGGATGCGAAGATCGGACTTGAGAAACTTTCCGCAGCGCTTGGCAGCCACCGTTTTGCGGCGCCGGATGCCGGTCTCAAGGCTGCATGGTTTAAAAAGGCCGATGCCGATACGGCAGCGCCGGGCGAAGACAATGCCAACAGCCTGCCCACCGACATGCAGGTCATCGGCGCGGTGCAGCGCCAGTCGCGTGACAATACCGTCGTCATGTGCGCCGCAGGCACCATGCCGGGCGAGCTTCACCAGCTGTGGAAATCCAAGCTGCCGCTTTCCTATCACATGGAATACGGCTTCTCCTGCATGGGTTATGAAGTGGCCGGCGGCCTCGGCATCAAGATGGCGGAACCGGACCGCGACGTGATCGTCATGGTCGGCGACGGCTCATACATGATGATGAATTCCGAGCTTGCGACCTCGGTTGCCATGGGCGTCAAGATCACGCTCGTCATCACCGACAACAGGGGTTACGGCTGCATCAATCGGCTGCAGATGGAAACCGGCGGCGCGGAGTTCAACAATCTCTACGCCCATACCAACGTCAACCCGATCGCCATCGATTTCGTGGCCCATGCCGGCTCGATGGGGGCGGATGCGCGCAAGGTTTCCACCATAAGCGAGCTGGAAGAGGCGCTTGCCGCAGCCCGCGCCTCCAGCCGCACCACCGTCATCGTCATCGATACCGATCCTTACCCGACGCCGCAGGCCGGCGGTCACTGGTGGGATGTCGCGGTGCCTGAAACCTCTGATCGCGCTGAAGTCGCCGATGCGCGCGCTCGTTATGAAAACCATCTCAAGGAAAGACAATAAGATGATCCGTTACGGTACCAACCCGATTGCCTGGTCCAACGACGACGACCGTACGCTGGGCGCACATATCAGCCTGGAACAATGCCTCGATGAAACCGCCAAGATCGGTTTCGACGGCATCGAAAAAGGCCACAAGTTCCCGACGGAGCCGGAAGGCCTGAAGGGCGTGCTTTCGCCGCGCGGCCTCTCCTTCGTCTCCGGCTGGCATTCGCTGAACCTTCTGACCGACGACATCGAATCCGAAAAGAAGGCGATGCAGCCGGCGCTTGACCTGCTGAAAGCCATGGGCTCGAAGGTCATCATCGTCTGCGAAACCTCCAATGCCATCCATGGTGCCGATGACAAGGCGCTGGTTGACCGTCCGCGCCTTGCGGCCGAGGACTGGGCGAAATTCGGTGCGGGTGTCGAAGCACTGGCCGCTTTTGCCGCAGAACAGGGCATCACCCTCGTTTATCACCACCACATGGGAACGGTGGTCGAGAGCGAAGAGGAAATCGATCTCCTGATGAAGCATACCGGCCCGAAGACGCATCTGCTGCTCGATACCGGCCATTGCCTGTTCGGCGGCGGCGATCCCGTGCGCGTTGCGCAGAAATACATGGGTCGTGTCGGCCATATCCACGCCAAGAATGTGCGTCCGGTCATTGCCGATCAGGTGCGCAATGAGCGGCTCTCCTTCCTCGAAGGCGTTCGCCGCGGCGTCTTCACCGTGCCGGGCGACAGCGAAGGCGGCGTGAACTTCCAGCCGGTGCTGAAGGTGGCGGCCGAGCATGGTTACAGCGGCTGGCTGGTGATCGAGGCGGAACAGGACCCGGATGTCCGCAACCCGTTCGAATATCAGAGCCTCGGGCTTAAATCGCTGAAGGCTTTTGCGCGCGAAGCAGGGCTGGACAAGGCTCAGGCTGCTTGAGCTGAGAGGGGGGCATTCGTCCATATATCCAGAATCGTATGTTCCGGTGCACCCCCTCCTCCCTCATTCCTGTGCTTGTCACAGGAATCCAGCCGACGCGCGTCGGCGCGGCGGGAAGACTCCTCTCAGCCCAAGGACTTGGGCTGGCTGGATCCCTGTGACGAGCACAGGGATGAGGGAAACGCGGGAATAGCCGCCCGATAAATTGAACGACTGACCAAAAAGGAACACCACCATGACCTCACTTCTGCGCAAGCCGATCGCGACCAGCGGCAAGGTGCACGACATCACGCCCCAAAGCGCGGATTGGGGTTATGTCGGTTTCGGCCTCTACCGCCTGAAGCCGGGCGAAACGGCGGCGGAAAACACCGGCGATACCGAAGTCATCCTCGTGCTGGTCGAAGGCAAGGCGACGATTTCCGCCGGCGGGAAGGATTTCGGGGAACTCGGCGACCGCATGAATGTGTTCGAACGTAAGCCGCCGCACTGCGTCTACGTGCCCGCAGGCTCCGAATGGTCGCTGACCGCCACGACCGACTGCACCATCGGCGTCTGCACCGCACCCGGCGAAAAAGGCAGCCGCGAGGCGCAGCAGATCGGTCCCAATGGCGTGCAGCTGACGGAGCGTGGCAAGGGCGCCAATACGCGTTACATCTTCCCCATCGCCATGGAAGAGCGCGATGTGGCCGACAGCCTGCTGGTAACGGAAGTCTTCACGCCGTCGGGCAACTGGTCCTCCTATCCGCCGCACCGGCATGATGAGGATAATTATCCCGACATGACCTATCTGGAGGAGACCTATTATCATCGCCTCAACCCGGCGCAGGGTTTCGGCTTCCAGCGCGTCTTTACCGAAGACGGTTCGCTGGATGAGACCATGGCGGTGTCGGACGGCGATGTCGTGCTGGTGCCCAAGGGCCACCACCCCTGCGGCGCGCCCTATGGCTATGAGATGTATTATCTGAACGTGATGGCGGGACCGATGCGCAAATGGCGCTTCAAGAACCACCCGGCTCACGACTGGATTTTCAAACGGGATAATCCGTAATTCACTCACCTGTCCTCATTCCTGTGCTTGTCACAGGAATCCAGCCGGCGCGCGTCTGCGCGACGGGGAGAGTCTTCCCAGCCCAAGGACTTGGGCTGGCTGGGTCCCTGTGACAAGCACAGGGATGAGGGCGGAGGGGCTTTGTTTCGCCTGTCACATTTCAATAAGCGCTCAATACATTGATTTCATTCTAAAACTCTCGGGAGGAGAATACCATGGCCGCTCTTGGCGTGGGCCTTATCGGCACCGGTTACATGGGCAAATGCCACGCGCTGGCGTGGAACAATGTCACCAGCGTCTTCGGTGATGTGGAACGCCCCCGCCTCGTGACACTCGCGGAAGTCAATCCCGAGCTTGCCGCGAAGAAAGCCGCCGAGTTCGGTTTTGCCCGCTCGACAGGCAACTGGCGCGACCTGCTGTCCGACCCCGAGATCGACGTCATCTCAGTCACCACGCCCAACGCCTTCCACCCGGAAATGGCGATTGCCGCCCTTGAGGCCGGCAAACATGTCTGGTGTGAAAAGCCGATGGCGCCCGCCTTTGCAGATGCGGTGAAGATGCGCGATGCGGCCCGCCGTTCCGGCAAGGCCGCGGCGATGGGCTACAATTACATCCAGAACCCCGTCATCCGCCACATCCGCCGCCTGATCGACGAAGGCGCCATCGGCAAGGTCTATCATGTTCGCGCCGAAATGGACGAGGACTTCATGGCCGATGCCACCCAGCCCTTCTACTGGAAGAGCGAAGCTTCATCCGGTTATGGCGCGCTGGATGATTTTGCCGTGCACCCGCTATCGCTGCTCTTCGCCCTCTTCGGTCATGCCGAAAGCGCCATCACCGACATGGTGAAACCTTACGAAACCCGCCCGCTTGCCGGCGGTGGCGAGCGCGCCGTCGAGACACATGATCTTGCCAGCATGCTCTTGAAGCTCGAAGGCGGCATTTCCGCCGTGCTCATCGCCAACCGTTCCGCCTGGGGCCGCAAGGGCCGCATCGCCATCCAGATCTACGGCTCCACCGGCTCGATCCTGTTCGATCAGGAGCGGATGAACGAGTTCCAGCTTTACACCACGGATGGACGCCCGGAGGAGCAGGGTTTCAGAACAATCCTCACCGCGCCGCACCACAAGCCCTATGACCGCTTCATCCCCGCCCCCGGCCACGGCCTCGGCTTCAACGATCTGAAGGTGATCGAATGCCGGGAACTGATCGCGGCTATCGAGGGGAAGAAGGCCCATATCATCGATTTCGAGGAAGGGCTGAAGATCGAGCGCAGCATCCACGCCATGGCCCGGTCTTTCGCCGAAGGGCGCTGGGTGGGAAGCGCGGAGATTGCGGAATAGAACGCCCACAAAGGGCGAAAACGTCTCCTCCGTCATGCCGGACTTGATCCGGCATCCAGCCACGGCGCGTCTGCGCCGTGGCTGGAGTCTTTTATGATCAAAGACTTGATCATGCTGGACCCCGGATCAAGTCCGGGGTGACGGTGCGTGGAGGTTCCGGCCTCACCCCTTGACCGGCGTTTCCGGCACCGGCGTCAGCACCTTGCCATCCCTGAACCAGCCGAGAATATTATCGGCCACCAGATCGGCCATGGCATTGCGCGTCGGAACCGAGGCGGAGGCAACATGCGGCAGCAGGGAGACATTCGGCAGCGACAGGAAGGCCTCCGGCACCTTCGGCTCGGCATAAAACACATCAAGACCGGCAGCACCCACAGCACCGCTCTTAAGCGCCTGCAAAAGCGCATCCTCATCGACGCTGGAGCCGCGACCGACATTGATGAACACGCCCTGCGGCCCAAGCGCGGAGAGGATTTCCGCATTGATCGCCTTATGCGTTTCCGGCGTACCGGGCACGATGCAGATCAATATATCGACCGCTTCCGCCATCTCCTTCAGCGAGCCGTAATAGGTGTAAGGGAGGCCATCCCGCTTGCTGCGGGTGTGGTATCCGATCTCCACCTTGAAGGGCTCCAGCCGCTTGGCGATTTCCTGCCCGATGCGGCCCATGCCAAAGAGACCCACCTTGCGGCCGCGCAGAGAAAACGGCGACAGCGCGAACGGACCTTCGCCAACCCATTTGCCATCGCGCAACCAGGTCTCGGCCTGATAGAGCCGGCGCACGGTGTTGATCAAAAGCGCAATCGTCGTATCGGCAACCTCGTCGTTCAGCACGTCAGGCGTATTCGTCACCACAATGCCGCGCGTGGCGGCATGTTTGGCGTCGACGCCGTCATAACCCACGCCGAAATTGGCGATGATCTCGAGCTTCGGCAGCGCATCGATCCATTTGGCGTTGACGACGCCGGAAACAGCGATGGCATTGACGCGCTCGGCTGCACCCTCAGGCAGAACCGGCTCGGCACCGGCAGGCACAGTCACGATCTCGACCTTGCCTTCGAGGCGTTCGAGAACGCGCGGGTTTATCTTGCCGGGAACGAGAACGACGGCCTTTTTGTCAGACATGAGCGGATATTCCTCCTGATAACATTCCGATAGCCGGAGCGGGCTTCAGGCGAACCTTTCGCCATCCCACTCCTCTGGGCGGCGATCCTTTCAAACAAAGACGGCCGTGAAAAGGGCAATAAGGGGATGCTATGGGGGCAGACGGAAGTTTCATGCCGATTTTTTTAAGCGCCCTCCCCGTCATGCCGGACTTGATCCGGCATCCAGCCAGCCCAAGTCCTTGGGCTGAGAAGGTCTTTTTCACCGCGTGGACACGCGGTGGCTGGATTCCGGCTCAAGGCCGGAATGACGGAAAGGTGCAATGCACAGAACGCGCACCATTTCCCATCGTCAGAAGCCTCACACCCGCGGCCGCACCGGCCCGGTCGATTGCCGGATGCGCATTTCCGGCTTGATGAGGTGAATCCCGTCAGGCTCGTGGCTGCCCGCCAGCCTGTCCAGCAGCGCGCGCGCAGCGAGACGCCCCACCTCGGCCTGGCCGTTGGACACGGTGGTCAGCGCCGGCGTGGCAATCGCCGCCTCTTCCAGATCGTCGTAGCCAGTGACGGAAATATCGACACCCGGCACCAGACCGGCGCGGGAAATGCCGTTCATGAGACCGATGGCGACGAGATCGTTCCAGCAGACGGCCGCCGTCGGCTTCTGCGGCAGGGAGAGGAAATGCACCGCAGCCTCGAAACCGCCCTGTTTGGAGCGAGGGCCGGGGATGCGCAGGTTCGGGTCGACCTCGATGCCGGCCTTGCGCAGCGCATTGACATACCCCTGATAACGGTCACGGCCGGTCGAGGTCTGGTCGGTGCCGCCAACCATGGCGATGGTGCGGTGGCCGAGGCTGATAAGGTGATTGGTGGCGAGCGAAATGCCATAGCTGTCGTCGCCGCGATAGGTCGGCATGTCGACGCCATCCAGGGAACGGGCCACCAGAATGGCGGGCATGCCGTTTTCCTCGGCCAGCGTCATATCCTCGATCGGCGTGCCGATGGCGGGCGACATGATGATGCCGTCCGAGCCGAGCTGCAGCAGCGTTTCGATGAAGGTGCGCTGCTTTTCCACCGAATCGTAGTGGTTGGAAAGAATGAAGGTCTGCCGGCTGCGGTCCAGCTCGCTTTCGATGGCTTTGAGAATTTCGCCATAGAAGGGGTTCATCACATCATGGAACACCACGCCGACAATGCCGGAACGCGAGGTGCGCAGGCTGGCCGCCCGGCGGTTGTAGATGTAACCCAGCGCCCGCGCCTGTTCCTTGATCTTGTCGCGCGTGTCGGAGGCAACCAGCGGACTGTCACGCAAAGCGAGGGAAATGGTGGCGGTCGAAAGGCCGAGACTTTCGGCAATCGTGGACAGTTTGACCTTTTGGGCCACGGCATTCCTCCCAAACGCATGTCGTTGACGACGTATCTGTTTAAATTGCAATTAAACAATTTAAACAAAATCCGCAACCCGTTTAAGAGATACCCACAAAACAGAGTTTTATTTTTAAAAATTTCAACAAATTATTGA
The DNA here is from genome assembly GCF_058803865.1 of Agrobacterium sp. GW821-FHT14E08. Lineage (NCBI taxonomy): Bacteria > Pseudomonadati > Pseudomonadota > Alphaproteobacteria > Hyphomicrobiales > Rhizobiaceae > Agrobacterium > Agrobacterium sp. GW821-FHT14E08. The sequence continues at coordinate 23,922 of NZ_JBXAPJ010000004.1, read as the reverse complement.
AGATTGGTGTCGATCACCTTGAGAAGTTTAACCACGGTGCGCACATCCTTGGCCGAAAGCCCCTCAATGGCACGGGCGCCGCAATTGGCAATCGAGACATTGATATGTTCGACGCTTTTCAGGCCGGCTTCCGTCAGCTTCACAAGCGTCACGCGGCCATCCTCGTCGTCACCGCTGCGTTCCACGAAGCCCTGGGCCTCCATGCGGCCGATGGTGCGCGTCATGGTGGGCGCCTTGACGCCGAGTTTCTGGGCGATCTGCCCCGGCGTCAGGCTGCCTTCCTGCGCCAGCGCCAGAATAACGCCGTCCTGCCCGGCATAAAGCCCGCTTTCGGCAAGGCTGTGGCTCAGCGCCGTGCGCATGGAGCGGGCGGCCTGGGTAATGGATTGCGCCAGTTCCTCAGGGTTGAAATTCTCATCCCTTTTTTTGGCGTCCTTTATTTTCTTGCCACTCTTTTCCTTCTTGGCGCCCTTGTCCTTATGCCCAGTTTTATCCTTGCTCATATGCGAGTGCCTTTTACCCTGTGGCGGAACCGATATATGTTGCTGGAAATCCTTACCGAATGCACGCGCGGACTGCCAGATGCCAAACTCATACACGCATTATCACGACGAAAACGTAACAGACCCGCATCTTCGCGCAACAGCTGCAATTTCCGTGCTGCCGCTCGGCGCACATGAACAGCATGGGCCGCACCTGCCGTTCGAGACCGATACGCTGATTGCCGAAGGTGTCGCCGCCCGTCTCGCCGCCGCCCTGCCCGCTTACCTGCCCGTCTCCTTCCTGCCGGTGGAACCGGTCGGCTATTCCATCGAACACATGAATGTGCCGGGTACGAAAACGCTGCGTTACGATGAGGCCATCGAGCGCTGGCTCGGCATCGCCGAGGCGGAATATAAAAAGGGCGTGCGCAAATTCGTGATGCTGAATGCCCATGGCGGCAATTCACCGCTGATGACCGTCGTCGCCACCGAGGCCCGCGCCCGTTTCGGCATGCTGGCGGTCGCCACAAGCTGGACCCGTTTCGGCGTGCCGGCGGATATCGTGAAACCCGAGGACAAGGCGATCGACATCCATGGCGGCGATATCGAAACATCGGTCATGCTGGCGCTTCATCCCGAACGGGTGGCGATGCAGAAGGCCGAAAACTTCCCCTCCCGCCAGAGCGATTTCGCCAGCCGCTTCAAACACCTGCGCGCCTATGGTCCACATGCCTTCGGCTGGCTGATGAGCGATCTGAACCCCGACGGCGTTGCCGGAAACGCTGCCGCCGCCACCGTGGAAAAGGGCGAAAGGCTGATTTCCCACGCCGTAAAAGGCCTTGTCGAACTGCTTGAAGATATCCACGCTTTTGACATAACGTTATTTCATAACAAAATTTGAGTGCCATGGCCGAATTCGGCCAAAATCTCTTTGAACTGCCAGGACGTCGCGCCTATATGGACGACGACACATCTTCCTGAGGCCTGACGGCCTCTCTCCACGCGGGGTTTTCCATGACCGAAACAGCTATAACCAAGCCCATTCCAGTCACCGTCCTGACGGGATATCTCGGCGCCGGCAAAACGACGCTTCTCAACCGCATTCTCTCCGAGAACCACGGCAAGAAATACGCTGTCATCGTCAATGAATTCGGCGAGATCGGCATCGACAACGATCTGATCGTCGAGTCTGATGAAGAAATCTACGAAATGAACAATGGCTGCGTGTGCTGCACGGTGCGCGGCGACCTGATCCGCGTCGTGGAAGGCCTGATGCGCCGCCCCGGTCGTTTCGACGGCATCATCGTCGAGACGACAGGTCTTGCCGATCCGGTTCCCGTCGCCCAGACCTTCTTCATGGATGACGACGTGCGCGCCAAGACCGAGCTTGACGCCGTCGTTGCCCTCGTTGACGCCAAGCACCTGCCGCTGCGCCTGAAGGACAGCCGCGAGGCCGAAGACCAGATCGCCTTTGCCGATGTCGTCGTCGTCAACAAGACCGATCTCGTTTCGCCGGAGGAAGTGGCCCGCATCGAGGATATCGTGCGCGCCATCAATCCTTCCGCGCGCATCTACAAGACCACCCGTTCCGGTGTCGATCTTGCCCGGGTTCTCGATCAGGGCGCCTTCAATCTGGAGCGCGCGCTCGAAAACGATCCGCATTTCCTCGAGCACGGCCATGACGACCACGTCTGCGGCCCCGATTGCGACCATCACCACCACGATCATGATCACCATCATCACGACCACGATCACGGGCATCATCACCACGACCATGGGCATGATCATGGCCACGATCATCACCACCATGGCGCGGTTTCGCCGATCCATGACGTGACGGTGCAGTCGGTCTCGCTGCGCGGCGGCGAGATGAACCCCGAGCGGTTCTTCCCATGGATCCAGAAGGTCACCCAGACCGACGGCCCGAACATTCTGCGCCTCAAGGGCATCATCGCCTTCAAGGGCGATGCGGAACGTTACGTGGTGCAGGGCGTGCACATGATCATCGAGGGCGATCACCAGCGCCCGTGGAAGGAAGACGAAAAACGCGAAAGCCGCCTCGTCTTCATCGGCCGCGAACTGGATCGTGAGAAGCTCGAAAAGAGCTTCAACGCCTGCCTCGCGACGGCCTGATCGCTCTCCCTCTTTCACCCCGGCCCTGAGCCGGGGTGTCACCGTTTCCTTCCCTCATCTCTGTGCTTGTCACAGAGATCCAGCCAGCCCAAGTCCTTGGGCTGAAGGAACTTTTCTCGCCGCGCAGACGCGCGTCGGCTGGATCTCTGTGACAAGCACAGGAATGAGGTTGAATGGATGTAAAGCGGTTCCGCTTTTGCCGGAAATGCTCTAGAACCATGCCAGCGAGCGGGAGAAACGCCCCCGCCAATCCGACACACATACGAAAGACCGATGCCCCATGCCGACTGTTGCCCCGCTTGATATCGAAGGCCACGTGGTCTCGACCCATTTTCTCGGCGACATTCCCCTGTTTGCCACCGCCGCCGGCACCATTCATCGGCTGGATGGCGGCGAGAAGGTGACTGAGGCGCATGACGGGCTTCTGACCTGCGTGCGCGATCCCTATAGCGCCACGCTGCTTTCGGGTGGCGAGGACGGCCGTGTGCTGCGCATCGGTCATGATGGCAGCATCAGCGAGATCGCCAACGTGCCGCGCAAATGGGTGGGCGTTGTTGCCGGCGGGCCGCAGAAGGCTGTCGCTTATGGCGTCGGCAAATCCAGTTTCGTCCGGCTGTCGGACGGCACGGTCAAGGAATTCAAGGAAGAGCGCACGGTGGAGGCGATCGCCTTCGCGCCAAAGGGCCTGCGCATTGCGGTGGCCCGTTATAACGGTGTGACGCTGCACTGGGTGGCAACCGCCGGCGACCCCGTTGATCTGGAATGGAAGGGTGCGCATACCGGCGTCACCTTCTCGCCCGATGGCAAGTTCCTGGTCACCACCATGCAGGAAAACGCCCTGCACGGCTGGAAGATGGAAGCCACCAAGGGCGGCATGGAAGCCCGCCACATGCGCATGACGGGTTATCCCGCCAAGGTCAAATCGATTTCCTGGTCGGCAAAGGGCAAATGGCTCGCCTCTTCCGGCGCGCCGGCCGCCATCGTCTGGCCGTTTGCCGGCAAGGACGGCCCGATGGGCAAAGCCCCGGAAGAACTGGGCAGCCGCGCCAACATCATGGTCACCAATGTCGCCTTCCACCCTGTGGAAGATGTGCTCGCCATCGGCTTCATCGACGGCATGATCCTCGGTGTGAGGCTCGCGGACGGCAAGGAAGCCCTGCTGCGCCGCCCCGGCAAGGGCGCCATCACCAGCATGGACTGGAGCGCCACCGGCAAGCTGCTTGCCTTCGCCTCCGAAGCGGGCGATTGCGGGATCATCGATATTTCGGCTTGAGGGATGACGGGTAAAGCACCCGTCATCAGGTCCCTGACCGTGAAAGAGTCCCTTCATGGCGCAGATGCGCCGTGGCTGGATGCCGGCTAAAGGCCGGCATGACGGAAGAGAGATGTTGGGCTTCGTTAGCCCTCTACTCACCCACCTGACGGCGCGTGAGGAACAGCAGCAGCAACCCCGCACCGGCACCCACCGAGGCAAGCCGGATCGATACGCCGAAGCTGGCATATTGCGCCACAAACCCCATCAGCGGCACAGCAAACAATGCGGCAAGGAAGATGGAATTCATGTAAAGCGCCGTCGCCCGCGCCGTGCGGCCACGCGCAAAACCCTGAATGAAAGTCAGGCTTGTACCGGCGAAAAGGCCGTAATAGGCCCCCTCCATCGCCGCGCCGACGATCATGGCAGGCAGGGTTTCGACCGAGGCAATGATGTTGAAGGCAATGATCGCCATCACCGCCGCGATGCAGAGAAGGATACGGGCGCTGACCCGCCGCATGATCCTTGGCGCAAGCAGGATCAGCAGAACCTCCATCGCGCATTTCACGCTGAGCGACAGACCAGGCGCATAGTCTGGCAGGCCCACTTCCCGCACCAGAAACACCGGCAGGGCGGAAGCGCACAGGGAATGGGCAAAGGACATGCAGAAGCTCGCCGTGGCCGCCAGAAGCAGCGGCAGGTTGCGTCCGGTGTCGGTTTGCCCCTCCTCGCGCCGCTCCATCGGGCATGTCTGGCCGCGCGGCACGATGGCAAGCGCAAGCCCGCCCCAGATGGTGGCCATCAGCATGGCGTTGATGAACACCGCTTTCGCGCCGGCCAGATCGACGATCAGATAGGCGGCAGCGGGAAGCAGCATCCAGGCCAGCGACACCATCATTCGCAGAAAGGCGTTATAGGACGCCGTATCGAGTGACTTTACCCGTCCGTGATAACGGCCGTAGCTGAAAACGAGGGTGCTGGCGGCATTGGAAAGCCCCATGCCAGTTGCCGTTATCGCCACCAGCAGCGCCAGGTTCCCGAAGGTCGCCGCCGCCGCCGCGACAAAGGCACCCAGGACGGAGAGAAGCAGCAAAGGCCGCACCCGCACGCCGGCATCGACACGCTCGCCATAAATGCGGCTGGCAACAATAGAGGCAACCATTGCCGCGACGCTGTAAAGACCGAGCGTCGCCGGTGCATGGCCAAGCACCTGGATGATATAAAAACCGATAAACGGCACGACAGCCGCATTCGTGCTGCCGGCGAGAAAGACCAGTAGCGCGATCAAATAGGCCTGACGATCAAATGCGTCCGGCGAAGCGCGTTTCTGTAGCATGGAGAATCGACTGGAAGCCTGGAGGTCGTGAAACTCACCTTCACACCAAAACGTCCCGCCATTCAAGCCCGTTCACAGTTTCATTTCCAGGGAGCGGAGACAAAAAAAGGGGGCCGCAAGGCCCCCTTCCAGTCGTGCGATGCGCCGTTTGTTCTTGCCGGAAGCAGCATGCGTCATACACACGCAACTCAAGGCTTGTTCCCGGCTTATGTCCTGTGCGCATCGTTTTCGTCGAAAATCCCTGTCGATTTTCGATCTGGATTGTCTAGTGCCGGCGCTTCTTGCCGCCGTCATTCTTGTTGTCGATGACATCGACGGACGTCTTGTTGCCGTTCAGCACACCGTTCAGGATGCCGGTCTTGTTGCCATTCAGAATCCCGTTATTGGACAGGATGCCGCTGACACCGAGATCGATGCTGGGCGAGACGACGACAAGGGCGCCGCCCTTGTTGCTGTTGCCGGACAGGATGCCTCCCAGAAGACCGCCCGCATTGGCCTGACCAACGGAAGCGACAGTAAGAATAGCGGCTACACAAGCGAACTTTGCAATCATTTCTCTCTCCTCTTTTGTTTGATCACGCCCTCTGGCGTAACCGAACTGTATATTTAGAGGATTCTAATTCAAGCAAAGGCTAATATTACAATAAACGATTAACACTAATACTTGTGATTTTAATCAAATTTTACATATCGCGACTTCGCGCACCCGTCCCTTGCTCAAACAATGCCGGTCACCACCTGTGCTGCGACAGTAAAAGCGGCGCAGGAAACTTTGTTAACCATCCAAATATAAGATATTGCTTAATTAGAGACCGGAGATGCGAATGCGGGTGGGGGGATATATCGCGCTTGTTCTCGGGCTTGCCTGCGCCTATGGCGCACGGGCGGGGGAAAAGGCCGATAAGCACAATGTCACCTATAAATCCGGCATTGCTTATGACAGCAATTATTTCGCCGACACCAACCGGCTGAGCGCGATTTCGCTGCGCGCCGGCTTCGGGCTCAATGGCAAGATCGCGCTGGAAGGGGCAGAGCTGCGTTATTCGCTCGAGCAGGAAGAGGTTCGCCTGCCCCGTTATCGTTTCGCCAATGAACATAACACCATCGCGGCCCTGGGGCTGACGAAACGATTTTCCGAAAAGCTGGAATGGGCCCTTGAGCTGCGCGGCACTCGCAGCGATGCCGGCGATATATTCCTGCACCTGCCGGAAGAAGACATTGGTTACCGGCAGCTGGATCACAAGCTCGAGGCGTCCTCCCAGCTCGGCATCCTCGCCCTTGGCGGCAAGAACACGCTGACGGCAAGCCTCGCCAGCCTGATGAAAGGCAAGGCGCGGTTCCGCCCGGCCTATTTCCTGCCCACCCGACTGGAAGCGAACGAGGCGCTTTTATCGCTGAAGGCGGAACATGCACGATCGCTCGGCGGCGGCGAGGCGGGGCTGACGCTTGCTTACGACCGCATCGCCGTGCCTGAGGGGCAGCAGGAAAAATATGAACGTTTCCCGGCCAACACGCTGCGAGGTTCTCTGGCCTATGGTTACAGGTTCTCCGACCGTTTCGCAGTTCTGGCCGAAGCGGGCTTCACCTCCATTTCCGGCGATGAAATCAGCGACAAGGTAAAACGCACCCGCCCCTATCTGCGGGCCGAGGCCGAGGTGAAGGCCACCGATCGCATCGCCTTCGGCGTGGGCTTTTCGCAGGACTATGCGCTTTTCGACCCGGATGACCCGATTGCCGAATTCCATCGCCGCTTTCAATTCGTCATGAAAAGCAGGCTCACCGAAAAGGTGGGGCTCGATCTTGCGCTGCACCGGATCCACAAGGACTGGATCTATTATAATTACGACACCAGCGAGCGCCGGCTGGTCGCGACGCTTTCCTTCGATACCGGCAAGAACAGCAAGCTGGAGGTGGAGTTCAACCGCCTGCTGCATGGCGAGCGCGATACCGATCTTGCCTATAGCGGCTCCAGCATCACCTCGCGTTTCAGCGGCACCTTCTGAAATTTAGTGTCAGCCCGCGCGAAGGATCGGACGCATCAGGTCGAAATTCGGTCCCAATTTCTGCTAGAGTCAGGCCTTCCAGATTCGAAGGCAGGACAGACCGGATAATGAACAGACGCTTTTTGCTCCTCGCGGCCGGCCTTGCCTGCGTTCCCGTCGCCGCGGCGGCGCACCCGCATATCTTTGCCGAAGCCCGCATGGAAATCGTCGAGGGGCCGAACGGCACCGTTCAGGAAGTACGCAATATCTGGCGTTTCGACGAGATGTTCTCGGCAAGCGTGGTGATGGATTACGACAAGAACAGCGATCTGAAGCTCGACAAGGACGAGCTGGCCGAGATTGGCAATACCGTCCTGGAATCGCTCGCCGAATATTCCTACTACACCTTTATCACCGCCAATGGAAAACCGGTGGAATTTTCCAAGCCCGAGGCCATTCACGTGGACTACAAGGACCAGCAGATCCTGATGTTCTTCTCCGTGAAGCCGGCCAAGCCTCTGGCCGTCAAGGGCAAGCTCAGCTTCGGCGCCTGGGATCCAACCATGTATACGGCGATCGATTTCGCCAAGGACGGCGATATCGCCACGCAGGGTAAGGATCTGAATGCCTGCAAGCACCACGTGGTGCGCCCCGATCCCGACGAGGTGATCTCGCAGAACCAGAGTTCGCTGACCGACGCCTTCTTCAACGATCCGACCGGCACCGACATGACCAAGCTCTTCGCCACCCGGCTGGAGGTGACATGCTGAGCCGCAGGGCCGGCCTCTTCGCCGTCGCCATCGGCCTTATTGCCGTGGCCGGTGCCGCCCATGCGCAGTCGCCGCTCGGCATCGGCTCGGCCGAACCTTCCTTTTCCGTCGGCGGCCCCTTCGCGCCGCTGATGCAATGGATCAATGTGCACCAGCAGATGTTCTACCGTGCGCTGACCGGCGCGTTGAAGGCCATGCGCGAGGATGGCTGGGCGCTCAGCTCGCTGATCGGCCTCTCTTTTGCTTATGGCGTTTTCCACGCCGCCGGCCCCGGCCACGGCAAGGCGGTCATTTCGTCCTATATGATCGCCAATGAGACGCAGCTGAAACGCGGCATTCTCATTTCCTTCGTCTCGGCGCTCCTTCAGGGTGCGGTCGCCATCGGCCTTGTCGGTGCGGCCTGGCTGGTACTGCGCGGCACCTCCATCACCATGACGAAGGCGACGCAGGCGATGGAGATCGCCAGCTTCGCCATGGTGGCGCTGTTCGGCGCCTGGCTGCTGGTGCGAAAGCTCTGGTCACTGCGCATCCGGCGGGAACCCGTTCCCGTCTTCGCCACGGCGGGCGAGGCATCGGTGGCCCGAACCAGCGGCATGGGCACAGGGCTGCGGTTCCAGGGCAAGCCGGTCTTTGCAGATCACGACCATGACGGCACCGGCGATCTCTGCACCGCCTGCGGTAAATCCCATGCACCGGATCCCATGTTGCTGAAGGGCAAGAACTTCAGCCTGCACGAGGCATGGTCCGCCATCATCGCGGTCGGGCTCAGGCCCTGCTCTGGCGCGATCATCGTCATGAGCTTCGCGCTTCTGAACGGGCTTTATCTCGGCGGTGTGCTCTCCGTCCTCGCCATGTCGCTCGGCACGGCGATAACGGTATCGCTGCTCGCCATCATGGCCGTCTCGGCAAAAGGCCTCGCCGTGCGTTTCGCCGGCCCCGGCAGCCGCAGGGCAGCCGGCATCAGCCATGCGATCGAGATCGCCGGTGCGCTGTTCGTGCTCATCATGGGGCTGTTGCTGCTCGGCGCGTCGCTTAAGCTCTAACCGTCACGGCGACGCTGGTAACGCGCGCGCAGCCAGAACAGCAGGAAGAAACACAGCACCGCCACGGTGCCGAAGGCAGCGGCGAGCCAGGGTGAATAATCGCCCAGCCACAGCATGATCTTCGGCATGACGAAGAAGACCAGCCCGAAACCGACAATGATGAGGGCGGCGGCGATGGCCGGCGACCAATCCTTCTTGTCCGGGCTCGGGTTTTCAGACGCCGGGTTTTCAGGCAATGGCATCGGCAAACTCCGCACGGATATCCTCAAGCTTGCGCTTCTGCGCGCCGTCGGCCGCAAAATTCTCCGGCGCAAGCCAGGCTTCGAAGGCCTTGCCGATCAGCGGCCATTCGCCGTCGATCATGGAAAACCACGCCGTATCGCGGTTCTGGCCCTTCGAGATCATATGCTGGCGGAAGACACCCTCGAAGGTGAAGCCATAACGCTTCGCCGTTATCTTGGAGGGCTCGTTTTCATTGTGGCATTTCCACTCGTAACGGCGATACCCCAGATCCTCGAAAACATGTTTTGCCATCAGGTAATGCGCCTCGGTAGAAAGAGGCGAGCGCTTCATCTTCGCGCCATGGGCGACGGAGCCCACCTCGACCACGCCATTGGCGGGATCGGGCCGCATATAGCTCGCCATGCCGACGATATCGCCGGTGGCGTTTTCAACGAAGACCAGCGTGACCCAGTTGAGCTTCTGCCCCGCGCCAATGAGCCAGTCACCGAAAGCGTCGGCATCGGGAAAGGCGCTTTGCGGGAAATATTTGAGCAGCGCATTCACGCCCTCGCCGCCAAGTGCGGCCCAGAGCCTTGCGAGATGTTTTTCGCGATCGAACGGCTCCGCCGTCACGTAACGGCCCTTCAACACTACCGGCTGCGGCGGCGGACATCCCCTAAAATCACTCAGATCGCGCATTCTCTTCCCCATTTGCTGGGAGAAGGATTAGGGCAAGCGGGGCGGGATGACAACAGTGCATGTGGGGGTGGGATGCGGTGGCCCTGGTGGGTGCGGTTCACCCCCCCTCTGCCCTGCCGGGCATCTCCCCCTCAAGGGGGGAGATCGACCTGCGGCGACCTCTCGGCCATCTTCAACGTTGCGAGTGAGCGAGTGTTTCCTTCTGGCTGATCTCCCCCCTTGAGGGGGAGATGCCCGGCAGGGCAGAGGGGGGTTAACCACGCCCGCCGAGGCTAACCTCAAACCTTCGCCGCCACCACCGTCGCCTCGATATGATCGACCAGCGCATCCGGTAGCCCAAGCCGCCCGGCCAGAAGGTCGAGATAGCCCCGCTCCGCCCGCGTATCGGCCTCGATGGCAAGCCGCGAGGCGGTGTAAAGCTCTACCTTCTGCTCTTCCGTGCGGGCAGCAGCCACCAGCGCGTCGATGTCGAGCGGATCGGCCAGCTCCTTTTCCAGGAACCTTTCGGCTTCGTCATCGAGGCCGGAGACCTGCACCTTGTCCATGATATTGGCGCGCTCCTTCTCGTCGATATGGCCGTCCGCCTTGGCGGCGGCGATCATCGCCTGGATAAGCTTCAGCGCAAAATCATTGGAAAGGGCTGGCGATTGCGGGTGGAAGGCGGAATCGGCGGGCGGGGCGAGAAGCTCCGGCTCGGGTTTCGGCGCAACTTCAGGCGCCTGGCCGGACTTGTAATTCTTGTAGGCGAGGTAACCGAGGCCGGCGATGGCGGCCACGCCGCCGATGGTGGCGACATTGCCAGCGAGCTTGCGGCCGGTCTTGGTGCCCAGAATGGCGGCGGCGAGCGCGCCGGCCTTGAGCGGATTATTCTTTGCGATATCGGCGGCCTGCCCGGCTCTGTCACGGACGCTTCCCGAAAGGCCCGGCACCTGCGAGCCGAGGAATTGTTCAAGAAGCTTCTTGGCGTCGAACATCAAAATCTCCTGTAGAGGTCAAATCTACAGGGGAGATAGGAAGCCGTGGGCCGAAAACAAATGTCAAACCCGCTCACGCCTTCGTGAACGGGTTTGACAGGATGCAAATCAGCCGCGCAGTGCGGCGGCTTCGGCGGCAAGCTTGGTGATGCCCGCCCAGTCACCCGTCGCCACCAGTTCGCGCGGGGCAACCCAGGAGCCGCCGACGCAGACGACGTTCGGCAGGGAGAGATAATCATTGGCGTTCTTGAGCGAGACGCTGCCGGTCGGGCAGAAGACCGTGCCGGCGAGCGGCGAGGACAGCGCCTTGAGGTAAGGCGCGCCGCCGGCCTGTTCGGCCGGGAAGAACTTCAGCACCTTGTACCCCTCGTCGCGCAGCGCCATGACTTCGCTGGCGGTGGCCGCACCCGGAAGCAGCGGCACTTTGGAACCGCGCGCGGCTTCCAGCACGCTTTTATTGATACCGGGGCTGACGATGAAGGTGGAGCCGGCTTCCGCCGCCGCTTCGAAATCCCGGGCATTGAGAATGGTGCCGGCGCCGACATTGGCGCCCTCCACTTCGGCTGCAACCGCGCGGATGGCATCCAATGCTGCCGGCGTGCGCATGGTGATCTCGATTGCCTTCAGGCCACCTGCGACCAAAGCGCGTGCGAGCGGCACGGCGGAAGCGGCGTCATCCACGATCAGCACCGGCACGACCGGCTGGAGCTTGAGGATGGAGAGCAGTTTTTCGGAGTCCTGGGCCAAGATGAGCCTCCCTTGCGCAATTGAAACGATTGAAATTCCGTCTACCGATTAGCCTGCCTCGGCTTTCATGTCGAGGCATGGCAGGGCCATTTTTTATCCAGATACTTCAATCAATTCGCTTCTTCATGGAGCCCTCTTGCGATAATCTGACGCCCCAGTTCGCGGAGACAGCATGGCCAAGGAAATTGAACGGAAGTTTCTTGTTGCAGGCGGTGAATGGCGCAATGAGGTCACGCATAGCATGGCTTTCCGGCAGGCATATGTCGCCTCGATGGAAAATCGCTCGGTCCGGGTCAGGATCGTCGACCAGCGCGATGCGACCTTGACCATCAAGATCGGTGCAAGCGCGCTTGTCCGCGACGAATATGAATATTCCATACCCCTCAAGGACGCCGAAGAGCTGATGGCGAGCGCGCCGGGCGTGGTGATCGAAAAAACGCGCCATACGGTCGATCACAACGGTTTCACCTGGGAAGTGGATGTTTTTGAGGGCCGATATCAGGGACTGGTCGTGGCGGAAGTGGAGATGGACGACGAAAATGCCGATCCCGATCTGCCGTCCTGGCTGGGCAGGGAGGTCACGGGTGACCGCCGCTTTTCCAACCAGTCGCTCGCCATGGACAATCCGCATGGAGAATTGTCGGATGCCTTTCAGAATTGATCCGAAAAAGCCCTTTGACGACGAAATTCGTCGCGCCGGGCTGGAACTGATTGACGATGCGATAACAATCCTTCGCGACCAGCCGTCCGGCCCGCACGAAGCGGTGCACGACGCCCGCAAGCGGTTCAAGCGGCTGCGCGCGCTCTATCGCCTGATCAGGAAGGCCGCGCCCGATTTCAGCAATCGTGAAAATGCCCGCTTCCGCGACATTGCCCGCTCGCTTGCCTTCGCTCGCGATGCGACGGCGCTGGTGGAGACGGCGGATTATCTCGAGCCTTTCGCGCTCTCCGACGCTCAGGGCGAGGCGCTGCGCTCCATCGCGGCCATGCTGCGCGAACGCCGCGATTACGCCATTGAACACGAAGCGGGTCTGAACGACGCCATTTCGGCAGCCATTGCCGGCTGCGAGGATGCACGCGAGAGGCTGGAGGCGCTGTCGCTGCCCGATGACCTGAAGCAAACAGCGCGGCTGGTGAGAACCGGCTGGTCAAAGCAGCGGAAGCGTGCGCGCCAGGCGCTCACCGACTGCCACGACCATGCCGACGTCGAACATTTTCACGAATTGCGCAAGGCCGGGCAAGCCTACTGGATGCATCTCGGTCTCCTGCGCCGCATCTGGCCCTCCGCCATGCGCGCGAAAAGGGCCGATACCAAGCGGCTGGTCGACATACTCGGTCACGAGCACGATCTTTCGGTCCTTGCCGCCGTCGCCGACCGGGAGCCGGACCGTTTCGGCAATGGCGAACGGCTGGCCCTGCTTCTCGACGCCATTATCCAGCGGCAGCAGGCGCTGCGCGCAGAAGGCCTGCAACTGGCAAACGAGGTCTTTTCCGAATCCGCCAGCACGGAAAGCCGCATCGTCGGCCTTTTGTGGCGGCATGCGGGGAAGTAGCATGGCAGGTAAAGAAGTTTCCTGGGCCTTTACGCGCCGGTTTCCGTCATTCCGACCTTAAGCCGGGCTGACGGATGAGAGAAGCTGCGGCCAACCGCGTCCTGAACTGAAGATAAGAAAAAGTGACAAGCCCGCCGGTGATAGCGCCGGCGGCTTTCACCACGGCATCCGTCAAATGCGGATGGCGCGTGGGGGACAGGAATTGCAGCGCCTCGATGCCGAAAGCCGCCGCAACACCGGCAACGATGACCACGAGCCAGTAACGCGGATAGGCCAGCACGAAGGCGGCCGAACAGAAGGCGAAGGCGGCGGCGCGGTCTATGCCCACCGTCGTCAGCGTGTGTGGACGAAAGCCGATGGGGCAAACTGTAACGATCACGATCAGCAGAAAAACCGACCAGGCGACGTATTTCGGAAGTCTATTTGTCATCATGGCGTCACAATAGAGCGTGCGGCATGTAAACGGAAGCGCGTCTTTTTCACGCCTCGCCCGATTAATCACACTTTTTGGTCAGATAGTTGAAAAACCGGCTTTCGCTCAGGCCGCACACGGGCTAAGGCAGAGGGCAACCGGGCGCGGATCGCGGCTGATGGCGTTTGCGCTGTCGCCTTTCGGTGCAATGTCACGGTGTCGGGTGGATTGTCCACACAGGATCAGATTTTCAGGGAAGAGCACAATGAGTTTCAAGCCGCATGGCAAACATCTGGTTGCAGGAGAATGGGTCGCAACGGAAGCAAAATTCCGCAGCGAGCCTGCACATGGCGAAGCTTTCGATTTTTCGGTCGGCACCGTCGATCTGGTGAATGCGGCCTGTGAAGCAGCCGAAGACGCCTTCTGGAGCTATGGTTACACCACCCGCGAAGAGCGCGCCGCGTTCCTCGACACCATCGCCGATGAGATCGAAGCCCGCGCCGACGCCATCACCGAAATCGGCTCGTCCGAGACCGGCCTGCCCGCAGGACGCCTGCAGGGGGAACGCGGCCGCACCGTTGGCCAGCTGCGCCTTTTCGCATCGCATATCCGCAAGGGTGATTACCTCGACCGCCGCCACGACGAAGCGCTGCCGGATCGCCAGCCGCTGCCGCGCCCGGATATCCGCCTGATGCAGCGTCCGATCGGTCCCGTTGCGGTCTTCGGCGCCTCCAACTTCCCGCTCGCCTTCTCGACAGCCGGTGGTGACACCGCCGCCGCTCTGGCAGCCGGCTGCCCCGTCGTCGTCAAGGGCCATTCCGCCCATCCCGGCACCGGCGAAATCGTCGCCGAAGCGGTTCTCGCCGCCGTCAAGAAGCACAATCTGCATCCCGGCGTCTTCTCGCTGATCCAGGGCGGCCGCCGCGATGTCGGCTCCGCGCTCGTGCAGCATCCGCGCATCAAGGCAGTCGGTTTTACCGGTTCGCTCGCCGGCGGCCGCGCGCTGTTCGATCTCTGCGCCCAGCGCCCCGAGCCGATCCCCTTCTTTGGCGAACTCGGTTCCGTCAACCCGATGTTCCTGCTGCCGGAAGCCGTTGCCGCCCGTGGCGAGGCCATCGCCAAGGGCTGGGCAGGTTCGCTCACCATGGGTGCGGGCCAGTTCTGCACCAATCCGGGCATTGCCGTCATTCTCGCCTCGCAGGCGGATGCTGTCGCTGAAACCGCACGTGCGGCTCTCTCCGAAGTCGGTCCGCAGGTCATGCTGACGGACGGTATCGCTTCTGCCTATCGTGACGGCCGCGACCGTATCGCCGCCGGCAATGGCGTGCGCGACGTGCTGACCACCACCTGCGATCTGCGTAACGCAACGCCTTACCTGTTCCGCGTTGCGGGCAAGGACTGGGTGGCGAACCACGCGCTTGCCGAAGAGGTCTTCGGACCGCTCGGCCTGATCGTGACGGTCGACAGTGCAGACGAAATGCTGGAAGTGGCCAAGAGCTTCGAAGGCCAGCTGACCGCCACCCTGCATCTGGATGCCGGCGACGCGGAACTCGGCCGCAAGCTGCTGCCGATCCTGGAGCGCAAGGCCGGCCGCGTTCTCGCCAACGGTTTCCCGACCGGCGTGGAAGTCTCCGAGGCCATGGTTCATGGCGGCCCCTACCCGGCGTCGACCAACTTCGGCGCAACCTCGGTCGGCACCATGTCGATCCGCCGCTTCATGCGCCCGGTTTCCTACCAGAACATTCCTTCGGACGTTCTGCCTGAGGACATCCGCTAATCACCGACAAGGCAGGCGCGGCAACGCGCCTGCCTTCGACGGCCCGCAATTTTCCGGCACATTCCTCGGTCTTCCGTGGGCGATATCAGCGTCGGGTATTGATGACCGTCGAGGGCGCTCAGGCCCCAGCCCGAAGCGCGAAGAGCGGTGCAGTCTGCTCGTCCAGCATGATCGTAATCACCTCGGCAGCGACAGGTTTTGAGAACAGGTAACCCTGCAATTCGTCACAGCCGCACAGATGCAGTATGGCCGCCTGCTCCTCGGTCTCGACACCCTCCGCCGTGACCGGAATATCGAGCGATTTCGCCAGCGCCACCGTCGCCTGCAGCATTTCCAGCGAACGCCCGCCCTTATCGAGGGCCATGATCAGCGACCGGTCGATCTTCATCCGGTCGAAACCGAAGCGGCGCAGATATCCCACACTTGCGAAACCGGCACCGAAATCATCGAGCGCTATATGCAGGCCAAGCTGTTTCAGCTTGTCGATCGCGGCACTTGCCCGTTCCGGATGCTGGATGAAATACCCTTCCGTCATCTCCAGCCGCAGCCTCTCGGTCGGCGTCTGGGTGGCCGCGAGAATATCCGCCACGTGACGGGAGAAGGCGGGATTGCGGAACTGCACGGGTGAGATATTCACCGAAAGCTTGATCGAAGGCCATTGTGCCGCCGTCTCGCAGGCCTTGTGCAGGACAACAAGGCCGAGCCGGTCGATAAGGCCGCTGGTCTCGGCGGCGGCGATGAAGATATCCGGCGGTACAAAGCCGTATCCCGGCCTCTGCCAGCGGGCAAGGGCCTCCACCCCGGTGATGCAGCGCGTGGCGGCGCTGACGACCGGCTGGTAGACCACCGTTATTTCGTCATTCAGAATGGCGTGGCGCAGATCCGCCTCAAGCTGCAGCTTTTCCTCGCGCAGCGCATCCATTTTCAGCTCGTAGGACACGTAACGGCCGCGGCCGTTTTCCTTGGCCTGATACATGGCCATGTCGGCGCGGCGCAGCAGTTCTTCGCCATTGATATCGCCAGACCTGGAAACGGATGTGCCGATGCTGCAACCGATGCTCGCCACCCGCTCCCCGATGCTGAAGGGCTCGGTGAAAAGTTCCAGCAGCGCCTGACAGAGCTTGCGGCCTTCCGACCACACGTCATTGCCCTGAATGGCGATGGCGAATTCGTCGCCGCCAAGCCGCGCCAGCACGGCGCCTTCCGGCATCAGCACCCTGAGCGCGGCCGCCACACCCTTGATCAGCCTGTCGCCCGCGGCGTGGCCGTAGGAATCGTTGATCTCCTTGAAACCGTCGAGATCGAGATAGAGCAGCTTGATATCCGTCTTGTCATGGCGGGCCTTGCCGACCATGCGGTTCAGCTTGGCAAACAGGCCGGCGCGGTTATTGAGCCCGCTCAGGCGATCACGCAGGGCCTCTTCCCTTGCCGCCGCCTCGTCGGCCTTCAGCCGGTCAAGTGTGGCCGAGCCGATGATGAGAAGGACGAGAAAGAAGGTGCCGGCAATGCCCAGCGCAGTAAAGACGACCGGCCGCGCATCGTGAAAACTGACGTCTCCCGGCAGATGCGAGCGCCAGGTGAGCCGCGCAAGCACATCGCCCAGCGGGTTGACGATGTCCACGTGGTTTTCGGCAGGCCCATCGCCATATTGCAGCTCCAGCCCGTCAATGACGTAGTTGCGGGCAAGCTTGTCCACGGTCGCCTGCCTGAGATGACGGGCGAAGATCAGATAGCGCCGCTCGGCCCCGACCGGCGGCAATGCGCCGGATTTGAGCCGCACCAGCGCCACGCCCGCAGCGGCGATGCCATCGCTGGTTTTCACGAAACCGGTAACCTGAGAGGTGATATCGGCGCGCATGGACTGCACACGCTCGATCATTTCCTTCAGGCCCCTTGCGAAATAGACATCCGGCGTCCACGAGACCGGCTTGCCGTTCTGATAGGCCATGCGGACCTTGCGGTCTTCATCAAGAACGACGGCGGTATCGAAAAGATCGTTGTTGACCGTCATGTCGCCATAATTACTGGCCACCCAGTCGAAGCGGTCAGGGGCATACACATATTCCGCCGCATCGTCCCAGGCGGCATAGTCGTTCAGGGTCGCGCCGAGCTGTTCGCGGAAGGTGACGAGCGCGCCGGCCGTCGTCTCGCGCGAACGGGCGTTGTCGAGCAAATTCGCCTTTTCCCTGACCTGGCTCAAGGCGGACAGGACGAGCGCGGTGACGATGAGAAGCACGAGCGCGAATGTGGACAATACGACGCCCACGGCCGTTCTACGCCCGACCGGCAGGTATTCCCCAATGTTTCGCGGCGCAATCCGCATAAAATCCCCTTCGAAAGCATCATCTTGCGAAGGAAACATTCAGAAGCCGTTAAACCGGATTGTGACGCAGCCCCAAAAAACAACGGGTATAAAACGACAGTCAGGGTAAAAACCTGAAAAATCCTTCCCCGAAATCATGGGGGGTTTTCAGAAAACGTGGTTGCACACGGGCCCAAAAACAAAAAACCTCCCCCGTAACCGGGAGAGGTCGTCATTTTTGCCGTAACCGACAGGATTACCAGGACGGGATGACCGTGCCGTTGTACTTCTCCAGAATGAAGGCCTTCACTTCCGGGCTGTGGTAGGATTCCACCAGCGTCTTCACCCAGGGCTTGTCCTTGTCCTGCGCGCGTACGGCGATGATGTTGGCGTAAGGGGACTTTTCGCTTTCGATGGCGATGGCGTCCTTCTTCGGGTTCAGGCCGGCAGCCGTCGCATAGTTGGTGTTGATGACCGAAGCATCGGTGTCGTCAAGCGAGCGCGGCAGCTGGGCAGCATCAAGCTCGACGATCTGGATGTTCTTCGGGTTTTCGGTGATGTCGGCAGGTGTTACCTTCAGGCCGGCTTCTTCCTTGACCTTGATCACGCCCTTGGAAGCGAGAACCAGCAGCGCGCGGCCGCCATTGGTCGGGTCGTTCGGAATACCGACGGTCGCGCCGTCCTTCAGCTCGTCAAGGTTCTTCACCTTCTTCGAATAAACGCCCATCGGGGTGGTGATGGTGGTGCCGACGCTGACGAGATCGAACTTGCGGTCGGCGATCTGGTTGTCGAGGTAAGGCTGGTGCTGGAAGGAGTTGGCCTGAAGTTCGCCATCGTTCAGCGCTTGGTTCGGCACGACATAATCGGAGAATTCGACGATGTCGATGTCCAGACCCTTGGTCGCCGCGATCTTCTTGACCTGCTCCATGATCTGCGCGTGCTCGGCGGGGGTTACGCCGATCTTGATGGTCTCGGCCAGCGCCTGACCGGCGGTGAAGAGAGCGGCGAGCGAAGCCGCGAGGATGATTTTCTTCATGGGTGTCTCCTTGGGTTTGTTATTCTTGGGATTGTTGTTCTTGAACGGCTTTATCAGTTTTTGCGGGTCCGCTTGTCGAAGCTGCGGGCGAGCCGGTCACCGGCGCTCTGCACCAGCTGCACCAGCACGATGAGCACCAGAACCACGGCCAGCATCACGTCAGGCATGAAACGCTGGTAACCGTAGCGAATGCCGAGGTCTCCCAACCCGCCGCCGCCGACAGCGCCGACCATCGCCGAATAACCGATAAGGCTGACGAGCGTGAGTGTCAGCGCCAGCGTGATGCCGGGCTTGGCTTCGGCCAGCAGGACTTTCGTGACGATCTGCAACGGTGTCGCGCCCATGGCGCGGGCGGCCTCGATCAGGCCCTTGTCCACCTCGCGGATCGCCGCCTCCACCAGCCTTGCAATGAAAGGCACGGTGGCGACCGTGAGCGGCACGATGGCGGCGCTGGTGCCGATGGAAGTGCCGGCCACGAGACGGGTGAAGGGAATGATCGCCACCACCAGAATGATGAAGGGCGTGGAGCGCGCCGCGTTGACGACGAGGCCGAGAATGCGGTTCGTCATCGGCGCGGGGAACAGTTCGCCCTTGCCGCTGGTGGCGAGGAAAACGCCCATCGGCACACCGATGATCGAGCCGACGATGCCGGCGACCGCGACCATGTGCAGCGTTTGCAGAAGGCCCTTCAATAGAAGGTTGAAAATCATATCAGGCGACATAACCGAGCACCTCCGTGTGAAGACCGGTCTCAGTATAAAAGCGGCTGGCGCGGGCGGTGATTTCCGCTGTGGCCGGATAGGAGACAACCAGCGAGCCGAAGGGTTCGCCGGAAATTTCCTCGATGGTGCCGGCAAGGATGTTCACATCGGGGCCGATCTCGGCCACAAGCCGGGCGGTCAGCGGCTGGAAAGCCGTTTCGCCGAAGAACACCAGCCGCACGAGAACGCGGTCACCTTCCGCAGCTTCCGGCTTTAAGCCCGAAGTCACCCAATGCGGCAGCTTCACGCCGACCGAGGACGACAGCAGGCTGCGGGTCGTCTCGTGTTTCGGTGCGGTGAAGATGTCGAAGGTACGGCCTTGCTCGACGATCAGGCCCCTGTCGATGACCGCCACCTGCGAGGCGATGGTCTTCACCACCTCCATCTCATGAGTGATGAGCAGAACGGTGAGCCCCAGTTCGGCATTGATGCGCTTCAGAAGCTCGAGGATGGACTGGGTCGTCTCCGGGTCGAGCGCCGACGTCGCCTCGTCGGACAGGAGCAGCTTGGGTTGCGTGGCAAGCGCGCGGGCGATGCCGACACGCTGCTTCTGACCACCGGAAAGTTCCGCCGGATAACGCTTGGCCTTGTCGGAAAGGCCGACGAGATCGAGCAGCGGTGCAACCCTGGTTTCTATCTCCCTCTTGCCGAGACCGGCGATTTCGAGCGGCAGCGCCACATTGTCGAAAGCGGTGCGCGACGACAGGAGATTGAAATGCTGGAAGATCATGCCGACGGAACGGCGCAGCGTCCGCAGGCTCTTCTCATCAAGGGCCGCAACATCGACGCCATCAACGATGACGCGGCCGGAAGAGGGTTTCTCAAGACCGTTGGCAAGACGGATAAGGGTGGATTTACCCGCACCGGAACGGCCGATGATGCCGGTGATGGAGCCCTTCGGCACAACATAGTCGATGCCGGCAAGGGCTGCGAAGCCCGGCTTGCCATCAGCACCGCCAAATGTCTTGGTCACGCCTTCGAACGCGACCATCGGGTCCTTGACCGCCAGTTCTGAAACCGCCTTCGGCGGGGTCGCGGGCGATGCCGCGCTGGATTGAAAACTCATTGAAAACTCTGGGAAAACGCGTGACGGATCGGGTCTCAAAAAATCCTGTTGCGGCAGACAGCCGCTCTCTTCATGCGGCCGGATGGCACATTCGATGACAGCTGATTTTCCGGGTGACTGTCCGGGTCATTTCGTCAGGCTTTCACTCAAGAGATGCCGGGGATCGGCATTTCGATGGCGCATACTTGCCCGCAGGCGCCATCTTTTAACAGGGATGATTTTTCAATTATCTGAAATCAGAGGAAAAATCTACCGCAAAGCCGTCATTGCGGCCTTGCGGCGGTCAAGACTTTGCGAGTGCCTTGGAAATCAGACGCGGCTCGCAAATTCCTCGATCGGGCGGCGGACCTTCTTCAGGTTCACCAGCCAGTCGCCTTCCGGCTGGCGATATCCGAGCGGCAGGATGGTGACGGAGCGCAGGCCCTTTGCACGAAGACCAAGGATTTCATCCAGCTTTGCCGGATCGAAACCTTCCATCGGGGTGGAATCGACGCCCTCGAAAGCGGCCTGAGCCACCGCCATGCCGAAACCAATATAGGCCTGACGGGCGGCATGTTCGAAATTCACCTGTTCGTCACGCTGCGGATAGGAAGAGAGCAGCATCTGGCGATAGGATTCCCATCCCTCATTCCGGATACCGCGTTCCTCATTGACCAGATCGAACATGTGGTTGATCCGCTCTTCGGTGTAATTATCCCACGCCGCAAACACCAGAAGATGCGAACCCTCGGTAACCTGCGCCTGGTTCCAGGCGATCTCGCGGATCTTTGCGCGCACTTCCGGATCGGTGACGACGATCACTTCGAACGGCTGCAGACCGCTGGACGTGGGCGCAAGCCGCGCCGCCTCGACGATGCGCTCGACCTTGTCTTCCTTAACAGTCTTGGAAGGGTCCATTTTCTTGGTGGCGTAACGCCAGTTGAGTTTTTCGATAAGCATGTTCGTTTTCCCTGGGAGGACCAACCCGCCCTGCCCCTTGGATGCCAGAACGGGTGCTACGCCTTCGTAGCCCGTCTGACATAGGAGGCGGGATGGCGGACGCAAGCAGGCACCGCGGGGTAACCGATAAAAAAGTTTGGAAAACTTATAATAAGGGGAAAGAACTTTATGGCGGCGGGCGCTGGCACGTCGCCTGCTACCGGATGCGGGGCGTAAAGTTCATGCACGGCCGCCCCCCCAACCCTCATTCCTGTGCTCGTCACAGGAATCCAGCCGACACGCGTCTGCGTGGCGGAAAGACTTCTCTCAGCCCAAGGACTTGGGCTGACTGGATCCCTGTGACGAGCACAGGGATGAGGAGGCGCATTGTTCGAATGCTGACCATGGCGAGAGACCGGTGCCCTAGGGCGTCGCCTCACCCCTTGGCCACCCCATGGTTTCCCTTCGGAAAGCCCGACGCCAAGGCGCTGTACCATTTGCCGCTGTTCTTCAGCGTCCGCACCTGCGTATCATAATCCACATGCACGAGGCCGAAGCGCATGCGATATCCCTCGGCCCATTCGAAATTGTCCATCAGGCTCCAGGCGAAATAACCGCGCATCGGGTAGCCGTCCTTCACCAGATCGGCGACGATGCCGAGGTGTTCGGCATAATAATCCAGCCGCGGCTGGTCATCCACCACGCCATTTTCGACACCCATATTATAGCAGGCGCCGTTTTCGGTGATGTAGCAATCCGGCAGCTCATAGCGCTTGTAGAGGTCTTCCACCAGCGACTTGAGCGCCGGGGCATAGACCTCCCATCCGATATCGGTCTTCACGTCGCTGATAGCCGGGGCCGGTGTGGTGGCAGGGAATTCCGCACCTTCGGTAGCGTCGTCGGCGACGCGCATCGGCGTATAATAATTCAGGCCCCACCAGTCTAGCTTCTGGCTGATGATGGAAAGGTCTTCCGCCTCCACCACCGGCATGCGGCCACCCAGTGCTTCCATCATCTCGGCCGGATATTCACCCTTGAAGACCGGATCGAAGAAGGCGCCATTGTGGAACTGGAATGCCCGCTCAGCGGCCTTGAGATCGGCCTCGCTGTCGGAGGCGGGAATGACGGAATGGGCGTTGAGAACCAGCCCCACAGGCACTTTCGGCGCCACATGGCGGGATGCCTCGACACCGAAACCATGGGCGAGATTGATGTGATGCATGGCGGCAAGGGCGGCCTCCATGTTGCGCTCGCCCGGCGCGTGAATGCCGTAGAGATGGCTGAGCCAGACCGCGCACCAGGGCTCGTTGAAGGTCGCCACCGCATCCAGCCGGTCGCCGAGCCTAGCCATGACCGTCTTGGCGTATCGCTGGAAGGCGTGCGCGGTGGAACGCGAGGCCCAGCCGCCATCGCCCATCAGCGTCAGCGGCAGGTCCCAATGGTAAAGTGTCGCATAGGTCTTGATACCGCGCGCCTTGCAGCCATCGACGAGGCGGTCGTAAAAATCCAGCCCCTTCTCGTTGATCGGCCCGAAGCCATCCGGAATGATGCGCGGCCAGGCGATGGAAAAACGATAGGCCTCGACGCCCATGTCCTTGATGAGATCGAGATCCTGCTCCCAGCGATTATAGTGATCGCAGGCTATATCGCCATTGTGCCGCTCGAAGACGTGACCCGGCATGTTGCAGAAGGCATCCCATATGGAAGGTTTGCGGCCATCTGCCCTAGTCGAGCCTTCGATCTGAAAGGAGGCGGTTGCGACTCCAAACAGGAAATCACCGGGGAAACGGGCTGCTAGCGCTTTGGGATCGGTCATCGGAGAGGCCCTTTCATCATCCATCGAGCGGGAAAAGATCAGCAGCGGTTTAGACCATGTGGGGAAATAGGTACAGAAGCGAATGAGCAAAATCTGCAACGTTTCAGCAGCGCGTCGCCGTCAATCCAAAGCGCTTTAGATGCACGGGCGCCACAACGGCGCCGCCGTGGCGGCAGAAGGGAAATGGCCCGGCAAATGCGGGTGCAAATCAGTGTGGTGAAAGTCGTGCAATTGCCGGGCCGTATCTTCGGACCGTCGCCGGCCCGTTGGTTTCAGCCTTTTCACGGCACCTACCGGTTCAGCCCCTCCCGCCTCTGGCCCGGCGGGATGCCTTTCCGGAACACGGTCTGCCAGAACCATGCTTGTCGATGCCGGCCGCCGGTCCGCAAAAGGCGCCGCGCGTATCGCCCTTCCGTTCCGGTTGCAGGGGAATGATGCGACGGAATGGGTGGGTGGGAATGGAAGGGGAGATATTTTGCGGTAAGTGACTGGAGAGAAAGGATGTGCGGAGCGAGACTGTCCGCGCCTGACAGAGATGACGCTCAACTTGACCCGCAACCTCGACGTCATCCTCGGGCTTGTGTGGACGATTTGTGGTTTACTGGATGCATCAGCCTGGCAGCGCAAGCCCGGCTGATGCA
>NZ_JBXAPJ010000003.1:0-794928 GCF_058803865.1 Agrobacterium sp. GW821-FHT14E08 | reverse complement strand
TCATCACCATCCTCAACGCTATCGCTCGATCAGACACCGCTTTCGCACAATAGGTCCACGGTTGCTTGACCCGGGGATCCACGACCAAGCCGCTTGTGGATCCTCGCCTCAAGGGCGAGGATGACGTCGCGTGTGAGGAAATGTTTGCTGCATTCCCTCTTCGCGTGTTGAAAAAAAGGGTTCCGCCCGCCACTACGCCCGCCTTCCAGCGGGCGTCGCGTGGCCGGACCCCTTATCAGAACGGCGAATCCGGGAAGTAGAACTGCTTGGCATTGTCCTTGGTGATCAGCGTCGCGTCGAGAATATACTCACCCGCAACCGGAACCTGATCATAGAAATGCCCGGCCGTCAGCTGCATGGCGGTCGCCACCATCGCCGGCGGGTAGAGCACGTCGACCGGCACCAGCTTGTCGCCGTCCATGACCTTCTTGATCATGTCCTTGGAGCCGGCACCCGCAACGATATACTGGATATCGGTGCGTTTCGCCTGCTGGATCGCTTCCAGCACGCCAATCGCCATGTCGTCATCCTGACACCAGACCACATCGATCTTCTTGTATTTGGTCAGGTAGTCCTGCATCACGCGGAAGGCGTCGTCGCGGTTCCAGTTGCCGTATTGACGGTCGAGAACCTTGACGCCCGAGCCGGCGATGCCCTTGTCGAAACCGTCCTGACGCTGCTGGTCGATCGGGATAGGCAGACCGCGAATGACCACAACTTCAGCATTCGGCGTGGTTTTCTTGATGTATTCACCCGCCACCTGGCCAAGCGCCGGGTTGTTGCCGGCAACATAGAGATCGCGGATCGAATTGTCGTTGACGCTCGGCGCGCGGTCGACCAGCGCGACGAAGGTGCCCTTGTCCTTGATCTCCTTGATGGCATTGACCAGCGGATCGGGATCGGATGGCAGCACGACCAGCGCATCCAGCCCCTGCACGGCAAGGTCCTGAAGCGCGTTCGCCTGGTTGGCGGCATCCGGCGAGGTCTTGACGATGACGTTCAGACCCGGATGTTCCTGCATCAGAAGTTTCGCCACCCGCTCGGCATGGTAGACGACGCCGGCCGTCCAGCCGTGGTCGGCCGCCGGAATGGATACGCCAATGGTGACCTTCTTGTCCTGCGCATGCGCTGAACCCGCAAGCACCGTGGCCAGCGCGGCAAAGGCCACGCCGATGAATTTACTACGCATAGTCTCTTTCCTCCCAAGACTGGGGCGTTCCTCCTCTTACAACCGCGCCTGCCCCACATAACGCGGCCAAATTCCCCATCGCTCGCCCTGCTATCTGCGGCTGAGCGAACGCTGCACCAGCATGGCGATGATGATGATCGCACCCTGAATGGCGCCGATCAGATATTCGCTGACGAAGTTCGACAGGATCATGATGTTGCCGACGATCTCCAGAATGAAGGCGCCGCAGATCGTGCCCCAGATGCGCCCCACCCCGCCGCGCAGCGCGGTTCCGCCGACAACGACGGCGGTGATGGCCTGCAATTCCCACAACATGCCTGTCGTGGCCGAGGTGGAAGCGAGACGCGGCACATAAAGCAGCACCGCCACCGCAACACAAAGTCCCTGCACGACATAAGCGATGGTGCGGACCCGCGCGACCGAAATGCCGGAATATCGTGCGACATCCTCGCTGGAACCCACGGCTGTCAGATGCCGGCCGTAACGGGTACGGTAAAGCACGAAGGCGGCGATGGCGGCCGTGACGAAGATGACGATAACAGGCACAGGCACGCCGAAGACGTTGCCGAAATAGACCGGGCGATAGAGTGTCTGGATTTCCGGGTTGCGCAGCGTGATCGCACCGCCCTGCGACAGCCAGGTGGTCAGCCCGCGATAGATGCCCATGGTGCCGAGCGTGGCGATGAAAGGTTCGATGCGGCCGATGGTCGTAATGAGACCGTTGGCCAGCCCGCAGGCCGCGCCGATGGCGACAGCCAGCGCCATGGCGGCGAGCAGCATCAACAGCGGACTGGCGATGACACCACTGTTCATGAACAGGATCATCAGGCTGGCGACGAAAGCGACCATCGCACCGACGGAAAGATCAAGCCCGCCGGATGTAATGACATAGGTGGCGCCGAGCGCAATGATGGCGATGAAGGCGCTGCGGGTAACGACATTCAGCAGATTGTCGATGCCGATGAAATTGGGATTGGCGATGGTGCCGAGAACCAGAAGCAGGGCCAGCGCCACAAAAGGCGCCACGGCGCGCAGATCCCAGTCCTTCGAGGTCTTCGGCGTCTTGCCGGTATCAAGTGCGGCCTCAGTCATGTTTCCCCTCAGTATTTTTCCCCTTGCGCATGATCACCTCAGGCAACCTCCTGCGTGTGAACGCCCGTCGCCAGCGCCACGATGTCGTTTTCGGTCATGCGCTCCCCGGTCACCTCGCCGACGATCCTGCCCGAACGCATCACCAGAATGCGGTCGCAAATGCCGATCAGCTCCGGCATTTCCGAGGAAACGACGATGACCGAGCGCCCTTCATCCGCAAGCCCGGCAATGAAGCGGTAGATCTGCTCCTTGGTGCCGATGTCGATACCCCGCGTCGGCTCGTCGATGATGACGATGGACGGATCGAGCAGCATCATCTTGGCAAGCAGCAGCTTCTGCTGGTTGCCGCCGGAAAGCTGGCCCGCCAGCAGATCCTTGCGCCCGGTGCGGATATCGAAATCGTGGATCGCCCCGTCGAGCGCCGCCGTCTCGCGGCGGGTGTCGATCTGGAACAGCCGGCTGAATTTCTTGAGCGAGGCCAGCGTGAGATTGATCCGCAGATCCTTGGTCAGCAGCAATCCCTTGCCCTTGCGGTCCTCGCTCAGGTAAACAATACCGGCCTTCAGGCTGTCTTCCGCCTTGGCGAAATGCACGGGTTTGCCGAGATGGCGGATCGTCCCGCGCCCCGGCCGCAGGCCAAGAACGCCCTCCATAAGCTCCGTTCTGCCTGCCCCAACGAGACCCGCAAAACCGAGAATCTCGCCTTTACGAAGGCTGAAACCGGCATCCTGTGCGTAGCCTGGAACGGTAAAATGCTCCACCTGCAAAACCGGCTCGTGTTCGCCACCGGCGTGCCGGTCCGGATAGAGCTTCGCCACATCGCGCCCCACCATCAGCCGCGCCATATCCGCAGGCTCGAGGGCCGATATCGGATGGGAGGCAACCAGCCTGCCGTCGCGCAGCACCGTTACCCGGTCTGCGATCTCCTTCACCTCCGGCAGGCGGTGCGAAATATAAAGCACGGCCACACCCTTCGCCCTGATGTCGCGGATGACGTTCAGCAGCGCATCGGTTTCAATGGGGGTAAGGCTTGCGGTCGGCTCGTCGAAAATCACCACGCGATGCGGCACCAGCAGCACGCGGGCGATCTGCACCAGCTGCCGCTGGGCAATCGACAGGCTGCCGACGATGGCGTCCGGATCGATCGTGCCGCCAAGATCGCCGATTGCCTTGCGGGCGCCCTCGCGCATGGCGCGGTCGTCCACCATCGGACCTTTGCGCAATTCGCGCCCGAGATAGATGTTCTGCGCCACCGTCAGATCCGGTGCCAGCAATATTTCCTGATGCACGAGAACGATGCCGCGATGTTCGGCATCCACCGGGCCGCTCAGCGTAACAGCCTCGCCGTCAATATGGATTTCGCCGCCCGACGGCTTCTCATTGCCGGCAAGCAGCTTCATCAGCGTGGACTTGCCAGCGCCGTTCTCGCCGATGATGGCGTGAACCTCGCCGGCACGCACCGCGATCTCAATATCCTTGAGAACCTGCACCGGACCAAAAGACTTCGACAGCCCGACCGTCCGGATAAGGGCCGGGTCTGGAGACGCTTCAGCAAAAGCCATGTGCCGTCACCGATATCCGGCGCGAACGGACGGCGCTTGCCCCTTAATTTTATTTGAAATGACCATCTGCGAACTCCTCCCAAAGCTCGAGGAAGAAGCTAGCGTCCGTTTTGAGGTACGTAAAGCAAATTTCGCTGGTCTTTTAGAATACTTAAATTTGACTGCGCCAGCGGGTCCGAAAATCCGGTCATAACGCCGGAAAACGCTGAAAACCCTTCATCAGACGATGCACGGCCTCGGCGCCCTCCTTGGCAAGATCGAAACGCTTGCCGAAAAGCAGCCAGTCGGAACACATGCCCTTTATCAGCCAGTAGATCGCATCGAGTGCCGATTCCGCTGTCCAGTTGTCATTGAAGGCGCCTTCGGCCTCCGCACGCTCGAAAACCGCCTCGAGGCGCTCTTTCTGGGAACGGTCCAATTCCTCCTGCGCGTGCAGAACCGGTGCGAACTCATCGGAATAGTTGGTGCGCAGGCTGATGGTCATGATGCGCTGGCGCTGTTCGTCTCCCGCCAGCAGGGCCAGCCACTTGCAAGCGGCTTCCTCGATTTTGGCGAGAAGCGCCAGGCCTTTCAGATCGGGATCGTCGAAATCGAGCAGATCCGATTCGGGCAAGGCGACCGATTCATAAAGCCCGATGAAAAGGTCGCTCTTGCTGGAAAAATGCCAGTATATCGCACCACGCGTCACACCGGCGGCGGCCGCCACCTCATCCAGGGAGCTGTTGGCCACGCCCTTCTTGAAAAACACCCGCTCGGCAGCGGCAAGAATCGCCTGCCGGGTCTCTTCTGCCTCGGCCTTGGTACGGCGCATGCTGATGTCTCCTTCCAATCATGGCACGGTGCCTTCGCACCGTGCCTTTCTGCATTGCCGGGCTGTCAGTCACATGAACTCAATCAAATGAAAGTGCCGGCCTCTCCATCCGTTTTATTCCGCAGGCGATACGGCGTCAGCAGCAATCTCATTCTCCTTCTTCCGATCCCCGAAAATCTTCATGACAAAAACGAAGAAGACGGGAACGAAGAAGATCGCGAGGATCGTTGCCGAGATCATGCCGCCGAGCACACCGGTGCCGATGGCGTTCTGGCTGGCCGCGCTCGCACCGGAGGCAATCGCCATGGGCAGCACGCCCAGCGAAAAGGCAAGCGAGGTCATCAGGATCGGCCGGAAGCGCAAATGCGCCGCCTCGACTGTGGCATCATAGGTGGATTTTCCCTCTGCCCGCAAATCCTTGGCGAATTCGATGATCAGGATCGCGTTTTTCGCAGACAGTCCGATGATGGCGATGAGGCCCACCATGAAGTAGACGTCGTTCGGCATGCCGCGCAACATCACCGCCGCCACCGAACCGATGACGCCGAGCGGCACCACCAGCATGACGGAGAGCGGAATGGACCAACTTTCGTAAAGCGCTGCCAGAAGCAGGAAGACGAACAGGACGCTGAGCCCGATGAGCGCCGGCGCCTGCGAGCCGGACTGGATTTCCTGCAACGACTGGCCGGTCCATTCGAAACCGAAACCAGCAGGCAATTCACCCGCCAGACGCTCCATCTCGGCAATGGCATCGCCGGAAGAGTAGCCCGGTGCCGATTGTCCGCCGATACGGATGGCCGGATAGCCGTTGTAGCCGACCACCTGCGAGGGACCGCGGACCCATTCAACCGAGGCGAAGGAGCTGATCGGCACCATGCCGCCATTGGCGTTGCGAACGTTGAGGTGCAGAAGATCCTGCGTTTTCATGCGCTGACCCTGCTCCGCCTGCACCGTCACGCGCTGCATGCGGCCGGCATTGGGGAAGTCGTTGACATAGGACGAACCCATATTGGCCGAGATGGTTGCGTTGATGTCGCTGAAGGTCACACCGAATGTATTGGCCTTCTCGCGATCGATGAGAAGATTGACCTGCGCGGAATCCGGCATGCCTTCGATACGAAGACCGGCGAGAACCGGGCTTTGCTGCGCGGCCGCCATCAGTTGCGCACCGGCGGCGCTCAGCGCTGCCTGTCCCGCACCCGCACGGTCCTGCAGGCGGAAAGTGAAGCCGCTGGAATTGCCGAGACCCTGAATGGGCGGTGGCGAAAGCGCAAAGGACATCGCGTCCGGCAAGCCCCACAGCTTGGCGTTTATCCGCGCCGAGATCGCATTGGCGGAATCCTCCGGACCACGCTCGCTCCAGTCCTTCAACGTTGCGAAGGCGAGACCTGCATTCTGGCCGGAGCCCGAGAAGGAGAAACCGGAAACCGCGATCACACGGTCAACCGCAGGCTCTTCCAGAAAGATCTTTTCGATCTGCTGGATGGATTGCAGGGTACGGTCACTGCTTGCTTCCGCCGGCGCCTGGATGTCGACGATCAGGTAACCCTGGTCCTCATTGGGAAGGAAGGAGCTCGGCAACTGCATATAGGCCCAGCCGAGGCCGGCAAGCAGCGCCGCATAGATGACCATGAAGCGGCCAGAGCGCTTGATGATCGACCCAACCGATGAGGAATATTTATGCGACGCCTTGTCGAAGCCGCGGTTGAACCAGCCGAAGAAGCCTTTCTTTTCATGGTGTCCGGCCTTGATCGGCTTCAGGAACGAGGCGCAGAGCGCCGGTGTCAGCGACAGCGCGAGGAAGCCGGAGAACAGGATGGACACCACCATGGTCAGACTGAACTGCTGGTAGATGATGCCGACAGCACCCGGGAAGAAGGCCATGGGCACGAACACCGCCGTCAGAACCAGCGTGATGCCGATGATGGCGCCGGAAATCTGGCCCATCGCCTTGCGGGTCGCCTCCTTCGGCGACAGGTGTTCTTCGGCCATGATGCGCTCGACATTCTCGACGACGACGATCGCGTCATCGACCAGAATACCGATGGCGAGAACCATGGCGAACATGGTCAGAACGTTGATCGAGAAACCCGAGACATACATGATGGCGCAGGTGCCGAGCAGCGCCACGGGCACCACGAGCGTGGGAATGATGGTGTAGCGAATATTCTGAAGAAAGACGAACATCACCACGAAGACGAGGATGATCGCCTCGACCAGCGTATTGATCACCTTCTGGATCGAGATTTTAACGAAGGGGCTGGTGTCGTAGGGGATTTCATATTCCAGACCAGCCGGGAAATAGCGTGACAGTTCCTCCATGGTGGCGCGCACGCCATCGGAAGTCTGCAGGGCATTGCCGGTGGGCGACAGCTGCACGCCGATGGCCGCACTCGGCTTGCCGTTCAGACGGCTGGAAAAGGCGTAGCTTTCACCGCCCACTTCCACCCGCGCCACATCGCGCAGCCGCACGGAGGAGCCGTCCGGATTGGCACGCAGCACGATGGCGCCGAACTCATCCGGCGAGGTCAGCTGACCCTGCACGTTGACGGTGGCCGAAATCTGCTGGCCGATCGGGTTTGGCGACGCGCCGATGCGGCCCGCGGCAACCTGCGAGTTCTGCGCCTGAATGGCGGAGATGACATCGGACGAGGTGAGGCTGAGGCCGAGCATCTTGTCCGGATCCATCCAGATACGCATGGAGCGCTGGGTGGCGAACAATTGCGCGCTACCGACACCCGGCACGCGGCGCAATTCGCCGAGCACGTTGCGGCTGAGATAGTCACCGAGACCGATGGCGTCGGTATTGCCATCCATGGAGGTGAGCGCCACCATCATCAGGAACGAGGTGCCCGCCTGTTCGACGCGCAGGCCCTGCTGCGTGACGGCCTGCGGCAGGCGCGGCTCGACACGGGCGATGCGGTTCTGAACCTCGACCTGCGCCTCGCCGATATTCGTGCCCGGCGCGAAGGTGACGTTGATGGAGATGCTGCCGGAGGCTTCGGAGGTCGATTCAAAATAGAGAAGACCCGGAACGCCGTTCAGCTCCTCCTCGATGGGACGCGTGACGCTCTGATAAATGTCTTCCGGCGCGGCACCCGGATAGGTGGTCGCGATCGAAATCTGCGGCGGTGCCACATTCGGATATTGCGCAATCGGCAGCATGGGAACGGCGAGCAGGCCGGCCAGCATGATGAAGATGGCGACGACCCAGGCAAAAATGGGCCGATCGATAAAAAAACGTGCCATGAAATCGGTCCTTATTGCTTCGCAGCCGGGGCAGCCGCCCCGTCAGCGGCGGCGACATCGGCCTCGCGCGACCACGGTTCGGGCTTCACCTTCGCGCCGGGTGCGGTTTTCTGGAAACCTTCGGCAACCACGCGATCACCATCCTTCAACCCTTCGGAAATCACCCAGCGGTCGCCGATGGCACGGCCGACGCTGACACGCCGCTGCTCGACCGTGTCTTCCGCGTTGACGACAAGCACGCTCGCCTGCCCGCCCGCATCGCGCTGCACGGCCTGTTGCGGCACCGCGAAGGCTGCCCTCTCAATACCCTGCTGGATCTGGACGCGGACATACATGCCCGGCAGCAGATCGCCATTCGGATTGGGGAATTCGCCACGCAACGTCACCTGACCGGTGGTCTCATCGACCGCGGCTTCGGAAAACAGCAGGCGGCCGGGAATAGGATAACGGCTGCCGTCATCGAACAGCAGGTTGACCTCGGCCTCATTCGGGCCGGTCATCAGCTGACCGTCCTGCAGGGCCTTGCGCAGACGAATGAGATCGGCGGCAGGCTGGGTGAAATCGGCATAAATCGGATCAAGCTGCTGGATCGTCGCCAGATTTTCCGAACCGGTGGCGCTGACAAGCGCACCTTCGGTGATCCGCGCCCGGCCGATCATGCCGCTGATCGGTGCGGTCACATTGGCATATTGCAGATTGAGCTTTGCTTCGGCGACACCGGCTTCGGCAACGGCCACCTCGGCATCCGCCTGCGCCAGCTGGGCGATTGCATTGTCGAATTCCTGCTGAGAACCTACGTTGGAACGGCGCAATTGCTGCTGCCTGTCCGCCGTCTGCCGCGCCTGCAGCTGTGCAGCCTGCGCCCGGCGCAGCGTTCCTTCCGCGCTGTCGACACGAACCTGAAACGGTGCGGGATCGATCCGGTAAAGAACGTCGCCTTCCTTGACGAGCGAACCCTGCTCGAACACCCGTTCGACGATGATGCCGGAAACGCGCGGGCGCACTTCGGCAAGCCTTGTCGGCGCGATGCGCCCCGGCAATTCATTGTTGATGGGCAATTCTTCCTGCTTCACCGTCACGACTTTCACCGCGCCGGGTGGAGGCGCGCCGGGCGCAGACGCCTGCTCATCGCTACATCCGACCAGAACGATGCCCGTCAAGAACACCGCCACGATCTGTCCCAATCTCTTCGCCATCCTGCGCTCCGAATCCATAAAATAGGTCACATTTACATACATACTAAGACGTATGTAAAATTCAGGCAATGGATTTGTTGCAGCGCAACAGCGCTCTCACGCGGTTGTGAAAGCTGGCGAGACGGATTGGACAGGGCGTGGTTACAAGGGGCGGAGGATAAATGGCGTTAGAGGCGGGACATATCGCGACTAGCCGGAGGCAACAGTCGGACAAGTGAAGTCCCGCACCCCTTCCGTCATGCCCGGGCCTGTCCCGAGCATCCAAGCCCTTGCGATTCTTAGTGACGTCGGCAAATCCTCGGGACAAGCCCGAGGATGACGTCGAGGCTGAGGGCAAGTCACTCGACAAGCTAAGACCGCTCGCGTCTGCATTCCGGCCAGTCCATCGAAGATCGAGGAATGCGGCTTAGCGGGCATATCGGTGAAGACGATGGGTCCGTTGCCATAAGCAGGAACTGCCCCGCACGTCAAAGAGCCCTGGCCGTCTGAATGTCAGAACAGGCGCTTCAGCGAGGTGCTTTCAGGCTGCGGGCTGGTCTTCGTCGCATCGCTATTATCGGCGGATCTGTTACGCAGCGCCGCATAATAGGCATTTTTCTGCTCGTACATATTCATATCGGCGCGGCGCACCAACGATTCCATCGTCTCGCCAGCCTCGCTGGTTGCAACACCGAGCGACAGGCTGAGCGGCGCGCTGGAATAGAACTGGTTATTGATCTTCAGCAGCTCATAAACGGTATCGACCATGGCCGCGGCGATCTGCTTGTCGGCCCCGGGAAGCAGGATGGCGAATTCGTCGCCGCCGATACGCGCCGCATGGTTGGGCGTCGTCACGACGCCGTTCAGAACCTCGCCCATGCGCCGCAGAAGCGCGTCACCGGCATCGTGTCCCAGCTTGTCATTGGCGTCCTTCAGGCCGTTGAGATCGATGACAATCGCCGAAACCGGGCGCAGCGCGCTGCGATCCAGCCTGTTCAGCTCATCGGAATAAAAAGCGCGGTTATGCAGCTTGGTCAGCACATCGTGCTTGCCCAGATATTCGAGATAGGCTTCCGCCTTCTTGCGCGCGGTGATGTCCGTCAGCGCCACCTGCACCAGCGACCAGTCGCGCTCATGGCCCGGAAAAACGGAGAAGTGCAGCAGCACATGCCGCTCCGAACCATCCAGCGCGTAGTTCACCACCTCGCGGTGATGGGTGAGATTGCCGTTCCAAAGCTCCATCAATTGCTCACGGAAAGGCTTTTCCATCTCGCCGCGGAAAATATCGCCGAGCCGCTGCAACAGAACCTGCCGGTCCGGTGCGCAAAACAGATCCAGCGTCGCCCGGTTGACGTCGATCACCCGGATTTCGCTCATGCATTGGCGAACGAATTCGGGATGCACATCCATGAACACCCGAAAATCGATGATGCCGCGTTCCCTGACTTCCTCGATCAGCCGACGGACCCGGCTAAAATCCTCCACCCAGAGGGAAACCGGCGAATGCTTGAACATGCCTTCGGCATAACGACGGTTGACAAGCTCCTTGCGGCGGGCCTCCTCGCGTTCCGTCACATCTTCGGTCGTCAGCAGCAGCCGCCCGAGCGTTTCTTCATGGCCGGGTATGACCGCGCCGCGCAGCTGGATATCCAGCCGCTTTCCGCCGATCGAATAATTGACGGCATTGCTGGTGAATTCCGTCTTGCCCGCAAAAAGTTCCGAAAGTTCGTTCACGTGGCTTTCGAGCATATCATCGCGAAAAATCCGGTGCAGATTGTCGACGAGATGCGCCTGATCGCGCGCTTCGAACAGCTCCAGCGTTTTGGCGTTGACCTGAAGCACGCGGATTTTCTGCGAACATGCCGCGACGCGGGACAAATCCTCCAGGAGAAAAGTCCTGATATCCTCGACACCCTCCGCACGCCAGATATCAAACTGGTTCTTCACCGCGCTGAAATCTTCGATCCACATCGCCACGGGCGCAAGATTGAAGATATTGGTATCGATCGTCTCAATCATACGGGCAGTCTTCTTCAGGATGAATGCGGGCGGATGCCGAAATCATGCGGAGCAGCGATCGCCAACCGCATATTGGGATTTATTAGGGATATTTGATCTAAAGCAAGCATTTATCGCGCAAGCCCGCGGATTGCGCGATAAATCACGGTTTCAGGCAATATGCCGCCCATTACCAGAGCTTCACATGCCGGTTCACATCCTTGTAGAGCAGATAGCGGAACCGGCCCGGCCCGCCCGCGTAACAGGCCTGCGGGCAATAGGCGCGCAGCCACATGAAATCGCCCGCCTCCACTTCCACCCAGTCCTCGTTCAGCCGGTAGACGGCCTTGCCTTCCAGCACGTAGAGACCGTGCTCCATGACATGGGTTTCCATGAAGGGAATGGTCGCACCCGGCTGGAAGGTGACGATGTTGAGATGCATGTCGTAGCGCACATCCTCCGGATCAATGAACCGGGTCGTCGCCCACTTGCCGTCCGTGTCGGGCATGGCCGACAGGGCAATCTCATCCTCATGCGAAAAGATCGCCGGCGGCGGCTCAAGGCCATCGACTGCCTGAAACGCCTTGCGGACCCAATGGAACTTGACGGGCGCCTTGCCGGAATTGCGCAGCTGCCAGCGCGAGCCGGCTGGCAGGAAAGCAAAAGACCCCTCCCGCAGGGTATGCTGCGCGCCCTCGAACTCCACCGTCATTTCACCGTCGACGACAAAGATAGCCGCCTGCGCCCTTTCATCGGGCTCCGGCCGGTCGCTGCCGCCGCCGGGCTGCACCTCGACGATATATTGCGCGAAGGTTTCGGAAAAACCCGTCATCGGCCGGGCAATGATCCAGGCCCGCGTGCCGGTCCAGTGCGGCAGCACGCTCGTCACGATATCGGACATGACGGTTTTGGGGATGACCGCATAGGCCGTCTTGAAAACAGCCTTGCTCGACAGCAGTTCCGTCTGCCCCGCCAGACCGCCCATATCCGAATAATATCTCTTCATTTCAGCCATTCCATTCTGCAACGCATTCGGCGCGGATTCTTAGGCCCGCAGCAGCGTTTAATCAAATGGTTATTGGCAGCGAGAGACGCTTGCCGAACAGGGGGCGAGATTGGTGGAGTTGCCACCTATTCTTCTCCCAGCTGGGGAGAAGGTGGCCCGAAGGGCCGGATGAGGGGGCAACGTTGCCGAATATCTCGACCCTTGCCCCCTCATCCCGCTGCCGCGACCTTCTCCCCCAACGGGGAGAAGAAGCAGGCGGCACCCGCTCGCTCCAGCTGAACAGCCAGCAGATGGGCCTCAGCCCTTCTTACGCATCGTCGCATAGACGATATTGTGGTTTTCGCCGAAGAACACATCCGCCTCGATGCTCGAGGGATCGGCGCTGGCATTGACGATGCGCCACATATCCGCCTTCGAGCGCAGGAGCAGCGCCCAGTTCATGAAGGTTTCCATATAGCCGTCGACGACGATATCCTCGGAGAAATTGGCGAAGAGGAACATTCCGCCGGGTTTGAGCATCTCCATGCAGCGCCGGGTGAGCTTGATCGCCACCCTGTCATTCAGATAATCATAGAGACCGGCGGCATAGACCAGATCGAAGGTGCCCAGTTCCTGCGTGCGCAGGACGATATCGCGCACGGAGCCGTCGATCGCCTCGATGCGGCTGCCATTGAAATCACGCGCGACGGAGCCGACGCTCAAGGGGTCCTGATCGAGCGCCACCCAGCGCTTTATCCTGCCCTCTTTCAATGCAACGGATGCATCCGCCTCGCGCAGATGTCCCGACGCAATGGTGAGGATTTCCGTTTCCTCGCCATGCCGGGCCGCAGCCTCGTCCACGAAGCGCGTCAGCAGATCCCGCCGCTCGCGCACGGCAACCGAGGAACTGGCGTCCCTGGTGTAGTCATAAAGGGCAGCGCCAAGCGGCGTGGCTTTCTTCACCAGATCGGCAACGCTGTCGTGACCGTAGATGAAGTCGAGAAGCTGCGCATCACCCGAATAACCTCTCGGCTTTTCGAACGACCAGCGTGTGAAGGGATCCTCGAGAAAATAGTCCGACACCGCGTGATTCTGTACCAGCGGAATCAGTTCTGCCCACACGCTGGAGTGGAGCTTTTCGCGCAGGCCATGCAGCGCGCCGGCCGTTCGATGTATTATCTCACGTGCTGAAACACCATTGTCGAACTGCTGCTGTGCCAATTCGAGAATGAGCGCGATTTCTGCTTTCGCAACTGCGAACTGCTCATCGAAATTTTCCGTCCTGCGTGCAAAAATCTCTTTTGCGACAGTATCCGGGGTGATCAGACTTGCCCCGTCAAGATTTTTCTTCTTTACCCGCACCACTTCAGCCTCCAGTATTAACACATTGTTAACTATACGTTTCTGGGAGCCGGAAGGCCACTCGCTTTCGATTTTTGAGCGGTGTAGGGATAGATTAGTAGATTAGCGTATTTTTTTGGTCACACTTAGGGGCGGAGGAGAAAGTGGATACGCAGTTTAGCGAAACTTAATGTTGCGAACGTATGATGCGTTCTTCCTTTCTATGTTTTCCGCTCGCATTGGGAGAGATCGGCAGGAACCCGCACCGGGTGCTACAGCACACGGAAAAGTGGAATAAGCAGTTACTTGATAAAGTATACGCAACACTATGGGAAAGTGCATGAAGCACACATCGGGAGAGGTGAATGGACAGCAAGACTATCGGCAGCCGGACTCCCGGTTTTCTGATGAACTTCTTGCCCTTTACCAGCAGGAAGGTGAGCGCAGCCGCCGTGGTTCGATCAGACAGGGCCTGTGGACGGCTGTTTTTATCTATCTTCTGTTTGCCGTTACCGACATCATTCTGATACCTGACGTTGCTTTTTACACCATCGTCGCACGCCTGCTCGTGGTCCTGTCCTCCCTGCTGACGCTGGAAATACAGCTGCGCATCGGCGCCAGCACCGCAGCGCTCGACCTTACCTGCGCCACCGCCCTCGTCATGGGATATATTGGCTGGCTGGTCCCTTCACTCCTGACCGACAATCTCGAAAACATGTCCTATTACATGGTTTTCGGGGCGATCTTCATGATGGGCGCCAATCTGTTTTTCACCTTCCGCTTCCATCTTTCGCTCGTTTCTTCGGGCATCATTCTC
The DNA here is from genome assembly GCF_058803865.1 of Agrobacterium sp. GW821-FHT14E08. Taxonomy (NCBI): domain Bacteria; kingdom Pseudomonadati; phylum Pseudomonadota; class Alphaproteobacteria; order Hyphomicrobiales; family Rhizobiaceae; genus Agrobacterium; species Agrobacterium sp. GW821-FHT14E08. The sequence goes on along the minus strand of NZ_JBXAPJ010000003.1, from coordinate 780,709 downwards.
GTCACCTATTTCTTGGCCGTGACACAATTTCCCGAAGACATCTTCTACAAGCTCGCTTTCGGCACCTTTTACATATCCTGCTTCGTCTTCACCTCCTACGTGAACTGGAACCTGAACCGGGAACGGTACCATGTCTTTCTCAACGCGCTGGAGGCCAAGGCCCAGCAGAAGGCGGCGGAAGAGCGGGGACAGGCGCTGCTGCGGCTCTCAAACACCGATTCCCTGACCGGACTGCAGAACCGCCGGGCCATCGATCATCATTTGCGCCTGCTGTGGGACAATTGGAGCAAGAAGGAGGAAGGTTTTGCCGTTCTCCTCATCGATGTCGACTTCTTCAAGAAATACAATGACCGTTATGGCCACCAGGAAGGCGACAGATGTCTGGTGACCGTGGGCAACGCACTGCAGGACGCCATCATCGGCCATGGCGCCTCCATCGGCCGTTATGGCGGCGAGGAATTCATCGTGCTGGCGCCGTTCAGGTCCAAGCAGCAGGTGGGCGAGCTTGCAGAAACCATCCGCCACACCGTCGAAGACCTGTCGCTTGCGCATGACCAGCGCCGAGACGGCACCTTCATCGTCACCGTCAGCATTGGTGCGTCCTTCACCCGCCCCAATGCTGACGGCAAGCTCGAGAAGATCATCAACGAGGCAGACCGGGCGCTATATATCGCCAAGGGCAACGGCCGCAATTGCATGAAACTGTTCGACCCGGACGATCCGCAGACCAGCGACGAGACGGAGAACATCGCCGCACTCTTGAAAATCGCCGTGGCGGAAGACCTTGTTTCCCTCGTCTACCAGCCGATCCTCAATGTATCGACCAACGAAACGGTGGGAGCCGAGGCGCTGATGCGGCTGCGGTTGCTTGATGGCAGCTTTGTCTCGCCAAGCATCTTCATTCCCATTGCCGAGCGCACCGGCACGATCATGGAGCTGGGCCTCTGGACCATCAAGACCGTCTGCAAGCAGATTCTCGCCGATGACAGGGTGGCGGTGGTCAGCGTCAACGTGTCGCCGATGCAATTGAAGAACCCTGGCTTTGCCACCTCGGTCGCGGCAATCCTCGTCGAGGCGGGAATTGCCGGCAACAGGCTTGCCTTCGAAATTACCGAAGGCGTGGACATGGAAATGCATTCGGATGTGCTGCGCTGCCTCAATGACCTGAAGACGCTCGGCATCAATATATGGCTCGACGATTTCGGAACCGGTTTCGCCGGCCTTTCCTGGCTGCGCATGACGGATTTCGACACCGTCAAGATCGACCGCTCCTTCCTGCATGACAGCAAGACGCCGCGCGGCCGGGCGATGTTGCAGGACATGATCCGCCTCATCCGCAATCGTGGTCACAAGATCCTGATCGAAGGCGTGGAGACGGAAGAGCAGTTGAGGCTGATACGCCAGATGGAAATCGATTATGCGCAGGGCTATTATCTCGGACGCCCTGTCGTGGCCGAAAGGTTGAGCCTGGCGACCGCCCCCTATTCACGTCCCAACATGATGCTTCGCCCCGCCTGACGGTGCGATGACGCCGGCAAGCAGCCGCCCCGCGGCAGATCGCTTTAATGATAGGCGGGCGGGCTGATCGAGAATTTTGCCGCAAGCTCGGAAAACGCCTGACGGGTGACGGGATCGACAGGCGCCCCTTCCCTCTCCCGCCTTGCCGCCACGGCCCATTCCCTGTCGCCCGGCGCCATGACCTTGCAATCCTCGCGAACGGGCGAGCCCCGCAGCACTTCGAGATAACGTGTCATGCCCTCATCGAACACCGCGCGTTCGAGGAAGGCTTCGGGTTTCAGCGCCAGAACGAAGGCCCCAAGCCCGCGCGGCGTGGAAAAATCAGGCCCGGGCATGGGGGCTATATCGAAGCTGAGCTTCATGCCGGTAAGAACCGCACTGAAAATCTCCACCATTCCCGCCAGTGCGGCCCCTTTGAAGCCGAACTCGCCACCGACCGGAGCAAGCATTTCAGCGGCATTGGGGTCACGCGTATCGACCCCGTCACCATCCGAGGCGACACCACCAGGCAATTGCTGTCCGAGGCTGCGATAAAGCAGAACGCGGTTATAGGGCACGGCACTTGTCGCCATGTCCAGAAGCCAGGGCATGTCATCGACAGCCGGCACGCCAACGGCAATGGGGTTGGTGCCGTGGAAACGCATCGCGCCATCATGCAGGCGCACAAAACTGTCGGAATTGCAGAAGGCAAGGCCGATAAAACCGTGCCGCGCCGCCTCCAGCGCATAAGCGCCGGCCGGGCCGAAATGCGAGGAATTCCTGATCGCCACCGCGCCGATGCCGAATTTCTCCGCAAGCGCCATGGCGTTATCCATGGCCGCATAGGTAGCGCGGGCGCCATGGGCATGATCGGCATCGATCGTTTCCACCGCGCCGAAGCCGGACACACGGCTGATCTGCGGCCGCGGATTGAGACGCCCGCCTTCAAGCGCCGTGATGTAGTGGGCAAGCAGACGAACGCCGTGGCTGTCCACGCCAAGCCGCGTGCCGTGCATCATGGCGCGGGTCGCCGCATCGGCCGTTTCGTCATCCGTGCCGACGGCTAGGAAAACGGCGCGGCAAAAGCGCTCCAGCTCATCCAGCCTGGCCAGAACGGTGACGTTTTGATTGTCATGCGACATGCGGGGAACCCTCCCGATTCCAGAATCCATGCCGCACACGCTATTCATGGGGCACGTTTTTGCAATCGAATATCGTGCCTGAAGCGCTCATAAATCACAGGACTTGATACGCCCTCAAATCGGTCATTCCAGCCTTGAGCTGGAATCCGGCGCGATCAAATGCTGCTTGATCGGAAAAGGGCCATTTCACGGCGCGGACGCGCCGTGGCTGGATGCCGGGTCAAACCCGGCATCGCGAGGTGAAGGACCTGCATCGGAGGTCTTCACTGTAGAAATCCACGCGACGATCAGTCGTCCGCGCCCATGGCATCGTAGGAATCACGCTCACCGGCGATGATGGCGCGTTTGCCGACATGGTTGGCAGGACCGACAATGCCTTCCTGCTCCATGCGCTCCACCAGCGAGGCGGCGCGGTTATAGCCCACGGACAGGCGGCGCTGGATATAGGAGGTCGAGCACTTCTTGTCGCGCATGACGACTTTCACGGCCTTTTCGTAGAGATCGTCGCTGTCGTCGTCACCCATCGAGGTCTTGTCGAAGACCGCCGTTTCCTCTTCCGCCTCTTCGTCGGCCTCGTCTGCATCTTCCGTGACGGTGCCGAGATATTCCGGACGCCCTTGCGTTTTCAGATGCGCCACGACCTTTTCCACTTCCTCATCCGAAACGAAGGGACCGTGGACACGGGCAATGCGGCCGCCGCCCATCATGTGCAGCATGTCGCCCTGGCCGAGCAGGTGCTCCGCACCCTGTTCGCCGAGAATGGTGCGGCTGTCGATCTTCGACGTCACCTGGAAGGAGATGCGGGTGGGGAAATTGGCCTTGATCGTGCCGGTAATGACATCGACGGACGGACGCTGGGTCGCCATGATGAGGTGGATGCCGGCGGCGCGTGCCATCTGCGCGAGACGCTGGATCGCACCTTCGATCTCCTTGCCGGCGACCATCATCAGGTCGGCCATCTCATCGACGATGACGACGATGTAAGGCATGGCGGTGAGGTCCATTTCCTCCTGCTCATAGACCGCCTCGCCGGTGGCGCGGTCAAAACCGGTCTGCACATTGCAGAACACGGTCTCGCCCTTGGCGCGGGCGGCAGCCGCCCTTGCATTGTAACCGTCGATATTGCGAACGCCGAGACGCGACATCTTGCGATAGCGGTCTTCCATTTCGCGCACGGCCCATTTCAGCGCCATGACCGCCTTTTTCGGATCGGTGACGACAGGCGTGAGAAGATGCGGAATACCGTCATAGACCGAAAGCTCGAGCATCTTCGGATCAACCATGATCAGGCGGCATTCCTCCGGCTTCAACCGGTAAAGCAGCGACAGGATCATGGTGTTGATGGCGACCGACTTGCCCGAGCCGGTGGTGCCGGCAACGAGCAGATGCGGCATCTTGGCGAGTTCTGCAATGACAGGCTCACCGCCGATGGTCTTGCCGAGGCAAAGCGCGAGCTTCTGGCGGGTTTCGCTGTAATCCGTCGCTTCGATCAACTCGCGCAGATAGACCGTCTCGCGCACCGGGTTGGGCAGCTCGATGCCGATGACATTGCGGCCGGGCACGACGGCGACACGCGCCGAAAGCGCCGACATGGAACGGGCGATATCGTCGGACAGGCCGATGACGCGCGAGGACTTCACACCGGGTGCGGGCTCGAATTCGTAAAGCGTCACGACGGGGCCGGGGCGGACATCGATGATCTCGCCCTTGATGCCAAAATCCTCCAGCACGCTTTCGAGAAGCCCGGCGCTCTGTTCCAGCGCTTCCGGGGTCATGGTGGTGGTCTGCTGCACGCGGGCCTGCTGCAGGAGGTCGATGGAGGGATATTCATATTCGCCGTCCGCAAAGACCGGCGCTTCCCGGAACATGGGCTGCGAGGCCTGGATGGGCGCGCGGGGCGTGAAACGTGGCTCGGCCGCGATTCTCTCCACCGGCTGGGCCTGCTCTACAGTCTTTTGCGGTTCGATGACCATTGCCGCTTCCACGACCGGCTGCGGCTGCGGTGCGTTCTCCGGTTCGGTAATCTGAACCGGGGCCGGGACCACGGACTGACGCACGCCGATTTCGCGATAAAGCCTGATTGCCGATCCGCCCGGCACTCTGACGATGGGAGGCTCGGCCGAAAGCCGAATGGGAGCCGTTGCGGCGGTGACGACCGGTGCCGTAACCACCGGCGCTGTCAGCACGGGATTTACCCGTAACTGCCCTGCAAGAACAGCGCGCGTGGATGCGGAAACACCCTCGCCGGCGTCATCAGGCAGGTCGAGCGTCATGACTTCCCAGAAAAGCTCATCCGGCAGGTGGGCGGCAAAAGCGGGGATGGAAGCCTGCGGCGCAGCTGCCTGCCCGGCATCAGCAAGCGGCGCGGCGGGCAGCGGCTGGGCGAGTGAAGCCATCACCGGCGTTTCAACGATCGCGACAGCCTCGGCCTGCGGCGGCATCTGGGCCGCGGCGGCGGCCTCTTCCGCCTGTTTGCGGGCAAGTTCCAGTCGCAATTTGTAGGTCAGCGCCCTGGCGCCACGCGCATCGGGCGGCTGCGGCAGAAAGGGCATGCGCGGCGGCGGAAGACGCCGCTCCGGCGATTTCACGACCGGCTGCGACGCAATCTCCTGCTGCACGACGGCCTCCGGCTGCGCCGCCATCTCAGATTCGGGCAGAACGGCAGCGGACGCTTCCTCTTCCGGAATATTCGGCGTCTCGACCGGCATGCGCCGGCTAAAGGCGCTCTCCGGCGTGCGGGTAAAACGGACATTCGGGCCGAGCACGAAAGCATTCTGCCAGCCCGGCATCTCAGCACGGCCCTCGATAGCGTCGGCAGCACTGACATCGGCATTCGGACGCGGTGTAACGCCCGCCTTCATCGCCGCCGCCTGCTGACCGGCAGCCTGGCCACCGGCATGACGAGCCTTGTCGCTCCCCTCCCCTACGCTATTGGACGAATTCTGGAATCTGGATCGGGAGAAACTCATGGCAGCGTGCACACTCATCATAAACGTACATATTTCGGTCTCCCTGAAATAGAAAATAAAGGTTAATTACCCCTTTCCAAACGGGGTCACGGAGGTAGATTTTCACCTCCGCCGCAGACGCAACACGGCGCGGAGCACTCGGCAGGCCGCATCCCAACCCCATAATTTTATTGCGTTAAATCAAGTTTTTGAGCCGCACCGGCCTCACGCCTCCACAGGGGAGAAAAGCGGTTTGCCGCTCTGAGGCATATTGTTTCCGCAAACGCTCACGCAACGTAAAATCATTGCTGTAAAGCCCGCGAATTAACGTGGACACTGCCGAGGTTGCAGTCTTAAGATCGGGCAGGCCGCGGCCCCGCGGAAAGGCCCGCCCCGCCCTCATTCCGGAGTGAATTCATGTCGCCTGTCCATTTGTCCCGCCGTTCGCTTCTCAAGTCGTCGCTCCTTCTTGCCGCAACCACGGGACTTGCCGGCATTGCCGCAGCACAGCAGGCGGCACCGGCCGGGCGGCTGATCGTCGCGGCCGATTCCGAGCCTAAGAACCTCAACCCGGCCATCGTCGCTTCCAACGGCGTTTTTTATATCGCCAGCAAGATCGTCGAGCCGCTGGCGGAAGCCTCCTTCACCGGCAAGGACGGGCTGGAGCCGCGGCTTGCGACGGAATGGCAGGGGTCGGATGACGGTCTCAGCGCCACTTTCAAGCTGCGTGAAGGCGTGACCTGGCACGATGGCAAACCCTTCACCTCGGCGGACGTGGCCTTTTCGGCGCTCTCCGTCTGGAAACCGCTGCAAAACCTCGGCCGGCTGGTCTTTGCCAATCTGGAAAAGGTGGAAACGCCTGATGACCACACGGCCATCTTCCGTTTCTCCAAGCCCACGCCCTTCCAGCTCATCCGCAATGCGCTGCCGGTTGTCACCAGCGTCGTCCCGAAACATCTTTATGAAGGCACCGATATCGCCACCAACCCTGCCAATACCAAACCAGTCGGCACCGGGCCCTTCATTTTTACGGAATATAAGCCCGGCGAATATTACCGCCTGACCCGCAACCCAAATTATTGGGGCAAGGCTGCGCCGCAGCTCGACGAAATCATTTATCGCATTCTACCAGATCGCGCGGGTGCCGCCTCCGCACTTGAGGCGGAAGAAATCCAGCTCGCCGCCTTTTCCGCCGTGCCGCTTGCCGACCTTGCCCGCATCGCCAAGGTGCCGGGCATCAAGGTGATCGCCGATGGTTACGAGGCGCTGACCTATCAGCTCGTTGTCGAAATCAACCATCGTCGCAAGGAGCTGGCCGATCTCAAGGTGAGAAAGGCCATCGCCCATGCCATCGACCGGAAATTCGTCATCGACAAGGTCTTCCTCGGTTACGCCACGGCGTCCACCGGCCCGGTGCCGAAAAACGCACCGGAATTTTACACCGACGATGTCGAGACCTATGATTTCGACACCGCCAAGGCAAACGCCCTGCTTGACGAGGCGGGTTATGCACGCGGACCGGACGGAAAGCGTTTTTCGCTGAAGCTTTTGCCCGCACCCTACTTCAATGAAACCAAGCAGTTCGGCTCCTACCTTCGTCAGGCGCTTCAGGAAATCGGCATCGATGCCGAGCTGGTCAACAATGATTCTGCCGCACACCAGAAAGCCGTCTACACCGATCACGCCTTCGATCTTGCCGTCGCGCCGCCGGTCTTCCGTGGCGATCCTGCAATCTCGACCACCATTCTGGTGCGCTCCGGCATTCCCGCCGGCGTCGGCTTCTCCAATCAGGGCGGTTACGAGAATAAGGAACTGGACACGCTGATCGATAAGGCGGCGGTGACCGTGGACACCGCGGCCCGCACCGAGCTCTACAAGGATTTCCAGAAACAGGTCGTCGCCGACCTGCCGCTGATCAACGTCGCGGAATGGGGTTTCATCACGGTGGCGCGCGATACGGTCAAGAATGTCGCCAGCAATCCCCGCTGGGCCGTTTCCAACTGGGCCGATACCGCGGTCGATGCCTGAGGAAGCGGCGTGAGACGCGCGGCAACATTGCTGCGGCGAAGGGCGGTCAGCGCCATTCCGGTGCTGCTGATCGTTCTCATCTTCACCTTCGTCCTGCTTGAAAACGCATCCGGCGACGCAGTCGACGCCTATCTCGTCTCCATTGGCGGCGGCGATGCCGGGCTGCGGGATGCGCTGCGCGAACAATATGGGCTGAACGGTTCGGTGCTGGCCCGTTTCTGGCTCTATGCCAGTTCGGTGCTGCGGCTGGATCTCGGCTGGTCGCTCGCCTTCGACCGACCGGTGCTGGGGCTGATCCTCGAGCGCCTGCCGAACACGCTGCTGCTGATGGGCAGCGCCACCGCGCTCGCTTTCATCACCGGCACAGCGCTCGGCATCGTGGCTGGCGCGCGTCCGGGCGGGTTGACCGACCGTGTGCTTTCCGCGCTGTCGCTGGCGCTTTACGCCACGCCGGGCTTCTGGCTCGGCCTCGTGCTCGCCATCGTCTTTGCCGTGCAACTGAGATGGCTACCGACGTCAGGCATCGAAACCATCGCGTCCGGAAAACAGGGCATGGCAAGGGCGCTCGATATTGCGCGCCATCTCGTCCTGCCGGTCGCCAGTCTCGGGCTGATCTATCTGGCGCTTTTCCTGCGTGTCATGCGCACGGCCATGGCGGCGGTTTGGCCACTGGATTTCGTGCTGTTCGCCAGAGCCAAGGGGCTTTCGAGACGCCGTATCGTGCTGCGCCACGTCGCCCGCAATGCTGCCCTGCCGCTTATCACCGTGCTCGGCCTGCAAGCCGCCACCATGCTCGGCGGCAGCGTGGTGATCGAGAGCGTGTTTGCCATTCCCGGTTTCGGCCGCCTCGCGCAGGAAGCCGTCAGCGGCCGCGACACGCCGCTGTTGATGGGTATCATTCTGACGAGCGCCGTCTTCGTCATCCTCGTCAATCTCGTTGTCGATATTCTTTATGCCGTCCTCGATCCGCGCATCGGCAGCGGGGAGCAACAGGCATGAGTTTCGTTCTCCGGCTCCTGCGCAGTTTCGAGGGTTTGGCGGGCGTCATCATTCTGGCGCTGCTTGCCGTGACGGCGCTTGCCGCTCCCCTCCTGTTTCCCGGCGACCCGCTGTCGATCGTCGGCGAGCCGCTCGTTGCGCCCTTCACGGACGCTGCCCTGCCGCTCGGCACCGACCGGCTGGGCCGCAATGTGCTGGCCGGGCTTGCCCACGGCGCACAGGCTTCCCTGCTCGTGGGCATCGGCGCTGCGGCCGCCGCCCTCCTGATCGGCACCGTCATCGGTACCATCGCGGGATTTGCGGGCGGGCTTGTCGATGAAGCCCTGATGCGCCTTACCGACGCCTTCCAGATCGTGCCGAACTTCCTTCTCGCTCTCGCCTTCGTCAGCACCATCGGCCCCTCCATGCCCATCGTCATCCTTGCGATTGCGCTTGGCGCCTGGGCGGATCCGGCACGGCTGATGCGGGCGCAGGTCCTGAGCATCCGCGAGCGCGATTATGTGCAGTCCGCCCGCGCCATCGGCATGCATCCGCTGGAGATTGCCTTTCGGCAAATCCTGCCCAATGCCCTCCCGCCGGTTCTGGCGCTCGCCGCCATCATCGTCGCTGCCGCCATCCTCACGGAAGCGGCGCTGTCCTTCCTCGGTCTCGGCGATCCGAATATCGTCACCTGGGGTTCGATGATCGCCGAAGGACGCAACGTCCTGCGCTCGGCGGCGTTTCTCTCCATCATCCCCGGCATCGGCCTTCTGGTTACCGTCATCGGCGTTTATCTTCTCGCGGAAGGCATCAACAGGGCGATGGCGACAAGGAAAGAAACGCCATGAGCGGCAATGCACTCTGCCGGATCGACGATCTCAACGTCCGTTATGCGGCGGGCGATGCACCGGCGCTGCAGGATGTTTCGCTGACGATCCGGCAGGGACAGAGGCTGGCGATCATCGGCGAAAGCGGTTCGGGCAAATCGACGCTCGCCAGGGCCATTGCCGGGCTTCTGCCCGTGAACGCTAGGGTTTCCGGCGATATTTCCTGGAGCCGCGACAGCGGTATTTTCACCGACAGGCCCATGCCGGGACGTGATATCGGCACCATTTTTCAGGATACCGGCGCAACGCTGAACCCGGTTCTCACCATCGGCGAACAGGTGGCCGAAGGGGCCGTGCGGCATCTCGGCCTCTCATGGCGCCAGGCACGGGATCTTGCCCGTGACCTTCTGGAGCGGGTGCGACTGCCGCATCCCTCCCATCTTCTGACCGCCTATCCGCATCAGCTTTCCGGCGGGCAGAGACAGCGCGTGGCAATTGCCGCCGCCATTGCCGCGCATCCCGCAATCCTGATCGCCGACGAGGCGACGAGCGCGCTCGACACAGTCAGCCAGGCGGCCATTGCCGCGCTGCTGGACGGTCTGGTGCGCGAGGAAGAAAGAACGCTGGTCTTCATCACCCATGATATCGGCCTCGCATCCAGCCTTGCCGACGAGATCGCGGTTCTGCGCGCGGGACGGCTGGTGGAACATGGCGCGACCCGGCGGGTGCTGTCTTCGCCTGCGCATGACTATACGCGCGCATTGCTCTCCAATTATCTCGATCTCTCCACACCGCCTCTCATCAATGAGGCCGCGCCATGAATGAGGCCTTGCTCCGCGTCGAAGACCTCTCGAAAACCTACCGGACCGGCGGACGCACGGTTGCGGCGCTCTCCGACATCTCCTTTTCGCTTCAGCCCGGCGAGACGCTGGGGCTTGCCGGCCCCTCCGGCTGCGGAAAATCGACGCTGGCACGCATCCTGATGCGGTTGATCCCCGCCGACGAAGGCACCGTCAATTTTGAAAACCGTGACTGGCTGGCGCTCGATGGTGCCGAATTGCGCACCGCGCGGCGACAGATGCAGATGGTGTTTCAGGATACGCATGGCGCGTTCAATCCGCGCGCCAGCGTCGAGGACGCCATAGGCGAGCCGCTGCGTATCCACCGCATCGTCGACAGACGGGAGCGACCGGCGGAAATCCGCCGCCTTCTTGACCGTGTCGGCCTGCCCGCCAGCCATGCCGGCCGCTCCGTTTTCGAGCTTTCCGGCGGCCAGAGGCAGCGCGTGGCGATTGCACGGGCGATTGCGCTCAAGCCGTCGCTTCTCATTCTGGACGAAGCGGTTTCGGCACTGGATGTTTCCGTCCGCCGGCAAATCCTTGAGCTGCTGGTCGAAATACAGCGCGAGACGGCCGTTGCCTGCATCTTCGTTTCACACGATCTTTCGGTCATCCGCGCCGTCTGCCATCGCGTCGCCATCATGGAGGCAGGACGGATCGTTGAGATAGGCAGGACCGCAAACATCGTTTCCGCACCGCAATCCTCGACTGCCCGAACCCTGATCGAGGCTGCGCCGCGGCTCACCATCACCACCTAAGGATAAGACGATATGCCCGCCCCGGATTACGCATTGCTTCTCGACCCTCCCGCCTTTCCCGCAGACCGTTACGCCGTCCTTGCCGACCGGCTGGCAGCCCTGATGGGCACGAGGAACGATGTGCTTCTGATACAGGCGGAAGCGGTGCTGGCACTCGAGGCCACCGCCGCCAGCCTCGCGCGGCCGGGTCTGAGGGCGCTCAATATCGTCACCAGCCCCTATGGCGCGTGGTTCGGCGGCTGGCTGGAACGAGGCGGAGCGACGGTCCGCAACCTCATCGCCAGCCCTGCAAAACCGATCTCTCTTCAGGAGGTCGAGCGGGCGCTGGACGACGGAACCGGCTTTAATCTTCTCGCCATCGTCCATGCGGAATCGGCGAGCGGCATTCTCAATCCCCTGCCCGCCATCGCAGCACTCGCCAAAGACAGGGGCATCGTCACCGTGGTCGATGCCGTCGCTTCCATCGGCGGCCATGCCTTCGAGGCGGACCGGCTGGGCATTGATATCGCGGTCATCGGCCCGCAAAAGGCGCTGGCGGGTCCGGCCGGGGTGTCGGCCATCTCGGTCAGCGCAAAGGCGTGGGAGCTTCTGTCCCATGGCGCAGCGCCGGAAAACTCCATGCTCTCGCTTCTCGACCAGAAGAAACTCTGGCTCGATACCGGCCGCGGCGCGCTTCCCGGAACGCCGGCCCCACTGGAATTCTTCGCCCTTGAGGCGGCACTGGACAGGATCGAGGCGGAAGGTCTCGCATCCGCCAATCAACGCCATAAGCGGGCTGCAGCCGCCGCGCGCGCCGGCATCAAGGCGCTTGGCATAACGACATGGGTGGAAGAGACACATGCTTCCGCACTGGTTTCCACGGCAATATTGCCGGATACCGTCGAGGCCGGGGCGTTTCTCTCGGCCGCCTCCAGACAACAGGGCGCCGATATTTCCGGCGGTGTCGGCCCCGGGGCGGAAAGGCTGATAAGGCTCAACCATACCGGCAGGCGCGCCAATCCGGACGCGGTAAAAGCCAATATCGCCGCCGTTTCCAGCGCGCTGAAAAGCCTCGGCCATGTAACAGACACCGATTCCGCACTGGAAGCGGCCGAAAAAAGCTATTCTGAAGCCTCCAACGGTGCTCTGTAATCGCTCCGATAAACGATCATTGCGCGAAATCCGGCACCGGCGGAACGCCGATCACGTCATTGTTGTTAAAAATGGTAGACAAATTCCCCGGCCAATCTTGACGAAATCGTGGCAACGCGCGAAACTTAACGCTACGTTAACTCGCGTGAAGAAGGGAAACGGCCATGGTAGCAGGGTTCAACATGCTCTCCTTTGACCTCTTTGGCATCGGCCGAAGGATGCCCGTCGTCAATGAGCGGGTGGAGACCGAGTTTCAGGACAAAACACCGCGCAGACCCGACGACGAGTCACACGACGACGATCGCGATCAGGAATATGAACTGTTCTTCTGGTCGCTTTACCCGGTGATCTGAATTTCTGAAAGCATGTCCCCCGCGCCTTGTCCGCTCTTGTGCAGCTTGACAGCAAGCTCTGGAGCGAAACGTGGCTGCTTGTTTCTTCTCCCCGTCGGGGAGAAGGTCGCGGCAGCGGGATGAAGGGGAGACGCCAGAGATATTCGGAGAGGGTCCCCCTCATCCGGCCCTTCGGGCCACCTTCTCCCCGGCGGGGAGAAGAAATGTCTGGCAACCCTTGCGCCCTATCCAAAGCCCAGCAACCAGTCAGCCAGCGACGACATCTCGTAAGCAGGTGAGTTTACCCAGGACGTTTCAGCCCCGGGCATAACCCGAGGCTGATGCGAAAGGCGTAAGGCGGCTAACTCCGCCTCAGTGGTTGTCGCGCGGCAGGCCCTTGGTCTGGGCAATGCGCTGATACTTCACGGCCGGTTCCAGAACCGCGCCGGTTTCCATCTGGCTGACGATGCCGCGCTGGATTTCCTGCCATGGCGTCTGGTGATCGGGGAACTTGTAACCGCCCTCGGCGGAAAGCGCCTCGTAACGCTTGGCCAGTTCCTCACCGGAAATCAGGATATCCGCCTTGCCGCGGCCCACATCGATACGGACGCGGTCGCCCGTCTGCAGGATGGCAAGACCGCCACCGGCCGCCGCTTCCGGGGAAGCGTTGAGGATGGACGGGCTGCCCGACGTGCCGGACTGACGGCCATCGCCGATGCAGGGCAGCGAATTGACGCCTTCCTTCAGGAGATAATCCGGTGCACGCATGTTCACCACTTCCGCCGCGCCCGGATAACCAATGGGTCCCGCGCCGCGCATGAAGAGGATGGTGTTGGCATCGATCTTCAGCGACGGATCGTCGATGCGGTGATGGTAGTCCTCCGGACCATCGAACACCACGGCGCGGCCTTCGAAGGCTTCCGGGTCGTTCGGATTGGAGAGGTACCGGTTGCGGAACTCTTCCGAGATCACGCTGGTCTTCATGATGGCGGAGGAGAACAGGTTGCCGCGCAGAACGCGGAAGCCGGCACGTTCCTTGAGCGGCTGCTCATAGGGACGGATGACCTTCTCGTCCTCAATGATGGCGCCACGGCAATTGTCACCAATGGTCTTGCCGTTGACGGTCATGGCGTCTTCCATGATCAGTCCCTGGGTCATCAGCTGGTTGACGACTGCGGGCACGCCGCCGGCATGATAATAATCCTCGCCGAGATATTCGCCGGCCGGCTGCAGGTTGACGAGCAGCGGCACGTCTTCGCCATAGGTTTGCCAGTCATCCACGGTCAGTTCGACGCCGACGTGGCGGGCAAGGCCGTTGAGGTGGATCGGCGCGTTGGTGGAGCCGCCGATGGCCGAATTGACGCGGATGGCGTTGATGAAGGCGTCCTTGGTCATGATATCGGAAGGCTTGAGGTCTTCCTTGACCATTTCGACGATGCGCAGGCCGGTAAGGTAGGAGACTTCCTGACGGTCGCGGTAAGGCGCCGGAATGGCGGCGGAGCCCGGAAGCTGCATACCGAGCGCTTCGGCAAGCGAGTTCATGGTCGTCGCCGTGCCCATGGTGTTGCAGTAGCCGGTGGAGGGAGCTGACGAGGCGACGAGCTTGACGAAGCCCTGGTAATCGATCTCGCCCTTCGCCAGCAGTTCGCGCGCCTTCCAGACGATGGTGCCGGAACCGGTGCGTTCGCCACGGAACCAGCCGTTCAACATGGGGCCGACGGACAGGGCGATGGCCGGAATGTTGACGGTGGCCGCCGCCATAAGACAGGCAGGCGTGGTCTTGTCACAGCCGATGGTCAGAACGACGCCATCGAGCGGATAGCCGTAAAGCACTTCCACGAGGCCGAGATAGGCAAGGTTACGGTCAAGACCCGCCGTCGGGCGCTTGCCGGTTTCCTGGATGGGGTGAACAGGAAACTCGATGGCGATGCCGCCGGCTTCACGAATGCCTTCACGCAGGCGGTTCGCCAGCTCCAGATGGTGGCGGTTGCAGGGCGAAAGATCCGAGCCGGTCTGCGCAATGCCGATGATCGGGCGATCGGACTGAAGCTCGGCCTGGCTGAGACCGAAGTTCATGTAACGCTCGAGATAAAGCGCGGTCATATCCGCATTGGCGGGGTTGTCGAACCACGCGCGCGAACGAAGCTTGCCTTGGGTTGCAGGCAGATTGTCGGATTTGGTCATTATGCAGGTCTCCAGCCGGAAGTGGCCAACGGTAAAATATTACGAAATGCGACAAGCTTATGTTGTGCGCAAGGAAAATGGAATCAGCTTTCGGAGATCACGCATAACCGACAGAGCCGGCGCAGACGAGTGGATCGGGGCCGTTCTTCGGCTTTAGCCGAATATTTTTCGGTGCTTATCACCATACCGGCACTTCTCAACGGTCTCTTCCTCCCTGCTTTTCCGGGTTACGACCGGCCGCTGGCCGGACATTCCCTCACAAGCTGACTTTCTTATTTATATTACTATTTGACGTCACCATGGGCTGTCAAGCTGGGAGGCCGTACATTTCAGGTGCATTTCGGCATCGGAAGTCAGTAAAAAATGGACACATAAGCCGTTGATTCATCATATTTTATGACAAATATCGATAAAATCGGCATTTCTCTAATTACGAAATGGCTAAAAAATCACTTTTCAAGAGTATTACTATATGCTCATAGTGTCGCCGTCACGCTGACATCATCTCTGGGAGGATAAGATGAGAAAAGCTCTTGCGGCATTCACTGTCGCCGTATCCGCATGCCTTGCATCCAGTGTTTCCGCACAATCGCTTACCGTCGGCTTCTCGCAGATCGGCTCGGAATCCGGATGGCGCGCGGCTGAAACCACCGTCACCAAACAGCAGGCCGAAAAGCGCGGCGTCACGCTGAAATTCGCCGACGCTCAGCAGAAGCAGGAAAACCAGATCAAGGCGGTGCGCGGCTTCATCGCGCAGGGTGTCGATGCGATCCTGATTGCGCCCGTCGTCGCCACCGGCTGGGATGCGGTGCTGAAGGAAGCCAAGGAAGAAAAAATCCCCGTCATCCTGCTCGACCGCCAAATCGAAGCGCCGGATGATCTTTACCTGACCGCCGTGACCTCCGATCAGGTGCACGAGGGCAAGGTGGCTGGCGACTGGCTGGTCAAGGATGTCGGCTCCAAGGACTGCAAGGTGGTGGAACTACAGGGCACGACCGGCTCCTCACCCGCCATCAACCGCAAGAAGGGCTTCGAAGAGGCCATCGCTTCCCACGCCAACATCAAGATCGTGCGCTCGCAGACGGGTGACTTCACCCGCACCAAGGGCAAGGAAGTGATGGAAAGCTTCATCAAGGCCGAAGGCGGCGGCAAGGATATCTGTGCCGTCTACGCCCATAATGACGATATGGCCGTCGGCGCGATCCAGGCGATCAAGGAAGCCGGCCTGAAGCCCGGAACCGACATCAAGATCGTCTCCATCGACGCCGTGCCCGACATTTTCAAGGCCATGGCGGATGGCGAGGCCAATGCGACGGTGGAACTGACACCCGACATGGCAGGCCCGGCCTTCGATGCGCTCGAAGCCTATCTGAAGGACAAGAAGGCCCCGCCGAAGTGGATTCAGACGGAATCCAAGCTTTATACGGCATCCGATGATCCGATGAAGGTTTACGAGGCGAAGAAGGGCCTGGGGTACTGAGCCATTTCTTCGGAGAAACGGCGCAAAAGCTGCGCCGTTTCTTTTGGTAATTAAACGAGGACGAAAGCTCTCTCGCCCCGGCACAGAATGAACGCGTATTGAGCGAGCGGATGCCGCTTGTTTCTTCTCCCCGCCGGGGAGAAGGTCGCGGCAGCGGGATGAGGGGGCAAGGGTAGAGATAGACCGCGAGGTTGCCCCCTCATCCGACCCTTCGGGCCACCTTCTCCCCGGCGGGGAGAAGAAACAAGCGGCATTCGCTCGCTCCATAAGCGATCACTCCGCGCCCTTGAGGCGAGACCCATTTCGATACGGAAACTGCTCAATGCCCGAAACCGCACCACTTCTGGAAGCACGCGTCATCGGCAAATCCTTTCTCGGGATCACGGCGCTTGATGGCGTCGATTTCTCGCTCCGGCGCGGTGAAATCCACGCATTGCTCGGCGAAAACGGCGCGGGCAAATCGACGCTGATCAAGATCCTGACCGGGGTTTACCACCGCGACAGCGGCTCGATCTTTTTGGAGGGCGCAGAGATTTCGCCCACCAATGTCGGCGAGGCGCAGGCACTGGGCATCGGCACTGTCTATCAGGAAGTGAACCTTCTCGAAAACCTCACCGTCGCCGAAAACCTGTTTCTCGGCCGTCAGCCGCGCCGCTTCGGACTGATTGACCGCAGCACGATGCAGAAGAATTCGCAGGCGCTGCTTGCCCAATACGGGCTTTCCATCGACGTCAACGCGCTTCTTTCCAGCTATTCCGTGGCCATCCGCCAGATCATAGCCATTGCCCGCGCCGTCGATCTTTCCGGCAAGGTGCTGGTGCTGGACGAGCCGACTGCCAGCCTTGATGCCCATGAGGTCGAGATGCTGTTCGGCGTCTTGAGAAACCTGCGCGCACGCGGCATCGGCATCGTCATCATCACCCACTTCCTCAATCAGGTCTATGACATAGCCGACCGGGTGACGGTGCTGCGCAACGGCCGCCTCGTCGGCACCCGCGATATCGGCAGCCTGCCCCGTTCCGAACTGATCTCGATGATGCTCGGCCGCGAGCTTCAGCACATCACCCATGAACATCAGGCGACCGAAGATACGGTTGCCGAGGGCGAGCCGCCGATCCGGTTCGAAGGTTACGGCAAACGCGGCAGCATCGCGCCCTTCGATCTCGGCATCCGGCCCGGTGAAATCGTCGGCGTCGCCGGTCTCCTTGGCTCCGGCCGAACCGAAACCGCCTTCCTGCTTTTCGGCATCGACCGTCCCGATACCGGCACGGCGACAATCGACGGAAAGACGGCGGCGATTTCGTCTCCTGAAGCCGCCATCTCGGCCGGGTTCGGTTTCTGTCCGGAAGAGCGCAAGACCGACGGCATCATCGGCGACTTTTCCGTCACCGATAATATCGCGCTGGCGCTTCAGGCCCGGCAGGGCTGGGCACGGCCACTCTCGCGCCGGCAGAAGGCGGAGCTTGCCGAAAGCTTCATCAAGTCACTCGATATCCGCCCGGCCGACCCCGACCGGCCGATCAAATTCCTGTCCGGCGGCAACCAGCAGAAGGCCATTCTGGCGCGCTGGCTCGCCACCCACCCCCGGCTGCTGATCCTCGACGAGCCGACACGCGGCATCGATATCGGCGCGCATGCGGAAATCCTGAAAATGATCGAAAAACTCTGCAGCGAAGGCATGTCGCTCGTTGTCATCTCCTCCGAACTGGAAGAGCTTACCGCCGTCGCCCATCGTGTCGTCGTGCTGTCCGACCGTCGCCATGTCAGCGAGTTGAAGGGCGGCGACGTGACCGCCGACAACATCATGCGGGCGATTGCCGATGCGGCAAAAACGGAGGCGGCATGATGGCAGCAGTGACACGCCGCCTGAAAAGGCTCGCTCCGCAGCTTATCGCGCTGTTCGTCATTCTGGCAGCGATTACAATCGTTTCGCCGGGTTTCCTGCATGTCTCGTTCCAGAACGGCAGGCTCTATGGCAGTCTGGTGGATATTCTCGTGCGCGCCGCACCGGTTGCGCTTTTGACCATCGGCATGACGCTGGTCATCGCCACCAAGGGCATCGACCTTTCCATCGGCGCCGTCATCGCCATCTGCGGCGCGGTCGCGGCCACGCTCATCAGCAATGGCCACTCCATTCCCTCGGTCATCGTCATTTCGCTTGCGGTGGGCATTGCCTGCGGCCTCTGGAACGGTGTGCTGGTCGCCCTTCTCGACATACAGCCGATCATCGCCACGCTGATCCTGATGGTGGCAGGGCGCGGCATCGCCCAGCTCATCACCGAGGGTGTCATTCTCACCTTCAACAATGACAGCTTTTCCGCCATCGGCTCCGGCTCGCTCGCAGGCATTCCGCTGCCCGTCATCATCTGGGTGGCGGCCGCACTGCTGATCGGCCTTCTGGTGCGCAAGAGCGCGCTCGGTTTCCTGATCGAGGCCACCGGCATCAATCGCCGCGCCGCAGCGCTTGCCGGCGTCCGGGCCCGCTTTCTGCTGTTTTTCGTCTATGCGGTTTCCGGCCTCTGCGCGGCCATCGCCGGCATGATCGTGACCGCCGATATTCGCGGCGCGGATGCCAACAATGCCGGGCTGTGGCTGGAGCTGGACGCGATCCTTGCGGTGGTCATCGGCGGAACCTCGCTGAATGGCGGGCGCTTCTCCATCACCGCCTCGCTGATCGGCGCGCTCATCATCCAGACCATCAATACCGGCATTCTTGTTTCGGGCTTTCCGCCGGAATTCAACCTCATCATCAAGGCCGGCATCATCATGGTGGTGCTGACGCTGCAATCGCCGGCGATCATGACGGTGCTGGGCTTCGTGAAAGCGCCCAAGCCACACGCTAAACCGGCCGCCTCCAATGGCATGACCAAGGAAGGAACCGCGCGATGATCCACAGCCGCAACCTGCCCTTCCTCACCACGCTGACGATCTTCGTGATCGCCTATCTCCTCTGCGTGCTGCAATATCCAGCGATCCTATCGACACGGGTGATCGGCAATCTCTTGACCGACAATGCCTTTCTCGGCATTGCGGCTGTCGGCATGACCTTCGTCATCCTGTCGGGCGGCATCGATCTCTCCATCGGTTCGGTCATCGCCTTTACCAGCGTCTTCGTCGCCGTGATGGTCGGCACCTATAATATCCATCCGCTGCTCGCCTTCGCCATCGTGCTGGTTGTCTCAACATTGTTCGGCTGCCTGATGGGGGCGATGATCCGCTTCCTCGCCATCCCGCCCTTCGTGGTAACGCTGGCGGGCATGTTTCTGGCACGCGGCGCGGCTTACCTCATCTCCACCCAGTCCGTGCCGATCTCGCATCCCTTCATCGATGCGATACAGGGCTTCTATTACCGCTTTCCCGGCGGCGGCAGGCTGACGGCGCTCGCCATGCTGATGCTTCTCGTCTTTGCCGCCGGCATGCTGATCGCCAGCCGCACCCGCTTCGGCGCCAATGTCTATGCGCTGGGCGGCAACCCGCAATCGGCCGAGTTGATGGGCGTACCGATCGGGGCCACCACCATCGGCATCTATGCGCTTTCCGGTTTCCTCTCCGGCCTCGCCGGCATCGTCTATACGCTCTACACCTCATCGGGCTATTCGCTGGCGACGGTCGGCGTTGAACTCGACGCCATCGCCGCGGTCGTGATCGGCGGGACGTTGCTAACGGGCGGCACGGGGCTGGTGGCGGGCACCTTCATCGGCCTGCTGATCCAGGGGCTGATCCAGACCTATATCGTTTTTGACGGAACGCTTTCTTCCTGGTGGACGAAAATCGTCATCGGCGTGCTGCTTTTCGTCTTCATCGTGTTGCAGCGCGCAATCATCTGGTATTCAAACAGGAGACTGGCCGGACCGCATCCGGCATAATTGCAAACGGAGGCTTGCTTGGGGCTGCTCGAAACAACGATAAGCGGACGAAAACGCCGGAACAGCCACGCCCATGTGGTCTCCGAACTCGGCAGCGCCATCGTTTCAGGCAGAATAGCGGAAGGTTCGCTCTTGCCCAATGATGCCGAACTGTCGCTGCGTTTCGGCGTTTCGCGCACCGTGCTGCGCGAAACCATGAAGACGCTGGCGGCCAAGCGGCTCGTCGAACCCAAGGCCAAGGTCGGCACCCGCGTTCTCGACCGTTCGAGCTGGAACTTCTTTGATCCCGACGTGCTGGGCTGGCGCTGCGAAGCCGGGATAGATGAGGAATTCGTCACGCATCTGGCGGAAATCCGCCTCGCGCTCGAACCGGCCGCGGCCGCCGCTGCGGCCCTGCAGGCCTCGAATGACGATATTGTTTCCCTTTACGTGATCGCCGCCAAATTCGACAATCCGAAACATACGCCGGAGACCATCGCCAAGGTCGATCTCGAATTTCACCTTGCCGTTGCACATATGTCCGGCAACCCCTTCATGCGTTCGGCAAGCGGGCTCATCGAAGCAGCACTGGCCATTTCTTTCCAGCTTTCATCCCCCGCAGCCTCGCCCGGCACCATCGCGGAGATTGCCTCCAATCACCTGCGCATCGTGCACGCCATTGCGGCACGGGATGCCGATGCCGCCGTGAAAGCCATGCGCCACGTGATTGAGGTCGGCAAGGACCGGACGCAGAAGGCGATCAAGGCGCCTTGAGGTCGCCGTACCGCCCTCTCCCCACAAGAGAGGTTTCCACCTCTCACCCGATCAGGATCGCCCTGATATCGTTTACATTCGTCAGTGTCGGCCCCGTCACGACAAGGTCTCCGGCTGCATTGAAAGCCGTGTAACTATCATGGCTCACAAGTGACTGGCGCGGATCGACGCCGGCATTGCGTATGCGGACAAGCGTATCCGGCGTCACCATCGCACCCGCCGCATCCTCCACGCCGTCTATGCCGTCGCTATCGCCGGCAATGGCCCATATGCCGTCTGCGCCCTTCAGCGTCAGCGCAAGGCTCAGCAGGAATTCCGTATTGCGACCACCCTTGCCGGCCGGGCCCTTGCCGATCGTCACTGTGGTTTCGCCGCCGGAAAGCAGTACAGCCGGGCCCTTGACCGGCAGGCCCTTGCGGCTGGCGGAAAGAGCGATACCGGCCATGACAGCGCCGACATCTTTTGACTCGCCTTCCAGCGAATCCCCGAGGATGAGCGGCGTAAGCCCGAGCTTTAAGGCCTCATCCGCGGCCGCCTGCAGGGCGAGCGAGGGGGCTGCGATCAGCCGGATATCCTCCTCAATATCGCCCGCTTTCGGTGTTTCCTCCCCCTTTTCCAGCACCCTGCGCACCGTTTCGGGAAGATCGAGCGCATAACGGGAGACGATTTCCCGCACGGTTTCAATATCGCTCGGATCTGCAACCGTCGGGCCGGAGGCGATTTCGGACGGGTCGTCACCCGGCACATCCGAAATCAGCAGCGAAACAACCTTGGCCGGCCTGGCGGCCAGCGCCAGCCGTCCGCCCTTGATGCGGGAGAGATGTTTGCGCACCGCGTTCATTTCGGAAATCGTCGCACCGCTGGCCAAAAGGGCACGATTGACGGCCATCTTGTCGGCAAGCGTCATGCCTTCGGCAGGTGCCACCATCAGCGCCGAACCGCCGCCGGAAATCAGCGCGATCACCATGTCGTCCGCCGTCAGCCCCTCAACGGCGGCAAGAATGCGTTTTGCCGCTTCCGCGCTTTTATCGTCGGGCACGGGGTGCGAGGCCTCAATGATCTCGATGCGTGTGGTCGGGGCGGCATGGCCGTAACGCGTCACCACTACACCGGAGAGATCGACATGCGGCCATGCCGCTTCAAGCGCGGCGGCCATGGCGGCCGAAGCTTTGCCGGCGCCCACCACCACACATCTGCCCTTGGGCGGGGAAGGAAGATGGTGTTGCAGCACCTTTGCGGGATCGGCGCTCGCGACGGCGGCCATGAATATGCGGTTGAGAGCGTCTCTTGCGGACGTGTCGTTCCATGCGCTCATCGGTTCATACTCCGATCCAGAGGAAGCCGAGCGCGAACAATGCCGGCAACGCCTGAATGAACAGGATCTTCATATTGGCTGTCATGGCGCCGAAAATACCGGCCACCAGAACGCAGGCGAGAAAGAACACCTTGAAACTCAGCCCTTCATCGCCCTGCATCAGCCCATAGATCAGCCCCGCCGCCAGAAACCCGTTATAAAGACCCTGATTGGCGGCCAGCACTTTCGTCTGCCGGGCAAAATCCGCAGAAAGGCCGAAGGCTTTGCGGCCAGCGGGCTTTTCCCAAAGCAGCATTTCCAGAATGACGATGTAGATGTGGATGGCCGCAACCACGGCAATCAGAATGCTGGCGATCATGGGCGGCTTTCCTCCAAAAACCTTGAGGTCCTGCCTCGGTCGCCTTCATGCGAAAACAGACGGCCGTCCGGACAATTCCGTTTTAGCGGCGGCACGCATGGCCGCAAGGCCATAATCCCGCTCCTCCCACGCAAACTGTTGAAGAGTGGCACTGCATTGCTTGACTCTTTGCTGAAATAAGAACAAAACAGGAACAATAGAATTGAAAATCCGGAATTGAAACCTGTCATGCCATGCAAAAGCGCGCGGAACAGTTGCTCGTCGTCGAAGAGCTGCGTGAAAGGCTGGAAAGGATCGGTAACGGGCCTCATCGCCTGCACGAGTCCTTGCCTTTCGGCGTGGATGCCATCGACCATCATCTGCCGGGAGCCGGGCTGAAGCTCGGTTGCCTGCATGAGGTGAGCGGCAGCGGCAATGGCGCTGCCGATGGCGCGGCGGCCGCCCTTTTTGCGGCCGGTGTGGCAGCAAGGCTTTCCGGCAAGGTTTTATGGTGTGTCACCCGCCGGGATCTGTTCATGCCGGGGCTGACGCAGGCGGGCCTGTCGCAGAACCGGGTCATCATCGTTGAATGCCGCGATGAAAAAGGCGTGCTCGACTGTTTCGAGGAAGGCCTTCGCTGCAACGGCTTCGGCGCGGTGATGGGTGAGGTGGCGAAACTGCCGATGAACGCCTCACGGCGGCTGCAACTGGCAGCGGAAACCTCCGGTGTGACCGGCATCGCCATCCGCCGTTTCCGTCGCGCCGCCGATGCGGCGCTGTTCGGCGAGCCGACGGCGGCGGTGACCCGCTGGCGCATCTCCGTCCGGCCCTCATCCCCCTTGCCGGTGCCGGGGGTGGGCAGACCGCGCTGGTTTCTGGAACTTTTGCGATGTCGCGGCGGCGAAAGTGCCGAATTTGAAGTGGAAGCCTGTGATGCAAAGGGTCGTCTCGCTCTACCTGCCGACATGGTCGACGGATCGTTTCCGGCGTCTTTCGGGCAAGGACGCGCCGCCGGTTGAAAAGCCGCTGGTCATGATCGGCCGCCAGGGCAGCCGCCGGCTGGTGCTGGCGCTCGACAAGGCGGCAAAGGCGGCGGGCATCCGGCCCAGCACGCCGGTCAGCAAAGCGCAGGCGCTGGTGCCGGGCCTTATCGTGGAAGATATGGATACGATTGGTGATGCCCGCGCGCTTCAGCAGCTGGCCTTTCATTTCCTGCGCATCTATGCCCCCATTGTCGCCGCCGACCCGCCGGACGGGCTGGTGCTGGACACGGCGGGGGCGGACCATCTGCACGGCAATGAGGCGCTGATGCTGAGCGGCATGGTCAACCGCCTGCATGCCGCAGGCTTTGCCGCCCGCGCCGCCATTGCCGATAGCTGGGGGGCGGCCCATGCGCTGGCGCGTTTCGGCCGTGAGGAAATCAGCATCGTGCCACCGGGCGGGCAGCGGGTGGCAATCAGCGTTTTGCCATTGGCCGCGCTCAGGCTGGAAGAGCGTATTGTTTCCGGGCTGAAGGTGCTCGGTTTCCGCAGCATCGGCGAGCTGGCCGATGCCCCGCGTGCGCCGCTGACCCTGCGTTTCGGCCCCGAACTCGTGCGCCGTCTTTCCCAGGCTTCCGGAGAGATCGGCGAACCCATTGAACCGGTGCGCGTGGCCGAGCTGGTGGAGGTGCGGCGCGCCTTTCCCGAACCCATTGCAGCGGCGGAAACGATTGCCCGTTATACGCAGAAGCTGGTTGCGGAGCTTTGTGTCGCGCTGGAAAAGCGTGGCCTTGGCGCCCGCCGTGTCGATCTGGTACTGCACCGGGTGGATAGCGGCCTGCAGGCGGTGCGGGCCGGCACCTCCAGACCGGTGCGCGATGTCAAACAGCTTGTCCGGCTTCTGACCGACCGTATCGACACCATCGATCCCGGTTTCGGCATCGAGATGATGGTGCTGACCGCCACCCATGCCGAACCGCTTGTTGCCGCGCAGGCCCGTTCCTCGCTTCTGGAGGAAGGCCGTGCGGACATCGCCGATACGGTCGATGTCATCCTCAATCGCGGCCACCGGGTCTATCGTTATGCGGCGGTGGCAAGCGATGTGCCGGAACGCTCCCTTGCCCCCGTTGCGGCGCTTGCGCCTGAGGATACGCTCGGCTGGCCCGGCCACTGGCCGCGTCCGGTCAGGCTTTTTTCAAGACCGGAACCCATCGAAACGCTGGCGCTGCTGCCCGACCATCCGCCGCGTTATTTCCTCTGGAAAGGCGTGCGCCATAATGTGCGGCGCGCCGACGGGCCGGAGCGGGTGTTCGGCGAATGGTGGAAACGCGACCGGGAAAAGGCCGCCGTACGCGATTATTTCATGGTGGAAAACGAAGGCGGCGAGCGCTTCTGGATTTTCCGCTCCGGTGACGGCGAACATGCGGAAACGGGCTCGCAGGGCTGGTTCATCCACGGGGTTTTCGCATGAATACGCCGCTTTATGCCGAACTGCAGGTGACCACGCATTTCTCCTTCCTGCGCGGCGCAAGCTCCTGTGAGGAGCTGTTCGAACAGGCGAAAAATCTCGGCATCCAGACGCTGGGCATCGTGGATCGCAACAGCCTTGCGGGCATTCCCCGCGCTTATGAAGCCGCCAATAATCATGGCATCCGCCTCGTCATCGGCTGCCGGCTTGATCTGGATGATGATATCTCCGTGCTTGCCTATCCCATGGATCGCCCGGCCTACGGACGGCTGTGCCGGCTGCTTTCCGTCGGCAAGAAAAGGGGTGGCAAGGGCAAATGCCGGCTGACATGGGATGACCTCGTCGCCTATGGCGAAGGCCTGATCGTGGTGCTGCTCGCTGACCTCGCGGATGATCTTTGCGCACTGCGGCTGCGACGTCTCAAAGCTGCCTTTGCCGACAGGGCCTATATGGCGCTCAGCCTCCGAAGACGCCCCAACGACCAGATGCGGCTTTTCGAACTGTCGACTATGGCGGAAGCGGCTGGTGTGCCGACCGTGGTGACCAATGACGTGCTGTTTCATGTGCCCGAGCGGCGCATGCTGCAGGATGTCGTCACCTGCATCAGGCACAATTGCACCATCGACGAGGCGGGTTTTCGGCGCGAACGCCATGCCGACCGCTATATGAAGCCGCCGCAGGAAATGCACCGGCTGTTTGCCCGCTACCCCGAGGCGCTGGCCCGCAGTCTTGAAATTGCGAAACGCTGCACCTTTTCGCTGAAAGAACTGGTCTATCAATATCCAGAGGAGCGCACCCTGCCGGGGCTGACAGCGCAGCAGGCGTTGGAAAAACTGGTCTGGGAGGCGGTGCCGGGGCGGTATCCGCATGGTTTGCCGGAGAAGGTGGAAAAGGCGTTGCATCATGAGCTGGCGGTTGTCGGCAGGCTGCAATATGCCTCCTATTTCCTGACCGTGAATGCCATTGTCCGTTATGCGCGCTCAAAAGATATTCTATGCCAGGGACGTGGTTCGGCCGCCAATTCGGTTATCTGTTTTGTGCTCGGCATCACCGCCATCGATCCTGCCCTCTTCAGCAATCTCGTCTTCGAACGTTTCGTTTCCGAAAACCGGGGCGAGCCGCCGGATATCGACGTGGATTTTGAACATCAGCGGCGCGAGGAGGTCATCCAGTGGGTCTATGACACTTACGGCCGTGACAAGGCAGCGCTCTGCTCCGTTGTTACCCGTTATCGCGGGCGTGGGGCGCTGCGCGATGTCGGCAAGGTTCTGGGCCTGCCGGAAGATCTGACGAAGCTTTTGTCCTCGCAGGTCTGGCGCTGGAGCGAGGGGGTGGGCGAAAAGCAGGTGAAGGAGCTGAACCTCAATATGGAGGATCGCCGCCTGAAGCTTGCCTTCGAACTGGCCAACCAGCTTGTGGGCACACCGCGCCATCACAGCCAGCATCCGGGCGGCTTTGTTCTGACCCATGACCGGCTGGACGAACTGGTGCCGATCGAACCCGCCGCCATGGACGACCGCCAGATCATCGAATGGGACAAGGATGATATCGATGTCGTGAAGTTCATGAAGATGGATTGCCTGGCGCTTGGCATGCTCTCCTGCATGAAGCGCGGCTTCGACATGCTGGAGGCACGCACGGGAGAGAAATACGATCTCGCCGCCATGCCGCCGGATGACAAACCCACCTATGCCATGATCCAGAAGGCCGATACGCTCGGCACGTTCCAGATTGAAAGCCGGGCGCAGATGTCGATGCTGCCGCGCCTGAGGCCGAAGGAGTTTTACGACCTCGTCATTCAGGTCGCCATCGTTCGCCCCGGCCCCATTCAGGGGGATATGGTGCATCCCTATCTACGCCGCCGACAGGGAAAGGAGCCGGTTCATTTTCCGAAAAAAGAACTTGAAAGCGTCTTGGGAAAGACGATGGGTGTTCCGCTGTTTCAGGAGCAGGCGATGCGGATCGCCATGGATTGCGCCGGCTTCACCGCAGATGAGGCTGACCAGCTGCGCCGCGCCATGGCGACTTTCAAGAATGTCGGCACCATTTCCAAATTCAGGGAAAAGCTCGTCACGGGCATGGTGGAGCGCGGTTATGAAAAAGAATTCGCCGAACGTATCTTCAAACAGCTCGAAGGTTTCGGCAGCTATGGTTTTCCCGAAAGCCACGCGGCATCCTTCGCGCTGATCGCCTATGCCTCCTCATGGCTGAAGTGCCATCATCCCGATATTTTCTGCACGGCGCTTCTCAATTCGCAACCCATGGGCTTTTATGCCCCGGCCCAGATCGTGCGCGATGCGCGCGATCATGGTGTGGAGGTGCGCCCGGTCTGCGTTAATAACAGCCGCTTCGACTGCACGCTGGAACCGACCGGCAAGACGGACACCAATGGCAAAGAACGTTATGCCGTGCGGCTCGGCATGCGTCTGGTGAAGGGACTTTCCAACAAACACGCTGCCGATATCGTCGCCGGCCGGCAGGACCGGGCATTTGCCTCGGTGGATGATCTCTGGCGAAGGGCCGGCGTTCCTGCCGCTGCCCTCGTCTGCCTTGCGGAAGCGGATGCCTTTCTGCCGTCGCTTTCGCTTGCCAGACGCGAGGCGCTCTGGGCCATCAAGGCTTTGCGGGATGAGCCGCTGCCGCTTTTTGCCGCCGCCGCCAGCCGGGAAAATGCTGTCGTGGACGAGCTTCAGGAACCGGCCGTCGCGCTCAGGCCCATGACGGATGGCGGCGAGGTGGTGCAGGATTACGGTCATGTGGGGCTCACCCTGCGCGAACATCCCATGACCTTCCTGCGGCGCGATCTTTCCCGCCGCCGCATCGTTACCTGCGCGGAGGCGGTGCGTGTGCGTGACGGCACATGGCTGGAAACGGCGGGTCTGGTGCTGGTGCGCCAGCGCCCCGGCTCGGCCAAGGGCGTGATATTCATGACGCTGGAGGACGAGACGGGCATTGCCAATGCGGTGCTGTGGGTCAAGACCTTCGAAAAATACCGGCGCGTGGTGCTGTCCGCCGGCATGGTCGGCATTTACGGCAAGATCCAGCGGGAGGGCGAGGTGGTGCATCTGGTCGCCCACCGGCTGACCGATCTGTCAGAGGCTCTGGCAAGCGTGGGCGAACGCAACCACGCATTCCCCCTGCCGCATGGGCGTGGCGATGAGTTCCACCACGGCATGCCGCCGGAAGATCATCGCACTATTAAGAAACGCCCGCCGCCTACAGTCGATGATGAAGATGATGTGGAGCGGATAAAGGTCATTTCCCGCAATTTTCATTGAAAAGGCGGTTCAGATTATCTTTTACGCGCCACGATATAAGGCCGCTTGTCATTGCCCTTTGTCGCGTGGAATTCCGTGGCCAGAATGTCGAAGCCTCCGGCTGTTATATGCCGGCTCAACTCGGTGGCGGTGAAGATGCCGGCATAGGGGGCCTTGCCGATTGCGCGCATGGCCGGCAACACAAGGCGGATAAACGGATTCATATCCCCGACGCAGGGTGTCTTGGTGATGAACAGCCCCTGCGGGGCAAGCAGGGAATGTATGTGCTGTAATGCACCGGGCAGGTCACGGACTAGATGAAGATAATTGAAACCCAGAACCGCGTTAAACTGCGCGGGGTGAGGCACAAGCGTTTCCACGGTCGCAATGCTGAAAACGAGGTTGGTGAGAGAGCCGGCGGCGTGTTTTCTTTCCTGCGCAATCGCAATCATGTCCCTGGAAATATCCGTCGCAAGATAGTCTTTGACACCGCCTGCCAGCCGGATTGCCGTTGTCCCGGTGCCGCAGCCCAGTTCCAATATACTGTCTTCCGGCCTCAGCAGGCCGCGGGTTCGCTCCAGCGTGCGCTCATATCCCGCTTCATCCGCAATCCTGCCCCCGGCATATTTCCGCGCTGTCCGGTTCCAGAAACGGGCGTCGTCGGCAATGCTCATGGTGGTTGCTCCCCGGACGGCGTCTCACGCAATATCTTATCCGGCTTGTTTGAAGCTTTTAAGCCGCATCCTCCAGCCCTGCCGTGTCCTTCCTGCGGAACTGGCTGGGTGGTGCGCCGATCACGCGTTTGAAAGCGCGGCTGAACGAGGCTTCGGAATCGTAGCCGAGTTTTTCCGCCGCCAGCGTCACACGCATGCCTTCGCGCAGCCATAGCCGCGCCTGATGCATGCGAATGCGCACCACATAACGCGCCGGGCTCTCCCCCACCACGCGGGTGAAGCGTTCCGCAAAACTGGACCGGGATGCGCCCATCAAGGAGGCAAGCTCTTCCACGCTCCAGTCCTTTTCGGGGGTGAGGTGGATGGCGGCCAGCACCCGCCCAAGTTCGGGATTGCGCACGGCGGCAAGCCAGCCGCTGGAGTCGCCGCAGCCATGTTCCACCCATGTGCGGATCAGGGTCGCCGTCAGGACATCGGCAAGCCGTGCCAGAATGCCCCCGGCCCCAACACGGTTCAGTTCCACCTCACGCGCCATGGCTTCCAGGAGATGCGGAATGGCCGGATCGCTTTTGGCGAGATCGCTGGTCAGCATCACATCCGGCATCAGCTGCAACAGCGGATGCAGATTATCCATGTTGAAACGCATCGAGGCCGTGAACGCCACCGTGTCGCCGCCGGCGCTGGCGCATTGCATGTCGAAAATGCCCTGGCACACTTCCTTTTTGCCGAAGCGATCGAACAGGGCGGGCGTCACACCCTCGCCGCTGCCCAGCACATGGGCGTGGCCGCGGGGCAGAAGCACCGCATCGCCACATGTCAGCGTCAGCCACTCCCCGGAAGGTTTCTGCAATTTGGCCTGTCCCACGCCAATGAAATGAAACCGCGCCGCCTCCTGTTGGGGAAAGGCCGTCGCCCAGGGCGTAGCCATGCGGCAGCGGCCATATTCAACGCCGTCAAGCCTGAGACCTCGCAGCATTTCCGTCAGGGCATCGTTCATGACATCTCACAAATTCGGACGTTTGGTTAAGGAATAAGGATTTTCTAGCATGGAAACGCCGGCCTGTCACGCATAGCCTACGACCATCGATTTGCAGGCGATGGACCGGCCTCCCCCGGCCTCGTCGTTTCGCCATTCCGTTTCAGAGCGTATTCCCGCAATGCGCGTCAGGAGATTTTCATGAATAGCCGGACAATCAACGAACTTGAATATACGCCGCGCAAGACAGAGCCGGATGCGAAATGGGCCGCCGTGGTTTCCCTTTCACTCGGCGTCTTCGGGCTGGTGACGGCGGAATTTCTGCCGGTCAGCCTTCTGACGCCGCTATCGGCCGATCTTTCCATCAGTTCCGGCATTGCCGGCCAATCCATCACCGTCACCGCGCTGGTTGCAGCGGTGGCTGGTCCCGGCGTCGTCATCGGCACACGCAGCATCGACCGCCGCTGGACCCTGCTTGGACTTACCACACTGCTGATCATTTCAAGCACGCTTGCCGCCTTTGCCAACGGTCTTTTCATGCTGTTTGCATCACGCGTTCTGCTCGGCATCGGCCTTGGCGGTTTCTGGGCCATGTCGGCGGCGCTGGCGCTGAGGCTTGTTCCGCTGGATAAGATGCCACGCGCCATGGCCATCATTCTGACAGGTGTTTCGGTTGCCACCGTCTGCGCCGCACCGGTGGGCGCGTGGATAGGGGCAACGCTTGGCTGGCGTGCGGCCTTCGTCGTTGCCGGCGTGCTTGGCGTCATTGCACTTCTCGTGCAATTGCTCACCGTTCCGTCCCTGCCGCCAGCCGGTGCGCCCGGTCTTGCCACCATGTTCCGGTTGCTACAGCGCCCGCAGGTCAGGATCGGCCTTCTGACGACGCTGTTCATCGTCGCAGGTCACTTTGCCGGCTTCACCTATGTCCGCCCGTTCCTCGAAGATGTGCCGCACCTTGGCGTCGAAGCGATCTCGCTGGTCCTGCTGGTTTACGGTATCGGTGGCTTCTTCGGTAATCTCTTCGGCGGTTTCCTCGCCGAGAAAAACACGGCATGGGCGGTGACGTTCGCCGCCACCCTGATCGCCGCATCCGCCTCTGTTCTGGTGATTGCCGGCGCATCGCCCCTTGTCGCCGGTCTCGCCATCGCCTCCTGGGGCTTCGCTTTCGGCGCACTTCCGGTCAGTGTGCAGAGCTTCATCACGAGGGTTGCTTCAGACGAGGCCGAAAGCGCCGGCGCCCTGCTGCTCACCACCTTCCAGATCGCCATCTCCAGCGGAGCGGTTCTGGGCGGCCTGCTGATCGACCTTCAGGGCGCAACCATGGTCTTCGTCTTCGTGGCCATAGCGGCACTCCTCGGCGCATCGCTCATGGCATCCCGCCGTGGCGTGGTGCCGCAGGTCGAAGCCTCGCAAATATAAGATGCTGGTTGAAGAAAAGGACCCGCACCGGTGCGGGTCCTTTGATTGATAAGCCACTGCTCAGCGCCGGAGCCCCGAGAGGCTCGCAGCGCATTTTCAATCCGGACCGGGCATGGCGATCATACGCGATCCCATTTCACAATTTCACCCAGCCACCGTTCTTCTTGCCGGATTCGATACACGCCGTAACAAAGGCAACACCTTTGACGCCGTCATCGATGGTTGGATAGGTAACGGCCTTGTCCAGCGCAGAACCTGTGCGGCGGGCCTCGATGGCATGGGCCGCTTCCGTATATATGGTCGCGAAGGCCTCGAGATAACCTTCCGGATGGCCGGACGGGATGCGGGTGACGCGTGCCGCCGCGGCCCCAGCGCCTGCGCCGCCACGGGTGATGAGCTGCTTCGGCTCGCCGAGCTTCGTGAACCACAGATAGTTCGGATCGGCCTGCGTCCATTCGATGCCAGCCTTGTCGCCGTAAATGCGGATTTTCAGCCCGTTCTCGTGGCCAACGGCCACCTGACTGCACCACAAAAGCCCCTTGGCCGCCTGCTTGCCATCCTTCGGCTTGAAGCGCAGCATCACATGGGCATTGTCATCCAGCCGTCGGCCTTCGACAAAAGTGTGCACATCCGCCGCCAGCTCATCGGCTTCCAGACCGGAAATGAAGCAGCCGAGATTATAGGCATGGGTGCCGATATCGCCGGTGGAACCGCCGACGCCCGACTGGGCCGGATCGGTGCGCCAGACGGCCTGTTTCGCGCCGGTCTGTTCCACCGCTTCCGTCAGCCAGTCCTGCGGATATTCCATCTGCACCAGACGGATACTGCCAAGTTCACCGGCCTCCACCAGTTCCCGCGCATGCCGCACCATCGGATAGCCGGTATAATTATGCGTGAGGACAAACAGGGCATCGGCCTTGTCAGCAACCTGCTTCAGCTTTTTGGCATCTTCCAGATTGGAGGTCAGCGGCTTGTCGCAGATGACATGGATGCCGCGTTCCAGAAACGCCTTGGCGGCCGGATAATGCACATGGTTGGGGGTGACGATCGCCACCGCCTCGATACCGTCTTCGCGAAGGGCCTCTTTTTCGGCCATTTCCTCGAAGGACCCGTAGCAACGCTCAGGATCGAGCCCGAGTTCGCGGCCGGAGGCAATGGATTTTTCCGGCGTCGAGGACAGGGCACCCGCCACGAGATCGAAGCGATTGTCGAGCCGCGCGGCCATGCGGTGAACGCCACCGATAAATGCGCCCGAACCACCGCCCACCATGCCAAGGCGAATCCGCTTGTTCGCCTTGTCGGTTGTCTTTCCTTCAATAGCCATAATATCTCCCCTGAAATGCTTTTAAAGCCCGAGCATACGGCGGTTGGCCGCATCGTCGGTGCCACCGGATGCGAAATCGTCAAAGGCTTTTTCCGTGACGCGGATGATATGCGCCTTGACGAATTCCGCGCCTTCACGGGCGCCGTCTTCAGGATGTTTCAGCGCGCATTCCCACTCGACCACGGCCCAGCCATCGAAATCATTGGCGGCCATTTTCGAGAAGACGGCACCGAAATCAACCTGCCCATCACCCAGCGAGCGGAAGCGGCCAGCCCGCTCCACCCAGCCCTGATAACCGCCATAAACGCCTTGCCGCCCGGTCGGATTGAACTCCGCATCCTTGACGTGGAACATCTTGATACGGTCTTTGTAAATATCGATATTGTCGAGATAATCGAGGCATTGCAGAATGTAATGCGAGGGATCGTAGAGCATGTTGGCGCGCTTGTGGTTCTTCACCCGCTCCAGGAACATCTCAAACGTCACGCCATCATGCAGGTCTTCACCCGGGTGGATTTCGTAGCAGACATCCACACCCTGCTCATCGGCATAATCGAGGATCGGCGTCCAGCGCTTCGCCAGCTCATCGAAGGCGGTTTCCACCAGACCGGCCGGGCGTTGCGGCCAGGGGTAAATGAACGGCCAGGCGAGCGCGCCCGAAAAGGTCGCATGTGCCTTGATGCCGAGATTTTTCGACGCTTTCAGCGCCAGCTTCACCTGCTCCACCGCCCATTCCTGGCGGGCTTTCGGATTGCCGCGCACTTCAGGTGCTGCAAAACCGTCGAAAGCCTCGTCATAGGCCGGGTGAACGGCAACAAGCTGGCCCTGCAAATGGGTGGAAAGCTCGGTCACCTCGACACCGTTCTGGCGCGCGACCCCGGCAAACTCGTCGCAATAATCCTTCGATTCCGCCGCTTTTCTGAGATCGATCAGCTGCCCTGCCCATGTCGGCACCTGCACACCGGCATAGCCCTTTTCCGCCGCCCATTTGGTAATGCTGTCCCAGCTGTTGAAAGGGGCGACATCACCGGCAAACTGGCCGAGAAAAATACCCGGTCCCTTGATCGTTCTCATAAAAACTCCTCCCTGTATCGATACAGTTAAGCGGTAAAACCGCTTTGGCTCCCAGCGCCAAGCTAACCGGTCGTAATTTTCAAACAAGCCCCAAAAGCGGAGGGGCGAGAGAATTTCGCTATTTCACTAAAAAAGCGAAAACCGGCTAAAGCGCCAGCCCGCTCGCCCTGTCGAACACATGCACGCGCTCATGATGCACGGTCGCGGCAAAGGGCGTGTTGACCTTGACCGGCTGCTCGCCATCCACCACCGCCGTCACCTGATCGCCCGCCAGTTCGAAGACAACATGGGTCTGCGCTCCCGTCGGTTCCACCAGCACGGTGCGGCCAGACAGCGATATATCGCCGCCGATGGTCGAACCGATATGTTCGGGGCGAAGCCCGATCGTCACCGGCTGGCCGCGCTTGACCCTGCGTGTCGCGGCAATACGGATCGCGGTTCCGTCCTTCAGCCGGGCGGCAGGCTGATCCCCCTCGCCATCGACAACGCCTTCGATGAGGTTCATGGCCGGCGAGCCGATGAAGGCGGCGACGAAGAGATTGGCCGGTGTCTTGTAAAGTTCGAGCGGCGTGCCCTGCTGCTCGATGCGGCCGTGATTGAGCACCACGACCCTGTCCGCCAGCGTCATCGCCTCGATCTGGTCATGGGTGACATAGATGGACGTCGTGCCAACTTTCTGGTGCAAAGTCTTGATTTCGCTGCGCATCTGCACGCGCAGCTTGGCATCCAGATTGGAGAGCGGCTCATCGAACAGGAAAACGGCCGGATTGCGCACCACGGCGCGGCCCATGGCGACGCGCTGGCGCTGGCCGCCGGAGAGCTGCGAGGGCTTGCGATCCAGAAGCTTGCCGAGATCGAGCATGCGGGCGGCTTCCGCCACGCGCTCCTCGATGACGTTCTTTGGCTGGCCGGCGAGCTTCAGATTGAAGCCCATATTTTCGGCCACCGTCATATGCGGATAAAGCGCATAGGACTGGAACACCATAGCGATGTTGCGCTCGCGCGGCGTCATGCCGTTGACCACCCTGTCGCCGATGAGGATATCCCCGCCAGTGATTTCCTCCAGCCCGGCGATCATGCGCAAAAGCGTGGACTTGCCGCAGCCCGAAGGGCCGACCAGCGCGATGAATTCGCCATCCGTAATATCAAGCGAGATGCCGTGAATGACATCGAGCGCGGCATAGGACTTGCGGATATCCCTAAGTTCGACGGAAGCCATGTTTTGCTCCTTTCAAGTCACGATTTGACGGCACCGGCCGTCAGGCCCGCGATGATGTGTTTCTGTGCGAGGAAGAAGACGATGACGGTCGGCAGGATCGTCAGCGTGATGAAGGCGAGGACGAGCTGCCATTCCGTGCCGAATTCACCGCGATATACCATGATGCCGAGCGGCCAGGGATATTTCGATTCCGAATTCAGCATGATCAGCGGCAGGATGTAGCTGTTCCAGCTGCCGACGAAGGACACGATGCCGACGGTCGCCACAATCGGCCGCGAAAGCGGCATGGAAATGTGCCAGAAGAAGCGCAGATAACCGCAGCCATCCACGAAGGCGGCCTGAAACAACTCCTCCGGCAGATTGCGGAAATAATTGCGGAACAGGAGAATGCTCATGCCAAGCCCGAAGGCAACCTGCGGCAGTACCACACCCCAGTAGGTGTCTAGCAGGCCGAGATCGCGGATGCGGATGAACAGCGGCAGGATGGCGGTGGCCGCCGGGAACATCAGCCCCAGCAGGAAATAATTGAGCAGGAAGGACGAGCCGAAGAACTTCACATGCGCGAAGGTGAAGGCGGCCATGGCC
The DNA here is from genome assembly GCF_058803865.1 of Agrobacterium sp. GW821-FHT14E08. Taxonomy (NCBI): domain Bacteria; kingdom Pseudomonadati; phylum Pseudomonadota; class Alphaproteobacteria; order Hyphomicrobiales; family Rhizobiaceae; genus Agrobacterium; species Agrobacterium sp. GW821-FHT14E08. Next base: position 745,318 of record NZ_JBXAPJ010000003.1, on the reverse strand, counting down.
GAGACGGTGAGCGTCAGGAACACCGTCAACAGCGCAATTACCAGCGAATTGAATATCTGCAGCCAGTAACGTTTGCCGAAGAGGATATCGCCGTAATTGGCCCATTGCCATTCGGCAGGAATGCCGAACGGGTTGACGCGCAGGTCTCCCAGCGACTTGAAGCCGCCAAGCGCGGTGGTAAGCAACGGGATGAGCACGATGGCCGCGATCAGGCTCAGCGATATGTAAAGGTAGAGCTTGGTTTGCAGCGGCATGCGGACGGAGGTGGATGTATCAGTCATGGCGCATGAAAATCCTTTTGTAACCGAAGGCGAGCGTCACGCAGATGATGAAAAGAACGACGCCGACCGCGCTGCCAAGCCCCACCTGCATGCGCATGACGCCGTAGGTGTAGAGGAAGGTAACCATGGTCTGCGTGGAGTTGGACGGCCCGCCGCCGGTGAGCGGCATGATCATGTCGAACAGCTGCAATGAGCCGATGACCGCAAAGAAGACGGAAAGGCGCACCGTGGAGCCCAGCATCGGCAGCGTGACATAACGGAACTTCTGCCAGCCGGAAGCGCCATCGATTTCGGCGGCTTCCAGCACATTCTTGTCGACGGATTGAAGTCCCGCAATGAACAGCATCATATGAAAGCCGAAATATTTCCAGACGATGACGCCGAGCACGGCATAGATCGCCACATCCTTGTCGGCCAGCACGTAAGGGTTGGCAAAGCCGAAGAAATTGGAGATGGCGGCGAAGAGGCCATAATCGCCGTCATAAACGAAACGCCAGATCAGACCGGCTGCAACATCCGCCAGCACATAGGGCAGGAAGAAAACCAGCCGGAAGGCAACGACGCCGGGAATGCGGTGCGCCAGCATCATCGCAAGCCAGATCGCCAGCGGGATCTGGATCAATACGGAAATCAGGATGATGAGGCCATTATTGAGCAGGGCCTGCGAGAAGGCGGCATTGCCGAACAGGACCTGAAAATTCCGCAGACCCACAAAATCGGTCGGCGTGCCATAGCCGTTCCAGCGATAAAGGCTGTACCATGCCGCCTCGCCCATGGGCAGGATGACGAACAGGGTAAAGAGCAGCAGGGCGGGCGGCAGGAAGACCAGAAGGGTCAGCGCCCGGTCATGCGCGACCGAACTTTGCTTGCGCTTTGTCTTCGCCGCGCCGCGCGCCGGTATCGACGCAGAAGTCATGGAAATATCCGTCATCTCTATCCGCTTTCATGGAGGCAGATATTGCGGCGCCGCGTCCTGCGCGGCGCCGTCATGGAACACAATCAGCGAAGCTCGAAAGCATCCTGAATCTGCTTGGCACCCTCTTCCGCGCTCATCTGGCCGGAGACGATCTCGACGGAGACGTCGTTGACGACGCGGCCGACGGCTGCGCCCAGCGTCTGGTCGAAGAAGTTCTGGTGCCAGGTGGAACCGGCAAGCTGCTTGGCCGAATCCGCCAGCAGCGGGTTCTTGACCGCACCATCCGCACCCGTCGCAACCGGCAGGATCATGCCGGCTGCCGCCATCTTCTCTTCACTTTCCTTGCTGGTCAGGAATGTCGCGAAATCGATCGCTTCCTTGGAAGCGTTTTTCGTGACTGCCCAGCCATTCAGGCCGCCCAGCGTATCGGTGGCCTTGCCCGCGCCGCCTTCGACAACGGGAAAGGCGAAGCGGCCGATATTGTCGGCGGCCAGCCCCTTGCCGTCACCGGCATTCTTGCGCTGATTGGCCTCGGTATTGTCGAAACCGAGGATCATCGCCGCCTTGCCGTCACCGAAGACGCCAAGTGCCTGTGGCCAGGTGGAGCCGAGATAACCGGGCTGGAAGGGTTCCAGCTTGCCGAATTCGGCCAGCTGTTCACCCGCCTTGATGATGGCCGGATCCATGAAACCTTCGCCCTCGCCCTTGCGGGCGGCATCGAACACGGCCTGCCCGCCATTGCGCATGACGAGATAGCTCCAGTAGAAATGGATCGGCCATTTTTCACCGCCGCCACCGGCGATCGGCACGATGCCGGCTTCCTTGATCTTCTTGACCGTGGCGCCGAGATCATCCCAGCTCTTGATGTCTTCCGCCTTCACGCCAGCCTTGGCAAACAGCTCCTTGTTATAAAAGAAGCTGACGAGGCTGACCTTGTAGGGTACGGCCCAGACCTTGCCATCAAAAGACAGGCCGTCGATTGCGGAAGAGTTATAGGCCTGCCGGAGCTTGCCGCCATCGGCGTCGAAAACCTCGGTCAGATCCTTCAGCGCACCGGTTTTGGACTGTTCTTCGAGAACGCCGCCACCCCAGCTATAGAAGAAATCCGGCACGTCGTTGGATTGTAGGAGGGTCGGCAATTTCGCCTTGAAGGCCTCGTTTTCCAGAAATTGCAGCTGCACATCCACATCAGGGTGCTTGGTCTCGAAATCCTTGGCAATCTCCTCCCAGACGGCCACGGCTTTCGGGTCCAGTTCCACATGCATCCATTTAACGACCGTTGCGGCCGAGGCGCCTGCGGCGCCGAGCATGAGAGCAATGCTTGTCGTTGCGGCAAAGCCTGTCAGCCTGCCGCTCAGGCTTGCGCCTGCGTGCCAAATCGTCATGATGATGATCCTCCCTCGGGGATTTCCTCATTTATTCCCCAATGCGGATTAATTCACATTAGGCCTCGCCCAATGTCAAGGCGCTATGCCGATTTTTTGCCCAAACAGCTTGACACACCCCTCCCCTACACCGTTATTTAATCCGCAACCCGATATAAATCGGCTTCACGAACAGGCATCGATCGCAGCAGGACCCCCATGAAGACCGCAGACCCAGAACTGATGCGCGCGATCAACAGGCTGAGCGTGCTGGATAGCATCCGCCGTCACGGGCCGATCTCGCGTGTGGAAATCAGCGAAAGAACACAACTCTCCACCACCACCGTTTCGGCGATCACCGCCTCGCTGCTCGATGACGGGCTGATTCTTACCCGTCATATCGGCGATATCCGCACCGAAGGCGCCCGTGGCAGGCCGCGTGTGATGCTGGAGCTGAACCCGGATGCAGCCCGCGTGGTGGGCGCCAAGATCGCCGCAAGCCGCATGGTCTTTGTCGTCACCGATTTCTGCGGCAACGTGCTTTCAACGCTTGCCCTGCCGATCCGTGTTGACCGCCAGCCCATCGGCGTCATCGCCGACCTGGTGGAGGACGGTGTGCGGCGCTGTGTCGTCGATGCCGGGCTGTCGCTGGAAGATGTGGACATGGTCTGCCTCGGCCTGCCCGGCGTCATCGAACATCGCACCGGGAAAATCCGCAGCAGCCCCATATTGCGGGAAGTGAACGTCAATTTCGCCGAGGAAATGACGGCGCGGCTGAATTCGCCGACCATCATCGAAAGCGACGCCCACGCCATCACGCTCGCCCACCACTGGTTCGGCCATGCCCGCGATCTGGAGGACATGGTGCTGATTTCGCTCGAACAGACGCTCGGGCTTGGCGTTCTGCACCAGAACCAGCTGTTTCGCGGTGCCGGCGGCCTCAGCCACAATCTCGGCGACCTCGTCATCGGCCTTGCCAATGATGGCACGGTGCGGCTGGCGAGCCAGGCGGGTGAAAACGCCATTTTAGGCTCGCGCCCGGTGGACGGACGCTTTGCCGAGGCGATCCGGCTTGGTCGCGGCATGCAGCACGCCCATGCGCTGATTGCGGCTGAAGATCACGATCTCATTGCCGCAGCCCTGCGCGCCGGCGCGGCGCTGGGCCTGACGCTTGCCAATATCGTCACGCTGTTTGCACCGCCACGAGTCATCATCACCGGCTCCAGCCTCGAGCTCGGCGAACCCTTCATCGCCAGTATTCGTGACAGCTACAACGCCGCCGTGCCGCCTTCACTGGCCGGCGTCGCCGAGCTGGTTTTCGACATTGCGAGCGACGAGCTGTGGGCGCAGGGGGCAGCAGCAGTGGCACTCTACGAGCTTTACGAATCGCCATGGAACACCACGGGACCAGCGCTTTAGCCCACGGGTTAAGCACGGGCTTCGGCATTTCTGATTTACGGGAGGAAATCACATGAACAGGGTCGGTATCGGCATCATCGGCTGCGGCAACATCTCCAGCGCTTATCTCAAGGCCATGGCGTCGTTTCCCATTCTCGACATTCGCGGTCTTGCGGATATGAACGCGGAAGCCGCGAAAGCCCGCGCCGATGAATTCGGCCTTAAGGCAACCAGCATCGACGCACTTCTCTCCGATCCTTCCGTGGAGATCATCGTAAACCTGACGATCCCCAAGGCGCATGTGGAGGTGGGGCTGCGCGCGCTTGACGCCGGCAAACACGCCTATTCCGAAAAGCCGCTCGGCATCAATTTCGCCGAGGGCAAACGCCTTGCCGATGCGGCCAAGGCCAAGGGCCTGCGCATCGGCTCGGCTCCGGATACCTTCCTTGGCGGTGGTCACCAGACCGCGCGCCGGCTGATCGATGAGGGTGTGCTGGGCCAACCGGTTGGCGGCACGGCCACCTTCATGTGCCCCGGCCATGAGCGCTGGCATCCCAACCCGGCCTTCTATTACGAGGTTGGCGGCGGGCCGATGCTGGATATGGGACCCTATTACATCACCGATCTCGTCAACCTGTTCGGCCCGGTCGCCAGGGTTGCGGGTTTCGCCATCGCGCCGCGTAATGAACGCCTCATCACCAGCGAACCGAAGAACGGTGAAAAAATTCCCGTTCATGTTGCCACCCATGTCTCCGGCGTGCTGGCGTTCCAGAATGGCGCCGTGGTGCAGGTGGGCATGAGCTTCGATGTGGCGGGCCACAAACATGTGCCGCTGGAACTCTACGGCACCGAAGGCACGCTGATCGTGCCAGATCCAAACCATTTCGGCGGCGAGGTGCAATTGCTGAAAAAGGGCGGCCAGTTCGAGCCGCAAGCGCTGTCTTCGCCCTATTCGGACGGCAATTACCGCTCGATAGGCGTAGCGGATATGGCCCATGCGATCCGCGAAAACCGCCCGCATCGCGCCAATGGCGATCTTGCCCTGCATGTGCTGGAGGTCATGGAAGCCTTCCAGACGGCATCGGACAGCGGCACCACCGTTTCCATCACCACCAAGGCGGAGCGCCCTGCTCCGCTCGAAACATCGCTGGTCGACGGCCAGCTCGGCAAATAATCCGGAGGAGAAAATAAATGCGCGAAGCACTCATCGTCTGGGGCGGCTGGAGCGGCCACGAGCCGCAGGAATGCGCCACCATCGTCAAGGACATGCTGGAGGAAGACGGTTTCAAGGTCTATGTCGAGCACAGCACGGAAGCTTTCGCCGATCCTTCGGTACATGATCTCAGCCTCGTCGTGCCCATCGTCACCATGTCGAAGATCGAAAAGGAAGAGATCAAGAACCTGACGGCCGCCGTCGAAAACGGCGTCGGCATTGCCGGTTTCCATGGCGGCGCGGGCGACAGTTTCCGCGAATGCGTCGAATACCAGTTCATGATCGGCGGCCAATGGGTTGCCCATCCCGGCAATATCATCGACTACCACGTCAACATCACCCGCCCCGACGACCCGCTGATGGAGGGGATTTCCGATTTCCCCTATACATCGGAGCAATATTACATGCATGTCGACCCTTCGAACGAGGTTCTGGCAACGACTAAATTTACGGGCGATCATGCCTGGTGGATCGACGGCGTGGTGATGCCGGTGGTGTGGAAACGCAAATACGGCAAGGGCCGGGTTTTTTATTCGGCGCTCGGCCATCAGGCCAAGGAGTTTTCCGTACCGCAAATGAAAACCATGTTCCGCCGCGGCGCGAATTGGGCGGCTCGGTGAGGCTATAGGTCGAGACGGCCAAATACTCTCTCCGTCATGCCGGACTTGATCCGGCATCCAGCAGCCGCGCGTCTGCGCGGCGTCAGGAGTCTTTTGCGATCAAGGACTTGATCGCGCTGGACCCCGGATCAAGTCCGGGGTGACGGAGAATGGCTGTGTGAACCGCCCTCTTAGCCCCGAACGATCTCTTCCGCAGCCATCGCAACACCCAGCACATGCTCATCCGCACCATGCAGGCCAGAAAGCAGCAAACCAACCGGCATTCCCGCCTCACCTGTTCCGCACGGAATGGAAACGCCGCAGAGATCGAAAAAATTGCCAATCTGGGTGTTGCGCAGGGTCTTTGCATTCATGGCGAAAAAGGCATCGTCATCATCGAGAAGCGGCGTAACCCTGGCCGCAACATGCGGCAATGTCGGCGAGACCAGCAGTTCGTCCTCGCCGATCATCTCGGAAAACGCCGCCGTCATGCGTTCACGCGCTTCCATAATGCCAATATAGTCGGACATGGTGATATTCGCGCCAAGCCTGGTTCTCGCCACCACACGCGGGTCCATCCGCGCGGCATCCGCGCCTTCCAGCCGCGCCTTGTGCAGGGCAAAAGCCTCCGCCGTCACGAGCGCGCCCTTTTCCCTGATAAGATCGAACAATTGCGAAAAGATCGGGAATGCCTGCCGCCGCACTGAGGCGCCGGCACGGGAGAGCCGTTCCACCGCCTGTTCGAAAGCAGCTGCGACGCCCTCCTCGATACCGTCGAAAAACACCGTTTCCGGCACGACGAGCGACAGGCCGGCAAGAGGCTTACGTGCCAGATCGGCAGCAGCCCTGCCACGCATGGCGGCATCCACCCAGACGGCATCCTGTACGGTTTGGGTCAGTGGCCCGAGCGAATCGAGGCTTTTCGCCAGCGGATAAACACCCCGCATCGAATAACGGCCACGGCTTGCCTTGTACCCCACCACGCCATTGAAGGCGGCAGGAATGCGCACCGATCCGCCGGTATCCGTGCCGATCGCCACCGGCACAAGACCTGCGGCCACGGCAACGCCCGCACCGGAGGACGAGCCGCCCGGCAAACGATGACCGTCCGTGGAGGCCGGATTGCGCGGCGTGCCGTAATGCGGGTTGATACCGAGGCCGGAAAACGCAAACTCGCTCATATTGGTGCGGCCGACACAGACCATTCCGGCCCTTTTCAGCGCCGTCACCACATCGGCGTCACGCGAGGCGGGCGCATCGCCCGCCAGCACGGTCGATCCGGCCGTGGTCGCCATGCCTTCAAGATCGAAAAGATCCTTCCAGGCCACCGGAATACCGTCGAGCACACCCAAGGAGCGTCCCTCGCGGATGCGTCTGGAGGCTGCTTCCGCTTCCGCCATGGCCCGCGCCGCCGTCAGGCCGACAAAAATTGCCCGATCGTCCTCTTTACCGATCGCATCCAGCATCTCTTCCGCCAGGGCGCATGGATCGAGATGACCGCTCTGGATGAGAACGGAAAGCTGAGCGATGTTTTTACCCCTGTAAGCCATGATGATCTTTCCTGAAATCCGACAGTGCGCACAACATGCCGTTTATCGGCTGCTTGGCAAGGCCGGTCGGCGTCCCCAGCCGCAGAGAAGTCGACTTGAGAAACGCGCAAAGGTTGTCATACTGACTTGGCCGTTTTGTTTCAGGGCATGACCGCAAGCCTGCGTTTCTTTCAATCTGTGATGCAGGAACGCTGGGGCTTACATGAGCGGCGACTATAAAAAGACGGATTAATTCTTAATCGCATCTAAACTTTGTTGAATTATTTAGCAGACACCGTTGAAATGCATGTCCTATAAAATTCCATAAAACAATTATAACGCGACATCGCGGGGGACTATCGCGCATGGAAGAGACTGCCTATCGGGGGATAGATAGACAGACTGAACCCGGCCACACGCTTCGCACAACGACGCAGCCGGCATCGGGCCGCCTTTCGCGGCGGCGTTCGCTCGCCAGCAAGATAACCCTGATATTTCTGGGCGGCGTGATTTTTTCCTACAGCATCGGCGCGCTTGTCGGCTGGTACATGTTCGTTGCCGCCGCCAGCGAGCAATGGCTCAACCAGGCCCGCGTCAATTCACAGATCGCCAGCGCGACGCTGCGCAGCATCTACACCTATGTCAGCGTCACCGCCGATACGGACGGGCAGGTCAACGGCATATTGACCGACAAACCGATCGGCGACGACGAATCCATCCTCGTCACCGGCTTCAATCCCAGTGACGTTCTCGCCCTCATCGGCGCGCAAACCAAAAACGCCGTCTGGCTTTTCCGGTATGATGAGGACGATTCCGGCTTCCGGCAGATCGCGGCCGCCTTCGACAACGCCACCGACGATGACGAGAAACCGCTCGCCACCGATCCCATCTTCTCAAGAGATGCCGTGGCCGCCCGTTTCGCCACCGGCTTTGCGACCATTGGCGAGTCGAGCCATTATATCGGCCTCTTGCCAATCATCAGCATTGAAACGAAGAAACCGATCGGGGCGGTCGCCGTCAGCATCGGCGGTTCGGATGAGCTGTATGGTGCGCAACGCAAGCTGATCTACAATTCGCTCATTGCACTGATCGTGGTGCTGACCGTGACCGGTGTCCTTGTAACGGTGATTGCGCGGCACTTCCTGAAACCCGTTCCCGCTCTGGTGCAGGCGACGCTGCGCATCGCCCGCGAGGAAACGGATGTCGTCACACCGTTTCAGACGCGCAGGGATGAAATCGGCGATATGGCCACGGCCATCGAAACGCTGCGTGAGGCGGTTCTGGAGCGCGGACGCCTGCGGCAGATACGCGATATGGCGCAGCAGCTGGAGCACATGGCCCACCATGACGCCCTGACCGGACTGCCCAACCGCGTGCTGCTGATGAAGACGCTCGAAAACCGTCTCGAGCACCTTTCCGCCTCGGGCCAGCCGTTCAATGTCATGCTGCTCGATCTCGACCGCTTCAAGGCCGTCAATGACACGCTGGGCCATGCCGCCGGCGATGCCTTGCTGGTGGCGGTGGCATCGCGGATTTCTGCCGTGCTCGGTGAAAACGACATGGTTAGCCGCCTCGGCGGCGACGAATTCGCGATCATACAGTCGGCAAGCGCTGACTGCGAGAGTAGTGCTGCGATGCTGGCGGCGCGGGTGGTGCATGCGGTCTCGCGCAGCTTCAACCTCGAAGGCAGCAAAATCAGTATCGATACCAGTATCGGCATCGCCTGCGCACCGGGCCACGGCACATCCGCCACCCAGCTTCTGCAACATGCCGATCTCGGCCTTTATCGCGCGAAATCCATGGGCTGCGGTTATTTCGTGTTTTACGAACCCGGCATGGACATGGCGGTGCAGCACAAGCATGCGCTGGAAATAGACATGAAATCCGCCCTCGAAAACCGCGAATTCGAGCTGCATTATCAGCCCGTCGTCAATCTGCAGAGCGGTCGCATCGTTGCTTATGAGGCGCTGGCCCGCTGGCGTCACAGCAAGCTTGGCCTCATCGCCCCGGACCGTTTCATCACACTTGCCGAAGAAAACAACTTCATCAAACCTCTGGGTGAATGGGTGCTGGCACAGGCCTGCCAGGACGCCATGAGCTGGCCCCGGGACATCCGGCTCGCCGTCAATCTTTCCGCCGTGCAGCTCTGCAATGACGACATCGTCCCGATTGTCGACAGGGCGCTTGAAACATCCGGTTTTCCGGCGGAGCGGCTGGAGCTGGAAGTGACCGAAACGGCAATGCTGGAGCGCGACAGCAGCGCCCGCGCCCTGAAGCTTTTAAAGGAAAGGGGTGTGCGCCTCGTGCTCGACGATTTCGGCACGGGTTATGCCGGGCTCAGCACATTGACCCACGTTTCCTTCGACAAGATCAAGATCGACCGCGAATTCGTCTCCGGCCTGCCCGGCAATCCCATGTGTTCGGCCATCGTCAACACCATCATCGACATGGCTGAACAGATTGGCCTCAAGGTCACTGCCGAGGGCGTGGAGGACGAGCAGCAGGTCGAGGCGCTCAAGCTTTCGGGATGTGACGAGGCCCAGGGCTATTACTTCGCCGAACCGGCGCCACTTGCCCATATCCTCAAGAACCGTGCCGTCATCACGCCGATCGGGAAAGACGGGTTTGACGACGCCGGTCGGCCGATACAGGAAACCTATTGCCCACCACAAAAAGCGATTTGAGAAACCGGCTACCAGACAAAGGAAATAAAATGCGCCTTGCAGTATTTTGCCTTTTCCTCACATGCTTTGCTCCCATCACCCCGCTGCAGGCCGCCGGCGAAGGCGACACGCTTCAACAGATTGCCAAGACTGCGAAGATCCGCATCGGTTACCGCGAAGCCGAGCCACCCTTCTCCTATCAATTGCCGAATGGAGAAATCACCGGCTTCTCGACCGATCTTTGCCGGGCGATCAGTGAAGACATCCGCAAACAGCTTAAGCTCGACCGGATCGACCTCGAATATGTGAAGGCCACGCCCGCAACCCGCTTCATCCTTGTCCGCAGCGGCCAGATCGATATCGAATGCGCGGCGACGACCAATAATAGCGAACGCCGGAAGATGGTGGATTTCTCCTATCCGAACTTCATGACGGCGACCCAGTTTCTTTCCCGCAAGCAGGACAACCTCAAAAGCCTTGCCGATCTTGCCGGACGGTCCGTTACATCCGCCTCCGGCACGGTCAATATCGAGCAGCTGAATGCCGTGAACCGGCAAAAGAACCTCAATATCTCGGTCATGCCGACGAAAACCAACGAGGAGGCATTCGAACTTGTCGTCGCCGGCAAGGCCTCCGCCTTCGTCATGGACGGCATATTGCTGGCGGCGCTGGCGGCAACCTCCGAAAACCCAGACCTCTATACACTTTCGGAGGATACGTTGAGCGCGCCCGAGCCTTATGGCCTTGTTTTCCGGCGCGACGATCCGGCCTTCAAGGCCGCGGTCAACGAAAGTCTGCGCCATATCTTCACCGGCCCCGCCATTCACGGCCTTTATGAGAAATGGTTCACCAAGCCCATTCCGCCGAACGGCATGAACCTGAACCTGCCAATGGCGGCCTCCCTGAAACAGGCCTATGAAAATCCGGCCGAATACCGGGACTGACGTGCAAGCGGCACGCGGCCTCTATTTTTTACGAAGATATGTTTTGGCATTTATATTAGCTGGAGATGCGCGATGCAGAGATCGACATTGTGGCTTGCTCTTGGGGTTTTAAGTCTTCTGCCCGCCACTGCGGCCGGCGAGGATACCCAGCCACCGACACTTGAAACCATTGCAAAAACCGGCACCATCCGACTGGGTTATGCCGACCGCAACGTCCCGTTTTCCTATCTGGGCACCGGCCCGGAGCCGATCGGCTACAGCATCGAGCTTTGCCTGAGGGTGGCCGACTCCATCAAGAAGAAACTGGGCCTGCAGGAATTGAAGATCGATTTCGTCAAACGTACCCCCAGCAACCGCATCATGCTGCTCAACGACGGCACGATCGACATGGAATGCGTGGCGAGCACGAATACGGAAGAAAGACGCAAGGCCGTGTGGTTTTCCTACAGCCATTTCATCACCGGCACTCGTTATGTCGCGCTGAAATCCAGCGGCCTCAACACCGTCGGCGATCTTGCCGGGCGAACCGTGGTGGTGACGACGGGAACCATCAATATCGCCCAGCTCAATGTGCTCAATCGCAAACTGGGGCTGAATATCGCGGTTCTGCAAAATGACAGCACGGAAGGCGGGTTTGAAATGGTGACGGAAAACCGCGCCTCGGCCTTCGTCATGGACGATATTCTCCTGAGATCCTTCGTCGCCGAAACCGGCAGGCCGGAGGATTATTCCATCTCGAACGAATATCTCGCCCCGCCGCAGCCCTATGGCCTGATGCTGCGTCACGGCGATACCGGTTTCCGGGACGCCGTCAACGACGCGTTGGGAAAAATCTACGCAAGTGGCGAAATCGAGAAAATCTACGACAAATGGTTCAACGCGCCGATCCCGCCGAACGGCATGAACCTCAAACGCCCGCTGCCCGGCGATCTGGAAGAAGTGTTTCGAAAGCCGGTCGATACGACGGCTGAATAAATGAAAACGCCGCCCGGTGGGGCGGCGTTTTCGCAGGAAACATCACGCGGCGCGCAGGTCGGCGCTCAAGGGGATTTCGACGTCGATCTCGAGTATCGAGACATGCTCGTCGCGATCCATCTTCACATGCACCCGGTCATTGTCGATCTGGACATGCTTGGCGATGACGGCGAGAATTTCTTCCCTGAGGATAGCGACGAGGTCGGAGCCCGACGACGCCCTCTCGTGAGCCAGCAGCACCTGCAGGCGCTCACGCGCAAGCGGGGCCGACTTCTGTTTGCGGAAGAGACTGAAGATGCTCATGCAGCCCTCCTTGCGAAGATTTTGGAGAAGATACCCCGCTTCTCGCCCGGAATGACCACCGGAATGTCCTCACCGGACAGGCGGCGGGCGGCATCGAAATAGGCCATGGCCGGCGCGCAGCGGGCGTCCGCCAGAGTGACCGGCGCACCGACGTTGGAAGCGCGCAGCACATCCGTGCTTTCGGGAATGATGCCGAGCAGCGGAATGGAGAGAATTTCCAGGACGTCGTCGACCTTCAGCATGTCGCCGCGTTCGGCTCTGGCGGAATCGTAACGCGTCAGAAGCAGGTGCTTTTCCATGCGCTCGCCGCGTTCGGCCTTCAGCGTCTTGGAATCCAGCAGACCAATGATGCGGTCGCTGTCACGCACCGAGGAGACTTCCGGATTGGTGACGACGACGGCCACATCCGCATGGCGCATGGCCAGCGTCGCGCCGCGCTCGATGCCGGCCGGGCTGTCGCAGATCACCCAGTCGAAATGTTTCTTCAACTCGGCAATAACCCATTCGACACCTTCCGGCGTCAGATTGTCCTTGTCGCGCGTCTGCGAGGCAGGCAGCAGGAACAGCGTTTCGAGGCGCTTGTCGCGGATCAGCGCCTGGGTCAGCTTGGCATCGCCCTGGATGACGTTGACGAGATCGTAAACCACCCGGCGTTCAGCACCCATGACGAGATCGAGGTTGCGCAGGCCGACATCGAAATCGACAACCACGACCTTCTGCTTGTTCTGCGCCAGTGCGGCGCCAAGCGCTGCGGTCGAGGTGGTCTTGCCGACCCCGCCCTTGCCGGAAGTAACAACGACTACCTTCCCCATACGGCTCTCCTGTTCCTGTGTTGTCTTCAGTGTTTCTTCAGCCAAGTTTTTCGGCCTTTATCGTATCGTTTTCCAGCCAGAGCTGAACGGGCTGGCCGCGCAGCTTGTCGTCAATATCCTCAGCCACCTTGTAGACGCCGTCGATGGCGAGCAGCTCCGCCTCCAGCTTGCGGCAGAAGATGCGCGCCGAGACATTGCCGAGCGAACCGGCCATCGCACGTCCGCGCAGCGCACCGTAAATATGCACCGAACCGCCCGCGATGATTTCCGCCCCCGAAGCGACCGAACCGATGACGGTCACATCACCTTCAGGAAACATGATCGACTGGCCGGAGCGAACCGGCTCGTTGATGACCAGCGACTGCACGACGGCACGAACTTCGCCGGAAGCACGCGGCTTCTCCTCCGGCAACTCGACGGCGGTGACGGCAACCGGCTCCACCTCGACATCGGAGGCGGGCTTTCCACCCTTCAGCGACGGCGGCATGCCGGGTTCTATCATCGAGGGGCGAACACCCTCGATCCCCATAATGCCGACATTGCGCTCGGTCAGCGCCGCCAGCAACTCCTTCAAGCCCGCCTTGTCGAGCGAGAGCTCCGACACATCCAGGACCACCGGACGCGACAGGAAGAAACCCGCCGAACGCGCGGCAAGATCATCGAGCCTTTCCAGCCATTGATCGACCGGAGCTTCGGGTGACAGGACGACTGCGAGGAAGGAGCGGCCTTTGATACGGATGGAACGCTGGTCTGTTAGCACTTTGGTCATCTTGGTAAACAAATCGTTGACAATTAGGTACCTCGAATATGGTTAACAAATAGTTAACGGAGCCCTTAAAGCGACGGTTTCGTTAAGAAAATTCGATCCTGAAAATTCTCATGCAAAACATTCGGAAATGCTCATTACCCGCTGATTTTGCTTATTTTCATCGCTCGCGAAAACTCATGATAGCGGCCTATCCTTGCTGCAACCTGACCTCCCGCATCGCCGGATAACGCACCGCCTCCCCTGCCCGCCTCACCCGAGTCGACGGCAGTCTGAAGCGTCCGATTCTGGAACAGCCATCAACGCTACAGACCGAAAGATCGTCATTTGACCCTCCGGCGGAAAAGCGATTCCGTTATCTCCGCCAATGCTGTAGACACGAGGGCAACTCCACACGTCCAACGGAAGAATGACATGCACAGCAAAGTCCCGCCGGCCAGCCATATGTTTTCGCGCGAATATGACGCCTTCCTGTTCGACATGGACGGAACGCTGCTCAATTCGATCGCGGTGGTGGAACGTGTCTGGCGCGAATGGGCCGTGGACAATGGCATAGAACCGAACGCCTTCCTGCAACGCATCCACGGCATGCGCGCATCGGAAGTGGTGCGCCGCGAGGCCATTCCCGGCCTCGATATTCAGGAACAAGCGGATATGCTGCTGCAAAAGGAAATGGAGGATGTCGAGGGCATTCTCCAGATTCCGCAGGCGGCGGCCTTTCTTGCGAAATTGCCGGCCGGAAAATGGGCGATCGTCACCTCCGCCGCCCGCGCACTTGCCGAACTGCGTCTGGCGGCAGCAGGCCTCACACCGCCCCCTGTCATGATCTGCGCCGAGGACGTGGTGAACGGCAAACCGGACCCGGAAGGCTACAGGAAGGCCGCGGAAAAGCTCGGCGTCGCGCCTGAAAACTGCGTCGTCTTCGAGGACGCTCCTGCCGGCATTCAGGCGGGTGAAAACATGGGCGCAACGGTGGTGGTGATCAACGCCACCCATTCGCATCCCATCGAAACGCCGCATCATTCGATTGGTGGGTATGGTGAGCTGGATGTCGTCATTGGTGAGAATGGCGCTCTGAGGCTCGCGGGCAATAGAGGTTGAAGAAGGCTGCTTGCGTTTAAGGCCTCGGCACTATTTTCAACCTTACAGCGGTAAGTCAGTCGCTTCAGACTGTCCGGCGCAACCTTTTCCCGTCATTCCCGGCCTTGAGCCGGAATCCAGCCGACGCGGCTCTCGCGCGACGGGAAGAGTCCTTTCAGCCCAAGGACTTGGGCTGGCTGGATCCCGGCTCAAGGCCGGAATGACGGCAGTGGTAAAAGCCCCGGAATAAGACAACGCCCGACCTGCTGAACGGCCTCAAACTCCTCCCCCCATTTTTCCACCACCGGCCGATTGACAGTACCGTACAAATGCGTCCTAATAAAATTGGTAAGACCATCTTACCGCTTGCGCGATCGGGGGAGACTTTCGCGCTGGGAGGACATCATGTTTGTGGCTCTGGAGCCGCGCCGCCTTTACCGGCTGGTCGCGGAGCAAATTCGCTTGCTCATTGAGACGGGGGAGTTGACCGATGGTCAACGCCTGCCGGCGGAACGCGACCTTGCGGAGCGTTTCGGCGTATCCCGCCCGACGGTGCGGGAAGCGCTGATCGTGCTGGAAGTGGAAGGCCATATCCACATCCGCATGGGCTCGGGCGTCTATGTGAACGCTTCGCGCAAGCCGGACAAGGAAAAGCCGGCAATGCCGGACGCCCACGGCCCGTTCGAAATCCTGCAGGCGCGCTGCATCATCGAAAGCGCGATTGCGGAGGAAGCGGCAAGGCTTGCGACACCGGAATGCATCGCCAAGCTCGATGATATCATCGAACGCATGGCCGGCGCGCTCGACAGCTCGCCACAGGCGCTCAATTTCGACCGGGCCTTCCACACCGCCATCGCCGATATCATCGGCAATTCGGCGCTCAATCGCTTTACCGGCCTGATCTATGACGAGCGCAGCCTGTCACCCTTTTTCGAAAAGCTCGCCAGCTATTTCGAAGGACCGCACACCTGGAACCTTGCCGTTCAGGAACACCGCGCAATCCGCGACGCCATTGCCGCCAACGACCCGGAAGGCGCACGCGAGGCGATGCGGCAGCATCTGACGCTGTCGCAAAAGAGATTTTCCGAGAGTTTCGGGGAGGAAACGATCGGGGAAGAGTGACCGTCGCCGCAACCGGCAACGGAAAAAACAGCACATCTGGCTTTAATTCGGGAGGAGTTAAGAATGAAAATCAGATTGTCGACTTTGATGGGCGCCACAGCCGCCATCCTGCTTTCCGCCCTGGCGGCGCAGGCGCAGACCACGCTGAAATGGGCGCATGTCTACGAGACCTCCGAACCGTTCCACACCGATTCGGTCTGGGCGGCGGAAGAGATCGCCAAGCGCACCGATGGCCGTTACAAGGTGGATGTTTTCCCCGCCTCGCAGCTTGGCAAGGAAGCCGATATCAACCAGGGCCTGAAGATCGGCACCGTTGACATCATCATCTCCGGTTCGAGCTTTGCCGCACGTGATTTCAAGCCGATCGGCGTCACCTATTTCCCTTACATCTTCCGCGATCCGAGCCATTTGATCGCCTATACCAAGAGCGATATCTTCAAGCGCCTCGCCAAGGGTTATGAAGACAAGACCGGCAACCACATCGCCGCCGTCAGCTATTACGGCACGCGCCACACCACATCCAACAAGCCGATTGCCGCCTGCGCCGACATGGCGGGCCTGAAGATGCGCGTTCCCGACGTTCCGGCCTATCTGGCCATGCCGCGCGCCTGCGGCGCCAACACCACGCCGATTGCCTTTGCGGAAGTCTATCTGGCGCTGCAGAACGGCACCGTTGATGCGCAGGAAAATCCGCTGACCACCATTGAGGCCAAGAAGTTCTTCGAAGTGCAGAAGAACATCGTCCTGACCGGCCACATCGTCGACCACCTCAACACGGTGATCTCGAAGAACCTCTGGTCGCAGCTCTCCGATGACGACAAGAAAATCTTCACCGAAGTCATGCAGGAAGCCGCCGAGCGGACCACCAAGACCATCGATGAACGCGAGAAAAGCCTCGTCGAAGACTTCAAGAAGCGCGGTCTGACCGTTGCCGAAGTCGACAAGGCCGACTTCGAAAAGAACGTCATCGAAAAAGTGAAGTTCGAGGACTTCGGTTACGACAAGGCCGACTGGGAAGCCATTCGCGCCGTCAAGTGAGCCAAGATCCGGTGCGGCTCCTTTGCCGCACCGCCCTTTCTCTCCAGACGGGATATCTCAATGTCGCAGGAAATCCATACTCAGGTCACGCCTGAGGAACTCGCCCATACGTTCGATGAGGCGCCGCCCGAAGTCGATCTCAAGGTCTATTCATTCGAAGACTGGGTCACGCTCGGCCTCTTCTGGCTGATGACGGGCTGCGTGTTCCTTCAGTTCTTCACCCGTTATGTGCTCAATAACAGCTACGCCTGGACGGAAGAAATCGCCGTCAACTGCCTGATCGGCGTGGTGTTTTTAGGTTCGGTCATGTGCGTGCGCATGTCGCGCCACATTCAGGTGGATGTGCTTTATCATTACGTCCCGCCGCAGGTGGCCCGCGCCATGTCGATCCTCGTCGATGTGCTGCGCATCCTGTTCTTCGCCTACACCTCATGGCTGATGTGGCGTTATCTGGAAATCGTCGCCGATGAGGAGATGGTCACCGTGGCGCTGCCGCGCAACATCGTTTTCTATACGGTTCTGGCCGCTTTTGTTCTGATGTTCTTCCGCTCGGTGCAGGTCTTCATCGCCAATATGCAGCGTGGCTATTCCGTTCTGGAACGGCCCGAAGAATTCCAGAGCGCGGGGGATTGATCAGATGCTACTTCTTATCGGCTCTTTTCTTCTCCTGATGCTGATCGGCCTGCCGGTCGCCATTTCCATGGCCTCGGCCTCGCTGCTCTACATCGTCTTCTACAATGTCGCGCCTGATATCATCGCGGCACAACGCCTGATCGCAGGTGTGGAAAGCTTTCCGCTCCTCGCCGTCCCCTTCTTCATCCTTGCCGGCAACCTGATGAATACGGCAGGTGTGACGGGACGTATCTATTCCTTCGCCGTCGCGCTCGTCGGCTGGATGAAGGGCGGCCTCGCGCAGGTCAACATCATTGGCTCGGTGATCTTTTCCGGCATGTCCGGCACCGCGCTTGCCGATGCGGCCGGTATCGGCACCATCGAGATCAAGGCCATGAAGGATCACGGTTATCCGGTCGAGGCGGCCGTCGGCGTCACCGCCGCCTCCGCGACGCTCGGGCCGATCTTTCCGCCATCGCTGCCTTTCGTCATCTACGGCATGATGGCGAATGTCTCGATTGGCGCGCTGTTCATGGCCGGCATCGTTCCGGGCGTCGTCATGACGCTTCTGATGATGATCACGGTTGCGGTCTTCGCCTATATCAAGGGCTGGGGCTCCGACACGCCGTTCAGCCTCAGAACCATCTTCGGCGCATCGATAGAAGTCTTCGTGGTGATGATGGTGCCGCTCGGCATCTATATCCTCACGGCGTTCGGTCTGTCGCTCAACCTGTCGATACTGATCGTGCTGGTCATACTGCTCGCCTGCGACTGGTATTTCGACTTCTCCGCCGTGATGGCGCTGATGACGCCTGTCATCCTGATCGGCGGCATGACCATGGGCTGGTTCACACCAACGGAAGCCGCCGTTGCAGCCGTCCTCTGGTCGCTGTTCCTCGGGCTTGTCCGTTACCGGACGATGACCTTCAAGACGCTGGCAAAATCGACCTTCGATACGATAGAGACGACCGCTTCGGTGCTCTTCATCGTCGCGGCGGCATCGGTCTTCGCATGGCTGCTCACGGTCAGCCAGGCGGCACAGCTTCTGTCGGCGGCGATCCTGACGATCACCGACAGCAAGTGGATTTTCCTCGTGCTGGTCAACCTCCTGATGCTGTTCGTCGGCTGCTTCCTCGATACGATTGCGGCCATCACCATCCTCGTGCCGATCCTGCTGCCGCTGGTGCTGCAGTTCAATATCGATCCGGTGCATTTCGGTCTCATCATCACGCTCAACCTGATGATAGGGCTGCTGCATCCGCCGCTCGGCATGGTGCTGTTCGTGCTCTCGCGCGTGGCGAAACTCTCCGTCGAGCGCACCACAATCGCCATTCTGCCGTGGCTGGTGCCGCTGTTCGTGGCGCTGCTGCTGATCACCTTCATTCCGGCCATCACTTTGTGGCTGCCGACCGAAATGGGCCTGATCCGCTGATGAAACGTCATCGCCCGCGCGGTTTCCCGCGCGGGCCTCTTCATTCCATACACATATGAGGGCATCGTCATGCAGACACGCGTGGCACGTCTATACGGCCAGAAGGACATTCGCGTCGAAACGCAGGACCTTCCCGCACCGGGACCCGGCGAAGTGCTGCTCGCCATGGCAGCGGGCGGCATCTGCGGCTCCGATCTGCATTATTATCAGGATGGCGGCTTCGGCCCGGTCCGGGTGCGAGAGCCGATCATCTGCGGGCATGAGGCATCCGGCCATGTGCGGGCGCTGGGAGACGGCGTCAGCGGCCTTGCCATCGGCCAGCTCGTCGCCGTCAATCCGTCCCAGCCCTGCGGCCATTGCCATTTCTGCCTGAAGGGCCAGCCGATCCATTGCCTTGAAATGCGCTTCATGGGCAGCGCCATGCGCCTGCCGCATGAACAGGGCATGTTCCGCGACCGGCTGGTGGTTCCCGCCAAACAATGCGCGACATTTTCAGAGGATACCTCACCGGCTGAAGCCGCCTGCACCGAGCCGCTCGCGGTGTGCCTGCATGCCGTGGCCCAGGCCGGCGATCTGGCAGGTGCAAAGGTGCTGGTGACCGGCGCGGGGCCCATCGGCCTCCTGACCATCGCCGCCGCCCGCCACGCCGGGGCAAGCATCATCATTGCCACCGACCTGACGGATGCCGCACTTGAACGCGCTCCCGCCATGGGTGCCGACCGCACGATCAACGTCGCGAAAGACGCCGAGGCGCTTTTGCCCTATCAGGACAATAAGGGTTATTTCGACGTCATTTTTGATTGCTCCGCAGCCGGTCCGGCACTTCGCACCGCCTTTGCCTGTGTCCGCCCGCGCGGCACCATCGTACAGGTCGGCGTCACCGGTGACATCACCATTCCGCTCAACGCGCTGGTGGGCAAGGAAATCCTCTGGCGCGGCTCACAACGCTTTCATGAGGAATTCGCCGTCGCCGCCGGGCTCATCTCCACCCGCAGGATCGATGTCCGGCCGATCATTTCCCACAGCTTCCCGCTCGGCGAGGCGAAAGCGGCCTTCGAACAGGCCGGAGACCGCTCCGCCGCCTGCAAGGTGCAGCTGACATTTTCCGCAGACTGATATTTGAGGATTTAAGATGAGACATACATGGCGCTGGTTCGGCCCGGTCGACAAGGTCACGGTTCAGGATGCGGCTCAGGCGGGCGCGGAAGGCATCGTCAGCGCGTTGCACCACATCGCCACCGGCGATGTCTGGCCAGTGGATGAAATCACCAAACGGCATGAGGCGATCAAGGCCGGCGGTCTTTATTGGGACGTGGTGGAAAGCGTGCCGGTCTCCGAGGATATCAAGACCCAGACCGGCGACTGGAAAAGCCATATAACCAACTGGCAGGAAACGCTGCGCCGCCTCTCCGCCTCCGGCATCCGCACCGTCTGCTATAATTTCATGCCCGTGCTGGACTGGACCCGCACCGACCTGCGCTGGGAAACAAGGCACGGCGCAAAGGCGATGCGTTTTGATCTTCCCGATTTCGCCGCCTTCGACATCCACATTCTGAAACGCCCCGACGCAAAGGCCGATTATCCAGACTGGCTGCTGGAGGAAGCGGCAAAACGTTTCGCCGAGATGCCGGACACGAAGATCGCAGCACTCGGGCGCAATATCGGCGCGGGCCTGCCCGGCTCGGCGGATGGTTATACACTCGCCCAGCTTCTCGAAAAACTGCGCTCCTATCACGGCATCAACCGCGAAAGGCTACAGCAGAACCTGATCGATTTTCTATCGGAGGTGACGCCGGTTGCCGAAGAGGTGGGTATCAACATCTGCGCCCATGGCGACGACCCGCCATGGCCGCTGCTCGGCCTGCCGCGTATTCTCTCCACCGAAGCGGACTACGCCCATATGCTCTCAAAGGTCGACAGCCGCGCCAATGGCGTGACACTCTGCACCGGCTCCCTCGGCGCGCGGGCGGATAACGACCTGCCCTTCATCGCCAGCCGTTTTGCCGATCGCATCCATTTCGTGCATCTGCGCAACGTGACGCGCGACACGGACACCGTCCCCTGCTCCTTCTTCGAAGACGAGCACCTCGAAGGCGGAACCGATATGGTCGCCGTCATCGCCGCACTCCTCACCGAAGAAGCGCGCCGCCGGGCGGAGGGTCGTGAAGATCACACCATTCCGATGCGGCCCGATCACGGCCAGGAAATCCTCGATGACCTGACACGCGGGGCCCAGCCCGGCTATCCCGCCATCGGCCGGCTGAAAGGGCTGGCAGAGCTGCGCGGCATCGAGCGCACCCTGTCGCACGGACGTTTCGGGCTGGCTAAGGGTGAGCGCTGAGCGAACCTTTATTCCTGCATGACAAGGATTTATTGTGCCGGTGCACATAGTGATCTGTCATCCGACCTTGAGTCTACATCCAGGCTGCCCAAGTCGTTGAACTGAAAAGAGTCATCTCGACGCGCGGACGCGCGTCGGCTGATAGGATCGCTGAAGACGTATGCCTCACGATACTCAAATGGTGGCAAGCCACGCGTTAATGGCAACGGTGGTATGAGAATCCTGACAGTTTTTGTGTTGCAACGAAATATATAGGAAACCTCAAAAGCCAAGAATTTGACGATTTTCAAAATACCCGGACCCGCTGATAAATATTGCTTTGCGGCCGCCGTCGCTGTATTTCAGCGCCCATGACCGACACCACCATTCTCCCCCGCCCGGAAGTCACTGGCGATTTCCTTGTGGCCGCGCTTTATCATTTCGCCCGCCTGCCGCGGTTCGAAAGCATGCGCGAGCCGTTGTTCGAGCTCTGCCAGAACAATGGCGTCAAGGGCACGCTGCTGCTTGCCGCCGAAGGTATCAACGGCACCATTGCCGGGACGGATGCGGGCATTCACGCCGTGCTCTCCTTCCTGCGCGCCCAGCCGGAATTTGCCGCGCTGGAGCACAAGGAAAGCCGGGCGTCGCACATGCCTTTCGTGCGCATGAAGGTGAAGCTCAAGAAAGAGATCGTCACCATGGGCGTGCCGGATATCGATCCGAACCGCATCGTCGGCACCTATGTCGACCCGCGCGACTGGAACGAGCTGATCTCCGATCCGGATACGATCGTCATCGACACCCGCAACGATTACGAGACCGCCATCGGCCTCTTCAAGGGTGCGGTCGATCCGCAGACGAAAACATTCCGCGAATTTCCCGACTGGGTGAAGAACAATCCGGGCCTGCATAACAAGCCGAAGATCGCCATGTATTGCACCGGCGGCATTCGCTGCGAAAAGGCCACTGCCTTCATGAAGGAACAGGGTTTCGACGAGGTCTATCACCTCAAGGGAGGCATCCTCAAATATCTGGAGGAAGTCCCGGAAGAAGAAAGCCTCTGGGAAGGCGCCTGCTTTGTGTTCGACGAGCGCGTCTCGGTCGTTCACGGGCTTGCAGAAGGCGACCATAAGCTCTGCCACGCCTGCCGCAACCCCATCACCCCGGAAGTACGGCAATCGCCGCTGTTCGAGGAAGGCGTTTCCTGCCCAAGCTGTTATGACGACCGCACCGAGGAGGACCGCCAGCGGTTCCGTGACCGGCAGCAACAGATCGAACTGGCAAAGAAGCGCGGCGAACGGCATCTGGGACGGTAAAACGGGCCGGCAGCCGATTTGGCTGGATAGGCTTTACCGGAGACCCCTCCCTCATCCTTGAGGGGTACGAGACTATATTTGATTTCAGTGGGTTGCGTATCCTTGGGGTCAATCCCGGGGATAGTGTCGCGTTTGCGGCCCGGGGCCGATGTTTCAACTCTCATTTGCGTCGCTAACCGCACCTCTGCGGATTTTCAGAACTAAAGGCGACCACATCGGTTGACATGGACCCAGCCGGTAATGCTAATACGTTTACGTAACGTAATAACATTACAATCGTTCTCATAGGGCAGACATCGGCCCTGATCTGTATGGGGATGACAACGTCTGGAAGGAACACCATGAGATTCTCCCTTCACCAGCAACTTGGCATAAGCGCGCTCGCCACATGCCTGGCACTCGCCACCTCCCTATCCTCCGGCACGGTGCAGGCGGAAGAAAGCAAGGACGGCGTCAAGGAATGGCGGCTTTTCGTCGCCGATCATAGCGAACCGGTCGTGCGGGCCATCGATTTCGAAACCGGCAAGGAACTTGGACGCTACGATCTGAAAGGATATGCGGCGCTGACGGCCAGCGCCTCGGGCAAGACGGTTTTCGCCACCCAGTCGGATGCCGACATGGTGCATGTGATCAAGACCGGCATCGTCTTTTCCGATCACGGTGAGCATCGCGATCTGGATGTGGAAGATGCGGCGCTGCTACCCGTCACTTTCGAGGGCAAGCGCCCCTTCCACGTCGTGCCGCACGATGACCATGCCATTCTTTTTTATGACCGTGGCGGCAAGGCGGAGATCATCGATGAAGCAGCCCTGCTGGACGGCAAGGCAAAGGTCCGTACCGTCGATACGACCGCTCCGCATCATGGAGTTGCGGTGACGATGGGCCGTTACGTTCTGGTGTCGGTGCCCAATACCAAAATCGAAACGAAACCCGATACGCTGCCGCCACGCATTGGGCTACGTGTTCTCGACAGGGAGGGCAAGCAGGTGGGCGAGCAGGCGGCATGCACCGATCTGCATGGCGAGGCGACATCCGCACGACTTGCGGCCTTCGGCTGCAAGGAAGGCATTCTTGTTGCCCGCCCCGGCGGCACGGATGGCCCGAAGCTCGAAATGCTGGCTTATCCGGAAGATTTCCCGAAAGCCTATACCGGCACGTTGCTTGGCGGCAAATCCATGCAGTTCTTCCTTGGAAACTACGGTGAAGACAAGGTCGTCCTCATTGATCCGGACAGCAAGGACGCCTTCCGTCTGGTGGAACTGCCGACCCGGCGCGTCGATTTCATTCTCGATCCCGTCAATCCGCGCAATGCCTATATCCTGACGGAAGACGGTGACCTGCATGTGCTTGACGTGCTGGAAGGCGCCATCACCCGCAAGGCGAAAGTCACCGAACCCTACAGCAAGGATGGCCATTGGCGCGATCCGCGCCCGCGTCTCGCGGTTGCCGATGGGCAGGTCGCAATTTCCGATCCGCGCCATTCGCTGGTCCGCGTGGTGGACGCGGAAAGCCTGAAGGAAACCCGCACGGTTGCGGTGGAGGGCCAGCCCTATTCCATCGTCGCCATCGGCGGCTCCGGCGCTTCGCACTGATACCGAACAAAAGAAACCCCGCGCGCCCGAAGGACGCACGGGGTTTCCTGATTTCGATGGGCCGTACTATCAGGCCGACTGCACAGCCTGTATCTTCTCGATGCCGCCAACAATGCCGGAGAAATCCTGCCAGACGCCCTGCGCGCCCTTGCGCCATTCGTCCAGTGCTTCCGGCTGCAGCACCTTGCCGCCCTTCGAAAGCGCAAGCTCGACGGACTTTACTTCGTCCTCGACGATCAGCTGGTTGAAATATTGCGCACCTTCGCTGGAAGCTTCCGAAAGAACCTTCTTTTCTTCGTCGTCCAGTTGGTTCCAGAAGGTCGCACCGTAATAGACGACGCCTGAAGCCCAGATATGGCCGGTTTCCGTTAGGTAGGGCACGACCTCGTAAAGCTTGAAGCCGGCATAGGCGGATTTGGTGAGATCCATGGCATCGGCCACGCCGGTTGCCAGCGCATTGTAGGTCTCGGTAATCGGGATACCGACCGGCGTGGTGCCGAAGGCGCTCCACAGCTTGGTGTGCAGCGGGCTCTGGATGACGCGGATCTTCTTGCCTTCCAGCTGCTCCGGCCGGGTTACCGGCTCCTTGGTCAGAAGATGGCGAGCGCCGTAATTGATGAAATCTGCGGCGATGAATTGCTGGGCGGCGAGCTTCGTCTTCAGATCAGTGCCAGTCTCGCCCGTCACCACCTTGCGCACATGGTCGGCATCGCGGAACAGGAAGGGCAGATCGAGGATCTGCAGTTCCGGCACCCAGCCGGAGAGCGAAGAGACTGTCGAAAGGCTCGCCTGAACCGATCCCAGGCGGATATTTTCCGCCACTTCCTTTTCACCGCCCAGCGCACCGCTCTTGACGATGTTGAAACGGAAACGGCCGGGCAGCTTCGCCTCCACCAGCTCGCTGATCTTCACCCAGATTTTCGTCTCCGGCTTGTCGTCGGCGAAAAGCGACGCGACGGTGAGGTTGCGGGTTCTGGCATTGGCGGTGCGAATGAAGGCGGGTGCGGCAAGTGCGGCAGCGCCCGCGGCAGACAGTTTCAGGAGATTGCGGCGATCGATAATAGTCATGAATGAAACCCCGAATTTAGAAGAGAATGGCCCAGGCGCACAGAATGGCGAGGGAAACGAGAAGAGAGACGAGATAGGGAACGACAGCGCGGAAAAGTGCTGTCGCCGGAATGCGAGTGACGCCGCTGACCACGAAGATCAGCATGCCGAGCGGCGGTGTCAGGCCATGGATCATCAGATTGACCACGAGGATGACGCCGAAATGGATCGGATCGATGCCGGCGGCCACGGCGGCGGGCAGCAGGATCGGCCCGAACAGCAGGATGGCAGCACCAATATCCAGCACCAGTCCCACCACGAGCAGGATAAGGTTGGAGAGCAGCAGCACCGCGATCTTGCTGCCGCCAAGCAAAGTTACGAAGTCAGTGACGAGGCCGGAGACATTATCGACCGCCAGCAGGAAGGCGAAAGGCCCGGCCGTACCGATCAGAAGGCCAATGGCCGCCGCCTCACCGGCCGATTGCCGGAAAGTCGCGAAAATGCGCCCTGCCCCCAGCCGGTAACCGAAGCCCAGAAGCAGCGTGTAAAGCGCCGCAAGTGCTGCCGCTTCCGTGGTGGTGACGATGCCGATGCGGATGCCGACCACCACGATGACGCCAAGACCGAAGGCCGGTATGGCGGCGATGGCCGAGCGCCAGCGCTCCGCACCCGTGGCGCGCGGCAAGGTATCGACGCTGCGCACGCTGAGATGGATCGCCACCGCAAGGCAGACCGCCATCAGCCCACCGGCAAAGAAACCGCCGACCAGCAGCGAGCCGACCGACAGGTTGGTGGCCGTCGCAAGGATCAGGAATGCGATGGAAGGCGGAATGACATTGTCCAGCACGGAGGTGGCCGCAATGATCGCGCCCGCCTGCGCCGGCGGATAGCCATGTTTCACCAGTTCCGGCTGGAAGGTGGAGGCCCCGAAGGCGGCATTGGCGACCGATGAGCCGGATGCGCCGGAAAACAGCACGCTGGTAAGAAGCGTCGTCTGCGCCAGACCTGCCCGCCGGTGCCCGACCATGGAGGCAGCAAAACGGACCAGCTGGTTGGCGACGCCCGATTCCGTCAGCAGGCTTCCGGCCAGCAGAAAGAAGGGAATGGCGAGCAACAGGAATTTCGACATGCCGGTCACGGTTGACGAAACGATGGCCGGTTCCGGCAAGGTGCTGCCGAAGGCGATCGCCACATAGGCGGCGGCAAGGAAGGCATGGGCAAGCGGTGCGGCGAGCACCAGCCCCACCGCCGCCGTCAGCGCCAGAAACAGGCTCGGCGGCAGGCTCGTATCGACGAAAACTTCCGGCAGGCCGACGTAAGCCACAATAGCGATGGCGAGAGATGCGAGAACGGCAAACAGCTTGCCTTCACTGACACGCTGAAGTGCCAGATAAAGAAGGATAAGCGCGCCGCCTGCACCGAGAAAGCCGAAACGCACCCATTCCGGCAGGCCAAGCGTCGGGGACGTGCCGCCGAGCATCGCCGCGATCTCTACCCCGCCGAAGGCGAGGATGAGTGCGGCGACGAAGGAGAAGGCATCGGCCAGAACTTCGGTTACCGCGTGAAATCGCTCAGGCAAAAACCGCACAAAAACGTCGAGCCGCATGGCGAGAGCGCTTTTGAGGCTGAGCGGCGCACCGACCGCGATCATGGCCACATGCAGCCAGATGCCGAGGTCTTCCGCGCCGATAAAGCCGGTATGGAACAGATAACGCAGGGTGACGTTGACCAGCACCACCACGAGAAGCGTTGCAAGGATCGCGGCGGCGACTGCGCCGAGCGCCTTGTCGAGAATGGCAAGCGCCCGCTCCGCTGCGAGCTGCGGGCCGATGCGCCGTTGCGCGATTGTTGTTGCCGGACTTGCCGTCATGTCTTGTCTCTCCACTCCCACACCATGCTCAGGAGGCCTTGGCCGAGAGGTCGCGATCGAACAGGGTCGACCATGTGAATTGTTTTGCCGTCGAGACCTCACGCGATACGTCAAGACGCGGCAGAACCTTTTCGCCGAAGCGGAAAGCCTCTTCCAGCAATGGCATGCCGGAAAGGATGAAGGTATTCACCCCCGCCTTCTTATAGGCCTCCAGCGTGCGGATGACAGTATCCGGCGAACCGACAATCGCGGTTCCCGGGCCCGGACGGACAAGGCCGATGCCGGCCCAGAGGTTGGGCGCGATTTCGAGATCGCGCAGATTCTCCGGCTTCTGCCCGCCATGCATCGCCGTCATGCGCTGCTGGCCGACGGAATCCGTCTTGCCGACGAAACGCTGGTTGGCGGCAATGGCCCTCTCATCCATGCGGCCGTAGAGATCGGCGGCGGCGGCCCATGCCTCTTCATCCGTATCACGTACAATAACATAGAGACGAATGCCGTATTCCAGCTCGCGGCCAAGCTTCTCCGCCCGCGCCTTGACGAGATCGACCTTCGCGCCGATCTGGTCCGGCGTTTCACCCCAGGAAAGATAGGTCTC
This sequence comes from Agrobacterium sp. GW821-FHT14E08, assembly GCF_058803865.1. NCBI lineage: Bacteria > Pseudomonadati > Pseudomonadota > Alphaproteobacteria > Hyphomicrobiales > Rhizobiaceae > Agrobacterium > Agrobacterium sp. GW821-FHT14E08. Next base: position 717,528 of record NZ_JBXAPJ010000003.1, on the reverse strand, counting down.
GACATGTTTGGCCGCGACATCGATGGCCTTGTCCGAGGAGCCGCCAAACCACAATGGCGGAGGCTCGATGCCCTGCCCCACCGGCAGCGCCAGCTTTGCGCCCTCAGTCTGGAAATGTCGGCCCTTGAAATCGACTGTTTCGCCGGCAAAAAGGCGGTGCCAGATCTGCAGATATTCATCCGCCATATCATAGCGCTCATCATGCGGCATGGTCATGCCGTATGCGCCGAGCATCTTCGCATCGCCCGAGACGACATTGATCAGCAGGCGTCCGCGCGAAAATTCCTGAAGCGTTGCCGCCATCTTGGCGAGCAGCGTCGGCGCGACAAGTCCCGGATGAATGGCGACCAGAAACTTCAGCCGCTCGGTATAGGAAAGCAGCGCGCCCGCCAGAACCCAGACGTCATGCGCGCCTGTGGCAAACAGCGCGCCGGTGTAACCCAGCTGGTCGTAAGCGAGCGCGAGCTGTTTGTAATAACCGAGATCGACCTTGCGGGACCCTTCCGGCTGCCAGGGATAAGCGCCGTCGGGCGCGCACATGTACCAGAAAACATTCATCTGCCGCCTCCCGTGCTGGCTGACTGCCCGGTCAGAACCGGTAAAGAGAAATGACCGTGCCTGTAAAGCGTATCAGCCTCCTCCTGCTGTTCGGCAAGGATATTTTCGGCAGCGGCCACGACCGAAAGGTCTCGCGACCTCAGCACCTTGGCCCAGGACTGTGCATCACCTTCGCTGCCAGGTTCCGCGGCGAGAAGGGCGGCGGCTTTGTCGATATCCGCCATCACGGCCCGGCCGACGCGATCCAGTTCAGCCGCAATTGCCTGCCCTGTCTCGCCCGCTATATTGTGGCGCGCAAGCGTCCAGAACAGCGAACGGTTGGGAATGGTGGAACCGCAACGGACAAGAAGGCTGATCTCTTCATGGGTCAGAGCCTTTTCCAGCCGCGGCGACATCGTCACCCAGGCATCGACACGGCCTTCCACGAGATCGCGCAGGCTATCGCTATCGCCGCTTTCGATACGGGTCACATCCGCAAGACCAAGCCCCGCCCCTTCCAGGCTGCGCGCCAGAAGATAGGTGTGAAACGATCCGTCAATCAGCGATATGCGTTTTCCGGCAAGATCCGCTGCGGAGCGGATCGGGCTGTCGCGCCGCACGAGGATCGCGCCATTGGCAGGCCGTGGTGCGGACGCGGCGATATAGACCGCTGAAAGCCCGCGTGCATCCGCCTCGATGGGCGGCGTCGAACCCGTACCGCCGAAATGGATTTCGCCCTTTTCCAGAAGCGCCGCCGTATCGCGGCCTTCACGATAGGCCACGAATTGCGGATCGAATTCTTCAAAGGCGCCGGGCCAGAGCCGGGCGAGACGTAAATGTAGATTGTTGGGATGGACCCCGATTTTCATGTCGACACCTCATTTCGCAATCAATCTACTTTTTTATAGAATGTTTTCGAGGAACGTTTTGGCGATCCTCGGCCGGAAAGCGAAAGAGAAATCTACCAATCCTGTAGATTTTAAAAAATGCGTAATCAGGCCAAACTAGCTTTCATCAAGCCATTGAAATTTATCGTCACACAATATACTTTTTTGTAGTTTGAAAAATGGGCCTGTAGTCGTGACGAAACCGGTTTCCAATCTCATCTGCCGCAGCGTGGTGGAAGCGAGCGAGCTTTTGAAGCTTGTCGCCAACGCCAATCGTCTGGCCATCGTCTGTTATCTCATGGAAACGGAGGCTTCCGTTTCCGCGCTGGAATATGAACTCGGCATCCAGCAGCCAACGCTTTCGCAGCAACTTGCCGAATTGCGCGACGCTGGTGTGATCGAAGGTTCGCGGGAAGGCAAAGCGGTGATCTATCGTGTCACCGATCCGCGAATTATTGAGCTCGTTTTGACGCTACGCGGTCTTTACACGGACCTTTCCGATGTGACCGGGAAGAAAGGCAGACGGGCTTTGCCGCTTGATGAGGCAATGTTCGACTAACATGATCGACCTTTATACCTGGATCACGCCCAACGGCCTTAAAATCTCGATTGCACTGGAAGAACTTGGCTTGCCCTATCAAAGCCATGCCATCGACATCGAAAAAGGCGAGCAATTTGCCGCCGATTATATCAGCATCAATCCCGGCTCGAAAATCCCTGCGATTGTCGACGATGAGAACGGTACCGTCCTGACAGAATCGAACGCGATCCTGATTTATCTTGCCGAAAAGGCGGGCCGGCTTCTGCCCGCCGCCGCGACCGAGCGACTGGTCGTCACCGAATGGCTGATGTGGCAGGCCGCCAATTTCGGCCCGACACTCGGTTATGCCCATTATTTCCTGACCTATCATGCCGGACAGGCACCCTTTGCCGAAACGCGTTTCGCGGCAGATGTGGCGCGGCTTTACCGGACATTGAACGACCGCTTGAACGAGCGGGAGTTCGTGGCCGGCGATTTCTCCATCGCCGATATCGCCATCTGGCCATGGGTCTCGCGTTTCGCGCGCCACAGGATCAACCTCGACGACTTTCCAGCCGTGCAGACATGGTATCGCCATCTCGGACAGCGGGAAAGTTTTAAGCGCGGTTACCGTATACCTTTCGTGACATCGGATGTGCCCGGCCTGTAACCAGCTTCAGCAGGCAACGAGGTGGCCGGGCGAAACCTCGCGATATTCACGCGGCTTGACGACATAATCGACGGCGCGGATCGGGCTTTTCAGCTCGTCATTCGCAGCACCCCGCCGCGTGTTGCGGCGATCCGGATCCGGCACCGGCACGGCCGCCATCAGCTTGCGGGTATAGTCATGCTGCGGATTGTCGAAAACCGCCGCACGTGGGCCGATTTCGACGATCTCGCCGAGATACATCACCGCCACACGATGGCTGACGCGCTCCACCACCGCCATGTCATGGCTGATGAACAGGAAGGCAAGGTCGAGGCTTTGCTGCAGATCCAGCATCAGGTTGATGACCTGCGCCTTGATGGAAACATCCAGCGCCGACACGCTTTCGTCGGCAACGATCACCTTGGGCTGAAGGGCGAGCGCGCGGGCGATGCAGATGCGCTGGCGCTGGCCACCGGAAAATTCATGCGGATAACGCGAAGCCATGTCCGGTGAGAGACCGACCTTCGCCAGCATATCGGCCACCACATCCTTCGCCTCGCGGGCGCTTCCCATGCGGTGTTCCAGAAAAGGTTCGGCAATCGCCGCACCCACCGTCATGCGCGGATTGAGCGAGGCGAAGGGGTCCTGAAAGATCATCTGAACCGTCTTACGCATGTCCCGCATGCCCGTCTTGTCGAGCGCGAGAATGTTTTCGCCGTTGACCACGACCGAACCGGCATCCGGCTCGATCAGCCGCATGATGGCGCGTCCGGTGGTGGACTTGCCGCAGCCGCTTTCGCCCACCAATGACAATGTTTCACCGGCCCTGAGATCGAAGGATACGTTTTCCACCGCATGCACGCGGCCGCTGAGGCGCCCCAGAAGACCGGAGTGGATATCGAAACGCTTGGTCAGCCCCTCCACCTTGAGCACGGGCTGTGCAGCGGCGTCGACGGTATCGGCCGGACGCGCCGGCTCCTGCGTTTCTCCCGTGGTGGTGTTGACGATGGGAAAACGGAGCGGTCTTTCCTCGCCTTTCATCGACCCCAGAACCGGAACGGCGGACAAAAGTGCGCGGGTATACGGATGTTTGCCGCGATGGAAAATATCGGCCGTCGCACCGACTTCCACCTGCTCGCCGCGATACATGACGACCGTGCGGTCGGCGATTTCGGCGACCACACCCATATCATGGGTAATGAAGAGGACCGACGTGCCCTCCTCTTCCTGCAGCGTCTTGATGAGGTCGAGGATCTGGCCCTGAATCGTTACATCGAGCGCCGTCGTCGGCTCGTCGGCGATCAGGAGCTTCGGTTTGGAGGCGAGCGCCATGGCGATCATCACTCGCTGACGCATGCCGCCGGAAAAGCGGTGCGGATATTCATCGAAGCGCGAGGCGGCAGACGGGATGCGGACCTTTTCGAGAAGGCGGATCGTCTCCGCCCGCGCTTCAGCTTTCGACATCGGCTGGTGGCACAGCAAAGCCTCGGAAATCTGGTCGCCGATGGTAAAGAGCGGATTGAGGCTGGTCATCGGCTCCTGAAAGATCATGGCCACTTCATTGCCCCGCACCCGCCGCATGGCATCTTCGGAAAGTGACAGCAGGTTGCGACCGCCGAGCAGGATTTCACCCTGCACCCTGCTGCTTTCGCGGTCCAGCAGCCGCATGATGGAAAGCGATGTAACGCTTTTGCCCGAACCGCTTTCACCGACGATCGCAACCGTCTCGCCCGGCCCGACATCGAAGGAAATATCACGCACCACGGGCTTCCAGCCGCCATCCACGTGAAAAGACGTGGTGAGATTGCGGACGGAAAGCACGGCATTTTCGGCACCAAGCGGTGCTGCCTGCGGCATGGTCATGATCGTTCCCTTCTTTTTATGTTTCAACTCAGGCACAGCGTTGCGGCAAATTTCTTCTCCCCGCCGGGGAGAAGGTGGCCCGAAGGGTCGGATGAGGGGGCAACGCCAGCGATAGACCGCACTCTCGCCCCCTCATCCCGCTGCCGCGGACTTCTCCCCCTCGGGGAGAAGAAGCTCGCGGCACCCGCTCGTTCCATATGCAGTCGTTACTTAGTCCGGCCAGCGCAGCATACCGTCGAAACGGTGGCGGCTGCGGTCTTCGAACGGCGTGGCGATCACCTCGTTGGAGGCGCGCGCCTTGTCCAGCTCCTCGGCCAGACGGGCAGCCACGATGGTTTCCTGGCCGGGATGCAGGTTGCAGGGATCGAGATAGAAATAGCGGTGTTCCACCTCGTGATCGCGGGCAATGATCGGCGGGCTGCCTTTGGCGAGCGCCGTCGTCAGGTCCCAAGCGGTGATATGGGCTTCTTCGGCGTCGATGATGACGCGCAGCCGGTCGAGCGGGTTATTGGTCGGGTCGGGCTCGATCAGCGCCGTCACGCCGGGGCGTCCGTTCAGCGTCTTTTGCCAGAGGTTGAGATAGCCGGTTTCGCGCTCGCGAATGCCGTCATGGTCACGCTTTTCCCAGGCTTCCAGCGCCGCCATGACGCCGTAAATGCTTTCCTTGCCGACCTTCATGCCACGGCCGATGCCCATATTCTGCAGGAAGGCGTTGCGCACGAGTTCCTTTTTGCCGGCGACGATGCCGGACGTGGGACCGCCAAGGAACTTGTGGCCGGAATAGAGGACAACATCCGCGCCCGTCGCCAGAAACAGCTCCAGGTCATATTCGGACGCCGCATCGACGATGACGGGCACGCCCCTGGCGTGGGCAATCTCGACAAATTCGGAAAGATGCAGCAAACCGTAATTCACCACATGGTGCGAGACGACATAGACCGCCGCCGCCGTCTTTTCGGTGATGGCGTTTTCCATGTGGAAACGGTGGGTCGATGTCGCCTGCCCGATCAGCACCACCTTGCCGCCGCCGAGGCGGATCGCCTGATCCACCGGCGCGCCATAGCTCACCACATGCCCCATCTGCACCAGCACTTCGTTCTTTTCAGGCGCGACATCGGGCAGCTTTTCGATGGCGAGCAGATTATTGCCGGTAATGGCGCCCGCCACTGCAAGGCTGATGCCGGAGGAGCAGGACGCCGTGACGAAACCGGCCTCGCCGCCCGTCAGTCTGGCAATGATCGCGCTCGCCTTGCGTTGCAGATCATTGATCTCGACGAATTGCGGCAGGATGGACGCCATGGCCTGAACGGCCTCGGGAACGACAATCGATGCGCCGAGCGAGGTCATGGTGCCCGAGACGTTGATGACCGGGCGAAGGCCGATCCTGCTTCTGATATCCTCGGTCATGTCTTTCTCCTGTCTTTGCGATGCGATGGGCATCGACATATATGCCATAATAATGTAATAGCTTCTCAAAACCCGTGAGGAGCCAAAATTGGACGCCCATAAACTGGACGAAACGTCTTCAACCGCCCTGTCCGAGGCCGCCGAAAACGCAGACGCGAAGGCGGCCAAGCGCTCGCGCGTCAGCGGTATCGACCGTGCGCTTCAGGTTATTGATTACCTTTACGAAACCGGATCGCCAGCCGGCGCTTACGCGATTGCCAAGGCCATCAAGGCGCCGCTTTCCACCGTTTATGTGATCGTCGACGATCTCGTCGAAAAGAACATGCTGGCGCGTAATGCCGACGGCAACATCTGGCTCGGCGCGCGGCTTTATCATTATGGCCTCGCCTATGCCCGCTCGCTGGACTTCATGGGTGTCGCCACCCACGAAATGCACGATTTGTGCCGCCATGCGGGCGAAACCGTGCAGCTTTGTGGCCGCGATGGCGACCATATGCTGGTGTTGGCCATGGCCGATGGTCCGAGCCATTTTCAGGTCGCGTCGCGTGTCGGCACCCGTGTTCCCCTGAACTGGACGGCCTCCGGCCGCCTGCTCGTCGGTCATTTGCCGGAGGCGGAGCGTGTCGAACTGTTCAAGCGCTGCGCCCGCACCTCGCCGACCGGCCGCGCCGAAATCAACCCCGAAACCCTGTCGCAATCGGCAGGTACCGCTTTCCGTGACCGGCTGTCGATACAGGTCGCCGAATCCGATTACGCCGTCGCCTGCATCGCCTCGCCGATCTGCGACAACAGGGGCGAATGCGTTGCGACGATTTCCATCGTGCTGCCGGAGCAGAAGGTGCTGGCGGACGAGAACCATTATACCGAACAGGTCAGGGTTTCGGCGGAACGGATCGAAAAGCTGATGGGCTGGCGCAACCATTGAACGGCCTCAATCCTTGAGCGCGACGATTGCTTCTATCTCAACGGTGATGTTACCCGGCAGCGAGCCGAAACCGACGGCGGAGCGGGCATGTTGTCCCGCCTCGCCGAACACATCGATGAAGAGATCGGAGCAGCCATTGATGACGCTCGGGTGATCGCGGAAGTCGCTCACCGCATTGACCATGCCGAGCAGCTTGACCACCTTTTTCACCCGCGACAGATCACCCAGCGCCTCATGCATGACGGCGAGGAGATTGATGCCGGTGAGCCGCGCATGGTTATAGGCCTCTTCCAGCCCGATTTCCGCGCCCACCTTGCCGGCATAAAGATGGCCGTTTTCCTCCCGGGGGCCCTGTCCCGAAAGATAAAGCATGTTGCCTTCCACCACATGGGTGACGAAATTGGCAATCGGCGGCGGCGGCGGCGGCAGGGAGATGCCGAGCGCGGCGAGCCGGTCATAAGGCGAATGGCGCCCCTCTGCCTCAAGCGAAGACTGTTTCACGCGAATTCCTCATAATACAGGGACGGGTATCCCTTAATCTCTGCGGAAGACGGAGGAGATTGCCTTCCTCCGCCTTGTCCATTTGGGTTCAGCGCCAGGAATAACCATGGCTGTGGCGCACCAGCTTGCGCGCTCTTGGAATATAACGGCTGGCAGCAATCGCTTCCGCGCCGATGACCGCGTAACGCGGCTCGAACAGGCGCGTCAGACGCGCCACGTCGCCATTGGAATCGGTCGCCTCCAGATCGGCGTCCACTAGATCGAAAATGGTGAAGTCGGCGCGTTGGCCAACATCGAGACGGTTTTCCATATCGAGCCGAATGACGGAGGCCGGATTGCGGGTAACGGCCTCGACGACATTTTCGAAGGGCATATCAACCGACAGCAGCTTCGACATGGTCGTCGCCAGATCCCAGACCGGGAAATTCATCGAATGCCCATGCAAATCCGTGGAGATCGAGAATGGCAGCAGCCCGCGTGCAATCGCCGCTTCCGCCACCTTGAAGGAGAAGGAGGCGCCGCCATGGCCGATATCCAGCCGGATGCCTTCGCCCGCGCAGCGTTCGGCAAGGTTGAACAGGTCTTCGTCTTCCATGATGCTGGAGCCCGACTTGCCGTTGAAGCAGTGGGTCACGACATCGCCGGGGCCGAGAATTTCCAGCACCTCGTCATAAAGTGCGGGCGGTTCGCCCACATGCACCATCATCGGCACTTTCAGGATCTTGGCGATCTTCTTGCCGAGCTTGACCGGTGTGACGCCCCAGGAGCCGGTGATGACATGGCTCGCCCGCACCTTGAGGCCGACGATGTGCTCGCTGTTTTCGGCGTAACATTCGATGATACGATCGAGATCGATATCTTTGATGTCGCGCAGTTCCGGCACGCGGTTGCAGGCGACGAGACCGATGGAACCGAGATTGAGGAAGGCCTTGATGCGCTCCCTCGAGGGCTCGATGATATATTCGCGGAAACCGTGGAAATTCGCCTCGCCCGCCGAACCGGCATCCACCAGCGTCGTCACGCCGCGTTCCGCCCCGCATTCGGAGGGGCGAATGGAGATATCGGTGCCGCCGTGCCAGATATGCACGTGCAGATCGACCCAGCCGGGCGAGACGAAGGCACCCTTGGCATCAATGCGCTGCGCATCCGCAGGCGCCTGAATGGCAGGCCCAACCGCAGCGATCTTGCCATCGCCGCCGATCAGAATATCGGTCGAAGCCTGTGATGCACCTTTTCCGAAACCGACGGGTTTCACATTGGAGAGAAGAATGGGAGCTTGAAGAGGCGTTTTCGCCTGTTCACCGGACGTCATATTACAAATCCCTTCGCAGTCTTGGGTCGAGCATGTCCCGCAGCCCGTCACCGACCATTTGCAGCGACAGCACGGAAAGAATGATGGCAAAGCCGGGGAAATAGGTCATCCAGTCGGCCTGGCCGATATATTGGCGGCCGGCGGAGATCATGGTTCCCCAGGTCGGAATTTCGGGGCTGACACCGAGCCCCAGAAACGACAGGCCGGCCTCGGCCAGCATGGCGCTGGCGAAAAGGAAGGTGCATTGCACGAGGATGGGCGAGACCAGATTGCGCAGCACATGCCGCGTCATGATGTGGAAGGTGGAAATGCCAAGCGCCTTCGCCGCCTCCACATAGGGCAATTCACGGATCACCAGCGTCGAGGCGCGCACGATGCGGGCAAGGCGCGGCGAATAAACCACAGCAAGCGCAATGATCACCGTCGTCAGCGACGGGCCGAGGGCCGCCACCAGCGCGATGGCCAGCAGAATATCCGGAAAGGCCATCATCGCATCAATCAGTCGCGCGATCGGCGTATCCAGCTTCTGGAAGAAACCGGCAAGCAGGCCGAGCGTGATGCCGATCAGCGCCGAAAGCGCCACCACGGCGGCACCGACCAGAAGCGACAGCCTTCCAGCATAAATGGTGCGGGAAAACACATCGCGACCGAACTCGTCGGTGCCGAACCAGTAAAGCTCGCTTGGCGGCTTCAGGCGGTTCACGATCGACAGTTTCGATGGTGAATAGGGCGCAATCATCGGTGCGAAAACCGCGAGCAGCACAAACACGAGGAGTACGATGAGACCGGCAGCGACCGTCTTGCGCTTCAGGAGACGCCGAATGAACAGGATAGTAGGGTTGCGTGCCGGCGGGGCGGTGGAAACAATATCGGCCATCAGTAACGAACCCTAGGATCGACCAGCAGATAGAGCATGTCGATTGCAAAATTGATGAGCACGTAAAGCCCGGCGATGATGAGAAGCGCGCCCTGAATGACCGGATAATCGCGCCGGAGAACGGCCGAAACGACGAGATTGCCGACGCCCGGCAGGCCGAAAACGGTTTCCGTGACGACCGCGCCGGAAATCAGCACGGCGGCGGTAAGTCCAAGCACGGTCAGGATGGGAATAAGAGCGTTTTTCAGCGCATGTTTCATCACCACGCGGCGCTCCTTGACGCCCTTGGCACGGGCGGTGCGGACATAGTCGTCGCCTAAAACATCCAGCATCGAGGCGCGGGTGAAGCGCAGAATGAGGGCGGAGGAAACGAGGCCGAGCGCGATTGCCGGCAGGGTCAGGTGATACATGCGCTCAAGGAAGCTCGCGCCCGGACCGCCATAACCCGATACCGGGAACATATCGAGCCGCACAGCGAAGACCTGCATGAGAATGAGGCCAAGCCAGAAGCTCGGTATGCTCGCCGCCAGCATCGCCACCGTGGTCGCTGCCTGATCGACAAAAGAGCCACGCCGGTAAGCGGCATAAATGCCGATGGGAAGCGCGATAACGCTGGCGATCAACAGCGAAAAAATCGTCAGGAAGAATGTCGGTTCGGCCCGGTCCAGCAGCGCTGAGCCGACCGGCATGTTAAGAAAGATCGACTGACCGAGATCGCCCTTCAGCAATTGCCCGATATAATAGACATATTGCACGCCGAGCGACTGATCGAGACCGAGCCGGCTGCGCAGCTCGGCAATGTCCTGCGCCGAGGCATCCGGCCCGAGCATCACGGCCGCCGGGTCTCCGGGTGTTACACGCAGGATGACGAAGACGATGGTGACGACGAGGAACATCACCACGATCATCCCGGCAAGTCTCTGGAAAATATACCGTATCACGTATGTATGCTCCGAAGCGCGTGATGGGCCGCTATCAGGCGACGGTTGAAACGAGTAGTCGATGGGTGCCGATAATTCCGGCACTCACGGTCGGAAAACACTTGCCTCCGTCATGCCGGACTTGATCCGGCATCCAGCCACCACGCGTCTGCGTGGTGAAAGGTTCTCTTGCGACCAGGGACCTGATCGCGCTGGACCCCGGCTCAAGGCCGGGGTGACGGCGTGCGGAGCCGGCCTTACTTCGTGACCGAAGCGTTCCAGAAATACGGCCAGGGAGCCGGATCGACGCCTTCGAGCTTGTTGGACTTGGCCGCCACGGCGTTGAAGTCACCGATCTTGATGAGCGGAAGCTCGGCATAGATCGTCTTCTGCACATTGGCCCAGAGCGCGATACGCTTGTCCGGATCGGCTTCCGAGGTGAAGGCGTCAACCGCGGCCTTGCGCGCCGGCGTATCCCACCAGCCTGGCGAGCCGGTGGAGAGCGCGCCGATCAGCGCCGGCTCCGGCAGGAAGGGGCTGTGGGTGATATAGACATCCCAGAGCTTCGGATCGGCGCGGCGCTGTGTCAGCGTCGCCCAGTCCACCACCTGCATATCCACCTTGAAACCGGCAAGTTTCAGATATTCCGCAGCAACCTGCGCCATCTTGTAGTGGAACTCATACTGCCGGCTGGTGAGGATGCGCAGCGGCTCGCCATTATAACCGGCAGCCTTCAGCTTTTCGGCGGCGGCTTCCGGGTTGCCGACGTTGTAAGTGCCCTTGACGCCCTCTTCCGAATGCCAGGAGAAATTGGACGGATAATAAGCGCCGTCAAGCGCGTAAAAATCCGTGCTGCCAAAGGCAGCCGCCAGCATGTCTTCCATGTTCAGCGCTTCGGTCACCGCCTTGCGGACCTCCAACTTGGAAGAAAGCCCCTCCTTCGTATTGAACACGAAGACCGGATAACCGAAGGGCTTCAGCATCAAAGGCTGCGAGGCAGATGACGACTTCACCTTGTCGAAGGATTCCACCGGAATGGAATCGACATAATCATACTGGCCGGAAACGGCGGCCTCGACACGGGTATTTGGATCGGGCACCGGAACGAAGCGGATTTCATCGAGATACTGATGGCGTGCGCCACCATATCCGTCGCTTTCGCCGTCACGGGACTTGTAGCCATCGAAACGGACGAGCTGGATATATTGATCCGCCTTGCGTTCCTTCAGCATATAGGGGCCGGTGCCGATAAATTCGGCCATTGGTTCGGCCTGCTTCTCGGCCGGCAGAATGATGGCTGCCGAATTGTTGAAGGCAAGCAGCGAGGTCAGCGGCGCATAGGGCTGCTTGAGAGTGATTGTGACCGTTCCGGCATCCGGTGCGGAGATATTGTCGATGAAACCGGCGGCCTGCTTGCCGCGCGAGGCGATCTTCATCCAGCGGCCCAGCGAAGCGACGACATCTTCCGAGGTCATGTCGCTGCCGTCATGGAACTTGATGCCCTGCCGCAGCTTGATCGTATAGGTTTTACCATCAGCACTGATCTCGGGCAGGCTTTCCGCCAGAAGCGGCGTAACCTTCCAGCCCTTGTCGAAGGTGTAGAGCGTTTCAAAAATATGCTGCGTGACGATACCGACGAGGTCGGCAGTCGACGCCATCGCATCAAGCGTCGGCGGCTCGCCGATCGTGGCGACATTGATGACGCCGCCCTTTTCCTGAGCCATCATCACACCCGGCGCAAGCAGCAAAGCAGCGGTGGCGAGAAATGCAAGTTTACGTCTCATTGTTAAGCTCCCAGCTCTTAGTTCCAACCTTATGTGTTCCATTATTATGTTATATGCATCTTTATAACAGAATATCTCGATAAGACGCCTTGTCAATGACCTTGCCGCGAGATGGCTGGATTCATTGATTTGGCAAAATAGGAGAGAGATTTGGGGGGAACGAGAACAGAAGATTTGAAGCGCGAGCTTCAGCCAGAACCGAGTGAAAACGAGCCAACCAGGGCAGACATGGATTCGGCCGGCGTCTGATACTCGCAGATGGAGACCGGGTTTTAAGAAGGTTGGATATTTCGCATTTGCGAACAAAGTGCTATTGAGGTTCTGACCAAGACCAGATTACGACACGCATAACTTCGCATTTCTATTAATCGTTACCTTATCTGCCTCCACCAGCCGTGTTTTTAAAGGCTGCCGACAGACTTATATTCCAGGCCGCCGTGCTTTATTCCAGGGCGGATTATAAATTTTTATTACGTTGAAATTATTGAGGAAATTATGAAGACGGCAATCGTGCATGACTGGCTCACCGACAGAGGTGGGGCCGAAAAAGTGCTTCACAACCTTCTTGAAATTTATCCTCACGCGGATCTCTATTGCCTCGTCGATTTCATGAGCGAGCGCGACCGGGGTTTCCTCGGCGGGCGACCGGTCAACACGTCCTTCATTCAGAAGATGCCCTTCGCGCGAAAAAAATACCGTTCCTATCTGCCGCTCATGCCGCTCGCCATCGAGCAATTCGATCTCAGCAGCTACGATCTGGTGATTTCCTCAAGCTATGCCGTCGCCAAGGGCGTCATCACCGGCCCCGGGCAGTTTCATGTGTCCTATATTCACAGTCCGATCCGTTACGCCTGGGATCTCCAGCACCAGTATCTCAAGGAAACCAAGCTCACTCGTGGGTTTGCCTCTTGGATCGCGCGCGCCATTCTCCATTATATCCGCATGTGGGACATCCGCACCTCTCACGGCGTCGACCTGATGACGGTCAATTCCAAATTCATTCGCAGCCGTGTGCGCAAATGTTACGGGCGTGATTCCACCGTGATCTATCCGCCGGTGGACACATCACATCTGTCGCCCTCCGAATGGAAAGGCGACTATTTCGTAACCGCATCACGGCTCGTGCCCTACAAGAAAGTGCACCTGATCGTCGAAGCCTTTGCGAAAATGCCCGACAAACGGCTAGTCGTCATCGGCGATGGACCGGACATGAAACGCATCCGTGAAATCGCCACGCCCAACGTCGAAATCCTCGGCTTTGTCGGAAATGAAGAGCTTCATAAATATATGGCAGAGGCCAAGGCTTTCGTCTTCGCCGCAGAAGACGATTTCGGCATCGTGCCGGTCGAATCCCAGGCGCTCGGCACACCGGTCATCGCCTATGGTAAAGGCGGGGTATTGGAAACCGTCATCCCCCTCGGTGCCTCAAACCAGCCGACCGGCCTCTATTTCGGCGAACAGACCCCGGAAGCGATCTGCGCCGCCGTCCAGGAATTCGTCGATAATTCCGACCGTTTCGACAAGAACGCCTGCATTGACAATGCCGCCCGTTTTTCCCGCGAACGCTTCCTGCGGGAATTCGCCGATACCGTGAATTTCGCGCTGGCGGAGCGGGCCTGAGGAGAATGGCGTCATTTAATCGAAGGCCACGTCAGCGAAATTCACATTGAGTGCTCGCATGGAACAAAATCAATCGCGCGACAGCAGTTATGACGTTGCCAGAGGCCTGTGCATATGCCTCGTTGTGTTCGGCCATGCGGAAAGAGGCTTGAGCGGCTCAGGCGCACCACCGTATTTCAGCCTCCTGGGTTTCGCTGACTATGCCATCTACACTTTCCACATGCCGTTTTTTTTCTTCGTGTCGGGACTGTTTTTCTCGTCCGGGAAAAATAGGAACTCGATGGAATTTCTCGCCAAACTCGGGAAGAACATCGCTTACCCGTATCTGTTCTGGTCGCTCCTGCATGGCAGCCTGATGGTGGTTATGGGGCAACTGGGACTCACTAATACCACTATCGATTTCACGAGAGTTCTCGAAATCCTGTGGAGTCCTATCAGTCCCTTCTGGTTTCTTTATGCGCTGTTTTTCTGTCAGCTCGCATCATATGGGTTAAAGCAAGTCCCGGCCATTCTTCGTCTAGCGTTCACGTTCGTCGCCTTTGCACTTCTTTATCTCACCAGCCATCCCGTCCTTTCAGATATCGGTTATGGGCTTCTCTATTTCACGCTCGGCATCGTCGCTAAGCAATATGGCCTCCAGGAGAGGCGATATGGGATGCGCTCATTTCTCGTTATTTTCGCTGCCTTTGCGATTTCCACCTATTTTTCATGGCAAGCCGGAATTCCCGAGCGTCTTCCCATCATATCGGCGATCCTTGGTATAGTTATGGTTGTCTTAATATCCCAAATCCTCGCAGACCGTGAAAATGCTATCGCGTCAATTTTCAAGACGCTCGGCAAATTATCCGTTGGCATCTACGTCATGCACATCCTCGCTATCGGCTTTGCTCGGGCAGTTGCGGTAAAGCTGTTTCACTTAACGGATATTGCGAGCCTGCTGGCGATAACCACGATCATCGGCATCTTGCTTCCGACTTTTATTCAAATGGTGGCCATCCGTCTCGGGATACATGAGTGGTTGGCGCTACCCGCCTCTGCCTATCGCAGACCGATAAAAATGTCTGTCGCTCCAGCCCGTCTTTCCAGCGGCACCATTGGTGATAGATGAAAAATATTATTGCAAAACAATTGATTAGATAACTTACTGCATCGGCCGCGAAAGAAACCCTGCAAGCGTGACAAAACTGCACTAGCGCAATGCAGCAATCAAAGAGAATATGGCCGCGAATGAATATTGAAGAGCAGCAATACTGACAGCATGCGGGCGCGCGAATATTGCGAATGGCGCGGGTTTCTCAGGCGCAGTTACGCGTTGAATGAACTTGAAGCATCGCCTGAAATTGGGCATATGCCTGATACGAGCATCAATATTGCGGAATGCGATTCTGCTGAACGACTATATTGCCGATTAGGGTTTCCTTTGTCGGTGTTTTAATGAAGTGCCCATTTTAAAAATTATACGATGTCCGGCCCATCTGCTTTTTCGGACGAAATTCATTTTGAGGACCAAATGCGTTTATTGAATGTTTCGATTCTGCTTGCCTCTGCCGCACTGGCGGGCTGCACGGTCACTGCGGCATCAGGGCCGGATGCGGCGACAATCGAATCCAACGCTTCCGTAAAGTTCAGCACGAAGGACAAGAAGAAGACCGCAGGCGTCGACTACGCGCTCATCGATATAAACAGTTCCGTTCTGAACTATGTTGGCGACACCACCAGCAGCACGCTGCTTGGCAGCTTCGGCGGCGGCAAGGGTGGTGTTCCGGCTTTGCCAATGGGTGTTGGCGACGTGGTGCAGGTCGCGATCTTCGAAAGCCAAGCGGGTGGCCTCTTCATCCCCGCCGACGCAGGCAGCCGTCCCGGCAACTATATCAGCCTGCCGAACCAGACGGTGGACCGGGAAGGCAATATCAGTGTTCCCTATGCCGGCAAGATCCGCGCGACCGGTCGCAATGTCGAGGACGTTCAGAGCGAAATCGAAGAACGGCTGGCCAACCGCGCCATCGAGCCGCAGGTCCTCATCACCAAGATTTCCAGCCGCTCCGCGCAGGCTTCCGTGCTTGGCGACGTCAAGGAGCCAACGAAGGTTCAGCTTTCGGAAGCGGGTGATCGCGTTCTCGACGTCATCTCCTATGCGAAGGGTCTGAGCGCCCCGAACATCGAATCCTACGTCACCCTGATCCGCCGCGGAAAGACCGCGCGTGTCAATTACAACCACCTCGTCAGCACGCCCACCGAAAACATCTATGTGGTTCCGGGCGACACGATCATGGTGGAGCGTGAGCGCCGCACCTATCTGGCCTTCGGCGCTTCCGGTCTCAATGGGCGTTTCGAGTTCGAGGATGCGGATCTGAAGCTGTCGGATGCACTGGGCAAGGCCGGCGGATTGCTGGATTCCCGTGCGGATCCCGCTCAGGTGTATATCTATCGTATCGTCAAGCGCGACCTTCTCGTGAAGCTCGGTATCGACACCTCCAAGTTCCCGGGCCAGGAAATCCCGGTCATCTTCCGTGCCAACCTGCGCGACCCCTCAACTTTCTTCGCCAGCACGAAGTTCCCGATGCAGGATCGCGATATCATCTACGTTACGAATTCGCAGGCAACCGAACTTTACAAGTTCCTGGATCTCGTCGGTTCCGTTCCCGCAACGACGGGCAATGTCGCCGAGGACGTGCTCGCGACGCGCAACGCCATACGGGCCTTCTAATCCACGATATCTTACCGCTCACATCAAAGCCGCCCCGGAAACGTGGCGGCTTTTTCTTTGGAAGGAACCACAAGCTGCGAGCGAACCCGGCCCGCTTTAGACGCGGCCGCATGTCGGGCATGGGCCTGAGACCTGGTCTGCGGTTCAGATGGATACCACGCAGCCGGTTTTCTTCCAGCGCTCCGTCGCGACCAAAATCGATGCAGCTTTCGATATCGAGACCGGGGACGCAGACCGTCAGCGGCCATACGCTGAACCCGGCGGCCAGCCTGTGCGGAAAGTCGCCATCTGCTTTGCATCGCAGGGCGATAGGCCAGCAAACGTTGTCGCCGCCATTACAAAAGTTTAAGGTGATTTCGCAGCGCATTGGGTGTCTTGTGGGGGAAAGCTGCTCCCAAGGCTTGCCGCACATGTTCGGTAAACATGTATCGCTCTCATAAGCGGAATCGTCAGATGAAACGTTTCTGGACCGCCCTCAGCGTCCTTGCCATCGCAGCCGTCGGCGCGTGGTATTTCAAGGACCGCCTGCCGCTCGACCAAATTCCCTATCTCAAACAATTTGCCAGCGTTTCACCGCAGACGCAGACCGAAACGGCCAAAGTGCACGGCGGAACAGCGGCGCAGACCTCACAAAACGGCCAGCCTGCGCCGCAGCAGGGCCAAAGGCAGGGCGGCGGACGGCGCAATGGCGGGCCGCCCACCGTCAGCACCATCGCCGTCAGCAAGGCAACGCTGCCGATGGACGCAACGGCGACGGGTTGGGCGGTTGCGGCCGACATTACCAATATAGCACCGCTTCAGGCGGGCCTCGTCACGGAAATCTCGGCCAAGGACGGCCAGCATATCAAGGCAGGCGATCTTATCCTCAAGATGGATGACCGCATCGCCCGCGCCGCCGTTGACAAGGACAAGGCCAATATCGCCGCCGATCAGGCAACGCTGGAACAGACGGAAGCCGCTTTCCAGCGCGCCGCCAATCTCGTCAAGCAGAGCGCTGAGTCCCAGCAGGTGCTGGATCAGGCAAGGGCGGCACGGGATAGTGCCAGCGCCAAGATCGACGCTGACCGCGCAACGCTCGCTTCCGATCAGGTGACGCTCGAACATATGGAAATTCGCGCGCCCTTCGATGGGCGGCTGGGCGATATCAGCGTCAGCCCCGGCGCCTATCTCAGCGCCGGCGTCAATATCGTCACGATCACGAAATACGATCCGATCTCGGTCAGTTTCCGGCTGTCCCAGCGCTACCTGCCGCAATTGCGCGAAGGTATCCAGAAGGACACGCTGGTGGATGTCGATCCAGCAGCGACGGGCGGCGAGGCCATGCAGGGCATGCTGCGCTTTTATGACAATATCGTGGACCAGACATCCGGCACAGTCCTTGCCAAAGCGGAATTCAAAAACGATCGCGGTCTTTTATGGCCCGGCCAGTCCGTCAATGTCACTGCCCACTTCGTCTCGGACGAGGAAATGATCGTTGTGCCGACGGTTGCCGTCCGGCCAGGGCCGAAGGGCAGCTTCGTCTATACCGTCGATGACAACCACCATGTTCATATGACACCCGTGGAAATCGCCCGCTCGAACGGCGATCTCACCGCTATTGCAAGCGGTCTCACCGGCGGCGAACATGTAATCGTCGAAGGCCAGTCCGAACTGACTGACGGTCAACAGATCGTGGAGCAATTTTCCGAGAAGGGCGGCGCGGCCGGTAATCTGGCCGCCAATGTCACGCCGGAAAAGGTTGGCACCCCATGATCGCGAATTTCTGCATCAACCGGCCCGTCGCAACCACCCTCCTCGCAATCGGCCTTGTGCTGGCCGGGCTTGCGGGTTTCAGCCTGCTGCCCGTCGCCGCGCTGCCGAAGGTCGATTTTCCCACGATCAGCGTTTCGTCGTCCCTGTCGGGCGCGTCCCCGCAAACCATGGCAACCTCGGTCACAACGCCGTTGGTGAAGCAGTTCGAAACCATTCCGGGCGTCAGCGAAATCAGCGCCACCAATACGCTCGGCAACAGCTCTATCGTGCTGCAATTCGATCTCAACCGCGATATTGACGCCGCCGCCGCCGACGTTCAGGCTGCAATTTCACGCGCGCAGCGGCAATTACCGAGCAATATGACGACGACGCCGAGCTATCGTAAGACCAACCCCGCCGATGCGCCGGTGTTGCTGCTTGCCGTCAACAGCAAGGAAATGCCGACCAGCAAGGTGGACGAAATCGCCGAGAATATCATCTCGCCGCTTCTTTCCACCATTTCTGGCGTCGCACAGGTCAGCATCTATGGCGCACAGACCTATGCGGTGCGCATCGGCCTCGATCCGGCCCAGCTTCAGGCAAGGGGGCTCGGGGTCGATACCGTCACCACCGCCATCGCGCAGGCGAACAACCAGGTCCCGGTCGGCGCGTTGCAAAATGACAATCAGCGCCTGACGATCGAGGCGGATACCCAGCGCACAGATGCAGCCGCCTTCCGCTCACTGGTCGTGTCGACGAATAACGGCGCCCCCATCCATCTCGGCGATATCGCCAATGTCACCGACAGTATTGACAACACCAATGCTGGCAGCTGGTTCGATGGCCAGCAGGCCATCGTTCTTGCCGTACAACGTCAGCCGGACGCCAACACCGTGGATGTGGTGGATGCCATCAGGGCCAAGCTGCCGGCGCTTCACCAGCAATTGCCGCCCTCCGTCAACATCAACGTCATGAACGACGCATCGACCGCCATCAAGGACGCGATCTCCGACGTGCAGTTCACACTGCTCCTCACCATCGGGCTGGTGGTTGCGGTCATCTATCTTTTCACAGGCCACCTGACGGCAACCATTATACCGGGCCTTGCCGTGCCGCTGTCGCTCATCACCGCTTTCGGCGCGATGTATGTTCTGGGCTATAGCATCGACAATATCTCACTACTCGGACTGACCCTGTCTGTGGGACTTGTGGTGGACGATGCGATCGTCATGCTGGAAAACATCCTTCGCCTGCACGAAAAAGGCCTGACAATGCGGGAGGCGGCGCTTCAGGGCGCGGCGGAAGTCAGCAGTACCATTCTGTCCATGTCCGTTTCGCTGGTGGCTGTTTTCATTCCCATTCTGTTGATGGGCGGGGTGATCGGCCGGCTCTTCAACGAATTCGGCATGGTCGTCACGCTCGCGATCATGGCGTCTGCACTCGTGTCGCTGACAGTCACACCGATGCTCGCCTCGCGCCTCTCCGGCCAGTCCTCCAGACCTCCGGCCATCATCCGCTGGTTCGACGCCGGTTTCGAGCGCACGCTTCGTGGTTATGGCAAGGCCGTTGGATGGTGCCTCTCACACCGCCGCGTGGTTCTCGCCTCGTTTCTGGCTTCCATCGCCGCCTCGCTCTATTTGTTCGAAACGCTGC
This sequence comes from Agrobacterium sp. GW821-FHT14E08, assembly GCF_058803865.1. Classification (NCBI taxonomy): domain Bacteria; kingdom Pseudomonadati; phylum Pseudomonadota; class Alphaproteobacteria; order Hyphomicrobiales; family Rhizobiaceae; genus Agrobacterium; species Agrobacterium sp. GW821-FHT14E08. The sequence goes on along the minus strand of NZ_JBXAPJ010000003.1, from coordinate 697,635 downwards.
CCTCCAGCTTCTTCCCGCAGGAGGATATTGGCCGCCTTTCCGTATCGACGCAGGCGCGCGAGGATATTTCATACACGGCCATGCGCGATCTTCAGGCGCAAGTCGCCGACCAGATCCGCAAGAACCCGGCTGTGGTGCATGTTACCTCCATCGTCGGCGGCAATTCCCGCAATCCGCTGAACAACGGCTCGATGTTCGTTGAACTGAAGCCCAAGGAAGAACGTGCGCCGTTGAGCCAGGTGCTGAGCGAACTGGGGCAGGCCACATCGAAAGTGGCGGGTATCCGCACCTATATCAATCCGCAGCAGAGCCTGCGTTTCGGCGGGCGCAGCTCCGCCAGCCAGTACCAGCTTGTCGTTCAGGGCCTGAATGCCGATACCACCAATGAATGGTCAAACAAGCTGATGGAGGCGATGCGCCGGGACCGGACATTCACCTCCGTCACCTCCGATGCCCAGAACGGTGCGATCGCTGCGACGATCTCGGTCGATCCGGAGAAGGCCGCAGCATTCGGCATCACCAACGATCAATTGCGCAAGACGCTGGAAATGTCATTCGGCGGTTATACAGCGGCGCAGATCCAGTCGACCGGCGACAGCTATGACGTGATCGTGGAGTTTGACAGTTCCAAACAGTGGGACGACAATTTCCTGAGCGATATCAATATCCTCTCCGCAAAGTCTGGCGCTCTTGTTCCACTTTCAAACTTCGCCGCCCTCACCCGGACCCAGGCGCCAGTCACCATCAACCAGACGGGCCAGCTTGTCTCCACAACGATCTCCTTCAACCTGCCGGATGGCGTGGCGCTTTCCGATGCGACGGGCCGGATCAACGAAATCAAAAGCACGATAGGCCTGCCACAGGACGTGTTCACCAGCTATGGCGGCACGGCAGCGATCTTCCAGCAGAGCCAGGGCAACACCGGCATCCTCATTCTGGCGGCAGTGCTGACCATCTATGTGGTTCTGGGCGTGCTTTATGAAAGCTTCATCCACCCGCTGACCATCCTGTCCGGCCTGCCGGCGGCGGCCTTCGGCGCCCTGGTGGCGCTGAAGGTCATGGGCATGGATTTCTCGATCATTGCGCTTATCGGCCTGTTGATGCTGATCGGCATCGTCAAGAAAAACGCCATCATGATGATCGACGTGGCAGTGGAGTTGATCCGCGAACAGGCAGAGCCGCCCGCCCGCGCCATTCACGAAGCCTGCGTACGCCGGTTCAGGCCGATCATGATGACGACATTCTGCGCTCTGCTCGGTGCACTGCCCATCGCGCTTGGCTCGGGCGCAAGCTCCGAACTGCGCCAGCCGCTCGGCGTCGCAGTCGTTGGCGGGCTCATCGTCTCACAATTGCTGACGCTGTTCATCACGCCTGTCATCTTCGTGGAAATGGACCGGTTCGGCAGCTTCCTCACCGGACTGTTTTCCCGCAAAAAACAGGCTGGAAAACATGCCGAACCACAAAAGCCGGAAAGCGCGGACGAACCTGACTCCGTCGCGGCCTAACGCAGGCTTTCGAGGCGCTTCAGCGCCTCGGAAAAACCGCCCGACTGCAGCTGGAACGAGACAGTTCGGCCTTGCAGGTCGGGTGCCTCTATTGTCAGGCTCTTGCCTTCCTTCAGCGCCGAGACAAGCTCGATGAAGGGCGTAAAAGAAACGATGCAGCCCACCGGCAGGCAGGTGCTGACCTGCACTTCCTGCAGGCGCACATTGCCGGATTTCACTGAAAACAGCTTTGTGACGGCGAGGCCGAAGGGCAGAACCATGGTTCCGGAAAGCTTGTCCGGCGTCCCGGCATCGTCAAACCGAAATTCGACGGAGACCACGAGCTTGCGCGTTTTCTCCTCAAGCTGGACCTGCGCGATGGCGCATGGCGGCTTTACCTCCTTCACCGTGGGCGTCTCTGCGGCGGTATCGTTCCTTGGAACAGGTGCCGCGCAAGCAAGCTGCCAGCTTCCGTGAACCTCCCGCAAAGGCGCCGCCGTCTTCTCCGACTCCTGCGCGCGCGCTGCGCCCGACACCGCGGCAGCGACAAGGAGAATGGCGAAAGCCGATTTCCAGAGCCCGTTGTGACTGTTCTTCATCAGAAACGGACCCCTAGTTCAGCAAAAGCGGATTGATCCAGCACACCGCCCCCAAAAACCGCGCCATAGCGGAATGTCAAAGTGGCAGAAGGAGCGAGATCGTAGCTCAATCCCAGCCCGAGCAACGCCACATCGCGTGCCGTTGCGGCACTTGCGACGGAAAATGAGCCGCCGCCTTCATAAAACAAAGCACTCTCCACTGTTGGATCACCATAGGCGTGACGCCAGCCCATATCAAAGGTCGCACGGCCCGGTATAGACTCAAGGGAAATATCACGGCTGATGCGTACACCCAGCGTCGAATAGAGCTGATCGTGACTGGCGGAACCGGAAGAAACGGCTGCAATGCCGCCCTTTTCATTGAAGGCGTCCGTGTGTGTCTTCACGTAGCTAACATTGGCATAGGGTTCTATGCGGGTGAGGTCGAAATCGAAACGCCAGGCGGCTTCGGCAAAGACCTGCGTGGTGGAGGCGTCGTAGCCGGCAGTGAGTTCGTCCTTCAACGTCGAAAGGGAAATTTTCCGGCGGGTTTCTATATCCTGAAAGGCGTGGATTGCACCAAGGCGCAGGGATGCCGGACCGATCGAGCCGCCCGCATAGGCCGCTGCATAATAGCTATCCACATCCGCCTTCGCGGCCAGCGCGGCCTGGCTGACAGCGTCGCGACCGTAACCGGCGGCAAGACCCGTGCGCCATCCATTGCCCCAGTCGCCTTCAAGACCGAAAAGAATGCCCCCGCCCCTGGTATCGACCGATGAACCATTGCCACCGGTCTCGCCGCGCGCGCCAAAACCACTGGACCAGAAAGTGATGGTATCCTCGTCGATGTTCAGCGGCTCCCTTCCGCCCGAAGCTCCGGCAACGGGCAGGACGGAGCCCGCATCGACACTCTCGAACGCGCTGCGCAGCCTGCTGAGAATAACGTCACGGGTCAGCTGGCTGCGGTTGATCAGCGCCATGGCGAGCGACGGGTGATTTTCACCGGAAAGCTGCGAGAAGGCGGTTTGGGTTTCGCCGGACTGGAGAAACAGCGCCGCCCGATAAAGCGGCGAAGCCTCCCCCAGCGCTTCGACCGCATTGGCGGCCGCACGCGCATTCTCCGTCGAAGTTTCAGCGGCAAAAAGCCCCGCCGCTTGGGATGCCCGCGCGAAGGAGAGATAGGCGGTGTTGCTATCGGTGCTTTTCGTAACGAGGGCGGTCAAATAAGCGAAATTCTCGCTTATGCCGGAAAATGTGCCGGTGACCCCGCCCGTTGCCGTCAGGATCGTATATCGGGTGTCGAGACTATAGGCGCCGCCACTCGCAAGCGGCGTGACGACGAGGGCCACATTGTTATCGATGGTAAGCGTGCCGTTCACCATAAGCCTGTCGGAATTGCCTGAAGCATCGATTTCGACCGCGTAGGTCGAGCCGCTGGCAAAGACCGCATCGCCGGTGGAGGTGAGCGTGCCGATGGAATTGCCGGGCGAAAGCGTGCCGCCGGAACCGACGGTCAGGCCGCCAATGGTGCCGGAACCGCCGAGCGCCGCGCCGCTGCCCACGGAAACAGTGCTGGTGAGCGAGCCGTTAACGCTGAGCTTGCCGGACGAAACCGTGGTAATGCCGGTATAGGTGCTGTTGCCGCTGAGGATCAGATTGCCATCGCCCGCCTTTTCAAAGGTGCCGGTGCCGCTGATGACATTCGAAAGCGTACCCGCTCCCTCGACCGCGAGTATTGCATTATTGACGATCTCGCCCGAACCGAAGCTTTTGGCGGCTCCTGTCAGCGCACCGCCCGAAATCGTCGTGCCACCCGAATAGCTGCTATTGCCGGCAAGAATGAGATTGCCGCTGCCGGTCTTCTCGAAGGTCCCGGTGCCGCTGATGACATTCGAAAGCGTGCCGGCCCCATCCACAACGAGTTCCGCATTATTGACGATTTCACCCGAACCAAAACCCGTGGCGGTTCCTTTCAACGTTCCACCTGAAATCGTCGTGCCGCCGGAGTAATTGTTGTAGCCGCTGAGGATCGTAACACCGTTTTCCGCATCGACATGACCTGCCCCGGAAATATCGGCGGACAAGATATAGGCCGTCTCTGAATGGTTGAAAACGATGCGGCCATTGCCCGCGCCGAAGTATATTGCTTCCGCCTCCACCGCTCCGGCCGAGCGGGCCGTCTGCCCCGCGGCGGCGCCAATGTTCAGCACGCCGGTCGAGCCCGCCTCGAAAGCGATCCAGATCGTCGTCGCGGCCAGCGAGGCGCCGCCCGTGACATCAACGACACCGCTGCCGCCATAGCCGATAATAAGAGCGTTGCCGATCTCGACGCGCGACCCCGTGCCGCTCACATGCAATGTGCCGTCTGATCCCGCCTTGGTGCCCAGATAAAGCTTATAGGCGTCGAGCGAAGCGCCGTTGGATACCACCACACTGCCGGAACCGTCATAACCGATATCCATGTAGCCGGAATAGGCAAGGCGGCTGTCGACACGCGCGCTTACACTGGAGCCCGCCCCATCTATCGTCATCGTGCCAGAGGAGCCGGCGAGATCACCCAGCCTCACCTGCCCCGCCTCTATGCCGCCACCAGCGGTCACCGAAACGTCTCCATTGGTGTCTTTCGCATAGCCGACGACCAGAGCCTCGGCCAGCGTCCAGCTCGACCCGCCGCCGTTAACGATGACCGAAGACGTCGAACCCGTGCGCGTCGCGACATATCCGGCATCGCTCGTGACGGTGCCACCCGTCTGAACTTGTAGCGAGCCGTTACCGGCATCGCCCACATAGAGGTTGCCTGTATTGTGGAAGGCGCTTCCCGAACCGGAAACGGTCGCGGAACCTATGCTGCCAGCGTTCGCCGCGAGAACCGTGCTGACGGAAGAAACGAGGCCACCGCCAGACACTGTCAATGAGCCTGTGCCATCAACTCCCACATCGAGACCACCGCTCCCAACCGTCCAGGAGGAACTGCTGCCCTGCACGACCGCACTGCCCGCCGCGCCCGCGACGTTACCGAGGCGCGCGGAAGCGCTTTCCACCGTACCGCCAGTTTCGACGTAAAGCACACCATTTCCGGGAGTTCCCTGAGGACTGGACGCATCGCCGCCGATCAGCAATTCGCCCGTCGTCCATAAACTGTCGGCACCTTTCACCGTCACCAAACTCGCTGAATGCCGGCCGATGATAGCTGTGCCGCTGGCGACGGTCGCTGCGGTGGCGACAACCATGGATGCAGCCCCCTCGTTGCCGACGACCAGCGTGCCTTCGGTTTCCAACAGGGAGCCGGCGCCGTCGATCGTGAGCCCGCTTCCATCCGCCGATACTTGATCCCCAATGATCGCATTACCATTGATGGTGACCACAGCGCCGCCGCCGATCTTGAGTATGCCCTGACCGCTGCGGCCGACAACCATCTCGTCTGAAACGGTGATGTTACTGCCCTGACCCTGCACGGACACCGTATTCATCGAACCGCCGCCACCGGACACGACCAGCCCGCCGGTCTCCAGGCGGCTTGCGCCCAATACTTCCAACATATTGGCGGTACCGCCATAGCCTACAAAAACAGTGCCGGAATTCGCAAAACTCGACGAATTGTCCAGCACGAAGGCACCGATTCCCGTCTCATACTCACCGATGTAGATATCCCTGCCGGAATCGGCCGAACTTCCGCTGAGCTTGAGCGTACCTGAACCGCTTCCACCCACCGACAGAGCGCCGGCATTCGACCATGTTGCACCAGAGAAACTCAGGGTACCGGAAACATCAGCCAGAAATCCTAGCTTGGCATAATCCGTCGATAGGCCGCCATTGACAGACATCGTTCCTTCAGAATCGACCCCAACGAACAAGCCATTGATGTCGGCGCTTGTTCCAGCTGCAATTGTCGGACCCGCAGAATTGATGCTGGCGGTATCGTTCGGTCCGGGAACGCGCGTATAGCCATACCAACTCGAAGCTGAGAACCAGTCATCTGCCGGTGATCCGACCCAAAGGATCGTTTCCGCCAGAGCGGATGGCGCAAGCGCCGCGGAAAACATCAGGGTGAAAAGACGCGTCAATCCTTGCCTGAAACGACCGGATAAGACTTTTGCCCCAGAGGCGGTCCTCTGCGGTTTGCACCGGTCGCGGCGGAAACAATCGGGCATCCAATCTCCCTTACCGGCGCCTCGTTCCGCCTTCTCTCGACCCGGCGAATCGTTTTTGCAATCAACCTAATTATCCCACTTTTAAGGATTGCCTTCAGTATAGATAGAGAAAAAAAGCATTATTTCTGCAGCGAAAAAATAAAACGGAGTGCGGCAGGCGCACTCCGTAATAAAATTAGATATTCATACAAAATAAAACTCTTACATATCAGGCGGTGGGCCCGCCAACATGTGCCTATTGCTTCGAAAACCGGCCGAAGGCTCCGCCCGAAAAGCAGAGGGGATCTCCGTCTCGATGGGCTGCGCGCAGCACTTCGCCAACGATGATGGTGTGGTCACCCGCATCATGGGCGGCAGCCTGCCGGCATTCGAAACGGGCGAGCGTGCCGGGAATGACCGGAACACCCTCGTCATTCATCTCCCAGTCCAGGTCATCGAAGGCGCGGCCGTTCCGCGTAAACCGGGCACTCAGCACATCCTGATCCGCGCTCAGCACGTGGATGGCGAAATGGGTTGCGCCGCTGAAGGCCGGATATCGCGATGAATTTTTGGCGGGCGACCACAATACCAGCGGCGGATCGAGCGACACCGAGGCGAAGCTGTTAACCGTCATGCCGATCGGCCCTTCCGGCGTCGTTGCCGTCACCACCGTAACACCGGTGGTGAAAGCGCCAAGCGCATTGCGAAAGCTGCGGCTGTTTTCGCCGCCGGGAACAAAAACATGCTCATTGGGCATTTTGATCGCCTCTGCGATTGTCATCACGGCACCTCGCTTCCGATTGCAAGTGTGTAAAGTTCAAACCACGTCTGGCGGTCGATCGTGACGCTGAGGGCGTCAGCCGCCGTCTTAATGCGCTGAATATTGTTGGTGCCAAGCACCGGTACGATCTTTGCCGGATGCCGCAGCAGCCAGGCGATTGCCACGGCTGTCGCATCGACGCCCTGTTCCTTGCCGATGCGCTGCAGGGCAGCCATGGTGGCTCCATGAGCGCCGGAGAACAGCGAGCCGCCGCCAAGCGGCGACCATGCCATCGGCGAAACGCGCTTTTCCTGCAGAAAGGCGAGATCACCATTGGTGAAGCTATCCGTGGCAAGAAGGCTCATTTCGATCTGGTTCGTGACGAGCCTGCTGCTCATGGCCGATTGCAGCAGGGAGAAATCCCACGGACGGAAATTGGAGACGCCAACGGCCTTGACCTTGCCTGATGCCACCAGGGCGTCGAGCGCCCTGCCTGTTTCCTCCGCATCGATCAGCGGATCGGGACGGTGAATGAGAAGGAGATCAACGTGGTCCGTTCCCATATCACGAAGCGATGCCTCGACGGAGGCGTTGATGTGACCAGCCGTCGTGTCATAGTGCTTGACGCGGGCGGCGGAGTGACGGCCGGCCGGTGCGACGATGCCGCATTTCGTGACGATCTCGATCTTGTCGCGCAGACCAGGTGCTGCCTTCAGGCCCGCCCCCAGAATGGCCTCTGCCGTGTATCCGCCGTAAATGTCGGCCTGATCCATGGTGGTAATGCCCTGTGCGAGGCAGGCTTCGATCTTTGCTTGCACATGGGCGGGCGAGGTGTCCGTGTCATCGCCGATGCGCCACATGCCATAGACGATGCGGCTGAGTTCCAGGTTTTCAGAAAGAGCGATACGTTCCATCAGTGGCGTTCCCCATTGCCGAGCGGCGTGGCAGGTGTTTCAGAAGGCACCCGGCCGTAAGCATGCGGCAGGGAGCAGGTTTTCATCTGCGGCAGAACCTTGGTGCCGAAGTGCTCCGCCTCATCCAGATGCGGATAACCGGAAAGAATGAAGGCACGAATGCCCATCTTCTGGTACTCCTCCAGCGCCGAAAGAACCCTGTCGGTCGAACCGACCAGCGCAGCACCACAGCCCGAACGTGCCCGGCCGATGCCGGTCCACAGATTGGGTTCGACATAACCGAACTTGTCGGCGAGTTCGCGGGCACGCGCCTGATGCGACACGCCGAGCGAGCCGCTGTCATGCGCGCGGTTGCGGATCAATTGCCCATATTCGTCATCGAGCTTCGAAACAAGATGCTCGGCATATTCTCGCGCTTCCTTTTCGGTATCGCGCACCACCATATGCACACGCAGACCGTAATCCAGCGTGCGACCATGGGCGGCGGCGCGTTCATTGGCGGCGCGCATGCGCTCGGCCAATTGATCCCTGGTCTCCGGCCACATCAGATAGACGTCGCATTGCGCGCCACAAAGCTCCAGCGCATCCGGCGAATAACCGCCGAAATAAAGCAGCGGCCCACCATTCTGCTGGTAGGGTCGCGCCGGCTCGGTGGAAACGCCCTTGAACTGGTAGATTTCACCGTCATGGTCGATGGTGTCGCGCGTCCAGGCCTGGCGCAATATCTGCACGACCTCATGGCTGCGCTTGTAACGAAACGCACTATCGGCCACTTCACCCGGAAAATCGGAACTGATGACGTTGAGCGTCAGGCGGCCCTTCAGCATGTGGTCGAGCGTCGCCACCGTGCGCGCCAGCATGATCGGCTGCATCTCGCCGCAGCGGATCGCGGCGAGGAAATTGATGCGGTCACTGATCGGCGCGCAACCGGCGACAAAGCTCAGCGTATCCTGCCCGACCTGATAGGATGAGGGGCAGAGGATGTTGCGGAAACCGAGTTCCTCGGCCTTTTTGACGATGTCGGAGCAATGGTCGAAACTGGAGCGCAGGGCGCCATCCGGCACGCCAAGATAGGCGTAATCATCGGAGCACAAAGCGGAAAACCAGGAGACCTCGGCAGCATCGAGATCAGCGGATGTAACGGGTACGACGGTCATGCAATTCCTCCTCAGGGCCGCTCTCGTTTTTCTTGCATAACATCAAGAAATATGTAAATCAATGATGTATCAATTTTTGTTTCGGGGAGGAAATAGCATCATGAAACACACTGGCGGCAGCCTGCCCATGTATCTGCAGATCGCCGAAATGCTGGTGCGCGAGGTGGCGGCGGGCCGGCTGATCGACGGCGAAAAGCTGGCGCCGGAGCGGGATATGGCCGCCGAGCTCGGCATTGCCGTCGGCACGCTTCGCAAGTCACTTGCGGAATTGCAGGAGCGTGGCCTGCTGGAGCGCGTGCAGGGTTCGGGCAATTACATCCGTGCCGTCAGCGACCCGCAAAGCGTTTACGCCTTTTTCCGCCTTGAGATGATCGAGGGCGGCGGCCTGCCGACGGCGGAGGTTCTGGATGTGGCGCGGCTTGCCAAACCTGCCAACCTGCCCGCTTTCGGCACATCGGCTGAAGGACATCGCATTCGCCGCCTGCGACGTATTGCCGGAAAACCGGCGGCCATCGAGGAAATCTGGCTCGACGGCTCCTATGTCGACACGATCGCCATCGAGAACATGTCGGAATCCCTTTATCTTTATTACCGCACCCGTCTCAACCTCTGGATATCGAAGGCGGAAGACCGCATCGATCTGGGTGAAGTGCCCGAATGGACGCCCGAGGTCTTCGGCCAGAAACCCGGAGCGCCGGTGCCGCGCGTGCTGCGCCTCAGCCAGGCGCAGGATGGCGCTGTGGCCGAAGTCTCATGGACCTGGTTCGACCATACGGTCGCCCGATATGTTTCGCGTATACGTTGAGATCGACCGGATTTCGCGTGATCCACATGGATGGACGAATTTGACCGGAGACAAGGAAGCAACGACCTGCGCAACCGGGGACTTCGCGGTTATATTTCTTTGAATCAATGGCTTAGTAGTTTTTGATTTCTGTCAGAAATAAAATTGATACACTATTGATTTCCTTTTTGTGAAAGGTAATATCACGAAACTAGGGAGACAGGCGTGAGCCATCCCACGGTATCGCCGGACAATCGGGATAGATTTTCGAAGATGCGATGCGTGGAACTTGAAGGTTAGTGCCGGCTTTTGCGTCCATCCAAATTCTGGACGTGCCGGTCATGAGGAGGAAAATATGGCTTCGGTCAGCCTGCGCAAGCTGGACAAGAGTTACGGTGCCCTGCGCATCGTCAAGGGCATAGACCTTGAAATCAACGACGGCGAATTCGTGGTGTTCGTCGGCCCTTCCGGCTGCGGCAAATCCACGACGCTGCGCATGGTCGCCGGGCTTGAAAGCATTACCGGCGGCGAAGTGCGGATCGGCGACCATGTCGTCAACCGGCTGCCGCCGCGTGAGCGTGACATCGCCATGGTGTTTCAGGACTATGCGCTTTATCCGCACAAGACCGTGCGTGAAAACATGGGCTTCAGCCTGAAGGTGCGCGGCGTGAGCGCCTCACAGGCCAATGCCAGCATCGATGAGGCGGCACGGATGCTCGGCATCGAACACCTTCTCGACCGCCGGCCCGGTCAGCTTTCCGGCGGCCAGCGCCAGCGTGTGGCCATGGGCCGCGCCATCGTCCGACGCCCGCAGGTGTTCCTGTTCGACGAGCCGCTTTCCAACCTCGACGCTAAACTCCGCGGACAGGTGCGCACGGAAATCAAGCGGCTGCACCAGCAGCTCGGCACGACCATCATCTACGTTACCCATGATCAGGTGGAGGCCATGACGCTGGCCGACCGCATCGTCATCCTGCGCGGCGGCGATATCGAGCAAGTCGGCACACCGGACGAGGTCTATAACCGGCCGGAAAGCGTGTTTGTCGGCGGTTTTGTCGGCGCGCCCGCCATGAATTTCGCCCGCGCCAGGGTAAACGGCGACCGGCTGACATTTTCCGACGGCAATTCCCTGCCGATGGCAGCCATCCGGCCAGCCCGCGAAACGGGCCTCGAAGGGCGCGACGTCATTGTCGGCATTCGCCCGGAACATTTCGGCCCCGCCGAGGGCTTTGATACGCAGCTTGCGGTCAAGGTACAGGTGGTGGAACCGCTGGGTTCCGATACGCTCGTCCATTTCAGCCTCGGCGATGCGGCGCTGACCGCAAGAATGCCGCCACAACTGCGGCCGGCGCCGAACGAGGAGCTGAAGATCGGTCTAGATCCGTCCAAGGTCCATCTTTTCGACGCCGCGACGGAGCGCTCTATCCACTGATTGCCGGGCGAAGATACGCTGCGGCCAACAGGTTTAATAACGGGAGGAACACATGACATTTAAAACAATCAGGGGCAAAGCCCTCATGGGTGCCGCGCTCTGCGCAACCATGCTCACTTTCTCGGGACAGGCCTTTGCCGATGCCGAACTGAAGATCTTCGTTTCCAGCCAGCATCAGCCGGATGTCTGGCGCAAGGCGCTTGATCAATATGAGGCGAAGACGCCGGGCGTGAAGGTTGTCATCGAGACAGGCGGCAACACTTCGGAAATGCAGGCGCAATATCTCAACACCGTGATGTCGGCCAAGGATTCCAGCCTCGACGTGCTGATGCTCGACGTCATCCGTCCCGCGCAATTCGCCACCGCCGGCTGGACCAGCGATTTCTCCGGCAAGGACATGTCCGCCTATCTGCCGACCTATGCCGAAGCCAACACCGTGGACGGCAAGATCGTGGCATTGCCCGCCTTCGCCGACTCCATGTTCCTTTATTACCGCAAGGACCTGCTGGACAAATACGGCATTCAGCCGCCAACCACCTGGGACGAGCTGAAGGAAGCATCCAAGAAGGTGATGGAGGGTGAAAAGAACCCCGAGCTTCAGGGCCTGTCCTTCCAGGGCAAGGCGATCGAAGGCGCGGTCTGCACCTTCCTCCTGCCCTATTGGAGCGAAGGCAAGTCGCTGGTCGAAAACGGCAAGCTGAACTTCGATAATCAGGCAGCCGTGGATTCGCTGAAGCTCTGGAAGAGCTTTGTCGATGAAGGCATTTCCAAGAAGAACATTTCCGAAGTCGCGACCGACGACACCCGCAAGGAATTCCAGGCCGGCAAGGTTCTCTTCGCCGTCAACTGGTCCTACGCCTGGACCCATTTCCAGGGCAAGGAATCGCAGGTGAACGACAAGGTCGGCGTCGCCCGCCTGCCGGCCGTCAAGGGCGGCGAGCAGACAACCTGCCTCGGCGGCTGGGAATTCGGCGTTTCCGCCTATTCCAAACAGCAGGATGAAGCCAAGAAGCTGGTGGAATATCTCTCCGGTCAGGATGTCTCGAAGTTCATGGCCATCAACGCCACGCTGCTGCCGACCTATGCCGCGCTTTACAAGGATGCCGACGTGACCAAGGCAATTCCGTGGTTCGCGGATGCCCTGCCCGTGGTTGAAACCGCCAAGGCCCGTCCCGTGACGCCGCGTTACAACGAGGTCAGCGAGACCATCCGCACCACCGTCAACGGTGTGCTTGCCGGCGTCATGACGCCGGAGGAGGGCGCAAAGCAGATGGAAAGCCGTCTGCGGCGCGTTCTGCGCTAAGCTTCAAGGCCGGAAAGCGGCATGAGTTTCATGCCCTTTCCGGCCGCTTCGACTGAACGGGAATAAGTGCGCCCGAACGGCGCGACAGACGGACCGGATAAGAACCGGCCCGATCGGGAGACGATGACGTGAATCCAGTTGCGGGAGTGGCAGACGTGACAATGCCGGAAAGAACCATGGTTAGGGTGGACGAAAAGCAGCTGCCGCGCTGGACGCGGTGGCTCGATCTCGGCGACCGGTCGCTCGCCGTGCTTCTCCTGGCGCCGGCGGCGATCCTGCTGTCGCTCATCATCGTCTATCCGGTGGCGCGGCTCGTTTATACCTCGTTTTTTAGCCTGTCGCTGACCTCTGGCCTGCCGGCGGAATTCATCGGGTTTGAAAACTACACGGCGATGTTCGATGACCCGATCTTCTGGGAAACGACCTGGAACACGGTTCTGATAACGCTGATCACCGTGCCTGGCGCCCTGTTCATGGGTCTCGGCCTCGCGCTGCTCGCCAACCTGCCCTTTTCCATGCAATGGCCGATGCGCCTGTCGCTGCTGATCCCCTGGGCGCTGCCGCTGTCTTTCGCCGGCCTGATCTTCGCATGGTTCTTCCATTACGAATATGGCGTGGTCAACGATGTGCTCAACCGGCTGGGTTTTGAGGGCATCATCTGGTTCAATTCGCCGAACTGGGCATTTGCGGCCATCTGCCTGACGATCATCTGGAAGACATCCTCCTTCATGGCGCTGATGATCCTTGCCGGCCTGCAAACCATACCGCGTTCGCTCTACGAAGCGGCGGATGTGGATGGCGCCGGCAAAATCCGGCAGTTCTTCGAAATCACCCTGCCGCTTTTGAAGCCCTCGATCGTCGTCGCGCTCATCTTCCGCACGATCACGGCGCTGCAGACCTTTGATATTCCTTACATGATGACCGGCGGCGGCCCCGGCACATCCACCACGACGCTTGCCATGTATATCCATCAGAACACCGTCTCCTTCCTCGATCTCGGTTACGGCTCGGCGCTCGCGGTCATGATGTTTGCGCTCTCCATGTGCGTTACCGCCGTTTATCTCCGCATTATCAGGACGAAGGACTGATCCCATGAGCACCGCTGCAAATTCCGGTCTGTCCTCCTTTTTTTCCGGCAAACCGCTGCGCTTCATCGCGGCCTCCATCCTTCTGATCAACGGCCTGTTTCCGGCAATCTGGATCCTCTTCACCTCGCTGAAGACCGAAGCGGAACTGACGGCGAAGCCGATCACCTGGTTTCCGCATGCGCCGACGCTGGCCAACTACATGCAGGCCTTTTCCGACCAGCCGCTGCACCTCTTCCTGTTCAACAGCTTCATGGTGGCGCTGCTTTCCACCGCGCTCACCATCCTGATTTCGGTGCTGGCGGCTTACGCGCTGGCGCGGCTGAACCTGAAGTACCGGGCGCTGATCCTCTCGCTGATCATCGCCGTCTCCACCTTCCCGCTGGTGACGCTTCTGGTGCCGCTGTTCGAAATCATGCGGGCGCTGAACCTGCTCAACAGCTGGACGGCGCTTATCCTGCCCTACACCGTGCTTTCGCTGCCGGTCTGCACCTTGATGCTGGTCTCCTTCTTCGAAAGCATCCCGCGCGATCTCGAAAACGCCGCCATGATCGATGGCTGCACCCGCATCGGCGCGCTGTTCAAGGTGGTGGTGCCGCTCTGCGCGCCGGGCGTTTTCACCGCCGGCATTCTCGCCTTCGTCAATGCCTGGGATGAATTCCTGCTGGCGCTTTCCTTCAACTCCAACCCGGCTCTCCGTACGCTCCCCGTCGGCATCCAGTTGTATCAGGGCGAGTTCGCCTTCCCCTGGCCGGTCATTTCGGCAGCGCTGGTGGTTGGCATCGTGCCGGTCGCGATCCTGATCGTTATCTTTCAGGAACGGGTCGTCTCCGGCCTCACCGCCGGCGGTCTCAAGGGCTAAACAGGTACAGTCATGCATTTCGAAAAGACCAAAGACGGCTTCACGCTCGCCATCGGCGGCCGCAGCATCCTGTCGCATTCCCTCGAAAACCCAGCCTTCTTCGCCGGTTTCGGCAAGGAGCGGATGGACATGTATCGCGGCAATTTCGACATCGAAGACTATGTCATCGAGCGGACAGCCCTGCGCCATGCCGAGTTGAATGGCGACAGCGTTACGCTGTCCTCCGGACCCGGACAAGCCCCGCGCCTTCGCCTGACGCTGGACGGCAACGCCATCCGTCTCACCGCGCTGGATGAAACCATCAACCGCCTCTGGCTGCGCGTTGTCGCGGAAACGGATGAGCACGTCTGGGGCGGCGGCGAGCAAATGTCCTATTTCGACATGCGCGGACGCCGTTTCCCGCTCTGGACCTCCGAGCCGGGGGTCGGTCGCGACAAGACCACCGAGATCACCTTCAAATCCGATGTCAACGGCAAGGCGGGCGGTGATTATTACAACACCAACTATCCGCAGCCGACCTATCTATCGTCGCGCAGATATGCGCTGCATGTGGAAACGACCGCCTATTCCGTCTTCGATTTCCGCAATGGCGATTTCCACGAAATCGAGATATGGGCGATCCCCGAAAGGATCGAGTTTTTCACCGGCGACGCTTTTACCGACATCGTTTCCGCCCTCTCCCTTCGCTTCGGGCGTCAGCCGGAGCTGCCGGATTGGATCTATAATGGCGCGATCATCGGATTAAAGGACGGCGTCAACTCATTTGCCCGGCTGGAGAAAATTCGCGCAGCCGGAACGAAGGTTTCCGGCCTGTGGTGCGAAGACTGGGTCGGCCTTCGCCAGACATCCTTCGGCGCACGCCTGTTCTGGGACTGGCAGGCCAATGAAACGCGCTATCCGCATCTGCGCCAGAAGATCGCCGAGCTTGCAGATCAAGGCATCCGCTTGCTGGGTTACGTGAACCCCTATCTCTGCGTCGACGGCCCGCTCTTTCCGGTTGCCGAAGAAGCCGGCTATTTCGCCACCGGTGCGGATGGCAAGACGGCGCTGGTGGATTTCGGCGAATTCGACTGCGGCGTGGTCGATTTCACCAACCCGGCCGCAGCCGACTGGTTTGCCGAGGAGATCATCGGCAGAAACATGCTCGATTTCGGCCTTTCCGGCTGGATGGCGGATTTCGGCGAATATCTGCCGATCGACATCAACCTCTCCAACGGCATCGATGCCAAGCTGATGCACAATGCCTGGCCCACCCTCTGGGCGGAAGTCAATGCGAAGGGTGTCGAAAGCCGGGGCAAGACGGGCGAAGCACTGTTCTTCATGCGGGCGGGCTTTACCGGCGTACAGGCCCATTGCCCACTGATCTGGGGCGGTGACCAGTCGGTCGATTTTTCCCGTCATGATGGCCTCGTCACCGTCATCTGCGGTGCACTCTCCTCCGGCCTCATGGGCAATGCCTATCACCATTCCGATATTGGCGGTTACACCAGCCTGTTCGGCAATGTGAGAACCGCGGAACTCATCATGCGCTGGGCGGAGATGGCGGCTTTTACCCCGGTCATGCGCACGCATGAGGGCAACCGCCCGCGCGATAACCTCCAGATCGATCAGGATGAGGCGGTTCTTGCCCATTTCGCCCGCATGACGAGGATTTATACAGCACTTGCTCCCTATCTGAAATCGCTCTCCGCCGAGGCGGCCAGGACCGGCCTGCCGGTGCAGCGGCCTCTCTTCCTGCATTTTGAGGATGACCGGCAGACCTACGCCATTCAGGACAGCTATCTCTATGGAGCAGACCTGCTCGTTGCCCCGGTCTGGAAAGCAGACGAAACGCAACGCACGCTGCACCTTCCGGGCGATGTGGAATGGGTTCACCTGTGGAGCGGCGCCGTTCATTCTGGCGGGCGCGAGATCACCGTGGAAGCACCGCTTGGCCAGCCGGCCGTCTTCTATCGCGCCGATAGCAGCCATCGTCAGCTATTTGAACAGCTTCGCACCATCTGAGCCGTTGACAGCCAGCTAAAAAAGCGACAGTTTCCGACCCATTCCGAGGGGAGCACCGAACGGTGCTGAGATGGCGATGAGCCGGACCCTTGAACCTGATCCGGGTCATGCCGGCGTAGGAACGGAAACTGTCGCACCCTTCAGGCGCTGCCATTTCTCTTCTCCGCTTTGCCTGATCTCCGAGATTGTCACATCTGGAGACGAATGATGATGCTGAAACCTTCCGCCCTTCGCACACGGTGCGTCTGCGTCTGAGGTCCGGCTCATGCGTGCCACCCATGCGCTGAACGGTGTCGGCCTTCTGCTGGTTTTCTGGCAGGCGGGAACGTGGCTGTTTTCGCCGCCCCGCTATATCCTGCCATCGCCCGCCGATGTTGCCGGCGCTTTCTGGCGCCAGCCGGGCTTCCTGTTCGGGCAGGCACTGGTAACGCTTGGTGAAATGGCGCTCGGGCTTGCGGCGGGCATCGCCGCCGGCATTCTCGTCGCTTTCACGATTGCCGCCATCCCGCGCCTCGGCCGCCTTGTCTGGCCGATGGTGCTGGTGTTGCAGGCCTTTCCGGTCTTCGTGCTGGCCCCCATCCTCGTCCTCTGGTTCGGTTTCGGCATGGCCTCGAAAGTGGTCATGACGGCGATCATCATCTTCTTCCCCGTTGCCTCCTCTTTCACGGATGGCCTCAACCGCACCGATCGCGCCATCCTCGACGCCGCCTCGCTGACTGAAGCGAGCCACTGGCAGATCCTCACGAGGTTGCGCGTGCCGCTGGCGCTGCCATCGCTCATTTCCGGCCTGAGGGTGGCGGCGCCGCTCGCCCCGCTTGGCGCCGTCATCGGCGAATGGGTGGGCGCATCGGCCGGGCTCGGGTTTGTGATGATCCAGTCCAATGCCCGCATGCAGACCGACACCATGTTCGCCGCGATGGTCATTCTCGCCATCATGGCGGTGCTGCTGCGGCTCATCGTCGACCGGGCGACCGCCAATCTGGCCCCCTGGGCCAAGGAAACAGAACACACCATTCCTTTCAGATCTTTACGGAGACTTTCGGCACCATGAAACGAACTCTTCTTTCCCTCGTCGTCGCGGCAGCAAGCGTGCTTTCACCGATGCAATCGCATGCGGCAGACAAGCTGACCGTGTTGCTCGAATGGTTCGTGAACCCCGATCATGCGCCGATGGTGATCGCCAAGGAACGCGGCCTGTTTGCCGATGCGGGGCTCGAGGTGGAACTGGTTCCGCCCGCAGACCCCTCCGCCGTGCCGCGTCTCGTCTCGGCGAAACAGGCCGATATCGGCGTGCACTACCAGCCGAACCTCTATCTCGATCACGATGCCGGTCTGCCGCTTGTGCGTTTCGGCACGCTGGTCGAAACCCCGCTCAACACTGTCACCGTTCTGGCCGATGGCCCGATCAAGAGCCTAAAGGACCTGAAGGGCAAGAAGGTCGGCTTTTCCGTTTCCGGCTTCGAGGATGCCATGCTGAAACGCATGCTGGAAAAGGACGGCCTGACGAAGGATGATGTCGAACTCATCAACGTCAATTTCTCGCTCTCGCCGTCGCTGATCGCCGGTAAGGTCGATGCAACGCTCGGCGGCTTCCGCAATTTCGAGCTGACGCAGATGAAGCTCGAGGGACATGACGGCCGCTCCTTCTTCCCGGAGGAACACGGCGTGCCGGCCTATGACGAGCTGATCTTCGTCACGCACCGCGATCTCGCAAAGGACAGCCGCCTGCCGCGTTTCCTCTCCGCCGTGGAACAGGCCGCAATCTTCATTACCAATCATCCTCAGGAATCCTGGCAGCTTTTCATCAAGGCCTATCCGAATCTTGACGATGCGCTGAACAAGCAGGCTTTCTTCGACACGCTGCCGCGTTTCGCCAAACGCCCGGCCGCACTCGACCGCGCGCGCTACGCCCGTTTCGGCGCTTTCATGCAGGAGATGCAGCTCATCAAGCAGGCGCCGGCGGCGGACGACATCGCCGTGGAGCTGCAGCAGCCATGACCACGACTTTTCCGACAGCGGCAAAGGCCGCCGAGATTCTGGAGCGGGTGCGGCAAACGCGCCCGCGCGTGCATTGCCTGATGAACACCGTGGTGCAGAAATTCACCGCGGATGGCATCACTGTCGTTGGCGGTATTCCTTCCATGACCACCTCGCTCGAGGAAATCGAGAGCTTCGTCACCAAGGCGGATGCGCTGACCGTCAATCTCGGCACACTGGATGCCGAGCGGCGCAAGGTCATCCGGCTGGCGATCGAAATCGCCAATGCATCCGGCAAGCCATGGATCGTCGACCCCGTGCATTGCGATTATTCGCCGTCGCGGCTGGAATTCGCGCGCGAACTGATTGCACTTTCCCCGACGATCGTGCGTGGCAATCACGCCGAGATGAGCCTGATCGGCGATGTGCCTGGCGTGGTGAGGATCGAGACCGGGCCTGTGGATCATCTCGGTGACACGACCCGCAGCGTCAGGATCGTCAACGGTCATCCGTGGATGGCGAAGGTGACCGGAACGGGGTGCCTTTCGGGCGGCGTCATCGCCGCCTTCATGGCGGTGGAAAAGGACGCACTGACGGCGGCCGCCTCCGCCCTTGCCGTCACCGGCGTTTCCGCCGAACTCGCAGCCAAGCACGCCAGAGGCCCCGGCACCTTCGAACCGGCGTTTCTGGATGCGCTTTCCGAAATTTCCGGTGAGGAGATCACAAATCACGCGAGGATAGAGCATGAACAAGGTTGATTACCGCCTCAACGCGCTGGTCGATGCGAGCCTTGGCGATGTCGCGCCGCTGCCGGAGCTTGCTCTCGCCGCCGCGCTGAACGGCGCGACCATTCTGCAATATCGCGACAAGCACGGCTCGACGCGCGAGATGATCGAAAACGCCCGCGCCATTCATGAGGCCATCGCCGGCACCGGCGTACCGCTGGTCATCAACGACCGGGTGGATGTAGCCCTCGCCTCGGGCACTGATGGGGTGCATCTCGGCGCCGACGACATGGACGCCAAAACCGCAAGGCGCATTCTCGGCGAAAAGGCGATCATCGGCCTCACCGTCAAGAACCGTTCCGATGCCGAACGGGCGGCCTCCATGCCCGTCGACTATGCCTGCATCGGCGGCGTGTTCAAAACCGTTTCGAAGGTCAATCCGGACAAGCCGGTCGGTATCGACGGTTTTACCACGCTGCGCGCCCTGCTGAAGGAGTGGAAGCCGGATATGCCGGTCGGCGCTATCGCCGGCATCGATCTTGCCCGCGTGCCTTCAGTCATTGCCGCCGGCGCGGATGGTGTGGCGGTCATTTCCGCCATTTTCCGCGCGGGGGATATTGCCAGCGCAGCCAAGGACTTCCGCTCCAAAATTGACGCGGCGCTGAAAGCGAGACAGCCATGACATCAATTGCATTGACCATTGCCGGTTCCGACAGCGGCGGCGGCGCGGGCATCCAGGCAGACATCAAGACCTTCTCCGCACTCGGCGCCTATGCCGCCAGCGTCATCACCGCCATCACCGCCCAGAACACCAAAGGCGTGACTGCGGTGGAGGATATTTCAGTCGCCACCATTATCGCGCAGATGGATGCGGTATTCTCCGATCTCGCCGTCAATGCGGTGAAGATCGGCATGGTCTCGCGGATCGAAACCATCGCCGCCATCGCGGAACGGCTTCGGCGGCAATCGCAGCCGGTGGTATTGGACCCGGTCATGGTCGCGACCTCCGGTGACAGACTGCTGCATGAAGACGCCATCGAGACATTGCGGCGCGACTTGCTGCCGCTCGCGACCATCGTTACGCCGAATCTGCCGGAAGCGGCGCTGCTGACCGGGACTTCGATGGCAAAGACGGAGACGGAGATCGCCCGCCAGGCTGAGTTGATCCTGAAGGCGGGCGCAAAAGCCGTGCTCATCAAGGGCGGCCATGGCGACGGGCCTGAGAGCACGGATTACCTGTTTGCGGACGGCGCCATGCAGGCGCTTTCCGCGCCGAGGGTAGGAACGAAGAACGACCACGGCACAGGCTGCACATTGGCGGCGGCGATTACGGCTCATCTTGCAAAGGGTTGTGAGTTGCGGGAGGCGGTGGGGCTTTCGAAGGAGTATCTGAATGGAGCGCTCGATGCCGGACGAGGCCTTGCCGTCGGGCATGGGCGGGGGCCGGTGCATCATTTTTATCGGTGGTGGGGGTGACGACGAGAGGGCAGAGTTTGCCGCTTTACCCCCCTCTGTCCTGCCGGACATCTCCCCCTCAAGGGGGGAGATCGACAAGTGGCTTACTCACCCCATTCCAGTAAGCCGCGGTATCGATATTGAGACGGTTACGAGGGAACGAGCGGGCGCTCCATCCGATCTCCCCCCTTGAGGGGGAGATGTCCGGCAGGACAGAGGGGGGTAGCCGCGAACTCCGACGCTAGCGCGCCTTCGGCGTCGCCAGCACATTCCGGATCGCAAAACTTGAATGAATCCGCGAAACCCCCGGTAATTTCGACAGAATCTCCTTATGAATCCGCTCGAAATCCCCGGCACTTTCCGCCTCGCAGCGCAGGAAATAATCCGAACCGCCCGTCATCAGATAACATTCGCGGATTTCCGGATATCGTCGCACCGCATTTTCAAAACGGTTGAGAAAATCCTCCGTCTGGCGGTCGAGCGTGATCTGCACGATAACCGAAATCACCTCGCCGCCAGCAAGGCCGCTCGTCAGCGCCGTGTAACCGCGAATGATCCCTTCCCGCTCGAGAATATCGACCCGGCGAAGGCAGGCGGATGCGGAAAGCCCGACTTCTGCTGCCAGCTTCGCATTGCTGATACGGGCATTGAGCCGAAGCAGGCGGATGATGTGGCGGTCGGTCGCATCGAGTGACGACATAGAAGATTCCAATTGGCAAAAGAAAATTGCGTGGCTGCCAATTCTATCGCATTTTCTTCGAACAATCGCCAAGAAATTCGATAATCGTTGCAATACCCTCATGGGATAAAAATGAGGGTGAACGACCATGGACATGCAGATCAGCCGCCAGCAGGCCGCCGGTGGTGCAAGCGGCCATTTAACCATCGATCTCGGCGCATTGCGCGACAATTATCTGACCCTTGCGGCCATGGCGCCCGCATCGCAGACGGCAGCGGTCGTCAAGGCCGATGCATACGGTCTCGGCGCGGATATCGTCTCACAGGTCCTGTTCGAGGCGGGTTGCCGCAATTTCTTCGTTGCCCATATCGATGAAGCGTTGGCGTTGCGACTGCGGCTTTCGGCAGAAGCGCGGATTTTCGTCCTTAACGGTCTTCAGCCCGGCAATGAGACCTCCTGCTCCGCCATGGCCATCACCCCGGTTCTGAATTCGCTGGAGCAGATCGCCCAATGGTCGGCCCACGCCAAAAAGCTTGGCAAGACGCTCACCGCCGCCGTGCAGATCGATACCGGCATGTGCCGTCTCGGCCTTTCCCCTGCAGAGCTTGAAATCCTCGCCTCCCATCCGCAATTGCTCGATGGTATCGACATTGCCTTCGTCATGAGCCACCTCGCCTGCGCCGACGAACCGGACCATGCCTCCAATGCCGCGCAGCTTGCGGTGATGCGCAAAGCCGCCATTGCCTTTCCTGAAGCGCCCGTCTGCTTTTCGAATTCCGGCGGCATCTTTCTGGGTAATGATTACCACAACCACCTGCTGCGCCCTGGCATCGCGCTTTACGGCGGCGCACCCTCCGTTGCACGCCCCAACCCGATGAAGCCGGTCGTTCGCCTCGATCTCGCCGTCATCCAGACCCGCACCGTTCCGGCCGGTTCGCTGGTCGGTTACGGCGGCTCCTTCGAGGCGGCCAGTCCCACGCGTCTGGCAACCATCGCCGCCGGTTACGCTGACGGCCTGCCGCGTTCGCTCAGCAATCGCGGCGCGGCATGGTATAACGGCGTGCGCCTGCCGATTGCGGGCCGCGTTTCGATGGACAGCATCATTCTCGACATATCCGCCCTGCCCGAGGGAACATTGACCCAGGGCAGCCTTGTGCAGATGATCGGTCCGGACCAGACGCTGGAAGACATTGCCGAGGATGCCGGCACGATCGCCTATGAAATCCTGACCGGCCTCGGACGCCGCTATCGCCGTAGTTATATTCAGCCGGGAGAAACCCCGGCAGCCGCTTCAACATCAGTCAATCACAAGTGAGACGATCATGAACGTCACTATCCTCGGAGCCGGCGTTGTCGGCGTGACATCCGCCTGGTATCTGGCCAAAGCCGGACACAAGGTGACGGTGATCGACCGCCAGCCGGCCGCAGCGCTCGAAACCAGCTTCGCCAATGCGGGTGAAGTTTCCCCCGGCTATTCGTCGCCATGGGCAGCGCCCGGCATTCCGATGAAGGCGATGAAGTGGCTGTTCATGAAACACGCGCCGCTGATTATTCGCCCAACGGCCGATCCGGCCGCATGGCGCTGGATGAGCCAGATGCTGCGCAACTGCACCTCGGCGCGTTACGCCATCAACAAGAGCCGCATGGTGCGCGTTGCCGAATATAGCCGCGATTGCCTGATGGCGCTGCGCGAAGAAACCGGCATCGAATATGACCAGCGCATGCAGGGCACGCTGGAGGTGTTCCGCACCCAGAAGCAGTTCGACGCCATCGGCAAGGATGTCGACGTGCTGACGGCGGGCGGCGTGCCTTTCGAGATTCTCGACCGCGACGGCTGCGCCGCCATCGAGCCCGGTCTTTCTCCTTCGAAGGAGAAGATCGTCGGCGGCCTGCGCCTGCCCGGCGACGAGACCGGCGACTGCTTCATGTTCACCACCGAACTTGCCCGCATGGCCGAAGAGGCGGGCGTCACCTTCCTTTACGATACCGGCATCATGCGCCCCGTCGTCGAGGCAGGACGCGTCAAGGCTGTGGAGACCACCCGTGGGCTGGTGGAGGCTGATATTTTCGTGGCGGCACTCGGCAGCTATTCGCCGCAGTTCGTGCGCCAGCTTGGCCTTACCCTGCCGGTTTACCCGGTCAAGGGTTACTCCATCACGGTTCCGATCGTGAAAGAGGAGCGTGCACCCGTTTCCACGGTCATGGACGAAACGTTCAAGGTGGCGATTACCCGGCTGGGCTCACGCATCCGCGCCGGCGGCATGGCGGAAATCGCCGGTTTTAGCAAGGATTTGCCAGCAGCACGGCAGGAAACGCTGGCCCATTCGGTGGAAGACCTGTTCGGCGGCGCGGGCGACCAGACCCAGGCAAAATTCTGGTGCGGCCTGCGCCCGATGACGCCGGATGGCACGCCTGTCATCGGCGCCACGCGCTACAGCAATCTTTATCTCAATACCGGCCACGGCACGCTTGGCTGGACCATGTCCTGCGGCTCCGCCCGGGTGCTTGCCGATCTCATCAGCGGCAACAAGCCGGAGATCGACACGCACGATCTGGCGATCAGCCGTTACGCCGCCTGAGATCCGACAGGTCGCTTATCCCCGTCTGGAAGGCGGGGATGGCAGCCGCTCAAAGCGCCAACGCATCTTTCAGCGCCAGACCTTCCTTCATGCGAAGATCGAGATCGGCCTCGATGTGATCGAGATGCTGCAGCATCAGCGCACGGGCCTTTGCCGCATCCTTCGCCTCCAGTGCATCGAGCAGATCGGCATGGTCATTGTGGCCGCAGCTTGAAACACCCGAGCGGCCATAGAGCGCTATCACCAGTGACGAGCGGGCAACCAGCTCGTCCATGAATTTTTCGAGGATAGCATTGCCGGCAAGCGCAGCCAGCATCAGGTGGAAATCGCCGGATGCCTTGATTTCCGCGCGTCTGGCGGTCGGGCCGCGCTCATGCTGGTGGCGGCTTTCCTGCACCAGATGCTCTCTCAGCTGCTTTGCCGCTGCAGGCGTGATCTTTTCGATTGCGGCATCGAGAACGCCGGGCTCGATCAGCCGGCGCGAAGCAAAAACCTGCCGCGCTTCGTCCGGTGTGGGATTGGAGACGAAAGCGCCGCGATTGCGCTCGGCCTTGACCAGCCCTTCGTAAGCCAGCATCTGCAATGCCGCCCGCACCACGGTGCGGCTGACGTCGAACAGCGTTCCCACTTCCGATTCCGACAGCTTCGTTCCCGGTGCAAGCCGTCTGTCGACAATGGCGTCGCGCAGCGTATCTCGAATGGCCTGGGCACGGTCTTCGTGGGATGAATCGGAATTGACGGTTATATGGGCAAGGCTCATGGACGTGTCCTGTTTGAACTTGAGTTCTAGCGCGAAGCGCGGCCTGCGCAAACAGGAATTGCGAGCTGCCCCCAGCCCGCCACAATTCATTCAGCGCCCGTTCAGCAGACGGGCTATATTTCTTTAACCATCGAATTTGCAACTGGCAGCGCCCTGCCACCTGGATGGAAGAACACACCATGTCGTCCTTTGCAGCTAAAACCGTTCTGGCTGTCGCCGTCGCCGCCGCCACCATTGTGCCCTTCAACAGCGCCTCCGCCGGCGACTGGGACCGCCGCGACCGTCGCGATGCTGCCATTCTGGGTGGCGTGCTCGGTCTTGCCGCCGGTGTCGCCGTCGGCTCCGCGATGTCGCGTCCGGCGCCAGCCTACGATGAGCGCGTCTATGTCGATGAGCCGAGCTATGTCTATGAAGAGCCGGATTACCGTTATTACCGCGCAGCACCGCAGCCGGTTTACCGCCCCGCACCGGTCTATCGCGCCCAGCCGGTTTACGACAGCCGCCCGGTCTACAACCAGCGCCGCACCTATCGTACCATCGAGCCCTGGACCAACGCCTGGTACGACTATTGCTCGCAGCGTTACCGGAGCTTCAACACCCGCACCGGCACCTATACGGATTACGACGGCCAGCGCCATTTCTGCGTAGCAGGCTGATTGGGAACACGGTTATTACCGCTATTGTCAGGCCGCGGATGGAAACGTCCGCGGCTTTTCCATCCGCGCTTCGCGCCGTCTTACGCCGTGCCGCTTCTCACATAATCCGCCCGGTTGATGCCATGGCGTTGCAGCTTGTCGTAAAAGGTCTTGCGGGCAATGCCGAGCGTCGCGATCGTTTCCGCCACGTCGCCATTCGATTGTTCCAGCGTTTCGCGGATGATGCGCGCCTCGATCTCGTCCATGCGCTCCGGCAGGGTTCCGGAAGCGGGGATTGTGGATTGCAACGCGGGCGCGGTCGCCGTTTCCGTCTCCAACCCCAGCACCACCCTCTCGGCGAAATGCCCGAGTTCGCGCACATTGCCCGGCCAGTCGTGGTCGTTAAGGCGGCGGGAAATGCCGGCGCTGATCTGCGGCACCGGCATGTTGAAACGGTTGGCCGCCTTGGTGACGAAATGGGAAAACAAGAGCGGAATATCCGCCTTGCGTTCGCGCAGCGGCGGAATGGACAGCGTCACCACATTCAGCCTGTAATAGAGATCCTCACGAAACGTGCCGCGTTCGGCAGGATCGCCAAGATCGACCTTGGCCGCCGCCACCACGCGGATATCGACCGGGCGCTCCTCATTTGAACCAAGCGGCGAGACCTCGCGCATTTCCAGAACGCGCAGCATTTTCACCTGTACGGCAAGCGGCATGCTCTCGATTTCGTCCAGAAACAGCGTGCCGCCGCTGGAATGTTCGATGCGGCCCACGCGCTTTTTCTGTGCGCCGGTGAAAGCCCCCGGCTCATGGCCGAAAAGCTCGCTTTCGATCACCGTTTCCGGCAGCGCCCCGCAATTCAGCGCCACGAAATTGCCCTTTGAGCGTTTCTTGCTCCAGCGATGAAGCGCCGTTGCCACCACTTCCTTGCCGCTGCCCGTCTCGCCCGCCACCAGCACATCCACATCCGTATCGGCAATGTGCCGCAGCGTAGTTCGCAGGCGCTCCATGGCGGGCGTCTGGCCGATCAGTGGTAAATCATCCTCCGCCTGCCCCGCCGCCTGGCGAAGCGCCCGGTTTTCCAGCACGAGGCGGCGCTTTTCCAGCGCCCGGCGGGCGCTTTCCACCATGCGTTCGGCGGGAAAGGGCTTGGCGATGAAATCATAGGCGCCATTGTGAAGCGCATCGACCGCCATCGGCACATCGCCATGGCCGGTGATGAGAATGACCGGAAGATCGGCATCGATCTTGCGGACATGGTCGAAAAATTCGAGCCCGGTCATGCCGGGCATGCGTACATCAGTGATGACGACGCCGTCAAAATCCTCGTTCAGGGCCGCCAGCGCCTGCTCGGCACGGGAAAAGGAGGTGACCGGCAGTCCGTCGAGTTCCAGCGTCTGCACCATCGCCTTGCGCAGCTGGGAATCGTCGTCCACCAGGAATATGGTTCCATCCACCGTCATGTCATGCTCGCTTCAGATATACGGAAAAACACGTGCCCGCCGGGCCGCTCGCCACCTCGATACGCCCGCCATAGTCCGAAGCAATATCGTTTGATATGACGAGGCCAAGGCCAAGGCCGCTTTCCTTGGAGGTGTTGAAGGGTGAAAAAAGCTGCGCGCGGATGGCCTCTGGAATGCCCGTACCATTGTCACTGACGGAAAGCACGACCATGTCGCCTTCATCGCGCACGCGCACCTCCACGCGGGCGGCGTCAATTGCTTCAGTGGCTTCCAGCGCATTTTGCAGAAGATTGATGAGGATCTGCTCCAGCCGGATACGGCTGCCGAGCACCTTCAGCTCCTGATCCGGCAACACGATATCCAGCGCATCCATCTGGCCGGAAAAACGGCTGCGCAGCAGCATGACCGCACCTTCGATGACCAGTCTGACACTGACAGGCTCAGCAGCGGTGCGACCCTTGCGGGCCAATATCTTCAGGTCGCCGGTAATCGTGCCGATACGCTCGGTCAGCGCCGCGATGTTTTCGAGGTTTTCGATGGCCTCCGACATGCGGTCGCGTTTGAGCAGGGTGCGGGCATTGTCGGCAAAGGCGCGGATGGTCGCTACCGGCTGATTGATCTCATGCGCCACACCGGCCGCCACCTGCCCCAGAATGGAAAGGCGGTTGGCCTGCACCAATTCATGCTGCACGTTGCGCAACTCACCCGTGGTCTTTTCGTGCAGGGCGATTTCAGCCTGCAGATGGTCGCGGGTCTTCGTCAGGTCGCGGGTCCGCTCCTGCACCTTCATTTCCAGCTCGGTGCGGGCGCGCTGCTCCTCTTCCTTTTCCTTAAGCGCCTTGTGCCTGCGCCACAGCCACAGGGCCGAAAGCGCCATCAGCGGCATCAGCGTCGCCAGCGCCACCACCCGGCCCTCGCGGATGGCGGCATTCAGCGCCGGTGCGACGGGTTGCAGATAATGCAGCGTCCATGAGGTCGTCGGTACCGGCGTTTCCAGCCGCAAATAATCGCCGCGCTCGCGGCCGGGTTCGTCAACATGGATGAGTGGGGCACCATCCTGCGGCGACCGGGCCGCCCGGAATGGCAATAATGAAAGCGTCTCATTGCCGAATTGCAGGCTTTCGGAAATGGTTTTCCGCCGCGCCTCGTCAATGGGTGCGACGGTTTTGAAGCGCCATTCCGGTACGCTGGTCATCAGCACAACGCCGTTTCTATCCACCACATAGACCGGCTTGCCGCCAATATTCCAATCCGCCTCCAGACGGTTGAACTCGACCTTGGCGATGACGACACCGAGCGGCCGCCCGTCCGCGGCATCAATGCGGCGGGAGATGTAAAGACCCGGCCGGCGGCTGACATTGCCGAGCGCATAATGTTCGGACATGCCGGTATTCATCGCCGCCTGAAAATATTCGCGGAACGCATAATTGGAGCCGACGAAACTATCCGCCTGCCGCCAGTTGCTGGAAGCGATGGTCAATCCGGTCGGCCCGGTCACATAGATGACAGAGGATTGCGTGCCCTCGATCAGCCCTTCCAGCTTGCGGTTCAACCGGTCGAGGGCGGCAGGGCCACCGCCGTCCAGCGCCGCCGCAAGATCAGGATCACCCGACAGCACCAGCGGAATGGCGCGCGGCCTCTCCAGCGCGACATTCAGAAGGGCAATTTTCAGCTCTGCATCCGTGGAAGCCTCGGACGCGGCGGTACGCATCGCCTGGTTACGCGCGAATTCATCGGCCACCAGCAGGATACCCAGACTGACAAGCAGCCACAGGCCGGCCAACGCCAGCCATTGCGCCCGCCGCTTCGCCTGGGAATGAGGTGCCTGATCCTGATAAGTCATGCATTGATTGTGCGGATTTACACACAGACCGCAAGAGATTTTGTCCGGAATTCCGCACAAATGGCTGTGAGCCAGCGAAGTGCCAATTAAAACTACTTTTTAAATCAGTCAGTTACACCAAATAAGCAAGTCTGGCATGCGTATTGCACATGACTCCGCAATCGGCGCGAAGCCGTCAACGTCACGGCGAACCCGGGAGGCCAATAAAGGCAGGGTGAGGCCGAGGAGGAAAAAACATGATCGATACGACAGCCGTGGCCGCGGGCCACGCCAAACTGCCATTTTACAAGCACCTGTATTTCCAGGTTCTGGTGGCCATTATCGCCGGTATCGCGCTTGGCCATTTCTATCCTGCCTTCGGCGAAGAGCTGAAGCCACTGGGTGACGGCTTCATCCGTCTCGTCAAGATGATCATCGCTCCCGTCATCTTCCTCACCGTCGCAACCGGCATTGCCGGCATGAACGACATGAAGAAGGTGGGCCGCGTGGCCGGCAAGGCCATGATCTACTTCCTGGTCTTCTCCACGCTCGCGCTCATTGTCGGCCTCATCGTCGCCAACACCGTGCAGCCTGGCGCCGGCATGAACATCGATCCTTCCACGCTGGATGCCAAGGCCGTCGCGACCTACGCCGACAAGGCTCATGAGCAGACCATCACCGGCTTCCTGATGAACATCATCCCGACCACCATCGTCGGTGCATTCGCCAGCGGTGACATTCTGCAGGTACTGTTCTTCTCGGTTCTGTTCGGTATCGCGCTCGGCATCGTTGGTGAAAAGGGCAAGCCCGTCACCGATTTCATGCATGCCCTGATGTATCCGATCTTCAAGCTGGTCGCGATCCTGATGAAGGCCGCCCCCATCGGCGCTTTCGGCGCCATGGCGTTTACCATCGGCAAATACGGCATCTCGTCCGTCACCAACCTCGCAATGCTGATCGGCACCTTCTACGTCACGTCCTTCCTGTTCGTGTTCGTGGTTCTCGGCGCCGTCTGCCGTTATAACGGCTTCTCCATCGTCGCGCTTATCCGCTACATCAAGGAAGAACTGCTTCTGGTTCTCGGCACCTCGTCTTCCGAAGCCGCCCTGCCGGGCCTGATGAGCAAGATGGAAAAGGCCGGCTGCAAGCGCTCCGTCGTTGGCCTCGTCATCCCCACCGGTTATTCCTTCAACCTTGACGGAACCAACATCTACATGACGCTGGCGGCTCTGTTCATCGCGCAGGCGACCGGCATCCACCTGTCCTTCGGTGAACAGATCCTGCTGCTGCTGGTGGCCATGCTCTCCTCCAAGGGTGCTGCCGGCATCACCGGCGCGGGCTTCATCACGCTCGCCGCAACGCTCTCCGTCGTGCCTTCGGTTCCGGTCGCCGGCATGGCGCTGATCCTCGGCATCGACCGCTTCATGTCGGAATGCCGCGCCCTCACCAACTTCGTCGGCAATGCGGTCGCCACCATCGTCGTTGCCCGTTGGGAAGGCGAACTGGATCAGGACCAGCTTGCCCGCGTCCTGAGCGGCAAGGAAGAATTCACCGGTATCGCCGATGTGGATCAGCTTCCGGCTTCGGTTCAGCCCGCCGAATAATACGACCTCCCAAGGTCCGGCCTGTCCCGGTTTTCCGGGCAGGCTCTCGCATGAAGGCCGGCGCATCGGGATCGATGCTCCGGCCTTTCATCGTTCAAGCCTTCCCGCGCACTGAAAACGGTTTTTATAAGCTTTCCGATGCTGTAGAGCCGAATAGGAAGAACGAATGCGAAGAACGGAGTAGGCCCATATGAAGAACCTGTTTCTGGCCTGGCAATTCTGGGCGCTGTTATCGGCGGCTTTCGCGGCATTGACCGCGATTTTTGCGAAAGTCGGCATCGAAAATGTCAATTCCGATTTCGCCACCTTCATCCGCACCATCGTCATCCTCGCCGCCGCCGGCCTGATGGTTTATGTGACCGGCAACTGGCAGCAGCCCTCCACCCTTTCGGCACGGACGTGGATTTTTCTCGTGCTTTCGGGTCTGGCGACCGGCGCCTCGTGGATATGTTATTTCCGGGCGCTGAAAATCGGCGACGCCGCCCGCGTCGCCCCCATCGACAAGCTCAGCGTCGTCTTCGTCGCCGTCTTCGCGGTTCTGTTTCTGGGGGAACGGCTGTCGCTGCCCAACTGGCTGGGCGTAGTGCTGATCGCCTGCGGCGCGGTGCTTGTGGCATATCGCGGATAAGGCGGGCGAACAGCGCTGCCCGGCCGGATGAACGG
Organism: Agrobacterium sp. GW821-FHT14E08; assembly: GCF_058803865.1. NCBI lineage: Bacteria > Pseudomonadati > Pseudomonadota > Alphaproteobacteria > Hyphomicrobiales > Rhizobiaceae > Agrobacterium > Agrobacterium sp. GW821-FHT14E08. The sequence goes on along the minus strand of NZ_JBXAPJ010000003.1, from coordinate 666,777 downwards.
CCGGGACATTCGCAAAGTCATCAGGTGCGTGCCGACGCAGCCTTGTCCAGACCACGCTTCACACCGGCAAACAGGTCATCGAGCTGCTCGGCGGTGATGATCAGCGGCGGGCAGAAGCAGATAGATTCGCCGATCGGGCGGGTGATCACACCCTCTTCCTCGATGGCAGCGGCGATGGCGAGCGTCGCATCGCCCGGCTTTGTGCCTTCCCATGGCTTTATCTCCAGCGCGCCGAGAAGACCGACACCGCGCGAGGAGTGCACCAGCGGGTGATCGGCAAGCGCCTTCAGATGATCGAGGAACCTGCCCTCCAGCCGGGCGACATTGCCGACCAGATCGCGCTCCTGAATGATCTTCAGGTTCTCCAGCCCTACGGCCGTCGCAACCGGGTGGCCGGAGGCGGTGTAACCATGGCCGAAGGAGCCGATGCGGTCGGACTCATCGGCGATCGGCTGGTAAAAATTATCATTCATGATGATCGCCGAAAGCGGCATGTAGGATGAGGATATCTGCTTGGAAACGACAAGCACATCCGGCTTGATGCCATAGGTCTCGCAGGCGAACATCTTGCCCGTGCGGCCAAAACCACAGATCACCTCGTCCACGACAAGCAGAATGTCGTATTTCTTCAGGATTGCCTGCACGCCTTCCCAATAACCTTCGGGTGGCAGAAGAACACCGCCGGCACCCATCACCGGCTCACCCCAGAAGGCTGCGATGGTTTCGGGACCTTCGCTGAGGATCAGGTCCTCCAGTTCTTTCAGGATGCGTGCGGTGAACTCCGCCTCGCTTTCGCCGTCCCTTCCGAAATGCACATAGGAGGGGCAGGCGGTATGCAGCATGCGGTCCAGCGGCAGGTCGAAGCTCTCGTGGTTGCGCGGCAGGCCGGTGATCGATGCGGAAGCAATCGTCACGCCATGATAGCCCTTGATGCGGCCAATGATCTTCTTCTTCTCCCTTTTGCCAAGCGCATTGGAGCGATACCACACCATCTTGGCGACAAGATCGTTGGCCTCGGACCCCGAAGAGGTGAAATGCACCTTCGACATCGGCACCGGCGAAAGCTCGATCAGCAACTCGGCAAGATCGACGGACGGGCCGTGCGTCTTGTAGGAGAAGGTGTGGTAATAGGGCAGCTTCTGCATCTGCTTTGTCGCCGCGTCCACCAGCCGCTGTTCGCCGAAACCGAGCGCCACCGACCACAGCCCCGCCATTGCCTCGATATAGCGCTTACCGCTGCTATCAGTCACATAGATACCGTCGCCGCTTTCGATCACCAGACCGCCGGTCTTCTCGAATTTGCGCAGGTTGACGTTCGGATGCATCTGGTAGGCGATATCGCGTGCCTCGACGGAATTCGGCAGAATGGTCATGGGTGAGGGCTCCGTTTCGGTTGGATGGGCTGAAGCGTCAGACGTGCTGGCCGCCATTGATGTGAATTTCCGCGCCGTTGATATAGCTCGACTGCTCCGAGCAGAGAAAATGGATGGTCTGCGCCACCTCGGCCGTGGTGCCGAGCCGTCCGAGCGGCACCTGCGCCTCCACCAGTTCGGCGGTTCCCGGAGAAAGGATCGCGGTGTTGATTTCGCCGGGTGCGATGGCGTTGGCGCGCACGCCACGCGGGCCGAATTCATGCGCCAGCTCCCGCGTCAAGGCCGCGAGCGCCGCCTTCGATGTCGCATAGGCCACGCCGGCAAAAGGGTGCACCCGCGAGCCGACGATGGATGTGACGTTGACGATACAACCCTTCGCCGCCTCCAGTTCCGGCAGAAGCGCGCGGGCAAGCAGCGCCGTCGAGACAAGATTGACGTTGAGCACCCGTGTCCAGATGTCGGCCGTGGTATCGGCAACGCCAAGACGGCTTCCGCCTTCGCCCTTTGGCGAGATGCCCGCATTGTTGACGAGAGCGGCAAGCTTTCCCTCCGGCAGGCGCGAGCGCACTTCATCTGCCAGTTGGTCGATGCGGGAGAGGTCCTCGAGATCGGCCTGGATATGGCTCTCCCGCGCCGAAGGCCAGCGGCACTCCTCCGAAAAGGGTTGCCGCGATACGGTAAGGATTCTCCAGCCTTTTTCCTGAAACAATTTGACGGTGGCATGCCCTATTCCGCGGCTGGCGCCGGTCAGAAGCATATAAGGAACAGCCATATGAGAACTCCTGTGCCATGCGGACCGTTGAGCCGGGCGTGCATTCAGCCCGCATGTTAGAGAGTTACAATCGACGAACAAGGGCTTTTTTGTCGCGGCAGAACGTTGGAAGACGAGCGACGGGCTAATCCCATTTGATGCAGGCCTTTCACCCGAAGGGAATATTTGAAGCCAGCCATTTGCCCATAAAATGAAACCTCCCGAATGTGTGATCAGTATTGGGAGGGGGCAAGAATGCGTATCGACATCATCGACACGGACGCCGGCTTCGAGGCGATCCGGCCAAACTGGGAAGCGGTGTTCATGGCCGATCCCCATTCCCGGCATTTCCTGTCCTGGGGCTGGCTGCGGGATTACATGCCGCGCCGTAAACGATGGTTCATCCTGGCGCTCAGGGAACGCCCGGAAGGATCGCCCTATGTCGCATTTTTTCCGCTGCGCATCGTCACCGAACCGGACAAGAAAACCGGACGCTTCCACGACAGCATCGTCATGGCCGGCAATGCGGCGGCGGATTACACCGGCTTCATCACCCTGCCGGAATATGAAAATCAAGCGGTTGCCGGTTTCTGTTCCTATATTCGGCAACAGAACTGGACCGAACTCAAACTGGACTATCTCTCCGGTCCACCGGAGCGGCGCGACGCGATGATCCGCGCGCTTCAGGGGCCGCTTGTCATGTTCCGAGACAACATGCCGACCAACCCCTACAACATCAACAATTGCATCTGCCCGGTCGTGGCCCTTCCAGACACGTTTGACGGCTATCTCGACAGCCACATGAGCAGCCAGACCCGTCAAAAGCTGCGTCGTTTCATGAGGAAGGTGGAGGGCGGCGACGAATATCGCATCACCTTCGCAACGCGGGATACGATCAAGCGGGACATGGACATCCTGTTTGATTTCTGGCGTATCCGCTGGGCGCCGCACAAGGGCAAGGAACGCACGGAACTGCTGATCGGCGCAACGCGGCAGATGCTGATGGATGTCTATATTCGCGGCGATCTGGAAGTGCCGGTCCTCTGGTTCGGCGACCAGCCGCTCGGGGCGCTGGCCAACATCATCGACCGACAGAAAATGTCGGTTCTGTTCTACATCACCGGTCGCGACGAGAACTGGAAGACCCCCTCACCCGGGCTGGTGCTGCACGGGCACTGCATCCGCAGGGCGATCGAGCAGGGTTTCAAGACCTATGATTTCCTGCGCGGCAACGAGCCATATAAATATTTCTTCGGACCGGAGGAGCACAGGCTAAGCTGCACGCTTTTCCGCACCCGCTCCGGCGATAACCTCGGTGGCACGCTCCACCCGCGCAGCATACGCTTCGTCTATCAGGAGGGCCTCAAGCTTTACAAGATGGGCAAGAAGGCGGCCGCCAATATCGCCTTTTCCCAGGTGCTGGCGGCAGCGCCCGATCATATCGGCGCGCAATTCGGACTGGCCAACCTGACATTTGACCGCGGCGACTTCCGGGAAGCGGAAATCGCATTCCTCGGGCTTCTCGGCAGCGGTCAGGACCCTGTTCTTTTGTGGATGCGCATCGGCGAAACGCGGCTCGCGCAACAGCAATATAATGAGGCTTCCGAGGCCTTCCGTCAGGTGACCAATCGCGCCCCCTTCCATCGCGAGGCGCTCTATAAATGCGCCGTCGCCCTCATCGCCGCCGAAAGGACGGTGGAAGGCGCGGAAATCCTCGACAGGCTGCAACACTACCATTCGGATGACGCGACACATCTGGAATATGCGCAAAAGGCGCGCGCAGCCCTTGCCCGGCTGGATCTGCCGAAAGCGAAGGCTACAATCCCTGCCGATGTCATCACGCTTGCCGCCAAACCGAAAACGACGGGCAAGCGCTGGCACCCGCCAAAGGTTTTGCATTGAACGGAATGATCTGTAAGTTGCGGCAGGCAAAACCGGCCGGACGACTTGCAAGGATTTTATATGTTTCTGACCAACAGGGATATGCTCGACCTCATCGAGCTGCGTCATGATCTGCACCGTCATCCGGAAATTTCCGGCGAGGAGAAGGAAACGGCGCGGCGCATCCGCGATTTCCTTGCGAAGGCAAAACCGGACCGGATTCTTGCCGATCTCGGCGGCCACGGCATGGCAGCGGTCTATGACAGCGGAAAAAGCGGTCCGGCGATCCTCATCCGCTCGGAACTCGACGCGCTGCCCGTTCACGAAAAAAGCGAGGCCGAATACCGCTCAGGCACCGATGGCAAGGGCCATCTTTGCGGCCATGACGGCCATTCAACCATTCTGACAGCGCTGGCGCTCGGCCTTTCCAGAAAACGCCCTGAGACCGGCAGCGTCATCCTGCTTTACCAGCCGGCGGAAGAAACCGGTGCGGGGGCGGCGGCTGTTATCGCCGATCCGCGATTTGGCGCGATAAAGCCGGATTATTCTTTCTCGTTGCACAATCTTCCCGGCCTGCCATTCGGGCATGTCAGCGTGGTGGAAGGGCCGGTCAACTGCGCCTCGCGCGGCATCAAGATCCGTCTTTCCGGCAAGACCGCGCACGCCTCCTCCCCGGAGCACGGCGTCTCGCCGATGCGGGCAATATCAGAACTGATGCCGGCTTTGACCGATCTCGGTTTCGGTTTCCCGCCGCAGCCCGATTTTTCGATGGTGACGATCACCCACGCCGCCATGGGCGAGGCCGCCTTCGGCATTTCCCCGGCTGATGCGGAAATCTGGGCGACGCTCAGGACGCTGACCGACGACCGAATGGAAAAGCTTTGCGCGGACGCGGAATTGCTGGCGAAGAAGATCGCGGATGAACAGCAACTGACCCTCGACATCAGCTATGACGATATTTTCCTGCATTGCGAGAATGCACCGGAAGCCGTCGCCCATATCCTGCAGGCGCTGGTGGAGGAGAAAGTTTCAAGCAGCTCGGAAGGTCTGCCCATGCGGGCTTCGGAGGATTTCGGCCGCTTCCGCGCCGTCTCGTCATCGGCAATGTTTTTCTTGGGCGCTGGCAGGGACTATCCTAACCTGCACAATCCCGACTATGACTTTCCGGACGGGCTGATCGATATCGGCGCACGCATCTTCATGCGCATCATTCGCAATCTCACCGACGCGGGATAAGCAGCGGCCACTCTTTAGCCGCCGCCGTCAGCCGCCGCCCTGCGGCCCATTGCTGGGTCTGGCGGCGCGGACCGCAGCCAGTCCCCTGATGCCTTCCTTATCGCCGATGGACGTCAGGCTTTCGAAAATCTGCGCAGCGTCGGCATAGCGGCGCATGGCAAGGTAGGAATATCCGCGCAGCACCATCAAATCGGTTCGTTCATCGGCAAGCCGCGCCCGTTGATCGAGCAGGAGAAGCGTTTCCGCATAACGTTTCGACTGGAAGGCTGAAACCGCCCTGTCGGCCAGGATCGAGACCTGCAATTCCGTCGCCCGTGGACGCTCCATCTGGGATTTCGTCGCCGAAACGGCAGCATGGTCCGTCAGCCCCATGCGCAGATAGGCAAGGCTCTGACCATAGGCCGCATCGCTTTTCACTGTGGACTGACCGCTTGCAATGGCGGATTCGAAGGCCTTCAGGGCCTCTGCCGGACGGTTCGTTTCCATCAGGCACCAGCCGAGATCAAGCGCCTGCTGCGCCGGCAGGCGCTGCGGATCGGGATAGACGGCGCAGGAACGTGGGCGCGAGGCGGCACTGCTCGTCCTTTGCGTCTGCGACGGCAGGCGCGCCTGCTTGCGCGAGGGTTCCGGGGCTGGCTGCTGGACTACAGGCGGCTGGCTGTAAGCCACCACCGTCTCTGCTGCCTGAGGCGTATAGGGCGCGGACGTTGTTGCCTGAGACGCGGCGGTGGCAGGCGGCGCGGTAGCGGGTGCAATCGGCTGCATGGATTGGTCCACCATGCGTGCCGTTCCGACATCGGCAATGCGTTGTGACCGGCTTGCCCATTGCTGCTGGATGCCGCGCAGCCCGGCGAGATTGCGCAGATCGTGATAGCTGACCGCCATGCCATAGGCCGAAGGCTCATCATCCGCTTTCCAGCCAAGCGCCGTGCCGAACCATTGCAACGCAAGCTGCGTTTGCCGGAAGGCAAGCGAATACCAGCCGAATTGCTGCGCGGTCGCGGCATCCTTGCGGGTCATCGTTTCCGCTGCGATGCGCTGCAACACGTCCGGCGGCAACACGACAGGCGGCTCAAGCGCCAGAAGATTGGCGGTCGCGGCAAGATAGGTCGCAAGCGCATCATCGGATGCATTACGCCATTTATACATGACGTCTTCGGCCTCACGCGGCTCGTTGCGGTCAATCAGCGCAAGCGCCAGCCCCTGCGAGGCCGATGCGCCGTCTTCCTCTTCACGTGCCTTGCGGAACCACTTTTCCGCCTCCGTCATGTTCTTCTGACGGATATTGTACCAGCCGAGCAACAGGGCATCGCTTGCAAGCTTGTCTGTCTCCGCAAGCCTTTCGAGCCGCATCAGGTAAGCGGAGGGAACGGAAATGCCCTCTTTCTCCCCCGCCTTTGCCACGAACTGGCGGGCGAGATCATTCTTGACCGGCTCGAATTCCAGCTGACCGTCCACACCGGGTTTTTCCTTGGCCAGCAACTCGTCCATCATCTGCGATGGCAGAAGCGCTGATGCCTTCTGCACCGTGGCGAGCCGGTCGCTTGGCACCGTGCAATTGCTGAGAATGTAAAGATAGGCGTCCCGCGCCCGTCCCATCCGGTCGGTATTGGCAAAAGCATCGGCAACACGCCACAGCACATCCACCTCGCTGCAGGTGAGCAGGCCGGGATTGTTGGCGGCCGCGTCCACAACCGTCGCATATTGCTTGAGATCGGAAGCGTTGACGAGGCGCTGGCGGGCTTCGGCAAGCGAAAGCATGCCCGTCAGATTGTCGGGCGGTTGCCAGCCGGGCTCCGTCTGCTGCCGGTCGGCAATCGCTTTCCGTACTTCGGCATAACGGCCGTCGGTATAAAGCTGCCACATGGCATCAAGCTGCGGATCGCCGTTCTCAGGAATGGCGAGCGGATCGGCAGGCGGCGTCCAGTTGGGATAAAGCGTGCGAAGGCGGGCAATTTCAGCCTGAAGGCGCTGGGTATCGCCCTTAGCCGCGAAATAGCGCAGCGCACTGAGATCGACATCAGGCATATCGGGTGCTGCCGGCTGGGTCGCTCGCGGTGCCGGCACCTGCGCCGTTTGTGGCTGCGATGTCTGTCCGCGGGTCTCAGTCTGCACCATCGGCTGCGGGTCAGTCGCGGGCACCGTGACCGGTGGCGTCGCAGGCTGCGTTACCTGCGCCATTTCGCGGTTCTGGAGGAAAGCATTGATCTGCGCAGGATTGGCCGTCGCCGGCGATATGCGCGGCACCGCACGATTGTCACCGACCGCCGAAGTATGCACATCCGACACCCGCCCGAGAATGCTGTCACGCCAGTGGAAGGCGGCAAGCGCAATCAGAAGCAGGATGAGAGCCGAGGTCGACAGAGGCTTGTTCATCGGCATTCCCCGTTATTCCTTGCCAGAAACGACAATGCCAGAAGATGCAATGTAGAAGGATAATAAAGCGTTGGCTGGAAGCTCTTCAGTTCAGCGGGAACGCTCGCGCCGCCCGCCGCACAGGCTGCCAGCGCCGGAATGATGCGATAACCGGGATCTGACAGCACGTCCTTGACCGTGCCGTTCTTGAGATCGAAGGTCCCGGCTGCACCGCTTTCCAGTGTCATGCCGCCTTTCAACCGGGCAAGCAGTTCCGGCGAGCCCATTTTTGCCCTCGAAAGATAAAGTGGTATCCGCACCGCATTATAGCCGAACTCTGCCGGAAAACCCGAGGCCGGCTGCGGTTTGGTCTTCACCGACACCCAGTCAGCCGGCAGTTTTTTATCGCTGAAGGCGAATGCGCCAATCTGCGCCGCCCCATCATCGGCAAGGGCCTTCCAGAGCGGCGATGGCGCGACGAGATTAAGGACCGGAAAGGCCTCGAAGATCAGATAGGAGGGATTGACCACCGGCCCGTCATCCCGATCATTCTCACCAAAACCGCTGGCGGCCGGCAAAAGCAACGTCCTACCGCTGCGCTGCACGACGGTCTTCTTCAGGATGGCGGATGCAATGGCTGCCGAGGCCTCGGCATAGTCCTGCCGGTTCCATTGTCCGGCGGCCAGCGCCAGCGCGTAAGCGATCAGAATGTCGCCATCCGTGGCGTTGTTGATATCAGTCACATGCGGTCTGGTACGGGGATCCCATTTCCACGCCGAAAGCCCGTCATCGCGCACGAGCAGTTCGGTGCGGGTGAAACTCCAGATCAGCTCGAAATCGGCAAGATTATCGGAAAGAACAGCAAGCCACATGCCATAGCCCTGCCCTTCGCTGTGGCTGATATTGCCGTTGCCTGTGTCGATGATACGCCCGCCGGGATCAAGGAACACGCCTTTATAGGCCGCCCATGCCTCTGGCGAGACCGATGCGGCGCGGCTGCCGGAGATGTTTGCGGTGAGCGCCATCAGCGAAAGACAAAAAATGCCGACAAATCTCAAAACCCCTGATGTCATCGATGTCGCCCCATCAAACGCAGCATCACGAAGGTGGCGAGGCCCAGAAGCGACACGAAACCGATAAACGCCAGCGAATAGGAAAGCACGTTGGAGGACAGCCAGTTTGCGGCAATCAGCCTCCAGTTGGAGAGAGAGAAATCCCGTGTCGTATAAAAATACGGCCTCTCAACCTCCACCGTCTCGATCTTTTCGGCCGTGGCGTCGTAAGCGGCGACCCGTCCGGTAACGTCTCGCCAATGGTTTTCCCGCACCATCGCCGTCATGCCGTCCCGAAGCTCCGCCGACGTTGGCGCCGTGGCAAGTGTCCAGACCCCTTCACCGGAAGGGCTGAGGCCCTGTGCCATCATGAAGGAGACATTTCCGGGCGGTGCATAAGGCTGCTCTGGTGCAGGCAGGAAACGCAGCGTATCCGAACTGAGGTCGAAATTCCGCTTCATCCACTCCTCCAGGGAGGAGACCTGTCCCTCCCAGACGCCGCCATCCACCCGCTCGCGCCAGTCGTTGAAGAGGGTATCGCTGTTTTGGGCGGGCGGCTGAACGCCGGTCCCGATCTTCCAGGATATCTGGCTGGAAGGAACGAGATTGAACTGGCTGATCAGCGCCTGCGGAATTTGAGAAATCGTTCCGACGAACAGGGCGTCGCGATCACCGATCACCAGCGGCGAGGCGACGGTTTCGACATTGATCGGATGCCCGGACACACTTGCAAGCCGGCTGATGAGCGTCGCGGCCGCCGACATCGTATCGGTATCGAAACGATCGAGCGACAGGGCGACAGGGCCTCCGGCCGCCCTGTAGGGCTGCCCGGCACCCGCCATCGCCGCCAGATCCGGCTTGCGGCCGATCCGCGCGAAATCCGGCACCTGGATTTCCGAAGTATCGAACAGCGCAAAGCGCGGGGTCGCGCTGGCCGGTGCGCCGGGCGCACAGGCCTGATCCTGCGCAGTCATCAAAACGGCCTCGATGGTCACCTTGTTCGGACCCGGCTTGAAATGCCGCATCGTCACCTTGATGGGCAAATGCCGGAAAATACCGCCGCCATTGTTGGAAATCGGCACCGTCGAGGCGATCTCGTCATTGACGTAGATGTCGATATGGCTGCCGGGCAATACCTGCGACGAATAAGCGGCATCGAGCAGCAGGGACGCCTCGCCATAGGCAGAGGCATAAAAATCGGCAGGCATGCCGATGTAGAACTCGTTGCGGAAACGCCGTCCGCTAAATTCAGCGCTCTCTATACCCAGCTCGGAAAGAGCGATGCGGCGGTCCGACATGATGAGCGGGACATCCGGCGCGTGCCAGCTGCGGGTCGAAAAGGTCGTTCTCTGCGCACCGGGCGTGCGCGAAATGGACGAAAACAGCGTTTCTATCGCCGCCTGCACCGCCTGCGTGGTCGGGCCGCTGACGAAGAGCGGAGAGAGGCCACCCGGCGCGGCACTGCCGAAACCGGCAAAGGTGCCCGCCGATGCCTCGGGCGGCAGTGCGCTGGAAAGGCCCTCAATCTCACGCGCGGTGCCGACGAGGACCACCAGCGTTCCAGCCCTTGGTTCGGTGGACGGCGCAGAAACGAAACGGATCGTCTGGTTCGGCATCTGGGTTCTGAGCGCCAGAGCCTGCGAGAGCCGCAGGAGCGAATCCGCAAATGCCGGATTGCCAAGCCCCGGCGCGACGATCTCGATTGAGGTTGCCGCCTTGCCATCCGGCCCGGTTGCCTGAATATCGTCTATATTGGCAAAGTTGCCGGCGACATCGGCATTGAAGGCGATATAGGTGCTCGCCGGATCGACATCGGTCCACAGATCGTAGGTGGACTGGATTGTGCAATCGGTCCTGTGGCGCTGCTGCACGCCAAGCGTCACGACATTCGCCCCAACCTGCAAGACGCCGGGCGGAATTTTGAGCGAAACATTGCCTTCGCTGTCGGGCGCTTCGATACGCGCGGCATCGAGTGAAACATTGTTCAGGCTGACCTGAAAATTCGAACTTTCAGGTGCGACCACAATGGCGTTCTGATAACCGATATTCAGCGCAACGGCGGCATTCACCTGCTCCGGAGTGAGGTAGATACTCCATTGCCGCCTGTCTATCTCACCGGAAAGGCTGAGCTTTTCGTAGGGCAATATATAACGGCGGCGGCTGTCGGCGGCCAATGACGACGCCTGGGCCGGTGCAGGCCTTGCACTTTCCTGACGCGCAGGGACCGTGACGGGAGGCAAAGGTGCCGGGGGAACGGCAGCCGGGCGCTGTGGCGGTTGCGCTTGTGACGGCTGAACCTGCGGCGGCGGCGGGATCTGAGCCGGAGCTTGCTGGCGAGGTGCTGACGGAGGTATGGCGGGCGGCGGCACGGGTGCCGGCGTGGTCTGGGACGGCCTTTCGGGCGACATGTCGAAAGGTGAGGACTGCGCCACAGCACCGGTTGCAGCGGCTCCCCACATCAGCACTGCCAGCGAACTCCTGATCGTTTTGCGGCCGGTCATTTCGCGGCTCCGACAGGTTTGACGGTTTTGGAGGCTGGCCGGAGTGCCTTGGCCAGATAAAAAAGGCCGCGCTGCGTCTGGAAGAGTGAAATCGCCAGGAAGATCGCCGTGCCGCGAATAAGGCCGGGGTTCTTGCGGCGCACGCGCTGGAACTCGCTCCACTGTTCGGAATTGGCAAAGATGAGGTCGGCGATCAGGCGATGATCGACGGCGCGCTGCGGCGAGAAAGTGCAGCCGATTGAAACGAACCCTTCGCCGCGAACTGTCCGGACGACATTGATGGGCATGGTTTCCGGTACGCCCTCGCTATGGGGTTTGACCTTCACGATCGCTGTCGTGTTCTTTTCGATTGCGGTAGAATTGTCGAACAGATTGATCAGCAGGCCATGCACCGAGACGTTCTCGATGGAAGCCGGCACCCATGCCTCGCTACCCTCAAGCTTGACCTCACAGCGCCGCTTGACGGTGATGCGGCGCGACGCCGATTTGTCGCCGCGCTCCGAGACGACGCCGAGCGCACAGCCTGCAAAGATGAGGTTGAGCAGGTTCCAGCCGCCGACGACAAGCGTGACATCCGCCTTGTAGGGCTCGCTGTAGATGCGCCAGGCGGCAAAGGCCATGGCCACGACCAGAAGCGCAAAAATGACGAAGAACGGGCGGCTGATTTCCGAAAGCCGTGCCTCTGCGATGGATTCGTCCTTTGCCGTCACCTTGAAGGTCGGCTTGCCCGGATTGAAGATCACCGAAACGACGGCGGGCAGAAGGTGAACCGTCTGGACATATTCGTAAAGTTCCGAAATCCACGGCCAGCGGAAGCTGCCATAGAGATAGTTCTGCATCATCAGGTTCACGAGCATATAGGCGGCGGTATAGGCAAGGAACTCGCCACCCGAGGCAACGAAAATCTGAAGATCGAAGAACAGGTAGAACAACGGCGCGAACAGAAAGATCGTGCGCGGAAACGGGAACAGCCAGAACAGCGTCGATGACATGTAGCAGAGACGTTGTGTGAAGGAGAGGCCGCGCCGGAAGAGCGGCTGGCGGAAAATCAGAATCTGCATCATGCCCTGCGCCCAACGGCTGCGCTGGCCGATGAAGCTTGCAAAAGTGGCCGGTTGCAGCCCGGCGATCAGCGGCTTGTCGACATAGATGCTGTTCCAGCCGCGCGAATGCAGCGCCAGCGCCGTTTCGCAATCCTCGGTGATGCTGACACCGCTGAAGCCTTCGGTATCCTGCAGCGCCTCACGCCGCAGCAAGGCGGCGGAACCGCAGAAGAATGCGCCGTTCCACTTGTCGAGGCCGCGCTGGATGATGCCGTAGAACATCTCGTTTTCGCTCGGCATCGTCTCGAAGGTGCGCAGATTGCGCTCGATGGGATCGGGATTGACGAAGAAATGCGGTGTCTGGACGAGAAAGAGCCGAGGGTCCTCTTCGAAATAACCCACCGTTTCCAGCAGGAAATCACGGGCGGGTGCATGGTCGGCATCGAACACCGTCACCAGCTCCCCGGTCGAGTGGGCGAGACCGTTATTGAGGTTTCCGGCCTTGGCGTGGACATTGCGCTCACGCGTCAGATAACGCACGTCGAGATCCTCGCAGAGCTTCTTCAGCTCCTCGTGGCGGCGCTGCGCGGCCTGCGCCTCGACAATATTGCTGGCATTGCGCTTCTGCACCGAACCGCCATCGTCCAGCAGCCATACGGTGAACCTGTCGGCCGGATAATCCATGTTCTTGGCCGCCGCCAGCGTATTGGCCAGAAGCTCCGCATCCTCGTTGTAACTCGGAACGAAAACATCGACCGTTGGCCTATAATCGGGCGAGCCGGGCCGGGTCTTGCGCGAAGGCAGCGGCATCGAGACGATGACGAGGCTGAGCCCCAGCATCACGACACTGTACATTTCAGCGAGATAAAGCAGAAAGCCCGGAATGAAGTTCTCGAGCTGGTTGACGGGCGGCAGGGTGCTGGTGGTGCGCCAGTAGACGTAACGCAGCACGATGGCCGTGCCGAAACCGAGCGCCACAAGACGCCAGGCCCCCTGCCCGTTGAAACTCTTGATCGTGGCAAGAAGGACAAGCGAGATCGCCGTGGCGACCAGATGCGTCTGCAGGCTGATCGGCATCGTGATGATGGCCAGAACGCAAAGCGACACAAGCAACCAGACAATGATCGTGATGGCCTTGTTCATCCCGAAATTTTCCGTTCTTTTCCCCACCCGGAATTCTTACCCGGATTTTTTGCAACGACCTCTTCTACCCTTGTTCCAGCGCCTATCTGCATCCCTGAGCCGCTCCCGAACCGGACAGACATGCTGGCGAGGGAATGGACACCTGCGGAACCTGCAAAGGCTGCCGGCTCTCCGCCTGCACACCTTCCGCGCGGCTGCCAGCCACGGCAGGCCGTGCGGGCTGGGCGGGGAAGCCGGCCGATGTTGGCGACGGAATGCTGACTGCCGCTACCGGCGGCAACGGCTGCGGCTCGGGCCGAACAGGCGCGACAGCTGCGGCGGCACGGCGCACAGGCGGTCTCGGCACACTCGCAGTCACTTCGCCCCCAGGCCGCATCGGCACGTCATCCGCCTTGACAGGATAGACCGGATGGCCCGGCCGGCCGAGGTTCTGGTCCACCGCCTGCGGCGTGCCGTAGGGGTTCCAGCTTTGCGAGGCATAGGTGCCGGTAATCGTGTAATTATACATGACGGCCAGAAGCCGTTCGACGCTCGCATTCGACTGGCAGAGCCGCAGTCGCACCTTGATACGGCCAAGGTTGCGGAAATCCTGCCGCATGCTTTCCGGCGAGCGTATGTCCTGCCAGCCATAAAGACAGGTGTCGCCGCCCCTGCCGCTACCGGCCGCATAGGAAAAGGCGCCGTAGCCGTTCTGCAGGTAATTGGCCGACATGGCGATGTTTTCGCCCGGAAACTCCGCGCGGATTTCACGCGCGACAGAGGCGGCCCTGAAACCGGTGAACGTCAGAGCGTCGCGATCGGTATCGCCCGCCTGCTGCGGACCGAAAAATTCCGCCTTGATATAGTTCTGTCCGGGCGTTGCCGCCTCGGAACGCAATATGACCTGCTGCGCCACGGCGTTCGAATAGGTACGGTTGATGACGGTAACGATTTCCGGACCGCCTGGCGGCGGGAAAACAAGCGCCTCGGACGGAGACAACATCTGCGCGCCTCCGAACGACCGAACGCCCGCAGGAGTATTGCAGCCCGCAAGAACCGCAACGGAGAACAGCAATGAAGTATAGGCAGAAAATCTCACTGCCCTGCGCCCCTTTGTTTCCCCAACGCCGCCCAGGTTAAAAGGAGACCGAATCACTAATGACCAGACCATTGTTACGAAATACGTGAGGACTACGAATAAGCAATCTCAAATTTCCGTTGTAATTTCTGAGACTTTATGGCTTTCGAATCACTGCGGATCCGATGTTGGCCATGCCCGACGGCGGAACCAATTGCCGCGGTATGGGTTGGCTCAACGTCAGGTCGATAATTTTTACGGTTGCAGTGCAATATGTCCCATGGTCTACTTGCCCTCATAATTACGTATTTTTATTGGTCTAATTTTTCATTCAACTGTAAAAACAGAGAGTTGACGCATGACTGTGCAATTTCCGAGCATCGCGCAGGCGCTTGCCGAAGAGATCGGAACATTACGGAAATGGCTGGATAAGGACGCCCTGCCCCTATGGTGGGAGGCGGGTTCCGCCCGACCCGACGGCGGTTTTTACGAGCGCCTCGGCCAGGATGCAAAACCGGTTTTTTCCGATGACCGCCGCGCCCGCGTCCAGCCGCGGCAGGCCTATTGTTTCGCCGCCGCCGGCCAGTACGGCTGGCAGGGACCCTGGAAGGAGGCGCTCTCGCATGGCCTCTCCTGGTTCGAAAAGGTCTATCGCCTCGATAACGGCCTTTACGGCAACCTCGCCGACCAGACCGGGAAGCTGATCGATCCATCCTTCGATCTCTACAATCAGGCTTTTGCGCTTTTCGCCGCCGCCCAGACGGCCGCAGCCCTTCCCGACCGCAAGGACGAGATGCGCGGCCGGGCGCTCGACATTCTCGCGATCCTCAAGCGCGACTACAAACATCCCGCCACCGGCTTCGAGGAGGCAAATCCGCCGCGCACGCCGCTCTGCTCCAATCCGCACATGCATCTGTTCGAGGCGATGCTCGCCTGGGAAGCGCAGGACCCGCAGGGTCCGTGGTCAGCGCTGGCCGATGAGATCGCCGATCTTGCGCTGACCCGCTTCATCGATGGCGGCAATGGCGGATTGCGGGAATTCTTCGGCCATGACTGGACGCCCTATGAGGGCGACAAGGGCCGCATCATGGAACCGGGTCACCAGTTTGAATGGGCGTGGCTTCTGGTGCGCTGGGGCAGCCTGCGCAATAATGAAGAGGCGATAGACAAGGCCAAGCGCCTTTTCGAGATCGGTGAGGACCATGGCATCTGCCCGCGCCGCAAGGTGGCGATCATGAGCCTCTATGATGATTTTTCGGTGCATGACGGGCTGGCGCGGCTGTGGCCGCAGACAGAATGGCTGAAGGCGGCGGTGCGCCTTGCCAGCGTCACATCAGGCGAGGAACGGCAGCGTTACCTCGCTTCGGGCCTCAGGGCCATCGGCGCGGTGCAACCCTTCCTCGACACACCGGTCAGGGGATTGTGGTTCGACAAATGGCCGGCCGACAGGCCAATGCTCGACGAGCCAGCGCCGGCCAGTACATTCTATCATATCGTCTGCGCCATCTATGAGGCGGAGGCGGTGCTGGCAATCAGCGGATAATGTCCGGGCGGGCCGAGCGGGCCGGGCGTCCGCTCGGTCCGCTCGGCCTCGGTTAAGCCTTTGCAGGGCGCACCACGCGCCAGTCGGGCTTGCCGAGATTGTGTGGCCAGTTGTGCACGTCCTTGTCGTTGAAATAGACGACCTCTTCCAGCCTGGGAAAATCCGCCTGCTTCAGCGTCACGTCGTTCATCCACGGGCGAACATAGGAATCGCCGCCTTCATAACCGAGTTCGGCGACCCAGATCGGCTTGTTGAAGGTTTCGACAAGCCCATAGCCTTTACGCAGCAGATCGGAGAACTTCTGCGGCCCGCCATATTCGATCTTGTCGTAATCCTCGAGACCGAAGACCGAAAGGCCGACCAGGTCGGCATAGCTGTCGCCGGGATAATAGGCCTTGAGACCATCGAGCCCCTTCGGAGACCACATGATCTTGACGCCGGGGACCGCCTTGCGGGTCATATCCACCATGCGCTTATAGGCTGTGATGTAGTCCTGCGGATTCCACCCCGACCATGAGAAGCGGCCGGACGTGTCTTCCATTTCCTGCCCCCAGCGCAGGATGAGCGGACTTTTCATGGCCGACATGCGTGCTGCAATCGCCTGCATGTTCTTGTCGTAGTCACCTCCCAGCACCTTGCGGCGCAACTCGTCGGAGGTGAGACGCCAGTTGACGTCCCAGGACCAGGGCTCAACCGTGATCATGACATTGCGCTTGCGTTCCAGGGCATAGGCGTCCGCGAGCGCAAGGCTGTCGAGATCCACGTCTTCCCAGGGCAGAAACAGATGTTCCGTCGCCACCCCGGTCTGGCCGGTGAAATCACCGTGCGGATCGTAAGCGCCGAAGCGGATGCCGTCCGCATGCAATGTCGGGCGTTTATCGGCAAGTGTCTTCATGCCCGTGGAACCCATGGGCGCTACCCCCTGGGCGTCCAGCTTGAATATGGGATACATGCTGGCTGAAGCAGCAACAGCGGCCCCACTTGCGAAAAGCAGTCTTCTTCTTGTTATTTGCATGACACTTTCCTCCTACCTCGTCGCGGTCATCGCCTTGTCGTAAGCGGCGATCTGCGGGGTGACATCGTCCTTGCGGACAAGTTTCAGGAATTCATCTCCGGGTCGCGGCGGGTTATGCCGGAACACGTACCAGGGGCCGCCCTGCTTGCGCTGGTAAAGCACCTTGCCGATGCGGCCATGGTCGAAGCAGGTATCGGCCTTGCCGCTTCCCGCAGTACTCTTCCATGTGGCGCGCATGCACAGCGTACCATTGGCATCCACGGTCCAGCGGCCATCGCCGACCGACTTCACGCCCTTTTCTTCCGTGGCGGCAACGAACTTGCGGCCATCGGCAATGAAGCGTCCGCCGCCCGTTTCCCATTTCCAGGTCTTGTCGAAGTACATGTCCACGACTTCGCTGGTTCTGAGCGGTTTCGGCGTCTTCGTGCCGCCTGCGGCGTGGACGGCACTGGGCGCGATCACCGCAAGGCAGAGTACGAAAGCGGAGAATCCGCATTTGCTTATTGTTGTTCTCATCACAGCCTCCTCCTTCTATTGTCCGACCCTATTGTCGGCCAGCATGATTTCTCCGGTTGCCATCACCGGCGGCGGCACCATGGGCTCCGCCTGGATGTTTCGATCTCCGGGCATTCCCGGCAGCACGATGCGCAGTTTCAGGCGCACCGATCTCGCTCCCTCCACGCCCGCACCGGCCACGGTGAACCGCGTTTCGGTGAAGCTGACATAGGGTTGTCCGTGCGACAGCGCCTCCAGCCCGCCAATTGCATGGGAGCTGAGTTCCGCGGCACTACCAGCCACGAGCAGCGCCGAACAGGCGGCGGCAGTCGCCGCGCCACGCAATGCCGGCAGCTTTGGCAAACCGTTTTCCATCGCGTGGCGGATAAGCAGAAACACCGAGAGGCCCGCATAAATTGCCACATTGATCGCAGCGAAAACGAAGAATCCTTCCGCTCCACTTTCCCGCGGCGCCAGCACCATCGCCAGAAGGCTTATCGCGGCCAAAACCATGTAAGGCGCGATTACCCGGAGTGGCAGCGGCGGTGTTGCCTGCGTGCCCTTCGGCGTAATGCGGAAGTCGACAAAGTCGCCACGGACCGTGTCGCGTATCGCCGCAAGCACCCCCATCAGCGACCACGGCCAGCGCAGGAACAGAAACACCATGGCTTCCCAGCTGAACAGCTTGGCATTGTGCGGGCGAAATGCCCCCGTGGCCCGCCAGAAAAAGGCAAAGACGATCATGATCAGCGAAATCGGCAGGAAATGCGCCAGAAACGCCGGATAGGAAGCGTTGACCAGTACATGCCCGCGCATCAGGGCGACGGCGGGAAGCACAAACATCAGCGCCATGAAGCCCGAAAACAGCGGATACCAGAGCTGCGAAAACAGGAACTGGAACTTCAGCCGCAGGGGCAGCTTCGGCACATAATGCCGCGAATATTGCAGCAGGATGGTCATCAGGCTGCGCGACCACTGGAACTCCTGCACGATGAGATCGGCAAAGGTCGACGGCCCGTCGCCATGCGCAATGGCGTTGACGGCATGAACGCCGCGCCAGCCACCGGCATTCATCAGAAGCGTAGTGGAATGGTCCTCGGCAAGCTCGGGTCCAAGCCCGCCCACCTCACGCAATGCTTTCGTGCGCACGGCGTAGTGCGAACCGATGCAAAGCGGCGCCCAACTATTGTTATATCCCAGCTGCAGCGCACCATGCAGGCTCGCCTCGGCATAAAGCCTGCCACGCGCTGCCCAGCTCTCACCGGCATTGGCATCGCAAATGCTTGGCGCCGAGACATAGCCCACCGCAGGATCGGCAAAGGGACGGATGATCTCGCTGAGATATTCCGGCTCCGGCACGTGGTCGGCGTCGAACTGGGCGACGAAATCATACCGCTCATAACCGTAATGATCGTAGAAATAAGCGAGATTACCTTCCTTGCAACGCGTGCGGCGCGGCCAGGTCTTGCGATGATAATCGGCCACACCTTTGCGCGTGGAAACGAAAACACCATGCGCACCGCACCATGTCAGCGTCTGCGTATCCGGGTCTTCATCCGCAAGCCATACGTCGAATTCCAGCCCCTTCTGCTCCAGCATCGCGAGCAGCGTTTTGCGCACAACGGCGAAGGGTTCCGACGGCGCCTTGGTGACGACCATCGCCACCCGCCCCTTCGGCAAAGCAGAGCGTCGATCGACAACCCTGGCGTTCAGGAAAATGAAAATGAAATAGGACGGCAAAAGGGTGATCCACGCGAGCGTCATGGTGACGACGGTGTAATAGGGCCAGTCGATGACCCGGTCCCTATCCAGCCACCAGATCCAGAAATAAGCGAGTGTCACCAGCCAGCCGCCAATACCCAGAAGATAGGCCATGCGGTTCCAGCCGGTAAAGACCGGCAGCATCCGCAATTCGCCTGTAGCGACGCGCGATGATGCGACAGATGGGATGGACCGCGTCTTCATGACAGCACCTCCAGCCCGAAGCCGGGCCCGGCCGTGCGGATGATGGTGTCAATATCCGAACGTTTCGGGGTAAAGCCAAGTGTTTCTTCCGCCCGTCTTATATCCGCAAACAGGGCTGGCGGATCACCGGCGCGCCTTGCGCCGAAATGCACCGGCACCTCCTGCCCCGTCACACGGTGGATCGCCCGGATGATATCGCCAACCGATGTACCGTGGCCGGAACCAAGATTGACACGCAGCGTCTCGCCGCCATCGGCCAGATAGTTGACGGCAGCGACATGGGCATCGGCCAGATCGCTGACATGGATGTAATCGCGAATGCAGGTGCCGTCGCTGGTGTCGTAATCCGCACCGAAGACATCGAGTTGCGGCAGTCGCGAAGCGGCCGCCATCAGGGCCCGCGGGATCAGATGGGTTTCCGGTTCATGGCGTTCACAGAGCTCGCCATCCGGGTCAGCGCCCGCCGCGTTGAAATAGCGCAATGCGACGAAACGCAGTCCGTAGGCTGCAGCATAGTCATCAAGCGCCATTTCGAAAATCAGCTTCGTGCGTCCGTAAGGATTGACGGGCACCTGTGCCGTTTCTTCGCGGATCGGCAATTGCAGCGGCACGCCATAGGTGGCGCAGCTGGAGGAAAATACCAGCCCGTCAATATTCTGCTCGAGGCAGGCATCCAGAAGCGCCAGACTGCCGCCGACATTGTTGCGATAATATTTGCGCGGATCTTCGACGGATTCGCCGACATAGGCATTGGCAGCGCAATGAATGACGAAGGATGGCGCGAACTCCTTGAGCGTGGCCTTCAGCAGACCACGGTCGAGAATGTCGCCCTCGATAAAGGGACCCCAGCGAACCGAATCCGCGTGACCCGTCGAGAGATTGTCGTATGCGATGGGCTTGAAGCCGGATTGAGCCAGCGCCTTGCAGATGTGGCTGCCTATGAACCCGGCCCCGCCCGTGACGAGGATTGTGCGGGGCATCTCATACGGCCTCCGCCACATATCTGCCGGACAGCAGCGCATCGAAATAGACGATGGTTTTTTCCAGTCCTATTTCGAGCGGTACACGTGGTTGCCATCTGAGTTGTTCCTTGGCCCGCGAAATATCGGGACGCCGCTGCTGCGGATCGTCGATCGCTGCAGGCAGATGGACGATCCGCGAGCTGGAATTCGTCATGCGGATGACGATATCAGCCAGTTGCCGCACCGGAATTTCCGTCGGGTTGCCGAGATTGATCGGCCCGATGCAGTCCTTCGGCTTTGCCGAGAAACGCAGGAAACCGTCGATGAGATCGTCGACATAGCAGAAGGAACGCGTCTGGCTGCCATCGCCATAAATGGTGATGTCGGTGCCTTTCAGTGCCTGTACGATGAAGTTGGAAACCACACGTCCATCATCCGGGCGCATGCGCGGCCCATAGGTGTTGAAGATGCGCCCGACCTTGATGTCGACGCCATAAAAGCGGTGATAATCGAAAAACAGCGTTTCAGCGCTGCGTTTTCCCTCATCGTAACAAGCTCGCGGCCCGATTGTATTTACATTGCCGAAATAGCTTTCCGGCTGCGGATTGACGAGCGGATCACCATAGACTTCCGATGTCGAGGACTGCACTACGGTTGCACCGCATCTGCGGGCGACCTCCAGCACGTTGACCGCACCAAGCACATTGGTGAGCAGGGTGCCGACGGGATCGCGCTGATAGTCCGGTGGTGAGGCCGGCGAGGCGAAGTTGAAGATCAGCGAAACGTCGATGTCATAGGGTTTGCGCACGTCGTGCTCAACCAGCAAAAACCGCTTATTGTCCCGTAAATGCTCGACATTCGCCGTCCGTCCGGTGGAAAGATCGTCGAGACAGATCACCTCGTGGCCGCAGGCCAGCAGGCGTTCGCAAAGGTGGGAACCAAGAAAACCAGCGCCGCCATTGACAAGAACGCGCTGGCCTGGCCGCCACTCGGAATAGATTGTGACGCCGTTATCATGCTCGTTGGGAACGAAATTACGCATTACACACTCCTCCCCATGAGGAATCAGCCCGGCTGATTCGACTTGAACTGGATCAAACTCCCGATTGTGCGGTATCTTGAATATCATCCTCCGGTTTTTATTTCTTCTGGAGGTTTTAATATTTCGATTCGATAGATTTCAACTTTTATGATAGGCGCGACGAAAAACAGGTCAACTTCATTTTATAGAAATATTACAATTGATTACCCGTTATTACTCAAATTAGTCCCTTGATTTAATACTTTTTAACTATGCCTCCATTATGCCTTTCTTATTGAGCATTAGCGCAAGCTTCGCTCAACCAGTCGGGACTATCCTGGTTTTGTAAGGCTCGGTCCACCGGGACAAAACCGCCCGGCGAGATGCGACAGACAGTCGATTTCAGGGGACATACACTATGAATGAAATGCCTTATTCCGATAGCGGCAAAGCAGCTCGCCGCTGTCACTTCGCACTTGTTGCCACAGCACTTGCGGCCTTCACCTTCGCCACTGCTTCCTGCTCCGTGGTCGAAGACGCCGTTCTCATCAAGACCGCATCTGCGAATACGGCCACGATGAAGACGCGCGTTGCTCCGGCCAAGGCTTCCTACGGTTACGACAAGGCAGGCAATGCGGCTGTTACGCTTGTTGCCGACGCATCGTCGTCCGAGACGCCGTCGATATCGCGGCCGTCCTACTCCGGTTCTTCCCCCTATATCTGCTCACCGAGCGGATTTGGTCAGAAGTCCCGCTGCTTCCTGAGGCCCTGAGCCTCGGCAGAAAACCTGATGATACTGGCGCCTGGCGATCTTCGCCGCCCGGCGTTCAGTTTCTCCAGCCGGAAAAGGCCGCGTCTTCGTCTTTATTAAAGAAGCGTGAGGCGGCTTCCGTGCGGTTACGCACATGCATCTTCTTGTAGATATTACGAACGTGTACCTTCACCGTGTTTTCCGACAGGTGAAGCCGGTCCGCGATGATCTTGTTCTGCGTTCCCTTGCAGAGAAGGTCGAGAATTTGCACTTCCCGCGTGGTCAGCGCCGACATTTCGCCCCTGCTGACAGCGAGGGCGTCAGCACGATTGGCGATTACGGCATTGTTTTGAACGTTTTTGCCGTTGACGGCCTGGGAATAGGGCGTGAGCTTGCCAAGAAGAGCGGCAGGAAAATGCTCCCCGCCTTTCATGAGCAGGTCGACGGCCGCCATAAAGACGTCAAGCCGGAGGTTAAGCGGCAATACGCCATCTATAATGCGCGTCCCCACCAGTTGCTTCAGTGACTCCTCGCACTTGTCGATGGTTTCGACGACCAGCGCGATAGCCGCGTCGGGGTGTTTTTCGCGAATGGTTGAAAGAACGCCGTGAAGCCGCTCCGACGATAGGCGGTATGGCAATACCAGCCGGACATTGGCGCCGTAATCATCGTCGATCGTCGCCGACGAAGCGACGCTGACCACTGCGAATGTGGGGAACTTTTTGCCCAACGCCTCCACGAGGCACTCGGAAAACAGGTCCGGATCCGCTATGATCAATAAAGTTCCATTTATAGGAGCAACGGCACCACTCTGTTTAGCCGCATAATCTGAAGTTCCCATGAACATTGACGCCTCCCTAAAGCGCTTACGCATTACATTCTTTTGGTTGTGTCGTCTGTGTCTGCCGAGGCCCCCCTGAAAACATAAGGGGCAATTCCCGCCTCAAGCCATGTCAACTATCATTAATTACCCGTTAATTAAGGAGGCTAATACGAAAAGCTGTGTAAATAAATGGCCCAAACGGGTTATTTTTTACAATTGACGTACAAAATAGGTTACGCAGTGACAGAATCACTGATCCCGGAAATGTTGGAAAAACAAACACATCGGAAAAGCTTTCGCTGCGGTTTTGTAATCCGGGAAAATATAACTTTTAGTTGAAATCCCTTTACATACCTCCCCGCCAGGCGCGCCCGGAGGATGTGCCGTTTCGGGATGCAAGACTTTTCTCACCGAAATAAACCATGTTTTTCGAAAAAGCCGCTGGCGATCGCCAAAGCCGCTTTATTCCCGGCGTAAGCGGCGAAACGACCGCTGAGCAACACCCTCCGACATATATATTCGGGGTGAAAGCGCCAATATGTTTAACCCGAATTGATATCTAGGAACGGCAATTTTTCTGCTGCACAGTCTGACCGTCGCTGAAACGGCGACCGATGGAAAGACAATCCCGGCCTTTGACGTGTGTTTGCAGATGCCGGTTCCTTTTCAAGAAACATAAGACCGAAAAGACGAAAGCCACCGCGCTCCCCATTGGGGCGAGGATAGGATTTGTGCGCCTTTTTACCGAGTAGCGCACAAGGGCTGAACGAAAAGAGCCCGGTCACGGGCCGATGCCAAACCGCAGGTGATGCGTAACGAGTACATCTGCAAACATCAATCTTTGTACAACGCGGAGCAAGCGCGAAAAAATCCCATTTAAGATGAGAGGGATTTCGAAAGCTGCTCCGAGCTTTTTCGGAGGAAATCGAAATGGGTTACAATCCACAGCCGGCTGGCGACGACATCACCAAGATCGGCGCTCTTTCCGAGGGTTTTGCCAACACCTCGACCAATGACGCCAAGGTGGAAGACAGCAATGTCGGCACCGCAAACGGTGAAAACCGCAACAACGACAACAGCGACAACAGCACCAATGTGGATGTTGACGCCAAGATCGATGTTGACGCCAATAACGGTGACAATCGCGATAACGACTATGACTGGAGCTATGACAGCAAGTCCTACAGCGACAACGACACGACCACCAAGACAAGCACCGAAACCAACACTGATATCAAGGTCGACTACGACTGGAGCTATGAAAGCAAGTCGTACAGCGACAACGATACCAATGTGAAGACGATCACGGATACGGACACCAAAACGTCCAACTATTCCGACAACGACACCTCCACCAAGACCACAACGACCTCCGACAGCTTCAACTCCGCAGACAGTTTCT
Source organism: Agrobacterium sp. GW821-FHT14E08 (assembly GCF_058803865.1). Lineage (NCBI taxonomy): Bacteria > Pseudomonadati > Pseudomonadota > Alphaproteobacteria > Hyphomicrobiales > Rhizobiaceae > Agrobacterium > Agrobacterium sp. GW821-FHT14E08. The sequence goes on along the minus strand of NZ_JBXAPJ010000003.1, from coordinate 642,408 downwards.
ACAAGTCGGATGACGACTTCGGCAACATCACGGGCGTCAAGGATGTCGGCAATCTCGGCATCGCCGGCGGAGACCTCACCTTCAACCTGGGTGACGACTTCTCCTTCACACTCGATGTCGACAATATCCTCAACAACTCGCTCGGCGGAGACGGCAACGACACCGGCTTCAGCATGGTGCAGGCCAACCACCTGGCAGACCAGGATCAGGCCTACGACATCAAGATGCAGAATGGCGGTGCGGAAAACCACCTGAGCGCCAATGCCGGCGACGCCTATGGCGCGGAAGGCATGGACGGCAAGGGATGGGACCTCAAGGCCGGCGACGACGCAGCAGGCACCAGCACTGCGGATGCATCGGCAATCCTTGCAAATTCCGGCTTCCATCTGGAACTGGTGCAGGGCGCCAACATGCTCTCCAATGCCGTTGACGTCACGATCACAGGCGGTAACTCGCATGTGTCCGATGTCGGTGAGGATCACTCCTGATACCCACCTCTTGACGAAAAGAGCTGCACCGGCATCCGCCGGTGCAGTTCGCGGTTAAAGGACCGGTTTGCGTGAAAACGAAGCACCGCCTTTGAGACGTGTGCCGCCCGCACCCCAGCCCTGCCGCGATGATCGGGGAGGACCTCCAATGCATATCGACAAGATTTCCGACATGATCGCGCATTTCATCGGCCTTTTCGATACGGTGATCGAGGATGCGCGTCTGAGAACCAACTATAGCGAGGGCCCGGCGCATTCCGATCCGGATCGCTTGCCGGACGATGAAGCAGCAAAGCTGCTCGACAAGAACTACGACGTTGCCCTCGACGACTATGACCCCGGTGTCAAATATCGTGCCGGCTATTATGATTTCGATTACATACGGCCGCATTTCGCCCGTGCTGTCGAATACGACATGCAGCAGCTTGCAAATGTCGTCCCGGCCGATATCTCCGGCGCTAATTTCCGCTTTCCCGGCCGCCTCTCCTTCGAGGAAGAACGCGAACTGGTGGTCCATACCGGACCCGGCTCGGTGATAGGCCATGTTACACAGGTCAATATTCTTCAGGACGACGACTATCTGAACATGACGGACGGCCCGAATGTGGCGCGCGACACGACCTTCGTGACGGAGCGCACCGTCGAGTTCTACAACGAAGCGTCGGTCTTCACGCCTTTCTCCACCTTCCAGCGTACCGACAACTACGATGCGTTGCAGGCGCTTGCCAAATCCGCTCATGACTACATCGAACACGCCCGCGACAATGACGTAACCTCGCTTGGCACCGGCGCGGACCAGGATTTCGTTCTGGCCGGCAACGATATCAACGGTCTTTATATCAATGGCGCGGTGGCCTACGACAAGCCGACGCTCGATGACTTCATGCCGGACCGCGGCATTGCCAAACCCGCCGAGGCACCGGAAAAAAGTGACGTTTCCCTGCACGAAGACAGCCCGGCCGGCAACAGCCTCGATATCGCTGCCGGCGCCAATGTCGTCGCCAACATCGCCACGCTGGTCAATACCGGCGTCATGACCTCCGTTACCGCCGTCATGGGTAACTATCACCAGATCGACGCCATTACCCAAGCCTATATCTATAGCGACCGGGACGAGATTTCTTCCGTCTTCTCCCATTCCGAAGATCAGGCCGCAACGGCCGCATACAACATCGCCAACTTCGAGCGCAGCGTCTATCCCGGCGCGGAAAATGCCGCAGCGGACAACCACGAGACGGGTGAAACGCCGATATTCCCCACCGCCTGGCGCGTCAGCGTTCTGGAGGGGGATGTTTCCTTCGTACACTGGATCGAGCAATACCAGTTCATCAGCGACAATGACACGATGACGATCACCACGTCGGGTGCGACCGTCAGCCTGCTGACGGGTGGCAACGCCGCGCTCAACATCGCCAATTTCCTCGGCATCGGCATGCAGTACGATCTGATCATCGTCGGCGGCAATGTCCTCGACATGAACCTCATCAGCCAGATTGCCGTGCTTTACGACAATGACTGGGCCCGCGCCAATCCTGACGCGCCTGGTGGCGCCACCATTCAATCCGGCAACAACCTGCTCTGGAACGACGCCAGCATTCACAATGTCGGCAGCAATGACCGTTTCGAGACCATGCCTGATTACATGAACCAGACGGTGAACGCGATCAATGAGCGCGACCCGAACATGCCGGATGCACTTGCCCACGACGTCAATTTTGCCGGCTATCAGGGATTGAACGTCCTTTACATTACCGGCAACCTTTATGACGTCAGCATCATCAAACAGGTGAGCGTGCTGGGTGATTCCGACGATGTGACGCAGGCCGCCGCCAAGGTTCTCGAAAACAATGAGAACGCCACCGTCAATATCGATACCGGCAGCAACGCCGTCGTCAACATTGCACAGATCGTCGATTACGACAGCTTCGGTTCGACCACCTATGTCGCCGGCGGCGTTTATTCAGACGCCATTCTGATACAGGGCGGCATCATCGAAAACGATACGTCGCAGCCGGCGCAGCACGGCCAGCTGGCAAATGAGGTCATCGCCTTTCTTCACGACGACCCCGCCACCATCGAAAACGAATCCGACGGCGTCATCAATGCCGGCCACGACCTGTCATGGTCAAACGCCCATTCGGCCGACGTCATGCAAGCGGTCACTGCATAGGTTTGGCAAGCGGGGCGGGAAAAACGCACAACAATACGCCCCGCCCGAACCGCAAACACCGCAAGATCACCGAGGGGACCGATAAAAAATGGATCATATTTCAAGAAAAACCATTGCCGACGGGCGCTCGCTGGATTTGCCGCTTGATCAGGATGCGGAAGACAGCAAGCTAACCGACGCCTGCATTTCGGCCATCAACGAAGCCGTTGAGAACCTTCGCCAATTATCCGGCGCAGAGCAGGCGAAAAACCCATCGACCTCCCAGAACGCAGCGCCCACACAACCCCCTTCACAACCGCCGGCCCAAATGGAACAACCGGCGCAATTGCGCGATGTTCCGCCGGAGAGACCAGCGCCACAGCAGCCCCCACAGCCAACCTCCCCTATTGAACCCCAGGCCAAGGTCGACAATAGCGACCTGCCTTTCGTCAAGACCATCGACAATAATGACGGTCCGATCCGCGAAAACGAGCGCCGGCCGGTGACGGGCGGTGGCGGCAACGGCAAGGAGCCGACGGACAATGGCGGCGGCGGCGGCGGCGGCGGTGGTGGCGGAGGCGGAAGCCAGAGCGGCTTCCACAAGCGCAGCGAGCCGATCAACTTCGCCGCAAGTCTTGCCAAGGGTATCGCCGCGGTTCGCCGCAACATGGTGGTGGTGATGCTATTTACCATCGCCATCAACATCCTGCTGCTTGCGATCCCGCTTTATCTTTTCCAGATCTCGGACCGGGTGCTGACCAGCCGCTCGATGGATACGCTGGTGATGCTGACGGTAGCCGTCCTCGGCGCGGTTCTGCTGCAGGCCTTCATGGACGCGATCCGCCGCTTCATCCTGATGCGCACCGCCGTCGAACTTGAGGTACAGCTTGGGGCGCCGATCCTGTCCGCCGCCGCCCGCGCCTCCCTGCATGGCAGCGGCAAGGACTACCAGATCCTGCAGGATTTGCAGCAACTGCGCTCCTTCCTGACATCGGGAACCTTGATCGCCTTCCTCGATGCGCCGCTAATGCCGCTCTTCATCGTGGTGGTCTATCTTGTGCATCCACATCTCGGCATCATCATCATGGTCTGCTGCGCGGTCCTGTTCATTATCGCCTGGCTGAACCAGCGTTTTACCGCCAAACAATTTGCCGAAGCTTCCGGTTATCTGAGCCGCGCCAATTTCCACCTCGATTCCATGTCGCGCAATTCGCAGATCATCAATGCACTCGCCATGATACCCGAGGCAGTGAAGATGTGGGGCCGTGAAACGGCCGGGTCCCTGAAGTCGCATGTGGCGGCGCAGGATCGTAACATCATGTTCTCCGGCGTCTCCAAAGCCGCCCGCATGATCACCCAGATAGCGCTTCTGGGCTGGGGCGCCCATCTGTCGCTCTCCGGCGAGTTAACCGGCGGCATGGTGATTGCAGCCTCCATCATTTCCGGCCGTGCGCTGGCACCCATCGAAGGCGCGATCGAAGGCTGGCACCAGTTCAACAAATCCGCCGCTTCCTACGGCCGTATCAAGCAGCTTCTGATCAGTTCACCGCTGAACTTTCCACGTCTGCGCCTGCCCAACCCGGAAGGACGCCTGGATGTGGAGCGTATCCTCTTCGTGCCGCCGCCGCAGAAGAAGGTGATATTGAACGGCATTTCCTTTTCGCTGAAAAAGGGGGAATCGCTCGCCATCATCGGTAATTCCGGCTCCGGCAAGACGACGCTTGGGAAGATGCTGGTCGGCTCCATCCTGCCCACGTCAGGCAATGTCCGCCTCGATCTCATGGACCTGCGCAATTGGGACCAGCGGCAATTCGGTGAAAGCATCGGTTATCTGCCACAGGACGTGCAGCTTTTCCCGGGCACCATCAAGGCCAATATCTGCCGCATGCGCGACGATATCGAGGACCGGCAGATTTATGAGGCAGCGGTGCTGGCCGATGTACACGAGCTGATCGCGGGCTTTCCACAGGGTTATGAAACCGTGGTCGCCGCCGATGGCGCACCGCTTTCCGGTGGCCAAAAACAGCGCATCGCACTTGCCCGCGCCTTCTTCGGCGATCCCAAATTCGTGGTGCTGGACGAACCCAACTCAAATCTCGACACACAGGGCGAACAGGCGCTGGCCAAGGCGCTGCTGCACGCCAAGAAACAGGGCATCACCACCGTCACCATCACCCAGCGTCCGGCACTTTTGCAATGCGTCGACAAGATCATGGTGCTGAAAGACGGATCGGTCGCCATGTTCGGCGAAAGAATGGATGTGCTGAAAGCGCTGTCCGGCAATGGCCGCCCGAGCAGCCAGTCCCCGCAGATCGAGGGTTGAGGATCGTCATGTTCAAGAAGAAAAATGCCATTGTCGAAGTCAAACCCCAGGGCCAGCTCGAATGGTACAGTGAAGTACCGCGCTCCATTCGTCTGCACAGCTCCATCGGTCTTGCCGTGCTGCTTGCCTCTTTCGGCGGCTTCGGATTCTGGGCCGGCACCGCGCCGCTCTCCTCGGCCATTATCGCGCAGGGCAGCTTCGTCGCCACCGGCAACAATAAGGTCGTCCAGCATCTGGAAGGCGGCATCATCAAGGAAATGATGGTCAGCGAAGGCGATACCGTCAAGGAAGGCGACGTTCTCCTGACGCTCGACAAGACAACGGCACTTGCCAATGAACGCATGTTGCAGCTGCGGCGGCTTCGCCTCGAAACCATCGTGGTGCGCCTGCGCGCCGAGGCACAGGGCGAAAAGAACTTCAAAGTGCCTGACATCGTCATGAAGGAAGCCGGTGACCCCGATATCAACGCCATCATCCAGAGCCAGAACATCGTATTCCACAGCAAGCTCATCAAGCTTGAGGAACAGCTGAACCTGATCGACAAGAACATCCGGTCGCTGGAGTTTCGCTATGCGGGCTATGACGGTCAAAAACAGTCTTTCGACCGGCAGTTGGCGCTTCTGACACAGGAGCGCGATTCCAAGGAAAAGCTCGCCAAGGACGGCGTTATCCGCAAAACGGACATGCTGGCGCTGGAGCGTGCCATTGCCGACGCCATGGGTGACATCGCGCGCCTGAGCGGCGAGATGAACCAGAGCGAAGCGGAAATCGCCAAGTTCAAGCAGGAAGCGGTCATCGCCGTCAATGCCAACAAGCAGGCCGCGCTCGATGCGCTTGAAACCGCGGAATCCGATCTCGACAGTGTGCGCGAACAGGTTCGCGGTGCCGCCGAAGTGCTGGAACGCACCGTCATCCGCTCCCCCGTCAATGGCACCGTCGTGCGGTCCTATTACCATACGCCGGGTGGCGTCATCACCACCGGCAAGCCGATCATGGAAATCTTGCCCGCCCATGTTCCGCTGATCCTCGAAGCGCAGGTTCTCAGAACCTCCATCGACCAGCTGCACGAAGGCCAGACCGCCGCGATCCGTCTTTCGGCATTGAACCGCCGCACAACACCGGTCCTGAATGGCAAGGTCTTTTATGTTTCCGCCGACAGTATTGAGGAAAATGCCGGCCTGCAGGTCAAGGACGTCTATATCGTGCGCGTGCAGGTTCCCGACGACGAGATCGCCAAGGTCCATAATTTCCACCCCGTTCCCGGCATGCCGGCCGATGTTCTGATCCAGACCTCGGAACGCACCTTCTTCGAATATCTGACCAAGCCCATATCGGACAGCATGTCACGCGCCTTCAAGGAAAGATGAAGAAGTATCAGTAACCTACACTGTCTTTTCCGCAGCGATCAGCATATAATATCCGAATATATTTCGTCGGGGCGGGAGAAGCGGCATGGCGGCGATGTCGGATGTATTGCTGCTGGTCGGCAGGCTGAATTACGTGTGGACCAACACTGAAAGCCTGATGATCTATCTGATCGTCCATCTCCTGAAAGTGGAGAAGGAAGCGGCCATCGTTGTGTTTCTGACGCTCAACACCACGCGGGCGCGTATGGACCTCATCGAGCGCCTCGCAAAACTGCCGTCCACGGAGGCGAAGGACCGCAAGACCATTCTCTCCATCATGGCGCGGCTGAAAAAAGAAGCGAAAACGCGCAACAAATACAATCATTGCATCTATTCCTTCGACGACAAGGGCGAAATCGCCAGCACCCAGCTGATGCGGCTGGTGGAAGACGACAGCAAGGTCCGCTACGGCAAGGTCGAACGCATGGACGAGAAGGAAATAGAGCACCTCGAAAAGTCGATCGCGGATATTGTCGAGGTCAGCAAGGATATTTGGAGCTTCATCCACGCCAGCCCGCACGTTTCGGCGGACTATCTTTAGAAGTATCTCTCCTGCGTCATCCCGACCTTAGTCGACGCGCGTCTGCGCGGCGAAGACGAGTTCTTTCAGCGAAAGGACTTGGGCTGGCTGGTTTCCGTCTCAAGGCCGGAATGGCGGTGAGAAAAACCGCCACGAACGCTGGTCAGGTGCACGCTGCCCCGCGCCGCTTTTACCGGCAGGCACAATTTTCCGGCTGCGAAATAGAGCAGGAACGAACCGATCTGATACGGGAAGATGATGTCGATCTCCACGAAGGAGCGAACGACGAAGAGCGCGCAGATGGCAAAGAGGATAACGCCTTGCGGATCGCTCTTTCGCATCAGCACCGAACGCAGATGGCCAAGCAGCGTTCCGTAAAGCACCATGCCGAGCAGGATCATGCCGACGAAGCCGTTCTCCACAACCGTCTCGATATAGGTGTTATGGAAGTGGAAACCGCTGCGGCCAGTGATGAAGAAGTCGTTCCACAGGCGTTCGGCATCGGCAAAACCCGCCACCCAGAACCCCTGATATCCGACACCGAGGATCGGCGTCTGTTTTGCGGCCTCGATGCCCTGCTGCCAGAGATAGGTACGGCCGGTCAGCGTCGAATCCTTTCCGAAAATGCCGAGAATGGCATCGAGCAGGCCGAATTGCAGGGAGGCAACAACCAGCAATGCGCCAAGACCGCCAAGCGCGAAAAAGGTCATCTTGCGGTTGGCGGGCGAAAGCATGCCGATCGGAATGAAACCGATGATGAGGGCGACCACGGCCGCCGTGGTAATGGTTGATGTGGCCGATTGCGACGCGAGGAGGCTATAGGCCGATAAAAGCCCGGTGACACCGGCAATTGGCAGCCAGATACCCCTTTGCTTGAGGACCAGCACGGAGGAGGCGGCAAAAATGACTCCAAGCGAGGCGTAGAAGCCGAGCTGGTTCTTCGACGAAAAAGCACCGACAAAACTATAGGTTCCATCAAGCGCATCGAAGAGATAGATGCCGAACAGCAATGAATAAAGCAGCACGACCGTGATGCCGATCAGCGCGCCACGCGTCAGCGTGCGGATGGAAATCACGCGCATGGCAATCAGCGCGCAGACGATATGCGTCATGTACTGGATGGAGGCGCGCATGGTCACTGACGCAGCCTCCGACCAGAAGCTGGACAGCACGGTCAGGATACCGAAAGCGAAAATCCACAGATAACGCGGATAATTGCCCAGCACCTGCCGGTAGTTGACCACCACCAGCGGCAGCCACATGCCATAATAGGCCAGCACGGAAATCTGCCCGAAGCGCGACGAATAAGCGAACACGAAGAATGACAGCGCGATCGCCGCCATTCCATAGGCTTCATTGCGTTCGGGATCGATCAGCGCCGATTTGGCAATCCGCATGCAAACCTCACTGCATCAGGATTTCGGATGAAACCTTGATGACGTCACCGGGCTGAAGCATCGCATTTTCATCGACCTTCACTTCCTTCGGCTTGCCGTTTTCCTCACGCACCACGACGTAGCTGATGGTTGCGGATTTTCCCGACGGGTCGAAACGGATCGCCTCGGCAGATTGCGCCAGCGCCTCAGACATCAATTCGCGGCTGGTGGTCAGCTGCAGATTGAGCTTGTCGAGTTCCGCTTCGGTATCCTGCAACTCCTTGGAGCGCTGCGCCACCCAGTCGTTACGCAGGTTGATTTCGTCCTGGGTCGCCTTGTTGATGTCCTGCTTGGCACGCAGCGACTGCGTGTCGATATCGAGCAGGGTGGATTCCACTTCCGCCGCCCGCTCTTCCGCGGAAATACGCCGCTGCGAGAGCGCTAGCCCCTGCTCGTTCAGCCGGTTGACGCGGTCGCGGTCCTCATTGGCAAGCTGGAGCTGGCGGTTCTGTGTTTCCGATTTCTTGTTCAGGGATTCGACTTCGCTCTGCAAAAGGGCATGCAGATCCGTCAACGCCTTGAGCTGCAGCGTGTAACGCTCCGTCCGGGACTTCATCAGCGCGCTTTCGCTGGCGAGAAGCGTATCGATCTCGGCAATCTTTTCCATTTCCGGCGTCTTGGCGATGGCCGCATCACCCTTTACTTCAGCGACGAGGCGCGCCTGACGGGCAAGCAGTCTTGCCCGCTGATTGTCATAAACAGCGGCATCGCCGCGCGCATTGATGAAGTCGCGGGCAAAACGCTGCCCGGCATCGGAACGCCTTAGGCCGCCGGCAAGGCTGACCGCCTTCAGCACCGTCAGATTGGCGGCGTATGGATATTCGCCTGGAGTCTGCACATCGCCGCTCAGAAAGATCGGCCGGAACTGGGCGATTTCGACGGAAGCCGAAGGCAGGTTACGAAGGGCAAATTTGCTCTGAAGCTGCGCGCCGATCGCCTCGCTGACTTCCGACGGCGTTTTCCCCGCCACCTCCAGCTGGCCGATGAAGGGCAAGGACAGCGCGCCGGACGGGCCGACGGAATAATCGCCGTTGATGACATCCCAGTTGCGTATGCTGCCATCGGCCGGCTGCCATTCGGCAACACGGATGCGCAGCTTATCGGCGGTGCCGAGCTTGTATTGGGCGCCATCGGCGGCCAAGGCGGAGAGCGGTGCGGCGAAGGCAACGGATGCAGCAAGCACGAAGGCGGCGAGCGGGTGACGGGTGGCGGCGAAAAGGCCGTTCATCGGGAAACTCCCTGTTTGCGGACCGCCGCGCGGGCGATCAGGCGATAGAGCAACCGGACAGTGCCGGTTGCGCAGCGCCGCAAAAAGCGGCCAGTATGATTAGCACCAATGACGCACCCGAAGACCGGACTTGGGATCCCGGTCAGGGTGCGTGTCGAAACGAAGATCGATAAAGCCGAACTCAATATTGGTTTCAGTAGCTGCCGCGCGACAGGCACACAGCGGGGATGGTCTTGACGATGATGAAGACATCCTGCCGCATCGACCAGTTCTGCACATATTGCGTGTCGAAGGCCACACGGGTCTTGTAGGAGACGTCATTGCGGCCGCTGATCTGCCACAAGCCTGTCAGGCCCGGACGAGTGCTGAGGTAATAAGCGGCAGCGCTTTCATAGTAGCTCAGCTCCTCGTCGACGACCGGGCGCGGGCCAACCACGCTCATTTCGCCGCGAATGATGTTGAGCAGCTGCGGCAGTTCATCGAGGGAGAGCTTGCGCAGCACGGCGCCGACGGCCGTAACACGCGGATCGTTCTTGAGCTTGCGGGTCGCGCGCCATTCCTCGGCGGCTTCCGGATTGGCGGCAAGATATTGCCGCAGCATCTCGTCGCCATTCATCGCCATCGTCCTGAATTTCAGGCAATGGAAATAACGGCCATTATGGCCCACACGCCGGTGGCCGTAGAAGATGGGGCCAGGATCGGAGAATTTCACCAGCGCGGCGATCAACAGGAAAAGCGGGCTGAAGATGAGCAGCGCAAGTGCAGCCGATGTCATATCGAAGCTACGTTTTGCGATGCCCCCGATAGGAAAACTGACATCGAAGTCTTCGGAACTGCTGAGTGTCTGTTCAGCCGATTGGGTCGCGGACTTCATAGAGAGAACTCCATTTATGTTTTGCGATTGGTCGGTGCCCGGAGGCGTGTCTTTCCGTCTAAAAGAGATAACAAGTCTGTGTTCTGAATTTGATGCTAATGGATTTTTTGTAAGGCACATTGCCTATGACCGTCTATGCGATTTCTTGCGGGAGCGGCCGATCAACGTCCGGGCAATATTATCGGTTGCATAAAAAAGAAACAAATGTGCAGGGGGCCATGTTCCCAGAGCATGGGTGTCCGTCCGGCATGTATAGCGTTTTCGGCTCCGGATAGTCTTTTCTTATATGTTTCTTATGACTTGATGAGATGACACAGGAACGCCAAGAACAGCTATGCGTGTAACAGACTATTAAATTTTTTTGCGGCGCAACAGGATTGCGGCAATGCATATAAAATTTGACATATTAGCCGGGATTTTTTTAACCACCACTCACAGTTTGCCAAGAAAAAGCGATGGAAAAATTGCAAGAGCGGCGTAAAAGCGGCAAAACAATGGCGAGAATTCGTATCAAAGCCCCGACACATGGTCGAAAATATTCCTCCCCGGCAGAGATTCTGTAGCCCCCACGATGGCCTAGGTGTCTGCCACATGTCGCATCGGGCAAAAGACGGCAGAATCAGAAAGTGGGCGGCGTGCAGGCGCTGATGACCTCACAGGGTACGGGACCGATACAACGGAAGCGATGCGGCCTGCGGCTTTCGAAATAATAGGCGTCGCCCGGTCCAAGCACCCGCCTCTCCTCGTCGACCGTCACCTCCAGACGCCCCGAAAGTATGATCCCACCTTCCTCACCGTCATGCACCAGCGGAACCTTGCCGGTATCGGCGCCCGGCTGGTAACATTCCTTCAGTATCTGCAGGCTGCGGCCGAAGACATTGTCGCCGACCTGCCGGAAGGATATCGGGCCCTTGCCGATTTCGACCAGTTCGTCCGCCCGGTAAAAAGCCTTGCGGCTTGTCTCGGGCTCGAAGGCGAAGAATTCGGCAAGGCCGATCGGTATGCCGTCGAGAATACGCTTCAGCGCGCCGACAGATGGATTGGAGGTATTGGATTCGATCAGCGAAATCGTCGAATTGGTGACGCCGGCACGTCTCGCCAGTTCGCGCTGGGAAATATTGTGACGCAGCCGCAAATGCCGCAAACGCCCGCCTATATCCACCGACATGCGTGAGCCCCCGTTGCCCTTGTTCGAAATATCGAAAACTCTCGCTCTCACCTATAGCATTTTCAATAGCTTCGCCACTGAGAGAAAAGGGCTTGTTCAGTCAGAAAAATAGCTTTCAATCATCGGCAACGAACAGGAGAACCACCATGGATAACCCCAGCCGATCCAATTCCACCTCGCTCGACAGCTACTGGATGCCATTTACCGCCAACCGGCAGTTCAAGGCCAATCCCCGCCTGCTGACGAGCGCCGAGGGCATGTATTACACCAGCAACGATGGTCGTCAGGTTCTCGACGGCACGGCTGGCCTTTGGTGCGTCAATGCCGGCCACGGTCGCCATCAGATCGCATCTGCCGTCAAACATCAGCTTTCGACCATGGATTATGCGCCCTCCTTCCAGATGGGCCACCCCGTCGCCTTCGAATTTGCCGAACGGCTGGCGGAAATCGCTCCCGGCCCGGAAGGCGCGAAGCTTGACCGCGTCTTCTATACCGGCTCCGGCTCGGAATCGGTCGATACGGCGCTGAAAATCGCCATCGCCTATCAACGCGCCATCGGCCAGGGCACCCGCAGCCGCCTCATCGGCCGTGAACGTGGCTATCACGGCGTCGGTTTCGGCGGCATCTCCGTCGGCGGCCTCGTGAATAACCGCCGCGTTTTCCCGCAAATCCCTGCGGATCATCTGCGTCATACCCACGATCTTTCGAAGAACAGCTTCGTCAAGGGCCAACCCGAGCACGGCGCAGAGCTTGCCGACGATCTGGAACGGCTGGTCGCGCTGCATGGCGCTGAAACCATCGCCGCCTGCATCGTCGAGCCTGTCGCCGGCTCCACCGGCGTGCTGGTGCCGCCGAAGGGTTATCTGGAGCGTCTTCGTGCCATCTGCGACAAGCACGGCATTCTGCTGATCTTCGATGAGGTCATCACCGGTTTCGGGCGCATGGGCTCATCCTTCGCCAGCAACTATTTCGGCGTTACGCCTGATATCGTCACCACTGCCAAGGGCCTCACCAACGGCGCGATCCCCATGGGCGCGGTCTTCACCAGCCGCAAGGTGCATGACGCGCTGATGCACGGGCCGGAAAACCAGATCGAGCTGTTCCACGGTTATACCTATTCCGGCCATCCCGTCGCCTGCGCCGCCGGCATCGCCACACTCGACATCTATCGCGATGAGGGTCTCTTTACCCGTGCCGCCGAATTGCAGGATGTCTGGCACGATGCGATCCATTCCCTGAAGGGCCTGCCGAATGTCATCGACATCCGCACAATCGGCTTCATTGCCGGCATCGAGCTGCAGTCGCGTGACGGTGCCATCGGCGCCCGCGCCTACGAGGTTTTCACGGATTGCTTCGAGCGTGGCCTGCTGATCCGCGTCACCGGTGACATCATCGCCCTTTCGCCACCGCTGATCGCCGAGAAATCGCATTTCGACGACATCATCTCGATCCTCGGCGACGCTCTGAAAAGGGCGAAATAAAATTATACATTACTAATAAAGAAAAGGCTGCAATACAAATTGCAGCCTTTTTGAATTTTATCAAAAACATAGCAAAATAGATCATTTCTTAAGCATGTTCTATTATTTTCCCGCAGTATAACCAACGGAGCGGGAACGGCCCCATGGCGTCGATTCAGAAAAAGATAATATTAGCAAGCATCGCAATATTCTCCCTCACCGGAAGCGCCGTTGGCATCGGCATATGGGCGACGGAGACCCTCAACCGTAACAGCGCGGAAGTATCGCGCTCGGCAGAAATACTTCACAATCATATGCTTGCCGACATGATGCACGATGCGTTGCGCTCGGATGTGCTGGCAGCCGTTCTTTCTACCAATGATATGATGGGCTTGTCCTTTGATGCGGTTAAGGCCGACCTTGCCGAACACGAAGCTACATTCCTTGAAGCCATAAAGAAAAACGAGGCCCTGTCTGAAGGGACGGACGCCAAAGCCGTTATCGACAGCGTGGAAAAGCCACTTCATTCCTATCTGGAAATCGCCAAGAAGGTGGTCGGCCTTGTCAACACCGATCCGGGCGCGGCGATAAAAATGATCCCGGATTTCATGCAGCAGTTCAGCGCCCTTGAGGCAGCGATGGAAAAGGCGGGCGAGCAGATCGACGCGCTTTCCGCGGCCACTGTCGCGGAGAGCCAGGAGACCAAGGCGGTAATCGACCTCCTGTTGAAAGGGTTGCTGGTTCTGGCAACGCTCTTCTGTGTCAGCCTCTTCATCTTCACCCGCAAAACGGTAACGGGTCCCATCCTGCAACTGTCGAAGACGATGGAAACCCTTGCGAGTGGCGATACGTCACAGGCAGCCTCCGGCATTGACCGAAAGGACGAGATCGGCTCCATGTCAGGCGCGGTCGAAATATTCCGGCAGGCGGCGATTGCCAATCGGGCATTGGAACAGGAAGCGGCGGATGCGCGCGAAAAGGCTGAACTCAACCAGCAGGCAGCACGACGCCAGGCGGAAGAGCATGCCTCGGAGCGGCTGCGCATCGCCACATCCGGTCTTGCCGCCGGATTAAAGCGGCTTGCATCGGGCGATCTCGCCTTCCAGCTGGATGTCGCCTTCGCGCCGGAATTCGAGGGCCTGCGCCATGATTTCAACAGGTCAGTCAAGCAGCTCGGCGAAACGCTTCTCGCTATATCCGACGGTGTCGCCACAATTGACGGCAGCACCCGCGAGATCGCGGCGGGGGCGGACGATCTTTCTCGCCGCACCGAACATCAGGCAGCTTCCCTCGAAGAGACGGCCGCCGCCCTTGAAGAAATCACCGTCAATGTCTCGAATGCCAACAAGCGCGCCGCCGAAGCACGCCTTGCGGCGACCGATGCCAACGAAAGCGCCCTGAAATCGGCGGAAGTCGTCGGCCATGCCGAAGAGGCGATGCGCCGCATCGAAACCTCGTCGCGGCAGATCACCGGCATTATCGGCGTCATCGACGAAATCGCCTTCCAGACCAATCTCCTGGCGCTGAATGCAGGCGTGGAAGCCGCCCGCGCCGGCGAGGCCGGCAAAGGCTTCGCCGTTGTGGCGCAGGAAGTGCGTGATCTTGCCCAGCGCTCGGCAAAGGCCGCAAGCGAGATAAGGGGCCATATCCGGCAATCATCGGCGGAAGTGGAAAGCGGCGTGAAGCTGGTTCTCGACACCGGCATGACGCTGAAAGATATCGGCGAGCGGATCGCCGGCATTGACCGCCATATGAACGCCATCGCCACATCGGCAGCCGAACAATCGACCGGCCTTGCCGAAGTCAACGCGGCGGTGAACTCGATGGACCAGGCAACCCAGCAAAATGCGGCCATGGTGGAACAATCCACCGCCGCCTCCGCAATGCTCGCCGCGGAAACGGCAAAGCTGCGCGCGCTGGTATCGCGTTTCCGTCTTGCGATGGAAATTGACGAAAGCCGGGGAGAGACGCGCCGCGTCGCGTGAGTGCATGGTAAAGGGTTTGAGGCCGTCTCTTCCGTGCCGGCCTCGAGCAGACGTCCAGCCATTGCGTGTCTGCGCTGTGAGAAGAGTGTTCGCGATCAAGATTTGGTCGCATCGGACCCCGGATCCAATCCGGGGTGAGAAAATGCAAATAGCGCAGCTTTTCCAGCCGCCGTCTCAGGCGGCTGGAAATCTTTCCATATCAATAGGTCTGCATCGGCTGCGACAGGCCGTCACCGACAACGCCGCCGCCATATTGCGCCACGGGCACGCCCGCCTGCCCGATCGGCACGCCCTGCTGTGCCGGCCCGAGCGCGGTCACCACGATAGGCGTGCCATCCGGCACACGGTTGTAGAGATCGATAATATCCTGGTTCAGCAGGCGCACACAGCCGGAGGAGACGGATTTGCCGATCGTCCACCATTCGGGCGAGCCGTGCAGACGATAGATCGTATCCTTGCCGTCCTTGAAGATATAGAGCGCACGGGCGCCGAGCGGGTTCTTGAGGCCCGGCTCCATGCCGCCGTTGCGGCTGCTATAGGGCTCCAGTTCCGGCTGGCGGGCAACCATCTCATCAGGCGGCGTCCAGCGCGGCCATTGCCGCTTGTACTGGATCACGCCACGGCCGGACCATTCGAAGCCCGCGCGGCCGAGACCGACGCCGTAACGCATGGCCTGATTGTTCTCATAGGTGAGATACAGGAAATGGTTGGCGGTATCGACCACGATAATACCGGGGCGCTCACCGGTCGGATTTTCCACCATTTGCCGCAGGAACTGGCGCGGAATCCGCTTGTAGGGAATTTCCGGCAGCGGAAACTGCTCGTCCGGCTTGGGGCCGTACATCAGGGCATACATCGGGTCGTCGGCCGGAGCGGCTGGCCGTGTCGCCTCGCGCGCCGTGGTGTTACAGCCCGCAAGGCCGGCAAGCGCCAGTCCACCTGCTCCAAGCAGGAAACCCCGCCGGGTCGTTGTCGTATCGTTCAATTGAAAAACCTCATTTACGTCATCTCACACTGGCAAAGGGATCTGCCAGCGCCGCCTCGGGGCGGCTGATAGGGTACTTCGTGCCGGAAACCTGCGATGCCATGGCCTTGGCGCCACTCGATTTCAGGATGGCACGGAAGCTCGGATGCATGCCGCCGTCTACATACGCGCTGAGGGGAGCAGTGGTTCCCTCACTCATGGCGGCGGCAAATTTTTGTTGCTCTTCAGCCAGTTTCGAAGCCACCAGCGGGTCCTGCTGATTGATGGCGGGCGGGCAGGCAGCCAGCGGATCGGCGGGCTCGCCCTCGGCAAATTCACTGTTGAAGACATATCGCCGGCCGCAGACGGACACCTTGGGCTGCCGACGCGTCACCTCGAAATAGTCGTAGCCTTCCTTCAGCGTCTTCCAGAACGGCATGTTGGGATCGTCCCGATGCGCCACCATGTTGCGGGCGCTCATGCGGAAAGGATAGGCCTGCACCTGAAAACGGTCCTGCCCGCCCTGCAGCGCGCGCGCCACGACGGCGTAAATCTCGCCAACCTGTTGATCGGTCATCGCATAGCAGCCCGAAGAGGAACAGGCGCCGTGCACCATCAGCGCTTCACCGGTGTAACCGAGCGCCGATTCCAGCCGGTTGGGATAACCGAGGTTGAAGGAGACGAAATATTGCGAATTCGGGTTCAGCATACCCGCCGAGACATGATAAAAACCTTCAGGCGCCTGCCTGTCGCCGGTTTTCATCTTGGGCCCGAGCTTCCCGGACCAGCGGCACATGGGATAGGTCTTCAGCAGCGCATAATTTCCGGTCTTATCGATCTTCCAGACCTCGAGTTCGCTTTCCTGCTTGAAGATGCGAACGAGGACCGGGCTTTCCGGGCGCATGCTCTTGGCGGACATCTGCGCCATCATCTTGGACGACAGCTTCGGCGGGTCCTTCTTCACACTATCGAGACCCATGGAAGTGCATGCGGCAAGGCTGCCGCCGATCGCAACGATCGCAGCCACCCTCATCCCCGCCTTTACCCTGTACCGCAACTCCGCAACCGCGAAATCCAGCAGTGCCTTCATACCCATGGATCGTTCTGCCCGCCTGATTTGCCCGCCTTTCCGGCAGACGCTTAACTAGCGAAGGTGGCCACAACGCGGCAACCTCGCACATGGACAAAGTCTCGTGAACAGACGTTACCCATTCGTTAATCATATGCACACAAGCCTGTGATGGAGCTGTTGTTACCGAAGCAGCCCCTGCCCGCCATCAATCCATACCGGCGTGCCGGTGATGTGGCGCGACTGGTCGGACGCCAGAAAACCGATCAGCGCGGCGACATCTTCGCCCATCCCTGCAACCCCGCCCGTCACCGGAATGTCGCCCGCCGGAAACCGGACCGGTATCTCGGTTTTGTCGCGCCCGCGTATGTCGGTATTTTCGTCAATTGCCGTTTCGATCTCACCCGGACACACCGCATTGACACGGATGCGATGACGCCCGAGCTCCAGCGCCAGTTGCTGGGCCATGGCAAGCTGCCCCGCTTTCGTGACGGAATAGGCGGTGGCGCCCGGCGAGGTGAACGTGCGGGTGCCATTGATGGAAGAGACGATGACGATGGAGCCGCCACCTGCCGCCTTCAGATGCGGGACACTGGCATGGACGGTAAGATAGGTGCCGCGCAGGTTGATGCGGATCGTGTCGTCCCATTCGGAAGGTTGTAGCTCGTCGATAGGAGCCCATACGCCGTTGACGCCGGCATTGGCCACCACGACATCCAGACGGCCGAAATCTTCCACAAGCGCTGCGACTGCGTGTCGCATGGCCGCCTCATCCGCCACATCGGCGACGAGGACCTTCGAGGCGCCGGAAATGGCGGCAATCTCATTTTCCACCGCCTGCAATTCGGATTCGGTGCGGCCAAGAAGGCCGACGGAGAAACCTGCGGCAGCGAGGTGAAGGGCAGCGGCCCGGCCGATGCCGGAGCCAGCGCCGGTGACGAGTGCGACTTTACCATCCGCCAACGTCACAGCCCTCCTTTTCTCGACGCGATTGACGTGACCGTCGCCGAGACCGGATCGCTCGCCGGGAAGCTGTCTTCCAGCCCCTCTTCCAACTCCTCCTCCAGAATGTCGCGATCCTTCGATGTGCGGGCACTCGCCTGACCATGTGGTGCTTCATCCTGCGCCGTGCCGAGAGCGGAGAATTGCGAGGATGCATCCGCACCCTGTCGCGTTCCGAATGCCGTCAGCTGAACCATCACCGCGCTCGCGCGCTTGATGGCCTCGTCATCGCCGATCCCCTCCAGACCATCAGCAAGGCGAACAGAGACCTGATCACCGTCACTGCCGACGAATTCCACGGAGATCACCCCGTTATTGCGTTTTACATAGGTCGTGGAAAGTTGCATGACATGCCCTCCGGTTTGAAAAGCATCGGCGTAACATCCGACGCGACAACACACTGAAACCTGAATTCACAACGATGGCAGAGCAGAAGGGGTTCCAGATGGATCAGGCCTTTGGCCCGGAAATGCAGGAGAAATTCTTCCTGCGTGATGCGTTGGACGTAGCCCGCGACCTCATCGGCGCCGAGTTTCGCATCGGCAATGCCGGCGGCGTCATCGTGGAAACCGAGGCCTACCATCCGGACGATCCGGCATCCCACAGCTTCAACGGGCAGACCCCGCGCAACAGGGCGATGTTCGGTCCGGCCGGACGTCTTTATGTCTACCGGTCTTACGGCATCCACTGGTGCGCCAACTTCGTTTGCGCGCCGGGTTCCGCCGTGCTTCTGCGCGCCATCGAACCCAGGACCGGCATAGAGATGATGAAACTGCGGCGGGGAACTGACAAGCTGAAACTTCTATGTTCCGGTCCCGGCAGGCTGTGTCAGGCGCTCGCCATTACCGGAGACATGGACGGCAGGCCGCTGGATGCTCCGCCGTTTTTTCTCCACCTGCCAAAAGAAGCGGCCTCAGTCACAAGCGGCAGACGCATCGGCATCAGCCGCGCGCAGGATTACCCCTGGCGTTTCGGACTTGAAGGCTCCGCCTTTGTCAGCAAGAAATTTGAGAGTTAAGAGGGCCACCGGATGTCGAAGCTAGCGCTTGACCGATCATCCACAAGCGACCCTGTCTTCCCGGTGAAACCCGACCAAGATTTCCAGCCACTCATTACAAGACCTTCGGCGGACCATCGTTTTCGTCGGGATTGGGTGTCGGCGCCTCATCCGGCAACCGGTCGGGTTCCGGTTCGTCGACAGGTGGTATGTCGGGCTGCGGCGGCACCGGCATCGGCGGCTCATAACGGGGATCGGCTGGAACGGCGGACATTGCGGCCTCCTGATATCAACGCTCCTTGTCCCAAATAAATCGGGACTGCGTTTTCATCTCGTGGGACAGCGCGTGCGCTGTCGCCATTCAGACGGCGCAACACCCAGTTCGCCCATCGGTCAAATGCCGATCAGGTCCCTTGAGTTCAGTTGCGCCGCCCTGTGGGTCGTGCAAGGAAAACGCGGGGAACGCCGGTCCGTTCCGTTTTTTTGGAAAGCTTTTTGCGACAGCTCAGGCAAAACCGAGCGCGCTACGGGAAATATCGCGGTTTTCGCAATAGTCGCGGGAATGGGCCTCATGGCCATGTTCGCGGGCCGTTGAACGCGTGAGCTCAGGGCTCGGAACGTTGAGCAGCGCATCGGCATAGGTGCCGGTCGCTTCCACATCATCGATCACAGTCTGCTGTTGCGGTTTCAGAAATTCAAACATCCGTCATCCTCCTTCGGCACGTCCCCTCAACGCACCGGCCCGGGTCATGTTCCATATGCCCGTAACAGTTTCGATTATACATGAGACGGCGCCGCCGTATAGATGACGAAAGGCGAACGGCATTCAATTGACGTTCACAAAATGGAATGGAATCAGTGATCTATGACCGAAAGCTCAGGCTGGGCCGACCGATTCCCGCAGGATCAGTTCGACAGGCCACAATTCCTGCACCTCACGGACGGGACGGCCGCCGACGATCTGCAAAAGCAGGTCCGTCACCCGCATGCCCGCCATGCGCATCGGCGACCGCGTGGTGGAAAGCGGCGGCATCATGCTTTGCGGCGTCAGATAGGGAAAAACGTCATCGTGGGCGATGACGGAGACATCCTTGCCGATCGTCAGACCCACTTGAGTTGCAGCGCGATAAACGCCCTGCGCCGTCATCATCGCGCCAGCGACAAAGGCGGTCGGGCGCGGCGTCTGCTCCAGCAGCGAGCGGGCAAAACGGAAAGCGGCCTCCTCGCTGAAATGCTCGCTCATCATGAAGCGTGGATCCGGCGTGAGACCGTGGGTCGCCAGCGCCTCGCGAAAACCCTGTTCGCGATCCTGAACGAAGGTGCGGCCTGTCGGGCCATTGATCAGCGCGATGCGACGATGGCCCCGCTCCAGAAAATGGATCGTCGGACGATAGGTCACATCATGGTTGTCGATATCGAGCCAGGCATGTTCGAACGGCGTTTTGGAGCGGCCATGCACGATGAATGGCACGCCGAGCCTGTTGAGCAAGGCGATACGCTCATCTTCCGGCCGAGGCGAATGCACGATGATGCCATCCACCCGCCCGCTTGACGCAAGCCGGCTGAAAATCGCCAGCTCCTCGTCAATATTATTATCGACGGTCACGCTGACGAGAATGTCGGTCTCTTCCCCTTCCAGCCGGGTCGCCATGCCACCCATGAACTCCGAGAAGAAATGCCCGCCACCCGAACGGCCCATGACGACGCCTATGGCACCGGCCCTGCCGGTCGCCAGCCGTACCGCATTGGCATTCGGCCGGTAGCCATATTTCAGCGCAGCCTCCATCACCCGCTGCCGCGTCTCCTCGCGCACCTCGGGATAGCCGCCAAGCGCGCGGCTGACGGTGGTGGGTGACAGCCCGACCTTTTCTGCGAATTCCTTGAGCTTCATGTTTTTTGCCAATTTGCCACTGCATGCGTTGCCGCCGCGGATTTTTCAAGCCGACAAAATTGAAAACGATTTCAATTTTTCTTCACAGAAAGCCTACATCCCATTATTCTGAAAGGCAAACCTCGAAAAATTGCGTGTCAAAATACCCGAATTCCCCACCATTAGAAAGAGTATTGACAGAGCGTCTGGCTTTTGCGAGCCTCACATCAGTCAAAAGCGCTTTCAATTTTGAGGACGATCGGAAGCGTCAACGGAGGAGTTTGACTATGAATATTTCCATGAAAACTTTGTTCCTGTGCGGAAGCGTGCTTTCCGCGGCAGTTTCCGTGCAAGCCGCCGAGCTTTCCATTGCCGCCAATTCCACCGGCAAGAACGTCGCGTTCTTCCGCGAAAGGATCGCCGCTTTCGAGAAAGAGACCGGCCACAAGGTCAATCTCGTCACCATGCCGTCGTCATCCAGCGAACAGTTCAGCCAGTACCGGCTGTGGCTTGCCGCCGGCAACAAGGATGTCGACGTTTACCAGACGGACGTGATCTGGGCGCCGCAGCTGGCCGAGCAATTCGTGGATCTGACCGAGGCGACGAAGGACGTTATCGGCGATCATTTCCCCTCCATCGTCGCGTCGCAGACGGTTGACGGCAAGCTCGTCGCCATGCCGATGTTCACCGACGCACCGGCGCTTTTCTATCGCAAGGACCTGCTCGATAAATACGGCAAGCAGCCACCAAAGACCTGGAAGGAACTGAGCGAGACCGCAAAGGAAATTCAGGACAAGGAACGCGAAGGCGGCCAGAAGGACCTCTGGGGCTTCGTTTTCCAGGGCAGCGCCTATGAGGGCCTGACCTGCAACGCGCTGGAATGGATCGCTTCCGCCGGCGGCGGCCATATCGTCGAGACCAACGGCGATATCTCGATCAACAACGAGAAAGCCGCAGCCGCGATTGAAGCGGCCAAGGGCTGGGTCGGCACCATCGCACCGCAGGGTGTGCTGGCCTATAAGGAAGAGGAAGCACGCGGCGTCTGGCAGACCGGCAATTCCGTCTTCATGCGTAACTGGCCCTATGCCTATGCGCTTGGAAATGGCGCTGACAGTGCCATCAAGGGCAAGTTCGGCGTTACGCCGCTTCCGGCCGGCGCTGAAGGCGAGGCCCCGGCCTCGACACTTGGCGGCTGGAACCTCGCCGTTTCGAAATATTCCGACGACAAGGAAGCCGCCATTCAGCTCGTGAAATTCCTGGCGTCGAAAGACACTCAGAAAATGCGTGCGATCCAGCTCTCCAACATGCCGACGATCGCATCCCTTTACGATGACAAGGATGTTGCTGACGCGCAGCCCTTCATGCCGACATGGAAGCCGATCTTCCAGACTGCCGTTCCGCGTCCGTCCGCCTCCGCCAAGGTGAAATATAATGAGGTTTCAGCCAAGTTCTGGGGTGCCGTGCACAACACGCTCTCCGGCAATGGCACGGCGGCTGAAAATCTCGAACTTCTCGAGGTTGAACTGACCGATCTCAAAGGCAACGGCTGGTAATCCGGCCCGCGCGGGCAGCGGTCTTGACTGATCGTTTCCCGCGCTCCAACCGCGAGATATCCTCATGAACGACATCGCCCTTCAAAGACCGGTCGTAACATCCCGCGCCGGCTCCGATCTGCAGTCGGAACGTCTGAAATCCGCCTGGCTGTTCCTTGCCCCCACATTTCTGGTGCTGGCGCTGGTGGCCGGCTGGCCGCTGGTGCGCACCGTCTGGTTCAGCCTCACCGACGCCTCGCTCACCAATCTCGAGGGGGCGCAATTTGTCGGCCTCAAGAACTACCTCACCTGGATCACGCTCAGCAGCGGCCGCACCATCTATCGCGGCCTGCTTGCCGATCCCGCCTGGTGGGGCGCGGTTCTCAACACGCTCAAATTCACCATCGTCTCCGTTAGCCTCGAAACGGTACTCGGCCTCATCGTCGCGCTGGTGCTGAATGCCGAATTTAGGGGACGCGGCCTCGTCCGCGCCGCCATTCTCGTGCCCTGGGCCATTCCCACCATCGTTTCGGCGCAGATGTGGGCGTGGATGCTGAACGACCAATTCGGCATATTGAACGACCTGTTCCTCAATCTCGGGCTGATCTCCAGCAAGATCGCCTGGACCGCCAATCCCGAAACCGCGATGGTCGCCGTCTTGATCGTCGACATCTGGAAGACCACGCCCTTCATGGCGCTGCTCATCCTCGCCGGCCTGCAGATGGTGCCGAAGGACATGTATGAGGCGGCCAAGGTGGATGGCATCCACCCCGTCAAGGTGTTCTTCCGCGTCACCCTGCCGATGATCCGCCCGGCCCTGATGGTCGCCGTCATCTTCCGCATGCTGGATGCGCTGCGCGTCTTTGACCTCATCTACATCCTGACGCCAAACAACGCCCAGACCCGCACCATGTCCGTGCTTGCACGCGAGAACCTGTTTGATTTCGACAAGTTCTCCTACGGCGCGGCGGCCTCGACCATGCTGTTCCTCATCATCGCCTCGATCACGGTCATTTATATGTGGCTCGGGCGCGTCAACACCGATGGAGCCGCGCAATGACCCTTACAGATATCGTCAAGACCACGGCCTTTTACGCGCTGGTCGCCGTCATCATCGTCATTTCGGTCTTTCCGTTCTATTACGCGATCCTGACCAGCCTGAAATCGGGAACGGCGCTGTTCCAGATCAACTACTGGCCGCGCGAATTCTCGCTTGCCAATTATAACTTCGTCATTGGCAATGGCAGCTTCCTGCGCAATCTCGGCAACTCGCTGATGGTCGCTTCGTCGGTCGTCGTCTTGTCGCTGTTCCTGGCGGTCACGGCTTCCTATGCACTGGCCCGCGTCCGCTTCCGGGGTCGCGCGCTGCTGCTCCTTACCATCCTGTCGGTCTCGATGTTCCCGCAGATCGCGGTTCTCGCCGGCCTGTTCGAACTGATCCGCTGGGCGGGCATCTTCAACACACCGCTCGCGCTGATCTTTTCCTACATGATCTTCACCCTGCCCTTCACGGTCTGGGTACTGACAACCTTCATGCGCGACCTGCCGATCGAGATCGAGGAAGCCGCGATCGTCGATGGCGCAACGCCCTGGGTCATCATCACCCAAGTGTTCATGCCGCTAATGTGGCCGGCGCTTGTCACGACAGGGCTTCTCGCCTTCATCGCGGCATGGAACGAGTTCCTCTTCGCGCTCACCTTCACCTCATCGAACGAACAGCGCACGGTGCCGGTCGCCATAGCACTCCTGTCGGGCGGTTCGCAGTTCGAAATCCCGTGGGGAACGATCATGGCGGCCTCCGTCATCGTCACCGCTCCGCTCGTCGTCCTCGTTCTGATCTTCCAGCGACGCATCATCTCCGGCCTCACCGCCGGCGGCGTCAAAGGCTAGGAGAAACATCATGACCACCATTCAACTGCGCGATCTTCGCAAATCCTTCGGCGCCTTCGAAGTCATCAAGGGCATCGACATGGACATCCGCTCCGGCGAATTCATGGTTTTCGTCGGCCCCTCGGGCTGCGGCAAGTCCACGCTGCTGCGCCTCATCTGCGGACTTGAGGAAATTTCCAGTGGCACGCTCTCCTTCGACAGCGAGACGGTGAACCGCCTGCCGCCCGCCAAGCGTGGCGTCGCCATGGTGTTCCAGTCCTATGCACTTTATCCGCATATGACCGTGTTCGATAACATGGCCTTTGGCATGAAACTGTCGGGCGCGGACAAGGAACAACGCCGGAACCGCGTCGAAGCGGCGGCCGATATGCTGCAGCTTACGCCCTATCTGGAACGCCTGCCCAAGCAGCTTTCGGGCGGCCAGCGCCAGCGCGTCGCCATCGGCCGCGCCATCGTGCGTGATCCCAAGGTCTTCCTGTTCGACGAGCCGCTCTCCAACCTCGACGCGGCGCTGCGTGTCGCCACGCGTCTCGAAATCGCCAAGCTGCACCGCTCGATGCATGACACGACGATGATCTACGTCACCCATGACCAGGTGGAGGCCATGACGCTGGCCGACCGTATCTGCGTGCTGCGCGATGGCCGCGTCGAGCAGATCGGCACGCCGCTGGAGCTTTACGAAAGCCCGGTCAATACCTTTGTCGCCGGCTTCATCGGCTCACCGAGGATGAATTTCCTCGCCGGCAACTATGCCGAAGCAGAAGGCGCCAAAACCATCGGCGTCCGCCCAGAACACTTCACAATCGTTACCGACGGCAGCGGCTGGAGCGGCGAGATCGTCCATTCGGAAATGCTGGGATCGGACAGCTACGTCTATGTCGAGATCGGCGCCGGCGAACCCGTTGTCGTTCGCGAAGAGGGTGTCACGGGCCGCAAGGCCGGCGAACGCATCGCCATCGCACCGGATGCGGCGCAGATCCACCGTTTCGACGCCGAGGGTCGGGCGCTTGCGCGCAATCCCGCCCGGGGCGCTGCCTGAAGATTCAACTTTCGCCGGGATCACCCAAGGTACCGGCTTTTACCGAGGAGCATGAAAATGACCATCAACACCGTTGTATGGGGCGAAAATATCCACGAACACATCAATGAGACGGTGCGTTCGATCTATCCGAACGGCATGCACAACACCATTGCCGATGCGCTGAACCAGAACCCCGAGATCAACGCCACTACCGCCACGCTGCAGGAGCCGGAACACGGCCTGTCGCAGGAGCGCCTCGACAAGACCGATGTGCTGGTCTGGTGGGGCCACAAGGACCATGGCGCGGTTCAGGACGAGATCGTCGAGCGCGTTGCAAAACGCGTCTGGGAAGGCATGGGTCTGATCGTCCTGCACTCCGGCCATTTCTCCAAGCCGTTCAAGCGCCTGATGGGCACGCCCTGCGCGCTGAAATGGCGTGAGGCGGGTGAACGCGAGCGTCTGTGGACCATCAATCCGCGCCACCCGATCGCCGCCGGTCTGCCGGAACATTTCGAACTGGAAAACGAGGAAATGTATGGCGAGCAGTTCTCCGTGCCGGAGCCTCTGGAAACCGTCTTCATCTCCTGGTTCCAGGGCGGCGAGGTCTTCCGTTCCGGTCTCACCTGGCGTCGTGGTGCGGGCAATATCTTCTATTTCCGCCCCGGCCACGAGACCTATCCGACCTATCATGACGCCAATGTGCAGAAGGTCATCAGCAACTCGGTGAAATGGGCCTATAATCCCGTTGGCGCACTGAAAAGCATTCACGACGCCCCCAATGTTCCCGTCGACAAGGCGCTGGAGCCGATCGAGGAACGCGGCCCCAAGCTGCACAAGGCAGGCGAAGCAGGTTACAGGTAAATAGCCATGAGACTTCTCATTCTCGGAACCGGCGGCATGGCCAACAACCATGCCACTTATTTCTCGCAAATCCCCGGCGTCGAACTGGTCGCGGCGGTGGATGTGGACGATGTGGTGGTGCGCGGCTTTGCGCTCCGCCACAACATTCCGCTCTCCTTCACCTCACTGGATGACGCGATTGCCTGGGGTGAATTCGATGCGGCGGCCAATGTCACGCCGGATGCGATCCACCATCCCACCAGCCTGAAGCTGCTGGCGGCCGGCAAGCACGTCTTCTGCGAAAAGCCGCTGGCGGAAAACTACGCCAAGGCCGCCGAAATGGCCGATGCCGCCGAAAAGGCCGGCCTTGTCGCCATGGTAAACCTCACCTATCGCAATGTCGCACCCTTGCAGGCGGCGCGTGAAATGGTGCTGGCAGGCAAGATCGGCAAGGTGCGGCATCTGGAAGCCTCCTATCTCCAGAGCTGGCTCGTTTCCAAGGCCTGGGGCGACTGGATGACGGAGAGCAAGTGGCTTTGGCGGCTCTCCACCAAGCACGGTTCGAATGGTGTGCTGGGCGATGTCGGCATCCACATTCTCGACTTCGCCTCCTATGGCGCGGGCAGCGATGTGGAGCGCATCTTCACGCGGCTGAAGACCTTCGACAAATATGAAGGCAACAAAATTGGCGTCTACGACCTCGACGCCAATGACAGCTTCACGATGACCGCCGAGCTTGAAAACGGCGCCATGGGCGTCATCCATGCCAGCCGCTGGGCGACGGGTCACCTCAACGAACTTCGCCTGCGCATCCATGGCGACAAGGGCGCATTGGAAGTGATCCACACGCCGGATTATTCCAGCCTGCGCGCCTGCATCGGCGAGGATGTGGAAAAGGCGATCTGGAAGACAATCGATGTCGACCCGGTGCCGACGAATTACGAAAAATTCGCCAGAGCCGTCATGGAAGGCGGCTCCGCCGATCCGGATTTCCGTCATGCGGCCAATCTGCAGAAGGTGCTCGATCTGTCGATCATTGCGGATCGGGAACGGCGCGAGCTGGCCGTTTCGGCTTGATGTGAAAGAACAATACGCGGCACGGCGTTGCCGCGTATTTCTTCTCCCCGCCGGGGAGAAGGTGGCCCGAAGGGTCGGATGAGGGGGCAAGCTCTCCGAATATCGCTGACGTTGCCCCCTCATCCCGCTGCCGCGACCTTCTCCCCGGCGGGGAGAAGAAGCAAGTGGCACCCGCTCGCTCAATCCGCTATGCGCTTTCTCAAAGACGCGGACTACGGCGTGGAATTTCACTCCCGCACAATCTACACGCCGCGCTTATTCCCCCACAACAGCACATGCAGCTGCGGCAGCACCCGGGCGGAAAACCAGCGATCTTCGCTGACCTTGTCCACCAGCCACAACATCCGGTCCATCACCCCATCGATATCCACACGCGCATCGTCATCATCCGGCGGCGGCGGGGTATGGTTGCCGGGCTGGAGATAGACAGGCAGATGCGGAAAACGCGCAGATGCTGCCTTGGCATAGGCGTAATCCGCATCGTCGAACACCACGATCTTCAGCGCCACCTGCGGTCCGTCGCCGGCGGCGGCAAGACAGTCTTCGAAGGCCTGCCAGTCCGTTTCCATGCCGCTTGACGGCGGCTTGGGGCTCAGCACCAGGTGGTCGAGATCGGCAAACCAGTCTTTCGCGATGCTGCCCTGCGTTTCCAGCGCGAAACGATATCCCTCGCCCTGCCCCTTCGCGATCAAGGCCGCGAGCGGTTGAATGGCCGGATTGCCGCCTGAAAGCGAGACCGTCAGCGGCACGCCGCCGGAAAGCCGCCGCACCTCCTGCCAGATCGCCTCGACCGGCATCGGTTTCCACGTGTCGCGATACTCGCTATCGACCGCATGCAACGTATCGCACCAGGAGCAGCGGTAATCGCAGCCGCCGGTACGCACGAAAACGGTTGGCAGACCGATCAGCACGCCTTCGCCCTGAATGGTCGGTCCGAAGATTTCGCTGATGCGGATCGTGGTTTCCTTCGCTGCAATCTTGTGTGCAGCCGCCGTCATGGCCGGTATTCCGCCCAGGTCTTGGCGGTTTCGCTGACCCGCACGGCGCTGGTTTCCGGCAGGCGATCCTTGCACCAGTCGTAGAAATGCTTCGCCAGACATTCCGCCGTCACCCGGTCATGGCCGAGAACGTCGTTCAGGTGGCGATGGTCGAATTGATCGTCGATATAGCGCTTCAGCGGCGCAAGCTCGTGATAGTCGCGCACGAAACCATGTTCGTTAAGCTCTTCGCCCGCAAGCTCGATCTCAACGATGTAATTGTGCCCGTGCAGGCGATTGCACTGGTGATCCGACGGCAGGCTTTTCAACTGGTGCGAGGCGGAGAAGTGAAATTCCTTGGTGATGCGGAACATCAGCGCACCTCCTGCGCCGCATAGGCATGGGTGGCCGCCACCCAGAAATCCGGGTCCTCATAGTCGGTCGGGTCGGTGACGCCCGCCAGATGAAAGGCCTCGCGCCTTTCGACGCAGGTGCCGCAGCGGCCGCAGTGGCGCAAGCCGCCCTTGTAACAGGACCATGTTTCGCCGAAGGGCGTGCCGTATTTCGCACCATCGGTCACAATCGCCGCCTTGGAAACGGTGACATAGGGCGCGAAAAGCTTGACGTCGGCATAACCTTCCAGCGCATGCGCCTGCATGGCGTTGAAGCTTTCGATGAAGCCCGGCCGGCAATCGGGGTAGATGAAGTGATCGCCGCCATGCACGGCAATCGCCACGGCATCCGCCTGCTGCGCGGCAGCCAGCCCGAAAGCGATGGTGAGCATGATGGCGTTGCGGTTCGGCACCACGGTGGAGCGCATGGTCTCCTCCGCATAATGCCCGTCCGGCACCGCAATGTCGTCCGTCAGCGCCGAGCCGGTGAGATGCGCACCGATGGTGCGGATATCGATGACGTGATGCGGCACGCCGAGCCGTTTTGCGCAATCGGCCGCGAAATCCAGCTCCTTCTTGTGGCGCTGGCCATAGTCGAAGGAGACGAGAGCGAGAAGTTCGTGTTCCGCCGCGATTTTATGCGCAAGCGAAACGGAGTCCAATCCGCCGGAGCAGATGACGATGGTTTTCATAATTTGGGATCCCTTGTTTTGACCGGGTGGGCTGCGACCGGATTACGGCGCGGCTTTAAACCAAACCGGACGACTTGTGAAGGGCTTTGCCGAATTCGCAGCAAACCCGCACGATCACAAAATCACCTCGCCATAGCAACAAGACGAAACAATCGGGACATATGGGGGAAACCGGCGCGATCTAGAACGGACTGAAATTTGCTGTTCTTGAAGGGTCTTGCCGATGACGGCGGCTGATACATTTCTGTTTTCGCTGAGCAATCTCAGCTCTCTTGGCACCGGCATCCTGATGGCGATGGCGGGTGTGCTTTATATCACGCTCACCATTCGCGGGCTGATCGCCGCTCTCCGCCATGGATAGAGCACTCGAGCCGAAACGTCACCGGTTCAGGCGCAATCTCACAACCGGCCTCTTCGTCGCCTCTGCAACGCTCGTCACCGCCACCGGCATCGCTTCATTCGTGTTCCTGATCTGGATGGTCAGGACCGTTGCGCGCTGGCTGGGTCTTTTTATCGGCCTGTGAAGTCGAATGAACACGCGACGCTCGCCACTAAATGGCAGAGCGGAAAAGGCCCGGCGAACTGGCAGTGCGCCGGGCCTTTTTTCATTGGCTGTGCGCTCAGCGCAGCAGCGCCTGCGCCTCCTCGATCCCGAGCGCAGCCGGCTGGGTGCAGGTCGTCGTCATTTCGATGAAACGGCCCTCCTCCCCGGATTTGAGGATCGAGGTCATCACATCGATGCCATGCAGGGAGCGATCCAGCGAGCAACGGGCATCGCGGCCTTCCAGAATAGCGATTGCCATATCGGCAAGGCCCGCCGTGCGATAGTTGGCGCGCGGGCCGTTCGGGCTTTCCTGATTGGCAATGCCGAAGGGATGCGCCCAGTCTTCCAGCGGCTGGATATCCTTATCCCGGCCGCTTGCCTCCACCACACCGCCGAAGAAGTTCGGGTCAGGCACGTAGATCGAGCCTTCCGTGCCATAGAGCTCCATATTGGCGTGGCGATGCGACCAGACATCCCAGCTTGCCGAAAGCGTGATCGTCGCGCCGTTCACGAATTCCAGCAGGGCATGGATATTGGTCGGTGTTTCGACAGGAATGATTTCGCCGTTAAGCGGCTGGCTGGTCACCGTACGGGTCGAATTGGCCATGCTGGTCAACGCACCGACGCGCTTCACCGGACCGATGAGGTTGATGAGATTGGCGATGTAATAGGGACCGAGATCGAGGATCGGCCCGCCGCCCTTCAGGAAGAAGAAGCCCGGGTTCGGGTGCCACATTTCCATGCCGGGGCTCATCACATGGCAGGTGCCGGAAGTGATGCGCCCGACCTTGCCGTCATCGATATATTGCCGGGCAAGCTGATGCGCGCCGCCAAGGAAGGTATCCGGCGCGCAGCCGACGGAGAGGTTCTTCTCCCGGGCGATGCGCCGCAGCTCCTCGCCTTCCTCGAGCGAAAGCACCAGCGGCTTTTCCGAATAGACGTGCTTGCCCGCCTCAAGGGCGGCTTTCGACACCGGAAAATGCGCGGCGGGAATGGTGAGGTTCACCACCACATCGATATCCCTGTTGGCGAGCAGTTCCTCGATGGACTGCGCGACAACACCGAATTCTTCCGCCCTCAGCTCCGCCGCATTGCGGTTGAGGTCGGCGCAGGCAAGCACCTTGATGCCCTTGAAGAGCGGTGCCAGCGAGAAATAAGCAGACGAGATATTGCCGCATCCGATGATGCCGACGCCAAGATCCCTGGCCATGATGCAAACTCCGAAATTGAAACTTAGTAGGTTTTGAAAGATGCGATCGAGCGGGTGATCAGCCGGTCGATATCCTTCGGATTGTCGTGCTCGACCACGAAATGTTTTGTGGCGGATTTCGCTTTCAGCGCCGCGACGAGGCCCTTCCAGTCCACTGTACCGTGGCCGACATCGGCCCAGCCGTCCTCATCCGCATTCTCGCCTGCTGGTGCGATGTCCTTCACGTGTACCGCAGTAATGCGTTTGCCATAGCTTTCGATCCATGCGAGCGGATCGGCATTTCCTCTGATAATCCAGGCGATATCCGCCTCCCATTTCAAATCCGGACCACCGGCAAAAATCTGCTCCTGCGGTGTGGAGCCATCGCCAAGCGTCTTGAATTCGAAATCGTGGTTATGCCAGCCGAAGGTCAGTCCTGCATCCACGAAGGGCTTTCCGGCTTCCTGCAGGCGCTTGCCGAAAGCGAACCAGCCTGCGGCATCTGTCGGGCGTTGGTCAGGCATCAGATAAGGGCAATAGATCGCCTCAACACCCAGAACTTTCGCGATGTTCAGCGCCTTTTTCGGATCGCCTTCCAGAAGGTCGAGGCCGAAATGGCCGGTCGGCATGGCAAGGCCATTGGCGTCGAGTTCGGCGCGCAGGCCTTTCAAACCGGCATCATCCAGCGAAGCGTACATCGCGCCATAACCTTCGACATGTTTATAACCCGCCGCCGAAAGCTTCTTCAGAATATCGGAAAAAGGCTGGAAATTACGGGCGCTGTAAAGCTGGAAACCGAGTTCTGTCATTGTCTCCTCCATAGAGATCTGGGTCTTGGGATTGTGTGTGGGGGTAAATCGAAGCTGTTCTAGAGCCGGTCCTCGCTTTGCGCGTCGAACAGTGAGGCCATCGTCATGTCGAGGCCGAGGCGCACCTTGGTGCCGGGTGAAAACCGCCTGTGGCCGCCGACGCGCACGGACATGGTATGCCCGGCATGTTTCAGCCAGATCAGATTGTCGGCGCCCATCGGCTCCTCGATATCGACAATCGCCTCATGCACTTCGCCGCCGACGATATCGGCATCGACGCGCACATGTTCGGGGCGAACGCCCAGAACCACGGCACGGCCGGCGGCGAGCGGCGTTTCCGACTGGTAGCCATCCAGCGCGAAAGTCACGCCATTGGTGGTGAAAACCACCTTTCCGTCCTTCTCGATCAGCTCACCACGCAGGAAATTCATCGACGGCGAGCCGATGAAACCGGCGACGAAGAGGTTTCGCGGCTTGTTGTAGATGGTGACGGGATCGGCCAGCTGCTGGATGACGCCGCTTTTCATGATGGCGATACGGTCCGCCAGCGTCAGCGCCTCGATCTGATCATGCGTCACATAGATCATGGTATTCTTCAGCGACTGGTGCAGCCGCTTGATCTCGACGCGCAGTTCCGAGCGCAGCTTGGCGTCGAGGTTGGAGAGCGGCTCGTCGAACAGGAAAACATCTACATCCCGCACGAGCGCCCGGCCGATGGCCACACGCTGGCGCTGGCCGCCGGAAAGCTCGGCGGGCTTGCGCTTCAGCAGCGGCTCGATCTGCAATATGCCGGCTGCCCTTTTCACACGCCGGACGATTTCCTCTTTCGGTACCTTGGCGACCTGGAGGCCGAAGGACAGGTTCTTCTCCACCGTCATCTGCGGATAAAGCGCATAGGACTGGAACACCATGCCGATGCCGCGATCCTTCGGCTCTTCCCAGGTGACGTTGCGGTCCTTGATGAAGATTTGCCCGTCGGTCGGCTCCAGAAGGCCGGCGATGCAATTGAGCAGGGTCGACTTGCCGCAGCCGGAAGAGCCGAGCAGCACGAGGAATTCGCCGTCGTAAATATCGAGATTGAGGTCTTTCAGCACGGTAACGGCACCGAAGGACAGGGATAGATCGCGGATGGAAACGCTTTTGTTCATATAGCTCAACCTTTTACTGCGCCTGCGGCAATGCCACGGACGAAAAGCCTGCCGGAGACGAAATAAACGATCAGCGGCACGGCACCCGTCAGAAGGGTTGCGGCCATGTTGACGTTGTATTCCTTCACGCCCTGCACGGAGTTGACGATATTATTGAGCTGCACCGTCATCGGGTAATATTCCGGCCGCGTGAACACCACGCCGAACAGGAAGTCGTTCCAGATGCCGGTCACCTGCAGGATCATCGCGACAACGAAGATCGGCAGCGACATGGGCAGCATGATGCGGAAATAGATCTGCCAGAAATTGGCGCCATCGATGCGCGCCGCCTTGAACAATTCTTCCGGCAGAGAGGCGAAGTAGTTACGGAACAGCAGCGTCAGGATCGGCATGCCGAAGATAGTGTGCACGATAACGAGGCCGGTCAGCGTGCCATAGACACCCATTTCGCGCAGCACGATGACGATCGGATAGATCATCACCTGATAGGGTATGAAAGCGCCGATGATGAGGATCGAGAAGAACAGCTCCGACCCCTTGAACTTCCAGTTGGCCATGGCGTAGCCGCTGACGGAAGCGACGACGATCGAAATGACGACGGAAGGAACGAGAATGCGCACGGAGTTCCAGAAGCCGCGCGAAAGTCCGTCGCAGTTCAGGCCCGTGCAGGCATTGGCCCAGGCCTTCACCCAGGGCTCGAAGGTGATTTCCACCGGCGGCGCGAAGATATTGCCAAGCCGGATTTCCGGCATGCCTTTCAGCGAGGTGACGACCATCACGTAAAGCGGCAGCAGATAATAGGCGGCAGCCACGAACAGCGTGCCGTAAAGAATGATGTTGCGGCGGGAAAAGGTCTTCCTCGGCTTCCTGCCGCGCGGGCCGGAAAGGTCTTTGGCAACCGCATCGGTGGCGGCCACGACCGTGTTTAGTGTGCTGATATTAGCCACGCTTCTTGCCTCCGAATTCGAGGTAGGCCCATGGAATGATGATGATCGCGACCGTCAGGAGCATCATTGTCGAGGCGGCGAAGCCCTGCCCCAGATTCTGCGCCTGGAACATGTAGTCATAGACATATTTCGCCGGCACTTCGGACGCGATGCCCGGCCCGCCGCTCGTCTGCGCCACCACCAGATCGTAGACCTTGACGATGCCGCTGGCGATGATGACGAGGGTGGTGATGAAGACAGGCCGCATCATGGGAATGATGATGAGGATATAGGTCTTCCACATGGGAATGCCGTCAACACGCGTCGCCTTCCAGATGTCCTCGTCTATGCCGCGCAGACCCGCCAGCATCAGGCACATGACGAGCCCCGTGCCCTGCCAGAGCGCCGCAATCAGGATGCCGTAGATGACGATCTGCGAATTATAAAGCGGATCGAAGGTGAAGCTTTCCCAGCCCATCGAACGCACCACCGACTGGATGCCGAATTCCGGGTTCAGCAGCCATTGCCAGACAAGGCCGGTAACGATGAAGGACAGTGCGAAGGGATAAAGAAAAATGGTGCGGAAGGTGTTTTCGAACCGGATTTTCTGGTCCATCAGCGCCGCCAGCACGAAGCCGATGACGAGGCTGAAGATGAGCGACAAAACACCGTAGATCGCCAGATTCTGGATGGAAACGATCCAGCGCGGCGCGGCCCACAGACGTTCATATTGGTCAAAACCGATGAAGCTTGCCCGCGGCAGAAGTTTTGAATTGGTGAAGGAATAAACCACCGTCCAGATCGTCCCACCGAGGAAGATCACCATAGCGGTCAAGATCATGGGAATGGAGGCAATCTTGGAATTGAGATTGCGAAAAAGCTGATTTGGACGCCTGGAGCGCGTTTGACCTGCCATGTCACCTCCTCCTGTAACGTTACAGTAAACGGTCAGGCAAAAGCCTTACCGCATGAACCCTCTGCCCGCACTGGTGATTATCGCACGGACCGGACGTTGGAGCGGGGAGCGGCGAACCGCTCCCCGACCCGGAGAGATCACAATCAGTCAGCGGAACCGATGAGGTCCGCAAAGCGCTTCTGGCCGTCTGCCGCCGACATCGAGCCGGCGAAGAATTCGGCCATCAGGTCCTCCTTCTGTTTCTGCGTATCGGCAGAAATCAGCTGGTCGGTACTGGTGAGCGCATTGCCCTTCGCCAGAATTGCCAGGCCCTTCTTCATGCAGTCATTGGCGGCGTTGAGATCGACGTCGCCACGGATCGGCAGCGAGCCTTTCTTCAGGTTGAAGGCGACCTGTGTTTTCGGATCGACGATGGTTTCAGCCAGCACGTCCTGCGCCTTGGTTTTCGCCTCGTCCTTCAGGACCGGGAAATAAAAGGCATCGCCGCCGGTGGTGATATAGTCATTGAGGCCGAGACCCGGCAGGCAGGAATAATCCGTACCGGCCTTCTGGTTTGCAAGCTGGAACTCACCCTGCGCCCAGTCACCCATGATCTGGCCGCCGGCCTTGCCGGTTATGACCAGGTTGGTCGCCTGGTTCCAGTCCTGCACATTGGTGCCCTTGGCCATGTCACGGGCCTCGACGGCCGCCGCGAAAATCTTCGCCATCTCAGGCCCGGCTACCGCTTCGGCATCCTTGTCGCCATAGACTTTCTGGTAGAGATCCTTGCCGCCAATCGAAAGCGTCAGCGTGTCAAACAGGCCGTTGGCCTGCCATGCCTGCCCGCCAAGGGCGAGCGGCTGGATGCCGGCCTTTTTCAGCGCCGGTGCGGCTGCAACGAATTCCGTCCAGTTCTTCGGAACCTCGACACCCGCCTTCTTGAAGGCTTCGTTGGAAAGCCACAGCCATTGCCAGGAATGAATGTTGACCGGCGCGCAATAGATCTTGCCGTCGATAGTGCAGCTATCGAGCAGGCTTGCCGGCTTGATGACCTCTTTCCACTTGCCCTTTTCGGCAACGTCGGAAAGGTCGCGCATCAGGCCGGCCTGCACCAGCTCTTCCGCCTGCCGGCCGTGGTTGAATTGGGTGGCGCCCATCGGGTCACCGCCGGTGATGCGGCTGATCATGATCGGACGGGCCGTGCCGCCCGAACCGGCAATGGCGCCATCAACCCATTTATTGCCGGTGGCGTCGAAAGCCTTGGCAAGCTCGGCAACAGCGGCGGCTTCGCCACCCGATGTCCACCAATGGGTCACCTCAAGATCGGTGGCCCCGGCCATGCCCGCCGGAATCATGACACTGGCCAAAAAGGCCGCAGAAATAACACGCATTCGCATGAGTCTCCTCCCTCACTGAAACGTTGCAGTTGGAACGTATGCGAAGATTTTTGATTAGGCAACCGCCTAAGATACGAATCTCGCCAGCGCTCCCAAGGGTATTTCAAA
Source organism: Agrobacterium sp. GW821-FHT14E08 (assembly GCF_058803865.1). Classification (NCBI taxonomy): domain Bacteria; kingdom Pseudomonadati; phylum Pseudomonadota; class Alphaproteobacteria; order Hyphomicrobiales; family Rhizobiaceae; genus Agrobacterium; species Agrobacterium sp. GW821-FHT14E08. Next base: position 606,032 of record NZ_JBXAPJ010000003.1, on the reverse strand, counting down.
CGGCCGCAATCCATACTGAACAGCCGGCCAGGAGACGTGGTGAGATGGCGTAACCCACAGGTAATGCAGGCCTTTTACAACGCTTCAGAACCCGGCTCCGCTCTCGGCGCAAACCCCACGGGATAGACAGGTGAAGGCGACAATGAAAGCTTGGCACATTCTTTTGATCATCGGATTGGCGGGTGTCGCATCGCTCCTGCTGGTACCGGTTGAGCAACTTGCACCGGGACAGCAGCTATCTTTTCAAATACGCCTGCTGATGCTCATCCAGCCCGCGATGCTGACCGTTGCAGCGGTGGCGATTGGTCAAGCCCTGGCCGGCAAGGCAGGGCTCGGCGCACCACTGATCCATGCCCTTGTCGAAGGAAGCAGCATGCGCGCCGTGCTGCAAAGACAGGCGATGCCCGCGCTTCTGGCGGGCCTCGCCATCGGTTTGCTGATGATTACCTATTCGGCAGCGGTCCTTCCCGCGGTTACGGATGCATCGACCCGGACAATGATGGCCGCCTTTCCCGTTCCACTGACGACACGGATTCTCTACGGTGGAATCACGGAAGAGATTTTGACCCGATGGGGCCTGATGTCGTTTTTCGCATGGGTGCTCTGGCGCGTCACGGGAAGGGGCCGGGCAGGTCCGGCCCTGATGTGGACCGCTATCCTTCTGGCGGCAGCCCTTTTCGCCGCCGGCCACCTGCCACTCTTGTTTGCCGTAGCTACCGATCCGCAGCGATCACTGATCGCCGCGATTCTGCTCGCAAATTTTATCCCCGGCCTGTTGTTCGGTTGGCTTTTCTGGCGGCGGGGGCTTGAGGCGGCCATGCTTTCCCATGCCTTCGCCCATGGCGTGAACGCGCTGGCCTCCTGAGCCGCCGCGATCCCATCAGTCGCGGTCAGAAATCTTTCGGCACCAGATTGCGACACGGGCGAAGGCCCGTCTCGCCCCATGATGCCGCCTGCCTCCGCGCCACAATCCTACTGTCGCTTGTAATCATCCTCGATACGGATGACGTCGTCCTCGCCAATATAGGCTCCGGTCTGGATTTCGACCAGTTCGAGCGGGATCTGCCCTTCATTGGCAAGCCGGTGCGGCTGGCCGATCGGAATATAGACGGATTGGTTTTCCGTCAGCAGCCGGGTCTCCTCGCCAATCGTCACCGTCGCCGTTCCCTTCACGATGATCCAGTGCTCGGAACGATGATAGTGTTTCTGGAAAGAGATGCGGTGGCCGGGATCGACCGTGATATGGCCGACACGATAACGCTCATCGACATACATATGCTCGATATAACCCCACGGACGATAAACACGCTTGTGGCTTTGCGTTCTCGGCGCATGTTCGCCGTCCTTCAGCGTCTCCACCAGCCCCTTCACATCCTGTACCCGGTTTTTCGGCACGACCAGAACCGCGTCCTTGGTGGCCACTACCACCAGGTCCTTGGCGCCCACCACCGTCGTCAGCAATTGCGTGGAATGGATGAGGCAGCCTTCGGAATCGATGAAAACGCCATCGCCTTCCAGCGCATTGTCGTTACCGCGCTTGTCGGCGATCTCCCAGATCGCGTCCCAGCTGCCAATATCCGACCAGCGAAAATGGCCATGCACCACGGCCATGCGCTTGGTCTTCTCGATCACGGCATAGTCGATGGAGTTCTTCGGGGAAGCCTCGAAACTTGCCTGATGCAGACGCACGAAACCGAGGTCGCTTTCATATTGTTCAACCGCCTGCGTCACCGCCGCAAGAATCTCCGGTGCGAAGGCCTTCAACTCGGCGATCATCACATCGGAGCGGAACAGGAAGTTGCCGGAGTTCCAGAGATAGCCCTTTTCCAGATAGGAAATCGCAGTCTTCACGTCAGGCTTTTCCACGAAGGCCTCGACGGTGCTCAAATCTTCTTCGCCATCGATCGCCTCACCCGGCTTGATATAGCCATAAGAGGTACGCGGTTCCGTCGGCACCAGGCCGAAAACGACGATATTGCCCTGATCGGCAGCCTTGGCGCCAAGCTTCACGGCGTCGGAAAATTTATCGGCATCCAGCACCACATGGTCAGCGGCAAGCGCCAGCACCAGACATCCGGGCTCGCGGCGCTCAGCCAGCACGGCGGCGGCGGCCATGGCGGCGGCGCTGTCGCGGCGGGCGGGCTCCAGCACCACCGTTGCCGGCAGATCAATCTCTTCCGCCTGGCGGCGGGCGAAGAAGCGGAAATCCTCGTTGGTGATCACCAGCGGCTCGGAATAAAGCGTCTTGTCACCCACCCGAGTCAATGTCTGCTGATAGGTCGAAAGATTGCCGACCAGCGGCTGGAACTGCTTGGGTAACTGATCACGCGATACCGGCCAAAGCCGAGATCCCGCCCCGCCAGCAAGAAGAACCGGTGTGATCTTTCGAGAATGTGCGCTCACAACAAAACCTTTCCAAATCTAAAAAATTCCCGGCGCGCCGGACAATATACATATTTGCCAATGCTGCCATCATCGGTTCACGGGCGGATAAGCGCAAGCTCATAAGTTCGCCTTGTGAAAGCTTGGTGAACAAGCGGAAGGACATGTTGATTGTTGGCGGCCCCATTTCGCTAACGCGGCGTGGTACGCGAGGTTCCACGGAACCCGGCACGAAAAAAACCTTCGGAAATCGCAGGAATCTGCCCATCTCGAAAACCACACGGATGGCCGAGCCATGGCGCATCAGGTGTGCGGCACCCGCCAACTAAACAAATTAATCGATTGAATCGGCCGCAAATTTCATCACGCTTAAATTTGCTGCACTGAACAACATTCAAGGCTTGGCAGGGGCGCGAAAAATACAATAACAACGGCGGATATTTTTACATTGTTATCGACACGAAAGCGCGCTCAGCCCATGTCCGACACGACGAAACCCGCCAGCACCAGAACATCGGTTACGGATCAGGAAGCCCTGGATTTCCACGCGGAAGGCCGGCCGGGGAAACTGGAAATCACCCCGACCAAGCCGATGGCGACGCAGCGGGACCTGTCGCTTGCCTATTCGCCAGGCGTGGCCGTGCCGGTGAAAGCCATCGCCGAAAATCCGGCAACCGCTTACGATTATACAACGCGCGGCAACATGGTTGCGGTCATCTCCAACGGCACAGCCATCCTCGGTCTCGGCAATCTCGGCGCGCTTGCTTCAAAGCCGGTCATGGAAGGCAAATCTGTTCTCTTCAAGCGTTTCGCCGATGTCGATTCCATCGATCTCGAGGTCGATACCGAAGACGCCGATGAGTTCATCAATTGCGTGCGTTACCTTGGCCCCTCCTTCGGTGGCATCAATCTGGAAGACATCAAGGCGCCGGAATGTTTCATCATCGAAAGCCGCCTGCGCGAGCTGATGGACATTCCCGTTTTCCATGACGACCAGCACGGCACCGCCATCATCGCCGCCGCCGGCCTCATCAACGCCATCGAACTGACGGGCCGCGACTTCAAGACGACCAAGCTGGTCTGCAACGGCGCGGGTGCGGCGGCAATCGCCTGCATGGACCTCATCAAGGCCATGGGGTTCAACCCTGAAAACATCACGCTCTGCGATACCAAGGGCGTGATCTATCAGGGCCGTACCGAAGGCATGAACCAGTGGAAATCCGCGCACGCGGTGAAAACCAGCAACCGCACGCTGGCGGAAGCCATGAAGGGCGCGGATGTCGTATTCGGCCTCTCCCAGAAGGGAGCTTTCAGCGAAGAGATGATCCGTTCCATGGCGCCGAAGCCGATCATCTTCGCCATGGCCAATCCGGACCCGGAAATCACCCCCGAGGAAGTGTCGCGCATCCGTGACGACGCCATCATGGCAACCGGACGTTCGGACTACCCAAACCAGGTCAACAATGTCCTCGGCTTCCCCTATATCTTCCGCGGCGCGCTCGATGTCCGCGCCAGCCAGATCAACGACGCGATGAAGATCGCGGCGGCACAGGCGCTGGCCGATCTTGCCCGCGAAGACGTGCCTGACGATGTGGCCGCCGCCTATCAGGGCAACCGCCCGCGCTTCGGATCGCAATATATCATTCCGGTTCCCTTCGATCCGCGCCTGATCTCGGCCATTCCGGTGGCCGTGGCGAAAGCCGCCATCGAAACCGGCGTCGCCCGCCGTGAACTGCCCGATCTCGACGCTTACGCCCGCGAGCTTTCCGCCCGCCGCGACCCGATGGCCTCAACGACGCAACGCCTTTACGAGCGGGTGCGCCGCTCGCCGAAGCGGGTCGTTTTTGCGGAAGCCGAAGAAGAACAGGTCATGCGCGCGGCGATTTCCTTCACCGCGCAGGGCCTCGGCACCGCCATCCTGCTCGGCCGTGATGATATCATCAAGGCCAATGCGGAACGCGCCGGTATCGATCTCGACCGCGCCAATATCGAGATCACCAATGCGCGCCTTTCCAGCCGCGTCGATGCCTATGTAGATTATCTCTATGCGCGTCTGCAGCGCGGCGGTTTCCTGCTGCGCGACGTACAGCGTCTGGTCCACAATGACCGCAACCATTTCGCCGCCTGCATGGTGGCTATGGGCGATGCGGACGCCGTGGTCACCGGCGTTACCCGCAATTATTCGACGGCGCTGGAGGATATCCGCCGCTGCATCAACACCAAACCCGGCCATCGCGTCATCGGCGTATCGCTTGTTGTCTCGCGCAACCGCACCGTCTTCGTGGCCGATACCGCAGTGCACGACATGCCGAACGCGGAAGATCTTGCCGATATCGCCGAAGAAGCAGCCGGCCTCGCTCGCCGTTTCGGTTACGAACCGCGCGTTGCCATGCTCGCCTATTCCACCTTCGGCCAGCCGACCGGCGAACGCTCCGACAAGGTGCGCGAGGCGGTGAAAATCCTCGACCGGCGCAACGTCAATTTCGAGGTCGACGGCGAAATGTCGGCCGATGTGGCACTGAACCATCACCGCATGCAGAGCCAGTATCCCTTCGCCCGGCTTTCAGGCCCGGCCAATGTGCTGGTCATGCCCGCCATTCATTCCGCCTCCATCTCCACCAAGATGCTGCAGGAACTGGGCGGCGCAACCGTCATCGGCCCGCTTCTCGTCGGCCTCGATAAATCGGTGCAGATCACCTCGATGGGTGCGAAGGACAGCGATATCGTCAACATGGCGGCAATAGCGGCCTATAACGCCGGACGATAAGCACAGGGCGTGCGGCCGGCTTCTTCTCCCCGCCGGGGAGAAGATGGCCCGAAGGGTCAGATGAGGGGGCAAGCTCTCCGCATATCTCTACCCTCACCCCCTCATCCCGCTGCCGCGACCTTCTCCCCGACGGGGAGAAGAGACAAGCCGGATGTGCTCGCTCCACATGTGGCCATCCGGCCCTCAGCGACATCCGGACTACTCTCCCGCCCCTGACAGGCAGGCACGCAGCGACGGAGGAAAGAACAGGATTCTACGATTCCAAATTATTAGGATAATTTTTCTTCCTAAAAGATTTATTGGAACCGGATTTTATTCATACTATTTTTCACGCAATGCCAATTCTCGCTCTTGGCGGGTGCCTCATGTAGTTTCCACCTACAATCAAAAGGAAATACCCATGGCCCTCTCTTTCTCCAGATTTGCCGCAAAACTCATTGCCGGAACCGTTGTCATCGCTTCGATGGCCACCGCCGCTCACGCGGATGCAACGCTCGACCGCATCAAGGGTCGCGGCAAGCTCACCGTTGGCGTCATCCTGTCCGGCGCGCCTTTCGGTTTCATCGATCCGAAGACGCAGGAGCAGAAGGGTCTCAACATCGACGTCGCCAAGGCGCTGGCCGCCGGCCTCGGTGTCGAGCTGGTCACCGAAACCGTGACCCCGCCCAACCGCGTGCAGTTCCTGCAGCAGGGCAAGGTCGATATTCTGATCGCCAACATGCAGTACACGGAAGAACGCGCCAAAACGCTCGATTACGTACCGACCCCCTATGACCGCCAGGGTGGCGCCGCCATCGGCCGCAAGGACAGTGGCATCAAGGACTGGCCGGACCTGAAGGGCAAGATCGCCTGCGTTTCGCAAGGCTCCAACTACACCCAGCCGCTGATCGAACAATATGGCGCGCAGGTTAAAGCGCTGCCGAGCCAGCCGGAATCGCTACTGGCGCTCAAGGGCGGCAATTGCGACGTCTCCGTTCACGTCAACGGCACGCTCAGCCTGATGCTTCAGGACCGCGCCGATGAGTGGAAGGATTACGGCATCCTCATCCCCACCGACCTGATCCCGTCTGATTCCGTGATCTGGCTGCGCAAGGGCGAAAGCGACACGCAAGCCGCTCTCGACAAGATCGTCAAGGAACTGCACGCCTCCGGCAAGATGCTCGAATTCGCCAAGGCCAACCGTCTGCCGAGCATCGGCTATATGGAAGAGCAGCAGAAGAAGCTTTCGGCGCAATAAGACAGGCGCAGGGTCTCTCCGTTCCTTGCATGTCCTCACCGCAGGGTGAGGATGATGCCGAACAGGCGGAGTGATTTCCTATGACCATCAGGAACGGCCGGTTTCGCCTGCCGTTCTTTTCTGCTTTATAAAAAGACAGGTCATTCTGGCGCCGCCTGCAGGGCGGCGCACCCGCGACAACAGCATGGATTTCCGATGCAGGATGGATTTACAGCGCGCTTCATAGAACTGGCCGCGCATCTTGGCCTCAACTATGACTTTCTGAACAGCGGTTACGAGGTTCAGATCTGGCTCGACGGCATGAAGATGACGCTGATCCTCGTCGCCGTCACTTTGCCGCTTAGCCTCCTCTTCGGCTTCATTTTCGCGGCAATGCTGACATCGGGCAAGGTCTGGCTCGCCGGCCCCGTGCGCGCCTATGTGGAACTGACGCGCAACACGCCGACGCTGGTGCAGCTGATGTGTGGTTTCCTCGTGCTCAACATGCTGATTTCCAATGCGCTGGGCGGCGCGCAGAACAACCCGCTGACGCCATTCTTCTGGGTCGTCGCCATCACCGGCCTGCACATCGCCGCTTTCCATGCGGAAGCGTTGCGCGGCGGTATCGAGGCGGTGCCGGCCACCACCATCGAGGCGGCGCGCGCGATCGGTTTCAGTTCCTTCGAGATTTTACGCTATGTGGAGTTTCCGCTGGCCATCCGCACGGCGCTGCCCTCCATCATCAACAACCTCGTCAATCTGGTGAAGCTCACCACGGTCGGTTCGGCAATTGCGGTGGGTGAGATCACCTATGCCTCGATCCTGATCTGGACGCAGCGCGACAATGTGGTCGAGCTAATGATCGTCATCCTGATCTTCTTCAGCGTCATCAATTTCATCGTCGCAAGAGCCGGTCTCTGGCTTGAACGGCGTCTTGCGGTTCCGGGGTTCGGTCAATGAGTGCGGTGGTTTCTCCAACACAGGCGGTAAAGAAGCCGCCCTTCGGCACCATTCTGCTCCTCGGCGTGCTGATATCAGTCATTTTGTGGCTGATCCTCGACCCTTCGCTCGGCCAGGTGCTGCTGCAATGGCTGCCCTATCTGGCCAAGGGTTTTGCCATGAACGTGCTGATCAGCATCCTTGCGATCGCCATCGGCACCTTCATCGGCGTCCTGCTCGGCATCATGGAGCTCGCGCCCTACCGTCTCGTGCGAGCGCCCGCGCTCACCTATGTGCAGATATTCCGCAACGCCCCGCATCTGGTGCTGATCTTCGCCGCGACCTACATCTTCCCCTTCGAGATCGTCGCCTTTGGCAACTACATTCCCTTCCCGGACTGGATCAAGGCCGTCGTCGGTCTCGCCATTCCGGCCAGCGCCCATATCGCCGAAATCACCCGCGGCGCCATCCAGTCGATTCCGACGGCGCAGTGGGAAGCGGCGCAGGGGCTGGGTTTTTCGCGCAACCAGACACTGCGCTGGATTATTCTGCCGCAATGCGTGAAGCGTTCGCTGCCGCCATGGATGAACCTCTATGCTTCGATCACCATGGGTACGGCGCTCGCCTCGCTGGTCGGCGTGCATGAGCTTCTTCATGCCGCGACGGACGCCAGCACCGCCGTGCAGCGCAACGATTTCACCGTCGTGGTCTATCTCACCGTTCTGATGGCGTTCTTCCTGTTCTGCTATCCCGTCTCCCGTTTCACGCAGCGCCTCGAGCGGCGCTTCGCTTCCCGCTGATTGGAACAAGCCATGTCCGCACCCGCACCACAAACCGCCGCAAAAGCCCTGGTCGAACTGGAAGGCATACACCTGTCCTTCGGTGACAATCAGGTCCTGAAAGGCATCGACCTCACGGTCAACAAGGGCGACGCCGTCTCCATCATCGGCCCTTCCGGCTCCGGCAAGTCCACCATCCTGCGCTGCATCAACGGCCTGCTCATTCCGCAATCGGGCAAGATCACCGTCGGCGGCACCCGTGTCGACCAGCTGAAGACCGAGGCTGAGCGCATCGCGCTGCGCAAGCGCATCGGCATCGTTTTCCAGCAGTTCAACCTCTTTCCGCATCTGACGGTGATGGAAAACATCACCATCGCGCCGATCAAGATTCTCGGCACGCCGAAGGCGGAAGCCGAGCGCCATGCCCGCGAATTGCTGGAAAAGGTCCGCCTTTCCCAGAAGGTCGATGCCTATCCCGGCCAGCTTTCCGGCGGCCAGCAGCAGCGTGTGGCGATTGCCCGCGCGCTCGCCATGCGGCCGGAACTGGTGCTGTTCGATGAGGTCACTTCCGCGCTCGACCCCGAAACCGTGGGCGAAGTGCTCGCCGTTATCCGCGATCTCGTCAATGATGGCATGACCAGCATTCTCGTCACGCATGAAATGCGTTTTGCCGAAGAAATCAGCGACAATATCGTCTTCACCGAAAACGGCCTGATCGTCGATCAGGGCACGCCGGAGCATATTTTCTACAAGTCGACCAATCCGCGCATCAACGCCTTCGTCAAGGGTCTCGGCGGACAGGTGGCGCGGGTCAATGACGGCGAAGGGATCTGATGCCATGGCCGCGGACGAAAAACTCACCCTTCATCTCGCCGAAGCGATTGCCGCCTCCGATCCCCTGGGTGACGAAGATGCTGTGGCCATCGCCCGCACGGCGCTGATCGATTTTTTCGCCTGCGTGCTGGGCGGCGCTGCCGACAGAAGCACGAAAATCCTGATCGACAGCTTTACGCCCGGCACGTCAGGCACGGCGGGCATTATCGGCCACGATCTGCGCACGGATGCCTTCACCGCCGCCCTCATCAACGGTCACGCCGGGCATGTGCTTGATTATGACGATGTTCACGGCAGCGTACGCGGCCACCCGACTGTCGCCATCATTCCCGCTTTGCTGGCTATCGCGGTCGAAGAGAGCTCCACGGCGGACGCCTTCATCGCCGCCTATATCGTCGGGCTGGAAACCATGGCGCGTCTCGGCCTCTCGCTCGGAACGAAGCATTACGAAAACGGCTTCCACGCCACCGCCACGCTCGGCCCCATCGGTGCTGCGGCAGCCATAGCCCATCTCCTGAAATTCGACCCGCAAACCACGGCCGTGGCGCTCGGGCTTGCCGCAACCCAATCGGCGGGGCTTCGCCTGCAATTCGGTTATGACGCCAAGCCGCTGCATGCGGGGCTTGCCACGCGTGCCGGCCTTACCGCCGCGCGGCTGGCGCGATCGGGCTTTCAGGGCGCGCCGGATTTTCTGGAAAACCCCATCGGTTTTTATTCCGCCTACGCCTTCGGCGCCGAGCAACCGAAACGTGTTCTCTCCGGCTGGGGCGCACCCTGGCAGATCGTCTCGCCCGGCCTCACCCTCAAGGCCTTTCCCTGCTGCACAGCCAGCCATCCCGTTGCCGTCGGCGCGCTGGCGCTGCGCAACAGCAATGATCTGACGCCGGACGAGATCGAAACGGTCACCATCACCTTCCCGCCAGGCGGCGATGCCGCCCTCGTCGGCCCCGCCACGCCCACGACCGGCATCGACGCCCGCTTCAGCGCCGAATATGTCTTTGCCGCAGCGCTGACGGATGGAGCGCTTGGTATCGGCCATTTCGACGAACGCCCGACGCGCGACGACTTGCTTGCCCTTTCCGCCAAAGTCTCACGCCGGCATGACGAGACCGCCCGCCGCCTCTCGCCCGATCCGACCACACGGTTCGTGGTCATCGACGTGACGAAGAAGGACGGCACGGTGCTGTCGCGCCGTGTCGACGGCCTTCCTGGCATCGATGACCCGACCGAAAAATTTGCCGACGCGACCGGCGGCAATGAGAAATTTTCCGGTATTCCGGCACTGGTGCGGTCCATGAAGACCGCAGCCGACCTCAGGAAGCTCGAAACGCTTCTGGTATCGCAAATATAACTCGACCGACATGAAGGCATGATCCCCATGACCACCACGACACGCAAAAGACAGATGCATCTCGGCCTTTTCCTGCAGGGCGCCGGGCACCACGTTTCCGGCTGGCGTCACCCCGATGCCGAAGCCGGCAGCGAGAATTTCGATCTGCTCACCCGTGTTACGAAAATGGCCGAAGCGGCGAAGTTCGACATGGTATTCCTCGCCGACGGCCTGACCAGCGGCGTCGACGCCCACCCCTCGATGATAGCCCGTTTCGAGCCGCTGACCCTGCTGGCAGCCCTTGCCATGGTCACCGATAAGATCGGGCTGGCCGCCACCGCCTCCACAACCTATGGCGAGCCCTACCACACCGCCCGCGCCTTCGCTTCCATCGATCATCTGAGCCACGGCCGCGCGGCGTGGAACATCGTCACCACCTCCTATGCCCGCACGGCGGCGAATTTTTCCAAGGACCATCCCGAGCATGACGAACGTTATGCGGTGGCGGAAGAATATGTGAATGTCGTTCGCGGCCTGTGGGACAGCTGGGATGACGACGCCTTCGTCAAGGACAAGCAGGCGGGCCGTTACGTCGATCCGGAAAAGGTCCATATCCTCAACCACGAGGGCAAATATTTCACGGTCAAGGGACCGCTTAATATTCCGCGTTCGCCGCAGGGCCACCCGGTTCTCATCCAGGCCGGCTCTTCGGGGCCGGGGCAGGATCTCGCCGCCCGCACCGCCGACATCGTCTTCACCGCCCAGCAGGCGATTTCCGAAGCGCAGGCCTTCTATACCAGCCTCAAGGCACGTGTGGAAAAATTCGGCCGCGACCCGGCCAGCGTCGCCGTGATGCCCGGCTTCATGCCGATCATCGGCAGGAGCTTTGAAGAGGCTGGCGAAAAGCTGAAGGAACTGAACCGCTGGACCGATATCAAGAGCGCAATGCCGCTGCTTGAAGAACGCATCGGCCACAGCCTTGCCGATTACGATCTTGACGGCCCGCTGCCGGACCTGCCGATTTCCGACCAGTTGCGCAGCCGCGCTGAACTTCTGACCGAACTTGCACGCCGCGAAAAGCTGACGATCCGGGAGCTGGCACTGCGCGTTGCGGCAGGCCGCGGCCACCATATCGTCATGGGCACGGCCAAAGACGTGGCCGACCGCATGCAGCAATGGTTCGAAAACGGTGCGGCCGACGGTTTCAACGTCATGCCGCCCTTCTTCCCCGGCGGGCTGGAGGAATTCAATCGCGAGGTCGTTCCGCTGCTGCAGGAACGCGGCCTGTTCCGCAAGGACTACGAAGGTTCGACACTGCGCGACCATCTCGGTATCGAACGGCCGCCATTGCGCGGATGACGGAATGCGGATGCCAGATCAAAGGGGCATCCGCATCAGAAATTCATTCAACGGGCCAAAGCGCTTGCTGCGCCGCCTGGACTTTCAGCAGACATCCGGCGTCATCACGGATCGAGGCCGAAGAATGATGGGGGAGAGGTTTGACTACCTCTCCCACTATCCGAGGGACGTAAGCCCGCCCTTTACGCAGCCGCTCGCCTCGCCGGCTGATCGCGCCGGCTGGCATTCGAAAAATCCGACGGCATGGACGATCCATCTTCACGCTGAACCGTGCGGCGGTTCAGTTTGAACAGGCTGACGAGTTGTGCGAGCACATCGGCGCCCTGCGCCAGCGTGGTGCTTATCACGGTGGTACGGGCACTCATGGAAGCGTTCTCCTGCGTCATCTGGTCAAGCCGGTTAACCGCCCGATTGATTTCGCCTATGCCGATTGCCTGCTCATCGGCCGCCTTCGCGATCATGTCGACATTGCCGTCTATGTGCCTCACCAGCGCGTCGATCTGCTTCAGCGCTTCACCGGTCTCACCCACCAACCTCACACCTTCAAGAACCTCGGTGCCGGAATTGTTGATAAGCGCCTTGATTTCCTTCGCAGCGTTGGCGGAGCGTTGCGCAAGTTCGCGCACTTCCTGCGCCACGACGGCAAAGCCCTTGCCGGCTTCCCCCGCACGCGCGGCTTCCACGCCGGCATTCAACGCCAGAAGGTTGGTCTGGAAGGCAATCTCGTCGATAACACCGATGATCTGGCTGATTTCGCGCGATGCCGTCTCGATACGCTGCATGGCATTGACGGTCCGCTCAACCACTTCGGTCGATGCCGCCGTCGATGTCCTTGCGCTCTGAACGAGCTTGCGCGTCTCCCTGGTATTTTCGGTCGATGAGCGAACGGTGGCGGTAATCTGTTCAAGCGCCGCCGAGGTTTCTTCCAGCGCCACCGCCTGCTCGCGCGAGCGTTCGGCGAGATTGACGGAGGCTTCACTGACTTCCTGGCTGCTCTTGGTCAGGTCATCCGTCTGACCAAGAACATTCTCCAGCGTCTTCTGGAATTCCGCGATGGACTTATTGAAGTCGCGACGCAGCCTTTCGAACTCGCCCACGAATGGTTTGTCCAGCGTGACACGGATATTGCATTGTGAAAGCCGCTCGAGGGCAGCGCCAAGCTCTTCAACCGCATGCATGCGGTCGGTCACGTCGAAAGCGAATTTCACGACCTTGAAGACACGGCCCTGGTCATCGAGGATCGGATTGTAGGACGCCTGAATGAAGACGCGTTTGCCATCCTTGCCAAGCCGCATAAACTGTCCGGATGAAAAGCTGCCCGTGCGAAGCTCATCCCAGAAGCTGCGATAGTCCTGAGACTGTGCATAGGCCGGCTCGCAGAACATCGAATGATGTTTACCGATAATTTCTTCCGCCGTGTAACCCAGCGCGCCAAGGAAATTTTCATTGGCACCAAGGATTTTTCCGTCGGGCGTAAATTCAATCATGGCCTGCGCCCGGGAAAGCGCCGCCAGCTTGCCGTCATCCTCGGCGCTCTTGCGCTTGATTACAGTAATGTCGGTCGCGATCTTGACGACCTTGTAAGGTTTGCCGAAACGAAAAACCGGATTGTAGGAGGCTTCGATCCAGATTTCGTCGCCGTTTTTCGCCCGCCGCCGGTACTGGCCCTGATCATATTCGCCGCGCGAAAGCTTCGCCCAGAAAACCTTGTATTCCGGGGAGGCCGCATCGTCGGGAGACAGGAACATGCTGTGGGAACGCCCGACGATTTCAGATTGCTGATAGCCGATCGCATTGCAGAAATTATCGTTCGCCTTCAAAATCTTGCCGGTAAGATCAAATTCGATGATGGCTTGGGAGCGGCTCAAGGCGTCAAGCACCGCAGATGCATCCAGACCAAATTTGGAAAAGTGAGACATGCCTTTAAACCCCCAGCGATGACCAATATACGGACCTCCTTCACCTCTCGAACAGAAAAGACAAAAAGGGTCGGTCCACCTGCGGGTGAAACTAGCCGGACACCGTTAAATAGCCATTAATGATGATCCATAACTACTTGCATGGCGACAGGATTGGCAGGCAAAAATACTTGAGGCCTGCGTCATTTTTCAGCGCAATATCTCAGGATGGGAACCGCTTATTTGCCACACTGCTGATATTTCTGCGGCCGCGGCGCAATGCGGCCTTTCATCGGAACGGCATTCATTGTTATGGCGGGCCTGAAAGATTTGTGTTGCAGGAGCGCCGATGACCAAAACCCTGAAATGCGACGTGCTGGTAATCGGCAGCGGCATTATCGGTTCCATGGCGGCGCTTTACCTGCAAAATGCCGGGCGCGATGTCGTTCTTCTGGAGCGCGGCGAAGTCGCCCGGGGTGCGAGCGCTGGCAACGCCGGCATCCTGGCCTTTCCCGAAATCATTCCCATTCCCGCTCCCGGCATCATGAAAAAGGCGCCGCGCTGGCTTTTCGATCCGCTCGGGCCACTCAGCGTGCCGCCCGCTTATGCAGCAAAGATTGCGCCCTGGCTGTGGCGTTTCTGGCGCGCCAGCGCCGAGCGCAACTTCCGCCACGGGCTGAAGGCGCTTGGTGACATCAACCGGCTGGCGGCCACGGAAATGGCCCATGTCACGGCCATGCCCGAGCTCTCGTCCTTTGTCTCGAAAACCGGCGCACTCGATCTTTACGACAGCGAAACGAGCTTTAATGCCGCCCGCAAAGAGTGGAGTGAAAAGGAGCAGGCAGGGTTTTCCGTTCAACGTGTCGGCCGTGACGAGATAGAGACCCTGCAACCGGGTCTTGCACCGCAGTTCCGTCACGCCATGTTTTCGCCGGACGGCCTGCAGGTCTCCGATCCCTATGCTTTCACCCGTGCCATTTTTGATCTGGTGATTGCCCGTGGGGCGAGCCTGCGCAAGGGCGAAGCCGAACGCATCGACGCCGTCGGCGAAAGCACGATCGTGACGCTGGAAAACGGTGACAAGATCGATGCCGACAGAGTGGTGATCGCCTGCGGTGCATGGTCGAAGAAACTGGCCGCGGCGCTTGGCAATATTGTGCCCCTGGAAACGGAGCGCGGCTATAACACCACCCTGCCCGCTGGCGCCTTCAACGTTACACGGCAACTTTACTTCAACGACCACGGTTTCACCGTAACCCCGCTATCCTCCGGCATCCGCATTGGTGGCTCTGTCGAACTTGGCGGTCTGGAATTGAAACCCAATTTCAAACGATCCGACGCCATGCTGAAAAAGGCGGGACGTTTTCTGCCGGGCCTCAAGGTGGAAGGCGGTCGGCAATGGATGGGGTTCCGCCCGTCAATGCCGGACTGTCTTCCCGTCATAGGTACGGCGCGCGCCACGCCCTCCGTCATCTATGCTTTCGGTCACGGCCATCTAGGACTGACACAATCGGCAGCCACCGCCCGCCTCGTAACACAGCTCGCAACCGGGGAAGAGACATCGATCTCGGTCGATCCGTTCCGGCCGGGGCGTTTTTCCTGAATATGCGGCAGGCCGGTTGATGCCGGCCATCGTGTTTCCGGTTCGAAACGTTTGGCTTATTTCACCGGCTGCATGGAATCTTCCGGAAATTCCACGTCGGCAAAGGCCGGATAGACTTTTCGCAGGGTCGTCACCTGTTGCTGGTCGCTGACACGCAGCAAGTACCAGTCCGTACCATCGATCAGCGCCAGCGTGTGGGATTTCGCCTCGATTGTCTGGCCACCGGTTTCCATCACCGTTTTTGTCGGAACAAGCGCATAGGGCGTTCCATCGGGCGTTTGCCCGACACTTATCGCCCGCGTGTCCATGGTGAACTCGGTTATCTTGACCGCCGCCAGCGCCATCTGCATCTGCGCCGTCAGGGCGCTGCGCAATTGCTCCACGGTAATACCCGCGTCGCTTGCAATGAACTCGAAGATTTTCGGCGGTACCGTCCTGGAAACGGCCTCGAAATCCTGCTTGTTCAGCGCCGCGCTGAACCGCTCGATCTGCGTCTTGAGACTGTCCTGCTCGGACGGCAATAAATCACGCGACCAGGCGGGATGTGAAATCACCGCCAGCAGGAACAGACAGGATAACAGGCGGTTCATGGCTTTACCTTTTGGCATTGGCCGGCATCGCCCCGTTGCCGCAGGATCGCTCAGCGCAGCAGAAAAAATCCTGCAACCGAAAGGGCGAGGAAGACAATCAGGCCGCCAAGGAAACCTGCAGAGGTGAAGAAACCGGCGACCATGGCAAGCATCAGTACACATACCAGCATGGTGCCATATTTCGTCATGGCCAGAAAAGCGTTGTAGGTCTTTTCGTGCTCGGCGTAATTCATCTCGGCGCCAACTTCGACCGGACCCGTATGGTGTTCGCTCATTCCGCTTCCCCTTTTGCTCCATCCGTCACTGCCGCTGCGCAGAACAATTTGCTCCGCGGACGATCATGGGCTCATGCCGGATTCTCCGGAGCCAGAGGTAACATGAAGTCGCCGAAAAGTGCAATGCATTCGGAACGAAACAGCATCTGCGCGATGTTAGGACAAAGGCGCGCCGGGCAAAGCGTGCGGCTGGGCAACATTCTTTCGCAAACGGTTGAAAAGGGCGGTCGTCCGGCCTGTTTGAGAGTGGTTTCGGTTGCTTTTCGAACAGCCTGCCCATACACGGGATTCTGTGGGGAGGAACGCCGGGACCTGAATCAGCGGATACGCGTGGAGGCGCGACCGCCGCAATGCACGCCCGGCTTTGCTCTCCGCCATAAACCCGAAAAGGGCCCAATAAGGGAAGAGGGGAAAGTCATGAAATCGCTTTTGAAAATAAGTGCGCTCATAGACCTTGCGAGCGAAGCTCTGGGCAAGGTCGCCG
Source organism: Agrobacterium sp. GW821-FHT14E08 (assembly GCF_058803865.1). Taxonomy (NCBI): domain Bacteria; kingdom Pseudomonadati; phylum Pseudomonadota; class Alphaproteobacteria; order Hyphomicrobiales; family Rhizobiaceae; genus Agrobacterium; species Agrobacterium sp. GW821-FHT14E08. The sequence continues at coordinate 589,576 of NZ_JBXAPJ010000003.1, read as the reverse complement.
GTTATCTGGTGCTTATCTGCTGCCTCGTCAGTGCCGGCAATGCCATGGTTCGTTATGCTTTTAACTACAGCTCAAACGGCTGGCTGGAAATCCAGTGGTACATGTTCGCCTTTATCGTTCTGATCGGTGCGTCCTACACGCTGCGCATGAACGAACATGTGCGGGTGGACATTATCTATGGCGCGATTTCCTCGCGCAGCCGCATCTGGGTTGACCTTATCGGAATAACGCTTTTCCTGCTGCCCGGCTGCTTTTATCTGGCCTGGCTTTCCTGGCCGATGTTCACGCTTTCCTGGTATCAGAACGAAATGTCCTCCAATGCCGGCGGTCTCATTCGCTGGCCGGTGAAACTCATCATCTTTGCCGGTTTCGCCCTTCTGGTTCTTCAGGGATTTTCAGAACTTATCAAGCGCATAGGCGCCCTCAACGGGCTTTATGCGCTGGATACGAAGTACGAAAAACCCCTGCAATGATCGCGCCGATCTGAACCTTCAGGATATTTCCCATGTTTGAATATGGTATTCTTCCGCCACTGATGTTCCTCGGCATGATCATCTTCATGCTTTACGGATTTCCGGTTGCTTTCTCGCTTGCCACCGTCGGTCTGGTTTTCGGCGTCATCGGCATCTTCACCGAACATTTTTCGCCGGCCTTTCTTCAGGCCTTGCCGCTGCGCATCTTCGGCATCGTCTCCAACGACCTTCTGCTCGCCATTCCCTTCTTCACCTTCATGGGCGCGATCCTGGAGCGATGCGGGCTTGCCGAAGATCTGCTTGAAGGAACTGGCAAGCTGTTTGGCGCCATTCCGGGCGGTCTTGCCTATGCCGTCATCATCGTCGGCGCGATCCTCGGCGCAATCACCGGCACGGTTGCGGCCTCCGTCATCACCATGGGCGTCATCTCGCTGCCGATCATGCTGAAATACGGTTACAATCCGCGGCTTGCCACCGGTGTCATCGCGGCATCGGGAACGATCACGCAGGTCATTCCGCCGTCCCTCGTCCTGATCGTTCTTGCCGACCAGCTCGGCAAATCCGTGGGCGACATGTATCTCGGCGCAATCGGCCCCTCGATCCTGCAGGTCGCCATCTTCATGCTCTTCATCCTGCTGATGTCGATCGTGCGGCCGAAGGATTTGCCGGCTTTGCCGCCGGAAGCACGGGGAGAACTCAACCGCGCGCTGGTGTTCCGCGTGCTGGCGGGCATGATCCCTTCCATCGTTCTGATCTTCCTCGTGCTCGGCACCATATTCCTCGGCCTCGCCACCCCGACAGAAGCCGGCGCGCTCGGCGTCGTCGGCGCCATGGCGCTTGCCGCCGCACACCGACGCCTTACATGGGATCTCGTCAAGCAGGGCATGCATTCCACCATGCACATCACCTCCATGGTGGTGTTCATTCTGGTCGGCGCCACCTGCTTTTCCCTGGTCTTTCAGGGCATGGACGGTTCGCTGTGGATCGAACACATGTTGTCGGGCATTCCGGGCGGCCCCATCGGCTTCCTGATCTTCGTCAACATCTTCATCTTCTTCCTCGCCTTCTTCCTCGATTTCTTCGAAATCGCCTTCATCGTCATTCCGATGCTGGCACCGATCGCCCAGTCGCTCGGTATCGACCTGATCTGGTTCGGCGTTCTGATCTGCATCAACATGCAAACGAGCTTCATGCACCCGCCTTTCGGTTTCGCACTGTTTTACCTGCGCTCCATTGCACCGCGCACGGTCAAGACATCGGATATCTACATGGGCGCCATTCCATGGCTCGGCATGCAGCTCATCCTCGTCGCCATCGTGATCTTCTGGCCGGAATCCGTCACCTACTGGCTGGATAAGGCACCCGAAGTCGATCTGAATTCCATCAAGATCGAAGTGCCCGCCTTCGGCAATCAGGGTGGCAACACGATGCCCAATTTCGGGCAGCCGGGTGGATTGCCGGGCATGCCGAATCTTGGCGAGCCCCCGAAGATCGGGCCCTGATCGGCGTCTTGTAAGGACTGGGCGAAACGCTTATGATTGCGGAGTGGAAGACAGGGTTGCGCCCCTGCCTTCCGTTTATTCTCTTTAGAAATGGAACCGGACAGTCACTGACCAGCCTGTCCGGTTTTTCCTAATGACGAATGCAATGCTCAGCGTTTTCCACATCGCATCACCTCCACAGTTGAGAGCAAGGCCTTTGCCGAGGTCGGCGTGGCCAATCCTCGCCGACACTCCGGCTGGTCGCGGAGCCTGCTGCTTCTACGCCCAACGATCAGATCGTAAATCACCCTTTCTTGTCTGGCGCGTGAAGGCTTGAACGCACAACAAAAACCCCGGAGACCGAAATCCCCGGGGTCTTTGCTCGGTCCGCCGTCACCGAATAATCAGAGCTTGCCGTTGCGCTGCTGGATCATCATGAAAGTGTCGAAAGTGTATTCCGCCAGCTGCATCCAGAGATACCCCTCGCGCTTGAAGGCAACCTGATCCTCGTAGATCTTTTTGAAGTCCGGGTTGGTGGCCGAGATATTGGCATAGACTTCCAGCGCCGCCTTGTAGCAGGCTTCGAGGATTTCCTGGCTGAACGGCCGCAATACGGCACCTTCAGAAACCAGCTGCTTGATGGCAATCGGGTTCTTGGCGTCGTATTTCGCCATCATGCTGGTATTGGCGAAAGCGCATGCATCCTGCAGTGCCGTCTGATAGTTCTTCGGCAGGCTGTTCCACTTGTCCAGATTGACGAAGGAATGGATGACGGGGCCACCCTCCCAGAAGGCGGGATAGTAATAATACTTCGCCACCTTCTGGAAACCGAGCTTGTGATCGTCATAGGGGCCAACCCATTCGGCGGCATCGATGGTGCCTTTTTCCAGCGCGGGATAGATGTCGCCGCCGGCGATCTGCTGCGGCACGACGCCGAGCTTTTCCACCACCTTGCCGGCCAGACCGGCAATGCGCATCTTCACGCCCTTGAAATCGTCGACCGTGTTGATTTCCTTACGGAACCAGCCACCCATCTGCGCGCCGGTATTACCCGAGATCATGCCGTAGAGATTGTGCTTGGCATAGAACTCGTTGAGCAGCTTGTTGCCATTGCCCTCATAGAACCAGGAATTGGTCAGGCGGGCATTGAGGCCGAAGGGTATCGCCGTGCCGATGGCGAAGGTCGGGTCTTTGCCGACATAATAATAGGAGCAGGTGTGGCACATTTCCACCGTGCCCGATGATACGGCGTCAGCCGCCTGCAGGCCGGGCACGATTTCGCCGGCGGCAAAGGGCTGAATGGTGAAATTGCCATCGGTAGCGGCCGCAACGTGCTTGGCAATATCTTCGGCGCCGCCATAGATCGTGTCCAGCGATTTCGGAAACGACGATGTCAGGCGCCAGTTGATCTTGGTATTCTGCTGTGCAATGGCGGGCGCGGCCAAGGCTGCCGTAGCAGCTCCCGCCAGCGCACCTTTTTTCATAAAGGAACGGCGATCCATCTATATCCTCCCAGATATGAACGCTGCCCGCAGCTTTGAATTCCCCTCTTTGCTGTTCAGGCATCGCAGCAAAGTAAGCACGGTTACCGCCCGGCTGACAAGCACCCGCCCCAAGAATTAATCGCGCGAAAACCGGCCTTTTGAGGAATTTTCCGGCCGTCTCCTCCGTATTTTATTTGCAACTGAAATATCACAATGCAGCCTTATACTTTAGGCGCATATATTGCCGACAGAACGCAAAAGGCGTGCTTGACTTGCCCCGCCGGCAGTCGCACAAATTTTTGGAGATTCGCCCCGGAGCCACCATGCCAAAACCGATTATCGCCGTTCCCGCCGACATCCGGCATTTCACCGGAGCCGACTGGCACGCCGCGCAGAACCAGTATCTTTCCGCCGCACTGAAGGTGGCGGGCGTCATGTCCTTCATCGTTCCGGCCTTTGAGGAAGGCAATGAGGTGGACGCCATTCTTGACCGGGTCGACGGCCTGCTCGTTTCCGGCTCGGCCACCAATGTACACCCTTCCCTCTACGGAAAAGAGGCACGGGAAAGCGACGGCCCCTTCGATCCGGCCCGTGATGCCACCAGCCTGCCGCTGATCCGCCGCGCGCTGGAACGCGGCATTCCGATGCTTGCCATCTGCCGCGGCATCCAGGAGCTGAACGTGGCGCTGGGTGGCACGCTTGCTTCCGAAATTCAGGAACAACCCGGCATCTGGGACCACCGCAAGCCCGAACATGACGACCGCGACGTGGCCTTCGCCATCCGCCAGCCGGTGCATGTGCGCGAGGGCTCCTGCATTGCAAAGCATCTCGGCATGTCAGGCGAAATCCAGATCAATTCGCTGCATCGGCAGGCGATCGCTGAAACTGCACCACGCCTGCAGGTGGAGGCGACGGCGGCGGACGGCACCATCGAGGCCGTCTCCGTCATTGACGCCAAGGGTTTCGCCGTCGGCGTGCAATGGCATCCGGAATATTGGGCCGAGACGGACGCACCGTCACGCGCTTTGTTCGAGGCTTTCGGCAAGGCCGTTCACGAGTATCGCAACAGCAAGGCCTGAAACCCTCGCCTTCAGATGCAAGCCGGATCCTATCGCCAGGGCATAAAAAAGGGGCAAGCCTGAAAGCTTGCCCCAAGTCCGGGAGGAGGAGTGTTTAACGCTTTGCGCGTTTCTTCTGGCGGTAAACGTCGGCGACAACAGCAGCCACGATGATGAGGCCTTTGACGATCTCCTGGTAATAGGCGTCAACCCTGAGGAATGTGAAACCGGACGTCATGACGCCGAGGATGATGGTGCCTATCACCGTTCCCGTGATGCGGCCGGCACCGCCAGCCAGCGAGGTGCCGCCGATAACGGCTGCGGCGATGGCGTCGAGTTCATACATCACGCCCATGCCGGCCTGCGCCGTCTGCGCGCGGGCAGCGGTGACGACACCGGCAAGACCCGCCAGCATGCCGGCAATGGCATAGACCTTGATAAGATGCGCCTCGATATTGATACCGGAAACACGCGCCGCCTGCTGGTTGGCGCCGATGGCATAGGTGAACTTGCCGTAACGCGTATAGCGCAACGCCACATGGAAGATGACGGCGACGACGAGGAACACCACGACCGGCCAGATGCCCGTGCCGATGAAGTTGAAACCATCGGTGAGCCCCGAAATCGGCTGACCCTTCGTGTACCATTTGGAAAGGCCGCGCGCCGTCACCATCATGCCGAGCGTTGCGATGAAGGGCGGAATTTTGGTGCGGGCGATAAGCTGCCCGTTGATGAAGCCGGCCAAAGCCCCGGCCAATATGCCGACGGCCAGCGGTATGAAGAACGGCAGATCGGTGAGACCCGGATAGAGGGCGCGCGGCCATGTCGAGGATTGCGCCACACTTGCGGACAACATCGCCGTCAGGCCGACGACCGAACCGGAAGACAGATCGATGCCGCCGGTGATGATGACCTGCGTGACGCCGACAGCGATGATGCCGATCACCGACACCTGCAGGATCATGATCGTGAGGCGCTGCTGGTTCATCAGAAAGCTCTGGCCGATGAAAATCCAGCCGAGCAGCTCATAAACCAGCGCGATGCCGATCAGGATGAAAAATATATTGGCTTCCGGCGGAATGCGCCTGTGCGGCTTACGTCCGGATTTTGCATCCAACTCTGCGTTGGCGGCGGCGTTCGTATTCATTACGTGTTCCTCCTCGAGAAATCCCGGCGCGCCTCACCGCGATGCGAGATCCATCACTTTCACCTGTGTGGCTTCACTTCTGTCAAGGAAGCCCGTCACCCGACCTTCATGCATGACCATGATGCGGTCACTCATTCCCAAAACCTCCGGCATTTCGGAGGAAATCATGATGACGGCGACGCCCTGACGCGCCATCTCGCCAACCAGCTTGTGAATTTCAGCCTTCGCCCCGACATCAATGCCGCGCGTCGGTTCATCCAGAATGAGAATGCGCGGTTTTGTCAGCATCCAGCGGCCGATCAGCACCTTCTGCTGGTTACCGCCCGACAGATTCTCAATACGCTCGTATAGATGCGGCGTCTTGACCCTCAGCTTGCGGCACATTTCCTCGCAGGCATCCGAAAGCGCGTTTTCCTGTACAAAGCCATTGGCGACATATTTGTCCTGCAAGACCGCGATCTGCATGTTCTCCAGAATGTTGAGGATCAGCAGACATCCGGTATCCTTGCGGTCCTCCGTCAAAAACGCCATGCGATGACGGATGGCCTCTGTCGGGCTGGCGATGGAAACCGCCTTGCCGTCGATTGCAACCGTGCCCGAGGATGCGGGCGTTACACCAAACACCGTTTCGGCGACATTGGAGCGGCCCGAGCCGACGAGGCCCGCCACGCCGAGAATTTCACCGGCGCGCACCTCGAAGGAAACGTCACGGAACACGCCGTCAAGCGTCAGATTGTTGACCGACAACACCACGTCGCCAATCGGAACCTCTTCCTTCGGAAACATCTGCGTGATTTCGCGGCCCACCATCATGCGGATGATGTCGTCACGCGTCACATCCGTAGACGCATGTGTTCCGATATATTTGCCGTCGCGGAAGACGGAAAACTCGTCGGCGATCTCGAACAGCTCGTTCATCTTGTGGGTGATGTAGACGATGCCGATACCGCGTTCCCTGAGATCCCGGATGATGCGGAAAAGATGCTCGACCTCACGCTCCGTCAGCGCCGATGTCGGCTCGTCCATGATCAGAACATCGGAATCGTAAGACACCGCCTTGGCGATCTCAACCATCTGACGGCTCGCCACCGAAAGCTCGCCGACGCGCGTTTCCGGATCGAGATCGATGCCGAGCCTTTCCAGCAGCGCCTGGGTGCGGCGATACATTTCGCCGTGATCGATGAAGCCGAGCCGGTTTTTCGGCTCGCGGCGTATCCAGATGTTTTCCGCCACCGTCATATAGGCCATCAGGTTGAGTTCCTGATGGATCATCGCAATACCGTTCTCGAGCGCGTCGAGCGGCGAATCGAGGCGTATCGCAGCACCTTTCAGGCGAATTTCGCCGACATCCGGCTGATAGATACCGGCAAGGATCTTCATCAGCGTCGATTTGCCGGCGCCATTCTCGCCCATCAGCGCATGCACGGTGCCGCGCTTGAGATGGAACGAAACATCATCCAGCGCGACGACGCCGGGAAATTCCTTGCGTATGCCATCTGCCGCGAGAAGAAATTCTGCATTCGGCACGGCGCCGCTGGCGCGCACGGCGGCCATTGTCGATGGACTGACGACCATCTCACCCTCCACAATAGACAAAAATAACCGGAAAAATGGCTCTGCCCAACGGCGTCCGTCTTCCGGGGAGGCTTACAGCGCCGTATCGCTCACGACACAAAGGCGCTGTAACACTTTGAATTCACTGAAATTCTATAGCTTTTCCCGTTCCGGGGCCCGGCGCTCCGGGAGCCGTCCATATCCGGCATTTGCTTCCGAGACTGATTTAAACGGTTGCAAATGCCGGAACGGGTTTCGTCAGTTCTTGGCCACGTAGTCCTTGACGTTTTCCGGTGTGACGAGCTGGAAGGGAATGTAAACCTTCTTCTCCACCTTGTCGCCCTTGACGAGCTTCAGCGCCGCGTCGAGAGCGCCCTTGCCCTGGCCTGCGGCATCCTGGAACACCGTCACGTCGAGATCGCCCGCCTGCATGGCGGCAAGCGCATCCTGAGTGGCATCCACACCGGCAACGACATATTCCTTCATGTCCTTGCCTGCGGCCTTCAGGGCCTGGATGGCGCCGATCGCCATTTCATCGTTGTTGGCGATGACCGCGTTGAACTCGATACCGCTGGACAGCCAGTTGGTGACGAGGTCGGCACCCTGCGTGCGCTGCCAGTTTGCCGTCTGTTCTTCAACCACGGAAATGCCCTTGCATTCATCGGTCTTCAGAACATCGTGAACGGCCTGCGTGCGCATGCGCGCGCCCTGATTGGACAATTCGCCCATCATGACCACGGCCTTGCCCTTGCCACCGAGAAGGCGGCAAACTTCCTTGGTTTCCAGCGTGCCGGCAACGGTTTCTTCCGATGCTACGAAAGCCTGGCCATCCGGCAGGCTGTCCACGTTCACCGGCTGACGGTTAACGTAAACCAGCGGGATTTTCGCGTCGGCGGCAAGCTTCGACATGGCTGCCGTCGCATCCGTGTCAACCGGGTTGACAATGATCGCATCCACCTTGGAGGCGATGAAGTTCTGGATCTGGCTCTGCTGCTTGGCAACGTCGTTCTGCGCATCCTCGACCTGCAGGGTGACGCCTTTCTGTTCCTTGGCATAATCCTGCATGCCGTTGCGCAGCACGGTCAGGAAGTTGTCGTCGAACAGGGCCATCGAAACACCGACGGTCTCGGCATGTGCCGCCGTGCCCAAAAGCACAGACATGGCCGCACTGATGATAAGCTTCTTCATTCTTTTCTCCTCCGTGGTGTCCGGCGCCACCTCTCCCAGCCGGAAACGAGCCCAAAAGCCCGCCGCTACCTCCTCACATTCAGAAAACGGAATAATGAAACCGATTTTCTGTTGTTCGATATATTTATTCCATTTTTGGTCTGAACGTCAATGCTTTCTTCGCAGCCCGTCAGCGAAGCGGCACACAAGGCGGTGATGAACGGAAATTATGGGAGGACGTGCCGGCGCGCTCCCGCTTCGGCGGAAGCGGAAACGGCTCACGCGAAAGCTGAAGACTTACCCCCAGGTCATCGGGCAGCCTTCAGCAAAGTGTCTTCGGAGGTAGTCGGGGATGGGCGAGAAAGCTGGCGGGGCGCGTTACGGGTGCGAACCGGGCATCACATCGGCCGGGATTGGGCAGACATAGTCGCTGCCTTCCGTTTTTTCCCGCCACTCTTTTTTAGCGCTGGCAAGCAAATCAGGCGAGGTCATCAGCGCAAGACCCGTCGATGCGAGCGTCTTGGCTGCATGCGCCATGGCCTTATGGGCGGCAGGGCTCTTGCCCTGCGCCACCACCTGCCATGTATGCGGATTGGTGCCGATCGCCCAGGCGGGCGTCCAGCATTGTGCCGTCGGCGTGATCCAGCTGACGTCGCCGACATCGGTAGAGCCGGCCCGGAAATGCGACTCGCCCTCGAAATCGCGCAGGCCCAGATGCAGGGGCATCGATCCGTCGACCTTCCTGTTGGAGAAGACATCGCCCTTTATCTGGTAGAGCCGGATGCTGCTTTTGATCGCCTCGTCGGTGAAAGTATCCTGAATGCTCTTTGCGAAAGCGATATCCGCTTCGTCGAAGGCGATGGGGCCGAGCGTCACCATGTTTTCATGCATCGCCGTTTCCAGCGTGATGTTGGGCAGAAGGTTGGTGGAGGCGGTATCGAAGACGATCTCCACTTCGGTTTCGGTCATCATGGCAGCACCACGCGCGACCTTGTCCACCCGCGCCGCGAGATCGAGCGCCTGGCGCATTTCCGGTGCGCGGATCAGGTAAAGCACTTCCGCCTTCGCTTGCACGACATTGGCCGCCTTGCCGCCGGTATCGGTAATCGCATAATGCACCCGGCAATCCTGCGGCATGTGTTCGCGCAGAAAATTGACGCCGACATTCATCAGTTCCACGGCGTCCAGCGCCGAACGGCCGAGATGGGCAGCGTTGGAGGCGTGGGAAGCCACGCCTTTGAAACGGTAGAAATATTCCAGCACGGCGAGATTGTTGGTGGAACGCACGCCATTGAAGGGAGCCGGATGCCAGGTCAGTGCCGCATCGACATCATCAAACAGGCCGGCGCGCACCATGAAGGTCTTGCCGGAACCGCCCTCCTCACCGGGGCAACCGTAATAACGCACGGTGCCGGGCAGATTATTGGCCTTCAGATGCCGCGTCAGTGCAATGGCCGCCATCAGCGACCCGACGCCGAGCAGGTTGTGGCCGCAGCCGTGGCCCGTAGCACCCGCTTCACGCGGCTGCACCTGCGCCACATCGGCCACCTGGCTCATGCCGGCCAGCGCGTCGAATTCACCGAGGAAGGCAATGACCGGCTTGCCGCTGCCGAATTCACCGATGAAGGCCGTCTCCATGCCTGCCACGCCGCGTCGGACCGCAAAGCCGTTTTCTTCAAGCGCCTTTGCCAGAACTCCGGCGGATTGCCGCTCCTCGAACTTAAGTTCGGCAAAATCCCAGATACTGTCGCTCAGAGTGGTAAAATCGGGCTTCATCATCTCGATTTCGGCGGCAATCGACATCACGGCGTCACGGTTCATGGTTCGTCCTCGCATTCTCGCCCTTTTCGGGCGCACGCAAGCGCTTCGGCGGAGGGGACCACCAAACCCTTACGCTTTATGATGAAAAGACCCGCGCCGGATTTTGCTGCCGACGCGGGCATATTGGATCAGTTGTCGACCGAGACTTCCCAGAGGCGGGCGTTCGACTGCCAGACCGGCTGGCCCTTCAGCTTCTTCGTCGCGCCCCAGACATCGACCATGTCGTAGAGGAAGATGCCCGGCATTTCCTTCAGCATCAGTTCGTGGAACTCGTCGAAAATCTTCTGGCGTTTCGTCTGGTCGGCCTCGACATATGCCGCCTTCATCAGTTCGATCGCTTTCGGATCGTCCCACATCAAGGAGGCGTTCTTGTCCTTGTTACCGACATAGAAGGCATACATCAGCGCCGGGTCGAGACGCGGGGCGACCGACTGTGAGATCACCTGATAATTGCCGGAGCGACGGCGGTCGACCTGCGTGGCGTAATCCAGCACCTCGATCTGCACATTGAGACCCGCCTGCTGCATCATGGCCTGCGCCATGACGGCGGCCGGGAAGCTCGGCACGTTGCCACGCTTGTTGGCGATGATGGAGATCGGCTCGCCCTTGTAACCGGCGGCCTCCAGTTCCTTCTTCGCCGCCTCGATGTCATAGGCCGGACGCTTTTTCTGGGTCTCGTCGAAATAGACCGAGTCCTGCGAGACCATCGAGCCGTTGGCTTCACCCGTGCCGTTGGATGCGGCGGCGACCAGTTCATCGAGATCGAGCGCCATCGCCATGGCGCGGCGCACGCCGGGGTTGCTCAGCACCTTGTCGCGGGTCTGGATGTAGAACAGGTTCTTGCCGTTGTTGCGGGCGACGATGAGCTGCATCTTCTCATTGGTCTTGAACTCCGGAATGAGATCGGGAGAAATCTCGGCCGTATCGAGCACGCCGGATTCAAGACCTGCCTTCACCGTCGAAGCATCGGGAATGACCATGAATTTGATGCCATCGGCGAGCGGCCGCTTGGAGCCGACCATGCCGTCAGGCTTGCCATCATTTGCCGGCGAAACATAATCGGCAAATTTAGCGAGACGGATATATTCGCCTTTCTTCCACTCATCCCACTGGAACGGCCCGGTGCCGATGGGCTTGGCGAAGCTGCCATCGGCAGCAACCGATTCCGGCGAGATCATGCCGGTATAACCGCATTCAGGCCGCGACATGAGGCCGAGGAAAACGGCAGAGGGTTTTTCAAGGGTGATCTCAACCGTGGAGGCATCCGTGGCCTTGACGCCAGTGAGGTGAGCTGCTCCGCCCTCGGCGAAATCGTTGAGGCACGCCCACTTCGTTTCCGGCTTCAGATAGCGCGTCCAGTTCCAGACGACATCCTCTGCGGTGAGCGGCTTGCCATTGTGGAATTTCACGTCCTTACGCAGCTTGAACGTATAGGTCAGGCCGTCAGCCGCAACCTCGACGCTTTCGGCCAGAAGCGGCTTCACCTCTCCGGCATTGTTATAACCGACAAGGCCTTCCACGATGTGCAGGATAACCCCGTCCGTATTGCCGTCGCGGTTCACGCCGGGATTGCTGCTGCGCAGATCCGAGCTTTGCGCAATGGTGATGTCGCGGGCCGCCGCGATGTTGGCCGTTACCAGCAGGGCAACGCCTGCGAGAAGAAGTTTTTTCACTGTTCTACCCTCTTTGTTGTCGTTGATATTGATTGATTAAAACCCGTCCCAGCAGGCCTGTGCCAGCCGGCCGATCGTTTCGAGCGCGATGGTGTATCCCGGCGTACCATCAGGCATGGTTTGCGGCACCTCATCGGTATAGGTGGTGATGATGAAGGACGGCGCGCCGTTTCTGTAGACGATGCCGGCATCCATGCGCCCGCGCTTGCCGCGCCCACTCTTGCTGGCCACCAGGGCCTCGAAAGGCAAGCGCGAGCGGATTCCATAACGCAAAATCTGGTTCTTCAGCGTCTGCATGGCCCATTCGCACAATTGCGGGCTGCAACCGAGCTTTGCCTGCGCCTCGGGCGACGATTGGGCATCCAGAATTGTCTGCAGCAGCAGTACCTGATCCGCCGCGGAGGTGGTCGTAACTGTCTTCAACGGATGGTCGGCCGCCAGCGCCAGCGGCGGGATGAGGAAACGGTGATGGGTATTGGCCATGCCGAGCGATTTGCAATAGCCGTCCACCTCTTCCAGCGTCAGCCGTTCCAGCACCATCTTGGTGCAGACATTGTCGCTCAGCACCATCATGCCGGCAACGGCATCGCGTAGTGAGATGACGATGCCCGGCGTCATATAACGGAACATGCCGCTCGCAACCTCTTCCGCCAGCCGTTTTTCATAGGTCACGGGCTGGTCGAGATCGATCCGCCCTTCGCTGGCGGCCTTGAGCACGGCCATCATGATCGACGTCTTGCGGGTGCTGCCCGATGGCGTCTCCTCGTTTTCTCCGCGCCCGATCTCTTCGCCGGTCAGGAGATTGCGCACCATGAAGCGCGTCACGAAAGGCTGTGCATCGCAGATCGTATTCAGTTGGGCAGCCACGGTCATAGTCATCTTCCTGTTAAACTTCATCTTCCAGACGCCATTTCAGTGTCACGCCGCCCTTTTCATTCTGGTCGAGGGCGGGAATGGCCGAGAGCAGCCGGCGCGTATAGGCCTCCCTCGGACTGTCGAAAATCGTGTCGCGGTCACCCTCTTCGATGATGCGGCCGTCCTGCATGACGACGACACGGTCGGCCACCTGCTCCACCACGCCGAGATCGTGGCTGATGAACAGGCATGAAAAACCGTAACGTTTCTGCAGATCGGAAAAGAGATCGAGCACCTGCGCCCGCACCGTCACGTCGAGCGCCGAGACCGGTTCGTCGGCGATCAGGAACCGCGGGCGGCGGGCAATGGCGCGGGCAATCGCCACGCGCTGGCGCTGGCCGCCGGAAAGCTCATGCGGATAGCGGGCGGCAAAGTCAGCGCCGAGCCCCACTTCCTCCAGCGTTTCCAGCGCCCGCTTGCGCTTGGCGGCCTGATCGAGGTCAGGCACGAGCCGCAATGCCTCTTCCACCAGCGCCTGAATGGTCATGCGCGGATCAAGCGAGGAATAGGGATCCTGGAACACCATCTGGCAGTTGAGGCGATAATCCTTCCAGTCCTCGTTGCGCTCGCGGCCCTGAAAGCGGATATGCCCTTCGCTTTCCTGCACAAGCCCGGCAATGGTGCGACCAAGCGTCGTCTTGCCGGAACCGGAACCGCCGACGAGCGCCACGACCTCGCCCTCATGAATATCGATGCTGACGCCATGCAGCGCCCGCTTCGGTTTGGCCTTCTTCAGCAGGGATTTGCGGCCGGCATAATCGACAACGATATCGCGGGCCGAAACCATCGGCGCCTTAGATGTATCGATGCTGCGCGGCTCGCCGCGAAACGGAAGGGAGGAAAGCAGCTTCTTGGTATAGGGGTGCTGCGGCGCGTCCAGCAGGTCCTCGGTGCGGCCCTGTTCGACGATCGTGCCTTTTTCCATCACCACAATGCGGCTGGTATAACGCGCCACCATCGGCAAATCGTGACTGATGAGGAGAACAGCGGTGCCTTCCGCCCGCGTCAGCTCCACCATCAGTTCCATGACATCGCGCTGGATGACCGCGTCAAGCGCCGTCGTCGGCTCATCGGCGATCAGCAAAGCGGGTTTCAGCAGCATGACCGACGCCAGCATGATGCGTTGGCGCATGCCGCCGGAAAACTCGTGCGGATAGGCCGTCAGCGCACCTTCGGGATCGCGGATGCCCACCCGCCGCAGCATGTCCAAAATTTTCTCGCGGCGCTCTTCGGGCGACAATTTCGTGTGAAGGATCAGCCCCTCTTCCAGCTGCCTGCCAATCGTCATCGATGGGTTCAGGGAGGTCATCGGCTCCTGAAACACCACGCCAATCTCCGCGCCGCGCAGACGCCGAAGCTCCTTCATCGGCAGGGACATGACATCCTGCCCCTTGTAGATGATCGACCCGCCGGTGACGGCGATGGCCGGTGGCAGAAGCGAGATGAGCGCGCGGGTGGCGAGCGTCTTTCCCGAGCCACTTTCGCCGACGATGCCGAAGATTTCGCCCGCGGCAATATCGAAGGAGACATCCTTGACCACCCGATGGCCGGTTCTGGCGACTTCGAGCGAAAGGCCGCGAACGGTGAGAAGTGTATTAACAGTCATTTGAGACCTCTCATGCGCGGGTCAAGCCTGTCGCGAAGGGCATCGCCCAGAAGATTGATGCCGAGCAACGTCAGTGCGATGCAGAGACCGGGGAAAAGCCCGAGCCAAACGGCCTGCTGGATGAAGGGACGGCCGGCGGCCAGCATGTTGCCCCAGGTGGGCGCCGGCGGCGGCACGCCGAGGCCGAGAAAGGAGAGCGCGCTTTCCGACAGGATGGCCCAGCCGAACATGGAGGTGGCAAGAACCGTGATCGGCGCAATGCAATTGGGCAGGATGTGGCGGAACATGGTGTAGATCTCGCCATTGCCCATCACCAGCGACGCCTCGATGAATTCCCGCTCACGCAGGGAAAGCACCGCGCCACGCACCACACGCGCCATGGATGGCGTATAGGCGATGCCGAGCGCGAAGATGATGCCATACTGGTTCGCGCCGAAAACCGCGAGCAGGCCGAGCGCTAGCAGAATGCCCGGAAAGGCCAAGAGCCCATTGTTGATGGCCATGATGACGCCATCCACCCAGCCGCGCGCATAACCGCTGACAAGACCGATCAGCGTGCCGCAGATCGTCGCGAAGCTGACCGTCAGGAAGCCGATCCAGACACTGGCGCGCGCGCCGACCATAAGACGGCTCAAAACATCGCGCCCGAATTCGTCGGTGCCGAGAAGATGGCTGGCGCTTGGACCGGCCAGACGCGAGGCGAAGCCGAGCTTCATCGGATCATAGGGGGTCCAGAACAGACCCGTTGCGGCGGTGATGAGCAGGAGGGCGATGAGAAAGCCGCCGATAAGCCCGTTAAGTGTGAACTTTTTCATTCGGCAACCACACGCGGATCGAAGAGGGGATAAAGAAGGTCGACGAACAGGTTGACCAGCACATAGGACAGCGAGACGAACAGCAGGCAGCCCTGTATGACCGGATAGTCGCGGGCAAAAATACTGTCGACCATCAGCCGTCCGAGGCCGGGAATGGTGAACACCGTCTCGATGACGGCGATACCGCCGAGGAGATTGCCGAGGATGAGGCCGATCATCGTCCATGTCGGACCAAACGCGTTCTTGAAGGCGTGCCGCCAGAGAACGGCGCTTTCCGAAAGGCCCTTGGCGCGGGCATGGGTAATGTAATCCAGCCGCAGCACTTCCAGTGTCGAGGCGCGCGCCATGCGGATCAGAACGCCCATTTCGTGGATCACCAGCGTCATGACGGGCAAGACGAGATAAAGCATGCCACCAACAAGATTATCGCTGATCGACACATATCCCAGCACCGGCAGCCAGCCGAGCTTGAGGCCGAAAAACAGCAGAAGCAGAAGACCCAGCCAGAATGTCGGGATGGACAGAAGCAGGGTTGCCGTTCCAACCAGCGCAAGATCGGTCAGGCTGTTCTGTTTCCAGGCGGCGATCACACCGGCCGGAACCGCAATCAGGCTGGCGAGCAGCACGGCGACCACGACGATCTCGGCGCTGACGAGAAAGCGCGAGACCACCAGCGGCAGCACCGCTTCGTCATTGACGATGGAGCGGCCGAAATCCCCCTGCACAACGTTGCCGGCCCAGATGAGGAACTGTTGCGGCATGGACTTGTCAAGGCCGAGTTCGGTCCTCATCGCCTCGATCTGTTCGGGTTGCGCCATGTCGCCCAGCATCAGGGCAGCTGGATCACCCGGAATGAAGCGGATGAGCGCAAAGACCGTGATCGACACGAATGCGATCGTCGGCAGCGCCATCAAAAGACGGCTCAGTATGAATCTTATCATCGGTTCCCCACGATTGATGGCCGGGAATGATATCCCGCCTCTATCGGTTTCGTTGCTGGTGACTATGACGGATTGATAAATAAGTCGCAATATTATGCATAAACGTCATATATCTATGCAGAATGATGGCGCGTTTCATCCTGACACGGACAATGAGGACTTCCGCGAAAAATCCTGTTTTCAGTCGGTTTTCTGCGAAAACTGGATTTGCTGTTTCAAGGCGTCGCTGAGCGCCTGCGCGGCGATGGACAGCGGGGCGCCAGAGGCGCGGGCAAGACCGAATTCCTGCGTTGACTGCGGGATGAAAGGCCGGGCGACGACGGGAAGGTGCCGGTAAAGATTCGCATAAAAACTGCTGATGATCGTGACCCCCAGCCCATGTGCAACATAGGCGCAGGCGGAACTGTTGGTGTGGGTCTCGATCTTCACCATCGGCTTGACGCCGGCCTTCTTGAACACCTGATCGAGCGCCATGCGGTTCGGCCGCTGCCGGCCGATCAGGATGAGCGGAATATTGCGCAGGTCCTTGACGGTAATTTCATCAAGCTTGGCCAAGGGATGATCCTCCCGCACCACACAGACGCTCTTGCCGGTAGCAACGCGTTCGACATCGATGCCCGGCCCGATCTCGCCTTCCATCCGCAGGAAACCGAGATCGATCACCCGCTCGCCGACGAGCTTGTTGATGGCGATCGTCGTTTCGAAAAAAGTCTCGATGCGAACACCCGGGAAATCCCTGACATAGTCGATCAGCATGGCGGGCGCGAAATTTTCCCACATGCTGCTCGGCAGGCCGATGCGGACAATTTCCGGACCGGCCGCGCCATTGCGCAAATCCTCGGCGTGGCCGGACATGCGATCGACCGCAAGCAGCACGTTTTCCGCATCCCGCGCGAGCAGCACCGCCTCCGGCGTCGGGATCAGCCGCCCCTTGTCGCGGGCAAACAGCGTCAGCGACAAATCCGCCTCTAGCTGAGCCAGAAGCCGGCTGATACCGGACTGGCTGAGCCCCATGGCCTTCGCGGTGGCGATGGTCGAGCCGGTGGAAAGAAGCGTGCGCAGGACTTCGAGCTGCTTGATGTTCATGAGGCCAGCACCATGGGTGAAGAGACGAGCCGGTTTCGGTTCAGACGTTTTGCCGCCGATAGACCTTGATGTCACCGGTTTTTTTTAACGCCGCCACTTAGCCGGCACGGTCGCCGGTTACAATTCCACCTCATAGACCGTGTCATGGGTGGCCACACGCGCCTCTCCCGAGGGCGTCACCCAGCCGCGAAACATGCCTGATGTATTATAGGGCGCGGATATGCCGCCTTCAGCATCAATTGCGACGAGGCCCGCGCCGATATCGTAAGGCGCCAGATCCTTGTGGACCAGATCGCCGGCGGCGGTCTCCAGATCCTGCCCGAGATAGGCGACGCGAGACGCGATCTCGTGGCCAACGACATAACGGATGAAAAACTCGCCCTTGCCGGTACCGGAGACCGCACAGGCCCCATCACGCGCATAGGTGCCGGCCCCGATCACCGGGCTGTCGCCCACCCGGCCATCCGGCTTGTTGGTATAGCCGCCGGTCGAAGTGGCCGCCGCGAGATGCCCCGAAGCGTCAAGCGCCACAGCACCGACGGTTCCGTGCTTTTCGTTTTCCGTCGCTTCCGTACCGGCGGAGGCATGGCGCTTCATCGCCGCCAGAGCCTCAAGGCGCTTTTGGGTGGTGAAATAGGATTGAGGCTCGGTGGCGAGCCCCTTTTCCTTTGCGAAACGGTCGGCCGCCTCCCCCGTCAGATAGACGGCACGCTCATCCGCCATCAGCGCACGAGCTGCCTTTACCGGGTTGCGGATGGCGCGGGAGGCGCTGATCGCACCTGCCGCCAGCGTTTCACCATCCATGATCGAGGCATCGAGTTCATGAATGCCGTTTTCGTTGAGCGCCGCCCCGTGGCCAGCATTGAAATGCGGGCTATCCTCCATGACGACGACCGCCGCCTCAACCGCTTCAAGCGCCGTTCCGCCAGCCTTCAGCACGCCATAACCGGCACGCAGGGCCGCCGCCAGATCGTTGCGCGCAGCAGCCCACTCCCCGGCCGTCATGCTGTTTTCCGGCATCACGCCGCAACCACCGTGAATGGCCAGTGCGATCTTCGTCATGTGCTCACTCCCTCGTCACCCCACTCCCGCAGGGCCTCTTACCATCAATGAAAGGCGATATCGCCGATGACCCTTACACGCACTCTGCGAGCGCCGCCCGGCAGATAGGCGATCGGGATATCCTCGACCTCAAGCGTCTTGAGGCTCGCCCGCTCCGCGCCAGACGCGACCGCAGCGTTCTGCGCCTCGGTCTCGGCTTTCGCAAGGGCTTCGTCCCGGCTCAGGCCGGAAAACACCTGATCGACCTCGCCGGAAACCTGCGCCATCGCCGCCCCCAGTGCATTGGCAACGCCGGCATTTTCGACGCGCAGCACTTCCGATGCACCCGGAACCGTCTCGGGAATCAGGAATGCCCCGCCGCCGACAGCAACCAGCGGCACGTCTTCGGCAGACGTCTTCATCTGGTCGAAACTATCGGCCACCATGTCGCGGATGCGTTGAAGCGAGGCCTGCACGAAGGCCGGATCGAGGTCTTTCACACGGTCGCGGTCACCCATCTCGATCAGGCCGGCGGCAACGGCGATATCCGATGTCGTCAGCGTCTTACCGCCGAAAACGCGGGCTTCCGTCAGAATGCGATAACCGACAGAGCGCGGACCGATCTTGCCCGTCTCAGGGTCGACGATGGTGCCACCGCCGAGCGCAATCGGCAGAAGATCGGGCATACGGAAGAGCGTGCGCACCCCGCCAATATGAACGATATTGTTCGCCTCGCGCGGAAAACCGCCGACAAGGCAGCCGATATCGGAGGTGGTGCCGCCGACATCCACCACCATGGCATCGGAAAGCCCGGTGAGGAAAGCAGCGCCGCGCATCGAGTTTGTCGGGCCGGAGGCGAAGCTGTGCACGGGGTTTGCGGCGGCGACATCCGCGAGCGCCACGGTGCCGTCATTCTGGGTCAGATAGAACGGCGCTTTTACGCCCGCTTCGCGCAGTGCATCCGAAAATGCCTGAACCGTGGTCTTGCCCAGTGTTTGCA
Organism: Agrobacterium sp. GW821-FHT14E08; assembly: GCF_058803865.1. NCBI lineage: Bacteria > Pseudomonadati > Pseudomonadota > Alphaproteobacteria > Hyphomicrobiales > Rhizobiaceae > Agrobacterium > Agrobacterium sp. GW821-FHT14E08. The sequence goes on along the minus strand of NZ_JBXAPJ010000003.1, from coordinate 570,314 downwards.
GCGCTGCGTTCAGAAGAGCTACATTTTCCCGCTCCAGCAGCCCGATGCGACCAAGCGTATGGGAAAGCGTGATGCGTGCATCAGGGATCACCGAACGGACGATTTCCGCCGCCCGCACCTCGCACTCCGTCGTCAGCGGTGAGAAGGTCGCGGAAATGGCGATGGAGGTGATGCCAGCATCGCGAATTTTCATCGCCGCTTCGCGGATTTCATCGGGAACCATGGGCACTAGCGGACTGCCGTCATATTCATGGCCGCCATGCACCATGAAGATCAGCGGATCGACCGCATCGCGCAGATCCGCCGGCCAGTCGCACATGGGCGGTAGCGAAGAGCCGGTCGGCAGCGCGATGCGGATGGCAGCAACCCGCTCCAGCCGTGCGCGCTCCACCACGGCATTGGTAAAGTGGGTGGTGCCGATCATCACCGCATCAATCGGCCGGTCTGCCGCGCCGACATGGCTCGCCACATGGGCAAGCGCCGCCTTGACGCCGGACAGGACATCCTGCGTGGTCGGAACCTTGATGGAAGCGACAATGGTGTCTCCATCGATCAGAACGGCATCCGTATTGGTGCCGCCAACGTCAATACCGATGCGTTTCATGGGAATACCGATCTGAAGTCAATGTCATAACCGAAGGCGCGCGGGCCGACGGCGGCGATACCGGCAGGTGTCGTCAAAAGCTCCGGCGCCGGCAGGGCGACAACCGTGACGCGCTGGCCGTAGCGCACCGACTCCGTGCCGATGGCGCCACCGGAAACAGTATCGAGAAGGCAGAGCAGGTCCGGCGTCATGGCGACGGGCTGGCCATCACGGAAAGCGACCGCCCATTCGTTCTGGAAGGCCAGCTCCATGCGCGAACCCCGGTCGGCATCGGTGCCTTCAATGGTCGTGCTGCCGCGCAGGAAACCACCGGTAGTCTCACGCGCCACATCCACCACCTTGCCGCGGAACAGCTGCTTTCCGCCCTCGTGGTCGAGAACCGCCTGAACCGGATCGTCATGGCGCGCACGTGCTGCCATCACCGCGCGCCCGAGTTCGGTCGCCTTGGTGACGGTGTAATGAATGCCCCATTCCTTGACTTCCTTGCCTGTGCGGGGCGCCTTGCAGGTGGCGGCGGTAGAGCCGACTTCGGTGCAGACCCTGCGCGAGATGCGCTCCATCCATTTCCAGGAGGCAGCGCGCGTTACGATCACCTCATTGTCGCGCACATCGACGAGCGACAGCGGGAACATCGGCAGGTTGCCGATGGCGAAGGATGTCATCTGCGCTTCAGGATAGGCGCGTCCCATGGCGTCGGCATTAACGACCGGCCGGTCGAGCACGGCGGCGGCGAGGAAGGAAGAAAGAGCATTCGAGCCGCCGATTTCCACGCTCATGATCGCCCGAAACGGCTTGCCAAGATAATCCTCCATCACCTCGACGGCGCGGGCGAGATGCACGGGATCCCCCAACCGCTCCTGACCGACAAGCGGCGCACCCATCTTGGAGACGACGGCAACCATATCGTTATCGGCAAGCGCCATGGGATCCATGACCTTTACCCGCCTGCCCTCGGCATAAAGACGGCTTAGGTTGAGCGTCGATATATAGGGGTTGCCGCCACCGCCGGTTCCCAGAATCCAGGCGCCGGTGGCCAGAGGTTCGATATCGTCTTCGGAAAATTCCTGGATCATGCGTCATCCTCGGGCATGCCGCAGCCTTTCCGGCCGCAGGCGATGCTCCTTCCCTTTGAAGTTCCAAGTCTGGCCAACCCCGCCTTTGTGGCGGGGCCGGTTTTCATGAGGCGGAGATCACTCCGCCTTGCAGTCCCAATGGAAGTTGGAGAAGTTCAGGTCCCAGCTCTGCATGGGAATGAACTCGTAACCCTGAAGGCACTTGTTCGCCGCATAACGGCGGTTCGGCGCAACGGCCCAGACGTCAGGCTGAAGATCGGCGATCTTCGTCTGCAGTTCCTTGTAGGTGGCGTTCTGCTCGTTGACATCTGTGGTGGCGCGGACCTTGTCGATCAGCCCGTCGATCTCGGCATTCTGCAGCCATTCCATCGACATCCAGGTGCCGGATGCCTTGGAGTGATACTGGTTGTAGAACATCGAATCCGGCGACGGATAGGTCGGCGAGATGTTCACCTGCGTCGATGCCGGCGTGGTTTCGGGCTTGGAGGACAGCTCGACGATGCGGTTCCACGGCTCCGGCTTGATGTCGAGCGTGATGCCGATCTGTTCGAGGCTGGATTGCAGAAGCAGCGCCACTTCGGCCTCGAAGGCCAGCGACGCGACATAGCTGTTGACCAGCGTGATCTTCTGGCCGGCATATTTCGACTTCGCCAACTCTTCCTTGGCTTTTTCCAGATCGTAGACGCCCGGCTGGATATCGCCGTTATGCGCATCCTTGAATGCATCGGAAAGTGGTCCGCGCATGTCGAAGCCCGGATAGATCACTTCCTGGATCGTCTTGTAATCCGTCGCATAGGCGATGGCGCGGCGCACATGAACGTCGTCGGTCGGATAGACCTTGGTATTGAGCTTGATGACGAAACCACCGGCGGTGCGGGTCTGGATCAGCTTGTAACCCTTCATGCGGCCGATGGATTCATAGGTGTCGTTGCCAAGCCCGTGCGAGGAAAGGCCGAGTTCGCCCTTTTCCGCCAGCGCCTTGACGGTGGCGTCGTCGCTGGTCTGCACGAAGCGCACTTCGTCAATCGGCTTGCCCTTGGTCCAGCCGAGGAAATAATCGGCATTACGGGCAATGACCATATCGGCGGAACGGTTGTAGCTGACGAGCTTGTAGGGTCCGGAACCGGCGGAATGTTCGCCGACATAGGCCTCGCCCCATTTGTCTTCGGGCTTGGCATTGGCTTCGATCAGCGTCTTGTTCATCGCCATCATCAGCGGCGTCGCCGCCATGAAGGGCGAGAACTGGCGCTCGATCTTCATGACCAGCGTGGCATCGTCAGGCGCGGTAACGTTTTCGGGCTTCAGGACACCGACGATGAGGTTAGACGGGCCCTTGTTGATGCCGAGCAGGCGCTGGATCGACCAGGCAAGATCGGCAGCCTTCACCGCCGTGCCATCCTGGAACTTCGCATCGTCGCGCAGGTGGAAGGTGTAGGTCAGGCCGTCCTTGGAAATCTCCCAGGATTTCGCCAGATGCGGCACGATTTCGCCCTTGGCGTTCACTGTGGTCAGGCCGTCATACATGTTCACGATGGCCATGTAGCCGGTATAATCGGTCACCTTCGCCGGGTCGAGCGAGCTGAATATCTGCATGGTGTTGACCGCGACTGACACCTTGTCTTCCGCAAGGGCTGCGGAAGAAACAAGCGGCAACGCAAGCGCTGTACCGAGCGCCAGCGCGGCGAGACGGGAAGAAAGTACAGGCATTTTCATTATCGTTCTCCTCTTTATTGCGGAGCATTGGCCCCGCTTATGGTTAGGCAGCCTTGCTGACCGGAACGGGCAGCGGTGAGAAAGGAATGTCCGGGTAACCGAAGGCTGCCGGCCCGACGACCTCAAGCGCGCGGGCACTGCGCAGCAGGTCGTGGCAGGGGATGGCGATGACGGCCACACGCTGGCCGTAGCGCAGCACTTCGGTGGTGATCGGATAACCCGTATCGACATCGAGCAGGACGATCAGATCGGGCACCGTCACTTCCACCTTGCCGTCACGGGAAAACAGCAGGAATTCGTTCTGGATGGCGACGCCCGCCGTCTGGCCGGCGCAATCGTCGAAGCCGGAGAGCGTGAGATCGCCGACCGCGAAACCGCCGCGGAGGTGGCGCTTCAGATCGGTGATCTTGCCGTTGAAGATGCGCTTTCCGCCTTCCAGTGCACACACCGCGGCAATCGGGTCTTCCTGCTGCTTGCGGGCGCGGATCACCGCCTCACCGATGGCGATCGCCTTGGTGTAGGTTTTCGGAATGCCGTATTGGTGCACGTAATGCGCCTGCATCGGCGCGGTCGCCAGCATCGCGCCGCCGCCCTGCGAAACGACGCAGGCGCGCGCCATGCGCTCGTGCCAGACTTCGGAAACGGCATGGCTGAAAATGACCGCATTGCCGTGCAGATCGCACATCACCGACGGTGTGGAACTATGACCATAGATGGAGAAGGTGGTCATCTGCATTTCCGGGAATGCCCGGCCCATGCCGTCGCAATCGAGGATCGGCAGGCCGCCCAGCGCCGCAGTGACCAGCGGGTTCATGGAATTGGAACCGCCGATTTCCTCGCAGACGATGGCGTCGACCGGGGTCCGGATCAGCTCTTCCATCGCCCGCAGGCAGCGCAGGCCTTCGCGGCCTTCGCGAATGCGCTCAACACCGACGACAGGCGCGCCGATGCCGCCGATCGACATGCAGAGCGCGTCCGGCTCGATGGCGTCGGTTGCGAGGATCTTCATCTCGTAACCGGCCTTCATGGCCTCCAGCGCCAGCAGCTTGCCGAGATAGGGATTGCCGCCGCCGCCCGTGCCAAGAATGCCGGCGCCGATTTCCAGCGCGTCGAGATCTTCACGGGTCAGCGTCCGCAATGCCGCTTCGTCATATTTCAGCTTGCGTGTCTCAGCCATGATTGGCTCCCATTTCTCCAACAACTTTCACATGAATGCGGGTGGCATTGCCGGGCAGGTAGGCAAGCGGCATGTCCTCGCGCTCGATGACTTCCAGCGTCGCGGCAATCGCACCGGCGGCAATCGCCTTTTCGCGCGCCTCCGCTTCTGCCTCGGCCAGCGCGCTCTCGCGCGTGCGTCCGTCCACCAGCGAGAAGACCCGGTCGGTCTCACCGCTGATCTGCGCAATCGCCGCGCCGACGGCATTGGCCACGGCGAAATTCTCAGGCCGGATGACTTCGAGGTCACCGATACGATCCGGCATCAGGATGGAACCGCCGCCGACGGCAATCACCGGCACCGGCGACGACGAGATGCGGCTGCGCTCCACGCAGGCTTCGAGCATGTCATTGATCTTGTCGACCGCCGCATCCACGAGCTTTTTGTCGAGGCTGGAAACCAGCGCCTTCTCGCCCACATCGGCCTTGCCGGAGGCAACCGCGATATCGGTCGCCGTCAGGGTCGAGCCACCGAAGCAGAGCGCCTCGCGGCGAACACGGTAACCGACGGATTTCGGCCCGACGGTCAGGCCGTGGTCACCATTGACCACCAGCGAACCGCCGCCGAGACCGATGGAGAAGACGTCCGGCATGCGGAAATTGGTGCGCACCCCGCCAATATCCACCGTGGTCGAGGCCTGACGCGGGAAGCCGTGCGACAGCGAGCCGACATCGGAGGTGGTGCCGCCGACATCCACCACCACGGCATCCTTGAGGCCGGTGAGGAAGGCTGCACCGCGCATGGAATTCGTCGGGCCTGAAGCGAAGGTGAGCACGGGGAAGCCGCGCACGACGTCGGCCGCCATCAGCGTGCCGTCGTTCTGGGTAATATAAAACGGGCAGGTAATGCCCGCAGCCTTCAGCGCCTCGCCGAAAGCTGCAACGGTGCGGTCGGCAAGCGACAGCAGGCTGGCATTCATGATTGCAGCACTTTCACGCGCAAGCAGACCGTGACGGCCAATATCCTTGGACATGACCACCGGCAGGCCGGGGCAGCGTTCCTGTAAGATCTCTTTCGCCCGCAGCTCCATCGCTTCGTTGATGCCGCTGAAAACGCAGGTGACGGCAGCAGCCTTCAGACCCTTGGCGCGGATATCGGCGGCGATGCGGACGATCTCGTCCTCATCGAGCGGCGAAATTTCGCGGCCGTCGAATTCGTAACCGCCGCGCACCTGATAACCGTGGTTGCCGACGATTTCCCTGAGATCATCCGGCCAGTCGACCATGGGCGGCAGGCCGGCACCGGAAGGCAGGCCGAGACGGATGGCGGCCACCTCGTCCATATGCCGGCGCTCGATCACCGCATTGGTAAAATGCGTGGTGCCGATCATCACGGCGCCGATGCGCGCCCTGTCTATGCCCGACGCCTCGATGACCTTTTCAAGGGCTTCGATGACACCGGACGTCACATCCTCTGTCGTGGAGGCCTTCACCCCCGCCAGAACGGTTTTATCCTGCAACACAACGGCATCGGTATTCGTGCCGCCGACGTCAATTCCAACGCGATACACGTCAGGCTCCTCTTTCATCAATCGGTCGTTTTTACGAGGAAGCGCATGCGCTCTTCCTCGGTCACGGTGGGTTTGAGACGTTCTTCCTCGTCGGTGACGACGGGGATGGCCGCGATCAGGGCGCGGGTATAGGGATGCGTCGGCTCGGCGAAGACCGCCGACGTCACGCCTTCCTCGACAATCTCGCCGCGCAGCATGATGGCGATGCGCGAACAGAAATTGCGCATCAGCGACAGGTCGTGCGAGATCATCAGATAGGTGAGGCCAAGCTCCTCGCGCAGTTGCAGCAGAAGGTCGATCACCGTCTTCTGCACGGAGACATCAAGTGCTGCCGTCGGCTCATCAAGGATGAGGATTTTCGGTTCTGCCGCCAGCGCCCGGGCAATCGCCACACGCTGCTTCTGGCCGCCAGAAAGCTCGTGCGGATATTTGCCGAGATAGGATTGCGGCAACCGCACCAGCCCCATCAGTTCTTGCATCCGGTTTTCCCGCGCCTGCCCATCCATGCCGATGGATTTCAGCGGCAGTGCCAGCGTCTGTTTCACCGTGCGCTTCGGATTGAGCGAAGTACCGGGATTTTGATAGACGATCTGCGTCAGCCGCTTGCCGCGCTCAGGCGCCGGGGCGTCAATGACAAGATTGCCGGAGGTGGGACGCGAGAGGCCCATGATCATGCGCGCAACCGAGGTCTTGCCGGAGCCAGACTCACCCGCCAGGCCAAAAACCTCGCCCTGCTTCAGCGTCAGGTTCACGTCGCGCACGGCATGGTAACCATTGCGCCTGCCGTAAATCTTGTTCAGGCCTTCGATGGTGATGATCGGCTGCCGCGTGCTTTGCGTAAGGTCGGTGACGCGCGGGCCATAAAGCGGCGGCACGGCATCCAGGAGTGAGCGCGTATAATCCTTGGCAGGGCTATGCAGGATTTGCGTGCATGGACCGGTCTCGACGATATCGCCGTGATGCATGACCACGACCCTGTCCGCCACCTTGCGCACGACGCCGAGATTGTGGGTGATCATCAGCAGCGCCATATTTTCTTCGGCAACAAGCTGGTTGATGAGGTTGAGGATTTCATCCTGCGTCGTCACATCGAGCGCCGTGCCCGGCTCATCGGCGATCAGGAGCTTCGGCTGGTGCAGCAGCGCAAGCCCGATCAGCACACGCTGGCGCATGCCGCCCGAAAGCTCGGACGGATAAGCGTTCATGACCCGCTCGGTATCGGCGAGCTGCACGCGGCGTAAAACGGCTGCGATGCGGTTGCGACGCTCCGCCTTGGACGAATTGACGCCGTCGCGCTTGTCGGCAAAACGCATGACATCATCGAGATGCGTGCCGATCTTGAAGACCGGATTGAAGGACGAGAGCGGGTCCTGCATGATCAGCGAAAACGCCGTGCCCTTCAGGGCCTCGCGCTCCCTGCGCGGCATGGACAGCACATCCCGGCCATCGATGACAATCGCACCTGATGTGATCGCGGCATTCTTCGGCAAAGTGCCGATGATCGCCTTGGCGGTGACGGATTTTCCCGAACCGGTTTCGCCGATCAGCGCCACGCGCTCGCCGGCGGCAACCGTGAAGGCGACATCGCGCAGCACCTGCCGGGTGCGGCCGTAATTGGTGAAGGTGACGTTGAGGTTTTCGACCTTGAGAAGCGGTTCAGTCATGGCCTTAGCTTTCCACGTCGAACATGTCACGCAGGCCGTCGCCCAGCAGGTTGAAACCCAGCGTCACGTAAAGCACGGCCACACCGGGGCAGAGCACTTCCCACCAGAAATCCGGCATGAACTGGCGCCCGTCGGCAACCATCGATCCAAGGTCGGGGGTCGGCGGTTTGACGCCGAAACCGAGGAAGCTCAGCGTCGCACCGAACAGGATGACGAAGGCGGCATCCAGCGTGGTCTTGACCGATATGACGGAGACGCAATTGGGCAGGATTTCGCGAAAGAGGATGTGCAGCGGGCCGGCGCCGGCAAGACGCGCCGCCTCGATATAGTCTTCCGAAGCGATGGACTTCGATACCGAATAGATCAGCCGCGCATGCCAGGTCCACCATAGCAGCGTGATCGCGATCATGGCGTTCATCAGCGTCGGTTCCAGCAGGTTGGAGACCGCCAGCGCCATGACAAGCGGCGGCATGGCCAGCATCACATTCGTCAGGCCGCTGATGAGCTTTTCAGTCCAGCCACCGAAATAACCGGCGATGAGGCCAAGCACGGTTCCGACCGGCACCGAAATGCCGAGCACGCCGATGACGAGAAGCAGCGAGACCCGCAGCCCAAAGATGGTACGCGAAAAGATATCGCGGCCGGCCTTGTCGGTGCCGAACCAGTGCTCCAGATCCGGCGGCATGTGGCGGGCACGAAAATCAACGACCGCGCCGATATGTTTGGGATAGGGCGTGAGCCATGGCGCGAAGACCGCCAGCACCAGCACCGACAGGAGGATCAGCGAACCGATGACCGCCGCCGGATTGCGGCTGAAGCGATACCACATCATGTAACCAGCGCTTAGGCCGCGATCGGTGGGTTCGAGCATTTTCATATCAGCCATCAGCGAGCCTCCTTGCGGCGCAGGCGCGGGTCGATGATCGAGATCAGGACATCCACGATCAGGTTCGCAACGATGAAGAACAGGCCGGCGACCAGCACCACGGCGGTCACGGCATTGAGGTCTTTCTGCAGGATGGCGTTCAGCCCGTAGGAGGCGAAACCGCCCCAAGCGAAGACCATCTCGATGACGAAGGCATTGCCGATCAAGGACGCGAATTCGAGACCCATGATCGTCAGCGGCGCGATGGAAGAGAGCTTCAGCAAGTAACGGAAGATGATGACCCGCTCCGGCACGCCGAAGCTTTGCAGGGTCAGCACATGGTCCTTGCGCTGGTTCTCGATCATCGAGGAGCGGGTGATGCGGGTGATCTGGCCGATGCCTGCCATGGAAAGCGCAAATGCCGGCAGTGCGAGATGCTTCAGCGCATCGAGCACCACATCGAAACGTCCGGCCAGCGTGCCGTCGATCAGGATGAAGCCCGTCGGGCCGCCCTGCCAGCCAAGCCCGTGGTCGAACCTGCCGATGATCGGCCAGCCGGAGAGAAACCGGGCGGCCAGCAATTGCAGTGTGATGGCGAAAAGAAAGCTCGGGATCGTGACCCCGGTGAGCGACAGGATGCGGCCGATATGGTCCAGCGGGCGGTCGCGATAATGTGCCGTGATGACGCCGAGCGGGATGGCGACGGCAAACATGAAGATGACCGAGACAAGTACCAGTTCCACGGTAGCCGGAACGGTCTGCGCCAGATCGGTAGTCACCGGGCGTTGCGACACCAGCGAGAAACCAAGATCGCCGTGCAGGGCATTGCCGATATAGTCGAGATATTGGACGGCGAGCGGCTTATCGAGACCCATCTCGCCGCGCAGCGCATCCACCTGCTCCTGTGTTGCCGCAGGACCGAGCGCCATGCGGGCGGGATCGCCTGGCACCACGCGGGCCAGCACGAAAATCATGATGGACAGGGCGATCATGACCAGCACGAAGGTGCCGAGCCTGTTCAAAATCGCGACCAGCGGATGTTGCTGCATCGGTGGAACGTTCCTTGTGCATCGGTTGCGTGAGCACAAGTTTTCACCACATGTCCGTTTGAACAATTGCCGAAAGGTATAGTTTTTTGAAAGATGAGTATAGGTTTTTAGGCTTAAATCCCCTATGCCTTTGCGAATGACGCTCCTGCCTCGCACCCGCCTCTGCCGCCGCATCGCCAGCGAAACCGCCAGCGTGGTCTTTCTGCGCGCACCTGCGGGTGCGGGAAAAAGCGTGCTGTTGGAAATGCTTGCAAAAGAGCTCGAAACGCCGGTGTGCCGCACGCACCAGCCGCGAAGCGACGAGATCGAAAATGGCTGTCTCCTTTGGGACGTGCCGGTTTTCGCACGGGCAGCGCGCATGCCGGCCGCCATTCTGGAGACGGTGCGCTTGGTGGTCATCGCCTGCCGGCCGGATCAGCGGATCAGCGGGCTGGCCCGGCAAATCCTGCATCGCGGCTCGCTTACCATCGGGCCGAATGAACTGCTTCTTGGCGAGGATGAGGTGGAGGACCTGCCATCTGAGCAGAAACGTCTCGCCCTTCACGACTATGCGGGTTGGCCGGCTTTTCTGTCACTGGCGCGTTTTCCGAATGAAACGCTGTGTGCCAACTATCTGCGGGAAAACTACCTGCCGCATCTTTCTCCCGCCCAGACGGTTGAACTTTCGTTCTGGCTGGAAAATCCCTCTGCGGAACCCGAGGCGGACTGGACCGAACTGCTGCCGCCTTTCCTAACCGGAAATCCCGAAAATCACCCGACTCTGATACGGCTTCTGAGCGTGGCTGCGCGGGAACGTCTTGCTACCCTGCAGGCCGGCAGCGCCGTGGTAGAGGTCGCATCGGCTTTCGAAAAGGAAGGGCGGGCGCTTGCGGCCATGGCGATGCTGCTCGACCGTGGTTATGAGACCCATGCCGCGCAAATCCTGGAACGCGCCCATGGCCGCGAACTCATCTACAGGAGCAGCGTCGACAGGTTTCGCGAGATCATCATGCGGTTTTCGCAGGATATGATCGCAACGAATGAAACCGTGCTCTTCGCCGTTACCCGCGCCCTGCTGAAACAGGGGGAATTGCAGCGCGTGCGCCATCTGCTGGGCAAAAGCCTCGGATCGGACTACCTCGATCCGCTGAAGGTGCTTGCCCGTGGCTCACGCTTTTCCTTCGCCGCCCGCACGTTCCGATTGAACCTGATGATTGCCGAGGACCTGACCCCCAATGACGCGGTAATCACGCGTCTGGGGGAATTCATGGCCGACTATCCCATGAACGATCACGGCAAATGGGCGGCCTATTATAATGCACTGCTGGAATTCGAAATCCGCCGCCGCAATTTCCGCGAGGCGGAGGCGGCCGCCGCACGCGCTCTGATCTATCTGCGCAAGATGGGCGGTCAGCCGCTGCTCGAATTTTTCATCCATCTGCACCAGATCGTGCTGCGGCTGATGAGCGGCGATGTGCTTCTAGCCCGTCGAGCGGCGCAGGAGGCGCGCACACGGCTGGAACAGGTGCCGCATGATGCTGCGCAGGAGTTCCGGATGTTGCGGCTGGCGGAAGCCTGTCTTACCTATGAGGCGGGAAAGCCGCGCGACCTGCTGCATTTCGTCGAACATGAATTCGATCATTTCGCTGCGGCCGAGATATGGCCGAGCCTGATGCAGTTTGCCCTGTTTTACGCCTCGCAGGTGTTGATCGACCATTTTCCCATGACCGTTCGACCGGGCTTTCTCGACGGCCTGTGGATCCACCTTTCAGAAGGGCTGCAATTCCATGCGATGATGGAGATCAGGACGGCTCTTGCCTATCAGAACGCCAACCGCTGGGCGGATGCGGCCGCGACGCTTTCCGCGATCCGCATGCCCATGGGCCGCAACTGGGTGGAGAGCGCGCATGAGGATCTTTCCCGACTGATGCGCCGCGATGAGATCGCCTATGTCATGGCCTGGCTGCGCGATTCGGTGCATCTTTTCACGCCGCGCGCCTATCTCTCCCGCCAGATCGACGCGATGATCGCCAATCCCAAGGTCACCAACCGCGAAAAGGTCGCGCTGAGAATCTGGCAGAGCTATGCCGCGCATCAGCGCCGCGACAATGCCGCCGCCCGCGCCCACATCCTCACGGCCCTTGAATCGGCGACCCGCCTTGGCTGCAGCGGCGTTCTGTCGGAGGAGCGCATCTTCCTGTCGCCGCTTCTGAACAATCGCCGCATCCGCAGCTTCATCGAAACCTCGTCCGATGTCCGCACCGCGCTGTCGATTTTCGCCGCTTCCGTGAATTCACCGCAGGCGCGTGCCCTGCATGGCGGGCTTTCGCAGCGGGAAGCGCAGATGCTGCAACTGCTCGCCAGCGGTATGTCGAACAAGAAGATCGCCCAGACGCTTAATATCTCGGAGGTGACGGTGAAGTTTCATCTCGGCAACCTGTTCCGCAAGCTGGATTGCAAACGCCGCGCGGAGGCGATCCGCGCGGCGAAAGCACTGGGCTGGCTGTAAGGTTCAGCGGTTGTTCTTCTTGCGCCATTCGGCAAAAGCCGTCTGGTGCTCCTCCTTGGTGCAGGGGTAAAGCCCGATGATCGACTGACCCGCCTTGACCTGCTCCACCACGAAATCCTCATAAGCCGTCATTTCCACCGCCTCGGTGGCAATCTCGTCGGCAATGCCGGCGGGAATGACGATGACGCAATCCGCATCACCGACGATGATGTCGCCGGGAAAGACCGGCGCGTCGCCGCAGCCGATCGGGCCGTTGATCTCGATCGCCTCGTGTTTGGTCAGATTGGTCGGGCTGGAAGGGCGTGTGTGGTAGGCCGGAATATCCAGCTCGGCAATCGTGGCGGCGTCACGAAAACCGCCATCGGTCACGATGCCCGCGCCGCCGCGAACCATCAGCCGCGTGACCAGAATATCACCGGCCGAGGCGGCGCTCGCATCCTTGCGGCTGTCGATCACCATCACATGGCCCGCCGGGCAGGTTTCAATGGCGACGCGCTGCGGATGGGCGGGATTGCGAAATTCGACGAGCTGGTTGCGGTCCTCGCGGGCGGGCATGTAACGCAACGTAAATGCCGGCCCGACCATATTCGTGCCCTTGTAACCGAGCGGATGTACGCCCTGAATGACCTGGTTTCGCAAGCCGCGCTTATAAAGCGCCGTTGCCAGTGTTGCGACGGAAATCGTCATCAGCTTTTCGCGCGTCTCGTTGTTCATTCAGTATCTCCTGTCATTCTGCTTGATGGCACCTAGCCTAAAAAATATCCGGCTCACCGGCCGAGCGGCCGAAATCGGTCTGCAGGAAGTCGAAATCGCATCCCTGATCGGCCTGGCTCACATGTTTCGAGAAAATGTAGCCATAGCCGCGCTCATAACGCGGCGGCGGTGCCTGCCAGGCGGCCCGGCGGCTGGCGATTTCCTCATCGCTGACCAACATGTCGAGGCGGCGCTGCGGCAGATCGAGCCGCACGATATCGCCTGACTTTAGCAAGGCGAGCGGCCCGCCGATAAAGCTCTCCGGCGCAACATGCAGCACGCAGGCGCCATAAGAAGTGCCGGACATGCGGGCATCGGAGATGCGCAGCATGTCGCGATGGCCTTGTTTGATCAGCGCCTTGGGGATCGGCAGCATGCCCCATTCGGGAAAACCGGGGCCGCCAAGCGGGCCGGCATTGCGCAGCACCAGCACATGATCCGGCGTCACATCGAGATTTTCATCGTCGATCGCCGCCTTCATCTCGGGATAGCTGTCAAAAACCAGTGCCGGACCTTCATGGATGTGAAATTTCGGATCGCAGGCGGCGGGTTTGATGACCGCGCCATCCGGACAGAGATTGCCGCGCAAAACGGCGAGTGAACCTTCCGCATAAACCGGATTGTCGAGCGAACGGATCACATCGTCATTATAAACCTTTGCGCCCTCGAGATTTTCGCCCATGCTGCGGCCCGTTACCGTCAGGGCGGAACAATTGAGCCGGCTTTCAAGCTGCTTCATCAGAGCGCGCAAACCGCCCGCATAATAGAAGTCCTCCATCAGATAGTCCTTGCCGGAGGGGCGGACATTGGCGATGAGCGGCGTGACACGGCCAAGCTCATCCAGATCGTCAAGCGTCAGCGGCACACCGGCGCGGCGCGCCATGGCGATCAAGTGCACGACGGCATTGGTCGAACAGCCGGTCGCCATCGCGACGATGGCGGCATTGCGGAACGCAGCCGCCGTCAGAATGCCGTCCGGGGTCAGATCCTCACCCACCATTTCCACGATACGGCGCCCACAGGCGGCAGACATGCGCTGGTGTTCGGCATCCACCGCCGGAATGGAGGATGCGCCCGGGAGGGTGAGCCCCAGAGCATCGGCAATAGCCGTCATGGTCGATGCGGTGCCCATGGTCATGCAGACGCCAGCGGAACGGGCGATGCCTCCCTGAAGGCCGCGCCATTCCTCGTCGCTGACATTGCCGGCCCGCCTCTCGTCCCAATATTTCCAGGCGTCGGAGCCGGACCCCAGCACCTTGCCGGCATAATTGCCGCGCAGCATCGGCCCGGCCGGCAGATAGATCATCGGCACGCCGGCGGAGATTGCACCCATGACGAGGCCCGGCGTCGTCTTGTCACAACCGCCCATCAGCACCACGCCATCAAGCGGATGAGAGCGGATCATTTCTTCCGTCTCCATCGCCAGCATGTTGCGATAGAGCAGCGATGTCGGCTTGGTAAAACTCTCATCGACCGAAAGCGAAGGCATCTCGACAGGGAAGCCGCCCGCCTGCAAGACACCGCGCTTCACATCCTTCACGCGTTCGGGAAAATGCGCGTGACAGGTGTTCAACTCCGACCAAGTGTTGAGGATGCCGATAACCGGCTTGCCGACAAAATCCTCTTCCGCATAACCGAGCTGCATCATGCGCGAGCGATGACCGAAACTGCGCAGGTCGTCGGGGGCGAACCAGCGGTCGGATCTCAATTTCCTGTCGGTCATATCAGGCTTCCCGCAAAACCGGCGCCTGCGGCGCCCAGCCCTTGTAGAGATCGTCACCGGAAGTCAGCGGCAACCGCACCGGCTGTCCCTGACGCACGGATTTGTAGATGGCGGTGACGAGTTCAATGGACCGCAACCCGTCAGCCACGGTCACTTCATTGCCGCCACGGCCCTCCACCGCATCCGCGATGGCCTCGAGGAAGCCGGCAAAACCATCCAGCCCGGTGCCGACCTTCGCCAGAACCGCGTCGATCTCCTCCTGCGTCGTCGGCGCGCGTGCCGTGAAGCGCCAGGTGTCTTCGGCCGGCGCATAGGGCTTGGTGCCGCTTTCGGCAGTCAGCCCCTCGAAACAGAAACGCAGTCGCGACGTATCATTACCCGCGCCGAGCGTGACGGAGCTTGTGACCAATGCCCCACTCTTCATGCGCAGGCTGATCGCCGCGCAATCTTCGGTCTCGATGGTGTTCACCCTTGTATCGGCAAACGCGAATACTTCCTCGACGGGACCCAGCACATGGCAGATGAGATCATGGGCATGAATGGCATGGCCGAGGGTCGCGCCGCCGCATTCGCCTTTCCACGTGCCGCGCCAAGGAATGGAGTAATAGTCTGCGCCCCGGTTCCAGTGCACTTCGGAACTGGCGACAAAGGCTTTCCCCGCAAGACCGGCATCGATGAGCGCACGCAGCTGCCGCATGGCATGGCCGAAACGATACTGGAAAACCGGGAAGACCTGACGACCGGTGTTCTTCACCGAAAGCAGCAGCGCATTCGCCTCTTCCAGCGAACGCACGAGCGGCTTTTCGCAAATCACATCCTTGCCGGCGGCATGGGCCTGCAGGGCGACCGGAAAATGCAGGTGCGGCGGCAGGCAGATGTCGATCAGCGAGATGCTCTCATCCGCCAGTACCTCATCCAGGCTGGCGGTCACCTTTATCGAGGGATCATCCTCGACAAGCTTGCGCGCCCGCTCCTGGTCGAGATCGCAGATCGCCTTGACCGCATAACGTCCGGGAAGTGCGCGGTACCCCTTCAGATGCAATGCGCCGATGCCGGCGCCGATGATTGCAACGCCGATCATGCCTTTCTCCCTTCGGCCTTTGCCTGCGCATGAAGCGCGAGTTCGCAAACCTTGAACACATGCGCTTGCGGCATGGCGGTTTCAGTGCGGTTGCGGATATCCGCCGACAGGCGGTCGAAATAGGGCAGGCCGGCATCGGAAGCGTCGATATATTCGCAGCGGTCGCCATTGACGAGAATGAGCCGGTCGGTGCCCGGCTTGTTGCCGAGATCGACATATTTCCGGAGCTCGATATAGCCTTCCGTTCCCAGAATGGTCAGGCGGCCATCGCCCCAAGTGGGCAGCGCATCGGGCGTATACCAATCGACGCGGATGTAACCGTGGCCCCGGTCACCGCGCAGCAACACCTCGCCGAAATCCTGCAAACCCGGATCGCCGGGATTGGCGTAGTTCGCCACTGTCGCCGAAACCACTTCCACGTCTGTCGAGCCGGTAAAGAACATGAACTGGTCGATCTGGTGGCTGGCAATATCGGTCAGGATGCCGCCATAGGATTCGCGGTCGAAAAACCAGTCGGCGCGCAGCGCGCGGTTGAGGCGGTGTGGCCCCATGCCGACGGTCTGCACGACCCGGCCAATGGCGCCGGCAGCCACCAGTTCCGTGGCCTTCGTGACGCTCGGCACTTCGAAACGTTCCGAAAAATTGACCGACCAGATGCGTTTGGTCCGGGCAACGGCCTCGCGCAAACGTTCCAGTTGCGCAAGCGTCGTGCATCCCGGCTTGTCCGACATCACATCCTTGCCCGCATCCATGGCACGGATAGCAAGATCGGCTCGGTTCTTCGGAACATCGGCGATCAGGACAAGGTCGATGGTCGGGTCGGCAAGCACGTCTTCAACGCTCTTCATGCGCGGAACATCGGGGAACCGTTTCAGGAAACCTTCCACGACCTCTGGTTCACCCTCCGTCCACCAGCCGGCAAATTCCGCGCCGGCATTCAGCATGTTCTGTGACATGCCAAAAATATGCCGGTGCTCGATACCGAGAGCCGCAAATTTGATCGGTTTACTCATTGCGCAGTTCCACTTCCTTGCCGCCTTCGGCGGATTTGACAATTGCATCGATCAGTCGGTGAGAAAGGAGCGCGGCCTCGCCGGTAACCACCGGATCACGCTCCGAAACGAGGGCATCGACGAAATCCTCAAGGACAGCCTGATGCCATTCATGGGTGAAAGCCATGGGATCGGCGCCACCGCCGGTGCCGGACGCAGCACCGCCAAAAGCCTCGCTGCGCCCGTCCCTCCAGTCCACATGCAGCACTCCGGAAGCGAGTCTCAGACTCGCGTTTTCGAAATGCAGTGTGATGGTTTCCGCCCCGCCGGGAAAACTGGCGGTACTTGCCACCAGTGAGCCTACGGCACCGTTTTCGAAACGCAGCCCGGCAGAGACGAAATCCTCCGTCTCCATCCTGTGGAACCGCGTCGTTGCCGCCATGGCCTGCACCCGCGCGACCGGACCGGCAAGGCTGAGCGCCAGATCGATCGTATGGATCGCCTGCGATATCAGAACGCCGCCGCCATCCCGCTCCCGCGTTCCACGCCCCGGCTCGTCGTAATAGGCCTGGGTGCGCCACCAGGGCACGGAAATCTCGCAGACACCGAGTGCACCAAGGGTGCCGCTGGCAACCAGCTCTTTCGCCTTTCGGGATGCCGCCCGGATACGGTGCTGGAAAACAATGCCGAGCGTGACACCGGCCCTGCGGCAGAAAGCTACAAGTTCCTCGGCTTCCACTGTGCCGCGGGCAACCGGCTTTTCAAGAAGGATATGTTTGCCGGCGCGCGCGAGCGGCTGGACCACGCTTGCGCGGGCGTTCGGCGGTGTCGCAACAATGGCAAAATCCACCTCGGGATCGTCAGCGACCTCCTCAATGGATCGATAGACGGCGACATCATGCCCGACAAGTTTGGATGCCTCCTCTGCAAGGCGCGCCGCCCGCCCGGAGCCGCCATCGACCAGTCCCTTGAGCGTCATTTTATCGGCACAGGCAGCCGCTGCCAGCACATGGGTTCTGGCCACCATTCCCGCACCAACAATGACAAAAGTTTTGCCTGTCCGCATGACCGCGAGCCTCCCAACCCACGCTTGGCGGTAAAAGTGCATACCGGTATGCCGGTTGTCAATAAATTTGCATTCCGGTAAACAGGATTATGAAAATTGCCGGACGCAGGGGGAAAAATGCGAAAAGGCCTGACGACAGAGCGCCCGGCCCCGGAGATGGAGCCACTGGATTTGAACCGTCCCGCGGTGGACCAGATCTATGCCGCGCTGAAGGGCGCCATCCTCGCAAGACAGCTTGCACCGGGCCAGGCCGTTTCGGAAAACGATATCGGCCAGCTTTTTAATTCCAGCCGCACGCCTGTTCGCGAGGCATTGAGCCGTCTTCGCGATGACGGGCTGATCGTTACCCTGCCAAGCCGGGGAACCTATGTTTCAAAACTTTCGGAACAGCAGATCAGAAGCGCTCAATTCATCCGCGAGGCGCTTGAAGTGGCCGCCATTCGCAGGCTTTGCCAGATGGATTTGTCCACCCGGGCGATGCGTGACATCGAACAGGCTCTGGCCGCCCAGCGCCAGGCGATCGTGGACGGCGACAGAAAAGCGTTCCGCCTGCATGACGATCAGTTTCACAGCGCGCTGGCCGCCGCCACCGGCCTTGACCGTCTGGAAACACTGCTGATGCGGGAAAAGGCGGCACTGGACCGGTTGCGAGTGCTCGCCATAACCGATGAGGCCCATATGGCCCGCCTGCTTTCCGAACATGAAGCCGTCTACGACGCGGTCAAAGCCAGGGATGAAGAGCGCGCTGTGGAATGGCTGCGCCAGCATCTGCGACGTGTCCTTGGCATTTTGTCGCAAATATACGAGGCTCACCGCGAATATTTCGACTAGGGCGGAAATCCTGCAAACATCAGACCGGACGAACTGAAATTACAATGGCAGAGATAATGCGGAATTTGGAACAGGCGGAACTGTTCTGCGACGTGATCGGCACGCTTGCGGAATCCCCCGTATGGGACGAACGGCGACAAGCCCTTTTCTGGTGCGATATCGTGGAGAAAAAGCTCCATTCTTTCGCCCCTTCCAGCCGGACATATTGGACATGCACCCTTGCGGATACCGTCTCCTGTCTTGGCCTTTGTGAAAGCGGCAGGCTGATCGTCGCATGTGGAATGCAGATCCTGCTGGTCGATCCTGAAAGCGACACGGTGCAAACACTCGTCACCATACCCGCGCCCGATGCCCTGCCCTGCCGGCTGAACGACGGGCGCGTCGGTCCGGATGGCGCATTCTGGGTCGGCACCATGGATGGCGGGCCGTTCAGCGAGATACGACCGAAAGGTCAATTATGGCGGGTCACCGCAAACGACATACGTCTTATGGAGACGGGGATGACCTGTCCCAACGGCCTCGCCTTTTCCGCCGATGGCGCGGTGATGTGGCATAGCGATTCCGTTCAGCAATGGATTCGCAGGCGACGTTTCGACAAGAGGAGCGGCATTTTCGACGAAGGCCGGATCATCGCCCGGCCGACCGAAGAAGAGGGGCGCCCGGACGGTGGCTGTGTGGATGGTGACGGCAGATACTGGAGCGCCGGCGTTTCCGCTGGAATGCTGAATGTTTACGATGATGACGGCAAGCCATTCGATAAATTCCGGATGCCCGTGCCGCATCCCACCATGTCCTGTTTTGGTGGCGAGGATTTCAGAACCCTGTTCGTCACCTCACACGGAAACAAGATGAGTGAGGAGGCCCGCACGCGCTTTCCGCATTCCGGCGGCGTCTGGGCCATTCCGGCCGATGTTCAGGGTTTTCCGGCCTTCCGTTTTGCGGACGGGGCATAACCTGTCCGTTGTCTGCCTAAAGTTTTAGTCCTCACGGAAAGCGCGGCTGATCTGGTCCGTCAGCGGTTTGGCGATATAGGACAGCGCGGTCCTTTCGCTGGTCTGGATGAAGGCCTCGGCAGGCATGCCCGGCACCAGCGGCGCTTTGTTCAGCTTTTCTCGCTCGGAGACCGGCACTGAAATTCTCGCCAGATAATAGGACAGACCGCTGCGCTGGTCGGTGGTGATATCCGCCGCGATACGGCTGACATGGCCTTCCAGTTCCGGCGTCACGCGCTGGTTGAAGGCGGTCATGCGCAGCATGGCCTTTTGACCGACCTGGATCTGGTCGATATCCTTCGGTACGATCTGCACCTCCAGCGCCAACTCATCCCCGTCAGGTACGATCAGCATGATTGGATCGGCAGGCGTCACCACGCCGCCCACCGTGTGAACCGCCATTTCATGCACCATGCCGGATTGCGGCGCGATGATATCGATACGTTTAAGATCATCCTCGGCGGCGACCTTCCGCTCGACATATTCGCCCATCTGGGCCTGTATCTCGCGAAGCTCCCGCCCGACCTCGGTGCGCAGTTCCTGATCGATCTGGAGAATTTGCAGTTTTGTTTCGGTGATCCGTCCAGCCGTCTGCGCCTGATAGGCGATTTTTTCGCCACGCTCGCCGCCGAAGGTCGCAGCTTGAGTCTGGAGGCTGTTCAGCCGCTGCACGGAGACGATCCCCTGTTCACGCAGGGATTTCTGTGAGGTGATTTCGGCGTCCAGCACGGCAAGGCCGTTATCATAGGCGACTTCCTGCGCCTTCAGCCCTTCGATTTCATGCTCGAACTGGGTGATACGCTCGGCAAGCTGCGCCTTGCGTCCCTCACGGTAAGATTTGCGGAATTCGAACAGCTTGGTTTCGCTGCGCATGGCGGAAGCCACGTCGGGATTGTCCTTACGCGCCACAAGAGCCTGCGGGAAAGTGAGTTCCGCCAGATCGTCGCGCTCGGCCTCCAGCCTTGCCATGCGTGCGCTGAGCTCGTCCAGCCGCTTGGTGACGATGGCGAGATTGGCGCGCGTCTGCGTCGCGTCGAGACGCATGACGACATCGCCGGCCTTCACCCTGCCACCCTCGCTCACCAGAATTTCGCCTACCACACCACCTTTGGGATGCTGCACTTTCTTGCTATAGGAATCCACAACCAGATGCCCGGACGCCACGACCGCACCGGCAAGATTGGTCGTCGCGGCCCACCCGCCGACACCGGCCAGCAGCGCAACACTTGCGGCAAGGCCGGCAAGAAGATGCTTGCGAATGGAGCGGGACACGTGGGTGCGCTGATCAATTTTTGACATCCGCATCTCCTTCCTGATTAGCCTCTTCCAGTACAACCGGCTGAGCCTGGGTATTGGCAACGACACGCAGCGGTGAGACCGTCTGGGCGGATGCGGCAAATCCCTTGACCGCCTGCCCCTGCGGAACGCGCAGCACCTTCGACAGCACCTCGTCGCGCGGGCCGAAGGCTTTCATCCGCCCCTCTTCCATCATCAGAATGAAATCAACCGCACCGATGGCGCTCGGCCGGTGGGCGATAACGACGGCAATGCCCCCCCGCGCCTTGACCGAGGAAATCGCCCTGACCACGGCGGCTTCGCCTTCCGCGTCAAGATTGGCGTTGGGTTCGTCCAACACCACGATGAAGGGATCACCATAAAGTGCACGGGCAAGGCCGATGCGCTGGCGCTGTCCGGCGGAAAGCGCCGAGCCAGCCTCACCGATATCGCTGTCATAACCTTTTTCGAAACGCAGGATCAGTTCGTGCGCACCCGCGGCTTTGGCCGCTGCGATGATGGCTTCGGGATCGGGATTATCCTCGAAACGGGAGATATTTTCCCCGATCGTGCCATCGAACAGCTCCACGCCCTGCGGCAGATAGCCGATATGGCGGCCGAGCGCCTCACGGTCCCACTGATCGAAACTCGCACCGTCCAGCCGTACCTTGCCGGCCACCGGCATCCACGCGCCGGTGAGAATGCGCGACAGGGTGGATTTACCCGAGCCGGAGGGGCCGATGACGCCAAGCGCGTCTCCGGCGGTCACGATGAAACCAAGTCCGGCAACCGTCGGCTTTCTCTCTCCCGGCGGGACGATGGTAACATTTTCGACGCGTAATTCCTTTTCAGGCTTCGGCAGGGCCATCGCGGCGGCATTGGCCGGCATCTGTGCAAAAAGCTCCTTCAGCCGCGCCCAGCTCTGCCGGGCGGCCACGAAGGACTTCCAGTTGGAAATGGCAAGATCGACGGGCGCAAGCGCCCGGCCCATCATGATCGAGCTGGCGATCATCACGCCGCCCGAAGCTTCCTGGTTGATGACGAGCCACGCGCCGACCGCCAGAATGGCCGATTGCAGCACGACCCGCAGGGATTTCGCAATATTGCCGAGACCGCCGGCCACATCTCCCGCCTTGCGATTGGCGGCGAGATAGGCCTCGTTGGAGATTTGCCAGCGCTTTCCTAGCCGGCCGCCGAGCCCCATGGCCTGCACGACTTCGGCATTGCGGCGCGAGGCCTCCAATTGCCTGTTGCGGGCCATATTCTCGACCATGGTGTCGCGGATCGGCTTCTGCGAAAAGATGTTGGTGAGGATCGTGAGGGAAACGAGCAGCACCGCGCCGGCAAGCGCCGTTACGCCGATCCAGAAATGAAACAGAAAACATATGCCGAGATAAAGCGGCATCCACGGCAGATCAAAAAAGGCGGTCGGTCCCGTGCCGGACAGGAAGCCGCGCACATTGTCGAGATCGCGCAGCGGCTGCAGACCGTCACCCGGCATGCGGTTGACGAGCGGAAGACGTACCACCGCATCATGCACCCTGCCGGAATAACGCATGTCGAAGTCCTCGCCGATGCGGATCAGAACGCGGGCACGGATGATATCGAGCAGGCACTGAAAGCCGTAAAGGCCAAGCGCGAGAAGGGCGAGCCCGACCAGCGTCGGCAGGCTGCCACTTGCCAGAACCCGGTCATAAACCTGCAGCATGAAGAGCGGCGACGTGAGCGCGAGTATATTGACCACGCCACTGACGAGCGCAACGCCGAAAAATGTGCTTTTAAGGGGCGAAACAACCGCCGCAGCGAGGGACTGCGGCGGTGTCTGCTGGTGGTTTTGAAAGCCCACAGCCTGATTTTCCTTTACGCGGCAAGCGCCGTTGCGCTGGCGAAAATGAAGTCCGATGCGTCGAGTACGCTGAAATCTACACCAACAAGGGTGATGGTGTCGCCACCAAAGAGGTTTTCAATGACCGCATCTCCGTTTGCATTGTTGCCGATTATGACATCATCAATGCTTCCGGCGCCCCAGGCGGACACGTCCAGCTTGTCTGCTCCGTCCTGATAACCGTAGGTTCCGGTCGGGCCAGCCTTCACCACATCATTGCCGCCGGAGAAAACGAATGTATCTGCGCCAGCAAAACCTGTCAGGGTGTTGGAGGAAGCGGTGTCTTCGATCACAGTGCCGGTAGCCGCAAAATAGTCATAGAAGCCGGCCAGCGAGCCGAAGCGCGCAAGCTGGTAAACGGCGAGATCGAGCAGGTCGCGCGCGCCTGCGAGCGAGTAGGAACCGTCGGGATCGATCAACAGTTCCTGCTGGCTGACGGCAATGCCGCTGGTGGACTGGCTGTAGCCGGTACCCAGAACGATGCTGTCGACCGAACCCGTCAGGTTGCCCTGGGAGTATTGCAGAGCACCGCTCATGACGATGCCCTTGCCGCCGGAGCTGCCATCGCCCCACGCCTCATAGGTCGTGTTCGGATCGATGGTGGTGGTGGCGAGAGAGCTGGTCTGAGCGTCGTAGAACGCACCATAGGTCGAACCGAAACCGCTCGTCCAACCGTTAAGGTAACCGATCAGGTCGGAGGAAGACTGCGTCAGTTGAATTGTGGTAGCCATAGGTGTACTCCTTTGCTGGCCAATAGGGATACCTTTGTCATGTGACGAAGGCGTTTCATCTCCGGGACGGGCTGCAACCCAGCCCGGAGAATTTCTTCCGCGCTCAGAATTTTACGTTCATCGTCGCGATAAAGGTCCGGCCCGGCGCGGTGTAAGCGCTTGTGGCCGGGATGTATTTGCGGTCCGTCAGGTTGTTGACGGCGAAGCGAAGTGTGGCCTTGTCGTTGAAAGCATAGGAACCATAGAGGTCCACCGTCGTGTAGGGATCGGTCACCTCGCGCAGATTGCCCTCCGTATCGAGCGTGCGTGACTGTGTCGGCGTGACATGGTTGAGCCGCGCTCCCAGAGAGAATTTTTCGTCGAAGAAACGCATGCCGCCATCGAGCGTAAACTTAACCTTCGGTGCGACATCGCCTGGCCATGCGATGATCTCGCCACTTGTCGTGGTTGTGCCGTTGGAAAATACCTGTGTTTTGTCCGGCCAGTCAGTCTTCAGCAGCGTTGCCGAGCCGCCGAGCCAGAAGCTACGCGCATCATAATTGCCCTCGAATTCGAGCCCACGCATATAAGTCGTGCCATCGAGATTGACGAAGCTGGTATAGGTGCGGTTCGCGACCTGATCCGTGACGAGATAACCAAGAGCGATATAATCCTTCACCTCACGGCGAAAGGCGGCCATTTTGATACGAATGGAATCGTGGTCCAGCAGCACGCCATCGAAACTGATATTCGCGCCGATTTCATAGGTTGTTGCTTTTTCCGCCCGCAGGGACTGGTTCGGAGCATATTCATAGCCGACCGAATCTCCAGGACGTGCGCCGGCAAAAAAGGCCTCAAGAATTGTCGGCGGTCGCAGGCTCTGGGAATAGCTCACGTAGGGCCGGAACCAGTCAACGGGTTTTAGTTCTATCGTAGCGGATGGCAACCAGGCACTATAGGTACGGTCTATTTCCACGTCATACGAAGGGTACTCCGTCGAAGAAGTCGTGCCAAAATAGGTAGTTCCAGCATCCCGCCACTGGCCGTTGATGATTTCACCCTTAGTAGCAGGCCAAACGTTGTTCAGAGTGTTGCAGGAACTTGCCCTCTGTGCCGCGGTAAAAGTGCGACCACCAAATACACCCGTAGTGCAAATCGCGTATACGCGATCGTAAGTTGCCCGCGAGTATTGCGAAACATAGGTGAGATAATTGTCTATCGCGCCTACAACACGGTTTGAACCCGTCTCAACCGTCACCTGATCGTAGTAAGTCGCCGATCCTTTCAGACGCGACCAGTCATATCGCACGCCGCCGCTTATCACTATCCAGTCCGCGGGCTCAAGTTCACCGTTTAAAAACAGGCTTGCGACATCACGCCGCCCGGGCGGGCTGAAAGCGGTGTAGCTGCTGGCAAAGGCGGGGTTATTCGTAATGGCAGAGCTCGTGGCAACCGACGAGGAAATGTCCCTGAAAGCTTCCGCGCCATAATTCAGGCTGAGCTCACCCGCTTTGGTATCGAAACGGCTGGTGTTTTCGACGCTACCCCCGAAACTCCGCAAACCCATGTCAAGGTTCGTTTCAACGGCATATCCGGGACGCGCCGACCGCAACTCGTGCGTCATATTATCGTTCAGCCACAGCGAGGACTTGAAGTCTATGAGTTCGCTTTCGGGGTCCCAGTCCAACTTGGCAACGATGCTGTCGTTACGCACGCTCTCCCGGTCTATCTGTTCGGCGGCGCCCTGAACGAAATCATTCTGCTGGTGCATCCACGACAGCGACGTCTTCACGTCCCCGAAGTCACCTTCACCCTTGAAAAAACTAGACCAGCCATCCCGGCCGAGCAGGTCCTTCATGGTCAAGGCGGTGCTTCGGGCCTCGCCTCTGGTGCCGATCTTATATTCATCCATGATTGTACGGCTGTAACCGGCAACGAAGGAGAGTGGGCCATCCGGCTCTCGGACAGCAGCCAAAACCGAACCCTGAAAATCGTAACCATTGGTGCCGCGGGAAATATTCACCTCGCCGCCTTTGTTCGCACCCTCAGGGATAATATCTGCAGCGCTGACGGTACGGAACTCGACCTTTCCGCCCAGCGAACCGGCATTGCCGGATGTGGCGCTGGTCATTTTTTCGACCTCGACAGCGCGTATGAAGGCGGCGTCCACATAGGCCTGGCCGTTATTGGCAGAATAAATCGATGCGCCACCGGTGCTGAACCCACGCTGCGCATTCTGCCGCGCGCCATCGATGGAGACGACCACGCGGCCGCTTTCCTGCAAACCGCGCACATTGGGCGAAACGGTCGGGAAGCTGCCATTACCCTCGCCGGCATAAACGCCGGAGACCCGGTTGAAAACATCGCGGGTGTTGCGCACGCCTGCCGACTGGATCGCCTCGCGGCCGACCACACTGACGCTTGCGGGCGTTTCATAAACCCAGTCTGGCGTCCCCTGATAACCGGAGCCGGCAATGGAGTTGCGCCCGGTTTTACCGGTCAAGGTAATGGTTTCGAGAACCGTCGTGCCTTCCGCCTCCGAAAGATCGACGGTCGATACCCCGGTGCCGATGATGACGGTTCTGCCATTTCCGGCGATGCGGAAATTGACGCCCGTTCCCGCCAGCAACCGCGACAGCGCCTCCCGCACCGTGAAACTGCCGGTGACGGCGTTGGTGCGCACATTGCCGGCCGATGGCGTGGCCAGCGTGACCTGAAGGCCGGATTGCCGCCCGAAGGCGCCGACCACGGATGACAGCGACTGGGCAGGAATGTTGAACGGACGCATTGCGCCCTGCTCGTCATTCGGGCGCTGGCTATTGGCGGCATCAGGTCCGGTCTGCGCAAAAACCGGCATCGAGATTGAAACAACGACAGCCGTCGTCGCCAGCAGCATGGCTGTGCGCGCCTGCTTTCCCGCTTTTCTGCCCGAACCGGTTACACGTATATGGAGGCGCATATTGCTTTAGTCTTCCTGTCTTTCATTCCGGAAATATCTTGACCGGATTACTCAACAAAAAGACGATTGCCTCGGCGATTTTTTTCAGGCTTTTTGAGGAAATTTTATAAATTACTGAAAATAAATATGATTTTTTGTTTTCAACTGTTTCAGAAGCGGGTGATGATGCGGGCGCTGCCGCCAATCGCATGCACCTTGCCCCGGTAAGGTTCCACCAAGGCTTCCAACGCGCGGTCGGGGTCGCGAAGATCGTAAAAACCCGTTACCCGCTGCTCGGCCAGCCTTTTGTCCGCCATCGTCAGCCATGCCGGATGATAGCGCTGTATCTGCTCCACGACCGAGCCGATCGTCGCATCCACCACATAAAGCTCACCATTGCGCCAGCCGCCTATATCCTCCACGGACACGCTCTCCTTTCGGATTGCGCCGGAGGCGTCGACAATCAGCATCTCGCCGGGGATGAGCCGTGTAGGCGCCGCATTGCGGAAGGATGCTTCCACCGAGCCATGCGCAAGCGCGACCTGCGTTATGCCATCCGTGAGATCGACATCGAAAGCCGTGCCCAGCACCTGAACGGTGACGTTCTTCGTCTCCACCACGAAGGGTCGTGCGCTATCCGGCACGACATCAAAAAAGGCTTCGCCCTTCAGCACTTTCACATTACGGCGGCCATCGGTAAAATCGGTGGAAAGCGCACTCGCAGCGGCAAGTTGCACCCTGCTGCCGTCTTCAAGGATTATCGTGCGGCTTTCAGCCGTACTGGTCTGATAATCCGCCTCGATACGGACGAAAAAAGCAGGTACGAAAAACACGGCAAGACAGAGCGACGCCGCAGCCATGGCCATGCCGGCATAGTGGCGAACGGAGAATCGTCGCCGCGGCAGCTGTTTTTCGGCCTTGGCCGGCAGGTGGGGCGCATCTTCCCAGAGGTTCTTGAAAGCCGGTTCAACCAGACCGAGGTTGCGCCATGTCTTGCATGTCCGCTCCCAGGCAAGACGGTTTGCCGGCGAGGCAACCAGCCATCGATCAAACTCCGCCTTCAGCCGCGGCTCCACCGATCCCGCCTGCAGGCGTATCAGCCAGTCAGCCGCCTCTTCCGCCTTCCCGTCAGGCAATTCTATTTTCCTATCTGGATCAATGGTCATTGAACCGGGCCAGTTCCTTTGCGAGGCAGAAAAGCCGCCTCGTCTTCCGCGTTGTTATATAGACGTTTAACGGAAAGTTTTTTTTCACATAATGGGACAATCAGGGCAATTTCACTTCATTTCTCTGGTAATCGCGGCAATGCTACCCTTGATCAGGCGGTGAGCGCTAGCCACGGACACGCCAAGGTGACGAGCGATCTCCTCCATATTGTAACCACCGAATCTGTGCATTTCCAATGCCACGCGCGCCTGAACCGGCAGGGTCTCCAGAATTGTCTGCATCTGCCGAACTTCATCGCAGAACAGCGCATGCTCTTCCGGCGTACCATGATCCTGCGGCACGCCCCAGAAGGGGGTGTCATCCGGTCGCTCCCGCAGGTCTTGCCGGTTGCGCCGGCGGTTGTCGAGCGCAAGATTGCGAACGATGCGAAAAAGATAGGATTTGAGGTTGGAGGGATTGCCGGAGGCTTCCGGCACGAATTTCAGGAATGCTTCCTGAACCACGTCCTCCGCATCCGCCCGCGACCCTAAAATCAGGGTGGCGTATTTGATCAGGTCGACCCTATGCGCGACGTAAGCGTTATAACGCTTGTCATCTTCCCGTATGCCCATGTCTCAACCGAGAGAAATCTGAAGGATCAACGACACTGCCGGCCCCAAAATGACAACGCAGTTTTCCGCCCAAACCTCTAGCATTCAAACTGCGGATCGAACAGATATTTCATGACTATAATTATCAAGAATTTGTGCGAGCTTAACTCGCGACTCGGCCAGCGCAGGACGTGTCTGCGGCGTCGGCAATCGGACCCAGCAGCGGATGCGGCCGGGTCCTCATCCGTCAGATCGCCCCGTCGACGATGACCATCGGCCTGCCCTGCGAACAGGGTTCGATACGCGCATCGATACGATAGATATCGCGCAGCATCGCCGAGGTTATCACCGCCTCGGTGCTACCGCTCACCACCATTTCGCCGCGGGCGATTACCATTGTATTCTCGCAATAACGAAGTGCGTGATTGAGATCGTGCAGGGCGATCAGCACGATCATGCCGGTCTTCTGGGCAAGCTCGGTGACGAAGCCCAGAACCTCGACCTGCCGGTGAAGATCAAGCGCAGAGGTCGGCTCGTCCATCAGCAGCACTTCCGGCTTGCGAGCCAGCGCCTGCGCCAGCGACACCAGCTGCCGCTGGCCACCCGACAGTTCACCCAGACCGCGAAAGGCGAGATCGTGGATTTTCAACGCCTTGAGAATGGCGTCGATCTCGAACAGTTCATCGTCATGCACACGCCAGCCGCCGCCCTGCTTGGCGGAAAGCAGCACGGATTCGTAAACCGTCAGCACGGCATTGGCGCCGGTATCCTGCGGCATGTAGCAGATAGCGCGCTTACCGCGCGCCGTATCGGAAAGTTCGACCAGTCCGGGACCCGAAATCAGGCTGGCGATGCGCTTGAAAAGCGTCGACTTGCCGGCGGCGTTCGGGCCGATGACCGCTGTGACGCTGCCGCTTTCCAGCGTATCGATGCCGACCTTGGAGAGAACGGTGGTGCGCCCATAGGCGGCGCCGACATCCTTCAGTGCGAGCGCTACCATGCGCGTCTCCTGTTGCCGAAAATAAGCGCGAAAAAGAACGGTACACCGACAAGCGCCGTGATGACCCCGATCGGCAGAATTGCGCCGGGAATGAGGATTTTGCTGATGACCGAGGTGGCCGACAGAAGCAGCGCGCCACAGATCACCGATCCGGGCAGGAAGAAGCGCTGATCCTCACCCACCACCATGCGGGCGATGTGCGGACCGACCAGCCCGACGAAACCGATGGTGCCGACAAAGGAGACCGGAATGGCCGCCAGAAGGCTGACCGTCAGCATGGTCGTCAACCGCAGCCGCCGGACATTGATGCCCATGCTCGCCGCCTTGTCGTCGCCCAGCCGGAGTGCGGTCAGCGCCCAGGCATTGCGCATGAACATCGGCACGGTGATGACGAGAATGGCAGCGGTAATATAGACCTTTTCCCATGTTGCCTTCGTCAGGCTGCCCATGGTCCAGAACACGACGGCGGCCAGCGCCTGTTCGGAGGCCAGATACTCCAGCAGCGACAGGGCAGCATTAAAGGTGAAAACCAGCGCGATGCCGAGGAGAACGATGGTCTCCACGGTCACGCCGCGCATCGTCGAGGCGAAATGGATGAAGAGAGCCGCGACCATGGCCATGATGAAGGCGTTGATCGGCACCATGTAATGCACGGCGCCTGGAAAGATCGCCACGCCGCCGACAAGGGCCAGTGCCGCACCGAAACTTGCAGCCGCCGAAATGCCAAGCGTGAAAGGGCTCGCAAGCGGGTTGGACAGGATGGTCTGCATCTGCGCGCCCGCAACAGACAGGGATGCACCAACGGTGACCGCCATCAGCGCGATGGGCATGCGAATATCCCAGATCACCACCCGCAGCTGGTTTGCCGCAGCAGCCGGATCGGCAATGGTGGCCAGAACCTCGGAAATCGTATAGCGCGCCGGGCCGAGCGCCATGTCGGCGGCCATGCTGAAACACAGGGCGATAAAAAGCCCGAACAGAATGACGATCCTGCGAGCGGCAAGGGCGCGATATTGATCGCGCCCACTCACGCCAACGGCGCTTTCATTCAACGAACTCATTGGTTCGAACCTTTTTCGAGAGAGGCGAAATAGCCCGGTCTGTAGGTGACGGGGAGGAATTTCCGGTAAAATTCCTCAAAGTTCTTTTCCGGGTCGAGATCGGCAAAAAGATCGGGATGGAACCACTTGGCGAATTGCTGGATCGGCAGGAACTCGTAGGGAGCGCCATAGAACTGGTGCCAGACGGCGTGGACATTGCCCTGCTTTACAGCCTTCAGTTCCGGAAACGGCGTGCGCGTCATGAGACCGGCCAGCCGTTCGCGCGAGAGCGCCATATCTGCGCCTAGCCCAAGGGGGACGAACTGGTTGATGTCGGATTCCGCCGCCCAGTTGGAACCGGTCACGATGACATGATCGGGATCGGCGACAACCAGCTGCTCGGGATTGAGATCGCCGAAGGTCGTCTTGATGATACCATCAGCAATATTGTGACCGCCGGCGAGATCGACCATGGCGCCGAAATTGGCCGGGCCGAAGGTGCGGCAGCAATTGTTCTCGCCGGAAATGCCGGGCGAGCGCTCGATGAAGACATTCGGACGCTTCAAATCCTTGACGCTCGTTATCCGATCAGTCACGCGGGCGATTTCCGCGCGGCGATAGGCGATGAATTCCCTGGCGCGCTCTTCAGCGCCGAACAGTTTTCCAAGGATTTCAATCGAAGCTTCGCTGTTCTTGTCGGGATCGATGCGGAAATCAAGATAGACGATCTTGATGCCGGCGCCGGCGGCCTTTTCTTCGAAGCCGCTTTCCTTGGCGGTTTTTTCCGTTTCCAGATTGAGGGTGATAACATCAGGCGAGAGGGTGATCGCCGTTTCCAGGCTGAAGTCGCCCTGCGGCAGATAACCGAAACGCGGCAGTTTTTCGATCTGCGGAAAACGTTTCACATAGGCCGTGTAGCTGTCTGGGTCTTTCTTCAGAAGATCGTCACGCCAGCCGACGATATTGTCGAAAGTCTGGTCGCCCTTGAGGGCTGCAATGACATGAATCTGGCGTGCCTCGCCGACGAGGACGCGTTTGGCCGGCAGATCCAGCTCGATCTTGCGTCCGGTGACATCAGTGATCTCCGCTGCCAGGGCGGGCACGGCGAGAAGAGAGAAAACCAGCATCGCAAGATGCCTGAGAGCGTTGAGCCGCATGAGAAGTCCTCTTGGTTCCAAAAGAAAATGATGAAGCCGCATGGCTGCGGCTTCATCCATGGATCAGACGGCGCTCCTCTTCACCGTCCCTGTCTTATTTCGCGTCTTTCAGCGAAACGAAGTAGCCGGGCTTGTAATCGAGCGGCAGGAAGCGGGCATGCAATTCCTTGAAAGTTGCCTCTGGATCGAGATCCTTAAACAGGTCCGGATGCAGCCACTTGGCAATTTCCTGAATGGCCACGAACTGGTAGGGATTGTTGTAGAACTGGTGCCAGATGGCATGGACATTGCCGTCCTTCACCGCCTGCACGCCGGTAAAGGCCGGGCGCTTGGTCAAGTTTTCCAGCTTCCGGTGTGCTTCCTTCACATCCGCGCCATAACCGACGCCGACCCAGTTGCCGCCCGGAACATAACCGTTCCAGTTACCGCCGGTGATGATGATCTGCTCCGGATTGGACGCGATGATCTGTTCCGGATTAACGGTGCCGAAGGTGCCGGGAATGATGCCCTTGGCCATGTTGACGCCGCCGGCAAGTTCCACCATCTTGCCGAAATTCTCATTGCCGAAGGACATGCAGCAATCGTCGGAATAACCGCCGGCGCGCTCGATGAACACGACAGGTTTCTTCGGATTGGCCTTTTCAAGCGTATCGGTGACCCTGGCGATGGAATCGGCGCGGAACTTGATGAAGTCCTCGGCAACCTTTTCCTTGCCGGTCAGCTTACCCATCAGGCGCATGCTCGGCTCGGTATTTTCCATCGGCTTTTCACGGAAATCGACATAGACCAAGGGAATGCCGACCTTGGCGAGCTTTTCAATGTATCCCGCCTCTTCCGTCGCCGTCTTGGCGTCGATATTCATCAGGATTACGTCCGGCTTCAGCGAAACCGCCTGTTCGATGTCGAATGTGCCATCCTTCATGCCGCCGAAGGTCGGGAGCTTGGCGATTTCTGGATATTTGGAGATATAGGCGTCATAGGTTTCCGGATCGGCTTTCGCCAGATCGTCCCGCCAGCCGACCACGTGCTGGAAAGGGTTGTCCTTGTCGAGCGCCGCCAGGAAATAGATCTGCCGACCTTCGCCGAGGATAATATGCGAAACAGGGACGTTGACTTCGACATCCCGGCCCGTCACATCCTTGACGGTGACCTTTTCGGCAAATGCCGGCCAGGCGGCGGAGACGAGAAGGCCAAGGGCAAGTGCCGCAGATTTGGCTGAGATGCGCATCGGATATTGCTCTCCAGTGTTGACTGGCGCGGCTGTATTATTTTCTGACTATACTAGTCAAGTTTTATGTTTTAGAGCCGTTCTCAACTGACCGGCGCATGAGTTGAAGTCTAATGATCGACACTATCCAGTATGGCAAAAACGACAGCCTGAGAGACGAAATCAAGGCTTATTGGTCCGGCCGCGCCGCAACCTTCGACCTTTCACCAGGGCATGAAATTTTCTCGGAAGAGGAGCGCGCCGCCTGGCATGCGCTGGTTTTGAAGCATCTGGGACAGGGTGAAGGCCGCAAGGCACTCGATCTCGCCAGCGGAACCGGCGTCATCTCGCATCTGATGGACGATCTCGGTTTTCAGGTCACCGGCATGGACTGGTCGGAAACCATGCTGGCGCTTGCAAGGGAAAAAGCGAAAGGCCGTGGACGCAACATTCGTTTTTTCGTCGGAGATGCCGAAAACACGATGGAGCCGGACGAAAGCGCCGACGTCATCATCACGCGCCATCTGGTGTGGACACTGGTGGACCCGCAGGCGAGTTTTGCCGAATGGTTCCGCGTATTGAAACCGGGCGGGCGGCTTCTGATCGTCGACGGTGATTTCGTCAATACCGGCTGGCGCGAAAAACTGGTCAAGAAACTGGCTGCCGGTCTGGAAAATATCGGCCTTGTGAAACCCGACCAGCCGCACAGGCCGGCGGATCCGGAAAATACATTCAACAGCATTCTTTCGCGGGTCTATTTTTCAAAGGGCGCAAGGGCCGGCGATGTCGCGGCACTTCTGCGCAAAACGGGGTTCGAGCCCGTCGCAATCGATCAGGAGCTTCAGGCGATTCATCGCGCCCAGGCGAAGAATTTCACCCTGATGAAAGGCATCCTGCGCGGCCTTCAGCACCGTTATGCGGTCTGTGCGGTGAAGCCGGATGTTTCCGAAAAGATCTGAGGAACGCCGCAGCCACCTTCACTATCCGCGTGCACGACATCATCCTCGGGCCTGTCCCGAGGATCCAACCACCTATCGCAAAATCAATGCGTTGAAGATGCTCGGGACAGGCCCGAGCATGACGGAGGAGAGGTTTTCGGACTTTGCCTGCACCCTCCCGGACGATCCAAACCGCCACTCAAGACTGCCGCCCGCGCCTCATTTTTCCGCCCGTTCGAAGAATTCCTCGAAGCGGGGCTTCGCGCGACCGGGCACATCCACCGTCTTGTAGCTCTGCGGCAAGGCTGCCTCACCCACCTTGATCAGCATGACCATGCCCATGCCGTAATGCGGTGAGCATTTGATGCCATAAAAGCCCGGCTGCTCGAAGCCGGTCTCGAATTCTTCATTGATCCGGCTTTTGAACCCCTCGACACCTTCAGGAACCATGCCCTCTATGGTCGCGGCATTGTGGCTCTTATGGGTCGGCACGAAGCGAACGCGATCGCCGGGAGCGATCTCGAGAAAATCGGGTTCGAACACCATCGGGCCTTTTTCGCCCCGGTTCAGCATCTTCACCTCGAAAGTTTCCGCCATGGCGTGAAGGGGAAAACCAGTGATCGCCGCCAGGGCAATTCCAGCAACAACGCGAAGCGTTTTCATGTTTGGAATTACGCCAAAACCAATGTTTTCGAGCGTCATCAATTTCATCATCGTGCCAGTACTTTCCTTGGGTGATCG
Source organism: Agrobacterium sp. GW821-FHT14E08 (assembly GCF_058803865.1). Taxonomy (NCBI): domain Bacteria; kingdom Pseudomonadati; phylum Pseudomonadota; class Alphaproteobacteria; order Hyphomicrobiales; family Rhizobiaceae; genus Agrobacterium; species Agrobacterium sp. GW821-FHT14E08. The sequence continues at coordinate 536,046 of NZ_JBXAPJ010000003.1, read as the reverse complement.
GCTGCCCCGTGGGCCGGCAGAAAACGAATGTGGGAAAAGCCACCCTCATCCGTGGTGACAACCGACTGCACCCCGAAAACGGAAGCGATCGTCGCTGAAGTCAGAACCTCATGCGGCGGACCGACCGCGATCAATTCGCCCCGGTGCAAGATGGCGACGCGGTCGCAGAACATGGCGGCGTGATTGAGATCGTGCAGCGCCGCGACGACGGTAAGGCCCTGCCGGCGCACCAGATCGAGCAGGCCGATCTGGTGGCCGATGTCGAGATGGTTGGTCGGCTCGTCCAGAAGCAGGATATGTGGCTCCTGCGCCAGCGCGCGGGCGATGTGCAGCCTCTGCCGTTCGCCGCCGGAAAGGTGATGCCAGCTTCGATCCGCCTTGTCCGCCATGTCGACATTTTCAAGCGCCGCATCGACGATGGCATCATCCTTTGACGACCATGCGGAAAGCGGGCCGAGATAGGGTGTGCGTCCAAGTTCGACAGCCTGTCGCGCGCTGATACGTTCGGTGGTTTCGGCCTGCTGCTCCACAAAGGCGAGCCTGCGGGCAAGCTCGCGCCGCCCGAATGAGGCAAGCGGCTCCTCGCCAAGCGTGACGTGACCTCTGCGCGGTTTACGGATGCCGGCCAGCATGGAAAGAAGCGTGCTTTTACCCGAGCCGTTCGGCCCGATAATGCCGAGGAACTCGCCGGAACCAACATCCAGTGAAACGCCGCGGACGATTTCGATGTTGCCGGCATGGAAATGCAGATCGTGGGCGGACAATCTCATGACCGACCCCTTTTCTGCCCAAGGATGAAGGCAAAGGCGGGCGCACCGACGAGCGCGGTGATGACCCCGATGGGCAGCACCTGCCCGGGAATGACGATACGGGAGAGAATATCGGCGACGATCATGAAAATCGCGCCGGTCAGCGCCGTCACCGGCAGCAACAGCCCATGGCGAACGCCGACGAAGATGCGCGCCGCATGGGGAATGACGAGGCCAACGAAGCCGATGGAACCGACCAGCGACACCATGACCGCCGTCATGATCGCCGAAACCGAGATCAGCACCGCATAGACCCAGCGCACGGGGATGCCGAGCGAGGCTGCGGCCTGGCCGCCGAAGGCGAAGGCATCCAGCGCGCGGGCGTACCAGAGGCATACCGCAAGACCGGCGAGGCAGACCGGCAGGGCCAGCCACACATCCGGCCAGCGCACGCCCGAAAGATTGCCCAGAAGCCAGAACATGATGCCGCGCGCCTGTTCGGCATTGGCGGATTTTGTGACAATGAACGAGGTCATGGCATTAAAGAGCTGCGAACCGGCGACCCCCGCCAGGATGATGGCGCTGTTGCCGTGCCCGGCCCTGACCGCCAGAAGGCTGACCAGCGAAAAAGCAACAAAAGCCCCGATCAGGGCGCCCGCCGGCATCGTCAGGAACCCGGCGCCGAAGCCCAGAAGCGCCACGGCGACTGCCCCCGTGGAGGCGCCTGCGGAAATGCCGAGAATATAGGGATCGGCAAGCGGATTGCGCAAAAGCGATTGCAGCACCGCACCGGCGAGCGCCAGCGAAGCACCGCAACAGGCGGCGACGACGGCGCGGCTGAGACGGTAGCTCCACACGATGCCCTCATCCAGCGGCTCCAGCGGATAACCCGCGTGGAAGACACGGTTTGCGATGGTTTTCGCCACCACATCGAAGGGAATGGCGGTCTCGCCGATGGCCGCACCAGCCATCAGCGCCACGAGCAGCAGGGCGAGCGCGGCAAAAGCCAGACCCGCCCTGCCGAGATGGACGGAAAAACCGTTCACTTGGCGAGGCCGGCGGCGGAAATCGCCTCGGCCAGCGTTTCGATGCCCTCAATCGTGCGGATCGTCGGGTTCATCGCCTGTGCGTCCATGTCAAAGACGTGTTTGTCCTTGACGGCGGGCATGATGCTGGCAACCGGATCGGTCGCGAGGAACTTGTGTTTGACGGCAACATCGTCGGCGGGGAAACGGCGACGGTCCATCTTGCCGGCGACGATCACGGTCGGATTGGCCTTGGCGATGGTTTCCCAGCCGACGGTTGGCCATTCCTCATCGCTTTCAATGACATTCTTAAGCCCGAGCGCAGACATGATGTAACCTGGCGCACCCTTGCGGCCGGCTACATAGGGATCGATATCGAGTTCGGCGCTGGAGAACCAGAAGACGGCGGAAAGCTTGCCATTCACCGAGGCAATCTTGGCGCGGGCCGCCTCTTCGCGCTTCTTCAGGTCAGCAACGACGTCTTCGCCGCGCTCCTGCACGTTGAATATCTTGGCGAGGTCGCGGACCTCCTGATAGATCAGGTCCATGGTGAAAACGGTGTTGCGCACGCCATCGCCACCGCCGGAATTGTCCTTGCCCAGGCAATCGGCGGGTGATGTATAAACGGGAATACCGAGCTCGGCGAATTGCGCCGGCGTTCCGACAACACCCTCAGGGCCGATCTGCCACTGGAACTGCGTCGTCACAAGGTCCGGCTTCTTGCCGACCACGGCCTCAAAACTCGGATCGTTGTCGGCCAGCCGCTCCACCTTGGCATTGGCCTCCTCGTAACCCTTCAGAACCGGACCGATCCACAGCGCCGTGCCCACTACCCTGTCGGCGACGCCGAGCAGATAAAGAACCTCGGTCGTGCTCTGCCCCACGGATACGGTGCGGGCAGGCGCCTGTTTGAAGGTGATCTCCTGACCGCAGCTGTTGATCGTCAGGGGATAGACCGTTTCGGCAGCCCTGGCGGAAACGGGCAAAGCCGCAAGGGCAGCGGCCAGAAAGCCGGCATAGGGCGGCAGGCGTCTAGAATGCAACATATGTTCTCCAGTCGAAATTAAATCGCTTGTTCCAGAGCAGCAGGCGTTAGAACGCGCAGCAACAGCGGAACGTCTTGTACGGAGAACAACGACGGGACGCAAACCAAATGTTATGAAATAACATTACAATCTCCTCCTCCGGGCTTCCCCGCCCGTAACGATGGTTCATATTTTGACGGCAGGTCTCCTGGCTCACGAATTTGCGCCGTTCATCTGCCTTCCCGCATTCCGCAGAACACAGTGGCATGACGCGTCGAAGCGTCACGAGGATGAACGGCAATCCGCTTACAGTTGCGGGGGCAGCCACGGCATTGGGTCATAATAATCACCCGCACCATGTTCCCTATTAATCCCTTCGCCTTTCGGCCTCAGGAACCGTCGCTTTCTCACATAAGGGGCAAGAGGCGGGGCGTCAATTGCCAAAGCATGTCTGCCGAAAGTGTGAGGGCGGACCTGAGGCAAAGACATGGATCAAACAAAATCCTGAAGCGCATCGCGTGCGTCGGCGCCGCCGTTCAACACAATGAAGGGCCTGCCAGCGCGAAAACTCTGGCGGCACCGGTGCTCACCGGTTGCGGCACGTTTTTCGACATGGTGGTGAGCGTCTCGATCACGACAAGCCCGGATTGCGTTAGAAAATCGGTGAAGGGGCCACCGCTACAACTATTATCGAGGCGCACCAGCTGATCCTCCAGATCGGCAAAATGCCGTCTCACAAGAGCTATGGCATCCGTCTCTTCACTCGCGACCACCGGGCCAACGATGTGACCCCGCCCCGCCGCACGGCGCAGCGCAAAAGCGATGAGACGATCCGCCTCGAACAGACCATAGCCCGTATTCTCACGCAGAAGTCGCTGCAAGACGCCATGGCGGGAAACACCGAAGGCCGCCCGGTCTATCGCCGCCACCTCCGGCAGATGTTCTTCCGATAGCGACTCTATCCTTCGTTTTTTGCCAGATGGCGGCGTCTCGGCAAGGCACCGTGCCTTTCCGCGAAAAAGATGCACTTTTTCCGTATCGCCGGCAAAACCAAGTCTGGAAAACAGCCGCCGCGACACATCCGTGGCGTTCAGCCGAAGGGAGATGGCGGGAAACTTTCCGATCAGTTGCCGCACCAGCCACGGCGCAACGCCCTGCCCCTGCAAGCGTGGAGACACAATGACCATGCCGAGCGTCGCAAAGCCCTGATCATAGGGAAACAGCATGGCGGTTGCGACAACACGGTCGATCTCGTCCAGCGCCGCAAGGCCAACGCCGCACTGGCGCAGAAAACACCATTCATTAGCGTGATATCGCCACCCGACAGCCATGGAGAGCGCATGCAGATGATCGGCATCCACATCGGCAATATCTACCGTCCGCAACTCGAAACTATCGACTTTGAGCAGGTCCATGACAAGCGGCCCTCATCCCCTCCGATACGGAACCTCCGGCCCCACAGCCCGGTCCACGACATCCGAAGATAACCAGCCACACCAGCAGGAATTTTTTGAAAGCACTGGAAGGACACAACAATCTACCGAAATCACCCGCATTTCAGCAGATAAACGCCGCAGACCATTTTAAGCTTTTGCGATGACAATCCGGTCAAGCGCAAGCGGCCGGCCAGCGGAGACGGCCATGAACGCAATCGAAATCCTTGAGCGTCTTGTCGGCTTCCCGTCGGTGGTCGGAACCGCCAATGGCGACATTGCCGGATGGATCGCAGATTATCTGGAGAGCCACGGCGCGAAAGTATCGCTGCTTCCGGGACCGGAGGGTGACCGGGCCAATCTGTTCGCCACCTTCGGCCCGGCCGATGTCGCCGGCTACATCCTGTCCGGCCATATGGACGTCGTCCCTGCGGCAGAACCTGAATGGTCTTCCGACCCCTTTACGCTGAGAACCGAAGGCGACCGTCTTCACGGACGCGGCAGCACCGATATGAAGGGCTTTCTGGCCACGGTTCTCGCTGCCGCACCGGCATTTTCGCGTCTGGCGTTGAAACGGCCCATGCACATCGCCTTTTCCTATGACGAGGAAGCGGGCTGCCGTGGCGTTCCCCACCTCATTGCCAGATTGCCGGCGCTGTGCGCACCACCGGCGGGCGCCATCATCGGTGAGCCAAGCAATATGCGGGCGGTTCGCGCACATAAGGGCAAGGCTGCGGCACGCATCACCATCCACGGACGGTCCGGCCATTCATCGCGTCCCGATCAGGGCGTAAACGCCATCCACCTGATGACCGGCATCATGGCGAGAGCGGTTGGAACAGCGGATGCGCTGATGCAGGGGCCATTCGAGGCGACATTCGAACCGCCCTACTCCTCGTTGCAGGTAGGCACCGTCAAAGGCGGACAGGCGATCAACATCATTCCCGACCTCTGCGCAATCGAACTGGAAGCGCGGGCGATTTCAGGCGTCTCGCCGCTCGAACTTTTAGAACCAGTGCGCAGGAGCGTCGAAGCGCTTGCCGCAAAGGGCGTCGATATAGAATGGATGCCGATGAGCGATTATCCGGCGCTTTCACTGGAAGCCGACGCGCCGCTCGTTCTGCTTCTGGAGGAACTGACCGGTACTCCCTGCCTTGCAGCCGTCAGCTACGGTACGGAGGCAGGGTTGTTCCAGGCGGCGGGCATTGACGCCATCATCTGTGGCCCGGGCGATATCGGCCGCGCCCACAAGCCGGACGAGTTCATCACCACGGGCGAGCTTTCCACCTGCCAGTCGATGCTGGAAACGCTTGGCCGCCGCTGCGCGGAATAAACCTTCGGGAAGTATGGATTTCAGATGACGTTTCTCTTCAATTCCGACGCAAAACGCGGCGAGATTTTCCGGCAGGCCCTGGCAGCAGAGCTGCCTGATCTGCCCTTTTCGATGGATGCGTCCAGTGTCGACCCAGACGCGGTCCGCTATCTGATTACCTGGACGGTCCCGCAGGATATCGCCCGATATCGCAATCTCGAAGTGCTGTTTTCGATCGGCGCGGGCGTCGACCAGTTTCACATCGAAGCCATCCCTCAAACGGTGAAGGTCGTGCGCATGGTGGATGAGGGCATCACTCGCATGATGCAGGAGTATGTCTGCCTTGGCGTGCTTGCCCTTCACCGCAACCTGCCGGTCTATCTGAAGCAGCAGCGCCAGCAATTGTGGAAAGCCCTGCCCCAGCGGCAGGCGGAAGAGTGCCGGGTGGGCGTTCTCGGCCTTGGCATGCTGGGCATCGCGGCGCTGGAGCGGCTGAAGCCCTTCGGTTTCCCGCTGTCCGGCTGGAGCCGCTCGCCACGCGAGATCGAAGGCGTCACCTGCCACCATGGTGACGACGGGCTGACCACCATCCTCTCCACCAGCGATATTCTCGTCTGCCTGCTGCCGCTGACCGGCGAGACCACGGGACTTCTGAATGCCGGGCGTCTGGCGATGCTTCCCGAAGGCGCCGCTCTGGTTCACGCCGGGCGCGGCAAGCAGCTCGACCATGACGCCCTTATCGATGCCCTGGATGGCGGCAGGCTTTCAGGCGCTGTCGTCGATGTCACCGATCCGGAGCCCCTGCCGGAAGACCATCGTTTCTGGACACACCCGAAAATTCTCCTGACGCCGCATATCGCCAGCGTCACCCAGCCCCATTCCGCCGCCCGCACCGTTGTCGAAAACATCAAACGATACGAATCCGGCCTCGACCCGCTCGGCCTCGTCGACCGCAGCCGTGGATATTGATCACAACGTTCCAAGAAAGGACACCCATGCCGCTCCTCAAGACAATCGACACTCACCCCGCCTTCGAACCGAAGACCGCCAAGGTCGCGCCTGAACGCCTTGTCTCCGGCGATCCGACAACCAGGGTCTGGGCGCTGGACGAAGCCCGCGACGGCACCGTGCGCACCGGCATCTTCGAAGCAACCCCCGGTGAAAACCGCTCGAGCAAGGGCGAGACCTTCGAGTTCTGCCATATCGTTGAAGGCGTTATCGAAATCACCCCGGAAGGTGGCGAACCGCAGCGTTATACCGCAGGCGACAGCTTCGTCATGAAGCCCGGTTTCGTCGGCGTCTGGAAGACCATCGAAACGGTTCGCAAGATCTACGTTACGGTTACAGGGTGATTTGTCAGACGGAATTGTTGGCGTTCCGGCTGGCGGACAGGAAAACCGCCGGCCGGTCATGGGATGTTCGGTCAACGCCAGCAGGGTTGCACGACCCGGCCAAGGTAGTTCTCGGCAGGGGACTTATGCCCGCCGAAGATTGCGCTGTGGGCCGCCTGTAAAACAGGATTTTCGTTCACCGCCCCTACCGCAGTCGGTCGATGCTGCTTGCCATCAGGGGGTAGCGTTAAGGCATATCCAAAGAGGATTCCCCATGACGCTCAGCTTCGATCCAGACAGCCTGTCCCTGCCGATCGGCCACTTCATCGGCGACCGGCTGATCCCGGCTAAAAACGGCATCGACATGCACCGCCCTTCGGACGGCATCGAATATGCCGGTTGCCCCAAGGCGGATGCGGCGTTGGTCGATGAAGCGGTACAAACCGCCAAGGCCGCATTGAAGAGCAGCAACTGGGGCGGCGTGCGCCCGCGCGAGCGCACAAAGGTCTTGCAGCGCTGGGCCGACCTGATCGAGCAGGAAGCGGAGACGCTGGCGAAAATCGAGGCGCTCTCTTCAACGCGGCCGGTGGGCCAGCTGATAACAGGCGATATCGCCGTCACCGCCGAACAAATCCGTTTCTTTGCCGAATTTGCCGACAAGGAAGGCGGCGATCTGGTGCCGACCGACGATGCAAGCCTCGGCATGATCATGACCGAGCCCTATGGCGTCGTCGGCGCCATCACACCGTGGAATTTCCCCGTCTCCATGGCCGGCTGGAAGCTCGGCCCGGCGCTCGCGGCAGGCAATGCCGTGGTGCTGAAACCATCGGAAATGACGCCCTTCTCCAGCATCTTCATGGCGCAACTGGCGATCAAGGCAGGACTGCCGGCCGGCCTCATCAACATCGTATTGGGCGACGGGCCCATGACCGGTAATGCCATCACCGGACACCCTGACATCTCCAAGGTCAGCTTCACCGGCTCCACGGCCGCAGGTTCGGCCATCATGGCCAATATCGCCCGCACCGGCATCAAGCCCATGACGCTGGAACTCGGCGGCAAGAGCCCGCAGCTGGTCTTTGCCGATGCCGACATCGAAAAAGCGGCAGCGGCCATCGCCGGCAATATTCTCTCCAATGCCGGGCAGGCCTGTGTGGCGGGCTCGCGCATCATCGTCGAGGAAAGTGCGGCGGATGCCCTTTCCACGGCCATCATTGCTCGCATGAAGGCAGTGAGACCCGGCCCAACCTGGGACGAGACGACGCAATATTCGCCGATCATCTCCGAGGTGCAGCGCAAGCGCATCGACGGCATCGTGCAGGCAGCGGTCGCCCATGGCGGCGAATGCCTGACGGGCGGCGCAGTGATGGATGGCCCCGGCTATTTCTATCAGCCGACGCTGATCGCCAATGTCGACCAGACCTCCCCTGCCGTCACCGAGGAAATCTTTGGCCCGGTGCTGACGCTGCAGACCTTCCGCACGGAAGAAGAGGCTCTGGCGCTTTCCGACCATCCAACCTACGGTCTGGCGGCCGGGCTTTTCAGCCGGGATATCTCGCGTGTCATGCGCCTGTCGCGCGCCATTCAGGCAGGCACGATCTGGGTCAACCGTTATGGCCGTTCGCGCGACCATATATTGCCGACCGGCGGTTACAAACGTTCCGGTATCGGCAAGGATCTCGGACGGGAGGCCTATCTCGCCAACCGCAAGAGCAAAAGCGTCCTTATCGGACTGTAACAGGGGTAATGTCTTGAAAACGCATCGCATCGCACTCATTCCCGGAGACGGCATCGGCAAAAGCGTGACGGACGCCGCATGGCAGGTGCTCAACGCCGCTGCCGAAGGCTCCGGTTTTGCGCTTGAAGGCACGGAATTCCCCTGGTCCTGCGCCTTCTACAAGGAAACCGGCGCGATGATGCCCAAGGACGGCATCGAAACCCTGCGCGGCTTCGACGCCATTCTGCTAGGCGCAGTCGGCTGGCCAGCGGAAGTGCCGGACTCGGTCTCGCTGCACGGCCTGCTGCTGCCGATCCGCAAGGCCTTCGTGCAATATGCCAATATCCGCCCGCACCGGCTTCTGCCCGGTGTGCAGGGACCCTTGAAGGCCGATGGCTTCGACATTCTCTGCATCCGTGAAAATACCGAGGGCGAATATTCCGGCGCCGGCGGCCGCGTGCATCAGAGCACCGATGATGAAGTCGCCGTCGAAACCTCGATCTTCACCCGCAAGGGCGTGGAGCGCATCCTGCGTTTCGGCTTCGAACAGGCGCAGAAGCGTCGCGGTAAGCTTGCCTCCATCACCAAGTCCAATGCCCAGAAGTATTCGATGGTGTTCTGGGACGAGGTGACCCACAAGCTCGCCACTGAGTATCCCGACGTCGAGGTTTCCAGCTATCACATCGACGCCATGGCGGCCCGCATGGTTATGGCCCCGGAAAGCCTCGATGTCGTGGTCGCCTCCAACCTCTTCGGCGATATTCTGACAGACCTCGGCGCAGCCATTCAGGGCGGCCTCGGTTTTGCCGCCTCCGCCAATATCAATCCCGACCGCAGCGCGCCTTCCATGTTCGAGCCGGTGCACGGTTCGGCCCCGGATATCGCCCATCTCGGCATCGCCAACCCCATCGCCGCCATCTGGTCCGGCGCAATGATGCTCGAGCATCTCGGTGAAAAAGACGCGGCCGTCAGGATCATGGCAGCGCTGGAAACGGCGACCGGCCGGGGTATCGGCACCGTGCCGGGCAAGGACAAGACGGACGCCATTACCGCTGCGGTTTTCGCGGCGCTCGACTGATTTCGGAGAATTATGATGCAGGGCTTGAAGGACAAGGAACTTTTTCGCCAGACGGGCTTGATCGGCGGCGCGTGGAAGGCCGCGGCATCTGGCAAGGCGGTCGACGTGATCGATCCGGCGACGCAGGCGGTGATTGGCACCGTGCCGGATATGGACGGCGGGGAAACCCGCGCGGCAATCGAAGCCGCCAATGCCGCCTTCGGGCCGTGGAAAAAGAAAACCCACGCGGAGCGCGCAGCGCTTCTCGAAAAATGGTTCGCGCTGATGATCGACAATGTCGACGATCTCGGCCTGATCCTGACCACCGAACAGGGCAAGCCGCTCGACGAAGCGAAGGGTGAAATCCGCTACGGCGCATCCTTCGTCAAATGGTTCGCGGAAGAGGCCCGGCGCATCAGCGGCGGCACCATCCCCTCACCCACGCCGGATCGCCGCATCGTGGTGCTGAAAGAAGCGGTCGGCGTCTGCGGTATCATCACGCCGTGGAACTTCCCGAACGCCATGATCACCCGAAAGGTCGCGCCAGCACTTGCGGCCGGCTGCACCGTGGTCATCAAACCTTCGGAATTCACGCCCTATTCGGCCCTGGCGCTCGGCGTGCTCGCCGAACGGGCCGGCATTCCCGCGGGCGTCATCAACATCGTCACCGGTATGCCGACGGAAATCGGCAACGAAATCATGGCCAACGAGACGGTTCGGAAAATTTCCTTCACCGGCTCCACCCGTGTCGGCTCGCTTTTGATGCGCGGCGCTGCCGACAGCGTCAAACGCCTGTCGCTGGAACTGGGCGGCAATGCGCCCTTCATCGTTTTCGACGATGCCGATCTCGATCTCGCCATCGAAGGCGCTCTGGTTTCGAAATTCCGCAACGGCGGCCAGACCTGCGTCTGCGCCAACCGTATTCTCGTGCAGTCGAGCGTTTATGACGCGTTTGCGAAAAAACTGGCGGATCGCGTTGACGCCATGCGGGTCGGACCCGGAACCGAAGCAGGCGTTTCCATCGGCCCGATGATCAACGAGCCGGCCATCGCCAAGATCCGCGCCCATATTGATGACGCCGTTTCCAAGGGCGCAAAGGTCATTACCAAACCACATGATCTGCCGGAAGGTCCGCAATATACCGCCCCGGTGGTGCTGACCGGCGCCACGACCGGGATGCGGCTGGCAAGCGAAGAAACCTTCGGACCGGTAGCACCGCTCTTCCGTTTCGAGACGGAAGAAGAGGCCATTGCCATCGCCAACGGCACGCCCTTCGGCCTTGCCGCTTATTTCTATACCGAAAGCCTGAAACGCGCATGGCGTGTGGGCGAAGCGCTGGAATTCGGCATGGTCGGCCTCAACACCGGCGCGATCTCCACCGAAGTCGCCCCCTTCGGCGGCGTCAAGCAATCCGGCCTCGGCCGTGAGGGCGCACAGGTCGGCATCGAGGAATATCTGGAGATCAAGACGTTCCACATCGGCGGGCTTGCCTGACGCCTGTTTTTCTCCCCGCCTAAAGGGCCGCTCCGCGGCCCTTCTTTTTGTGTGGAGGCAACAAAAAAGCGGCCTGGAGGCCGCTGGGATATCGAGATGCCCTTCTCCTCCGTCATCCTCGGGCTTGACCCGAGGATTCATTCTTCGCGCGGCCGTGGATCCTCGGGTCAAGCCCGAAGATGACGTCGAGTGTGGGAGCAGCCTCTCAGCGTCGACCCTCGACTTCTACTGAATCTTATCCAGCATCTTGTAATAGAGGCCCACGATCGGCAGGAACCACGGCTTGCCGAAATGACCCGGCACCGCTGGCCATTCCAGCCCCTTCAGCGGATTGTTATCCGGCCGTCCGAGAATGGCGTCGGCCATGATCATGCCGAGATGGGTGGAAAGCTGCGCACCGTGGCCGGAATAGCCCATGGCGTACCAGACGCCGTCATGGAAACCGGCGCGCGGATAACGGTCCTTGGTCATGTCCACCAGACCGCCCCAGCAATAATCGATCGGCACATGGACAAGCTGCGGGAAGATGCGATGCAGGCTTTCCGTCAGGATCGCACCGCTTTTGGCGTCCGAACGCTGGTCCGACGTGGCGGAAAAGCGCGCACGGCCGCCGAAGATAAGCCGGTTATCCGGCGCGAGCCGGAAATAATTGCCGATATTCATCGAGTTGACATAGGTGCGGTTACCCGGAACCGAGGCCTGAACCTCGGCATCCGTCAGCGGCCGCGTGGCAATGATGAAACTGCCGACGGCGATGATGCGGCGACGGAAATAACCGAAGCCGGACGGCGTGTAGGCACCTGTCGCCACCAGAACATTGTCGGCCGTCACCTTGCCGCGGGGAGTTTCCAGTTCATGGTTCCTGCCATTCTGGATGTGCTTCGTCACCGCCGCATTTTCGAAGATCACCGCGCCATGACGGCTGGCGGCTTCGGCGAGGCCGGCCACATAGCGGCCCATATGCATCATCGCGCTCTTCTTCGAGAGCATCGCGCCATAAAATGGCGAGCCTATCTCCGCCTTGAGGTCGGCCGCGGAAAGAAGCGCCGTGTCGGGATCGACCTCGGCATGGAGCGCCTCGAAATTCTTCGCCAGACCTTCGAAATGCTGCGGTTTGGAGGCGAGCTTCAGCTTGCCCGAGCGGCGGAAGTTGCAATCGATGCCTTCCTCAGCGATCAGCCCCTCCAGCGTATCGATGGAGGAATCGAGCGCCCTGTAGAGGGCGATCGCGCGTTCCTTGCCAAGCTCGGCCTTGGCGGAGAGATAGGAATGGGCAAGACCATTGTTGAGATGTCCGCCATTGCGGCCGGAGGCGCCCCAGCCGACCCGCTCCCCTTCAAGAACGACCACCCGCGCGCCGGCCTTGGCAAGCTGGCGCGCGGCCCCGAGACCGGTGAAACCTCCACCGATGACGGCGACATCGTAATGACCTTCGACGGGACCTTGCGCGGCACCTGAAAATTGCGGCGCGGTATCGTGCCAATAGGAGACGAACTTCATGGTCCCGACCTTTCCTTACAATCCAACCACGCCTGCCAGGCCGGAAATATCGGCGATTTCGACATAACCGTAATAGGGATTGGCGGGCTCGTGACCACGATTGACCCAGACCTTGTTCTTGATGCCGAGATCATGGGCCGACATCAGATCGTAACGGAACGAGGAGGAAACATGCAGCATGTCTTCCGGACCACAGCCCAACATGTCGAACATATATTCGAAAGCCTTGAAGCGCGGCTTGTAGGCCTGCGCCTGCTCGGCGGTGTAAACCGCGTGGAAGGGCGCGCCAAGCTTTTCGACATTCGACATGATCTGCGAATTCATGGCGTTGGACAGGATGACGAGGGGAATTTCCTTCGCAACCTTGGCAAGGCCGGCCGGAACATCGGCATGCGGGCCCCAGGTCGGAACGCGCTCGTAAACGAAGGTGGCATCTTCATCCTTGAAGGCCACGCCATTGCGCTTGCAGCTGCGCGAAAGCGAATTGTGAACCACCTGGGCATAGGGCTTCCAGTCGCCCATGATCTCATCCAGACGATAGGCCGCAAAATTCTTGATGAACTGCTGCATCTGCGCTTCGTCGAGACGATCGCCATAGAGATCGCGGGCGGCCTCTGCCATCTGGAAATTGATCAGCGTGCCGTAGCAATCGAAGGAGATGTATTTCGGGCGGAAGATGGTCATGTCGTCGTCATCCTTGCTTGGGGATCGGCCGTGCCGGAATGAATTGATCATAGAAAGCCTTTGCCCGGTCGGCGCACCGCAATTGCCATCAGCGGAAGCAGATTGTTGCGTATGCAGCCGCCAGTTTGGCAGAGAGTTGCGTTGAGGCAAACCGCAAGTAATCGTCGGTCCCCGGTTTAAGCCCGGATGCGGATAAGATGCGGCATAAGATGCGGCGGCGGATAAAAGCAACAGCGAAACATATCGAACCTTCCCATTTGTCGGGACAATCTTCTTCCCGCCTCGGTCTATCAATGAATAAGCAGAAAAATGGAGTTCCGGCATGCAAGCGAGCCTGATCGATATCCAAACGTTTCAACCGGACCACCTCGACGCGGCCGTTGAACTTTCCCGTCAGGCCGGCTGGCCGCACCGGAAGGAAGACTGGGCGCTGGTTCTTTCCCTGAGCAAGGGTTTCGTCGCCGTGGAAAATGGACGCGTCGTCGGAACCGCCATGGCGACGATGCTCGGGGATACCTGCGCCACCGTCAATATGGTGATCGTGGACGAGAGCATGCGCGGCCGCGGTCTCGGGCGTCAGCTGATGAAAGCAGCGATGGATGCAGCAGAAAATCGCGAGTGCCGTCTGGTGGCCACGGCTGATGGCCTGCCTCTCTACGAAAAAATGGGCTTCGCCGCCTGCGGTGAAGTACTTCAGCATCAGGGCACTCCCGTAGAGACAAACAGGCCGCAGGGTGTGGCCTGGGCGGAAACCATTGATCCGGCCGAACTTGCCGCACTCGATGCGCAGGCTTTTGGCGCGGACCGCACCGCGCTCTTTGCAGTGCTTGCCGAAAGGGCGCGTTTCGCACTCGTGCAGGAACAGGGCGTCATCAGGGGCTTTGCCGCACTTCGCGCTTTCGGGCGTGGCGAAGTCATCGGCCCGGTGGTGGCGGAAAATGCTGAAATCGCTAAAAAACTGATCGCATTCGTGTTTTCGCAACGTCCCGGCGCTTTTCTTCGTGTGGACACCACGGCCGACACGGGCCTTGCCCCATGGCTTGCCGAACACGGTCTTGGCCATGTCGGCGGCGGCATCGCCATGCGCCGGCCGAAGGCCGAAATCTCCGCCGACAAAAAACTGAAAACATTCGCATTGACCAGCCAGGCGCTGGGCTGACCTGCAGGCTGAATCTGGAGAGACCCATGTTAAGCAATTCACTGATCGAACTGGACCGCGCCCATCTGGTGCACCCCGTCTCCTCCTTCCGCAGCCATGAGAAGCTGGGCGTGCGGGTGCTGCAATCGGCAAAGGGCGCCACGGTCACCGACATGACTGGCCACCAGCTCATCGACGGTTTTGCCGGCCTCTGGTGCGTCAATGCCGGTTATGGCCATGACAGTATCGTCGAAGCGGCGGCAAAGCAGATGCGGGAACTGCCCTATGCGACGGCCTATTTCGACATTGGCAGCGAACCGGCGATCCGGCTGGCCTCCGAGCTTGCGGACCGCGCGCCAGGCGATCTCAACCATGTTTATTTCACCCTTGGCGGTTCCGATGCGGTCGATAGCACCATTCGCTTCATCCGCTATTACTGGCACGCCAAGGGCCAGCCGCAGCGCGACCAGTTCATTTCCATCGAACAGGGTTATCACGGCTCCACCACCGCCGGCTCGGGCCTCACCGCCCTGCCCGCCTTCCATGCCGGTTTCGGCGTGCCTTACGACTGGCAGCATAAAATCCCGTCGCATTACGCCTATCGCAATCCGGTCGGCAACGATCCGGCCGCCATCATCGCTTCCTCCCTGCAAATTCTGAAAGACAAGATCGAAGCCATCGGCCCTGATCGGATCGCCGCTTTTTATGCCGAGCCCATTCAGGGTTCGGGCGGCGTTCTCGTCCCGCCGCCGGGCTGGATCAAGGCGATGCGTGAGCTCTGCCGGTCCTATGGCATCCTCTTCGTCGCCGATGAAGTCATCACCGGCTTTGGCCGCACGGGACCACTGTTTGCCTGTGCCGACGAGGATATCGTGCCGGACTTCATCACCGCCGCCAAGGGCCTCACCTCCGGCTATGTGCCGATGGGCGCCGTCTTCATGGCCGACCATGTTTATGATACAATAGCCGACTTTGCCGGCGATGCGGCCGTCGGGCACGGTTATACCTATTCCGCCCACCCCGTCAGCGCCGCCGTTGGTCTCGAAGTGCTGAAACTTTATGAGGGCGGGCTGCTGGAAAACGGCCGTCGTGCCGGTCAGCGGCTGATGGCCGGACTGGAAAGCCTCAGAAGCCACCCGCTGGTTGGTGATGTCCGTGGTCGCGGCATGCTCGCCGCCATCGAGCTTGTAACCGACAAGGAAAGGAAAACCCCGCTGCCGGCAGCGGCGACCCCTGCACGCAAGGTTTTCGATCGCGCCTGGGAAAACGGTTTGATCGTGCGCGCCTTCGCAAATGGCATCCTCGGTTATGCGCCGCCGCTCTGCTGCACCGATAGCGAAATCGACGCCATTGTCGAGCGCACCCTGAAGACGCTCGACCAGACGCTCGAGGACCCGGCCGTGCGGGCAGCGGTCGCCTGAGGCGAAAGACGGAAATCGTTGCGACATCTTCTCGAAATGTCGCAACGCCGCACATATTCGCAATATTCTGCTAAAGAGCCGATCCTTTTCGGCGAATCCGGTGTGCTGGAAGTGCCAAACTAACCTTAGAAAAAGCACTAAACACCACGAAAACAGGTGTTTTCAAGAATGGGAACGGGGCAAGGATCCCGTCCGGGAACAGAATAAAATGCCGCAACCTCCCCAAGAGACGAGGCGGCACAGCGGAGACCGACATTGTCCAAAAAACTGAGTGACTTCAAATATATGAGCTTCGACGTGGTGGGAACTCTCATCGATTTCGAAGGCGGCCTGAAATCGACCCTGACACAGATTGGCGCCGAACACGGCGTTGAGGTCGATGGTGAAAAAGCGCTGGGTCTTTACCGCGCGGCGCGTTACTCCGATGCGACCGACCTGTTTCCGGACGATCTCGTCCGTGTCTACCTGATCATCGCTCCAGAATTGGGCTTGCCGGCGGAGCGCGCCCTTGGCGAGCGTCTGCGCGATGCTGCAAAGACCTGGAAAGGTTTCGAAGACAGCCGTGCCGCCATGGCAGAGCTTGCAAAGACGCATCGCCTGATCGCCATGACCAATGCCCAGCGCTGGGCTTTCGAATATTTCTCAAAGGAACTCGGCAATCCCTTTTATGCGGCGTTCACGGCGGATGATACCGGCACTGAAAAACCGGACCCCGCCTTCTTCGAAAAGGTTTTTGCCTTTGTTGAGAGCGAAGGCGCATCGAAGGACGACATCCTGCATGTGGCACAAAGCCAGTACCACGATATCGGCATTTCCCGGAAGCTCGGCATGACCAATTGCTGGATCGAGCGTCGTCACGCCCAGAAGGGATATGGCGGCACGATCGAGCCGGAAAACTTTACCGAGCCGGACTATCACTTCACATCCATGGCCGGCCTGGCCGAGGCCGCGAAACAGACAGGCGGCTGAACCGCCTTTGCCTATCGCATGGCGCGAACTGGGACGCGACGTGCCGGAAATTTCTCAAGACGCATTTTAACAAATCATACAAAAGGGGAAAACCATGAGTGACAGGATTACAAACTGGACCCGCTCCGACGATGCCGCCGTTGAACAGGCGATCCGACGCGGTGCAACGCGGCGCGAACTGCTTCACATGATGCTGGCGGGCGGCGTGGCGCTTTCCGCCGGTTCGGCCATTCTGGGCCGTGCCTCGCAGGCCGTGGCGGCCACGCCCGTTTCCGGCGGTTCGCTGAAGGCGGCGGGCTGGTCTTCGTCCACGGCCGATACGCTCGACCCGGCGAAAGCCTCGCTATCCACGGACTACGTCCGCTGCTGCGCGCTCTACAACCGGCTGAGCTTCCTTGATGTTTCCGGCACGCCGCAGATGGAACTGGCCGAATCCATCGAATCGAAAGATGCCAAGACCTGGACGGTAAAACTGCGTTCCGGTGTTACCTTCCATGACGGCAAGGCGCTGACCGCCGACGACGTGGTCTACTCGCTGAAACGCCATCTCGATCCGGCCGTCGGCTCCAAGGTCGCCAAGATCGCCGCCCAGATGACCGGCTTCAAGGCTGTCGACAAGAGCACTGTGGAAATCACGCTTGCAAATGCGAATGCCGACCTGCCATCGATTCTGGCCCTGCATCATTTCATGATCGTCGCCGATGGCACCACGGATTTCTCCAAGGGCAACGGCACCGGCGCCTTCAAGCTTGAAAAATTCGAGCCGGGCGTGCGTTCGATCATGGCCAAGAATACAAATTACTGGAAGTCCGGCGGCCCGCACATCGACAGTTTTGAATTCATGGCGATTTCCGACGACAATGCCCGCGTCAACGCCCTTCTTTCCGGCGATATCCAGCTTGCTGCCGCTATCAATCCGCGTGCGCTTCGCCTGCTGGACAAACAGGAAGGCGTCGTTCTGTCGAAGACGACATCCGGTAACTATACCAACCTCAACATGCGGCTGGACCAAGCGCCCGGCAACAATGCCGATTTCGTTGCCGGCATGAAGTCGATCGTCAATCGCGAACAGATCGTCAAGGCGGCCCTGCGCGGCCTCGGCGAAGTCGGCAACGACCAGCCGGTGCCGCCGATGAACCCCTATCACAATCCGGACCTGAAGCCGAAAGCCTTCGACCCGGATAAGGCGAAGTTCCACTTCGAAAAGGCAGGTCTTATCGGCCAGTCCATTCCGGTGATCGCATCGGATGCGGCAGCCTCTTCCGTCGACATGGCGATGATCATCCAGGCGTCCGCCGCCGAAATCGGCGTTAAGCTCGACGTACAGCGTGTTCCCTCGGATGGCTACTGGAGCAATTACTGGCTGAAGGCGCCGGTTCACTTCGGCAACATCAATCCGCGCCCCACGCCGGACATCCTCTTCTCCCTGCTCTACGCCTCCGACGCGCCGTGGAACGAAAGCCAGTACAAGTCGCCAAAGTTCGACAAGATGATGCTCGAAGCCCGCGGCATGCTGGACCTTGAAAAGCGCAAGCAGATCTACTTCGAACTGGAAACGATGATCGCCGACGAAGCCGGCACCATCATTCCAGCCTATATTTCGAATGTCGACGCCATCAACTCCAAGCTAAAGGGGCTGGAAGCCAATCCGCTTGGCGGCATGATGGGTTACGCCTTTGCGGAATACGTCTGGCTCGAAGCCTGATAGACCATCGGGCCGGGCGTGAAAGCGCCCGGCAACCTTTCCGCTGGTGCGGAAAGCCTATTTGTCAGGCGGGTCGCAGCAGGAGCATGTGAATGAACAGCCGGATATTATCCCTTATCGCCAGGCGGCTGGTCGTCATGCTGACGACCCTGCTTATCGTGTCATTTATCGTCTTTTCCGCCACCAGCCTGCTGCCCGGCGATACGGCGACGATCCTTCTCGGCCAGGCGGCAACGCCGGAGGCCGTGGCTGGCCTGCGCACCGCCATGCATCTTGATGACCCGGCGCTGCTGCGTTTCGTCCGTTGGCTGTTCGGCCTGCTGCAGGGCGAACTTGGCACGTCCTACGCCAACAACATGGCGATCGCCGATCTTATCGGTCCGCGTTTCGTCAATTCCATGAAACTTGCGGGCATAACCACGGTCATTGCCGTGCCGCTGGCGCTGACACTCGGCATCAGCGCCGCCATGCTGCGCGGAACGCTCTACGACCGGGCGGTCACCGTGCTGACCATCGGCGTCATTTCCGTGCCGGAATTTATGATCGCGACGCTCGCCGTTCTGCTTTTCGCCGTGTATCTGAAATGGCTGCCAGCCCTGTCGCTGGTCACAGAGGTCAACACCCTGTTCGACGTGCTGCGTGTTTACGCCATGCCGGTCATCACTCTTACCTTTGTCGTATCGGCACAGATGATCCGCATGAGCCGTGCCGCCGTCATCGAGACGCTCGATACGCCCTATGTGGAAATGGCGCTGCTTAAAGGCGCGCCGCGTATGCGCATCGTGCTGCGCCACGCGCTGCCCAATGCCCTTGGCCCCATCGTCAACGCGGTCGCGCTGTCGCTTTCCTATCTCGTCGGCGGCGTCATCATCGTCGAGACGATCTTCAATTATCCCGGCATCGCCAAGCTGATGGTCGATGGCGTCGCAACCCGCGACCTGCCGTTGATCCAGAGCTGCGCGATGATCTTCTGCGTCGGTTATCTTCTCCTCATCACCACCGCGGACATCATCGCCATCATGTCCAATCCGAGGCTGCGCTGATGGCCGACAATATCAAAACAACTTCGGGGACCTCGCGTTTGGGTTACAAGATCAACGCAGTCGGCGTTTTCGGCTTTCTCGTCATCTTCCTCTGGGCGATGGTCGCGATCTTCGCGTCCTATCTCATTCCGCATCCGGTCGGTGAAATCATCGATCTCGATTATTTCGGGCCCATGACCTCCGATCTCTGGCTCGGCTCCGACTATCTTGGTCGCGATGTCTTTTCCCGCATTCTCATGGGCGCGCGTTTCACGGTCGGCATCTCGCTTGCGGCCGTCACCATCGCCTGCACCTCCGGCGTCGTGCTCGGCATGTGCGCCGCCGTGGTTGGCGGCTGGTTCGATGCGGTGCTCAGCCGGTTTCTCGATGCCGTGAATTCCATTCCGAGCAAGCTTTTCGGCCTTGTGGTCGTCGCCGCCGTCGGCTCCTCCATACCCGTGCTGATCGTCACGCTCTCTGTCATCTATACGCCGGGCGCCTATCGTTTCGCCCGGGCACTCGCCGTCAATGTCAACACCATGGATTTCGTCACCGTCGCCCGCGTGCGCGGCGAGAGCCTGCTTTACCTCATCGGCTCGGAAATCCTGCCGAACATCATACGCCCCGTGCTTGCCGATCTCGGCGTGCGCTTCGTCTTCATCGTGCTGCTTCTGTCGGGCCTCTCCTTCCTCGGCCTCGGCCTGCAGCCGCCCAATGCAGACTGGGGCGCGCTGGTGCGCGAAAATATCGGCGGCCTGCCCTTTGCCGCGCCGGCCGTGATCTTCCCGTCGCTGGCAATCGCCAGCCTGACGATCAGCGTCAACCTGCTGATCGACAATCTGCCGCAGAAAATCCGCGACAGGAGCGAATAATGACCAATCTCGTTGAAATCCGTGGACTGAAAGTCGAGGCCACCACCGATTCCGGCCGCCGTGTCCAGATCATCAAGGGCGTCGACATCGATATCGCCGAAGGCGAGATCGTTGCGCTGATCGGTGAAAGCGGCTCCGGCAAGACCACCATCGCACTGACGCTGATGGGCTATGCCCGCCCCGGCTGCCGCATTTCCGGCGGCAGCGTCACGGTGGCGGGCCGGGACATGGTGCAACTGTCCGAAGCCGAGCGTGCCAGGATTCGCGGCACGAAAATCTCCTATGTCCCGCAGAGCGCCGCCGCCGCCTTCAACCCTGCGCAGAAGATCATCGATCAGGTCATCGAAGTCACACGCATCCATCATCTGATGCCGCCGCAGGAGGCACGCGTCAAAGCGGTGGAACTGTTCAAGGCATTGTCGCTGCCCAATCCGGAAACCATCGGCGAGCGTTACCCCCACCAGGTCTCCGGCGGCCAGCTGCAGCGTCTTTCCGCCGCCATGGCGCTGATCGGCAACCCGGAATTGGTCATCTTCGATGAACCGACCACGGCGCTCGACGTGACGACACAGATCGAGGTCCTGCGCGCCTTCAAGTCGGCGATGCGCAAGGGCGGCATCGGCGGCGTCTATGTTTCCCACGATCTTGCGGTCGTCGCCCAGATCGCCGACCGGATTGTCGTTCTGAAAGGCGGCGAGGTTCAGGAAACCGGTACGACCACCGAGATTCTGGAGAATGCGCAGCACCCCTATACGCGCGAATTGCTGACCGCCTTTAACGACAAGGTGCGTGCAGTCACCCCGCTCAAACGAAATGACGCGACACCGCTTCTCGATATCGAAAAACTGATCGCGGGCTACGGTACCAAGGGTGAAGACCGGATGCCGCTGGTGCGCGCGGTGGATTCCGTCAGCCTCTCGGTCTATCCCGGCCGCAATCTCGGCATTATCGGCGAGTCCGGCTGCGGAAAATCGACGCTGGCGCGTGCCATTGCCGGCATTCTGCCCGCCGGAAGCGGCCATGTCATCTTCGAAGGCCGCGAACTGGATACCGACGCACGACGACGCACGAGCGATCAACTGCGCCGCATGCAGATCGTTTTCCAATATGCCGATACCGCGCTCAACCCCTCGAAACCCATTGAGGATATTCTCGGCCGGCCTCTGACCTTCTATCATGGCATGAAGGGCAAGGCGCGCGATGCGCGGATCGACCAGCTTCTCGATATGGTGAAGTTGCCACGCTCCGTCCGCCACCGCCATCCCTCTGGCCTGTCAGGCGGACAGAAACAGCGCGTCAATTTCGCCCGTGCACTCGCGGCCGAACCGTCGCTCATCATCTGCGATGAAATCACCTCGGCGCTGGATACGGTTGTTGCAGCCGCGATCATCGACCTGCTCGGCGAATTGCAACGCGAACTCGGCCTCTCCTACATCTTCATTAGCCACGATCTTTCAGTGGTGGAAACCATCTGCGACGAGATCGTCGTGATGTATGGTGGGAAGCAGGTGGAACATCTGGAGACCGAGGCGATCAAGGCGCCGACGCATCCCTATTCGAAGCTGCTCTTCTCCTCGGTGCCGAAACTGGACCCGAAATGGCTTGATAATCTTCAGCAGGATGCGGAGCTGGTGCGGGCGTTTTCGAAAAGGTGAGCGGCTTGAAGATAGCCGGACTGACGAGATAGACACACTGCATTCATCTCGACGTCGTCCTCGCCCTTGAGGCGAGGAACCATCCATTTCGACAGGCTATGGATCCTCGGGACAGGCCCGAGGATGACGTCGAGATTGGGGATATACTACTGAGGAAACGCCCTTTTATTTCAAAGCGGAAACAGGCTGGTCAGCGGCATATGGGATTTGACGATCGGCGATTTCAGCACCACGAAGCTGAAATATTTGTCGATACCGACATCCATGTCGATCAGGCGCTCCATGATCGACTGATATTCGACAATGCCGGAAGTCATGAATTTCAGCAGATAATCGTAACCGCCTGAAACGAGGTGACATTCCACCACCTGGTCGATCTTTTCGATGACGCCGAGGAAGCGGGCGAAATCGATCTGGCGGTGGTTTTTGAGCGTGATCTCGGTGAAGACGGTCAGCGTCTGGCCGAGCTTGTTGATGTTGATCTGCGCCGAATACCCTTCGATATAACCTTCGGCCTGAAGCTTCTTGACCCGCATCAGGCAGGGGCTTGGCGAAAGATTGACAAGCTCCGCCAGCTCCACATTGGTGATGCGTCCATTTTTCTGGAGTTCGTAGAGGATCTTGATATCGATCCGATCAAGTTTCATCACGTGAGGAACCCCTTTTTTGTTTTTCTATGCGCGGCATAAAATTCTGACGCCGCGTTAGAAATCTTATCACATGCGCCAGCCCTGTCGACGCGGGGATATTTTTTTCATGCAGCATAAAGAGTTGCAGACATGGCCCTGAACAGCAGGAGATTCCGGCAATCGGCCCAGTCTGGCAGCGTTTACCCGGTGACCAAGGTAAATTAGTAGGAAGATAAGGAGTCCGACATGCCTGCGCCGCTGCAACAGATCACGACCTCACCGGAACTGCCGAAATCCGCGGACGCCGTCATTATCGGCGGCGGCATCGTCGGCGTTTTCGCTGCCTATTATCTCGCCCGGCGCGGCCTGAAGGTGGCTCTTGTCGAAAAGGGCCTGATCGGCGCGGAGCAATCCAGCCGCAACTGGGGCTGGTGCCGGCAGCAGAACCGCGACGCCCGCGAATTGCCGATCTCGACACAGAGCCTGACGCTCTGGGATCAATTTGCTGCCGAAAGCGGTGAGGACACCGGTTTTCGCCGCTGCGGATTGTTTTACCTGAGCGACAATGAGGCCGAACTTGCGGGCTGGGCGCGCTGGCGCGATTTTGCCATCACCGCAGGCGTGACGACACATATGCTGAGCGCGGACGAGGCCAGCGAACGTGGACGCAGCACCGGAAAACGCTGGAAGGGCGGCGTCTTTTCGCCGACGGACGGCACGGCCGATCCTTCGATGGCGGCCCCGGCCGTTGCACGCGCCATCATGAAGCTGGGCGGCACGGTGCATCAGAACTGCGCCGCGCGGGGTCTGGAGACGGAAGGCGGCCACGTCAGCGCCGTCGTCACTGAAAAAGGCACCATTCGTACCAAGACGGCCATCATGTCCGGTGGTGCCTGGGCTTCCTCCTTCTGCCGCCAGCTCGGCATCCGGTTTCCGCAGGCCTCCGTCCGCTCTTCCATCCTGTCCGTCACACCGGGCGCGGAAGGTCTGCCGGATGCGCTGCACACCGCTGCCGTTTCCGCCACCCGGCGCAAAAACGGCGGTTATACCCTCGCCATCAGCGGCCTTGGACGCATCGATCCGACAGCACAGCAGATGCGCTTCGCGCGCGAATTCATTCCGATGTTTCTCAAGCGCTGGCGCAGCCTGCGGCCGGGTGGGCTTGAAGGTATTCGTGGCGGCCATGAAACGCTGAAACGCTGGCGGCTCGATGCGCCAACACCGATGGAGCGGGTTCGCATTCTCGATCCGAAACCCAATGCCGCCGCTATCCGCGAGACCCATAGAAGGGCACAGGAACTTCTGCCAGCGCTCCGCAGAACCCAGATTTCCGCCGCCTGGGCCGGTTTCATCGACAGCACGCCGGATGGCGTGCCCGCAATTGGCGAGACCAGTGAATTGCCCGGTTTCATCCTCGCCGCCGGTTTCAGCGGCCATGGTTTCGGCATCGGCCCGGGCGCCGGCCATCTGATCGCCGATATCGTGACGGGTTCAAACCCAATCGTCGATCCCGCTCCCTATCACCCCAGCCGTTTCCTTGGCTCGTCATGGGGCAAGGTCGCGGATTTCTGATTCTTCTGCCTGGAGCGGCTGGCGGACGGCAATACCCGCAAGGCGTAGCCTGCGGGTATTGCCGTCCGCCGCATTTTTTTCGACCGGTCAGCTCTTCGGCAGGCCGGGTGGGTTGGTTCGCGATTCCGGTAAGGCCTCTTCCGCAAGCTGCCAGCGCTCCAGTATCTTTGCGTAAGCGCCGCTCTTGATCAAATCGTTCGTGGCAAGCGTCAGGGCATCAGCCAGTCCCGAACCCTTGCGCGTGGTGATGGCAACGTCCGAACGCTCCGGCCAGCCCGCGGACAGGGTTCCGACACGCTTGATGGTCTTGTCGCGCGCGGCGATGAAGACCAGCTGCGCATGCGGCTGAACGATCACATCCGCCCGCCCGGCAGAAAGAGCCACAAGCCGGGTGGCCTCGTCATCGTAATATTGCAGCTCGAGCGGCTTTAGCCCCGCGGCGACATTCTCGTCGTTCCATTTCAGCAGGATACGCTCCTGATTGGTGCCGGCGCCGACGATGATCCTCAGACCGGCCGCATCCTTCGGTTCCCGGATGGCGGTAATGCCGCTGTCGGACTTGACGAAGAAACCATGCAGGCCCTGACGATAGGTGGAGAAATCGAACTTCTCCTTGCGCTGCTCTGTCACCCCGACATTGGAGATGACGGCATCATATTTGCCGGAAGCGAGCCCCAGCGGCCAGTCGGCCCAGGCGACAGCCACCAGCTCCAGCTCGAGCCCGAGACTGTCGGCTACAGCCAGGGCATAATCCGGATCGGCACCCACCACTGTCTTCGCATCCGTCGCATAGGTCGCGAGCGGCGGTCCTCCGGGGGCAACCGCGACGGTGAATTTGCCCGGTGTGATGAATTTGAAATCTTTCGGAATGGCAGCAATCGCGCCGGGGTCTTTTTCAACCCTGATCCGGCCGGGCTGGTCCGGCGACAGATCGAAAACATCCGTTGCAAAAGCCGATCCGAAACCGGCGACGGAAAGAAAAGCACCGAGCGTGGCCGAAGCGAGACGAGAGGTGAAGGTCATTCTGGTTTCCCGATAAAATCACTGCGGGACGGAGGTAGCGCGGGCGGGAGGAGCCCGCGCTACCAGCTGAGTGATGTCCCACCTTCAACTCAGCGTGTTGGCAACCCAGCCTCTGGGCGATTTAGCCCGCTGGAAAGTCGACCATCAGCTCTTGGGCAGGCCGGGCGGATTGGTGCGGGATTCGGTGACGGCCTCAGAGCCAAGGTTCCAGCGGGCAAGAACCTTGCCGTAATTGCCGTTCTTGATCTGGGCGTTCAGCGCCGCCGTGATGGCTTCGGCAATGCCGGCATCCTTTTTGGAGGCGACGGCGATTTCCGCCGCTTCCGGCCAGCCGCCGGAGAAGGTGCCAACGAGCCTGGTCTTCTTCTGGCTTGCCGCCTGGAAGGCCGATGTTGCGTTGGGGCCGAGATAGGCGTCCGCGCGACCGGATTGCAGGGCAACATCAAGCACGGCCTGATCGTCGTAATATTGCACCTCGGTGTCGGCCAAGCCCTTGGCCTTGTTATCCTTGATCCATTTCAGCAGGATCTGTTCCTGATTGGTGGCGGCGCCGACGATGACCTTGAGCCCGGCCACGTCCTCAGGCTTGCTGACGGTCGTCACCTTGCTGTTATTGCCCACGTAGAAGCCGAGCAGGTCATTGCGGTAGCTGGAAAAATCGAACTTTTCCTTGCGCGCTTCCGTCACCGTGATGTTGGAAGTGACGGCATCGTATTTGCCGGATGTCAGACCCAGAGGCCAATCGGCCCAGGCGATCGGAACGAGCTGAAGTTCAAGGCCGAGGCTGTCGGCAACCAGCTGGGCGATATCCGGCTCCACGCCAATCGGCGTTTTCGTGTCGCTCGCATAATCGACCAGCGGCAGGCGGAACGGCACGGTCGCGACCGTCAGCTTTCCATCGGCGATGAACTTGTGGCTGGCCGGAAGAAGCTTGATCGCCTCTTCCACTTTCTCGGCGCGCACCCGCCCCTTCTGTTCCGGAGAAAGATCGACCTCCTGCGCGTGTGCGGCCGGGATGAGCGCGGTGGTGGCGGAGAAAAGACCGCCGGCAAGCAATGATAATAGTTTCGATGAAAATGCCATGTGAGTGTTTCCCTTGTTTTTTGGTTAGAGAACTTTTGCGAGGAATTCGGCGGTGCGGGGATGATCCGGGCTGCTGAACACCTTTTCCGGCGTACCCGTTTCGATGATGCGGCCCTGCTCCATGAAGACGACCCTGTCGGAGACTTCGCGGGCAAAACCGATTTCATGGGTAACGATGATGAGCGTGACACCGGAGCGCGAAAGCTCCTTGATGACGTCAAGCACCTCGTTGACGAGTTCAGGATCGAGCGCGGATGTCGGCTCGTCGAACAGCAGCACCTTCGGTCGCAATGCCAGCGCCCGGGCAATCGCCACGCGCTGTTGCTGCCCGCCGGAAAGCTGGCGGGGATAGGCGCCGGCTTTTTCGGCAAGGCCGACGCGGGCCAGAAGATCGCGCGCCTCAGCTTCGGCCTGCTCTTTCGAAATGCCTCGAACGGCGATGGGCGCTTCGATGATGTTTTCAAGCGCAGTCAGATGCGGGAACAGGTTGAAGCTCTGGAACACCATGCCCACTTCGGCGCGGCGCTTGAGGATTTCGCGTTCCTTCAGTTCGTAAAGCGTGTCGCCCTTTTGACGATAGCCGACCAGTTCGCCGTCTATGGCGATGAAACCGTCATCGACGCGCTCCAGATGGTTGATGGAGCGCAGCAAGGTGGACTTGCCGGAGCCGGACTGACCGAGAATGGTGGTGACGCTGCCCGCCGGAATGGAAAGGCTGATATCATCCAGCACCTTGAGCGACCCGAAGGATTTCGAAACACCGTGGATGTTGACCGACCCGCCGCGGTTTCCGAGCTGGAAGCTGGTGGACACCGCGCGCTCGGGTCTGGTCGCAACCGACACCGCCGTTTCCACGGTTTCAGGCAAAGACTTGCGCGGCAGGAAAGTACGGTAGATCGTGGCGAACAGGGACGGCGGCGGGTTGCGCAGCGCACCGCGTGAAAAATGCCGCTCGATATGGTGCTGAACGATCGAAAGCGCGGTCAGGATCACCAGATACCAGACGGTCGCGACCATCAGCAGCGGGATCACTTCCAGATTGCGGCGATAGATGATCTGGATGGTATAGAACAGCTCCGGCAGGGCTAGGATATAGACCTGCGACGTGCCCTTGGCGAGGCCGATGATATCGTTGAAGGCGGTGGGCAGGATGGAGCGCATCGCCTGCGGCAGAACGATGCGGGACGCCTGCCGCCGCCGGGGAAGACCAAGTGCTGCGGCAGCTTCCAGCTGCCCCTGATCGACCGAAAGTATGCCGCCACGCACGATTTCGGATGCGAAGGCGGCCTGATTGAGCGTCAGCCCCAGAACGGCCGCCGCAAAAGGCGTCATCAGCTGCGTCGTATTCCAGCTGAAGAAATTGATGCCGGTATAGGGAACGCCGATCGTCACCGTTTCATAGAGATAACCGAGATTGTTGAGGATCAGCAGCAGAACGATCAAAGGGATCGACCGGAAAATCCAGATATAGGTCCAGGAGACGGCAACCAGCAGCGGCGAGCGCGAAACGCGGGCAAGCGCCAGCAGTGTTCCGAGCACAAAACCGAACAGCGCACCGAGCGCGGTGAGCAGCAGCGTCCTGCCAAGACCGACCAGCACCGGTTCGGCGAAAAACCATTCCGCAAAGACATCCCAGCCCCAGCGCGGGTTGCCGAAGATGGAATGCAGAACGGCCGCTATGATGAGAACGGAGAAGACCGTGCCCACCGTTCGCAAGGGATAACGGGCCGGAACGATGCGAAAATGGGCATAACCGCCCTTTATCGTTTCACCCTTCTGCTCGCTCACCGCCACATGCGGAAAATCAGAGGCTATCGTCATCGGGAAAAACCTTTCACGGGTGGGCCGGGGAAGATTGCGGCCGGGCGGCCGGTATCGGCGTGCCTTCCGCACCAGAGGCTGAGGCGGCATCGGAAAGCCATTTTTCGAAAGGCAGCGTCTTGATCGTCTCGGGATCGGCAGATGTGTCGAACAAAGCGCGATAGCCGTTGGTCAGATAAAGGCCCACCGCTTCCGGCTGACGGAAGCCCGTGGTCAGATAGGCGCGGGCATAACCCTGCCGGATCGCCTGCTGCTCCAACTCCTGAAGCACAATCTTCGCAAGCCCTTGCCGGCGGTAGGCCGAGTGGGTCCAGACCCGCTTGAACTCGGCGCTCTCTTCATCGTAGCGCATGAAGGCACCGCCGGCGATCGCCTTGCCGCCGCGCAGCAACAACAGGAAGTTGCCCGACGGTGGGCTGAAGGCCTCCGGCGGATATTTGTTCATTTCCGCCCTGGCGCCTTCCGCACTGAAATATGTGCCGTAGCGGCTGTCATATTCGAACAGCAGCTCCTCCAGAAGCGGGGCTGCGAGCGGGTCCTTGACCGATGTGTAGAGAAAACCGTCGCTCATCTCGTTGTCCTAAATTCGTTGCGTCAGGAGAGATACGCTTCCGCCAGACGCACCCAGAAGCGCGCCGCAGGCGCGATGATGGCATCGTTGAAATCGTAATGGGGGCTGTGCAGCGGCGCGCTTTCGCCATTGCCGACGAAGAGATAGGAACCTGGCCGCTCGAGCAGCATGAAGGCGAAATCTTCGCTTGCCGTTCGCGGCTGAAAGCCTTCGGCAACCTGTTCGGCGGGGAAATGCCGTTTGGCGACATCGCGGGCGAAGACTGTCTGCCTGACATGATTGATGACGGGTGGGAAACCACGGGAATAGGCGACATCGGCGGTTGCGCCGAAACTTTCCGCCTGCGCTTTCGCAAGGGCGGGAAGCCGCTCCTCCAGCCGGTCGCGAACGGCCGGCGAAAAGGCCCGGGCGGTGATCTGGAGTTCGACGCTCTCGGGAATGACATTGGAGGCCGTGCCGCCATGAATGGAGCCCACCGTCAGGACTGCCATTTCACGCGGATCGACATTACGCGAGACGATGCTCTGCAGGGCGGTGACAAGACTTGCCGAGGCGAGGACCGGATCGACCGTTTCATGCGGCGCCGCCCCGTGCCCGCCCTTGCCGATGAT
The DNA here is from genome assembly GCF_058803865.1 of Agrobacterium sp. GW821-FHT14E08. Taxonomy (NCBI): domain Bacteria; kingdom Pseudomonadati; phylum Pseudomonadota; class Alphaproteobacteria; order Hyphomicrobiales; family Rhizobiaceae; genus Agrobacterium; species Agrobacterium sp. GW821-FHT14E08. The sequence continues at coordinate 506,627 of NZ_JBXAPJ010000003.1, read as the reverse complement.
GCGCACCTTCGCCTTGTCCACGGAGGCCATGGCGGGCCCTTCAACGAAGCCGAATTGTCCGGTTTCGACACCCGGCCAGTTGTGCAACCCGAACACCGCATCGACGGGAAACCGCTCGAACAGCCGGTCCTTTATCATCGCTCTCGCGCCTGCGCCGATTTCCTCGGCGGGCTGGAAAATCAGCGTCAGCGTACCGGAAAAACTCGATGTTTCGGCAAGGTAACGGGCGGCGGCGAGCAGGATCGTCGTGTGGCCGTCATGACCGCAAGCATGCATCACACCCTGCGTCTGGCTGGCATAGGCAAGGCCGGTCTCCTCGACGATGGGCAGGGCGTCGATATCGGCGCGAATGCCCAGACGTTTGTCACCGTGTCCGCGTTTCAGGGTGGCGACGACGCCATGGCCGCCGACGCCCTCCGTCACCTCATATCCGAAAGACAGGAGATACCGGGCAACAAGCGCCGCCGTGCGTTTTTCCCCCAGCGAAAGCTCCGGATGCCGGTGGAGATCATGCCGGATGGCGATGCTCTCCTCGATAAAAGCAAGGATTCCCCGTTCGGCGTCGTCCTGGGGACGCGCGCCGTCAATGCGGATATTCATGGTTCTGGTCTCCTGCGCCGCGCTTCACCCGCACAGCACGTTTAAATTTTCTTCGGGCGACAACAGCTGCCGCCCGGCGCTACTTCATGCGATAGCCTTGTCGGGGCCGCTTTCGGTGCGGGAATAGATGCTTTCCTTGAAAGGCAGGCCTAGGTGCTCGCGCAGCGTGGCGCCTTCCAGATGCGGTTCGAAATAACCACGACGCTGAAGCACCGGAATGACGAGGCGGATGAAATCGTCCAGCCCTTCGGCAATGACCGGGAAGCCCAGAATGAAACCATCGGCCGCATCGTGCTCCACCCAGCGGATGATCTCGTCCGCCACCTTGTCCGGGGTTCCGATGAAGCCTTCGCGCGGGGTTGCGGCTTCCAGTGCCGCCTCGTGCAGCGTCTGGTTCTTTTCCTTCGCACGGCGCTTGATGCGGTCGGTCGTCGAACGGAAGCTGTTCTTGCCGATATCTCCGAGTTCGGGGAAAGGCTCATCCAGCGGATAGACGCTGAAATCGTGATGGTCGAAGAAGCGGCCGAGATAGGCAAGCGCATCCTCGATGGTGATGAGGTTGCGGATGATGTCGTATTTCGCTTCCGCTTCCTCCTGCGTTTCACCGACAATGGGTCCGATGCCGGGGAAAATCTTCACGTCGGCAGCGGATCTGCCCTGCGCGACAGCGCTCTGCTTCACACGCTTCAGGAATGTCTGGTTTTCCTCAAGCGAGGCGGAATTGGTGAAGACGGCGTCCGCATGTTTGCCCGCAAGGCCGATACCGGCATCGGAGGAACCTGCCTGGAACACCACCGGTTGGCCCTGCGGCGAACGCTGGATGTTCAGCGGGCCTTCCACCTGGAAGAAACGGCCCTTGTGGCCGAGCGTGTGGAGTTTTTGCCTGTCGAAAAATTGCCCCGTCTCACGGTTGCGCACGAAGGCATCATCGTCCCAGCTGTCCCACAGCCCCTTGATCACTTCCAGATATTCATCGGCGATCTCGTAGCGCAGGGCATGTTCGGGATGGTTGCGGCTGTAGTTTTTCGCCGTGCCCTCGAGCGGCGTCGTCACGGCATTCCAGCCGGCCCTGCCGCCGCTCAGAAGATCGAGCGAGGCAAACTGGCGCGCGACGGTGAAAGGGTCGCTGTAGGAGGTTGAAACCGTGCCGGCGAGGCCGATCTTCGACGTAACGGAAGCCAGCGCCGAAAGGACGGTCAAAGGCTCGAACCGATTGAGGAAATGCGGGATGGACTTGTCATTGATATAAAGCCCGTCGGCCACGAAGGCGAAGGCGATACCGGCTGCTTCCGCCTTCAGCGCTGTTTTCCTGAAAAAATCGAAGTTGACGCTGGCATTGACCGGGCTTTTCGGGTGCCGCCAGGCGTTCATATGCCCGCCCGGGCCCTGGAGCATGATGCCGAAACGGACTGTCTTTTTCGTCATGTCATTTCCTCCTGAGGACAAGTTCACGCCGCTCTGGAAAGGCGGTGTGTGGCCAGCAATTCGATCGAGGCAAGCCGCTGATCGGCTCCGACATGCGGCGGTTCAATGATGAATTCCTCGATACCGTGCTCATCGGAAAGCGCGCGCAGCGCCTTGTGAATATCCTCCGGACCGCCATGCAGGACGTTGGGCTTGCGCTCCTCGATGCGATAATCGGTATCGCCGGACTGGCGGGCAAATTCTTCGGCCTGCTCACGGCGGCCAAGATTGAACGCCTTGCCGTCACTGAGGAACACACGATAGATGCGCTGCCCCTCAACCTGCCTTGCCGCATGCTCTGGATCGCTGGCGGCAAAGACAGAAAGGGCAAGGATCGGCGCTTTCCCGCCGCTCTCCTCGCGGAAAGCCGAGAGGCTGCTGCGAAGAACCTCCGGATCACCATTGAGATGACCGGCAAAGACAAAATTCCATCCTCTTGACGCCGCAAGCCTTGCGCTTTCAGGGCTGGCGCCGAGCAGAAATCTGTCCACCGCAACCGGCGGCACCGGTGTCGCCTGCAACCCGGCCTGCGCATGACTCTGCGGCGCAGCGCCCGAGAGGAACGTGGTGAGTTCACTGAGTGCCGTTTCGAAATCCGGCTTGCGGGCGGGGTCATAGGCCTGCTGCAAGGCGGACGTCGCAAGCGGCAGTCCGCCCGGCGTCTTGCCGATACCGAGATCGACCCGGCCGGGCGCGAGAGAGGACAAAACGTTGAAAACTTCAGCAACCTTGTATGGACTGTAATGCTGCAGCATCACGCCTCCCGAGCCGACGCGGATACGGGAGGTCTTCGCCAGAATCCACGCAACCAGCGCCTCAGGCGCGGAACCGGCAAGCTCCGGCGAATTGTGATGTTCGGCGACCCAGAAACGGCGGTAACCCAGTTCTTCGGCGCGTCTGGCGAGATTGATCGTGTCGCGGAACGCGCTTGCCGCGTTCTCACCCGTCGGAACCGGGCTCTTGTCCAGCAAACTGAGCGTATACATCATCACCTCGCACGTCTTTTGATGCATACTTTGTCTACTGATTTTATATGCTAATAAAGGACGTTCGTTCCACGTTGCGAGGGGATCAGAGAAAATATTATTTCCCGCGATGTTTTCAGCAGTTGTCTTTGGCAAAGCAATCCACAACCATGAATACACTGGCGCAAAAAGGCAGGCAAAGAGGCGTTTCCGGTACCGAGCCCGGACGAAACGGGCTTGCGCCGGAATTCGGTAAAAACTACTTAGTAAGTTGAGAACAACATGATCCGGCATTCCAGACTATGCCGGCTCTCTTTTCGGATCATGCAATGCTGACCAAAAAAGGCAAATATGGGTTGAAGGCTCTTGTCGATCTGGCGCGGTTGCCCCAGGGCGAAACCGCCTTCGTGACCGAGATTGCGACCCGTAACAATATTCCGAAAAAATTTCTGGATACGATCCTTCTCGAGCTGCGCAACAGCGGCATCCTGCGCTCCAAGAAGGGACCGAATGGCGGCTATTCGCTCTCGAAAATGCCATCGGAAATCATGATCGGCCAGGTCATCCGCACGCTCGACGGGCCGCTGGCCCCCATTCGCTGTGCCAGCCGCACCGCGTTTGAAGCCTGCGACGACTGTGACGATCCCGAGACCTGTCAGGTCAGGGTTTCGATGACGGACGTGCGCGACGCCATCGCAACAATCCTGGACAATATGACGCTCGCACAATTCGTCGCCAAGGACGGCCAGGACGCGCGGTCCATTCCTGCGGGCGAATAGGCGCTGCCTATTGCCGGCGCAGATCGTCCCCCAGAGACGCAATCAACCCGGATTCGCTTACGCCATCGATAAGGCCGAGGCGCGCCATCAGGATTTCCAGCGTGATGGCATTGTTCCTGACCGAGCGAAAGGTGACGTTTTCCGCGCCCACCTGCGCCGCATCGATATTGGCCGCAAGCCGGGAGATTTGCGCTTTCAGCAATTCAATGGCGAGAAAGACTTCGCCGACGACCGGCCGTGTTTCGCCCTCGTCGGCCAGCCTGTCGATCAGGAGTGCGGAAAGCTCACGCTGCTTTTCACCCAGTGCCACGGCCGCCTTCAAGAGAGTGGAAACGGAGGCGGCCAGATTTCCAGCCCCCTGGGCAAGGAACGCCACCTGATCGGCACGCAGCAGGCCATCCCATGATGTATTGGGCCGATTGCGCAAAACGACGAGCAGCGTTTGCCCGGCTGCATTGACGGCCGGAACGACGATCCAGTCCGCATCGGCAGTGACCGATCGCATGGCATCATCAGGAAGCCGCAAGGCATAGTCATCACCAGTCACCAGCACTGCCTGATCCACACCAGCGTCAGACGATGCAAGCGCAAATGTCTCACCAAGATCGAGGCGGGCAAAAAGAGCCTTGCGCTGCTCTTCGCTTCCCGCATTCCGGATGAATTCAAGCGCGGTGAAATGTTCGACGAGATCATGCGCCGCTGCCGCATCGGCCGCCGAAATAATCGAAAGCGCCTGCGAAAGAACGTCATTGGTTATATCCGCCCCACCCAACTCATTCGGAACGGAGAGGGCGAGGAGACCGGAACGGGCGATCCGCGCATGGATTTGCCCTGGACTTTCCACGGCGCATTTTTCAGCGATCATACGGGCGACGGTCAGGACATCGCCATCCGCGCCGAGACGCGGGGGCACGAAACGAATTCTTTCGCCGAGTGGCGTGACGGATCCCATGCTCAACTCCCTCAAAGAATGACCGCGTGAAAGCGCCGGAAAGGACGGCGCTCAGTCCAGCGAATGATACCTGCCGTTTTGATAGACCAGCGAGTGCCCAGAGCCGAGGCGGATTGCCTCGACCTTGCCGATGACGATGACGTGGCTGTGCCGCTCGATTGCCTCCTCGATGGTGCAGTCGATTGCGGCAACGGCATCCTCGAGAATGGGCGCGCCACTCGCCAGACGGGTCCATTCCGCGCCGCGATAACGCTCTTCCCCTTTCAGGCCGCCGATGCCCGCAAACTGATTGGCGACGAACTGATGGTTCGGGCCGATAATATTCACCGCGAAATGACCGAAACGCTCCACCACGGGCCATGTGGACGAGGAGCGGTTGAGCGCAACCAGAATTCTCGGCGGATCGACCGACAGGGCGGTGGCGGATGTCACCGTGGCGCCTGTGCGCGCATCACCCTCGCCTGCCGTGATGACGCTGACGCCGCCGCCCAGCGTTCTGAGCGCCGCCTTCAGGCTGTCGGCATCCGGCGCCTTGCCGGAAACGGGATCGCGGAGATTGATGAATTGTTGATCCTTGGCCGCATATTGCAATGTCATCGGTGGCTCCTGAAAACAGCTGATTTGTTCAATAGCTAACAGCGGCGGCGGGGTGTGAAATAGACATCGTTTTCCATAATCGTAATATTCTATAGAAATAATGTTTTATGTAGCCTTTCCCTTTGCCTTCGGGCATCCCGCCGCGTGGGTGTTGCCGGAAACCGCAAAGGAAAGACGGTAGAAACCGCCGTCCCCGTGATTGATCAGGACCCGGACACCAGCTTGACGTTGCCGCCGTGGCCACCACCACCGAAAACCTGTTTCGAACCGAAGGAGGAACGGATCTGGTTGCGCGGACCATCAAGCCCGATTTCCGGGAAGAGGAGTTCGGATATGCGATAGGCTTCCTCCAGATGCGGATAGCCCGAGGCGATGACGGTATCGATGCCCAGAGCCTGATATTCCCGCAGCCGTGCCGCGACAGTCTTCGGCGAACCGACCAGCGCCGTGCCCGCACCCGAACGGACGAGACCGATGCCCGCCCACAAATTCGGGGAGACTTCCAGCCTGTCACGACGGCCATTGTGCAGCGCCTGCATTCTGGCCTGCCCAACGGAATCCGAAGCCTTGGAGAAGGCCTCCTGCGCCGAAGCGATGGTTTCGTCGGAAAGCTTTGAAATCAGCTTTTCGGCATCGGCCCAGGCTTCCTCGTCGGTTTCGCGCACGATGAAATGCAGGCGAATGCCGAAGGTTACCTCCCGCCCCTTTTTTGCAGCGGCGGCGCGAACCTTGGCGATTTTTTCCGCCACCTGTGCGGGCGGCTCACCCCAGGTCAGATATTTGTCGGTGATACCCGCCGAGAAATCGATACCGGCATCGGAAGAGCCGCCGAAGTAAAGAGGCGGACGCGGTTCCTGCACCGGCGGCAGGCCTAGCTTCGCGCCCTGCGCCTTGATGTATTTGCCGTCGAGATCCCCCTTGCCGGTTTCGATCAGCGAATTGAAGACCTGGAAGAATTCGTCGGCGTGATCGTAACGCTCGTCATGCGGCAGAAAGATGCCGTCACCGGCCAGTTCCTGCGCGCTGCCGCCAACCACGATGTTGAGAAGCAGCCGTCCATGGGAAACACGGTCGAGCGTGGAGGCCAAGCGCGCATAATAGGCCGGCGAGGCGACGCCCGGACGGATGGCGACGAGGAATTTCAGCCTCTCGGTATAGGCTGCGAGATTGGCCGCAAGGATGAAGGATTCTTCGCAGGCGACGCCGGTCGGAATAAGCACGCCGGAGTAACCCAGACGATCCGCAGCCTGCGCTATCTCGCGGAAATAGCCGGGATCTGCCGGACGTGACAGATCGTCGGAGCCAAGATAACTGCCATCGCCTGAGGTCGGTATGAACCACAGGAAATCGAGTGGTTTTTCAGCTTTGCTCATCGACAGGTCCTTTGCAATCCGCCCATCGGGCAATGCGGCTTGATGATAGAAGGGTAGCCAATTCCCCGGCGCGTTTAAGAAATTTTGTTCCAATTTCCCGACGGTGAGGAGAGTTTATCTCCAAGAAAACAGGACGGTTCGATTGGAAAGCGAACAATCTTCCCTGATGTCACAGGACCGGATAGAGACCGAGCATCGCGAAATTCATTTCGCAGATCTCTTCCCGTTCGAGTTCGAGATCACTTTTTTCCTGCCGGAAGCGTCCGGAATGATCCAGCGGATGAAGGCTACTCTGCTCATCCTCGCGCGGTCGCCGCCACGTCAAACCAAACAGATTAAAAGTAAACGCATGAGATCCCTGCGGCATGTGCGCCTCCTTTGGTCAGCTCCCTCTATCCTCCGGCGAGCGCCGAAAATGGTCAATATTTTCCATAAAATTACTATTCTATAATTGGCGGATCGCCGACAAATGTGGACTAAGGCTGTGGCGGCGGGAAAAATTCCGTTCCTAACCATCAGAAAGAGGGTGATCGCGCCGGCATCCGGCACGCTGGCTGCGAATTTCGAAGAATGACCGTTACGGCAAGGCAAAACGACGCTTGAAAAGGAGCCCGGCAAAGGCGCCGAAGCCGCAAAAAAACAGGAACACCCAGCCTGACAGCGCACCCGCATGGATGCCCGACAACAGGACGCCAATGGTGCAGCCAAGTGCTGTCATGCCGCCCCATCCCATCAATACGCCACCGGCAAAACGTGTCGCCAAACCACCGGCTGAAGGCCAGGATGGCTGGAATTTTCCGGCAGAAAGGGCGGATGCAAAACTCGCAATAATCAATCCGCCGACGAAGACACCGTTTGGCGACAGGATCGTCGTTTTGACGGCGCTGATGCATCCCCTGACCGTATCAAGACCTGCAAGCGTTTCCGGCACCCAGCCTGCCGAAGCCCCGGCCGTTCTGACAAGACTGCCAAGTTCGGCCGTCACGCCAAGAGGTGCCACGCGGAAATAGGAAAAGGCGCTGATGGCCGCGACAAGCACCCCGGTTACGACGGGTGGCCAGCGTTCGACGAAAACGCTTCGAAGCGCCTGATGCAGCCGGCTTGCCGGGATCGTGGCTGAAGGAGCGGGAGGTGTCTTATCGAAAAAAAGAACGATGAAGATCAGGACAGCCAACAGAACACAGGCGATCAGCAGCGCCGGGCCATATCCCAGATGGTGCGGTAACCAGACGGGAAGATCGTCGAAAATGCTCAGGGTGTAGAGGAAATTCCAGCTGAGAAATGCCAGCAGAAAACCGAAGCCGGCGCCGATTATGGCAAGCACCGACCCGAAAGCCCCCTCGCCCAGCCGGTAAAAATGTCCAGACAGACAGGAACCGGACAGTGCCGCGCCCACGCCAAAGACAGTCGACGCAGCTGCCAAAATCCAGCCAACCGGACCAATATGTGCATTTGGCGGCAGGCGTCCGGGTTGCGGAACCGGCATCCAGGCCATGGTGACGATCTGGTGGAACACCACGCCGGCCAGAAGTGCCACGAGAATTGAAACAATACCGTCCGAGCGCCTGTTGTCGATGAAATCGCGAAAATTGCAGAGAAAGCAGAAGCGCCCGCGTTGCATCACAATGCCGAAAGCGGCACCGGCCAGAAGCGAGAACGCAAGCTGCCTGCCATTTTCAAACGCCCCGAGCGGATAGGCCGCGACGGCCAGTGCGGACAAAATGGCAAGTGCCGCGAGGCGGAGTATGATCGAACGCATGAAATACCGGAGGTGTCGGAAGAACAAATGCCGGCGCGCCTTGTCAGCGCACCGGCCTGAAGGTGAAGCGTCTTCGGCTTATTTGCCTGTCCACACCGTGCCGGTGGGATTGCTGATCGGAACGCCGACCGCATTTCCGTATTCGGTCCAGGAGCCGTCATAGTTGCGGACGTCGTAGCCAAGTATCTTCTTCAGCGCGAACCAGGTGTGGCTGGAGCGTTCGCCGATGCGGCAATAGGTGATAACGGGCGCCGAACCGTCGATACCCTTTTCGGCGTAGATCGCCTTGATCTCGTCTGCCGATTTGAAGGTTCCGTCCTTGTTGACGATGGTACCCCATGGAACATTGACAGCACCGGGAATATGGCCAGCGCGGACGGACAGCTCCTTGACGCCATCGGGGGCGAAAATCTTGCCCGAATATTCATCCGCCGAGCGAATATCCACCAGCTTGATATTGTGCTTGCCCTCGGCCACCGCCACCACATCGATGAACCGCGCCCGGACCGAAGTGTCCGGCTCGCCGAGCTTCAGCTTCGTTTCAGCCGTTGCCGGCGCGGATGTGTCCAAAGGCAGTCCCTGCGCTTCCCAGAGCTTGCGGCCACCATCGAGAAGCTTCACCCGGTCGCCCAGGCCATAAGTCTCGAAAATCCACGCGCCCCAGGCGGCAAACCAGTTGTTGTTGTCGCCATAAAGAACAATGGTGGTATCGTCACCCACACCGGCCTTCTGCAACAGGGACTGGAAATTTTCCCGCGCGGCGATATCGCGCCGCTCCTTGTCGACGAGGTCTGTGTGCCAGTTGAGGTTCACCGCGCCGGGAATATGTCCGCGCTCGTAGACGCCGGTGTCGACGCTGACCTCAAAGACCCGCACCTTCGGATTATCGAGATTTTCCTTCAGCCAGTCCGCCGTAACCAGCGCGTCCGAAGCCCCGGCTGTGGCCAACGATACCGTCGACAACAACAATCCGCCGAGTGCCGACATTGCAAGCTTGATCCTGGACATTTCCTTACCCCTTCCTGATTTGATGACCGATGAAAGGTGACAACAAAACCCGATGGAGCGAAGAAACGCTTTTTCATATTTTCTGTAGAAAATAAATGCAGTCACTCAAAAACAATCAAAAGGTGAGATTCAAAATTTTTTGAGGAAATTTTGAGGTAAAAACCCCCAAAGGTTGTAGTGCGCAGCAAATTGGAGCTGACGCCTGAAGCGCATGCATGGCGAATGGAAAAACTATAGAGCTCCGGCATCTCCCTGCAGCAGCGCACCGTGCATGGCAGGCAATCCGCGCTTCCTCGATCTTGTCCCCGTGATGTCGGATGCCGTTTTCAGGCGTTCGAAAAGAGCATAGCCCTCAGGCCACCGGCCGAAACCGGCAGCAATATTGATGTGCCCAACGGCACCAAGGTTGACGAGATCGCTTCCCCAGTCGGCAGCGGTGCTGGCCAGCTCTTCCGGGCTCATATAGGGGTCGTTCATGCTGCCCACGACAAGGCTCGGAAAGGCGAGCGGCGCTTGAGGAAATGCGCCAAAGCGGACGATGCAGGGATGCATTGCCTCCACCCGGTCAAGATGAGCGGGCGCCACCAGAAGCGCACCCTTGATCCTGCTGGCTATCGGTCGCGACGCCATGTTCGCGACTAGCAGGCAACCGAGACTGTGCGCGACAATATAGGCGCTTTCGGTTGTGGCGAGCGCCGCTTCGAGGCGACCGAGCCAGTCTGCAAGAACCGGGCACTCCCAATTCTCCTGCTCGACCAGCCGCGCCTCAGGATCATCAAGCAGCCAATGTCTCTGCCAATGTCCCTCGTCCGAACCATTGAGACCGGGGACAATCAAGGTGGTACACATGCCTACTCCGTTGTTTGCGGGCGGTGTGCGCCAAGAATGGTGACTTTCCCCATTTTAGTCGACTATTGCCTTGCTCAGCTTTTCCGGCCTTAGGAAAAATCGAACCAGACATTGTCTCGTGAAAAGAAAATGCTTTCTCTGTTGCCGGTTCAACGCCACTTAACGGGAATCATTTCCTCAAATATTTTCTATGGAAAATATGTGCATATTAAAGCTTGGACGCGGAAAGCTTTTCCTCTGCCTCACCCCAAAAGAAACGCCGCTGCTTGGCCCACCGGCCATCGGTTTGCCATTCTCACGCGATCGGAGGCTCTCGCCTGCCGAACCTGAAATGGCAAAGGCCGAAGCCCGGCATCGTCATTTCACCGCGACATAAAACGAAAATTCAGGCGGATAATGTGAGCAGCACGAGCGAATTTCTCTGGTACATCCCCAATGATGTCAAACCCGGCCATCGCGGCGATGCCGTCAGCGAAAACCATAACAGCCTCGATACATTGACCAGCCACGCGACGGCGCTGGAAAACCATGGCTGGAAAGGCGCATTGCTTGGCACCGGCTGGGGCCGGCCAGACACGTTCACGGTGGCGGCAGCGCTTGCGGCGCGTACCACCACATTCGAGCCACTGATCGCCATTCGCCCCGGATACTGGAAGCCGGCAAATCTCGCATCCGCCGCCGCCACGCTCGACCAGCTTTCCGGTGGCCGGGTGCGGATCAATGTCGTCTCGGGTCGGGACGAGCTTGCAGCCTATGGCGATGAGGAAGGCGATCAGGCGCAGCGTTATGCGCGCACCAAAGAGTTCATGCGGCTGGTGCGACGGCTCTGGACCGAGGAAAACGTGACTTTCGAGGGTGACCACTTCAGGGTCAAGAACTCCACCGTATCACCGCGCATCAGAGAGCGCGCCGGCCGGCCGCATCCGAAGCTGTATTTCGGCGGTGCCTCCGAGGCCGCCGAGCAGGTCGCGGCAACCGAGGCCGATGTGCAGCTCTTCTGGGGCGAACCGCTTGCCGGCGTGGGCGAACGGATCGAGCGGCTCAAACATTTCAGCGAGACGCTCGGCCGCGACCTGCCGCCGTTGCAGTTCGGCCTGCGGATCACCACGCTGGTGCGCGAAACGACAGCCGAGGCGTGGCGCGATGCGGAGGCGAAGGTTGCCGAAATGGCAGCAAACAACGGCGTGCGCTGGAATGACCATCTTCAGGGCGTGGCAGTCGGCCAGCGTCGGCTGCTGGACTTGCACAGGCAGAGCGATGTGCTGGACGACAATCTTTACACCGCGCCCGGAAAATTCGGCGGCGGCGGCGCCGCAACGACATGGCTGGTGGGTTCGGCGGAAGATGTCGCCGCGTCGCTGCGCAAATACCGTGCGCTTGGCATCACCCATTTCGTGCTTTCCGACACGCCCTATCTTCAGGAGATTGAACGGCAGGGCGACAAGCTTTTGCCGCTGCTCCAGAACTGATGCGCGCGGCTTGGTCATGGGCGGCCTGCAACAAAGCCGCCCATAGGGTCGCCGGTCAGCCGCCGGCCGCCTTGATGCTCTGACGGCCGAGGATAGTTCGGATCATATGGCTCTGCGGCGCATGCGCCCTCGCCGTTATGGCGTCGCGATGATGGCGCTCAAGGTTGTAATCCCGGCGAAGGCCGCGATTGCCGCCAAGCTCCAGCGCCAGATCCGTCACCGCCACCGCATTGTCGATCACCACATGACGGACAGCGAGCGCATCCGTTCCCAGCTTTTCTCCCGCATCGATATCGCGGGCGACGGAGAGAAGCAGACGCCGGTTCGCCGCAAGCAGAACCTCGATCTGGCCGAGACCTTCCTGAATGCGCGGAATGGAGGATAGCGGCGCACCGAGACTGGCCGGGACATGGCCCGTGAGGTGCCGCAACAGGGCGTCACGCGCCGAAAGCGCAACACCGTGATAGACGGAAGCCAAAAGCACGAAGAAATTATAACCGTCGGCCTCATCGCGTCGCAGCGGCTCGTCCGCCGGCTGTTCGGCAACCAGATCGGCAAGCGGCACCCTTACCTCCTCAAGCACCAGATCGTCGCTTGCGGTCGCATACATGCCGGTCGCTTCCCACGCCTTTTCCTGCGTGATACCAGGTGCATCAAGCGGGACCAGAAGCTGGATGAGGCGTGGCTTCTCTTCTGTCGTCAGAGCAAGCACGATCGCCCATTTCAACCCCGGCAGGCCGGTAACGAAGCTCTTGCGGCCATTGACCACCCAGACATTGCCCTCTATCCGCGCCGTCGTTTCCGGCAGGCCGCCATGGGCCGGCGAACCGATCCCCGGCTCCGCCTGTGCATTGTTCAGAAGCGCCGGCTCGCTATTATTGGCGGCCAGCACCTTTGCCGCGAGAGCCGCCGGCCACTTGCCGCGCCGGATCGCTGCATGGACGCTGTAATGCATGGCAAGGATGAGGGCGGTCGATGGGTCGCCCTTGGCGATGGCCGCAATGACCGCGTGGGCCGTTTCCATACCCTCTCCCCAGCCGCCATCCTTTTCAGCCGTCACCAGTCCGAGCAGTCCCGACTTGAAAAGCGCCTCGAAATTGGCGGCGGCGAATTCGCCGCTTTTGTCATGCTCCGCCGCGGTCAGGCTGAAATCTTCGGCAAGGGCGGCTGCGATGGCGACGGGGTTTGAGGGCTGGTCCGGGCGGGGAATGGCCGATAATGCGCCACTCATGCAACCGCCCTTTCATTTGCCGTGACAAAACGGTCATCGATCCACGCATCGAGATCGAAGTCATTTTCAAGGAAGCCCCATTGATGCAGGAAATCCTTGTAATGGCCGACAGCGGCGACGAGCTCCGCATCGAGGCCGAGGCCAAGATGGCGGTGAACATCCGGCCCGTTGGCGGCCAGAACCTGCTCTTCAGTCGCACCCGCCTCGCGCGCGATGAAACGGCGGGTTTCTTCCGGGTGCTGTTCGGCCCAGAGCGAGGCCCTGGCGATTGAACCAACCAGCCGCTCCACCAGGTCGGGGCGCTCATCGGCAAGCCGTCCGTCAACCGTCAGCACGCGGGGAGAACCGGAATTGATGCGGATTTTCGGGTCGGGGTGAAAACCGAACTCCGCCACCTGCACGGCGCCGATCAGGTTCGCGGCGGCGATACCGGCCGTTCCCTTCACGAAAATCGCATCGACCTCACCCCGCAGCAGCGCGATGATTTCCTCGCCGAAGGATTGCCGGCGCTTCAGGCCGAACAGCGACGGCCCTTCCTGCGAGGCCAGCACCGAATCCTTGATGACGATGTCCTTGAGCTCGACATCCTCGACCTTCAGCCCTTCCAGCGAAAGCGCCGAAACGATGCCTTTCAGCGCCGTCGCGCGCATGAAATCGACAATGCCTTCCGGTCTGCGCGGCACGCCGAAACGGCGGCCAACGAGATCGGCAAGCGAGCGGATACCGGTTTCCGGCAGGGTGATGATTGCCTGAAACTCATCCGTCCAGGTCACACCGATAAGGCGCGTATTGCGCCCCTCTGAACGGGCTCGAATGGGAGGCACATTGCCGCCATGGCGGAAGGACCATTCCAGCGTGTGGTTGAAATGGCTCTGCCGGACGGAACGGTCAGGCGAATCGATGATGGATTTCAACGCTATGCCGACCTCCTCGAAGGTCTGCTCGAGATAACCGAGCTGTGCCGCCAGCCCCACCGGGGTGGGCACCGGGCAGCGTGTGTACCAGATTTCAGAAAGTGTCGTGCTCATGGCTTTGTCCTCGATGAAAGGGAAAAGTCCCGGCCCGCCGCAAAAGGGGCCGGGTCTGGCGAGACGATCAGGATGCGGCGATATGCGCGAAGGCGAGGCTTCCCGCCACACCTTCCGCGCCGATGGTGTGATCGGCAATGCGCTTGTTGAAGATGGTGATCTCCGGTGCCGCGACGATATCGATGGCCGGCACATCATCGACGAGAATCTGCTGGATTTCCTTCCATTGCGCGACGCGCTTGTCCGGGTCGATCTCGATGGCGGCGGCTTCGAGAAGCGCATCCACCTTCGGATTGCTGTAGGCCGCGCCATTGGAGAAAGGCACGCCCTTCTTGAAGTTCTTCGACCAATAAAGCCGCTGCACGCCGACGGTGGGATCGAAGAGGTTGCTCATGCCCTCATAGGCAAAATCGAAATCGCGATCCGTGTAGATGCGTTTGGTATAGGTGGCGAAATCCTGCGTCCGCACCGTCACATCCACGCCGACCTTCGCCAGCGCCTGGCGAATATAGTCCGCACCACGCGGATAGGCCTCGGTGCTCGGCACATAGTCCAGATTGAGCTTGAAACGGATGCCATCCGCACCGCGCTTGTATCCGGCCTCATCGAGAAGCGCTTCGGCGGCCTTCAGATCGATCGGGTAGGTCTTCAGATCATCCACGAACCATTTCGTCAGCTTCGGATTGATCGGCCCGGTGATGGTTGCGCCGTAACCGTAATTAACGGTGTTGAAGATGACGTTGCGGTCGATCACATGCGCGAAGGCGCGACGGACGCGCACATCCTTGAACACATCCTTTTCGAGATTGAACTCCACGCGGCTGACGGAATTCGAATATTGATAGCCGTTTGTCTCAAAACCGAGGCTGGGAAGCTCTTTCAGGCGGTCGAGATCGCTATAAGCGACCGGCGTGCTGGGGGCGAGATCGATCTCGCCGGTTTCAATGGCAATCGCGCGGGCCGAGGCGTCAGGAATGAAGCGAACAATCAGCTTGTCGAGATAGGGGCGCGGCGCATCCCAATAATCGGCATTGCGCTCAAAAACGATATGGCTGCCGCGCACCCACTCCTTGAATTTGAACGGACCGGTGCCGATGGGTGCGAGATTGACCGGATTTTCGGTTACCTTCGTACCTTCATAAAGATGTTTCGGCACGATGGGCGTTTCGGCGGCGGCGAGCGCCGTGATCAGATAGGGCGCGGGTTTGGAGAGAACCAGAACCGCCGTCAGTTCGTCCGGTGTCTCGACAGCAGTGAGGTTCAGGAATGTATTGCGGCCACGCGGATGCACTTCCTTGATGGTATTGATGGAGAACGCCACGTCAGCGGATGTGAAGGGCTTGCCGTCATGCCATTTCACGCCGGGCCTCAGATTGAAGGTGTAACGCAGACCATCCGCGCCCACTTCCCATGATTTGGCCAAGAGCGGCTTGGGATTGAGGTCAAAATCGTAGGTCAACAGCCCTTCGGTGACCTTCGGTGATATATAGACGGAATTATAGGCTGTGTGTGCGATCGTCGTCAGCACCGGCGGCTCCGATGAGATGAGCAGGGTAGCCGTGCCACCGCTTGCCGGCTCAGCCGCGTTGAGCTTCAGCCCCGGCAGCGACACCACGCCAAGCGCCACGGACGCCAGCAGAAATCCACGCCGCGTCGTCTGGTTGAAAATAGTCATGCGATACCCTCTCCTTGATTGAACCGGCGAAAAACCGGCAAACTGAACGGCCGCGTTTAGGAAGAAGTTTGTTCCGCAGACGAGAGCGAGCTTGGCATGAAGAACCAACCATTCTCATAAACAGGAATTATCTTTTCTTTATGGCGCATATTTCCGTAAATTTCAGAAAATAATTCTATTACTCTTTGACAAATTCCATAAAATTAGTCAACTAATACCAACGCCTCAGGGGCCGATTTCATATTTCCACGCTTACGGACTGGAGCCGATGTCGAATTCGAAACGGATTTTATCGCAGGCAAGGCGGGTTGCCATTCAGGCCATTCCGACGGTTCTCGGTATCGTCATCCTGAACTTCTTCCTGCTGCAGCTGGCGCCCGGCGATGCCGCCGATGTACTGGCCGCGGAAGCGGGTTCAGCGACCGTCGAGACCATGGCCGAAATCCGCTCCCGCTTCGGGCTGGATCTGCCTGTCGTGCATCAGCTGATGAACTATCTCGGCAATCTCGCGCAATTCAGCCTTGGCTTTTCGCCACGCTACGGCATGCCGGTGGCAGACCTCATCGGCCAGCGTCTGCCCGGCACACTCGCCCTGATGGGCGCCGCACTTGGCATTGCGATTTTCGTCGGCGTGTTTCTCGGCTCGATCATGGCGCTCTTCTCCGGCAAGCTGCCGGACCGGATCATTTCCATCGGCTCGCTGATCTTTTATTCCGTTCCGGGTTTCTGGATCGGCCTGATGTTGATCCTGACGTTCTCAGTGAAGCTCGGCTGGCTTCCTTCGGGCGGCGACAGCACCATCGGCAGCAGCCTCACCGGTCTCGACGCCCTGCTGGATAGGCTGCGTTATATCGTTCTCCCTGCCCTTTCGCTGGCGCTTTATTTTCTGGCCATCTATGCCCGCCTTACCCGCGCGGCGATGCTGGAAGTGAAATCCCAGGACTATGTGCGCACGGCGCGCGCCAAGGGCGTCTCTCCGCTCCGGCTCACCACGCGCCATATCCTGCGCAATGCGCTCATCCCCATCACCACCATGGCTGGCATGCATATCGGCGGCCTGCTCGGCGGCGCGGTCGTCGTCGAAACGGTCTTCAGCTGGCCGGGCCTTGGCCGTCTTGCTTTCGAAGCCGTCATGGCGCGGGATTTCAGCGTGTTGCTCGGCATTCTGCTTCTCTCCTCCCTCGTCGTCATCATCGTCAATGCAGCCGTGGACCTGTTGCAGGCATGGCTTGACCCCCGCATCGGAGAAAGCCGATGAATTCCTCCCAGACCACCGCTGTTCTCGACACGGCCGAACTCGGCGCCGAAGACAACAATCCCAAACCGAAAAAACCGGAAGAAAAGGCCTGGCCCTATATTCATGCGCCGGATGCGCTTTCGGCCCGTTCCGTCTCCGTGCCACGGCGCGGCCTGCGGCGGGAACTGAAAATCTTCCTTACCAATCCCAACGCCATCGTCGGGTTGCTGTTTCTCGCAACCGTCATCGTCACCGCGCTGATCGCCCCCTTGATCTATCCCGGTGATCCTCTGGAAATGGTGGCCCGCCCGTTCCTGTGGCCCGGCCAGAATGCCGCCTATCCGCTCGGCACCGATTCCATGGGCCGGGATGTTCTGGCCGGCATCGTGCATGGCGCGCGCATCTCGCTCACGGTCGGGGTCGTGGCGACGCTGATCGGGCTCACGATCGGCATCGCGGTCGGCGCTTTCGCCGGTTATTTTGGCGGCGTCATTGATGATATCCTCGTCAAGCTGATCGAAATCTTCCAGACCCTGCCGAATTTCGTGTTGCTGGTGGTGCTCGTCGCCATCGCCCAGCCGTCGGTCACCACGGTCACATCGGCTATCGGCATCATCACCTGGCCGCTCGTTGCGCGCCTCACCCGCGCCGAGTTTCGCGCCATTCGCGAAAAGGACTACGTGCTTGCCGCCCGCAGCCTTGGCTATGGTCACGCGCGCATCGTCTTTCAGGAAATCCTGCCCAATGCGCTGCCGCCGATCATCGTCACCTCCTCGGTTATGGTGGCGGGTGCGATCCTCATGGAAGCGGCGCTTTCCTTCATGGGACTTGGCGACCCCAACCGCGTCTCCTGGGGATCGATGATCGGTTCCGGCCGCGATGTCATCCGCACCGCCTGGTATCTGACAGCCCTTCCCGGCCTTGCCATCGTCTTCACCGTCATTTCGCTGAACCTCATCAGCGATGGTCTCAACGATGCGCTCAACCCCCGTTTTTCGGAGGAACGCCGATGAGCAAACTGATCGAAGTCCATGATCTCTCCGTCAGCTTCGGCTCCGCCCAGCCGGTCAAAGGTGTCAGTTTCGATGTCAGCCCCGGCGAAATGCTCGCCATCGTCGGCGAAAGCGGCTCCGGCAAATCCCTGACCGCGCTCGGCCTCATCGGTCTTTTGCCATCCCACGCCAAGACCGGCGGGCGGGTTCTGCTCGAGGGTCGCGACCTGCTGCCGCTTTCCGAGCGGCAATGGCGCGGCATTCGCGGCCGGGATATCGGCATGATCTTTCAGGAGCCGATGACCTCGCTGAACCCGGTTCTGACGGTTGGCGAACAGATCATCGAGGTGCTGCGCATCCACGAGAAGATCGACCGGCATCAGGCCCGCAAACGCGCCATCGAGCTTCTGGACCTCGTCAACATTCCCGATGCCGGCCGCCGGGTGGATGATTATCCGCACCAGCTTTCCGGCGGCATGCGCCAACGCGTGATGATCGCCATCGGCGTCGCCTGCAATCCGAAACTGCTGATCGCCGACGAAGCGACGACGGCGCTTGACGTGACGATACAGGCGCAAATCCTGCAACTGCTCGACAATCTGCGCCGTGACCTCAACATGGCCGTCATCCTCATCACCCACGATCTTGGTATCGTGGCGCAATGGGCGGACCGGGTGATGGTGATGTATGCCGGCCGCAAGGTGGAAGAGGGATTGCCGGAGCCGGTTTTCTCCAACCCCTATCATCCCTATACGCGCGGCCTGCTCGCCGCCTCGCCGCGTGCAGAAGACGGGCAGCATTATCGCGACGGGCCGCTCATCGAGATTCCGGGCTCCATCGTTTCCGCCACGGGGGAACGCGGCTGCGCCTTCCGGCCGCGCTGTCCGAGCGCCCGCGGTTTCTGCGGGCAGTTCGTGCCACCGCTGCGGCAAATCTCGCAAGGCCGTTACGCCGCCTGCCCCTTCGTTGCTCCCACATCCCAAGAGGTACCCGATGACGCTCTTGTCAGTGCATAGTCTTTCCACCCATTATGCGGGCGGACGCGGCACCGTGCGCGCCGTCGACGATGTCTCCCTCGATATCGAAGCGGGCGAGACCGTGGCGCTGGTGGGTGAATCCGGTTGCGGCAAATCCTCGCTCGGCAAATCGCTGATGCGTCTGGTCGAGCCGTCTTCCGGCCGGATCACCTTCAAGGGCGCCGACGTCA
Organism: Agrobacterium sp. GW821-FHT14E08; assembly: GCF_058803865.1. Taxonomy (NCBI): domain Bacteria; kingdom Pseudomonadati; phylum Pseudomonadota; class Alphaproteobacteria; order Hyphomicrobiales; family Rhizobiaceae; genus Agrobacterium; species Agrobacterium sp. GW821-FHT14E08. The sequence continues at coordinate 487,442 of NZ_JBXAPJ010000003.1, read as the reverse complement.
CGGCAATGACATCGTCCGAACTGCGCGGCATCCGCCGCCGCATCCAGATGATCTTTCAAGACCCCTTCGCCTCGCTCAACCCACGCCAGACGGTGCGCACCATCCTCACTGGCCCGCTGAAAGTGCATGGCATCGGTGACCGGGCGCGCCAGCGGGAGATCGTCGAGGCCATCGTCGCGCAGGTCGGCCTACCGGCGGATTCGCTCGACCGTTATCCGCATGAATTTTCCGGCGGCCAGCGCCAGCGCATCGGCATTGCCCGCGCGCTGGTTCTGGAACCGGAACTGGTGGTCTGCGACGAGCCGGTTTCGGCGCTCGATCTTTCGATACAGGCGCAAATCCTCAATCTTCTGGTGGAGATGAAGAAGCGGCTTTCGCTGTCCTATCTCTTCGTTTCCCACGACCTTTCCGTGGTGCGTTATTTCTCCGACCGCGTGCTGGTCATGTATCTCGGCAAGATCGTCGAAAGCGCGCCGACATCGGAACTCTGGGCTTCCCCGAAGCACCCCTATACGCGTGCCCTTTTGGCCGCCGTTCCCGATCCCGCTCGCCGCAAGCAGGCGGCACCCATTTCCGGCGACCTGCCGAGCCCGCATAACCCGCCATCCGGCTGCCGGTTTCACACCCGCTGCCCGCTTGCGACCGATCTCTGTCGCGAAAAAGCGCCGGATTACACCCTTTTCGGCAAGAACCACGCCGTGGCCTGCCACCATGCCCAATAAACTGAAGGAGCAACCATAATGGTCGACTATCGCTATCTCGGACGCAGCGCGCTGAAAGTTTCACCGCTGAGCCTCGGCACGATGATGTTCGGAGGCCCGACGCCGGATGACGTGGCCTTCCGCATCATCGACAAGGCGCGCGAGCAGGGCATCAATTTCATCGACACCGCCGATGTCTATCACGACGGCAAGTCGGAAGAGGTCGTCGGCCGCGGCATCAAGGCCAGCCGCGATCACTGGGTTCTGGCGACGAAATTCGTCAATTCCCACACCAAGGGCCCGAACCTGGGCGGCCATTCGCGCAAATGGGTGATCGAGACCGTCGAGAATTCGCTGCGCCGCCTCAACACCGATTATATCGATATTCTCTATTTCCACCGCGCCGTCTTCGATGCGCCGCTGGAAGAGCCGGTACGCGCCATTGCCGATCTCATCCGTGCGGGCAAGCTACGTTACTTCGGCGTGTCGAACTTCCGTGGCTGGCGCATCGCCGAAATTTCGCATCTGGCCGACCAGCTCGGCATCGACCGGCCGGTTGCCAGCCAGCCTCTCTACAACATCGTCAACCGCACGGCCGAGGCCGAGCAACTGCCTGCGGCCAATCATTATGGCCTTGGCGTGGTGTCCTATTCGCCGCTCGCACGCGGTGTGCTGACCGGTAAATACCAGCCGGGCGAACAGCCGGGTGCCGATACGCGCGTCGGCCGTGGCGACAAGCGCGTTCTGGAAACGGAATGGCGTCCGGAATCGGTCGAAATCGCCCAGAAGGTCGCAGCCCATGCCGCTTCGAAGGGCGTTTCGGCGGCGGATTTCGCGCTCGCCTGGGTGCTGAACAACAAGTTCGTCACCGCCGCCATCACCGGCCCGCGCACCGAAGAGCACTGGGACGGATATATCCGTGCGCTCGATGTGAAGATCGATGCGGAAGATGAAGCGCTGGTCGACAGCCTCGTTACCACCGGCCACCCCTCCACCCCCGGTTTCAACGATCCGAGCCATCCCGTCGAAGGCCGCGTGCCGCGCAATCTCGAACCCGCACACCGCCCGGCGCTCAAGCCGCGCGCGGTCGCCTGATCGTCCAGAAGACCATGCCTGCGGCGCGCCGTGCCGCAGGCCCTCACATCCGCTCAGGGAAAACCGCAATGTCCACTCCGAAACTGCAGACAACCACCACCGACAATGCCGGCGTACCGAGCCGTGACGAGATTCTGGCCCGGGCAAAGGACATTGCGGCCATCGCGGCCAAGGATGCCGCCCGTCGCGAACGCCAGCGGGAACTTCCCTTCGATATCTTCGCCCTCATCAAGGAAGCGAAGATCGGTACGCTGCGCGTTCCTGAAGCCAAGGGTGGACCGGGCGGTTCGATTGCCGACTATATCGAAGTGCTGATGATCCTCGGCGAAGCCGACAGCAATATTCCGCACGCGCTTCGCAGCCATTTCAATTTCACCGAAAATCTCGCTCTCGCACCCATCGAGCTGGAGGACCGGCGGCATCTCGAACATGTGCTTGCCGGCAAGCTCTTCGCAGGCGCCAGCACTGAACAGGGCACCAAGCGCCCCGGCGAAATCACCACGCGGCTGAGTGCCGATGGCGACCGCTACCGGCTGAACGGCCGCAAATGGTATGCGACCGGCACGGCCTTTGCCGATTTCGGCACCTTCAGCGCCATTGGCGATGACGAACAACCGATCGGCGTTCTCATTCCGCTCGACCGCGCCGGCATCACCATTCTCGACGACTGGGACAGCATGGGCCAGCGCATGACGGCAAGCGGCGGTGTTCTGCTGGAAAATGTCGAGGTGCTGCCGCATGAATTGACGACCCGCAAGCTCGGCAGCCAGATCGGCCGCCACAGCTCGGCCATGCGGCAGCTGCATCTCGCCGCCTCGGCCGCCGGCGCCGTTCAGGGCGCGCTGAAGGACGGCGTGGAATATGTTCTGCGCCAGGCGCGCACCACGCTTCACAGCAGCGCCGAAACCGCCAATCAGGACCCGTTCGTGCAGAAGATGCTCGGCGAAATCAGCGCTGGCGCTTTCGCCGTGCAGACCCTGATCCGCGAAGCGGCAAGAACGCTCGACCGCACCGCCGCCGCCTTCGCCACCGGGGACGAAGAGGCGATAGAGGCGGCCCTGCTGGAAGGCTCGCTCGCCACCGCCCGCACCCAGATCATCGCCTCGCAGCTTTCGCTCACGGTCGCCACCAATCTCTATGAACTCGGCGGCGGTTCGGCGACATCGAGCGAGCGGAATTTCGACCGCCACTGGCGCAATATCCGCACGGTCTACAATCACAATCCGCTCGCCCACAAGGCGCGGGTGATCGGAGACTATTATCTCAACGGCACCACGACGCATCTCCGGGAAGGCCGGGTGTTCTGACCATGCGGAAGATGCAGGCGGCAAAGGAGGAACAGCAATGAGAACGGAGTTTATCGCTCCCGCCGGGAGCCGGGCGGCTTTTCGCCTGCCGACGCTTTCCCGGCTGCCGCCGCTGACCGCCTTGCGCGCCTTTGTCGTCGCCGCTCGCCATGCGAGCTTCTCACGGGCGGCGGAGGAGCTGCATGTCTCGACCGCTGCCATCGGCCAGCAGGTGCGAATTCTCGAAACCCATCTCGGCCAGCCGCTTTTCAGCCGCCAGCGCGGTGAATTGCTGCTGACCGATGCCGGCAGCGCGCTTTATCCCGGGCTTGCCGATGCTTTCGAGACCATGATCGGCAGTCTTTCCGACCTAATGGTTTCCAACGCCCGGCCGCAGCTGAAGGTTCTGGCGGAAGGTTGCTTTGCCGCCCGCTGGCTGGCGCCGCGGCTGGGCAGTATCGTTCCGGCGCTCGGAGACGTGGAGCTTTCCATCGAGTCTCTTGAAAGCGAAACCATCGACCTCACCCATTTCGATGCCGATTGCGCCATCGTCGCCACCCATGCGCAGATTCCGGGCTTCATTCATGAGCCGCTTTTCGCCGATACCGTCAGCGCCGTCTGCACCCCGGAATTCGCGGCCCGCCATGGGCTTGCAGACGAACCGGAGCGCTTGCGGGATCTCGGCTTTGCGATGTTGCGTGGCAATGGCCTGGATCCAGCCTTCGAATGGGCGAACTGGCTTCGCGCCTGCCGCATTCCGCTCAGGCTCTCTGTGACCGGCCCGCGTTTTTCACGCCAGACGGCGTTGATAGAGGCGATCTCATCCGGCCACGGCATCGGCCTCGTGCGCCATTCGCTGATTTCGGAAGAGCTGAAAAACGGCCGGCTGATCGCTCCTTTTGGCGCACCGCAGCCGACCGCCAGCCGTTATCACCTGCTGACCAGTCCTGACAGGCGGCGGCTGCCGGAGGTCGCATCTCTACTCGCTCTGTTGCGCGAGGATATGCGCTCTCTCGAGGCCGCCGCCTGAACACGCCCGTCCCACCTCAGGCGCGTTCCCTCTGTAACTCTCTGGCCGCATAGATATTTTCCGGCCGGGGCAGGCCATAATGGTCACGCAACGTGTCGCCCTCATAATCTTCGCGGAACAGATTTCGCTGTTTGAGGATCGGCACAACCCCGTCGACGAAGTTGTCGAAGCCGCCATTCAGCCATGGCGGCATGATATTGAAGCCATCGGCCGCACCCTCGCGGAACCAGGTCTCTATCCAGTCCGCCACCTGTTCCGGCGTTCCGGAAATCACCTTGTGGCCGCGCCCGCCGGCAAGCCGGTGCAGCAATTGCCGGATCGTCGGATTTTCCCGGTCGATGACATCGAGAACCAGCTGATGGCGGCTGCTATCCGCCTGCGCCCGCGTCGCTTCCACAGCTTCGTGCGGCAGCGGCTGGTCGAGATCGGCCGATGAGAGATCGATGCCGGTGATGCGCTGCAATTGCCCTAGCGAAAATGCCGGCTGGATGAGATCGTTGAAGGAGGCCTCGAGTTTGCGCGCCTCCTCTTCGGTTGACGCGATGAAGGGGCTGATGCCCGGCAGGATTTTCACATGGGCGGGATTGCGCCCCGTGGCCGCGACGCGCCGCTTGATGTCGGAATAAAAAGACCGCGCACTCTCCAGAGTCTGATGCGCGGTAAAGATTGCCTCGGCATAATGGGCGGCGAAACCGCGCCCTTCCTCCGAGGAGCCAGCCTGCACATAGACCGGCCGGCCCTGCGGTGAACGCGGCACGTTCAGCGCGCCCCGTACCCGATAAAATTCGCCGTCGTGATTGGCAGGATGGATGCGGTCGGTATCGGCGAAAAGGCCGCTTTCCTTATCCGCAACAATGGCGTCATCTTCCCAGCTGTCCCAGAGCTTCGTCACCACGTCGACGAACTCGATCGCCTGACGGTAACGGTCGGCATGCGGCGGATGCTTCTGGAGATTGAAGTTGCCGGCGGCCGCATCGGCCGAAGTCGTAACGATGTTCCAGCCCACCCGGCCGCCGCTGATATGATCGACGGACGCGAACAGCCGCGCGAGATTATACGGCTCGTAATAGGTGGTGGAGGCCGTGGCGATGAAGCCGATCTTTTCCGTGACGGCGGCGAGAGCCGAAAGCATGGTGATCGGCTCCAGCCGGTGGCGGGCGGCATAACGGATATTGGCGTCCAGCACCGGCGCATCGGCAAAGAAGATGGCATCGAGCTTCGCCGCCTCGGCCTTGCGGGCGATAGCCTGATAGAGCCTTATATCGGTGACGCGATGCGGCTCGGAGTCCGGATGCCGCCAGGCCGCCTCGTGATGTCCGCCCGGATAGATGAAGGCATTAAGAACCAGCTTCTCGGATTTTCTGCTCATGGAAATGACCTCTTATTCGCTCTGAACCGAAGGGTTGGGAGGCTCTCACGCCTCCTTCGTCACCCAGGCCTTGGCGAGATTGCCGCTCAGCCCCTCTGCGCCTGTCGCATAGTCCTTGATGCGCACGCTGCCGACGACCGGCTGGATGGGAGAGACGAGATTGATGACGGGAAGATCCCTGGCGACGACGGCCTGAAATTCCTTGAAGAAGGCGGCGCGTTTTTCAATATCCGGCTCCACCGCCGCCGCTTCCAGCAGCCGGTCCACTTCGGGATTGGCGTAGTGGCTGGCATTGGAGAATGGCAGGCCGATCTTGAAATTCTTGCTCCAGTAGACGCGCTGAACGCCGGCTGTCGGATCGAAGGTGTTGGAGAGGGATTCCACCGAAAGATCCCAGGCGCGGTCGGTATAGACCACCTTCACATAGGTGCCGAAATCGAATTTCTGGATATCCGCCTCAATGCCGATCTTCGACAGCGCCTGCGCGATGAAATCCGAATAGGTCTGCGGATTGAACGGGTTGGTGGTAACCCGGAGCTTGAAGCGCTTGCCGCCATCCTTGCGCGGGAAACCAGCCTCATCCAGCAGCTTTTCAGCCTGTGCGACATCGAACTTGGCGAAACCGATATCGGGATTGTGGAACTTCGCAAGGCCGGGGCTGATCGGCGTCGGCGATGGCACGGCGTAGCCATAAAGCACGGTATCGATGAGCGCCGGAACATCGATGGCATGGGCGATGGCCTGCCTGACCTTCAATTCCTTAAGATATTCGTTCTCAAGGTTGATCACCAGCTGGTTTTGCTGGCCGGCATAGGCATAGATGCGGTCATCCACCTTCAGCGTCGGAATGGATTTCAACCGCTCCAGATCAGCAAGCGCCACCGGGTTCGGGCCGATATCGCCCTCCCCGGTTTCCAGTGCCGCAGCGCGGGCGCCCGCATCGTTGATGAGGCGGATGATGACGCGGTCGAGATAAGGGCGGGGCGCATCCCAGTAATCCGCATTTTTTTCCAGAAGAATATGGCTGCCCGGCACCCATTCCTTGAGCACGAAGGGGCCGCTGCCGATGATCTGGGCCGGTTTCGGATTATCCGTCGGCTTGAAGGTCTCGAAGATGTGCTTCGGCACGATTGGCGATTCCGACGAGGCGAGCGCCGTGATCAGGCCCGGCGCCGGCTTGGAAAGCTTCACTTTCGCGACCAGCGGATCGGAGGCATCGACACTTTCAACATGCGAGAAAGTAGCGCGACCGCGCGGATGCGCTTCCTTCAGCCGCAGAATGGAAAATTCCACATCTGCCGATGTCACCGGTTTGCCGTCATGAAACTTCGCCTTCGGCTGCAGATGGAAGACATATTCCAGCCCATCGGCCGAAACGCTCCATTCCCTGGCGAGACTGGGCTTGGGCGAAAGCTCGTAATCGTAAGTCAAAAGCCCATCGTAAATCTTCGAGCCGATAAACTGCGGACCGCCCGCACTGGTATTGATCGCCACGAGCTGGGTCGGCTCGGGAAAATAAACGATCTTGAGCGTGCCGCCCGAAACCGGCTCTTCGGCAGCGGCAAAGGAACCGCCCGGAAGCGCGACGAAAGCGCCGGCGGCAAGTGCAATTTTGTGAAACTGGCGTCTGGAAATGGTCATGTCTGTCTCCGAAAAAATCCGATATGCGGGAGCGGCAACTCAGTGCAGCTGCGGGAACCCATGGCGCTCGGCGAGGATTTGCAAAATGCGTTTGGTGTCCTGAATGAAGTGCGTGTCGCCCTTGGCCGTCGCGTCGCTGGGCGCGTCACCTGCGAAGATGAACAGCGGCAGCGACTGGTTTTCCTCACCCACGGCGGCGATGACAGCCTCACGCGGGCGCTGGAAACCGACGCGGCGGATATCGATCCCGGCGGCAAGGTCAGGAAAGGCGGCAAGCAGGCCTTCGATCTGGTTGCAATGCGGGCAGACGAAGCGGACACCGGGGTGTTTTGGGTCTTCAAAACCGGGGGCGATTAAAAAAAGCGTATCCTTGGCCATGGCATCCATCATGTGAGGGTGAGATTTCCAGCTCACAGTGCAGACGGCCAGAGCGCGGGTCCAGAAAGCAATTCTTGCTTTGAAACGAAGAATTCCTTTGCGCTAAATTATTGATGAAACTTATTTTTTCTAAATTTTCATGGGTGGTATCGCTGTTTCGCCCGACCTGTTTCATGCGCAAAGTTTTTCCCTGAAACGGGCGTGCCGCGCGAAGGTGCAAAAAAGGATGGAAGGCGGATTTCGGCAATAAAAAACCCGGCAAAATTGCCGGGTTAATGTTGATGATCGCAGACCCCTCTTTCGTCATGCCGGGCTTGACCCGGCATCCAGCCACGGCACGTCTGCGCCGTGAAGAAAGTTTCTCGCGATCAAGGACTTGATCGCGCTGGACCCCGGATCCAGTCCGGGGTGACAGAGTTTGGATGAACCCGCTTTGCCAAACGCTCACTCGCCTTTCCAGGCCGTCGCCAGATCGCCATAGGCAATGTCGATAGTCGTCACGAGCGATTTCAGGCTGGTATTGCGCAGAATGACAGTGGGCAAAGCGACGATCGAGAAATTCGGCAGATCGTCGCCGGTGATTTTCTGGATATCGTGGAACTGCTCCGCCCGTTTCGTCTCATCCACTTCAATCGCGGCGGCACGGAAAAGATCATCCACCTTTGGATTATTGTAGTGAGCGGCGTTGACATAGGGCGCAGGTTTCTTGATCCCGTCAGACCAATAGAGGCGTTGCACGCCCGCCGTCGGATCGAACAGCCGGCTGATGCCGTTCACCGTCAGATCAAAACCGCGCTCCGTATAGACCCGCTTGATGAAGGTGGCGAGATCGCCTTCGACAATATCCACCTTCACGCCGAGTTTGCCGAAGGATGAGCGGAGATATTCGGAGGTTTTGCGGAAGACGTCGGAAGGCAGAAAGGCCAGCCGCAGCGAAAAACGGGTGCCATCCGCACCCTTCGGGTAGCCGGCCTTGTCCAGCAATTCGTTCGCTTTGGCGAGATCGAAGGGATAGGTGAAAGGCTTCTCGTCATTATAGGCGGTGAAGACCGCCGGGATGTTTGAACCGGCAGGTTTCGCCGTCCCGAAGAAGATGGCGTCGTTGATGAAATTGCGGTCAATGGCATGCGCCAGCGCGTGCCGAACTTCCTTTTTGGCAAGGATCGGATTTTCGAGATTGAATTCGAACACGGCAGCATTGTTGAGATAGGAGTCGGTATAGACCTCCACGGCAAGCTTCGGATTTTGCCGCAGACGCTCCAGATCGCTGTAGGACACATCGGCGGTATAATCCGCCTCGCCGGTTTCCACGGAAATGGTGGTGGAAGCCGAATCGGCGACGAAACGGGCCACGAAACCGTCGAGATAGGGAAGATCGGCCTGCCAGTAGTTCGGGTTCTTCTTCAGCTTCACATAGCTGCCGCGCTTCCATTCCTCGAAGACGAAGGGGCCGGTGCCGACTGGCGCGTTCCCATTCGGGCTTTCATTGTAATTTTCCGAAGCATAGGCATGGGCCGGCAGAATGGGCGTTTCACCGCCTGTCAGCGCCCGCAGGAGATAGGGCGCGGGCTTGGAAAGCACCACCACGGCCGTCAGCGGATCGGGCGTTTCGATATCGGCAACATTGGCGAAGGTGATGCGTCCACGTGGACCGACCTTCTTGAAGGCCAGCAGCGAAAATTTGACGTCTTGCGACGTGAAATCCTTGCCATCATGCCATTTGACGCCCTTGCGCAGCTTAAAGGTGTGGCGCAGCCCGTCGGCCGATGTTTCCCAGCTTTCGGCCAGAACCGGATGCGGTTTGAACTCGCTGTCGAACCGCACCAGCCCTTCGAGGATTTTCGTGGAAATGGCGCGGGTACGCGTATTGGAATCGGAAAGCGGCACCAGCGTCGTCGGCTCGCCGAGACCCGCAAGAGTGACGATGCCGCCCTTTTTCGGCGTTTCGGCCGCCAGAGCCGGCAGAGAAGGCAACAGCATTGCCCCGGTTAGCGCTGCACTCAAAAGCAATGTCTTACGTCTTGTAATATCCATGGATGTTTCCTCTTGCAGGCTTGTTTTTAAATGTTCAAACGGGCTTCAGCCGGGTTTCCACCAGCCGGGCAAACAGAGTGGCGCCGACGGGCAGAATGGCGTCGTCGACGATGAAACCGGGATTATGGGCGGGCACCGTGCCGGAATGGCCGAGGGTGAAAAACGCGCCGGGCGCGTGTTTCAGGAGATCGGCAAAATCCTCGCTACCCATGAAGCGGCCGGGCTCGGTGGAAACGCGCTCGTCCCCCAGAACCTCACGCGCCACACCGGCGACGATCTCCACAGACGCATCGTCATTGGTGAGAACCGAGAATATGTCGCGAATATCCACCTCGGCGGTGAGGCCGTGCGCCGCGGCAATGTGATCGGAAATCGTGCGGATGCGCTCTCTTATGATTTCGCGCACGCTGTCGGAGAAGGCCCGAACCGTGCCGGCAATCGCGGCCGTTTCGGGAATGACGTTATAGGCCGATCCCGCCTCGATGCGGGTGATCGACAGCACGGCAGGATCGGTCGGCGGCACGTTACGGCTGACGATGGTTTGCAATGCCTGGATCAGTTCACCCGTCGCCGGCACCGGATCACGCGAAACATCGGGGTGAGCAGCGTGGGCACCCCTGCCCTTCAACCGGATGTCGAAGAAATCCGCCCCCGCCAGAATCGTGCCGGGCGAAACCTTCAAATGATTGGGCGCGGCATGGGAGGAATTGTGCAGCCCGTAAATCTCGTCAACGGGGAAGTCCTTGAACAGCCCGTCGGCGATCATGGCGCGCGCGCCGCCGAGACCTTCCTCGGCCGGCTGGAAAATGAACACCACCGTGCCGGCAAAATCGCGGGTTTCCGCCAGATAGCGGGCGGTGCCGAGCAGGATGGTGGTGTGTACATCGTGCCCGCAGCCGTGGAATTTGCCGGAATAGACCGACGCATAGGGCAGACCGGTCTCCTCCGGCATCGGCAGGGCATCCATATCCGCCCTCAGCCCGATGGAGCGGTTGCCCGCATGGCGGCCGCGTAGCACGCCGACCACGCCGGTCTTGCCATAACCGCGATGCACCTCGATGCCCCAGGAGGCGAGCTTTTCGGCAACAATGCCGGAGGTGCGGACCTCCTCGAAACCGATTTCCGGATGCTGGTGCAGATCGTGGCGGATGGAGACGAGTTCGGGAACATAGGTCCCGATCCGGTCCAGGATTTTAGGTACGGGCGTTTTGACGGGATCGACGGCAATATTCACGGTATCTCCTCAGGGCAAAAAATATCGTTTTCGCAATCGGGCGATTGCGAAGTGTGGGTTTCGGGACTGGAAAATGCAGCGGGAGAGGCGTCAGAGCCTCAGGCCCGCCTCCTTCATCAGCGGCAGAATGCGCTCGGCGAAATAATCGAGGTCTTCGCGGAAATCGTAGAAATTCAGCTGAACCCCATCGATCCCGGCCTTTTTCAGGCCGACAAACTGCTCGACCACCTGCTCCGGCGAACCGATGATCTCAATATTGCCGCCAAGATTGCGCCCCTGCTTGTGGCGCGCATCGCCGCGGCCGCGCCAGGCATGGGCGTCGCTGTCGTAATTATTGGTGGCGAAGGCGCGGGTGCCGGGCTGTGGTTTTCCCGCCTCGATGGCATCCGCATAGGCGATTGCCTCCTTCTCCGTATCGCGGCTGACGATGATCGGATTGATGATCGTCTTCACCTGCCGGCCATAGGCCTTTGCGCGGTTTTTAATGTTTGCGACATGATCGGGAAGCGTTTCCAGCGCGCTGTCTATATGCGCGCCACCGGGCGAGGTGACGAAAACCAGATCGGAATGACGGGCGGCGAAGTCGATGCCTGCGGGCGAACCTGTCGCCGTCACCAGCGGCGGGCGGCCGAAAGCGGGCTTCGGCGTGATCCAGCCATTGTTGATCGCCCAGGGATTGAGCTTGCCTTCATAGGAAAAATTCTCGGTCTCACCCCAAAGGCGATGCAGCACATCGAACAATTCGCCCGCCATGTCGTAGCGCTTGTCGTGGTCGATACGCTGCCAGCCAAACATTTCATGCTCGATGGCGCGGTGGCCGGTGACAATATTGATGCCCCAGCGTCCCTTGGCGATATGATCCAGCGTCGCGCCATATTTGGCGAGATGCAGCGGATGCAGCGGCCCATAAAGCACATGGATGGTGGAGATCAGCAGAATGTTCTTCGTGACCGCCGCCATGGCGCCAAGCGCGATGAAGCTGTCGAGCGAGGATTCGCCATCATAACCGCCCTTGGGCAGCCATTGCGTGCGACTGAAGGCGATTTCGAAACCAAGCTCTTCCGCGCGCTTCACCAGTTCGACATTATAATCGAAGGTCCAGCTGTTGCTGGTCGGCAGGCTGGAGAAATTGATGTCCTGCAGATTGAGGAACAGGCCCAGCATCAGCGGCTGCTTCACCGCCCGGCTGAGCGGGCTGTCTTCGAAATCGGCCGGGCTTTTTAGGTCGAGACCTTTCAGCTCGGAACCTTCAGGCAGCGGAACAGTCAACGCCATGTCTTTTCTCCCTCGGAATGATCCTGCGGGGTGGTTGCCAGCCGGACACGCAGATAGTCCTCCACGCTGCGGGGCAACCGGCCGGTAATCTGCTGGACGGTATTGTTGACGGACGCCGCAAGGCCTTTGCGGATGAGTTGGCCGAATTCGCCGATCGCCTTCTGTTCAAACGCGCCGATATGTGGCGGCAAGGCCGGGACGGTATTGTCCGAAATTCCCACGGGCCGATGCTGGATGCGCGCCGCGATGCGAGCGATTTCCAGCGCTGACAGGACTTCACCACCGGTCAGCACCAGGGTGCCGGAAACAGGCGCGCTTGTGGTGAGCGCATGAACCGCGACATCGGCAATATCGTCCGCATCGATGAAGGAGACAGCCGCGTCGCCAAAGCGGGCGGGCACATCCTCCCCCTTGCGCAGCGCGGCGACAACGGGTTCCAGCGCAACCTGCATCCAGGCATTCGGCCGCAGCACCGTATACGCGATACCGCTTGCGGCCAGATGCCGTTCCACCTCGGCATGCGCCGCCCCCGAAATGGAATGTACGGCATTCTCAATGGTCCAGTCGGAGCCGGATATTTTCACGATCCGCGACACACCGGCGGAGAGGGCGGCATCGATGACCGCCTTCTGGTCTGCCGCCAGCGTTTCACCGATGGGGGAAAGCAGAAAGACGGTCCCGATACCGCGCGAGGCCTCCTTCAGGCTGGCCGGGTCGGAGAAGTTTCCCTCCGAGATATCGACCCTGTCGCCCCAGAGCTTGAGCGCATCCTCGCGCCTGCGGGTCAGCACCCGAACCTTCGCCTCTTTCTGCAAAAGACGGCTGACGACACGTCGGCCGAGCTTGCCGGTTGCGCCCGTTACAAGAATGGTGGCTGTCATGACGCCCTCACTTTCCCGCACTGCGTTGCGCAGCATCTTGCTGTAAAGAAAGGGCGCGTGGATCGGCCCAGTCCCGCACATCGAAATCTTCGGGGATAAATTTCCATTCCAGCAGGAAATCCTTGAAGTGGCTCAGCGCATCCAGCTCGGCCGGATCGAGATCGAGCCTCAGATTGCGGTGTACATCCGGGCCATTCGCAGCCAGAACCGCCTCCTCGCTGACGCCGATCTCGCGGGCGATGAAACGCACGGCTTCCGCCGGATTGTCATTTGCCCATTGGGCAACCCGCTGTACGGTGGCGACGAGTTCCGCCACCAGATCGGGCCGCTCATCGGCAAAGGTGGCGTCCACCGTCAAGGGGCGCGGCGTGCCGTTGTTGATGCGGACTTTCGGATCGGGGTGAAACCCCGTCGACACCACGACCTGCGCACCGATGAGATTGGCGACGGTGACGCCTTCCGCGCCCTTGACGAAAAACGCATCGATCTGGCCCCGATGCAGCGCTGCAATCTCCTCGCCATAAGGAAACCGCCGGCGCAGACCATGGAACCTCTCATCCGCTGGACCGAGCAACACCGGCTCTTTCGCCGTGAGATCGACAAGCTCGACATCCGCAACGGCGAGGCCCGAGACCGTCAGCGCCGAAACGATGCCCTTGAGCGATGTCGCACGCTGGAAATCGATGGTTTCATTCGGCCGTTTCGGCTGGCCGATGCGCCGCCCCTTCAGGTCGCTGCCCTTGCTTATTCCGCTTGCCGGCAAAGCGATGACGGCCTGAAACTCATCAGTTCTCGTCAGCCCCACAAGCCGTGTTTTCCGGCCGCCTGATTTCGCCCAGATCGGCGGAATATTGCCGCCCTGACGGAAGGACCAGTCCAGACGATGATCGAAATGGCTCTGGCGAATGGCCGGATCGGCCGCGTCGCGAATGGAGGAAACAGAGATTCCATGGGTGGAGAAACGTTCCTCGATCCAGCCCAGTTGCGCCGCGATGGAAAGCGGCGTGGGCGCCGGGCAGCGTGTGTACCACACGGTTACGGGTTGGGTTATCTGGCGAAGGGCGGCATCAGCCATGGCGTTCGTCCTCGAAATTGCGATCTGGACGGCACGCTACACGCCATAAAATATTTTCTATAGATAAAGTGTACTATTTCAGGCGCGATTGAGGAAATTCGTTTCCATCTTGTGAGCGCTTCGCCAAGAAGACGGAATATCCTTTCGAGAATAGCAAGATTTCGGGTCGGTTTCCCCAGCCTGCCTCACCCATCTCTCACATTCGACCGCCGCTTGGGTGCTGCCACGGATGAAAGTTTTTCTTCTCCGCGCAGCAAGGATTTTTAACTCGCGACCGGCCCCCCGGCTGTTACGCTTCCCGCAATTGCGCCGGTCATATGGGCCGGCAATCCAACAGACCTGAAAGAAACGTGGCAGCATGAGCAAGACCAAACGCCGGCTCAATCTCAATGTCGGCATCAACACCACCGGATACCTCGCCAATGCCTGGAAATACCGGAGCGGAGACCGGCACGACATCAACGACATAGGCTATTATCGCCGGCTGACGGAACTGGCCCACAAGGGCCGGTTCGACGCCGTTTTCCTTTCCGACCATCCGGCATTGCTGACCGACCCAGCAAGCCGCCCGTTTCACACCATCGATCCGCTCATTCTCTCGACATCGCTTGCCGCACAAGTGCCGGATATCGGCTTTGTGGCAACGGTGTCCTCCACCTATAATTCGCCCTATAATTTCGCCAGACGGACCCAATCCATCGACCTCGTCACCGGCGGCCGGCTGATCGTCAACATCGTTTCCTCCTTCAATCCCAATGTCGCCGCCAATTTCGGCAACGATCCGCTGCCGCCGCGCAGCGAGAGATATGCCAAGGCCACCGAATTCCTCGACGTGGCGAAAAAGCTCTGGTCGAGCTGGGATCCACGCCGCGAAGGTGAGGTGCCGGAAGAGCGTTTCTGGGATGCGGCGACAGCCGGAAGCATCGATCATGAGGGGCAATATTTCCATGTCAAAGGCCCGCTCAACGTTCCGCGTGGGCCGCAGGGGCATCCCGTCATCGCGCAGGCCGGCGCCTCCGAAGGCGGCATCGATCTCGCGGCACGCCATGGCGAGATCATCTATTGCAACATCCTGTCCCGCCCGGCGGGTCAGGCCTTCGGCAAGAAGGTGCGTGACCGCGCTGTCTCTTTCGGCCGCGATCCCGCCGGCATCCGCATCGTTCCCGGCCTTGTGGTCATTCTCGGCGAGACCCGTGAGGAGGCGCTGCGCAAGCATGAACTCTTCAGCGGGACAGGCTCTGAAGACGGGCTTCTGATGCGTTTCGCCAAAGAAAACGGTATTGATCCGCGCGACTTCAACCCGGATATAAAACTCGATGGCGAGCGCTTCATTCCCGACCAGAACCGGCAATGGGCCGTTGGCATGGGGCTTGGCCTTTCCGAACTACTGACCCACGAAAAGCTCACCGCCCGTGAGGCCGTGCGCCGTTCCGAGGGGCACCACCGGCTGCTGCTTGGCACGCCGGAAGACGTGGCGGATGGCATTATCGATCTCTGGCAGGACGGCACGGTGGATGGTTACACCCTGCAGCCGCCGCGCGCGCCGGACGATATTGCCGAATTCGTCGAAAAGGTCGTGCCGGTGCTTCAGGATCGCGGTGTTTACCCGCGCGAATACGAAGGCGCGACGATCCGTGACCGCTATGGCCTGCCTTATCCAGATTGATCGGCAGATACGGCACTATTGAAGGTGTCCTCCCGCTACTCCCGCTGGGGCGAGAATAGCGGGAGCGGGACATATTATTGGCCCGTCGCCACTTTCAAAACGGGCCGCCCGCCCGAAAGCTGTGGCAGGGCGGAGGCGAAATCCGTGACGATCTGGCGATAATCTTCCGGCTGGAACTCATAGGGCAGTTCTAGACGGAATTCCGAGACGTGCGGCAGAACGGGATCGCGCGACAGTTTCTCCAGAATCTCGTCCGTCGTTCCAACGATATCAGGCAGGAAAAGCGTGCGGCGCGCGCCATGCGGCGTGGTCGTGCGCCTGTCACGCTCGGCGGCGAATTCCTGATAACGGCGGCGGGTCGCGGGGCTCGCGCTATCGGTCGGCAGGATCACGCGGCCAAGAGCGACACGCGGCTGGCGCTCATGCACCCATTCCTGCCGGAAGCGGCTGACCAATGCCGCCTGCGCGGTCAGAAAATCATCGGTATTTTCGCCGCTGACGATATTCCCCGTCAGAAGATTGAAGCCAGCCTTGCCGGCCCAGCGCGCGGAATTCTGCGATCCGCCGCCGTACCACAGCCGGTCAGTCAAACCCCTGGCGACTGGCCGAAGGCGTGGCACCTGTGCGCCCGCCGCATTGCCCGCTTCCGTCTCGCTGGACAGCGGTTCCGATCTCAAGGCCCTCGCCAGCTTTTCGGCGCGGGCGTGGCTGTAGTCCGCATCGGGAACCGTATCGACATAATCCGAAATGAGATGGGCGAAGGGCGGCGCGCCCACCGAAACCCCGACATTCAATCGCCCACGCGACAGGACATCCACGGTGGCCAGATCTTCCGCCAGCCTGAAGGGATTTTCGTAACCAAGCTGAATGACAGCGGTGCCGAGGCCGATCCGTTTCGTGCGCTGCGATGCCGCCGCGAGGAAAGTTGCCGCCGATGACACGCCCCGTTCCAGATGGCGCTGGCGAACCCAGGCACTGTGATAACCCAGCGCCTCTCCGGCTTCGAAAAGCTGCAGGGTTTCTTCCAGCCCCTCGGCAGGATCATCATCGTGATAATTGCCGGGAACCAGAAAGGCGAAGTGGGAGATATGGGAAAGGGGCATGGCTGTAAGGTCCGGAAATGAGTGTTGAAGCTCAGCAGCGCAGATGCAGCCATCCCCGTTCCGGACAGCCGTTCAATGCGGCGCATACCCACGCAGAATGCATGATGACAGGCACGGCTGGCACGGCATGTTCGTTTATAGTCCCGGCCTTTGTTGAAAGATCATTGCGCGATTCAATAGTCTACTAAAATTATAGATTACCGTGCCCCTCCTTTGAATAGGCCGCGCTCACGCCTCCAGTCAGATTTTCTTTTCCGAAGAAGCAAATATCCCCAGTCGCCCTCTCACATTGAAGAGCTGTGCGACACGGTGCGCAAATGGCCTTGATTTTCCGCACCAACATGTAATACAGATTATCATACATGTTGACAAATAACGCATACATGTATGACATTGCAGCAATCACAAACGCTGCCATACCTGCATGAGGGAGGAATTATGATCATCACCGACGTCGAGGTCCGTGTTTTCCGCACGACGACCCGTCGGCACTCGGACAGTGCCGGTCACGCGCATCCGGGTCCGGCGCATCAGGTGGAACAGGCCATGCTGACCATCCGCACCGAGGACGGTCAGGAAGGCCATTCCTTCACCGCGCCGGAGATCGTTCGCCCGCATGTCATCGAAAAATTCGTCAAGAAAGTTCTGATCGGTGAAGACCATCGCGACCGCGAACGGCTTTGGCAGGACCTTGCCCATTGGCAGCGCGGATCGGCCGCGCAGCTGACCGACCGCACGCTGGCGGTGGTGGACTGCGCCCTGTGGGACCTTGCCGGCCGCTCGCTCAACCAACCTGTATACAAGTTGATCGGCGGCTATCGCGACAAGGTGCTCGCCTATGGCTCCATCATGTGCGGCGACGAGCTTGAAGGCGGGCTGGCGACGCCGGAAGATTACGGCCGCTTTGCCGAAACGCTGGTAAAGCGCGGCTACAAGGGCATCAAGCTGCACACATGGATGCCCCCGGTCAGCTGGGCGCCGAATGTGAAGATGGACCTCAAGGCCTGCGCGGCCGTGCGTGAGGCGGTCGGCCCCGATATTCGCCTGATGATCGATGCCTTCCACTGGTATTCCCGCACCGATGCGCTGGCGCTGGGCCGTGGTCTCGAAAAACTCGGCTTCGACTGGATCGAGGAGCCGATGGATGAGCAATCGCTGTCCTCCTACAAATGGCTCTCCGACAATCTCGATATTCCGGTCGTCGGCCCGGAAAGCGCGGCCGGCAAGCATTGGCATCGTGCCGAATGGATCAAGGCCGGTGCCTGCGATATTCTGCGCACTGGCGTCAACGATGTCGGCGGCATCACCCCGGCGCTGAAGACCATGCATCTGGCCGAGGCCTTCGGCATGGAGTGCGAAGTGCATGGTAACACGGCCATGAACCTGCACGTTGTCGCCGCCACCAAGAATTGCCGCTGGTATGAGCGCGGCCTGTTGCACCCCTTCCTCGAATATGATGACGGCCACGATTATCTGAAATCGCTGTCCGACCCGATGGATCGCGACGGCTTCGTGCATGTCCCTGACCGGCCGGGCCTTGGCGAAGACATCGATTTCACCTTCATCGACAACAACCGGGTGAGGTAACGGGCGATGAAAACGGTGCTCGCCTTCGGAGACAGCCTCACCTGGGGCGCGCACCCGGCCACGGGTCTGCGCCACCCTGCCGAACACCGCTGGCCGGAGGTTCTGGAGGCCGCGCTTGCCGGGAAGGCTAAGGTTCACCCCGAGGGGCTTGGCGGGCGCACCACCTGTTACGACGACCACGCCGGCCCGGCCTGCCGCAATGGCGCGCGGGCGCTGGAAATCGCGCTGTCCTGCCACATGCCGCTCGATCTCGTCATCATCATGCTCGGCACCAACGACATCAAGCCGGTGCATGGTGGGCGGGCGGAAGCTGCGGTTTCCGGCATGCGGCGGCTGGCGCAGATCGTCGAGACCTTCATTTACAAACCGCGCGAGGCCGTGCCGAAACTGCTGATCGTCTCCCCGCCGCCCTGCGTCGCAGGCCCGGGCGGAGAACCGGCGGGCGGGCGGGATATCGGGCAATCGCTGCGGCTTGCGCCGCTTTACAGCAAACTCGCCACCGAACTCGGACATGCCTTCTTCGATGCCGGGTCGGTGGCCAGCGCCTCACCGGTGGATGGCGTGCATCTGGATGCGCCGGCAACGGCGGCAATCGGCCGGGCGCTCGCAGCTCCGGTCAGAGAAATTCTTGGCTGATCCTGCAACGCCCGAGGAGGAACCGGGCGTGTGGATCAAAACGTGGAAAGGCCGTATGAACCGGCCGTATTGGGAGGAAAGATGAAACATTTTCTTGCAACCGCAGCACTTGGCGCATTGCTGATCGGCGCTATGCCGCTCAGCGCCTTTGCCGAAACGCCGAAGGACCAGCTCATCGTCGCCACGACCATGAGCAATATCCTCACCCTCGATCCCGCCGCCATTACCGGCCGCGAGACCGTGCAGGTGCTGAACAATGTCTATGACACGCTGGTCGTGCTTTCCCCGAAAGACCGCAGCGTTCAGCCACGCCTTGCCGAACGCTGGGAGATTGCCGAAGACCGGAAATCCATCCGTTTCCATCTGCGCGCCGATGCCAAATTCGCGTCCGGCAATGCCGTGACGGCCAAGGACGTGGCGTGGAGCCTGAAACGCCTGCTCGCCCGCAACCTGGCGCAATCGTCCTTCCTGAAAACCCGCGGCTTCAAGCTCGAGGAAGCCGACAAGCTGTTCATCGCCGAAAACGACCAGACCTTCGTGCTGAATATCCCGAAGCCCGACGACCCGAACCTGCTGCTCATGATCCTCGCACAGAACGGCCCCGGCTCGATCATCGACAGCAAGACGGCGCTTGAGAACGAGAAGGACGGCGATCTGGGCGGCGCATGGCTGACGCTGAATTCCGCCGGCTCCGGCCCCTTCAAGCTGACGCAGTGGAAATCCAACGAATATATCATCCTCACCCGCAACGACGATTATTGGGGTGAGAAGGCCAAGATGAAGCGCATCCTGATGCGCCATCTGCCTGAATCGCAGTCGCAGCGGCTGATGCTGGAAAAAGGCGATATCGACGTTGCCTATTCCCTGCAGGCCCCGGACCTGAAATCGCTCGAGGCCGACAAGGCCGTCACCATCGAATCCACACCCGGCTCCGGTTTTTATTATCTCAGCGTTTCGATGAAGGATGAGAAGTTCGCAAACAAGAAGGTGCGCGAGGCCCTGCGTTACCTGATCGATTACGACGGTCTCGACAAGGCGGTCATGCCCTATTACGGCAAGCTGCATCAGCGCTCCCTCAGCACCGGTGTCATGGGCGCGCTGCCGGATCAGGGCTACAAGCTCGACATCGAAAAAGCCAAGGCGCTTCTGGCAGAAGCCGGTTATCCGAACGGTTTCAAGACGACGCTGCGCGTACTTTCGGAAGACCCCTTCATGAAGGCGGCAACGGCGATCCAGAACACGCTGGCCCAGGCCGGCATTCAGGCCGAACTGATCAGCGGCTCCGGCGACCAGATTTACGGCGCGATGCGCGAACGTAACTTCGAACTGCTGCTCGGGCGCGGTGGCGGTGGCCAGCAGCCGCATCCCGACAACAACCTGCGCTCCATCGCCTATAATCCCAACAATGCCGATGACGCCAAGCTCACCAATTACCAGAGCTGGCGCACCAGTTTCTTCGATGAGAAGCTGAACAAGATGATCGAGGCGGCGCTGGTCGAGCGCGACGTGGCGAAACAGACGAAGTTTTATGAGGACCTGCAGGGCTATATGGACGAGATCGTCATGTCCATTCAGCCGTTCTCCGAAGTCATCGACACCGCCGCCTTCCGCAGTGACGTCAAGGGCATGATCGTCAGCCCCTGGCTTTCGCGGTTTGAAGAGGTGAGCAAGGAGCGGTAATTCGCCGACACAGCGGTTACTCAGGAAAAGGCGCGGCTTACCCCCGCGCCTTTTTGTTTGCGTCAAGACCCCGTAGAACTGCTCCGATGGGCAAAACATATCGCTTCCGTCATTCCGGCCTTGAGCCGGAATCCAGCCGCCGTGCGTCTGCACGGCGGAAAGAGTCCTTTCAGCCCAAGGACTTGGGCTGGCTGGATGCCGGATCAAGTCCGGCATGACGGAGGAGAGGCTCTGTTTGTCAGCAGCCCAAGGCCCGATCACCACCGGTCTTTTCTATTTGCGGCCATCCCAAAAAAATGCCCGGCAGGGAGGCCGGGCAAGGAAGGAGGATGTTATTATCGTGACGCCCCGGAGGAGGACGGTCACGTTCTTGGAGCCGTCACGCGCCTTCATATTCCAGCGAAGCGCCGATCAATTCACGCGCATAGGGATGCGTCGCGCCATTGCCGGCGATGGCCTCGCGCGGCAGGATTTCGGTGATCTCGCCGCGCAGCATCACCGCGAAACGGTCGCACATGTGATCGACCACGGCGAGATCGTGGGTCACCATGATATAGGTGAAACCGCGCTCTTGCCGTAGCCGCTGCAAAAGATTGAGGATTTCCGCCTGCACCGAGACATCGAGCGCCGAGGTCGGCTCATCCAGCAGAAGCAGCGACGGTTCGAGGATCAGCGCACGGGCAATCGCCACACGCTGCCGCTGGCCGCCGGAAAGCTGATGCGGGAAACGATCGAGAAACGATATCGGCAGACCGACATCGGTGATGACCTTGCGCATGCGCTCTTCACGGTCGCCGAGCTTGTGGATCGCAAGCGATTCCGAAAGCACGGTGCGCACCGACTGGCGGGGATGTAGCGAGCCGTATGGGTCCTGAAATACCATTTGCAGCATGCGGCACCGCTGGATCAGCGGCATGTCACGCACCGACCTGCCGTCGATGAGGATGTCGCCGGTCCAGAAATCGTTGAGCATGGACACGCAGCGCAGCACGGTGGATTTGCCCGAGCCGCTTTCGCCGACCAGCCCGAAGCACTCGCCCGGCTCCACCTTGAAGGAGACGGAGGGCAGCACTTTCAGCGCCGTATGGCCGCTGCCGAAGGTGATGGAAAGATCGCGGATTTCGACGGAAACGGCCATTATACGTTCTCCTCCAGCCATTCGGGGCGGCGATCCAGCACCGCAAGCGGCGCACGCGTGCCGCCTATGCGCGGCTGCGCTGCCAGCAGGCCGCGCGTATAGGGGTGCTGTGCCTGATCGAGATCGCGTGCGGCGAGCGTTTCCACCACCCGGCCGGAATACATGATGAGCACCCGGTCGCAGAAATTGCGCACAAGATTGAGGTCGTGGCTGATCATGATGAGGCCGATGCCGCGATCGCGCACCAGACCGTCGAGAATATTCAGCACCTGCAGCCGCACCGTCACATCGAGCGCCGAGGTCGGCTCATCGGCAATGACGAGATCAGGATCGGCAAGCAGCATCATGGCGATCATGACACGCTGGCCCATACCACCCGAAATTTCATGCGGATATTGCTCGTAAACACGCGCGGCATCGCGGATTTTCACCGCATCGAGCATGGCCAGCGCCTTTTCCCGAGCCTCGGCTTTCGAGGCCTTGAAGTGGCGAAGATAGGTTTCCGTCACCTGTTCGCCAACCCGGCGGATGGGATTAAGGGAGAATTTCGGATCCTGAAGGATCATCGACATGCGCCGGCCTCGAACCTTCAGCATCTCCTTCTCATCGAGCGAGAGAAGATCGAGGCCATCGAAATTCAGCCTGTCGGCGGTGATTGTCGCCGATGGCAGAAGGCGCAGCAGGGCACGGCCGACGGTGGATTTGCCCGAGCCGCTTTCGCCGACGATGCCGAGCCGTTCCCGCCCGAGCGTGAAGGAGATGCCGCGCACCGCCTCGGTTGCTGAGCCGCCGTAACGAATGCGGAGATTTTCGACGTCAAGGATTGGTTTTTCCATGGTCTTATCTCCGGTTCATCTGCTTCGGATCAAGCGCATCCCGCAGGCCGTCGCCGAGAAGGTTGAAGGCGAGGCTGACGGAGAGGATCGCAACACCGGGGAAAGTCACCAGCCACCAGCTATCCAGCATGTAACGTCGTCCCGTAGCGATCATCGCCCCCCATTCCGGCAATGGCGGTTGCGCGCCGAGGCCGAGGAAGCCGAGGCCGGCGGCGGTGAGAATGACGGTCGCCATGTTCAGAGTCAGGCGGATGAGGACCGAGGGCAGGCACATGGGCATGATCGACTTGACGATGATGCGCAGCGGCGATGCACCCTGAAGCCGCGCGGCGGCAATATAATCCGCCTTGCGGAAGGTCATGGCTTCGGCGCGGGCAAGGCGCGCAATCGGCGGCCAGGAGGTGAGCGCAATCGCGATGATCGCATTGTTGAGGCTGGGCCCGAGTGCTGCGACAAAGGCGAGCGACAGGATGAGGCTCGGGAAGGACAGGAAAATATCCGTGATACGCATCATCACCGTATCGAACTTGCCGCCGAGATAACCGGAAGCCGTGCCGACCAGAAGGCCGACGGGGCCGACGATGATCGATACCAGCGAGATGATGGTGAGTGTGATGCGTGCGCCCCAGAGAAGGCGGCTATAGATATCGCGTCCCAGCTCGTCCGTGCCGAAGACGTGGCCATTACCCGGCGCCTGCAGCGTATTGGCGAGATCCTGCGCATAGGGGTCATGCGTCGCAAGCCAGGGCGCGAAAATCGCGGCGATGACGAGCAGCAGCAGCACAGCCAGACCGAAGGCCGATGTCGGGCTTTTCAGGAGGAAAACGACGATGTTCTTCAGCGCGTTCAAGGGCACCGGAAGGCGGAAGGAGGTTTCTGTACGGGCCGTCATCAGCGGGTCCTCGGATCGAAAAAGCGGTAGAGAATGTCGGACAGGAGATTGAGCCCGATGAAGATGACGCCGACGATGAGAACGCAGGTCATCACCGCATTCATGTCGCCGATAATAAGATTGCTGGTGAGATATTGCCCGAAACCCGGCCAGGCGAAGACGGTCTCGATTAGAACCGCCCCTTCCAGCAGCGAGCCGTAAGCAAGCGCAATGATGGTGACGAGCTGCACGCGAATATTGCCGAAGGCATGCAGCCACACCGTCTGCCGCTGCGACAGGCCTTTAACGCGGGCGGTCGTCACATATTCCTGGCCCAGCTGGTCCAGCATGAAGCTACGCGTCATGCGGGTGATGTAGGCCGAGGAGGAATAACCGAGCAGAGCGGCGGGAAGGATGAGGTGGTTGATGGCCGACCAGAAGACCTCCATGTCACCCGCCAGAAGACTGTCGATGAGCAGAAAGCCCGTCCGCTCCTCCACCAGACCGATATAGAACTGGTCCATGCGGCCACCGCCGCCGACAAGGCCGAGATGGGCGTAAAAAACGATCAGCGCGATCATGCCGGTCCAGAAGATCGGCATGGAATGGCCGAACAGGCTGAGCACCCGCACCAGATGGTCCTGCCAGCGATCCTTGTTGACGGCGGCATAAACGCCCATGGGAATGCCGAGGCCGGCGCCGATCAGGATCGCGAAGGTCGCCAGCTCCATCGTCGCCGGCATGACCCTTATGATGTCTTCGATGACCGGGCGGCCGGTGCGGATCGAGGTTCCGAAGTCGCCGGTAAACACGTCTCCCAGATAATAGAAGAACTGTTGCCACATCGGACGGTCGAAACCGAGCGCGTGATAGACCTGTTCATAGGTTTCGCGGGTCGCATCCTCACCCACGATCGCCCGCACCGGATCGGCGGGCATCAGGCGACCGATAAAAAAGGTCAACAGCAGCAATCCAAGCAGCGTAACCGCAATACTTCCGATCTGGCCGGACAGACCATACAGCGAAAGGCGTCTTTTTGGCATGATTCCTCCCTTGCCAGAGATCGACTGCGCAAGTGACAAAGGCGCAATCATGTCTGACAACTATACGAAAGTTGTCACAGGTGTTGGAGGCTGTCAAGCGCATCCCGGTCAAATCCGTATCGGCCAAGTTCCGAAGCATGTGCACGGGACGGAAATTCCGCACCGGGATCACGATGCTTTCGCTTCTGTCCTAGGGGAAATGACCTGTGTTGCTGCGACCGCAAAAGCCTGTATTCTCCCGCCTTGCGGAATGCACGGATGCCTGCCGCAGCTATGATGCCAATGACATCCGCGTCTTCAGAGGAGGAAAATATGGCTGACATGACGCTTCTGGCATTTGCCCTCGTCGCTTTCATCGGCATCGCGACGCCAGGCCCGACCGTTTTGCTGGCGCTCTCGAATGGCTCGAGATTCGGAATTCGCCGCGCTTTGACCGGTATGGCCGGCGCGGTTCTCTCCGATTTCGTCCTGATCGGTGCGGTTGCGCTGGGATTGGGGGCTTTGCTTGCCGCTTCGGAATTCTGGTTCGGCGTCGTCAAATGGGTCGGCGTCTGTTATCTGGCCTTCCTCGGCATCATGCTTTTACGCTCAAGAGGCACGCTTGATGGGCTTCAATCGGCGGGAGCAGACGGAGCCGTCTCCACGCGCGCGATTTTCTTCAAAAGCTTCCTTGTGGCGGTGACCAACCCCAAGGGATACCTGTTCTTTTCGGCTTTCCTGCCGCAATTCATCGATCCGGCGGCCCCGCAAATCCAGCAATATGCGGTGCTGGCGCTGATCTTCGCCGGAATCGATTTCATCGTGATGTGCGGATATGCCCTGCTCGGCACGCAGGCCGTCAGGTTATTGCGAAAATCCGGAGCACTGTGGCTCGACCGGGTTTGCGGCGGGGCGATTTTGACGCTTGCCGCCTCCCTGGCTTTCTATCGGCGGGCAAACGCTTAACCCGCTGAGAAAAATCGTCTTTCTGTCAATCAGCGGCAGCGGTGCGGGAGCGCAGAAGCACCTTGTAGCGCTCAAGACTGCCGCGCAGATGCGCCGCCATATATTGGCGCGCGGCATCGGCATCACCTTCGATGATGGCGTCGACGATCCTCGCATGCTCCTCCTGGAGATGCAGGTTGTAGTCCTTCGGACGCGACCCGGGCGCAGCACCCTGCAATTCGCCGCGGGGAATGATGCCGGAGCGAATGAGCTGAAGAAATTCCGGAAAACGCCTGTTCTGCGTCGCCTGTGCAATGGCCAGATGAAACTCGAAATCGGCATCCCGTGTCGGCAATCCGGCCGCGAGACAGTCGCTGACACGCCGATGCGCATCGACAATCGCCTCCACCTGCACGGCGGAACGGCGCGATGCCGCAAGCCCGGCGGATTCAACCTCGAAAACGGTGCGCAATTCCAGCAACTCAATCACTGAGGAAATCCGCCCCACGGCGAGATCATTAAAAGGCACCTCCTTGGCCGGTTTCGCCTCCACGGCAAACACACCTGCCCCCTTGCGGGCCTCAACCAGACCATCCGCGCGCAGAATGGCGATGGCCTCCCGCACCACCGTGCGGCTGACCGAATACTCCCGCGTCAGCGCGCTCTCGCTCGGAAGACGATCGCCGGGGCGGAACACGCCCTCCGACAAATCCCGCCGCAATGCCGAACTGATCTTCGCCGCAAGCGATATTTGCTTGGTGCTGCTCTCAACGTCCATTTCGGCCCACCTGTTTCAAACTTGTCTGGCATGTTAACAAACACCCGCCACATTGCAAGAGCCGGACGTCTCGACAGTTTCCCCGGCCAACAGGGTTATCGGTGCTGCAGGATATCCTCAGGCAGCCGCCATGGCCGAGCTGGTGGAGAAGCGGCTTCTATATTCACCCGGTGAGAGGCCGAGAATACGGTGGAAGACCCGGCGAAAGGCCGCTGAATCCTCATAACCCACCGACCATGCGATCTGATCGACCGAACGGCGAGTGAATTCCAGCAATTCCCGCGCCTTGCCAACGCGCAGGTGCTGAACATATTCGATGGGCTTCATGCCGGTCGCCGCCTTGAAGCGGCGCAGGAAGGTCCGCTCCTCCAGCCCGGCATGGCCCGCCATGTCGGTAACGCTCGTCGCCCGCCCGGCGCGGGCCTGCAACCAGTGCTGCACCTTCAGGATCGGCTCGTCGCCATGCGTCAGCCGCGGGGCGAAGCTGCTATAATGGCGCTGTTCACGCCCCGAGGGGTCGATCAGCAGGAATTTGCCAGTCTCGATCATCACCGAAGGCCCGAGCAGCCGGTCGACGATGCGCAGGCCAAGATCGGTCCAAGCCATCAGCCCGCCAGCCGTGATGATATCGCCATCCTCGATGACGATCTTGTCTATCTCCAGCCGGATATCGGGAAAGCGGTCACGGAAACGTTCGGCAAACAGCCAGTGGGTCGTGGCCGGGCGGCCGGACAGGAGGCCGGTCGCGGCGATGATGAAGGAGCCGCCGCAACTGGCGGCCAGCGTCGCGCCCTGCGCATGCCGGTCCAGCAGCCAGCGGGCATAGGGCTCGGCCTCATCGATTTCGGCAGGCCCGGTCAGTCGGCCGGGCACGACGAAGATATCGGGATGTCCCGGCCTGTCGGGCTCGGTGTCGTGACAGCGCGAAAACTCACCGCCCTCGCCCATGCTCCAGTGGCTAACGCGCAGTTTCGGTCCGCCGCGATCCTGTGAAAACACCGACGCGATGGCGAAAAGATCGGTGATGCCGTGCACCATGGCGACCTGACAGTCCCGATAGAGAACCAGACCGACTTCAATCGCGCTTCCCGCTACACCCGCCATGCCCCGCATCCCCCGTTTTGTCAGTTTCGGCTCGTTTTCTGTCAGAAGCGCCAATCCAGCCCCGGCTGCGTCAAGAGTATCTCTATTCCCACGGGACGCAAGCAAGCTCCCCGCAACAGGAGAGAGAGCCATGACAACGATCACCACCAGAGACGGAACGCATATTTTCTACAAGGACTGGGGCCCGAAAGACGGCCAGCCCATCATCTTCTCCCATGGCTGGCCGCTCAGCGCCGATGCCTGGGATGCGCAGATGGTGTTCTTCGCTAATAACGGTTTCCGCACCATCGCCAATGATCGCCGCAGCCACGGCCGCTCCGATCAGGTCTGGCACAACAATACCATGGATCAATATGCCGACGACCTGGCCGAGCTGATCGAACAGCTCGATCTTCACGACATCATTCTGGTTGGCCATTCCACCGGCGGCGGCGAGGTCACCCGCTATATCGGCCGCCACGGCACGGCCCGCGTCGCGAAAATCGCCCTCATCGGCGCGGTTCCGCCGCTGATGCTGAAGACGGAAAGCAATGCCATCGGCCTGCCGATCGATGTTTTCGACGGTATCCGCAAGGGCACCTATGATAATCGCAGCCAGTTCTTCAAGGACCTGACCATTCCCTTTTACGGCTACAACCGCGAAGGCGCCGTGATATCCGAAGGCATCCGCGAGGAATTCTGGCGGCAGGGCATGATGGGCGGCCTGAAAGGTCAGCTCGACAGCATTCGCGCCTTTTCGGAAAGCGATTTCCATCAGGACCTGAAGGCCTTCGACAAACCGACGCTGGTTCTGCACGGCGATGACGACCAGATCGTGCCGGTGGGCGCTTCCGCGCTTTCCACGGTCAAAATCGTCAAACATGCGGTTCTCAAAATCTATGAGGGTGCCGACCATGGCCTGACGCAGACCCATCAGGACCGGTTCAACGCCGACCTTCTCGCCTTCATCAACGCCTGAAACCACCAGATACAGGAGACACGGACATGACACGGAATACATTTCTCATCACCGGCGCATCGGACGGCATCGGCGCGGTCTATGCCGAACGTCTGGCAAAACGCGGCCATGATCTCATTCTCGTGGCAAGGCGTGCCGAAAAGCTGAAGGCTCTGGCAGCACAGCTGGAAAAGGATCATCACATCGCAGTCGAGGTTCTCTCCGCCGATCTTTCCAGGGCGGAAGACCTCGAAAAGGTAGAGGCGCGGCTGCGTGAGGACCGACGGATTACCGGTCTCGTCAACAATGCCGGCATTGCCGGTGAAGGCGCGATCACGGCGCTGGACCCGGCCTATGTGACGACGATGATCAACCTCAACATTCTTGCCGTCACCCGGCTTGCGGCCGCCATCGCACCGCGCCTTGCCGCCGATGGCAAGGGCACGATCATCAACATCACCTCGGTCACGGCGCTGATGCCGGCGGCATTCACCGCCGTCTACCCGGCCACCAAGGCCTTCGTGCTTGCATTCACCGAGGCGCTGCAGGCGCAGCTTTCACCCTCCGGTGTAAGGGTTCAGGGCGTCCTGCCGGGCATCACCCGCACGGCGATCTGGGAAGAGGAACGGCTCGACGCCATTCCGGCCGCCATGGTCATGGATGTTTACGAGATGGTGGATGCGGCCCTTGCCGGTCTCGATCTCGGCGAGGTTCTGACCATTCCTTCCCTGCCTGATACGGCCGATCTTGAAAATTTCCTTGCCGCCCGCGCGGCATTGAGGCCCAATCTGTCGCATGCACTTGCCGCCAGCCGGTATCGTGCAACTCAAACCGAATAGAGGGAGACGCATCATGATCCTCGGACTGACCATTCCCCAATTCACTGCATTGCACGTTGCCCTGAGTTTCATCGGCATCGCAACCG
This sequence comes from Agrobacterium sp. GW821-FHT14E08, assembly GCF_058803865.1. Taxonomy (NCBI): domain Bacteria; kingdom Pseudomonadati; phylum Pseudomonadota; class Alphaproteobacteria; order Hyphomicrobiales; family Rhizobiaceae; genus Agrobacterium; species Agrobacterium sp. GW821-FHT14E08. The sequence goes on along the minus strand of NZ_JBXAPJ010000003.1, from coordinate 458,215 downwards.
GACTGATCGCCCTGCCCGCTTATGCGGCAGGGCGGTGGATGCCGCGCATGATGGCGCTTTTTCTCATCACGACGCTCGCCACCACGCTCACCGGCTTTCTGTTTCCGATCGGCAACTTCACGCCTGCACTCGGCGTCGGCATCATTTCGACCGCCATTCTGGCGATCGCGCTGGTGGCGCTCTATGGATACGGTCTCAATGGCAGGGCGCGCATCATTTATACGATCACCGCCACGATGGGCCTCTATCTGAACATGTTCGTGCTGATCGTTCAGGCCTTCCTCAAGGTCGAAACGCTGAACGCTCTGGCACCGAACGGCAACGAGCCGCCGTTTCTCGTCGCCCAGACGGTTCTGCTCATCGCGGCGATCTGTCTTGGCTGGAAGGCGACACGCCGCAGGCTCGTCGCCTGAGACCAGCCGCCACGCAAACCGGCTTCAGGCAAACACACCCCATACCCGCACAGCGCCGGGCATGGGGTGTGTTTTCCGATAGGCATTTCCGATGAAATGCGCCTCTTGCGGCCAGTCAATATACATTATACAATAACGTATATTAATTTAGAACAACAGGAGATGCCGATGAACGCCGTCAGGATCAACGAACGTCTGACAGTCGCAGGCCAGCCGGAGATCACCGACTTTCCATCGCTCTCGGCTCAAGGATACAAAACCATCATCAATGCCCGACCGGATGGCGAAGAGCCCGGCCAGCCGGGCAATGCGCATGAACGAAGCGCCGCCGGCGCGGCGGGTCTGGCCTATAGTTTCATTCCGGTCAGCGGCCCGACAATGACAGAGGCCGATATTCGTGCCTTCCAACAGACGATGGCTGAAGCCAAGGGTCCGATATTCGCCCATTGCAAGGGCGGCACCCGTGCTCTCACGCTCTACGTTCTCGGCGAAACGCTGGACGGGCGCATGGAGCAATCCGAGATCGGGGCTTTCGGCAAGGAGCATGGCTTCGACCTTTCCGGCGCCGTTCGCTGGCTGGAGCGGCGGGCTCTGGCAAAGCCGCATGTGAAGGCTTTCTTCGATCCGCGTACATCGAGCGTGCAATATATCGTTTCGGATCCTTCGACCGGGCGCAGCGCCATCATCGATCCCGTCTATGATTTCGACGAGAAATCCGGCGCGACCGGAACGATGAATGCCGACGCCATTCTGGACTATGTGAAAGAGCAGAACCTGACGGTGGAGTGGATTCTCGATACGCATCCCCATGCCGACCATTTTTCCGCCGCCCACTATCTCAGCCAAAAAACCGGCGCGAAAACGGCGATAGGTGCCAGGATCACCGGCGTACAGAAACTCTGGCAGGAGAAATACAACTGGCCCGGCCTTGAGTCCGACGGCTCGCAATGGGACCGGCTGTTTGAAGCGGAAGAGCGTTTCAGCATCGGTTCGCTTGAAGCCCGCGTGCTGTTTTCGCCCGGGCACACGCTGGCCTCCGTGACCTATGTGGTGGGGGACGCCGCCTTCATACACGATACTCTGTTCATGCCCGATTCCGGCACGGCGCGGGCCGATTTTCCGGGTGGCAGCGCAAGAGAACTCTGGACCTCCATCCAGGACATTCTCGCCCTTCCAGACGAAACGCGGCTTTTCACTGGCCATGATTACCAGCCCGGTGGCCGCGCCCCGAAATGGGAAAGCACGGTCGGCGAACAGAAGCGCAGCAATCCGCATCTGGCCGGCATGACGGAAGAAGGCTTCATTCAGCTTCGTGAGGCCCGGGATCGCACCTTGCCGATGCCGAAACTTATCCTGCACGCCTTGCAGGTCAATATTCGCGGCGGGCGCCTGCCGGAGCCGGAAGCCAACGGCAAACGTTATCTGAAATTCCCTCTCGACGTGCTGGAGGGCAGCGCATGGTGAAGCAAAACACGCTGAAACTGCCCCTGCACATCAATGAAATCCCGCTTCCCGAGATGGAGGAACGTGCCGTCGAGGTTGCGATACTTTTGAAGACACTCGCCCATCCGGCGCGACTGATACTCGCCTGCACGCTGGCGCAGGGGGAGTTTTCTGTCGGTGAACTCGAGACCAAGCTGGATATCCGCCAGCCCACGCTCTCCCAGCAGCTCGGGGTGTTGCGAGAGGCCGGCATCGTCGAGACCCGACGTGACGCCAAACAAATCTTCTACCGGCTGACGGAGGAAAAAGCGGCGCAGTTGATCGCGGCCCTTTATTCGATTTTCTGTGCGCCGGAGGAAAACCCGTGACGCCCTATTTGCCCTCGCTTTTCGGCGGCATGCTGCTTGGTCTTGCAAGCCTCCTCCTGTTTTTCTTTAACGGCCGCATCGCCGGTATCAGCGGTATCCTGGGCAATGTGCTTGGAAGAGAGCGGCGTTTTACTGATCTGGCATTCGTGGCCGGTCTGTTGGCCGGGCCTTATCTTTATGCCATCACATTCAGCCAGTTTCCTGCCCTCACCATAACAACACCGTGGCCGCTGATCCTCATTGCCGGTCTGCTGGTCGGTTTCGGCACACGCATGGGCTCCGGCTGCACTTCCGGTCACGGCATCATGGGGCTGGCGCGATTTTCCCGGCGCTCCATCGTCGCGACCGTAACGTTCCTGATCACCGGCATGCTCGCCGCGACGATAACGGGAGCCCTCTCATGAAAAATCCAGCCATTGCGCGTGCCGCGCTGGCACTCGCGGCAGGAGCGCTGTTCGGCTTCGGCCTCTCCCTTTCCGGTATGATCGATCCGGCACGCGTTTCAGGTTTTCTCGACGTGGCGAGCGGCCATTGGGATCCTAGCCTGATGTTCGTTCTCGGCGGCGCGCTGCTGGTCGCGGTACCGGGCGTTCAGCTACGCCGTTTCCTTGCCAAACCCGTCCTCGGTGAAGATTTCAGCCTTCCCTCGAAAACGCGCATCGACCGGCCGCTGGTCGTGGGTTCGGCTATTTTTGGCACAGGCTGGGGGCTTGCGGGCTTTTGCCCCGGCCCTGCAATCTCGGCCTTTGCTCTGGGACTGCTGCCGGTCATGCTCTTCGTGGCGGCGATGATTACCGGCATGCTCATCCACGACCGCATCTACGCCAAACAGCGATAGACTTCTTAATTCGATGCGCATGAAACGGCCTGCGCGGAAGCGGAAAACTCCCGCGCAGGCGCGCCCTATTACAGATCGATCAGGCTCTTGCCCGTCATTTCCGCTGGCAGCGGCACGTTCATCAGTTGCAGCAGCGTCGGAGCGACATCGGCGAGAATACCGCTATGCAGCTTTGCACCTTCCGGTCCGCCATACAGGATCACCGGCACCGGATTGGTTGTGTGCGCTGTGTGCGGTCCACCGGTCACCGGATCCACCATGGTTTCGCAATTGCCATGGTCGGCAATCACCAGCATGGCGCCACCCACCTTGTCCAGTGCTTCAACGACGGCGGCAAGCCCCCGGTCCACGGCTTCGCATGCCTTGATTGCGGCTTGCAGGTCGCCGGTATGGCCGACCATGTCCGGATTGGCATAATTGGTGACGATGAGGTCGTAACCTTTGCCGATCGCCTCGACGAATTTCTCCGTCACTTCCGGCGCGCTCATTTCCGGCTGCAGATCATAGGTCGCAACCTTCGGAGACTTGGGCATGAAGCGGTCTTCGCCCACTTCCGGCTCTTCCTTGCCGCCGTTGAGGAAGAAGGTGACATGCGGATATTTTTCCGTCTCGGCCAGGCGGAACTGCCGCAGACCCTGCTTGGCCACCCAGGCGCCCAGCGTATTGACGATATCGCGCTTGGGGTAAGCCGTCGTCATGAAGGTGCTGTGGCGGGTGGAATATTCCACCATGCCAAGCAAGGCCGAAAGCACGGGCTTTTCGCGCGCGAACCCGTCGAAATCATCTGCGCCGATGGCGAGCAGGATTTCGCGGGCGCGGTCGGCGCGGAAATTCAGGCAGAAGAGACCGTCACCGGCCTTGAACCCCTGATAGTCGCCGATCACCGTCGGCAGGATGAATTCATCGGTGACGTTGTTTTTGTAGCTTGCGGCCACAGCGCTCACCGCGTCCGGCGCATGCTCGCCCTTGCCGAGAACCATGGCGTCATAGGCTTTTTCAACGCGTTCCCAGCGATTGTCACGATCCATTGCATAATAACGGCCGATCACCGTGCCGATGCTGGCGCCCTCAGGCAGGCTGGCTGCAAAAGCAGTGACGAAACCCTCTGCCGACTGCGGCGCGACATCGCGGCCATCGGTGATGGCGTGCACAACGACCTTCAGCCCCAGATCGGTCATCAGCTTCACCGCCGCCTGACCGTGGACGATGTGGCCGTGAACGCCGCCATCCGAAACAACACACATCAGATGCGCCACACCGCCAGCTACCTTCACCTTGGCGGCGAAATCGAGAAGCGCGGCATTCTGGAAAAAGCTGCCATCCTCGATCGCTAGGTCAATCTGGCCGAGGTCCATGGCGACGATGCGGCCTGCGCCGATATTGGTGTGTCCGACTTCGGAATTGCCCATCTGGCCGCTGGGCAGGCCCACATTCGGGCCGAAGGTGGTGAGCGTCGCATTCGGGCAGGTGGCAAAAAGCCGGTCCATGGTGGGCGTGTTCGCCAGCACCGGCGCGTTGCTGGATTTGTCCTCGCTCAGCCCCCAGCCATCGAGAATAGTCAGGACAACGGGTTTGGGAGTGCTCATGAAAGGACCTTCTTCTTCATTCGGTTGCCGGCGGACAGCGAAGCGCTGGGCACCGGAGCGCCCCCGTCCGCCACTATGATCATGATGAGAAAACACGGCTTCTCGTTCTTTCTCTTCTATACCCGAAGATCGCGAACGCAAGCCTATACTGACACCGAAACAGTTCCGTAAATGTCGAAAACGACCCATTAAAAAGCTATGCGGGGGCGCCCATTCCTGGGCTTGTCACAGGAATGGGCGCGTCGGGTGCTTTACTCTATGAAGATCAGAGCCGGCTTTTCCAGCAGCGCCTTGACGGCCTGGATGAAGACGGCGGCATCCCAGCCGTCGACAACCCGGTGATCGAAGCTGGAAGAAAGGTTCATCATCTTGCGCGGCACGAAACGGCTGCCATCCCAGACTGGCCGCGTCACGATCTTGTTGACACCGATGATCGCCACCTCGGGGTAATTGATGATCGGCGTCGAAACCACACCACCCAGGGCGCCGAGCGAGCTGATGGTGATAGTTGAGCCCGTCAGCTCGTCGCGCTGGGCAGTGCCGGCGCGGGCCGCCTCGGCAACGCGCGAGACTTCCTCTGCGCATTGCCAAAGGCCAAGCGTTTCCGTGTGGCGAACCACCGGCACCGTCAATCCCGATGGCGTCTGCGTGGCGATGCCGATGTGAACCGCTTCGTAATGGCTGACGACCCCTTTCTCGTCATCGAAGGTGGCATTCATGCCGGGATGATCCGCGACTGTTTTGACAAGCGCACGCATGAGGAAGGGCAGGATCGTCAGTTTCGGTTGTCCGGACCGGCGGCCGCCATTCATGGTGGCGCGCAGATCCTCCAGATCCGTCACGTCGATTTCCTCGACATAGGTGATGTGGGGAATGCGGGAGACGGAAAGCGCCATCTTCTCAGCGATCCTGCGCCTCAGCCCCGTCACCTTCACTTCCTCGACGGCGCTGTCGCGGGGCGCTATCGGCACCGCAGGCCGTTCAGCTTGCGACCGCGTGGTGAGATAGGCATCGAGATCGGCATGGGTGATATGCCCCTCCGGCCCTGTTCCCCGCACCTGTGCGAGATCGATATCGAGATCATCGGCGCGCTGGCGAACCGCGGGGGACGCCAGAGGCTTATGGTGTTCGACCTCGGGAGACGGCGGCGCATCATTGATCTCACGGGCCGGCTGGATTTCAGCCGCTGGCGGCTCTTCCGTCATGTCGGATGGCGCTTCCGGTTCCGGCGCGTCGCCGACCGGAGCGGCGGCAGCCGCTTCGGTTTCGATGCGCACAAGCGGCGCCTTTACCGCCACGGTATCACCCACTTCCGCCGCCAGCCATGTGACGATGCCTGCAACCGGCGAGGGGATTTCGACGGTCGCCTTGTCGGTCATCACCGCGGCCAGCACCATGTCCTCATGCACGGGATCGCCGGGCTTGATGTTCCATTCCACCAGTTCGGCTTCCGCCACACCTTCGCCGACATCGGGCATAGTGAGAACAAATTCCGCCATTTTCAGGCCTCCATGACTTCGACGAGGGCGCGCCCGACGCGGGCAGGACCCGGAAAATAGTCCCATTCCTGCGCATGGGGATAAGGCGTGTCCCAGCCGGCGACGCGGACGACCGGGGCCTCCAGGTGATAAAAGCAATGTTCCTGCACCAGCGACACAACTTCCGCGCCGAAGCCAGAGGTGAGCGTCGCCTCATGCACCATGACGCAGCGGCCGGTCTTGGAAACGGACTTCACGATAGTGTCGAGGTCGAGTGGCAGCAGGCTGCGAAGATCGATGATCTCGGCATCCACGCCGGTCTCTTCCGCCGCCGCCAGCGCCACATGCACCATGGTGCCGTAGGTGATGACGGTGACAGCATTTCCGGGCCGGCGGATTTCCGCCTTGCCGATAGGAATCGTATAGTGCCCTTCCGGCACCTCGCCCATGTCGTGTTTGGACCAGGGCGTGACGGGCCGGTCGTGATGGCCGTCGAAGGGGCCGTTATAAAGCCGCTTTGGCTCCAGAAACATCACCGGATCGGGATCTTCAATCGACGCGATCAACAGCCCCTTGGCGTCATATGGGTTGGAGGGGACCACAACCTTCAGCCCGCAGACATGGGTAAAAAGCGCCTCTGGGCTCTGGCTATGGGTCTGCCCGCCAAAAATGCCGCCGCCAGTGGGCATTCTGAGAACGATGGGGCAGGTAAAATCACCATTGGAGCGATAGCGAATGCGCGCCGCTTCCTGGGTAATCTGGTCGTAAGCGGGATACATGTAATCGGCGAACTGGATTTCGACGCAGGGGCGCAAGCCATAAGCGGCCATGCCGATGGCGGTGCCGACAATGCCGGATTCACTGATGGGCGCGTCGAAACAGCGGGTCTTGCCGTATTTTCCCTGCAGCCCCTGCGTGGCGCGGAAGACCCCACCGAAATAACCCACGTCCTCACCGAACACCACCACATCGTCGTTGCGCTCCATGGATACATCCATGGCGCTGCGGACGGCTTCGATCATCGTCATTCTGGTCATGTCAGTACCCGGCTTTCTGGCGTTGACGGACGAGATGCGGCGGCATCTCGGCATATACGCCCTCGAAAATATCCTTGGTCGGCGGCTTGCCGCCCGCATGCAGCGTGCCGTGGCTTTCCGCCTCGCGCTGCGCCTCGATCACCTCATCGGCGATTTCCGCTTCCGCCTGCCGGTGCCGCTCCTCCGACCAGAAACCGCGCAGAATGAGATGTTTCTTCAGCCTGAGAACCGGGTCGCCCAGCGGCCAGGCCTCGGATTCAGTCTTGGGACGATAGGCGCTCGGATCGTCGGAGGTGGAATGTGCGCCGACACGATAGGTCACATATTCAATCAGCGTCGGGCCGAGATTGCGGCGCGCGCGCTCCACCGCCCATCGCGCCACGGCATAGACGGCGAGATAATCATTGCCGTCGACCCGGAGCGCCGGAATACCGAAACCCAGCCCCCGCGCTGCAAAGGTGCCGGAACCGCCGCGCGCAATGCCCTGAAAAGTGGAAATGGCCCATTGGTTGTTGACGATGTTGAGGATCACCGGCGCCTTGTAGGTGGAGGCAAAGACCAGCGCGGAATGAAAATCCGATTCCGCCGTCGAGCCGTCGCCGATCCACGCGGCTGCGATTTTCGTATCGCCCTTGATGGCCGAGGCCATCGCCCAGCCAACCGCCTGCACATATTGCGTGGCAAGATTGCCGGACACGGTGAAGAAACCATGCTCCTTCGAGGAGTGGAGAACCGGCATTTGCCGCCCATGCAGCGGGTCCAGCTCGTTGGAATAGATCTGGTTCATCATGGTGACGAGCGGATAGTCGTCGGCGATCAGGAGACCCGCCTGCCGGTAAGTCGGGAAATTCATGTCGCCTTTGGAAAGCGCCTTGCGGAAGGCGCAGCTGACCGCCTCCTCGCCCAGATGCTGCATGTAAAAGGAAGTTTTGCCCTGCCGTTGCGCCATCAGCATACGGGCATCGAAAGCGCGAAGCCGCATCATGTTTCTAAGGCCCACCAGCAATTCCTCGTCCGAGAGCAGCCCTGCCCATGGCCCGACGGCCTCGCCCTGGTGGTTGAGGACGCGAATGATGGAATAGGCGAGATCGCGCATGCTTTCCGGCGCTGCATCCACCTCCGGGCGCGGCACGGAGCCGGCCTTGGGTATTTTCACATTGGAGAAATCCGGCTGGTCGCCGGGCCGCACCGCGGGCTCCGGCACATGCAGGCTGAGATGCGTGGTTTCGGTAATATCCATTCTACTCCTCCCATCGCCATCTCCTCCAGACGACGAAACAATTTTCAGAGGTTTCGCGCGATGACCATGCGCTGGACATCGCTGGTTCCCTCGTAAATCTGGCAGATGCGCACATCGCGATAGATCCGCTCCACCGGATAATCCGCCATGTAACCGTAACCGCCGTGAATCTGGATGGCGTCCGAGCAGACCCGCTCGGCCATTTCGGAGGCGAAGAGCTTCGCCATCGAGGCCTCCGAAAGACAGGGTTCACCCGCTTCCTTCAGCGCCGCCGCATGCAGCACCAGCTGCCGCGCCGCCTCAATGCGCGTCGCCATGTCCGCGAGACGAAACGCCACCGCCTGATGCTCGATGATTGCCTGTCCGAAGGCCTTGCGCTCGCGGGCATAATCCCGCGCCGCCTCAAAAGCCGCCTGCGCCATGCCGACGGCCTGCGCGGCAATGCCGATGCGTCCGCCTTCCAGATTGGCGAGCGCGATGCGATAACCCTGCCCCTCGTCGCCCAGCCGCAATTGCGCCGGGACCGCCATGTCGGTAAAGGCAATCTGGCAGGTATCCGAAGAGTGCAGCCCGAGTTTTTCCTCGACTCTGATCACCTCGTAACCCGGCGTATCGGTCGGCACGATGAAGGCCGTGATGCCCTTCTTGCCCGCCGCCGCATCGGTGACGGCAAAAACGATGACGACATCGCCATTTTTGCCTGATGTGATGAACTGTTTCGCACCATCCAGAATGTATCGGTCGCCGTCGCGCCGGGCGCGTGTTTTCAGATTAGAGGCGTCAGACCCGGCCTGCGGTTCGGTCAAGGCAAAGCCGCCAATCCACTCGCCGGAAGACAATTTCGGCAGGAAGCGCTGTTTCTGGTCTTCGGTCCCGAATTTCAGGATTGGCACGCAGCCGACCGAATTGTGAACGCTCATGATGGTGGAACAGGCCCCGTCACCGGCAGCGATTTCCTCCAACGCAAGGGCATAGGCGACGGCGCCGGTTTCCGACCCGCCATAGTCTTCTGAGACCAGCATGCCTAGGAAACCGAGCGCGCCCATCTCCTTCAGCTCGTCTTTCGGGAACCGGCTTTCCCGGTCGCGCGCGCTGGCACCAAGGGCAAGCCGCTCGCGGGCGAAATCGCGGGCCATGTCCCTGATCTGCTGCTGGGCGTCATTCAGGATCATCGCCGCCTCCCTTAATGTCGCTCTATGCCGAGCGCGGTTGCTTCACCGCCGCCGATGCACACGGCAGCAACGCCGCGTTTCAAACCATGGCGCTGCAAAGCGGCCAGCAAGGTGACGACGATCCTCGCGCCGGAAGCGCCAATCGGATGGCCGAGCGCGCAGGCGCCGCCATGCACATTCACCTTGTCATGCGGCAAATCGAGATCGCGCATCGCCGCCATCGCCACCACGGCAAAGGCCTCGTTGATTTCAAACAGATTGACATCCCGCGCCGTCCAGCCGGTTCTATCGAACAGCTTTTTCATCGCGCCGATGGGAGCCGTTGGATATCCGGCGGGCGCATCCGCATGGGAGGCCTGACCAATAATGGTCGCCAGCGGTGAAAGGCCCCGCCTTTCCGCTTCGGAGCGACGCATGAGAACAAGAGCGGCCGCACCATCGGAAATCGAACTGGAATTGGCCGCCGTCACCGTTCCGCCATCGCGGAAGGCGGGTTTCAGCTGCGGGATTTTTTCCGGCTTCGCCTTGCCCGGCTGCTCGTCCACGGCGACATCGCCGACAGGCGCTATTTCCGCTTCGAAAGCCCCCTCGGCGATGGCGCGACGAGCGCGCTCCAGCGAGCTCAGCGCATAGTCATCCTGCATGGCACGGGTGAATTGGTAGGCTTCAGCACAATCTTCCGCGAAAGTGCCCATCAGCCGGCCCTTGTCATAGGCATCCTCGAGGCCATCCAGAAACATGTGGTCGGTGAGTTTGCCGTGGCCTAGACGATAGCCGTTGCGGGCGCGATCCAGCAGATAGGGCGCATTGCTCATGCTTTCCATGCCGCCTGCAAGCACGATGGAAGAGCTTCCCGCCGCAATCTGGTCATGGCCCAGCATGATCGCTTTCATGCCCGAGCCGCACATCTTGTTGATGGTCGTCGCGCCAACCGAGTTGGGGATTCCGGCGGCAATGGCCGCCTGTCTGGCCGGAGCCTGCCCCTGTCCGGCCGTAAGCACACAGCCCATCAGCACATCGTCAATATCAGTGGGTGGAACCGCAGCCCGTTCGACGGCCGCGCGGATCGCCGCGGCCCCCAAGTCGGGCGCGGCCACCGATTTGAATTCGCCCTGGAACCCACCCATAGCAGTACGGGCGGCCCCGACGATCACGACAGGGTCATGCACAGCCAAATTCACCTCCCTTGGCCATTCTCCCGCTTTGAGAAAACGACCGTCATCGTGATCTCCTCCAGACCTCGACTGACGTGAACGCTATCACTATCTCGAATTCATTTCAAAGCTATTTTGATTGACAGTTTTTTGATTGACGATATCTTTGATCCAACAATTAGTCATATCATAGAGCAAATGATCCATGATTGAGCTCGACAGTTTCGACCGGAAGATTCTGCATGTGCTCGGCGATGACGGGCGGGTGAGCTGGCGTGACCTGGCAGCGCGGATAGGCCTTTCCTTCACGCCAACGCTGCGGCGCGTGCGCAAGCTGGAAGAGGAAGGCATCATTCGTGGTTATACCGCCGTGTTCGATGAGAACCGGCTGCTCGGCAATATGGGTGTCTTCATCTCCGTCACGCTGGAACGGCAGATCAAGGAAGCGCTGACGACCTTCGAACACCATGTCGCCTCCATTCCGGAAGTGGTGGGCGGTTATCAGACCAGCGGCAGTTCGGATTATCTGATCCACGCCATGGTGCGGGATCTGCCGCATTATCAGGAACTTCTGGATTTCCTGACCACGGTTCCCGGCGTGTCGCGCATCCAGTCCAATTTCGCCATCAAGACATTCGTGCGCCGTTCCGCCGCCTTCACCGGGGGTGACACGCCGTAAATCAAGGGTTGCCGGCGCGGAGGAGGTGCCGGCTACTGACAAAAGGGACGGCGGCAAAAGCCGTCCGGAGGAGGAGACGCGATGAGTTTGAACCTCGCCGCCATTTTCGATGCCGATCTCGGCCCGGAAATCGCAGCATTGCGCGACAGCGCAAGCGCATTCGCAGACGATAAAATCGCCCCTTTGGCGGCAGAGATCGACCGCGACGACCGTTTTCCACGCAAGCTCTGGCCGGAAATGGGTGAGCTCGGTCTGCACGGCATCACGGTTTCGGAAGAATTCGGCGGTGCCGACATGGGCTATCTCGCCCATTGCGTGGCGATGGAAGAGATAAGCCGGGCTTCCGCTTCCATCGGCCTCTCCTATGGCGCCCATTCCAACCTCTGCATCAACCAGATTCACCGCTGGGGAACGCAAGAGCAGAAGCACAGATATCTGCCGAAACTCGTCTCCGGCGAACATGTCGGTTCGCTCGCCATGAGCGAGACGGAGGCCGGTTCGGATGTCGTGTCGATGCGGCTGAAGGCGGAGCGCAGAGGCAACCGCTATATGCTGAACGGCGCGAAGATGTGGATCACCAATGGCCATGAGGCCGATACGCTGGTGGTCTATGCCAAGACGGATATGTCCGCCGGCCCGCGCGGCATTACCGCCTTCCTGATCGAAAAGGGCTTCAAGGGGTTTCGCCCGGCCCAGAAACTCGACAAGCTCGGCATGCGCGGCTCCCCCACCTCGGAACTGGTATTTACGGATTGCGAGGTGCCGGAAGAGAACATTCTCGGCCGCTTGAATGACGGCGTGACGGTGCTGATGAGCGGACTGGATTACGAGCGCGCCGTGCTGGCCGCCGGCCCGGTCGGCATCATGCAGGCGGCTATCGATCTGGTGCTGCCCTATGCCCGCGAGCGCAAGCAGTTCGGCAAGCCGATCGGCGAGTTCCAGCTGGTGCAGGGCAAACTTGCCGATATCTATTCGGCCATGAATGCATCGCGCGCCTATGTCTATGCCGTTGCCCGCGCTTGCGACAATGGCCGCATCACGAGGCAAGATGCAGCAGGCGCGATTCTCTTCGCCGCCGAACGGGCGACACAGGTGGCGCTGGATGCAATCCAGCTTCTCGGCGGTTCCGGTTATGTCAATGAAAGCCCGGCCGGACGGCTGCTGCGCGACGCCAAGCTCTATGAAATCGGCGCGGGCACCAGCGAAATCCGCCGGATGCTGATCGGCCGCGAACTGGTCAAGGGCAACGGGTGAGGACACGCGATGAAGCTTACATCCAGTCTGAACCGCGATCCAACCTTTGCCGCCAATGTCGATTTCATGTCGGGTCTGGTGGAGGACCTGCGGCAGCACGTCGAGAAAATCTCCAGAGGCGGCGGCGACAAGGCCCGCGAACGGCATCTTTCCCGCGGCAAATTGCTGGCGCGCGACCGGATCGAAGCCCTTCTCGACCCCGGCAGTCCATTCCTGGAATTCTCGCAATTCGCGGCTTACGAGGTCTATGACGAACCCGTTCCCGCCGCCGGCATCGTCACCGGCATCGGCCGGGTCTCTGGCCGCGAATGCGTCATCGTCGCCAATGATGCGACAGTGAAAGGCGGCACCTATTATCCGCTGACGGTGAAGAAACATCTGCGCGCTCAGGAGATCGCCACGGAGAACCGGCTGCCCTGCATCTATCTGGTGGATTCCGGCGGCGCGAACCTGCCCAATCAGGACGAGGTGTTTCCCGACCGCGATCATTTCGGCCGCATCTTCTACAATCAGGCGAATATGTCGGCGGAAGGCATCGCCCAGATTGCCGTGGTGATGGGCAGTTGCACGGCGGGCGGGGCCTATGTACCTGCCATGAGTGACCAGTCCGTGATCGTCAAAAATCAGGGCACGATCTTCCTCGGCGGCCCGCCGCTGGTGAAGGCCGCGACCGGCGAAGTGGTGAGCGCGGAAGAACTTGGCGGCGCCGATGTGCACTCCCGCCAATCCGGCGTTACCGATCATTACGCCAATAATGACCGCCACGCGCTGGCGCTGACCCGGCGGATCGTTTCCACCCTCAACCGCCGTAAACAGGTGGAGATGGATATTCGCGAGCCGACGGAGCCGCTTTATCCAGCCGAAGAGCTCTATGGCATCGTTCCCGCCGATACGAGAAAACCCTTCGAGGTGCGCGAGATCATCGCGCGTCTGGTGGACGGTTCCGAATTCGATGAATTCAAGGCGCTTTACGGCACCACCCTGGTCTGCGGTTTCGCCCATATCCATGGCTATCCCGTTGGTATCGTCGCCAATAACGGCATTCTTTTCTCGGAATCAGCGCTCAAAGGCGCACATTTCATCGAACTCTGCTGCCAGCGCGGTATTCCCCTCGTTTTCCTGCAAAACATCACCGGCTTCATGGTCGGCAAGGCCTATGAGGCTGGTGGTATCGCCAAGGATGGCGCAAAGCTCGTGACTGCGGTCGCTTCAGCCAAAGTGCCGAAATTCACCGTCATCATCGGCGGCTCCTTCGGGGCCGGCAATTACGGCATGTGCGGCCGGGCCTATTCACCACGCTTCCTGTGGATGTGGCCGAATGCCCGCATTTCCGTGATGGGCGGAGAACAGGCGGCTTCCGTTCTGGCGCAAATCCGCCGAGACGGCATCGAGGCCGATGGCCGCCACTGGTCGAAGGAAGGCGAAGAGGCGTTCAAACAGCCGATCCGGGAAAAATACGAGCGGGAGGGACATCCCTATTATGCCAGCGCCCGACTTTGGGACGATGGCATCATAGACCCGAAGGACACCCGCCTTGTACTAGGTCTTGGCCTGTCGGCCGCGCTGAACGCGCCGATTGAACCTACCCGTTTCGGCATATTCAGGATGTGAGGCGACAATGTTCTCGAAAATACTGATCGCCAACAGGGGCGAAATCGCCTGCCGCATCATCCGCACCGCCCGTAAGATGGGCATCCGCACCGTTGCGGTCTATTCCGATGCCGACCGCGACGCCATGCATGTGGCGCTGGCAGATGAGGCCATCGGCATCGGCCCCGCGCCTGCGCGTTCGTCCTATCTCGATGCGGGAAAAATCATTGCCGCGGCGCGCACAAGCAACGCGGAGGCCATTCATCCAGGTTACGGCTTTCTCTCCGAGAATGCCGGTTTTGCGGAAGACTGCGCCGCTGCCGGTCTCGTTTTCATCGGCCCAACGCCCGATGCCATCCGCGCCATGGGCGGAAAAAGCGAGGCGAAGGCACTGATGGCGAAGGCGGGCGTCCCCGTTGTTCCGGGCTATCATGGTGAGGATCAGGCCGATGCGCGGCTTGCCGAGGAGGCCCGCGGCATCGGTTATCCGGTGCTGATCAAGGCCTCGGCCGGCGGTGGCGGCAAAGGCATGCGCATCGTCCGCAAGAAACGCGAATTTGCAGCCGAACTTGCCGGCGCCAAGCGGGAAGCGCTTGCCGCTTTCGGCGACGACCGCATCCTGATCGAAAAATATCTGGAGCGGCCACGCCATGTGGAAGTGCAGGTTTTTGCCGATGGCCAGGGCCATTGTGTTTCGCTTTTCGAGCGCGACTGCTCGATCCAGCGCCGGCACCAGAAGGTCATAGAGGAAGCCCCTGCCCCCGGCCTGCCCGATGCACTTCGGCAGCGCATGTATGAAGCGGCGATCGCCGCCGCCCGCGCCATCGATTATCGCGGCGCGGGAACCGTGGAATTTCTGCTCGACCCTTCCGGCGACTTCTATTTCATGGAAATGAATACGAGGCTTCAGGTCGAACATCCGGTGACGGAATATATTACCGGTCTCGATCTGGTCGAATGGCAGATCCGCGTCGCCAATGGAGAGGCCCTGCCGGAAGACTGGGCCGGTCTCAGCATAAACGGCCACGCCATCGAGGCGCGGATTTACGCCGAAGACCCGGCGCATGATTTTCTGCCGTCGATCGGTACTGTCAGCCATCTCATCTTTCCCGATGAAGGGCCGCATCTCAGGATAGATAGCGGTATCCGCGCCGGCGACACCATTACCGTGCATTACGACCCGATGATCGCCAAGCTGATCGTCTGGGACCATGATCGCCCGTCGGTCGTGCGGCGTCTGCGGTTGGCGCTCGAAAAACTGGCGATCTTCGGCGTCACCAGCAATGCCGCCTTTCTGACGCGGCTTGCGGGATTGGCGGCCTTTGCGAACGCCGATCTCGACACCGGTTTCATCGCCCGTAACGAAGCGGCGCTGTTTGCTCCGGCAGCAACGGAGGGGAACGAGGTAGCCATGGCCGCGCTTGGACTGCTGCTTGCGCGGCAGAAAAACGGAAAGCCGGGTTCGCAGGCCGATCCCCATAGCCCGTGGAACATAACGGCCGCCTTCCGCCTCAACGCGCCGGCAAGGGAAACGCTGTATTTCGTGTTTGACAACCAGCCGCTTGGCGTCGGCGTCACGCATGAGGCGGATGGTTTTTCGCTGGAGATCGACGGACGGGCGATCAGCGCCCATGGCGGCCTCTCGGAGGACGGTAAATTCCGTGCGACCGTGGAAGGCAGGAAAAGGCAGGGCCGTTTCTTTGCGGAGGATGGCCGGTACGCGCTTTTTCTGGATGGCGAGCATTATCGCATCAGCCAGCCGGATCCCGTCGATAGTGCGGAGTCCACTACCCATACCGGCGGTCTCGAAGCACCCATGCCCGGCGTCATTCGCGCCCTGCTGAGCAGCAGCGGTGCTGCGGTGGAAGCCGGCGAAGCGCTTGTGGTGATGGAGGCGATGAAAATGGAACACACGATCCGTGCGCCGGCAAAAGGCACCGTCACGGCCATCAATTGCAACGAGGGCGATATGGTCGCGGCCGGTGCGGTGCTGGTGGATTTCGAGCCGGAGGCCGGTTGAGATGAGCTGGCCCCGAAGGGTAAAAATCGTCGAAGTGGGGGCACGTGACGGCTTGCAGAACGAAAGCGCCGAGGTTCCAGCCGCCATCAAGATCGAGTTGATCGAACGGCTGGCCGCAGCCGGATTGACGGCGGTGGAAGCGGGCGCTTTCGTCTCACCCAAAAAAGTGCCGCAAATGGCGGGTTCGAAAGAGGTGTTTCAAGGCCTCGAACGGCGACCCGGCACCGACTATCCGGCGCTCGTTCCCAATATGAAAGGTTTCGAGGCCGCCCTTGAAGCCGGCGCGACGGAAATCGCCGTTTTCGTCTCCGCATCCGAAGGGTTCAGCCAGCACAATATCGGCTGCTCGCGCGCCGAAAGCCTCGAGCGCCTGCGCGATGTCGCATCAGCCGCAGCCGGCCGGAACATCCTTATGCGCGGTTACGTCTCCTGCATAGCCGGCTGCCCCTATGACGGTACGGTTGCACCCAATGAGGTGGCGGCGATGGCCGATGCGCTCATCGCACTCGGCTGTTACGAAATTTCGCTCGGCGATACGATCGGCGTCGGCACGGCGGACCAGATTCGCAATCTCATCAAGCGGGTGTCTGCCCGCATCCCGCGTGAAAAACTCGCCATGCATTTCCACGACACCTATGGGCAGGGCGTCGCCAATGTTCTGGCCTCGCTGGATGAAGGTATCTCCGTCTTCGACAGTTCGGTGGCCGGGCTGGGCGGCTGCCCCTTCGCACCGGGGGCCAGCGGCAATGTCGCCACCGAAGATGTCGTTTACCTGCTGCACGGGCTTGGCATTAAAACTGGTATCGACCTGATGGCAGTGGCGAAAACCGGAGACTGGATCAGCCGGCATCTCGGCAGGGCGAATGCAGCCCGGGCCGGCAAAGCGCTGCTTGCTGCAAATATGGAAGGTGATACCCATGGCGGATGAATTGTTGAGCGAAAAGCGCAAGGACGTTCTGTGGCTGACGCTCAACCGGCCGGACGTCCACAACGCCATGAACGCCGCAATGACCGACGCCTTGACGGATGCGCTCCGCGCGGCCTCCGGCGATGGCAACCTTCGCGCCGTGGTGATAACGGCTGCGGGAGACCGCAGCTTCTGCTCCGGTGCTGACCTGAAGGAAAGTGCGGGCGGCATGTTCCTCTCCAGAGACGGAACGAACCCCATCGCCGATGTGATACGAGCCATCGAAATCTGCGACAAGATCGTGATTGCCCGCATCAATGGTCGGGTTCTGGCCGGTGGGCTCGGGCTCATCGCGGCCTGCGACCTTGCCTATGCCGCCGATCATGCCGAGTTCGGCCTACCGGAAGTGCGCGTCGGGCTTTTCCCGGCTATGGTGGCGGCGAAACTTCTCACCAGAATACCGCCGGGAAGGCTTCACGAAATGGCCTATCTCGGCCAACCGTTCATCGCCGCGGAAGCCGAGCGCATGGGCCTTGTCAACCGCACTGCGCCATCCGCTGCACTCGATGCCGTGATAGAGGAGGTTCTTGCCCGCTTGCGGCAAAACGCGCCGGGTGCAATCGCAGCTGGAAAGGCGGCATTACTGGCGATGCGCGACATGCCGAGCGGTGACCGGCTCGCTTTTGCCGAAAGCGTCATCGCCACAATCAGTACCGGTGAAGAGGCGCGCGAAGGAAGGAACGCCTTCGCTGAAAAGCGCCCGCCAATCTGGGTTGCTGGGCCTTGAACCGCCCCTCAAGGTGTTAATCGATATAATGCTCAAAGCCGCGTTGACCCCGTTCGGCAAATCGAGTTCTATCCAGCACCTTTCGCCGGACGGCGATCGGGGAGCCGGAGGAGAGCCCATGCGCCTTGTAAAAAACGTCGCCGAATTGCGCGGCCTGACCGCCACATTTCGCCGCGATGGAAAGACTGTCGGCTTCGTGCCGACCATGGGCTTTCTCCATATCGGCCATTTGACGCTCGTTGCCAAAGCGAAGGCTGAAAACGACGTGACAGTGGTGTCGATCTTCGTCAATCCGCTGCAGTTCGGGGCCAATGAAGATCTTGCCCGTTACCCCCGCGATCTCGCCCGCGACAGCGCGCTTCTGGAAGAGGCAGGTGTCGACATTCTTTTCGCGCCGGAGGTGACGGAAATGTATCCGCGCCCCATGCAGACCGTCGTGGATGTGCCGGAACTGGGCCGCGAGCTCGAAGGCGCGGTGCGTCCGGGGCATTTCGCCGGTGTTACGACGGTCGTGACCAAGCTTTTTAATCTCGTCCAGCCGGACGCCGCCTATTTCGGCGAGAAGGATTATCAGCAGGTAACGCTGATCCGCCGCATGGTCGAGGATCTTGCCCAGCCGGTCAGGGTCGTTCCCGTCGCCACCGTGCGTGAGCCGGATGGGCTGGCCTGCTCCTCGCGTAACGTCTATCTGAGCCACGCGGAACGCGCCGCCGCGGTGATCGTGCCGCAGGCACTCGATGAGGCGGAACGGCTTTATGGTGAAGGCTTCGACGACCCCGCCGCATTCGAGGCGGCCATAGAAAAATTCATCGCCGCCGAGCCGCTGGCCTCACCGGAAGTCGTTGCGGTGCGCGATCCCGATACGCTCGCCCCCGTTGCTTCATTGCAGGCGGGAACGGTGCTGGTGGCGCTGTTCGTCAGGCTTGGCAGCACGAGGCTCCTCGACAACCGCGTCATCGGGCGCGACAGGATCAATCAACGGGAGGCGGCCGAATGAGCGCCCATGGAAAACACAAGCGGCTGACGACGGCCTCCATCCGGCAGATGAAGGGCGAGGCGCGCATCGTCTGCCTCACCGCCTATACCACGCCGATTGCCCGTCTGCTCGATCCGCATTGCGATCTGCTCCTGGTCGGCGATTCCCTCGGCATGGTGCTTTACGGCATGGACACGACGGTCGGCGTCACGCTGGATATGATGATCGCCCACGGCCGCGCCGTCATGCGTGGCGTCGAACATGCCTGCGTCATCGTCGATCTTCCCTTCGGCACCTATCAGGAATCCAAGGAACAGGCGTTCCGCAATGCCGTGCGGCTGATGCAGGAAACCGGCTGCGACGGCGTGAAGCTGGAAGGCGGCGAGGAAATGGCCGAAACCATCGCCTTTCTGGTGGCACGCGGCATTCCGGTGTTCGGCCATGTCGGGCTCATGCCGCAGCTGGTGCACACCGCCGGCGGCTTCCGCTCGCTCGGACATTCGGATGCGGAAACGCAAAAAATCTGGCGTGACGCGATTGCGGTCGATCAGGCCGGCGCCTTCGCCATCGTCGTGGAAGGCACCGTCGAGCCGCTCGCCCGCGAACTGACCGAAAAACTCGCCGCACCCACGGTTGGCATCGGCGCATCGCCGGCCTGCGATGGGCAGGTGCTCGTTTCCGACGACATGCTCGGCCTTTTCACCGATTTCAAACCGAAATTCGTCAAGCGTTTCGCCGATCTTGGCCCGGTGGTCTCGGAAGCAGCGGCGGCCTATGCCGATGAGGTTCGCTCGGGGGCGTTTCCCGGGCCGGAGCATACGTTTCAGGTACGCCGGCAATCGCCTTCGGGGAAGTGACACTATTTCCGCCATGCCGGACTCGATCCGGCATCCAGACACGGCGCGACTGCGCCGTGAAAGACTCTTGCGCGATCAAGGACTTGATCGCACTGGACCCCGGATCAAGTCCGGGGTGACGGGTGTGGGGGACGTCCCCAAAAAACAACGCCCTTACACAATACCGCCGCTGCCGCCGATCGAAGCCGGCCGGTCCGCCGCGACACGCTTGCGATAGCCGCTCGCACGATAAGTCGCGACCGGATCGATCGCGCCGCCCGCCAATTGCCGCGCCTGGGCAAGAATCGGTTCGACATCGGTGCGATAGGCCCGCTTCAGCATATCGGAAGCCATCAGCGCATCATTGTCCTGCTGAAAGCCGTCGAGGGCCGCGCGATCCACCAGCAGCGCCTGCGCATAGGCGCGGCGGATTTCGTTGGCGCTGGAGATCAGGCTTTCGATCGGGTCCGTCACATTGTGCGACTGGTCGATCATATGGGCGGGATGGAAACCCTTCACGCCGCGATATTCGGCATCCACCAGCTCGTTGAAAACGAGGAACAGGCGGTATGGCTCGATTGAACCGGCATCCAGATCGTCATCGCCATATTTGCTGTCATTGAAGTGGAAACCGCCGAGCTTGCCGAACTGGATGAGCCGGGCGACGATCATCTCGATATTGGTGTTCGGCGCATGGTGGCCGAGATCGACGAGGCAGAAGGCCTTTTCGCCGAGCGTATTGGCGATGAGGTAATTGGTGCCCCAGTCCTGCACGACGGTCGAATAGAAGGCCGGCTCGTACATCTTGTGTTCGGAAAAAATGCGCCAGTCATCCGGCAGCGCCTTGTAGATATCGGCCATGGCGGCAAGATAACGCTCGAAACTTCTGGTGAAATTGCTCTGGCCGGGGAAGTTCGAACCATCGCCCACCCACACCGTCAGCGCCTTCGAGCCGATGGCATTGCCGATCTCAATGCACTCTATGTTGTGCTCGACCGCCTGTCGGCGCGTGGCGGCGTCCGTGTGGCTGAGCGAACCGTATTTGTAGGAATGGCTCTGGCCGGGCGCATCCGAAAACGTGTTGGAATTCATGGCGTCGAAGCCGAGACCCAGCGCATCGGCATGGGCCTTCAATTGCTTCGGCTCCTCCTTGTCCCACGGAATATGCAGGGAAACATTGGGCGTCGCCCGTGTCAGCTGGTTGATGACGGCGCAATCATCCAGCTTGTCGAAAATGCCGCGCGGCTCGCCCGTGCCGGGAAAACGGGCAAAGCGGGTGCCGCCGGTGCCAACACCCCAGGATGGTACTGCGACGAAAAATTCCGCGACCTTGGCCGTGACGGCCTCGATATCGATATTGCGCCGCGCAAGCTGGTTGCCCAGCGCCTGATAATCGTCCTTCAGCGCCGCGGCGCGTTTGTCGTTTTCGGCCGCGATCACATCGGCGGCGATTTTCGTCTCGGTCATCTTTTCCTCCCGGGTAATGAACACAACAGGTGCTTCGGCCCGCGACACCACCACCTCCGTCATTCCGGCCTTGAGCCGGAATGACGGAGGTGGGGCTTTCGCCACTTCTCAAAGCATCGTGTCTTTTTATATGTCGGTATCCACCGACACCCTACCGCGTAAAACTCTGCGCATTACCGGCATCGACATTGATGATGTTGCCGGTCGACTTGGCGGAGGCGTCGGACGCCAGGAAGTAGATCGCTTCGGCGATATCTTCCGGGAAGACATTGAGCTTCAGCATGGAGCGCTTGCGGTAATGTTCCTCCAGATCGGTCACTTCGATTTTGGATGAGGCCGCCCGCTGTTCGCGCCATTCACCAGTCCAGATTTTCGAACCGCGCAGCACGGCATCGGGATTGACGGTGTTGACGCGAATGCCCGCTTCCGCCCCTTCGAGCGCGAGGCAACGGGCCAGATGAATTTCCGCGGCCTTGGCCGTGCAATAGGCGGACGCATTGGGCGAGGAAGCGAGACCATTTTTCGAGGCGACGAACACCACGTTGCCGCCGAGATTCTGGCGCCGCAGCAGCCGGAAAGCTTCCCGCGAAACGAGGAAATAGCCGGTGGCGAGAATGTCGATATTCTTGTTCCACATGGCAAGCGTCGTGTCTTCCACCGGAGCGGAGGAAGCGATACCGGCATTGGAAACGAGGATATCCACGCCGCCGAATTCCACGCTTGCTTCCGCGAAGGCCGCAATGACGGCATCCTCTTTCGTGACATCCAGCTTGACGGTACGCACCGCGTCAGTGCTGTAACGGTTGACGAAATCGCCCTTGGCGGCTTCCAGCGCCGCTTCGTCAATATCCGCCAGAACCACGCAGGCGCCCTCGCCCGCCAGCCGTTCCGCCGTCGCCCGGCCGATACCGCCAGCACCGCCGGTGACGAAAGCCACCCGGCCGGCAAGGCTCTTCGGCTTCGGCATGCGCTGAAGCTTTGCCTCTTCCAGCAGCCAATATTCGATATCGAAGGCTTCCTGCTCGGGAAGGCCCTGATATTCGGAGACGGTGGACGCACCACGCATGACGTTGATGGCGTTGACGTAAAACTCACCGGCAATGCGGGCGGTGGCCTTGTCCTTCGCGAAGGACAACATGCCGACGCCGGGGATCAGGAAAATCACCGGGTTAGGGTCGCGTATATCAGGCGAATTATCGTGGCGGCAGGCTTCATAGTAGCGGGTATAATCGGCGCGGTAAGCCTCCAGCGCCTTGTCGAGACTTGCCGTCAGAGCGTCCACATCCGGCTTCGCCGTATCGAGATCGAGGATCAGCGGGCGGATTTTCGTCCGCAGGAAGTGATCCGGGCAGGATGTGCCGAGCGCGCCGAGCGGCTTCAGGTCATTCGAGTTGACGAATTCGAGAACCGCGTCCTGATCGTCGAAATGGCCAAGCTTGCGCTCCTCGCGGCCGATGCGGCCACGGATTTCCGGCATCAACCGGGCGGCAATGGCGCGGCGTTCGGCAAGCGGCAGGCTCTTCGCCACCGCGCCGCCAAAAATCGTCTTGCCTTCGGTCTTGGCTGCAAACCATTCGATCGCCTTGTTGATGATGGCGAGCGTCAGTTCGTAACACGTCTTGGCGTCATTATCCCAGGTGAAGAGGCCGTGACTTTCCAGCACGACGCCCTTGGCCTTCGGGTTGGCCTTGACGAAAGCTTCGAGATCGAGACCGAGCTGGAAACCGGGGCGACGCCAGGGCAGCCAGCCGATATCGTCACCGAATATCTGCTGCGTCAATTCTTTCGAATTCTTCGAGGCGGCGATGGCGATGATCGCGTCCGGATGCATATGGTCGACATGATCATAGGGCACGAAACCGTGCAGTGGCGTATCGATGGAAGCCGCGCGCGGATTGAGGTTGAAGGTGCAATGCGGCAGGAAGCCGACCATGCGGTCTTCATCCGCAACGCCCTTGTAAATGCCCTTCAGCGCTTCCAGCTTGTCGAGATAAAGCGTTGCAAAACCATCGAGCTTGATGGTGCCGACATCGCCGCCGGAGCCCTTCACCCACATGACGCGGACCTTCTCGCCCGTCAGCGGGTCGGCCTCAAGCACCTTTGCAGATGTGTTTCCGCCGCCATAATTGGTGATGCGCTTGTCGGCACCGAGCAGATTGGAGCGATAAAGCAGCTTGCCCGGCTCATCGAGCGTTCTGGCATAGGCATCGTCCCAACGGCTTTCGAGAAGGCGGGATTTTCCCGTCATGTCTTCCTCCCAATATCTGTCTGCATTCGCGGAGCCGATACCGGCCCGCCTCCTTTGATGGCAGATATCGCGCATCCAAAAGCATAATGTCAATCAAAAACGATCATAAATTTTCATGTTGCAGCGCGATATTGATTAATTTGATCGTTCTTGATTGACAACGTAAAGAGATTGCGAATAATCACAATCAGGAGGACCCCATGCACGAACGCGAACGCCATCGCATCATCTTGAGCGCCACGCAGGAAAAAGCTGTCGTGACGGTGCAGGATATTGCTGAACTGACGGATGCGTCAGAAGCGACGATCCGCCGGGATATCGCGTCCCTGCATGTTCAGGGCAAGTTGCGCCGCGTGCGCGGCGGGGCGGAAGCGGTGCATCCGCCACAGCTCGGCAATCTGGCCGCCCGGCCGTTCCGGGTGTCCGAATCGGTCAATATCGACAAGAAACGCGCAATTGCGCGCAAGGCGGTCGATCTCTGCCACGATGGCGACGCGATCATCCTGAATGGCGGCACGACGACATTTCAGATGGTGCATTACATGGCAGCGCGACGCCTGCAGGTCATGACCAATTCTTTCGCCATCGCCGAGCATCTGGTCAAGCATTCCAAATGCAATGTCAGCGTGCCGGGCGGCGCGATCTATCGTGATCAAAGCCTCATCCTGTCGCCTTTCGAGAATGATGCGATCCGCAATTTTTATGCGCGGCGGATTTTTCTCGGTGCGCAAGGCGTGGGCGCACTCGGCATCATGGAATCCGACGCACTGGTTATCCAGAGCGAGCAGAAGCTGATGCGGCAGGCGGAAGAGCTGATCGTGATGGTCGATTCTTCGAAATTCAGAAAGCGATCCAGCCTCATTTTATGCCCGCTCGAAAATGTCTCGACCATCATTACCGATGACGGGATTTCCGATGAGGCGGCAAGGATGGTGGAAGATGCCGGCGTCGAATTACTGGTCGTCGGCGCGGTGAGGGATGGCAAGACAGCCGCCCCACCGGATGAAGAGGATTCTTCTTCGGTCGCCTGAGGAGCACCGGAGGGAGGAAAAAGGTTCAAAACGGGAGGAAAAGGGACATGAAACTTACACGCAGAACATTGACGAGCGCTCTCGCGCTCAGCGCGGCGCTCTCCGTCGCAGGGCTGGGCGGCGTTGCCCAGGCCGCCGATGTGAAGATCGCACTGGTGGTCAAATCGCTCGGCAACGGCTTTTTCGAAGCCGCCAACAAGGGCGCGCAGGAAGCAGCAAAAGACCTCGGCGGCGTCGAGATCATCTATACCGGCCCGACCAGCACCACGGCGGAAGGCCAGATCGAAGTCATCAATTCGCTGATCGCGCAGGGCGTAGACGCCATCGCCATTTCCGCCAATGACCCCGACGCCGTGGTTCCCGCACTGAAAAAGGCGGCACAGCGCGGCATCAAGGTCATCTCCTGGGATTCGGGCGTCGCACCGGAAGGCCGCATTCTCCAGCTTAATCCCTCTTCCAACGCGCTGATCGGCAAGATGTGCCTGCAGCTTGCGGCATCGCATCTGGAAGGCGGCAAGGGCGATTTCGCCATTCTTTCGGCCACCACCACCTCCACGAACCAGAATATCTGGATCGATGAGATGAAGAAGCAGCTGAAGGATTTCCCCGGTCTCAACCTTGTCACCACGGTTTACGGCGACGATCTGGCCGACAAGAGCTACCGCGAAGCGCAGGGCCTGCTCTCCTCGCAGCCGAATGTGAAGGTTATCGTTGCGCCGACAACGGTTGGCGTTCTCGCCGCCTCGCAGGCCGTGAAGGACGCGGGCAAGATCGGTCAGGTCTATGTGACCGGTCTTGGCCTGCCGTCTGAAATGGCCGGCGCCATCAAGTCGGGCGCCACCAAGGAATTCGCCATCTGGAACCCGATCGACCTCGGCTACTCCGCCACCCAGATCGCCTATCGCCTGGTGAAGGGCGAAACCGATGGCAAGCCGGGCTCGGAAATCGAAGCCGGCCGCATGGGCAAGATCAAGGTTGGCGAAAACAGCGAAGCGGCGATGGCCGATCCGTTTGTTTATGATGCGAAGAATATCGATCAGTTCTCGAAGATTTTTTGATCTTGAGAAGTGACGGCAGTCTGCGGAGGGCACCCCCCTCTGCCCTGCCGGGCATCTCCCCCTCAAGGGGGGAGATCGATATGCCGCACCCGCTCGATCCATAAGGCAGGGTGCTATCCGCTTGCCGATCTCCCCCTTGAGGGGGAGATGCCCGGCAGGGCAGAGGGGGGTGCCCCTCGCCACTTCACTCAAAACAGACCGGTAAGACGGAATGATGCGTGCTGAAACCCAAACCATAGACATACCAGCGACTTCCAGCGCCACGCCCATTCTCGAAATGCGCGGCATCAGCCAGATATTCCCCGGCGTCAAAGCGCTGGATGGCGTCGATATCGCGCTTTATCCCGGCAAGGTCACCGCGCTGATCGGTGAAAACGGCGCGGGCAAATCCACGCTCGTCAAAATCCTCACCGGCATTTACCGCCCGAACGAGGGCGAAATCCTTCTCGATGGTCAGCCTGTCCATTTTCACAGCGCACAGGACGCCATCGATGCCGGCGTGACCGCCATTCATCAGGAAACCGTGCTGTTCGACGAGCTCTCCGTCGGCGAAAACATCTTCCTAGGCCATGCGCCAAAAGGCCGTTTCGGTCTGATCGACTGGAAGACCATCAACACGCGCGCCAGAACCCTGCTGGAACAACTGGAAAGCACCATCGATCCGACGATCCGGCTGAAGGACCTGTCCATTGCCCAGCGCCACCTCGTCGCCATCGCCCGCGCGCTGTCGGTCGAGGCGCGCATCGTCATCATGGACGAACCGACGGCTGCGCTTTCTCGCAAGGAGATCGACGATCTCTTTCGCATCGTCGAAAACCTGAAGCGGCAGGGCAAGGCGATCCTCTTCATCAGCCACAAGTTCGATGAAGTCTATGAGATCGCCGAGAACTACGCCGTGTTCCGCGACGGCAGGATGGTCGGTGCGGGCAATCTTGCGGCCACGCCGCAGGACGAGATTGTGCGGCTGATGGTCGGTCGCGACGTGACGAACGCCTTTCCCAAGCAGGCCGTCACACTTGGTCAGACGGTTCTTTCGGTCCGTGATTATTCGCATCAGACGGAATTCCGCGATATTTCGCTCGAACTGCGCAAGGGCGAGATTCTCGGCCTTTACGGGCTGATCGGCGCCGGTCGCTCCGAACTCTGCCAGTCGCTGTTCGGCATTACCCGGCCGGCTTCGGGACAGGTATCGCTGGAAGGCCAGCCGCTCACCATCCGCTCGCCGGAAGACGCGATCCGCGCCGGCATTGTTTATGTGCCAGAGGAGCGCGGTCGCCACGGGCTGGCGCTCGACATGCCGATCTACCAGAACATGTCGCTGCCATCGCTCACGCGCACCTCGCGCAAGGGGTTTCTGGCCGCTGCCAATGAATTCGCGCTGGCGCGCAAATATGCCTCGCGGCTCGATCTGCGCGCGGCCGCCCTTTCGGTGCCGGTTGGCACGCTTTCAGGCGGCAACCAGCAGAAGGTGGTGATCGGCAAGTGGCTCGCCACCCAGCCCAAGGTCATCATTCTCGATGAACCCACCAAGGGCATCGATATCGGCTCCAAGGCCGCCGTGCACGGTTTCATCAGCGAGCTTGCCGCCGAAGGGCTCTCCATCATCATGATTTCATCCGAACTTCCCGAAATCCTCGGCATGTCCGACCGCGCCATCGTCATGCGCGAAGGCCTGATGGCGGGCCAGTTCGAACGCGCCGATTTTTCTCCGGAAAAGCTGGTGCGCGCCGCCACCGGCAATGCCTGAGAGGGGCAAAACCATGCAACGTCTACTCAAAAATCGCGAATGGCTGCTGGCAGGCATCATCGTCATCATGATCGCCGGTTTTGCGCTGCGCGCGCCCGGTTTCAGCCGGCCCGGCAATCTCGTCAATATTTTCAATGACACGTCCATCCTCATCATTCTGGCGCTTGGCCAGATGGCGGTCATTCTCACCAAATCCATCGATCTTTCGGTTGCCGCCAATCTCGCCTTCACCGGCATGGCGGTGGCGATGACCAATGCCGCCTTTCCGGGCATTCCCCTGCCGCTTCTCATCGTCATGGCGGTCGGCATCGGCGCCTTTCTCGGCTCGCTCAACGGCGTGCTCGTCTGGTGGCTCGGCATTCCGCCCATCGTCGTCACACTCGGCACGCTCACCATTTATCGCGGCATGGCCTTCGTGCTCTCTGGTGGTGGCTGGGTGAACGCGCACCAGCTTTCGCCCACCTTCCTCAACGTGCCGCGCACCATGATCCTCGGCATGCCCGTACTTTCATGGGTGGCGATCCTCATCATCGCCGGCGCCTGGCTGGTACTCAGCCGCACCTCCTTCGGACGCTCCGCCTATGCGTCGGGCGGTAATCCGAGTGCCGCGGTCTATGCGGGCATCGATGTCGGCCGCACGCGCTTCTTCGCCTTCGTGCTGTCAGGCGCTCTTGCCGGTCTCGCCAGCTATCTCTGGGTCTCGCGTTATGCGGTTGCCTATGTCGATATCGCCGCCGGTTTCGAGCTGGACAGCGTGGCGGCGAATGTGATCGGCGGCATCTCGATTGCAGGCGGCATCGGCTCGGTGCCGGGTGCCGTGCTCGGCGCGCTGTTCCTCGGCGTCATCAAGAACGCCCTGCCCGTCATCGGCATCTCGCCCTTCGCGCAGATGGCGATTTCCGGCGTGGTGATCGTGCTCGCCGTCGTCTTCAACGCCCGTGCCGAAGCTCGAAAAGGCCGTATCATCCTGCGTGACCGCGCAGCAAGCGATCAGGCCAGGGAGGCCGCAGCATGAGCACGACGCCTCAACCAGCACAGAACCCGCGCATCATTCCAGACAAGCTCGGCACGCCGCTACGCCGCATCATGGCCAGCTGGGAAGTGCTGCTGCTTGGCGTTGCGATCCTCATCTTCATCGCCAATTCGCTGGCCTCGCCCTATTTCCTCAATGCCTGGAACCTGTCGGATGCGACCTTCAATTTCACGGAAAAGGCGATCATCGCCTTCGCCATGGCGCTGCTAATCATCGCCGGTGAAATCGATCTGTCCGTCGCCGCCATCATCGCGCTCGCCTCCACCGCCATGGGTGCGGCAGTTCAGATGGGGGTCGGCACGCCCGGCCTCGTCGCCATCGGCATCGGCACCGGGATTTTGTGCGGAGCGTTCAACGGTTTTCTGGTTGCAGGGCTGAAGCTGCCGTCCATCGTCGTCACCATCGGCACGATGAGCCTGTTTCGCGGCATTTCCTATATGGTGCTGGGCGATCAGGCTTATGGCAAATATCCAGCCGATTTTGCCTATTTCGGTCAGGGTTACGTTTTCTGGGTGATTTCTTTCGAATTCGTGCTGTTCATCGCCATGGCCATCCTCTTCGCCATTCTGCTGCACGCCACCAATTTCGGCCGGCAGGTCTATGTGATCGGCAACAATCCCTTCGCCGCCCGTTTCTCCGGCATACCCGTCGAGCGGGTCAAGTTCATCCTCTTCCTGCTCACCGGCCTGATGAGCGGCATTGCCGCCGTCTGCCTCACGTCGCGGCTCGGCTCCACGCGCCCGTCCATTGCTCAAGGGTGGGAGCTTGAGGTGGTGACCATGGTGGTGCTCGGCGGTGTCTCCATCCTCGGTGGCTCCGGCACCATTGCAGGCGTGGTCATTGCCGCTTTCGTCATGGGCCTCGTCACCTTCGGGCTCGGTCTTCTGAATGTGCCCGGTATCGTCATGTCGATCTTCGTCGGTCTGCTGCTCATCGTCACCATCGCCATCCCCATCGTTGTCCGTCGCCTTCGGGCCCTCAGAAACTGAACAATGAGAGGTTGAGCCATGCCGGAACTTGAAAAACACGCCTTCAGGATGAAACTCTTTGCCGGAAAAGAGGCCGAATATAAAAAGCGCCATGACGAGATATGGCCGGAACTGGTGGCGCTGCTGCGCGAGGCGGGTGTAAGCGATTACTCCATCCATCTCGACCCGGAAACCAACATCCTGTTCGGCGTGCTGACGCGCCCGAAGAACCACGGCATGGCGGCACTGCCCGACCATCCCGTGATGAAGAAGTGGTGGGCTCATATGGCCGATATCATGGAGAGCAATCCCGATCATTCGCCGGTCGCAAAAGATCTTGTGACGGTGTTCCATCTGCCATGAGCGAGAGCATCAAACCGGGCCGCGTCGCGGTCATCGATATCGGCAAGACCAATGCCAAGGTCGTCGTCATCGACACCGGCAGCGGCGAAGAGATTGTCGGCGAGAAACAGGCGAACCCCGTCCTTCGTGATGGAATTTATCCGCACTACGATGTGGAAATGCTCTGGCGCTTCATTCTCTCCGCACTTCAGCGTTTCGGCCAGAAGCCCGGTTTCGATGCAATTTCCATCACCACCCATGGCGCTTCGGCAGCACTTCTCGATGGCAACGGCGATCTCGCCATGCCGGTGCTCGATTATGAACACAGCTATCCCGGAGCCATTGAAGAAGCCTATCGCGGCATCAGGCCCGATTTTGCCGAGACCGGCTCACCGCAGCTTCCCGTCGGGCTGAACCTTGGCGCGCAAATCCATTTCCAGAAAACGGCCTTTCCAGACGATTTCTCAAGAGTGCGCAGCATCGTCACCTATGCGCAATATTGGGCGGGGCGACTGACGGGCATTCAGGCCACGGAAACGACCTCGCTCGGCTGCCATACGGATCTCTGGAACCCACGGCGGAAAAGTTTCTCCTCGCTTGTCGCGCGTCTCGGCATCGAGCATTTGATGGCGCCGGTTCGCTCCGCTTTCGATGTGCTGGGAACAATCCGCCCGTCGCTGGCAATGGAAACCGGTCTTTCACCGCATATGCCGGTCTATTGTGGCATCCACGATTCCAACGCATCGCTCCTGCCGCATCTTCTGCGCCGGGACGGAGATTTTTCGGTCGTCTCCACCGGCACCTGGGTGGTGAATTTCGCCATCGGCGGCGCGGCGGGTTCGCTCGACCCCACCCGTGACACACTCCTGAATGTCGATGCTTTCGGCCGTCCCGTTCCCTCGTCTCGCTTCATGGGCGGCAGGGAATATGAAATGCTTGCACAGCAATTCGGGCATGCCCCGGAGGAAGCAATCGAGGCCTCGCTCAAAAGCGTGATTGCCAAAGGCATGATGCTGTTGCCCAGCATTGTCAGCGGTTCCGGCCCCTTCCCCGATAAAACAGCGTGCTGGATAGGCGACGACAATGCCACTGTCGCCGAGAGACACGCAGCGGCAGCGCTTTATCTTGCCCTGATGACGGAGTTCAGTCTTTCGCTTATCGGGCGGAAAGGCCCAGTGCTCGTTGAAGGCCCATTCGCCAGCAACGCCCTTTATCTCAAGGCGCTAGCGGGTTTTGCCGATACGGAAGTGATCGCAGTCAGCGGCTCCACCGGCACCAGCGCCGGTGCCGCGCTCCTTACCGGCACCAGGCCGCTTGCCGGCCGCGAGCGTCATTTTGCCCCGGGCGTCATTGAAGGACTTGGTTCTTATCGCGAGGCTTGGAAGGCAAAGCTCGTCTGATGACATGATGTGGGAAGTACCTCCGTCCGTCTCCCCACACGCAGCGTCATCCTCGGGCTTGACCCGAGGATCCTCCGCCGCACGAAGAATGGATTCTCGGGTCAAGCCCCAGGATGACGTTGCGTGTGGGGGAGAGGTTCTGGACCAATCCCGAAATACGGCCTAATATCAGGCCGTACTCCTTTTCGCCCAAAGATCAGCCCTTGATGAAGGCCAGAAGATCGGCGTTCAGCACATCGGCATTCACCGTCAACATGCCGTGCGAGAAGCCGGGATAGGTCTTCAGCGTGCCGTTTTTCAACAGCTTCACCGATTTCAGGGCGGAGTCGGCAATTGGCACGATCTGGTCGTCTTCACCGTGCAGCACCAGCGTCGGAACGCTGATATTCTTCAGGTCTTCGGTCTGGTCGGTTTCCGAGAAGGCTTTGATGCCGTCATAATGGGCCTTTGCGCCGCCCATCATGCCCTGACGCCACCAGTTCTGGATAACGCCTTCATGAACAGTCGCGCCATCGCGGTTGAAGCCATAGAAGGGACCGGCCGGCACATCGCGGAAGAATTGCGCACGGTTTGCGGCAAGCGACGAGCGGAAGCCGTCAAAAACCTCCATGGGCAGGCCTTCCGGATTGGCCTCGGTCTTGAGCATCAGCGGCGGCACGGCGGAAACGAGAACCGCCTTGGCGACACGGCCGGCGGGTTCGCCATGCTTTGCGACATAACGGGCGACTTCGCCGCCGCCGGTGGAATGGCCGATATGGACGGCGTTCTTCAGATCGAGAGCTTCGACGACGGCAAAGGCGTCGGCGGCGTAGTGATCCATGTCGTGTCCGTCAGCAACCTGGGCGGAACGGCCATGGCCACGGCGGTCATGGGCGACGACGCGAAAACCCTTGGAAACGAAGAACAGCATCTGCGCATCCCAGTCATCGGACGAGAGCGGCCAGCCATGGTGGAACATGATCGGCTGGGCATCCTTCGGGCCCCAGTCCTTGTAGAAGATTTCGGTTCCGTCTGTCGTCTTAACAAAGCCCATGATCGTTACTCCTTCGGTTGCGTTGGCATCTCCGGCGCAGCCTGTTGTGCGCCGGTTTGATGGAGGGATGATGACGCAGGATAACGGTTGCAACAATTGCAACAATAATTGGGAATGAATTGCCGTTTATGAAATTATCTTCTCGGCCCGCATACCATTCCGGCACACGTGTCGACCCGCTCCGCGCCCTCATGCGAGTGTGAGAACGGGGATGACCGGCGAAGGGTTCCGTGAATTCGACGCGGCCTCAGTCTACTTCGGGATCATATTCCCGTGGGCTGTCATCCTTCGAGAACAACACACAGGGACCACGCGAGCCGCGCGGATCATAGGCATATCCCTTGGCGGTCAGCGCCTGCATGATATCGCGAACCCCGGCGAGGCCATAAAGATGGTCATGCAGTTCGACGAATATCCGCTCCACGCCGGCAAGTTCGGCCCTGCCGAGCAGATCGCGTTCCGCGCCCTCGATGTCCATGACGAGGGCTGTGATGCCTTTGCTTGCAATAAATTCATCGATATTCTCGGAAGAGATTTCGATGCGTTTTTCATAGGGGCCCTGGTATTCGTCCATGGACGACATCCAGAGATCCTTGCGGACATAAAAAGCATAGGAGCTTGGCTCGTCGGCGGTAAGAAGCCCCTGTGAAAACTCAACGTTACCGCGGCAATTGGCCTTGATCACCCGCTCTGCCAGCGCCGCCGTCGAGGGGTTGGCCTCGAAGGCCCAGACGGACACGTCCTTTATGCCGGCGATGATCGAGGTGATAATCCCGATACCGGATCCCAGCTCAAGTACGCGGTCACCTGGCTTGATGGCTTTCAGGACGCTGC
This sequence comes from Agrobacterium sp. GW821-FHT14E08, assembly GCF_058803865.1. Lineage (NCBI taxonomy): Bacteria > Pseudomonadati > Pseudomonadota > Alphaproteobacteria > Hyphomicrobiales > Rhizobiaceae > Agrobacterium > Agrobacterium sp. GW821-FHT14E08. The sequence continues at coordinate 425,276 of NZ_JBXAPJ010000003.1, read as the reverse complement.
GGGCCTCTTTCGCCTCATAGCTGCCATCGGTCAGCGCCTGCCAGATGACGGGCGACACCTCATGGGAAGAGAGGGGTAGAGCTACTCCATGCACGTCCAGTATTTCCATGTCTCAAACCTTTTCCCAAAACCCGGTCGCTTTACCCGAATGATCCCGTAGCGACCGGGAGTGGTCTACAGCATCGGCGCGACAACCGGTATCGGTTTTCGCGCTGAACGGCGCATCATCCTGAAATTGGATGCGCTCCGCCGAAGCGGAAGCAATTCTTGTTCAGACGGAACTCCAGGCCACCAGCTCCTTGGCCGGTAAAGGCCGGCTGATCAGATATCCCTGAACCTGATCGCATCCCAGACGTCTGACGCACTCATATTGCTCTTCCGTCTCGATGCCTTCGGCGATCGTGGTCATGCGCAGACTGCGGCCGACACCAACCACGAATTCAACGATCGCCAGCGCATCGCGGTCGCTGGTGATATCGCGCAGAAAGGACCGGTCGATCTTTATCTTGTCAAACGGCACACCGCGCAGATTTGCGAGAGAGGAATAACCGGTGCCGAAATCGTCCATGGCGATCTGGATGCCGACATCCTTCAGCCGCGTCAGCGTATTGATCGTCTGGTCGCTCTTGTTGAGCAGGATGGATTCGGTGATTTCAAGCTCGAGCCGGCTCGGCTCCAGCCCGCTTTTTTCCAGCGCACCCATCACGTTCTGGATGAGGCTGGTGCTGTGGAACTGAACCGGCGAGAGATTGACCGCCACCTTCATGTCCTCGTCCCATCTCATCGCCTCGCGGCAGGCGGTTTCCATCACCCATTTTCCGAGCGAGTGGATAAGGCCCGTTCTTTCCGCGACGGGAATGAACACGCTGGGCGGCACATCGCCCCGCATCGGATGCTTCCAGCGCAAAAGCGCTTCGAAGCCGCAGAGCTCGCGGGTCTGCGTCGCCACCTGCGGCTGGTAATAGACCTCCATCTCGTCGTTCTGCAGCGCGGTTTGCAGATCGGCCTCGAAGGATTTCTTCTCGGTCAGCTGTTTCTGCATGCGGACCTTGAAAACGCTCGCCCGGCCCGGGCCGATGGCCTTGGCCTCATAAAGAGCCAGATCGGCGCGCTTGAACAATTCGTCCGCGTCAACAGCGCCGTGCGATATGGCAATACCGATGCAGGTGCCGATTTTGACCTCCTGCTCGCCAAGCTGATAGGTCCGGCTGATCTGGTCGATGAGCTTTGAGGCGAGACGGCGCGCCGCATCCTCGTTGAGATCGTCGGAGACAACGGCGAACTCATCGCCGCCCAGGCGGCAAACCATATCGTAGTCGCCGCTGATGCCCGAAAGGCGCTGCGCCACGGCCTGAAGCAGCGCATCACCCGCATCGTGGCCGAGTGTATCGTTGACGTCCTTGAAGCCGTCGAGATCAAGCAGGAGGATGGCTGTCGTACCGCTGCCCCCGAAGGAACGGCGCAACCGCTCGATCAACTCCTGCCGGAACAACGAGCGGTTCGGCAGGCCGGTCAGCGCATCATGATAGGCATCATGCTCCAGCCGGACATTCTTCGCCTGCAATTCGAGAGTGGCGGCACGCAGGTCATCCGTCAGCCCGCGCATGCTCTTTTGCGCGCGGTTCAAAAGATCGTTCTGGCGTAGCAGCAATATTACCAGCGCGATGCCGCACAGGATGAGACCACCGGCCAGCGCGGTATAGACGATATGCAGCTTGCGCACATCCTCATGGGCGGTATCGATCAGATTGACGTCATAAGCGACGGAAGACGATGCCAGCGTGGTCATCGGCGCATCGAGCGCACTCATGGCCGAAAGCATAGCCGGCACATCGGCCGGCTCCAGATGGTCAACCCGCTGCTCCATATCGGCCAGAACCGTATCGAGCTGGGTTACGAGATCCCGCCACTGCTGCTTTTCATTGATGAAAGCCCCAAGATTGCCCTGCTTCAACAGCTCAAGCCGACTGAGCATGATATCGAGACGCAGCTGCAATTCGTCCCGGTCGATCTTACCGGGGCTAAGCGCGAAAACGGCCAGCTTGTTCTGGAGGCGCAGATATTCCGCCACGGTCTGGCTGACGGCCCAAGAGTCGTTGTAGCGGGCGAATTTCTGCAGAGCGGTCTGCCGCTCGGCAATGACGAAAGCGATATAGCCCGTTGCCAGGACGAAGCAACAGATGATCACCGCCACAAGTTTTCGCAAACGACACCTTTATTCCACTATCAGTTTGGCGACTTGCCATGCGGACCGCGAATAATAGGTCTGCTTCTGCAGCTCCGGGTCGCTGTCATAGGGATAAATGACAAACAACGGGCCCTTTTCGCGAACTGTCATGTAATTGCCATCCAGCTTGATCGCGAGGATAACGTTGAATTTCTTAAAATCCTCAACCGGTATCGTGCTGACATAATCATTGAGCGCGACCGCCGTGACGGTATCGCCCTTTGCGCCGACGACATCCATCAATTTTGCCAGAGATACGCCATCGAAGCGGACGCGGCCATCGTGCCAGGGCGTCGTCGTCTCCACCGTCACCATGCCAAGCGCTTCCAGCATGTCGCGGTCAAACTGCGCCGCACCCTCCGCATTGGTATTGGTGATGTTTCCGGATATGGTTAATATCGGCTTGCCTTGCGGCTTGGCGATCGTTCCGGCTTCGGCACAGGAAAGCCACATGAGTGACAGGAAAGCACTGAGAAGTACCCGGGCGAAACTCATACTTTTTCTCCATCGATAACGTTCGGGTCGAGGGTTTTCGCCAACCTTTGAAGGTCAAGGGAACCGACATCCGCAATATATATCAGGAATGGATGTTATATCCTCACTGAGATTTTATCCGTATTTTCTCTAGGTTTTGAGTAAACCCTTTGGATAATTTTTCCGTCTTATTGTACTTTTTCATGTTTCGCGCACTGTTATGACGCAAGCAGCAGCCGAGTTTCCCTCCTCCCACCAATCCGTCCGGCGTGACAAAGGCCGAATTGAGGCAAACGCTTTGCCGCCTAAGGATGGAAACAAGTGATTCGCACGAACTCGGCGTAAGGACCGTTGGAAATTCAGCGCCGGATGCGTGCCAAACCGGAATGACCGGAGACTGGTTCCATTTCACAGAAAAATCATGGCGATTGCCGCAGTGGACGGTTGAAACATACCGCCCGGAACTTAATATAAAGATTGTCGCTTCCGTTTCCGGCCATTCGAAAAGCCTGTTTGCCGGAAATACCCAGACATTCGTTCCGCGCAGCGAGAGCCGCAATGCCGGATATCGTCCGGCCAGGAAAATTCTGTTCACGTCTCCGGGCCGGACGGCATTTCGCCGTATCGGCCGCATCATGAAGGTAGCCCCTATGCACACCTATCCCGACATCAAACTTCTCATTGATGGCGAATGGCGAGACGCCGTTTCCGGCAAGACGATCGCCGTGTCCGATCCGGCAACCGACGAGATCATCGGTGCCATCGCCCATGCCGAAAAGGAAGATCTCGATCTGGCGCTTGCCGCCGCCGAGCGGGGTTTCAAGGTGTGGCGCGACACCTCACCCTTCGAGCGCTCGAAGATCATGCGCAGGGCGGCCGATATCCTGCGTGAGCGTAAGGACAGGATCGCCTATATGATGACCCGCGAGCAGGGCAAGCCGCTTGCCCAGTCCGCCGGTGAAATCATCGCCGCCGCCGATACCATCGACTGGTTTGCCGAAGAAGCGCGCCGCACCTATGGCCAGGTCATCCCCGCACGCGCAACCGGCGTTTCCCAGCTCGCCATCAAGCTGCCCGTCGGCCCCGTCGCAGCCTTTACGCCCTGGAACTTCCCGATCAACCAGATCGTCCGCAAGCTCTCCGCAGCGCTTGCCACCGGCTGCTCCATCATCGTAAAGGCTCCGGAAGAAACACCGGCTTCGCCGGCAGAACTGATCCGTGCCTTCGTGGATGCGGGTGTGCCCGCCGGCGTCATCGGTCTCGTTTACGGTGTTCCCGCCGAGATTTCGGAATATCTGATCCCGCATCCGGTCATCCGCAAGATTTCCTTCACCGGCTCCACGCCGATCGGCAAGCATCTCGCCGCGCTGGCCGGCAAGCACATGAAGCGCGCCACCATGGAACTTGGCGGCCATGCACCGGTGATGATCTTCAACGACGCCGATATTGAAAAGGCGATCGAAGTGACTTCGCTGTCGAAATTTCGCAATGCCGGCCAGGTCTGTGTCGCCCCCACCCGCTTCCTCGTGCAGGACGGCGTGGCGGACCGTTTCCTTGAAGGCTTCGTGGAAGCCGCCAAGGCGGTCAAGGTCGGTAACGGCCTCGAAGAGGGTGTCATCATGGGCCCGCTCGCCAATGAGCGCCGTATTCCGGCGCTGGAAGGCCTCATCAGCGACGCCGTTTCCCATGGCGGCGAATTGAAGACCGGCGGCCGCCGCATCGGCAACAAGGGCAACTTCTTCGAACCGACGGTTCTCGCCAATGTGCCGACCACGGCAAAGATCATGAATGACGAGCCCTTCGGTCCTGTCGCCATCATCAACCGCTTCTCGACCTTCGATGACGCCGTCACCGAAGCAAACCGCCTGCCCTTCGGCCTTGCATCCTATGCCTTCACCGGCTCGGTCAAGACCGCACATGCGCTTGGCCAGCAGGTCGAGGCCGGCATGCTGACGATCAACCATAACGGCCTTGCGCTGCCGGAAGTCCCCTTCGGCGGCATCAAGGATTCCGGTTATGGCACGGAAGGCGGCTCGGAAGCGGTTCAGGCCTATCTGGAGACCCGTTTCATCAGCCAGATGAGCTGATTTGCGCCGAAATTTCTTCTCCCCGTCTGGGGAGAAGATGCCCGAAGGGGCAGATGAGGGGGCTAGCTCTCTGCATATCTCTACCCTCGCCCCCTCATCCCGCTGCCGCGACCTTCTCCCCGGCGGGGAGAAGGAGACAAGCCGCGCTCGCTCGATCCGACCTCAATCTCTGAAACTTGCTCAGCCCTCCCTTGCCTGGAACCTCCTCCTGTCATAAAAGAACAAAAAGTGAACTTTGAGGGTGATATGAGCGAGACAGCGGCACCGGCGCTGAAGGAAATCTTCAACCACGAAAAACTGCGGCACATCGCCGATCAGACAAAGGCCGTCTACGCGCCTTTTGACGTTTCCGCCTTCATGGCGCTCGCCACCGAAAATCTCGAGGCTCTGGGCATCATGCAGCGCATGCGGCAGGTGGCGACAAGCCTGCACGCCACGCTTCCCGGGGACTACGCCCGCAATATCGAAATTCTGACCGCCGCCGCCCCCGGAATAGGCAACGGCTTCGCATCCATTTCGCTGCCGGAATATGTGGCCCTTCATGGGCTCGACCATTTCGATATTTCCATGCAGGCGCTGCAATATTTCACCCGCTTCGGTTCCTCGGAATTCGCCATCCGGCATTTCCTGCAGAAGGATATCTCCCGCACCCTTGCGGTGATGGAAACATGGTCTCGGCACGAAAACGAGCATGTGCGGCGGCTGGCGAGCGAGGGCTGCCGGCCGCGCCTGCCCTGGTCGTTCCAGCTGAAGCCGCTAATCGACGATCCGTCCCCGGTCGTGGCGATCCTCGACGCCATGAAGGCCGACGAGGCGCTTTACGTGCGCAAATCCGTCGCCAATCATCTGAACGACATCACCAAGGACAATCCCGCTTTCGTACTGGCGCTCATCGACTCATGGCCGAAGGATAACCCGCATACGCGCTGGATCGTCCGGCAGGCCTTGCGCACGCTGATCAAGAAGGGTGACGCCGCAGCGCTTGCCCATCTCGGCGCGCATCAAGAAGCAGAAATTGCACTCGAAGCGTTTCAGGTGTCTCCGGAAAAAGTTGCCCTCGGCAATCCGGTGCGGATTTCAGCCGCCTTCACCTCGACAGCCAAAGGCGCGCAGAAGCTGGTGATCGACTATGCCGTGCACTACGTGAAGAAGAGCGGTGACGCTTCGGCGAAGGTTTTCAAATGGAAAGAGATCGAGCTTCAGCCGGGCGAAACACTTAACCTGTCGATAAGCCGCGCCATGCGCGATTTCACCACCCGCAAGCACTATGCGGGTGTTCACAAGGTTGATCTCATGCTCAATGGCCGGCTGGCCGCCGAAGCCTCTTTCGAGCTTGTGATCTGAACCTGCCGAGGGCGTCTCACGCCGCCGGGAAAATCTTTGCCCGGCGGATGATGACGGAACCACGGTCTCCGGCAGCGACATCGTTTTCCGGCGGCACATCGAATTCCAGGAGATCGCCGCCATCGGTGTTGGCGATCACGCGGCGCTCACCCGCCCGGTCGAGAACCCGGGCCACGGAAGCCGGAATGCCCTCATGCAGATCCTCCCATTCCAGATCGGAGGGACGGGCATAAATCTCGACAGCGCCATCCGCCTGACCATAGGAGAAAGGCAGCTCATTGTCGCCCACATAGACCTTGCCGCCGCGCGCCACACCGGACACCCGATTGGCATCGCCCAGGAAGCGCATGACGAAGGCGCTGTTCGGCTGGCGGCAGACTTCCTTCGGCGTGCCCTGCTGAACGATCTCACCCTGATTGAGAATGACGACGCGGTCAGCCAGATCGAGCGCCTCTTCCTGGTCATGCGTCACGAAAATCGTGGTGATACCAAGCGCATCGTGAATTTCCCGCAGCCAGCGGCGCAGGTCGCGGCGCACATTGGCATCCAGCGCCCCGAAAGGCTCATCCAGCAAAAGAACTTTCGGATCAACCGAAAGCGCACGCGCCAATGCCACGCGCTGCCTTTGCCCGCCGGATATCTGCGCCGGGAACCGGTCGCCGAGACCATCGAGTTTGACGAGGTTCAGCAGTTCCCTGACGCGGGCGTCGATTGCCGACCTGTCGCGCTTGACCTTCGATACCTTCATGCCGAAGGCAATGTTTTCGTGGAGCGTCATATGCGGGAAAAGCGCGTAATGCTGGAACACGAAACCAACGCCGCGATCGCGCACCGGAATATTGGTGGCGTCCTCGTCTCCGAAAAAGATGCGGCCGCCATCGCTATATTCGAGACCGGCGACCATGCGCAGAATCGTCGTCTTGCCTGAACCGGAGGGGCCGAGCAGCGCCAGAAGCTCACCGCTTTCAATATCCAGCGAAACATCGCGGACGGCACGGAAGGTGTCGAAGGTCTTCACCACATTTTCGAGGCGGATTTTCATAGGAATCAGGTCTCCGTGGCGATGGCGGCACCGCCATTGGTCTTTTTGGCTCCGCGCCCCGCACCGCGCCGTTCCAGCGCCACCTTGGCGATGATGGTGACGACGGCGAGCAAAGCGAGGATGGAGGCCGAAGCAAAGGCACCGGCCGTCTGGTAATCGTGGTAAAGCAGCTCGATATGCAGCGGCAGCGTGTTGGTCTGGCCGCGAATATTGCCCGATACGACCGACACCGCGCCAAACTCGCCCATCACGCGGGCGTTGCACAGCACCACGCCATAAAGCAGCGCCCATTTGATGTTCGGCAGCGTTACCGAAAAGAAGGTGCGCCAGCCGGATGCACCGAGAGACGTCGCCGCCTCCTCGAGATCGCGGCCCTGCGCCTGCATCAGCGGGATAAGCTCACGCGCCACGAAGGGTGCGGTGACGAACATCGAGGCGATGACGATGCCGGGAAGCGCAAACAATATCTTGATGTCATGCGCATCGAGGAATGGGCCGAACAGCCCCTGCAACCCGTAAACGAAGAGATAGGCGACACCGGCGACGATCGGCGAGATGGAGAAAGGTATCTCGATCAGCACCAGCAGGAAGCGCCGGCCGGGGAAATCGAACTTGGTGATCGCCCATGCCGCCGCAACGCCGAAGACCGTATTGACCGGCACGGCGATCAACGCCGTCAGCACCGTCAGCATGATCGCGTGGCGGGTATCTGGATGGGTAATGGTGGCCGAATAGACCTTCCAGCCCTGCGAAAAGGCCTCGACGCCGATGATGATGAGGGGTGCCACAACCAGCAGGGCGCCGATCACAAGAACGAAAGCGATCAGGCCGCGGCGAACCCAGCTTGCATCACCGACGCGCGGCGGCTTGCGATGAGAGGAAATGGCGCTCATGTCTCAGCTCCTCACCGTGTAGCGAAGCGCGCGCGCCTGCAGGTAATTGGTCACCGCCAGCATCACGAAAGCGGTGATGAGCAGCACGGAAGCAATGGCCGCGGCGGCCTGATAATCATATTCCTCGAGCCGGATAAAGATCAGCAATGCCGTGATTTCCGTCGAGAACGGCTGATTGCCCGCGATGAAGATGATGGCCCCGAATTCGCCGAGGCTGCGGGCGAAGGACAGCGAAAGACCGGCGAGCAGTGCCGGCGTCAGGAGCGGCAGGATGACCTTGCGGAAGATTTCAAGATCGGAACCGCCAAGCGACTGTGCCGCTTCCTCCAGCGCCGGATCGAGGTCTTCCAGCACCGGCTGCACGGTGCGCACGATGAAGGGCAAACTGGTGAAAGCCATCGCCACCATGATGCCAAGTGGCGTATAGGCGACTTTAATGCCGAGCGGCGCAAGCAACGAACCGAACCAGCCATTGCCTGCAAACAGCGTGGTAAGCGCGATGCCGGCAACGGCGGTGGGAAGCGCAAAAGGCAGGTCGACAATGGCATCGATAAGACGCCAGCCGGGAAAACGGTATCGTGTCAGCACCCAGGCGAGCGCCAGCCCGAAGATGACGTTGAAGAGCGTGGCGGCGAGCGCGCAGAGCACGGTCACGCGGTAACTTGCAACGGCACGCGGCGAGGAGATGATCGACCAATATTCGGCCGGCCCTAGACTCGCAGCCTTGAACACCAGCGCCGAGAGCGGCAGGAGCACGATGATGGCGACGTAAGTGAGGGTAACGCCAAGGGACAATTTAAGTCCCGGCAGAACATTCCGCTTCAAACCCCGCCCCCATTTCATCATAAAGCGACCCGGCAGTTTCCCGCCGGGTCGTTTGCCTGTTGCATATCGCTGTGATTAACGGCTGCCGTAAAGCGTATCAAGCGTCGCGCCGGATGCAAAATGCTCTTTCTGGATTTTATTCCAGCCGCCGAAGGTATCGTTGACGTTGACGAGGCGGATGGCCGGGAACTTGTCCTTGAACTCGCCGACGACCTTCTCATTGTGAACGCGGTGACCGAATTCGGCGGCGATCCGCTGGCCTTCCTCGGTGTAGAGGAAATCGAGATAGCTCTTTGCCAGATCGCGGGAGCCGCGCTTGTCGACCACCTTGTCCACCACGGCGACAGGGAATTCGGCCAGCAGGCTGACGGAGGGGACGACGCCTTCCACCTTGTCGGCGCCATATTGCTTGGCGATGCCACGGGTCTCGGCCTCAAAAGTGATCAGCACATCGCCGATTTCACGCTCCACGAAAGTGGTGGTGGCGGCACGGCCTCCGGTGTCGAATACCGGGGTGTTGTCGAAGATTTTCTTGACGAATTCCTGAACCTTCTTCTCGTCGCCGTTGAACTTCTCCTTGGCGTAAGCCGTGGCGGCGAGATAAGTGTAGCGGGCATTACCAGAGGTCTTCGGATTGGGGAAAACCACCTTCACATCGTCACGGGCAAGATCGTCCCAATCCTTGATCTTTTTGGGGTTTCCAGCGCGCACGAGGAAGGACGGGAAGGAATAGAACGGTGAAGCGTCGTTCGGGAAATCCTTCTGCCAGTCGGCGGAAACAAAGCCCTGCTTCACCAGAAAATCGACATCGGTGACCTGGTTGAAGGTAACGACATCGGCTTCCAGACCCTCGACGATGGCGCGCGCCTGCTTGGAGGTGCCGGCATGCGACTGATCGACCGTAACGCCCGGATGCTGCTTGATGAACGCCTCGTTTTCGGCGGCAAAGACCTCACGGGCGACGTCGTAGGACGCGTTGAGGATGGTGGTCGGAGACTGTGCCTGCGCCGCGCCAGCAATAAGAGCGGCAATGGCAGTGCCGATGATAAGAAGACGTTTCATGAATACCCCCGGAAAATCGAATGGTCGTCAACATAACGGGCGGCGGCAACGCCCGCGAGAAACAGCCGTGCGTTAGGGAGCCGGGGATTGGAAATTCCACCCAAACAGGAGCAGTTCAAAAGACGATGATTTCATATTTGGCTGCAAGCCGGATTTCTTTTGCGTCGCACAATCTAGAGGCGATGTTCGGGAAACAAATTTCCGGCATGTTCGGCAAAATACGGCGAAAGATCTTCTGCACGCACCTCCTCCAGCCGCGCCGGCCGCCAGCGGGGATTGCGATCCTTGTCGACCAAGGCAGCGCGCACGCCCTCATAAAAATCATGGCCCCGCAATATTTCGGTCCCGGCGGCAAATTCGCGCTCAAGGCATTCGATGAGGCTCGCGCTTTCCCGGCCGAGGCGAAGCAATTTCAGGGTCAGCTTCAGGCTGGTGGGGGAGCGTTTCTGGAGGACCTCGAGGGTCTCGCGCGAAAACGCATCATCGCGTGCAGAAAGTGCCGCGAAAATCTCCTCTACCGTGTCGAAACGGAATGTAGCGTCGATGATATCGCGGTTTAAAGCCAGCACGCCTTCGCCCGCATCGCCGGCATAGGTCGCGATCGCAGCCTCGATACCTTCAATATCCTTCGCCCGCGATAGATCCGCCACGAGAGATTCGAGACCCTCCGAAGGAATGAGATAATCGGCAAAACCGGCATAGATCGCATCGGCGCCAGCGACGGCATTGCCGGTCAATCCCAGCCAGGTCCCGCATTCGCCCGGCGCTTTCGGCAGAAGCCAGGAGCCTCCAACATCAGGAAAGTAACCGATACCCGTCTCCGGCATAGCGAGCCTTGTCCGCTCCGTGACGATGCGGTGGCTGCCATGGGCAGAAATACCGACGCCGCCGCCCATGACGATGCCGTCCATCAGCGCCACATAGGGCTTGCCAAAGCGGGCGATGCGATAATTGAGCGGGAACTCTTCCCGCCAGAAATCAAGCACCTGCGGGTCACCCGCCTTGCCCAGATCATGAATGATGCGAACATCCCCACCGGCGCAAAGGCCCCTTTCACCTTCTCCTGACAGCACCACACAGGAAACCTCGGGGTCATCCTCAAAACGGGCAAGCGCCTGAAACAGGAGGCGAACCATCGGCAATGTCAGACTGTTGATGGCTTTCGGGCGGTTGAGGCGGATGATACCTGCGCCTCCCCGCTGCTCGACGATGACCTGCGCCTCCGCTTCGGTTGCAAGCTCCAAGGTCCCCTCCTGCACTATTGTTCATCCGCCCATCTTGGCGGGGTTGGCGTCATCACGCAACGTTGATGTTGTCGTGTGGGAACGTCTTTCGCCTAAACCGCTTTCACCGGCGTAAAATGCCTGAAATCCGCTTTCGCAATGCAGCATGTTTGCTTGACGCCCGGAAGATCATGGCATGTAATGCAACTTGGAAATGCCGGCATTGATTCCTGTCGAGCGTGTGCCGGACCAAGCGGGATGTCGCCTTCTCAAAGGCGCTGTAAACAGCAACGGGAGACGAGCATGCAGGTTTCGGAAAACGAATGGATCAGTAAACGGGCCTATACCCTCTGGGAAAAGGAAGGCCACCCCCACGGCCGCGATGCGGAACACTGGGCACAGGCAAAACACGAATTTTCGCTTTTGAAGACATCGGAAGCGACGAAACCGGCGCAGCGCAAAAAGGCAGCTCCCAAGGCCGTTTCCGCTGAAGCCGCTCCGGACGCAGAGACGCCTGCAAAACCCAAGGCCCGTGCCCGCAAGGCTGCGGCCGCGAAATAAGCGCCCGACCGATAGCCAAAAGCAGCATATGAAAAGCCCGACGAAATCTCGCCGGGCTTTGTCTTTTTAGCGCGGGTCGCAGCCCGGGTCGCCGATCCGGCATCCACCCTGGGGGTTTTCCGAGGCGGGCGCACGACGTGGGTCGTCCCACTGACGGCGTTCGGGACGGCGCTGACCTTCGTCCTGATTTGGCTGGCGATCGCGATTGCGGTCGCGGTTTTCCTCTTCGAAGCGCGGGCGATTATCCTCGCGACGTGGCCTGTCACCCTGGTTTCTGTCACCCTGGTTCCAGTCACCGTAACGGCGCTCCCAGCGTCCGTCATTCGGTCCGCCGCCCTGGCGCGGATCGCGCCATTCGTCACGGCGGCCGTCTCGCCATTCGTCACGAGGACGCGGCCGGTCCCAGTCGCCACGCGGCGGCGGAGGGGCCACATTCCAGTAACCGCCGGAGGGCGGCGGGCGACGCCAGCGGTCACGCTCGCGATAGAAATCGCGGTCGCGGTAATAACGGTCCCAGTAACGACCGGCTTCGAAGGTGATCACCGGAACGCCGAGATCACGATAATAGCGCGGCTCCACATAGACCCGGTTTTGCCGATACGTCGTCTGGATATAGCGACCGGCGACCCAGCCGCGACCGCTGATGAAAGAGACGTCGCACCAAGGCGTATCGGACAGGCAGCCATGCACCGTCAACGGCGCGCCAGCCGGGATCACAACGACGGCCGGATAGGCCGTGCTCGGGCCGGAGCGCATATTCACATTCGCGGTGGCAAAGCCGCGCGTCGCGGCTTCGGCAAGTGCCGGCGCGGCGAGCATGGCCACCAGCGCTATTGCGCCAAACAGTTTTTTCTTCACTTCTTTCTCCTCAAGCAAAGGCCCGCTTTGCCCATGTCGGCATCCATCGCTGTCGATGGACGAATATGCGTTCCGCATACTGCCACGACCGGAAAATACGCGTTCCTCCATGAACGCAGCATGAAACAAATGAGGCGCCCCATCGGTTCCACCTGCGGCAATGAGGCGCCCGACAATTTGCCGGCGGAATGGACCGCCGGTCTTGACTTCGGGGGGCAATCATCCGACTTCAATGCAACAGCAATATGGAGCAGAACCATGAGCGAAACCGCAAAGACGACCGTCGACCAGAGCGAGGTGGATCGCTTCTCCGCGATGGCTGCGGAATGGTGGAGCCCAACGGGCAAGTTCCGCCCGCTGCACAAATTCAATCCCGTGCGGCTGGAATATATCCGCAACCGCATCTGCGACAATTTCGGCCGCGACCCGAAAGCGCACCGCCCGTTGGAAGGGCTGCGCGTGCTGGATATCGGCTGCGGCGGCGGTCTTCTTTCCGAGCCCGTGGCACGTATGGGCGCGGATGTCGTGGGCGCCGATCCTTCGGAAAAGAATATCGGCATCGCCTCCACCCATGCGCGGGAAAGCGGTGTGACCGTCGACTACCGCGCCGTGACCGCCGAACAATTGCTGGAGGCCGGCGAAACCTTTGACGTCGTCCTCAACATGGAGGTGGTCGAACATGTGGCCAATGTCGACCTCTTCGTCACCACCTGCGCGAAAATGGTGCGCCCCGGCGGGCTGATGTTTGCCGCCACCATCAACCGTACGCTCAAAGCCCGGGCGCTCGCGATCTTCGCCGCCGAAAACGTGCTGCGCTGGCTGCCGCGCGGCACGCACCAGTATGAGAAGCTGGTTCGCCCAGAAGAGCTCGAGCGGCCGCTGGTGGCAAGCGGCATGGATATCGTCCACCGCACCGGCGTCTTCTACAACGTGCTGCAGGACAGCTGGAATCTTTCGCCGGACATGGATGTCAATTACATGATGCTGGCGAAAAGGCCGTCGTAAACTAGTGCGCCCAACTCTCCGTCATGGTCGGGTTTGACCCGACCATCGATTTCCGAACGTTGGGATGCATCCTCGGGTCAGGCCCGAGGATGACCCGGCTTATTGGTCGATATCAAAACCGAATGAAGTTCAATTAACGTCGTCAGGCAGCACCGGCAGCGGTGCAATTTCAATGCCCTCGTCCAGCAGGGCCTTGGCATCCTGAGCCGAGGCATGGCCGATGATGCCGCGTTCGTCGGCCTCGCCATAGTGGATCTTGCGGGCCTCTTCGGGAAATTTATCGCCGACATCTTCCGCATTCGCGCGAATATTGGCGACGGCTTCACGGATTTTTGCCAGCGCTTCTTTTTTCGCCGTGTCCATGGCGAGTGTCTGGCGTTCATCCTTCTTGCGGGCGGTGGAGACCGAAGGCGCCATCAGAAGCTTGGAGACCTGCACCGAATTGCAGACCGGACACGACAGGAAGCCGCGCTGCAACTGATTGTCGAAATCGTCACTCCCGGAAAACCAGCCTTCAAACTCATGGCCCTTGTCACAGGCCAGCGCATAACGGATCACGCCGCCTCACCTCCGGCAGATTTCAGGGGAACAACCGTATCCAGCGCGAATTCGCGGGAATTGCGCAGATTGGGAATTTTTCCGCGCGCGGCAGCCACGAGCGACGTGTCGATCTCGGCGAAGATAATATCTTCACCGCCGCCGCCGGCAATTGCCAGCACCTTGCCCCATGGATCGATGATGATGGAATGACCGAAGGTTTCGCGCCCGTCCTCATGCACGCCGGCCTGTGCGGCGGCAATGACAAAAGCACCATTTTCAATAGCGCGGGCGCGCAGCAGAATTTCCCAGTGGGCTTCCCCCGTCTGGCGGGTGAAGGCGGCCGGAACCGTCAGAACCTCGGCGCCGGCAAGCGCTTCCGCCCGGAAAAGCTGCGGAAACCGAACGTCGTAGCAGATCGCAAAACCGAATTTCGCCAGAGGAAGTTCGGCGACACGCGCCTCGACGCCGGGTTCATAGGCAGCGCTTTCGCGCCAGCTCTCGCCATTGTCGAGATCGACATCGAACATGTGGATCTTGTCATAGCTGCAGATACGCGAACCGTCAGGCGCGAAGAGAAAACCGCGATTGGCGATCTTGCCATCCGGACGGGCAATCGCCGTCGAACCGACATGGACATGAATGCCGAGTTCGCGTGCCAGCCGCGCGGCGGTCGCGACAATAATATCGCCGTCATCATCACGCAGCTGCGCGCGCAGCGCCTGCCGGTCCTTCTGGATGGCGCCGGTCATTTCCGGCGTCTGGACATAGACAGCACCATCAGCCGCAGCGGCACGCACCAGGCGTTCCATAGCGGCGGCATTTTTTACCGGGTCGACGCCGGATCGCATCTGAATGGCGGCAGCCTTGAAAGTCATCACGTCCTCCATGCCCGGAATAGAGCCAATCAGGCGGCCAGCATAATGTCGAGTTTACCCGCACGCTCCAGCGCATGCAGATCATCGCAGCCGCCGACATGCTCGCCATTGATGAAGATTTGCGGGAAGGTCGTGCCGCCGGATTTCTCGATCATTTCCTGCCGGTATTCCGGCGTCGTCGTGGCGTTATATTCAGCGTAGTCGACGCCCTTGCTGTCCAGCAGCGCCTTGGCGCGCGCGCAATAACCACAAAAATCCCGCGTATAGATCGTCACCGGTGCCATGTTTTTCCAAGCCTCGCAAACATGCGCCGAAGCGCACAATTTCCTCATCGCATTCAGGCTTCATATAGGCGCGGAAATGGCCATTGCAAAGGTCAAAACGGTCACTTCCGCGGCACCCGCTTTCCGCAGCGCACGGCTTGCCGCACCGACCGTCGCACCCGTGGTGTAAACATCGTCAACCAGCACAACCCGCTTGCCGAAAATTCCGATTTCCCGACCGGATGATATTGCAAAAGCACCGCGCATATTGTCCCGCCGGGCAAGTGCCGAAAGCCCCACCTGCCGCTCGGTCGGCTTTACCCGCAACAGCGTATCCACAAGCAGGGGCTTGCCGGCGGCCTTGGCCAGATGCCGTGCCAGTTCAGCAGACTGATTGAACCGGCGACGCCAGAAACGATGGCGATGCAAGGGCACGGGCACGATACAATCACAGGCGTCAACCGTCCCATCACTCGCTCTCAGCATCCACAGCGCCATAAGCCGGGCAAGATCCGTCCGGTCCTGATATTTCAGCCGGTGCACGAGCTTGCGGGCGGTTCCTTCATGGCTTGCGGCTGCGCGCAGACGATCAAAGGGCGGCGGATTTGCGATAGCCTCAGCGCTCACAGCGCCTTCGCCGTGATCCCGGGAAAAGGGAATGCCGAGAACCTCGCAAAACGGGCGATCGATGAAGCTGACGTCGCGCCAGCAATCGGGACATAGGGCGCCCTCGCCGCCCGTCATGCGGGCGCATCCGGCGCAGGTCGGCGGATAAACCATACGGAAGGCCGAGCGCAATGTGACGCGTGCCGCCGCCGACACGGCAGCGGACTTCGACAGCAATCCCGAAAACAGATCATCGCCAGCACCCATGAGGTTGACTTTACCGCCGAACGGGTGCCTTTGCGAGAGCGATATGGTCCGGTTTCATCCCGGCAAAACGATGCCCAAGCGGCATGACAGCAACGATGCGGCCCGCCGATCCCAAAGGCGATGGAGGCCGAGCAGGCAAGACGATGGATATTCTCTTTGACCAGGCCCTGATTGAACAAAACCGTCACCGGGCGTGGAGCCGGCGTGACGACAAGGCCCTGTTCCTTCTCGACATGGCAGCCGAGGAGCTTGCCGACAGGCTCGCAATCGTCGAGCGCCGGTTCGAGACCGCAATCGAGCTGCATGGCGGAACGGGCGTCACGGCCCGGCGCGTGGCCGAGACCGGCAAGGTGGATACCATCCGTCGCATCGAGACGGAGAGCAGTTTTACGACGGATGGTAATATCCCCGAGGCCGCTTCCATGGAGCATCTGCCGCTTGAGGAGGTTTCTGCCAATCTCGTCGTTTCGCCGCTTGCCCTGCATCTTACCAATGATACGCCCGGTGCGTTGATCCAGATAAGGCGGGCATTGAAGCCGGACGGGCTGTTTCTCGGCGCCATTCCCGGCAGCGGCACCTTGCAGGAATTGCGCGACGTGCTTTTGACGGCAGAGGCGGAACTGACCGGCGGCGCAAGCCCGCGCGTCATTCCTTTTGCCGATGTGCGCGACGTCGGTGCGCTTTTGCAGCGCGCCGGTTTTGCGCTCCCTGTCACCGATTCGGAAACCTACACGGTACGTTACGACTCGATTTTTCCCCTGATGCGTGACCTGCGCGCCATGGGCATGGCCAATCCACTGGCAAGCCGCAGCAGAAAACCGCTCAATCGCGCGTTTTTCCTGCGGGCAGCGGAACTTTACGCCGAGCGTTATTCCGATCCGGACGGGCGGATCAGGGCGACGTTTTCCATCATCTATGTTTCAGGCTGGGCGCCGCATGAGAGCCAGCAGAAACCGCTAAAGCCCGGCTCCGCCAAGATGCGCCTTGCCGACGCTCTGAAGACAACTGAGGTAAAACTGTCCTGAGCGACCGGGGCGGTTTCAGCTGTTGGCGAAAGTGTCGGCGATAAGCTGGAACACTGTATTGATATTGCCGCTGATGGCGGTTGCGCCACCGATGAGTGCGGCGGAAATCAGTCCGACAATTAAGCCATATTCGACCGCAGTCGCGCCACGTTCGTCCTTATAGAAACCGATCAAAAAATGCAGCACAGGATATTCCCCATCCGCCATCCGGTGCGCTCAGCCAGCCGGCATTATGACATATTGAAATCGGATTTATCTTAAGGCCGAGCGCATGAGGGATTCGTTACCGATGATGGTAAACGATCAGCAACCGCTCTCATTGCTATAGCCAGTGACGACACAGGGCATTTCCGGCATCGGCTGTGTTATGCTGCGACGGATGGAATAGGTTTTGCCGGCATCGGTCTTCTTGATGGAGCCGGTGCTTATCATGTCGTAATTATCGGGGAACTGCGCAACCCGGGTCGAGGACTTGCCTGCCAGCATGGGGGTGACGATCAGGGAGAGAGCGATCACCGCCGTCCCGAAAAGCAGGGCGACGTTGAGAACGCCGGTGCGACGGGATTTATTGGAATAAGAGTGACGACCTTCCACCGTCTTCCAGAAATCCTCGTTCATGACCAACCTCGTCTCGCGCAGTTTACCGCTTCTTTAGATTAACAATCTGCCAGAGGGTGCTGAACGATCTCTTAACGCAGCCCCGTTTTGGCACGGCAAAACCGGGATACATTGCCTTTTCACGAAGCTGTTACGGCGTGAGGCACGCCAGCTGCGCTTTAAAGCAGGTCCTGAAGGAAGGGAATGAGTGGCTCGTCGGCCGGTGGCATGGGGTAGTCGCGCAGAGCCTGCGGCTTCACCCATTTTATCGCCTGCCCTTCCCGCCCATGGGCAATGCCCTCGTAACGACGGCAGACATAGAGCGGCATCAGCAGATGAAAAGTCTCGTAGGTGTGGCTGGCGAAAGTCAGCGGCGCAAGGCAGGCGACCTTGGTTTTCACACCGAGTTCCTCATCCAGTTCACGGACAAGGGTTTCCTCCGGCGTCTCACCGTGCTCCACCTTACCGCCGGGAAACTCCCAGAGACCGGCAAGCGACTTGCCTTCCGGACGCTGGGCCAGAAGGATGCGGCCATCCTGATCGAGCAGGGCACAGGCGGCGACCAGCAGGATTTTTTTGCCCGCTTCACTCATTCTCCCGCACCCTTGCGCCAGTAGCGATAGCTATAGGCCTCGCTGAAACCGAATTTTTCGTAAAGCGCAATCGCGGGTGCATTGGTTGAAACAACCTGCAACCAGGCGCTTTTGGCGCCGCTGATCCTGGCCCACCGCAGCGCTGAGGCCAGAATCTGGGTGCCAAGCCCCCTCTGGCGCTGCGACCTGGCAACATCGAGCGAGAGGATGCCGGCCAGATCGTTGTCCTGCACGCAGATGACGGTCGCAAGCGCGCTGCCTTCAACTTCCTCGTTGATGAACAGGCCAAGCGTCGGCTTGATCGAGCTGACGATTTCCGCAATCGCCGGCCTCTGGGCCGGGTCGCCATCGCTGACCTTGATGCTCGCTTCGACAAAGCGGCCAATATCGTGGCTAGGCAGGCTTACGAGGGTTTCCGGCAATTCCATGCCGGCAAGATCAGCCGTCATGACCTTGACCTCTTCGAAAACGGACCAGCCATCGTCCAAGAGAAAAGCCTTGAGCAGCGGCGGCATCAGCGTCGTTTCACGCACCACCAGCTGGCGGCCGAAATCCTCGAAACGCTTGCGCGCCTTTTCCAGCCGCACCGCGCAATTGCCGTAATCGGAAGGGTCGAGCGGCACCACGCAGTTGATGCGCTTGGAGGGGTGCGAACCCGTGAGGCGAATTTGCCAGCTGCCATCATACATCACCGACGAGGCCGGCCATGCCCGGAAGCTGACGGCTTCCAGACGGCGAACAAGCGGCAGATTGACGGCCTTGTTTTCCTGCATTCTCTTCGGCTCCAACGGTCAGCTCCGGTAGTCGCCGTTGATCGCAACATATTCCTTGGTCAGATCGCAGGTCCAGACAGTGGCGGTGCCCTGACCGAGACCGATATCCACCTTCACCGGAATGTCCTCCAGCCGCATCACGGCCGTGGTCTCGGCTTCCGAATAGGCGGGATCGCGTTCGCCATTGACGGCCACACGCACGTCACCGAACCAGATGGCAAGACGATCACGATCGGCCATTTCGCCGGATTTACCGACAGCCATGACGACACGGCCCCAGTTGGCGTCTTCGCCGGCAACGGCGGTCTTCACCAGCGGCGAATTGGCGATGGACAGGGCTATCTTCTTGGCGGCGGCATCGTTTTCCGCACCCGTGACGGTGACTTCCACCATCTTGCGCGCACCCTCACCGTCGCGCACCACCTGCAACGCCAGATCCTTCAAAAGATCGTTGAGCGCAGCGCGGAAGGAGGACAGACGCTCGTCATCGGCGCTCGTCACCTTCACCTGGCCATCTTCAGCCGCCGCACCCGTGGCAAACAGCATCAGCGTGTCTGACGTGGACGTGTCGCTGTCGACCGTCACGGAATTGAAGGTTGGGCCGACACCGGCGGAAAGCAGGGATTGCAGGACGGCAGGCTCAATATCGGCATCCGTCACCACAAAAGAGAGCATCGTCGCCATATCGGGGGCAATCATGCCCGCCCCCTTGGAAATACCGTTGATCGTCACGATCACGCCGCCGATTTCGGCTGTGCGGGTCGCGACCTTGGGGTAGGTGTCGGTGGTCATGATCGCCTTGGCAGCTTCCTGCCAGAAATCGGCTTCCGCCCTGACGTTCATGTCGCCGAGAACACCGGCAAATTTCGAGGCATCGAGCGGTTCGCCGATCACGCCCGTCGATGCGAGAAACACTTCACCCTCAGAGCAGCCGACGGCGGCGGCGGCAGATTTCGCCGTCAGTTCGGTCGCCGCCTTGCCCTTGACACCGGTAAAGGCGTTGGCGTTGCCGGAATTGACCACCACGGCGCGCGCTACGCCGCCGCCGAGATTGGCGCGGCAGAAATCAACGGGGGCCGAGGGGCACTTCGATTTGGTGAAGACGCCTGCCACACTTGCCGGCTTGTCGAATACCATCAGGAGAACGTCAGTACGGTTCTTGTACTTGATGCCGGCGGCAGCCGTCGCCATGCGAACACCGCGCAGCGCGGGCATCTCGGGATAGGATTTCGGAGCGAGCGGGGAAACGGCAACGGACATGGGGAAGCGCCTGAAATTCTGGAAAAGAGAGGTATGGGAATGCCTGAGATGAAACGGGGCGGCCTGTAAGCCGCCCCGTAACATGGGTCATTATTACTGCTGCGGCTGAGCCTGCTGTTCCTTCGTGGCTTCGTCGTAGCCCTTCTTAAGCGTCTCATCCATGATTTCGATCTTCTGGTCAGCCTTTGCCTTCTCGATGAGGGCAACGTACTTGTCACGCATGACAAGCTGACGAACCTGCGGCTCAACCTGCTCGAAAGCCGGCGGCGGAGCGATGCGCTTGTCTTCCAGCTTGATGACGTGGAAGCCGAACTGCGTCTTCACAGGGGTCTTGGTGTAGGCGCCCTTTTCGAGGCCGAAAGCGGCTTCTTCGAATTCCGGCACCATGCGGCCCTTGCCGAACCAGCCGAGATCGCCACCGTCATCCTTGTTGGAATCGGTCGACTTCTCCTTGGCGAGGGCTGCGAACTCCTTGCCCGAATCAAGCTGCTTGATGATGTCCTTGGCTTCATCTTCGCTCGCGACCAGAATGTGGGCGGCCTTGATTTCTTCTTCCTGAGGCAGGGCTGCGACTTCCTTGTCGTAACGCGCCTTCACTTCGTCGGCGGTAACGGCATCGACCACATGCTTGCGGAAATAGGCATTGTGCAGCTCACGGTCCTGGATGAATTCCATGCGCTTCTTGAAATCCTCGGTCTTTTCGAGACCTTCTGCGCTGGCGTTCTTCACCAGAAGCTTGACGTCGATCGCGCCGGAAAGGGCTGCAACCTTCTTCTGCTCGTCGGGAAGCTGCGCGAGCTGCGGGTCGAGATTGCCCATGGCGAGGTCGAGTTCGGACTGGTGGATTTCCAGATCGCCGACCTTGGCGACAACCTTGTCTTCCTGTGCGAAAGCCGGAAGCTGGAGGCCGAGCGTGGCCACAATCACCGCAGCCGCAATTTTATTATAGCGCAACATTTTGAACCTTTCGGGGACAATGCCGGCTCCAGACATGGTTTCCGGCTCTGAAAAAACTTCCAAACACCGGATTGTGGCCATTCTGTAACGGGCAGAACCGTTGACATCATTTGCCCCCCCTCTTATCTGTCACGCAACCTCGCGTCCAGATACGTTGAAGGGCGAAGTCCGTCATTTGTGCTGAAAACAGCGTGACGGAGAACAGCGCCCGGCAAAACGGAATTTCAGAAAGGGCCAGTAAGATGGTCAGTCTCGGCGGAATAGCCCGCAAGTTGTTCGGTTCGGCAAATGATCGCCGCGTCCGCTCCTATAAAAGCAAGATCGCAGCCATCAATGCGCTGGAAGAGGCCACCAAGGCACTCTCCGACGAAGCGCTGGCGGCCAAGACGGCGGAATTCCGCCAGCAGCTTGCCGATGGCAAGACGCTGGATGACCTGCTGATCCCGGCTTTCGCCGTCGCCCGTGAGGCGTCGCGCCGCGTTCTGCACATGCGCCCCTTCGACGTGCAGCTGACCGGCGGCATGATTCTGCATGGCGGCGCCATCGCCGAAATGAAGACCGGTGAAGGCAAGACACTGGTGGCGACCCTTGCGGTCTACCTCAACGCGCTCGCCGGCAAGGGCGTGCATGTCGTTACCGTCAACGACTACCTCGCCAAGCGCGACGCCGCCACGATGAGCAGGCTCTATGGCTTCCTCGGCCTGACGACCGGCGTCATCGTGCACGGCCTGGACGACGACCAGCGCCGCGAGGCCTATGCCTGCGACATCACCTACGCGACAAATAACGAACTCGGCTTCGATTATCTGCGCGACAACATGAAATATGATCGCGCCCAGATGGTGCAGCGTGGCCACAACTACGCCATCGTCGACGAAGTCGACTCGATCCTGGTCGATGAGGCGCGCACGCCGCTCATCATTTCCGGCCCGCTGGACGATCGCTCCGATCTTTACAACACCATCGACGCTTTCATTCCGCTTCTGTCGCCGGAAGATTACGAGATCGACGAGAAGCAGCGTTCGGCCAACTTCTCCGAAGACGGCACCGAGAAGCTCGAGAACCTGCTGCGTCAGGCGGGCCTTCTGAAGGGCGAATCGCTTTACGACATCGAAAACGTCGCCATCGTCCACCACATCAACAACGCGCTGAAGGCCCACAAGCTCTTTACCCGCGACAAGGACTACATCGTCCGCAACGACGAGATCGTCATCATCGACGAGTTTACCGGCCGCATGATGCCCGGCCGCCGTTATTCCGAAGGTCAGCACCAGGCGCTGGAAGCCAAGGAAAAGGTGCAGATCCAGCCGGAAAACCAGACGCTTTCCTCCGTCACCTTCCAGAACTATTTCCGCATGTACTCAAAGCTTGCCGGCATGACCGGTACGGCATCGACGGAAGCGGAAGAATTCGGCAACATCTACGGCCTCGATGTCATCGAAGTGCCGACCAACCTGCCGATCCAGCGTATCGACGAGGATGACGAGGTTTACCGCACCGGCGAGGAGAAATTCCTGGCCATCATCACCGAGATCAAGGCGGCGCATGAACGCGGCCAGCCGGTTCTCGTCGGCACCACGTCGATCGAAAAATCCGAACTTCTGGCCCATATGCTGCGCCAGTCCGGCTTTACCGATTTCCAGGTCCTGAACGCCCGTTATCACGAGCAGGAAGCCTATATCGTTTCGCAGGCCGGCGTTCCCGGCGCCGTGACCATCGCCACCAACATGGCCGGCCGCGGTACCGACATCCAGCTTGGCGGCAACGTCGACATGCGCCTCGAGCGCGAGCTGGAAGGCATGGAGCCGGGTCCCGAGCTTGATGCCAAGGAAGAGGCGATCCGCGCCGAGATCAAGGTGCTCAAGGAAAAGGCGCTTGCCGCCGGCGGTCTTTACGTCATCGCCACCGAGCGCCACGAAAGCCGCCGTATCGACAACCAGCTGCGCGGCCGTTCCGGCCGTCAGGGCGACCCCGGCCGCTCGAAATTCTATCTGTCGCTCCAGGATGACCTGATGCGCATCTTCGGCTCCGAGCGCATGGACTCGATGCTGCAGAAGCTCGGTCTGAAGGAAGGCGAGGCCATCGTCCATCCCTGGATCAACAAGGCGCTGGAACGCGCCCAGAAGAAGGTCGAAGCCCGCAACTTCGAGACCCGCAAGAACCTTCTGAAATATGACGACGTGCTGAATGATCAGCGCAAGGTGATCTTCGATCAGCGCCTCGAGCTGATGGAAGCCGACAATATCGGCGAAACCGCAGCCGACATGCGCAATGAAGTCATCGAAACGCTCGTCGCCAAGCATATTCCCGAAAATGCCTATGCCGAACAGTGGGATATCGCCGGCCTGAAGGCGGGTATCGCCCAGTTCCTGAACCTCGACCTCCCGGTGGAGGAATGGGCCAAGGAAGAAGGCATCGCCGAGGACGACATTCTTCAGCGCGTTACCGAGGCGGCCGACAAATACGCCGCCGAGCGTGCGGAACGTTTCGGTCCTGAGATCATGACCTATGTGGAACGTTCGGTCATTCTCCAGACGATCGACCATCTGTGGCGCGAACATATCGTCAATCTCGACCATCTGCGCTCCGTCGTCGGTTTCCGTGGTTACGCCCAGCGTGATCCGTTGCAGGAATACAAGGCGGAAGCCTTCGAGCTGTTCCAGGCACTGCTTGCCAATCTGCGTGAAGGCGTCACCGCCCAGTTAATGCGCGTGGAGCTGGTGCAGCAGGAACCGCAGCAGCCGGAACTGCCGGAAATGACCGCACATCACCTCGACCCGGTCACGGGCGAAGACGAGATGTCGCATGGCGGACAAGTCGTGCCGGTTGCTTTCGTGCCGAGCGAGGAGCGCGATCCGGAAAACCCCGCCACTTGGGGCCGTATCGGCCGCAACGAAATGTGCCCCTGCGGTTCGGGCAAGAAATACAAGCACTGCCACGGCGTTTACGAACAGGCCTAAGCCCGGTCGACCAGAAATGAAAAATCGCCCGTAACCCGCGTTACGGGCGATTTTGTTTGTGGCGGATCGTTGCCGCCGATCGGGGTGTTGACTGGTATTGGCACTTTCCATATGGGAGCCGGATCATCTGCTGGAAACTGCCCCCATGGCCCCTCGCGATCTCGCCGCCTATATTTTTCTCGCACTCGCGTGGGGTGTGTCTTTCCTGCTGCTTCTCCATGTTGTGGCCGCCTTCGGCTGGATAGGCGCAGTCACACTTCGCTCGCTGATGACCGCCGTGGCCCTCTTTCTCATCGCGCTCGCGGCGCGCCGGAAGCTCACATTTTCTGCGGGCTGGCGGGCATTTGCAATTGTCGGCGCAACGACGGTCGCTGGGCAATTGATCGGCCTGTCCTACGCGACACCCCAGATCGGCACCGCAATGGCCGCCATTCTGGTCGCCACAATCCCACTTTTTTCCATGCTCATTTCGCAGATATGGGGGATCGAGCGGCTGACGCGACAGGGAATTGCGGGTCTCGTCATTGGTTTTGCCGGCATTGTCCTGCTTGTTGGTTTTCCCGCCGTGCCCGTTACCACCGGCTTCATCATCGGCTGCGCCGCCGCTGTCGCCGCCTGCATCTGCGCCGCCTATGGCAGCAATTATGCGAGCCTTCACCTGAAAGGGGTGGGCTCCTGGGAAATCACCATCGGCTCCTTCCTGACCGGCGGCCTGATGACCTTCCCGCTTCTTCTCGCCGTACCGTTGCCCGGAACGCCGGGTCTTGTCGATTACGGATATCTCCTCATCCAGGCGGTCGTCATGAGCGGCCTCACCTACATCACCTATTTCCGGCTTGTCTCCTCCATCGGCGCGACCAAGGCGATCAGCGTGGAGTTCGCCGTAACTGTCGTCGCGGTGCTCGTCGGCGCCCTGGTGCTCGATGAACCCCTGTCGCTTCCCCAGCTGTTTGGCGCCGGCATCATCATACTGGGCTGCGCATTGGTGCTCGATCTCCTGCCCGGCAGGAAAGCACCGCCCACGCCATCGGGGGCATGAAGGGTTTATTAGCGTTTTCCACTAATAGTCGTGCCGGTCGTAACAGATCACACGGGATCGCGTTTTCAACGCGAGGGAAAAATGCAACCGGGCAATTCAGACTATGAGCATTATTGGGACCCACTCAGGGCTCTCCTGATGCTGCTCGGCATTCCCTATCACGCCTCCCTGCTCTACAGCCACGCCCTGCCCTGGGACATCAAAGATTTCGAGACCAGCCCGCTTCTGAGCGCGCTCGGTGCGGCATTCGTGACTTTCCGCATGCCGGCGTTTTTTCTCGTCGCCGGGTATTTCTCGGTCATGGTCATCGGCAAAAAAGGCAGGATGCGCTGGCTCAAACAGCGCTTCCTTCGCCTCGGCATACCCTTCGTCGTGGCGGTTCTCCTGCTTGGGCCATCACAGCTTTTCATGCTCAAACTGTCGGAACTTGCCAAGGGCGACATCACTGCCGGCGAAATGATGCAGAACCTGCCGGATCTGCTGCAGCCGAGCGAGCAGTGGATCATGCATCTATGGTTCCTGCCTGCCCTTCTCGCCTATTCGGCGCTGCTTGCGGGCCTCATGCATCTCCTGGAGCAACCACCATTTGCAGATGCAAAAGACTGGCTCGACAGGGTGAATGACCGATATCCGCGCCTGTTCTTCACCGCCCTCTGCGCCCTCCCCGTTCTGTGGGAATTGTTGGTTTATGGCTCCGACCTGCTTGCCGCGAAAAGCGAAAACAGCGTTTTTCTTCTTTATGAACGGGCCTCCGACCCCTATGCGCGCTATCTGCCATTCTTTTTAATCGGGGCCCTGCTGCGCCGTGACCGAAGCCTGTTTCACCGCTTTCGCCAGACCGGCATTCTCACGGGTATCGTCGCATCCGGTTCCATCGCGACGGCGGTAACGCTGCGATTGCAAAACCCTTTTTCAAACTCGGCGCCGCTGGTACTGGTTTCGGCGATTGCAGCCGTGACGACGAGCCGGCTCCTGATCGACCTTGCCTGCCGCTATTTTGACAGGCCCAGCCCGCTTGCCAAACGGATGACGGATGCCTCCTTCACCATCTATCTGCTTCATCATCCGCTGATTTATGCCTTCGGCACGCTTTTCATCCTGATTTCACTGCCGCCTGTCTTGGAATTCGGCGTCATCGTCGTGGCCACCACGGCAACGGCCTATATGCTGCACCAGGCAATACGGTGCAGTCCGCTTGCCCTCTTTCTTTTCAACGGCATCCGCAGGCCGCCGGTGGCAAACGATATTGGCACACAAGTCCCCGCCTCCCACACCCTTCGTTAATGATGAAGCCCTTATAATCGGGTTGCCCACTCAACTGGAAATGATGGCGTGTGGATCATGGCTATCCTCAACACGGCGGAAAAAGCCCTGCCCGCAGGCCTGCGTGCGAAACTCGCGCCGCTGGTAGCGAAAATCGCTGCCATTGTGTCCGGCGGAGATGATGTCTCCCGCGCCCAGCGCATGGCGCTGGTCGCTTTTGCGGTGCGCATCGTCAGTGCCGGCATTGCCTTCATCTCCCAGATCATCCTCGCCCGCCTTATGGGCGAATTCGAATACGGCCTGTTCGCCTTCGTCTGGGTTCTGGTGATCCTGTTCGGCAATCTGTCCTGTCTTGGCTTCCACACCACCGTCATTCGCTTTTTGCCCGGCTATCGTCTGGAAGAGGCCCATGACAAGATCATGGGGCTGACCTCGACGGCGCGCATCTTCGCCATGCTTTCGGCCAGCGCTCTGGCGCTTTTCGGCTTCATCTTCCTGTATTTCTTCGGCGAGCGGATCGCAGCCTATTACCTCATTCCCGTTGCGCTGGCGCTTTTCACCCTGCCAATGGTGGCGCTTGGGGACGTGCTGAACGGCACCGCACGCGCCAATGGCTGGGCCATTTCCGCGCTCAGCCCCACCTATATCGTCCGTCCCGTGCTGATCCTGCTGTTCATGCTGGTGGCAATCGGCCTCGGCGCGGAAAAGACCGCAACGACGGCGATGCTGACGGCCCTTATGGCCACCTATGTGACCACGCTTTTCCATTTCGCCTTTATGAACCGAAGGCTCAACCGGCATTTCCGCAGCGTTACCCGCCAGGTGCATTTCCGGCACTGGCTGCGCTTCGCCTTTCCCGTCTTCCTGATCGATGGCATCGGCTTTCTGATGACCAATTCGGATGTGGTGATCGTCGGTCTTTATCTGCCGCCGGATCAGGTCGGTATCTATTTTGCCGCGGCAAAGACCATCGTGCTGATGCAATTCGTGTTTTTCTCGGTACAGGCAGCGGCGGCGCCGCGCCTCGCCGCCCTGATTTCGGCAAATGACAGGCAGGGCCTGGCGGGCTTCGCCAGCCAGGCGGCGCGCTGGGCTTTCTGGCCGTCACTGGCTGTGGGCGGCGTCGTGCTTCTGGCGGGTCCGTTCCTGCTATCGTTGTTCGGTCCGGGCTTCGTTCAGGGTTACGAGTTGATGTTCTTCCTCTTTGCCGGCTTCCTTGCAAAAGCGTTGATCGGACCCGGAGAAACGCTGTTGAATATGGCCGGCAAACAAAAATTGTGCGTAGCGCTTTATATTATTATCTTCGGTTGCAACATTCTGCTCAACATGGCGCTGATTCCGGTCTATGGTCTGACAGGGGCCGCGGCGGCGGTCGCGATAGCCATGTGCATAGAAGCTGTGCTATTGCATATTGCCATTCGCCGTACACTCGGGATCGTCCTTTTTGCCTTCAACGATCCCCGGGCGGGTCAAGACACTGGGAAGGCGGTGTAACGATAAGCATGTCCAGCGACCCAAAGAATCCGGATTTTCAGGACCCGCGCATTGCTGCGCTGATGGCGTCTGCGGAGCGTGACCGCCCCGTTGCAGACAGCAGCCGGCGCGTGGGACGCGACGGCCGCGAATTCTGTATCTATCCGGGCCAGCTCGGTTATGAAATGCAGGAGGAACTCGACTTCCTGTCCAATCGCGTCATGGAAGCGAATGTCTTCTTCACCGGGCGGCTTCTTGCGCCCGCCATGCCGCGTATCGACGACAAGTCCGTGCGCTTCGCCCTTATCCGCGACGAAAACGGCGCCAGAAGCCGCATGCGTTTTCTGATGCCCTTTACCGTCGAAAAGCCGGGCTTTTCCATTGGTCCTTCCATTATCCGCGTCTGGGCGAACCCTTTCGGTCCTCTCGGCACACCGCTGGTCGATACCGAAGGCGCTGCGGAAACGCTCGACAATCTTTTCGACGCGCTCTCCGATCCGGAAATGCGCCTGCCGAATGTGCTCGTGCTGCCGGATGTGCGGCTTGAAGGGCCTTTCGCCAGCATGTTCAGGGCCATCGCCATCAGCCGCAACCTGCCATTGACCACGACCGGAAGTTATCAGCGGCCGGTTCTGGAAAGCCTTCTGGATGGTGAGGCCTATCTGCGCAACTCGCTCGCGCCGCACCATATGCGGGAAATGCGCCGGCAGTGGCGGCAACTCGAGCAGCTCGGCACATTATCCTATACGGTTGCCCGTCAGCCGAAGGACATACGCTACCGCATGGAGGAATTCCTGGCGCTGGAGGCGAGCGGCTGGAAAGGCCGCAAACGCACCGCGCTGGTCAATGACCGTTATCGCGCCGCCTTCGCCCGCGAGGCGATCACCAATCTGGCCGAAGCGGATGCGGTGCGCATTCACACCATCGATCTCAACGGCAGCGCGATTGCATCCATGGTCGTCTTTTTGACGGCCGGCGAGGCCTATACGTGGAAAACTGCCTTTGACGAAAACTACGGGCAGTTTTCTCCCGGCAAGCTGCTGGTTCAGAAACTGACCGGCTGGCATCTGGACGACGCCAATATCATGCGCAGCGACAGCTGTGCGGTGCCCGACCATCCGATCATGAGCCGCTTCTGGCAACAGCGTCAGGAAATGGGCACATTGGTTGTGGGTTTGACCCAGAACAGCGACCGCGACGTGCGGCAGGTTTCCACGCAGGTGGACATGTATCGCAACACCCGCAACCTCGCCCGCAGCCTGCGGCAGAAGATCCTGTCCTTCGGACGCAAGGGCAATTAAAACCGAAGGACGCGGATAGCGTCCTTCGGTCGATGCTGCGGTATCAGACCCGATCAGCGTGAAGCGGTGCGGATCATCTTGCACAATTGCGTCAGGGCCGCATCGTAGCCGCCGCCCAGAATATCGATGCAACGGCGGGCGAGCTTGATCTGCTCGGTCCGTGACATGTCATTATAGGCCTGTATGGCATTGCGCATGCCACCGGGGGAAACCGTTCCCGGATTACCGGGATTTGATGGATTGCCCGGGTTACCGGGATTTCCGGGGTTCGTGGATGAGCCACCGATACCAACCCCGACCCCAAGGCCAAGACCGCTCGATCCACCCACATTGGCGCCGACATTGGCATTGATGCCGCCTGAGCCGCCAACCGAGGCATTAACCCCCGCGTTGACACCGCTCGATCCGCCAACGGAAGCATTGACGTCCGCATTGACGCCGTTGCTGCCACCGACCGAAGCGTTGACATCCGCACCCAGCCCGCCGCCGCTCCTGCCACCGACATCCGCACTTGCATTCACGCCGCCGCTGCCGCCAACGGAGGCGTCGACACCGAGCCCGCCGCTGCCATTGCCGCCCACACTGGCATTCACCCCATTCTCACCGCCAATCCCGATATCCAGCGCATGAGCGTTGACCGGCAGGATGAGACAGGCAGACAATAATAAATTGCGAGAAAGCGCCCTCATAGTTTCCTCCATATGAGTTAGGCCATTCCCGCCCCGCGTGGAAACTCCACCCGGACATCATAATTCAATTAGCAATTGCGTATATTCTAATTTATTAGAGGTGCCTAATATTAGATTGCCGACGCAACTACAGGTGTATCGATGTGGGATGGACGAGGCCGCCCGCACCTTCTCTGCAGGCCCCGTAAAGAGAGCGAATGGTGGCCGCAAACGCGCGCAATTACGAAGGATAAGTCAGCTTTGGGGTTGCACGCATGGCCTTGACCATGATAGACGCCGTGGCATTACCACCGTTGCCCCAATGGCGGAATTGGTAGACGCGCCGCACTCAAAATGCGGTTCCGAAAGGAGTGCTGGTTCGATCCCGGCTTGGGGTACCACTACCTAAAAATCGCATTGATTTTCTTAGGTTTTCCGGCACTAAGTGTCCAATAAACTCCCACCAGCTATGAAAATCCTTATTCGCTTGCGTTAGGCGCCATTCAGGCGCAGTATTGAGTTGTCAGTAGTCATGTTACGGGCGCTACTGATTAAGGGCGGGTTACCCTAGCCCCAATAAGAGGAGGACGAGATGTCTTCCGATTCCAACTTTTCTGGCATCTCCCCCGAGGAAATGGAGATAATCCAGTCAATCTTGAAGAATGCTGGCTATAACGCCGCATTGTTGGGTGATGATCAGCGACAATTTAACACGGCCGCATTTCTCGTAATGAGACTGTTTCTTGCGGGCGAGAAATCCGCAGATGCACTCGCAGCCCAACTAAAACGCCGTCTTGGGAGGGCGACTTTGCATCGACCCTCTTATCAGTCGGCGCTTGCCCCCTATGCCATTCGTGGATTACCCCGCGACATGAGGTACGTGCTTCGAATATCCCGGAAGGGGCGTACCCGATCAATTGAAGCGGAGGAGCAGTCTTGGGAAAATGAAGGCGGCGCGATACGTGGCCCCCTCGGTCATCCTCATCACAGTCCAAAGCTGTTCTGACCAAGAAGAGCGGTTGGCAGTTCCCCATCACTCATTGCGCCTGTCCGCGATAGGCAATGCAATAGAACAGAGGATACTAGGGACATGATAGAGAGAACAACAATCAGCGAGATCACTTTCGCGCACGCGTTTGTACTAAGTAGCTTGGTGGCACCTTTAGACGCAGGAACGTATCGTCTCGTCGTAGACGAAGAACTCATTGAAGGTCTGAGTTTTACGGCCTACAGGCGAGTGGCGACCCACCTTGAGATACCTGCAATTTCCGCTCAAACGGTCAAACGGCAGTTCTTGCAAGTGTCCTCGGCGGAGATCGACAATGCGATACGGAAAGACGCCGAATTAGGGAGCACCGCCGTAACGAACTAGGAGGGCCGATAGGGCGCGCGCCAAAGGTGGAAAGACTACCTTCCTTGCGTCCGGCGGATTTCGTCATCGTCCAGATCGGCCCATCTGCCGATTTGATTTCCCAAGGCCGACTGCCACCAATCGGCTGCACCAGTAGGTAACAAGCTCAGCCATGACTCTAGTCTTTCCAAATCGCAGTCGAAGTTTCGACGACACCAGAAACGCCGTTCGGTTTCTAGGGTACGACGGCATACTAGAGGTACGGTTTTTCATTGAGGCTGCTGCACTCGTGCAATCAAGCTCATCGAACATCAGTTCTGAGTGCCTGTTAGCATTCGATGCAGCACGCGGTTCGATTCTCGAAGCGGCAAAAAAGGCTTACGCGCGTGGCTATCAATCTATGTATATGCTGAATGCCAGAGATTTTAAATAAATTGACCTAACGGCGTATCGTTTCGCCCTTTGGTATCGTTCCCTTATTTCAGGTGCTCAAATATTCCTTGTTATGAAAAGGCCCGCGCGCCGGTAAATCCGTCTGGCATCAATTCGGCAATCTATCCGTGCGAAGTTAACAGACGCGGGTTGCCATACTGCTGCTTTCCTCGTCCACGGTCACGGCGTAGGCCGCAACACCGACAGGGCGCGATGCCAAGGCGCTTGCCATTTTTTCAGCGGATGCTTGATTGGACGCTGGATGCATATCGCCCGGAACGATGCCGCCGTGTCCCTTTTTGAACTGTACTACAATGATCTTTTCAGCGTCAGACATATCTCTCGGCCTCTCGTTTGTTCTATAAATGTTCTCACTTTAGGGGAGAGTCAAGCGTTTGGACACTTCTGGAAAAAACCTAACGTTTGTGTGGAAAGAACGGGTGTCCAACAAAATCACAAGCCGCTGATTTTTCTCAAAATCAGCGGCCCGGCTTGGGGTACCACTTTCCAGAAACAGCATTGATTTTCTTTTATTTTTGCCTCGGCCTTGCAAGGCCGTCCGATTACCGCATGGTCGCCAGCATCCTCACGAAACTTTGCTCACATACCTCGTTTATTACCGGGCTTTCATTTGCCAGATGCAGCAGACTGGATTAGACGCATCCTGTGACACACGTTGAACTGGCGACTTAATTTCGCCATCACGCCCGCCTTTTTGAAAGCCCGTTCGGGATATCTGCTTCTTCGCGAAGTTTGGGGAAAACATCATGGCCACTGCAACGACCGCCGACAACAGCCGCACGCTCGCCGCTCTTGGCGTCACGGCGGGAATGATCTTCACCGTGGGCTCTGCCCTCGCTTTCCAGCATATTGGCGGTTACACGCCCTGCGCCTTGTGCCTGTTGCAGCGCGATCCCTATTATTATGCCATTCCGCTGGGCATATTGGCCGTTGCCACCAGCGTCTTCAAGCTGCCGGTTCAGATCACACGGCTGCTGCTTGCCCTCATCGGCGTGGCGATGCTTATTGGCGCCGGGCTTGGCGTCTATCACGCCGGCGTGGAATGGGGTTTCTGGGAAGGCCCGATCACCTGCGCCACCGGCGCACCGTCCATCACCACCAATGCCGGCGATCTCCTCGGCAATCTGAACGCCATCAAGGCGCCTTCGTGCAACGATGCGGCACTTCGGGTGCTCGGCCTTTCCTTCGCCGGCTGGAATGTCATCGCAAGCGTTGCACTTGCGGCAGTCGCCTTTTTTGGCGCGAGCCGTAAAAGCCGATAAGCGGGAAAACCCCATTGCAGTCCTGAAAGATCAGGGCTGCAACTCGGTGTCCCAGTAAAGATAGTCCATCCAGCTTTCGTGCAGATAATTGGGCGGGAACAGCCGCCCATTATTGTGCAAATCCTGAACCGTGGGCTGGAAAGGCTTCTGCGCCGGGAACATGCCCGCCTGCTTGGGAAGCTTGCTGCCCTTTTTAAGGTTGCAGGGAGAGCACGCCGCAACGACATTGTGCCAGGTGGTTTCACCGCCATGCGCGCGTGGAACCACATGGTCGAAGGTCAGTTCGTCCCGCGTGCCGCAATATTGGCATTCGAACTTGTCCCGAAGGAAAACGTTGAAGCGCGTGAAGGCGGGGTTGCGGGTGGGCTGCACATAGGTCTTGAGGCTGACGACACTCGGCAGCCGCATGGAAAAGCTGGGGGACGACACCGCGTGATCATATTCTGCAATGATGTTCACACGGTCTAGAAAGACGGCCTTGATCGCGTCCTGCCAGGACCATAACGACAAGGGATAATAACTCAGTGGCCTGTAGTCTGCGTTCAGAACGAGCGCCGGCAGGGCCTGTGGTGAAACTGCAATCGTCAAGGGCTTCTCCTGAGCGATTCGGCATCTGCACTTGTATATTAGGTCCGTTGTTACAGGATTGTGAAGCCTATAAATGCAGCGGAGAAGAGCTTAATTTTTCATCGCTAAAAACGTCTTTTTTACGTTCTGACGTCCACACGACGAGTGGGGTTCCCCGCCGCCTTCCGCCGACGCGTGACGACGACACGGCAGCGATTCGGCTGCCGCCGGACGCAAAATCAATTTCACGCACGAAAGGGCATCGGTGATATAATCACCGAGGCAAATGAGCGGGAAACGCTTCTGTCGTTCCATGAACGGAAGGAAACGGCCATGGTCCTGTGCAGGCACCGAGTAGCACCGTTGTGGGCAAGCCTGGCGGCTGGCGTTTTTGCCGCGCTGATGGGTCTCGCCACGTCCGTCCAGGCGCAGCAATATCAGAATTTCGAAGTCACGCCGGATGGCCGTGGCGGTGCGCAGGGCACGGTCGGCGGGCGCAATTTCGAGGTCTATCGCAATTACGACCGGCCACCGGCCGGTGGCCGTGTCTCGCCTGAGACAAGGCGCGAGCAACGCAATGCCGTTCCGCAGCAGACCTGCATTATCGACGCCCCGGGCAAGACCCGCTGCAAGTGAACGTAAGAGCGTCTGATTTGCTGCCTTTTATCAACCGGGAATAAAATTCAATTTCCTTAAAAAGCAATCTATCGACTTAAACGGCCTGCAAGAAAGGGCGGCTATCTTCCCGGGTACAAGAGAAAACAACTGTGCAGGGGCAAGACATGGCGAATAAAGCAATCCGTCTCGCAAAGACTTTGGCAGTCGCTGCCGGTATGGCGGCAAGTATCGCGACAACGGCACCGGCCGTTCCGCTTGGCGGCCTCGCGAAGAATCCCGTCGTATCGCGGCCCGGCCAGTTCATGACAACGAGCCGTCCGACCATCGCGCCCATCGCCTTTGCGAAATTCTGTGATAATGCCGCCGACCAATGTGTGCGGATTGGCGATCGTGACACGGTCGAGCTGACGAAACAGAAGCGTGCGGAGCTTCAGAGTATCAACTCCCAGATCAATAGCTCGATAATCTATGTCAGCGAATCGGCCGGACAGGACGAATGGAAGCTGAACCCGGCGAGCGGCGACTGCGACGACTACGCGGTGACCAAGCGGCAGCGGCTCCTGCGCGCCGGCTGGCCCTCGGGCGCGCTGCGCATTGCCACCGCCCGCACCACTGATGGCATAGGCCACGCAGTTCTCGTCGTCAGCACAAGCCAGGGCGACCTGGTGCTGGACAACCGCACCAACGTCGTCAAACCGTGGAAATCCGTTGACTTGAAATGGATCAAGATTCAGTCGCACGAAAACCCGCGTGTCTGGCTGAAACTCTAGGTTCCAATTTCACGGGATCATATGTTTCAAACAGGACGGAGGGGACTTTGGCCCCCTTCAATTGCGCTGCGGAAACTTGTGAAAAATCGGCGCTGGCTCTGGTTATCGATACCATCGGAACCAGTGCCCCATCCTCCCCGGACTGCGTCCTTCAGCAAGGCTTTGGCGATAGCCCACATGCCTTCCAGCAAACGACATTACCGGGCGAGGGGCATCCGCCTTGAACGCTCTTGACCCGGTGCCTGAGAGACAGTATCGCCAGCTATGCCCAAGGTGCTAAACTGGATTCGCGGTCGTAAACAGCCTGCCCTCCGCGACGACCGGAGGCGGCGCAGAATAGACCTTGGCGACAGGCCGGTATCCTTCCCGATCTACGCCATTGGCGACGTGCACGGTAGCCTGGATTTGCTCCTGCACGCGGAACGGAAAATCCTTGCGGACATGGCTGGCAATCCATCTCCTGCTCTGGTTGTTCTCCTGGGTGACTACGTCGATCGCGGGCGCGATTCCTGCGGTGTCCTCGAACATCTGCTGCGACCACCAGAGGCGCCGCTGCGACGTATCGCGCTTTGCGGCAATCACGAGCAGCTCTTCAGCGATTTTCTCGAAAATCCGCAAGACAACATGCACTGGCTGGATTTCGGCGGTCGCCAGACGCTTTTGTCCTATGGCGTCGACATAGACTATTTCCTGCACAAAGGCCGTCTTCGGCTTCAGCCGTTCAAGGATGCGCTGATCGGCGCCATTCCCCAGACCCACCGTCAGCTTTTGTCCAGCCTGCCAATCTATGCCCGCATCGGGCCTTACATCTTTGTGCATGCCGGTTTCAGACCTGGCACGCCGCTTGAGGCACAGACCGATGAGGATATGCTGTGGATCAGGGAACCCTTCCTTTCGGAAGGCGCGGGTCTCGAGCTTCTCGTCATCCACGGGCACACCCCGGTCGCGGAACCGGAAAGCGGCCCGCAACGTATCGGCATCGACACCGGCGCTTTTACGACGGGCAGGCTTACCGTTCTGAAACTCTCGGATGCCGGGCTGCACCTGATTTCCTGACGGCGTGCTCCTGCCGTTCGCCAGGGCATTTTCAGCAAAAGTGCATAGCGGTTCTACATCCGGAAAATGCATAAAACGAAAAAATAGAGCCCATCGAACGC
Source organism: Agrobacterium sp. GW821-FHT14E08 (assembly GCF_058803865.1). NCBI lineage: Bacteria > Pseudomonadati > Pseudomonadota > Alphaproteobacteria > Hyphomicrobiales > Rhizobiaceae > Agrobacterium > Agrobacterium sp. GW821-FHT14E08. The sequence continues at coordinate 389,037 of NZ_JBXAPJ010000003.1, read as the reverse complement.
TTCCATTCAAACAGGCGTGCTCCAGCGCCAAGGCGGTCAGGATTCACCTGAAATCCGGATTACTGACCGCTCAGGATGTTGCCAAGCGCCGTCATCTGCTGACGGTTCCATTCGACCGCATCTTCAAAGGCCTTGTTTCCGAGCGCCTCGCGCTGATCGCGGCTGGAGGAGATTTGCAGGATAGCATCGGCAAAAGCCTGATGGTCACTGTCTTCCACAACGACCACGCCGCGGCGATAGCGCTCCGGCAGCCCCCTTACGCCAGTCCGGCTGGTGATCGTCGGGATACCCGCTGCCAGGGCATCGAGCAGTTTTATGTTGATGCCCGTGCCGAGTGCGATGGGGTTTATCGAGAGCGGCGCGCGCGTAAACGCATCCTTCAAGCGGTCCACACGGCCGAGTTTGACAACCCCTTCCCTGTCTTCGATCTTGCCGCATACGCTGCCGGCCACAACCAGACGAATATCCGGGCGTGCCGCCCTGACGAGAGGCAAGACGTTATCAAGGAATGCATTCAGGGAGATGATATTGGCATCATTGCCTGAGCCAAGGAACAGGAAGTCACTCGAGGTGAGGTCTTCCACCCTTCCGTCAAGGTCGAGAATATGACTGACAGTTGCGACGGCCGGTGCCTCTTTGCCCAGCCGCTGCCTGAAGGTACGCTCCTCTTCCTCCTGTATGGCGACAACCACATCCGCGCGGCGGAACGCTTTACATTCCACCTGCGGGGGAACCGAGAACCAATAGCCGTATTTGTTGGCGGTGTTGATGAATGCCTTGTGACGGTCGGCAAAGGAATCATGGGTATCGAGGATGCGGCGCACATCGTCAGGCAAGCCCAGAAAAGCCCTCGAATGAAAAGCATATTCCACGATAACGGCGTCAATTCCCAGCCGGCGCTGAATATCGCGGACCTGCCGGCCTATTTCAGGGTAATAAAACTCGTCGAGGTAATTGTAGAAACCACTCTCGTGGCCGAGAAGCCGGTGGACCTTGCGGACGCCACGGAAAGCCTTGTGGCTGAACTTGAAACCGAAATCTTCGATGAAGCGGGTTTTCCAGTCTTCGCGGCGACGGGTTATCTTATGGAAGCACCCGATCGAAAACTCGGTGGCGTGGGCCTCTTCCTCAAAATCCAGCACCATCGGCGTGTCGACATAAACGAAATGAACCTCGTGACCAAGCGCCCGCACGGCGCGGGTCAATTGCAATATTCTGCTGCGATTCCCCTCGCTGGCAGGCACGGCTGGTATGGCTGAGATAAAAGCGATTTTCATACTATCGATCAACACTCTTGGAAAAAGTTTCGAATAATTGAAAATTGTTTTTTGACAGGCCAAGTACCTCCGGCAATTTCTGCCTCACGCGTTCACGAATGTCGTCAGCCTGATCGACGAATTGCAGCAGGGCATCCTTGAGGCCCTGATCCGTATAAAAAGCGGATGGCGACAGCAATTCGGATGCGGCTAAACCAAAATGCTGATAGAGCCCCTCGAACTTGCCTTGATAAGCGACACATGTGACGGGAACGCCTTTGCCAAGCCCAGCTATGGCAAGATGCATTCGGCCGCTGACAATTCCGTCAAGCTTGCCGGCGATGCCCTTGAGGACCGGGGCCGACCATCGGCCATCCAGATATCGAACCCGATCAGCCAGTGAATCGGGCACGAGTCCAGAAATGGCCTGAAGGCAGAACTGGTCGCCAAAACCCTCCCGGTAGTCATGCGGAATAAGCAGCCAGCATACCGGCCGTTCATCAGCCACAAACCGCAACGCTTCAGCGCCGCGCGCGATGATCGTGTCAATCTGGTTGCGATCCGCATCCTTGAACAGCATCGGGTGCAGGTTGAACCCCATAACCCTGTAGCCCTCTGCACGTTTTTGCGCGATCCAGGCGCTTGTGTCCTCATCAGGCTCCGAAGAAACGAGACTGAAGGCCGAATCGGCCACCAGCGCCGCATGTGTCCTGGCGAAGGATTTCAGCCGGCCAAGGGACACCGGGTCACGTACATTAATCGCGACGTCAGGATGAAGCGCGCTATAAAACATCGAAAGAGCGGGATGAGGCGTTTCGTTGAAACTGAAGCCCAGGATGACGTTTTTTATTCCAGCCGCTGCCGCCAAATCCGCGGCAGCCAGCAGTTTCGCACTCACCAGGGCATTGTAATAGCCGTCCATGACGTCAGCGCCGACGACGACCACACAATCATATTTTCTTGTCTTGAATTGCTGCTGCAGGGCACTGACGAAATCAGGCCTTCCGAAAATATCGACTGGAACAAAACCACGTGCGCTTAGAACATCGGCGCATTCCAATCCGTTGACGACGACATCGACTTCGACACGATCATTTATGGCCCGCGCGTGTTGCACCACCGCAGTGATCATCGCATCATCGCCGATGGAACCGAAGACGGTTCTGGGATCGCAGGCCACGATCAAAAGGCGCTTCAGAACGGTGCTCGCAGGGCGTGCAAATCGCAGCTTACGCTTCTCTTTCTGCAGGGCCTTGAAGAACTCGTCTATAGTCGGCTCCCTGTTGCGGCGTTCGTTGTACTTGACCCATTCACGATGCAGCGGCGCGGGGAGGATCTTTTTTACCAGTTTACGCATGCGCTTCCTTCCGTGAGAGCACCTTGCTCATGACGAACATCAGCGCCGATCGCGCCTGTGTGCGGGCAACGGTCGCCATGAGCAGGAAATAAGTGACGACGAACGTGGATCCGAGCAGGATGCCGGACAGGAAATCGCCAAGGCCGAGCCCGGCGATTTCAGGTCGCATCCACTGAACCAGCGCAAAGCACAGACCGCTGGAGGCAAAACTCGGCAGCAATACAAGAGCGATGCGCCGGAGCGGGACATTCAGTTCGCGCGAGACAAAAAAGAAAGTGAAGGGCGTGGAGGCGAGTTGCCCAAAAACATAGACGATGACGAGTTCACCGATACTGTCTGTCGGTATCAGGAGGATCATGAGAATTGTCGCGACCGACTTGACGGTACCGGCAATCAGCACCTTGTTCGGGCTTCCGCGCGCGGAGAGAAACGGGCCGTTCTGAAACTGCACACATTGCAAGGCGCCGAGAAGAAGCAGGGGCCGTGCGATCTGATCCGCCCCCTGCCATTGCGTCCCGAACAGGACACGGCAGATCTCCGGTGCCAATGCGGCGAAAAGCACGAAGGCCGGTGTCGAGACGATTGCGGATATGGCGATCAGCTGCTTGTAGAGTTCCGCCATTCGCTCCCGCTCGTGCGATACACGGGAGAGCACCGTCAGGGACACGTCATAAAGCGCCGACTGAAGTAATTGCATCATAAGTTGATAGAGACGGCTGCCAACGGTGTAGAGCCCGAAGGCAGCCACGCCGTATCGTCCGAGAATGAGAAAGTCGATCAGGCGCGTCGACCCGAACTCCACGATGCGCAAGCCGAGCGCCGACGAACCGAAACGAAGCAATCCTATGAAAGTATCCGGCTTGAGCGTAACACCCGGAAGCCAGTAAGGTTTTCGCCAGAGCCAGACGAGGTTGACGACAGTCGCGACATATCCTTGAACGACAAGGCTCCAGACGCCGAGGCCGGTAATTGCGAAAACAATCGCAAAAACACCGCCAATAATATTCGATATGAAGGTTCTGATCGCCAGCGGTTTGAAGGCGAGCGCACGCCGATAGTTCACCTCCTGAAAAAGAGAGGCTGTATTCAGCGGCAGCAATATGCAGATCGCCACGATGATTGGCGCCAATCCATTCACCTCGAACCAGCTTTCCAGCTCAGGTGAGAACACGCAAACAATAGCGGCCAGCAGCGTCGCAACCGCGACCGAAACATAGAATGGCAGATTGACGTCACTGGGCTCCAGATCGCGCTTCTGCACAATCGCATCCGCAAATCCGAATTCCGACAGCATCTGGATCAGCATCAGAACCAGACCGGCCGTAGCGACCATGCCGTAATCCGTGGGGCTGAGGAAACGGGCGAGAACGATGAAAAGGATGGAGGTGAAAAGCTTTCCACCCCAGTTCTGGACAATGGACCAGAAAACTCCTGTCACGGCAGCATTGCCTATCGAGTCTGAGCTTGCCATCAATTCACCGCCGGTCTTCCTCGGTCGCGGCATGTCATGCCGGACCTGCCCAAATCCATTCCCGATTTTGCGAAACCCTGGCTTCGGCCTGCGGGATACAGGACGCACCTTTTTCAGCAGGAGAACGACGGAAATCCGGCATCAGAAAACTTACTTCACCGGCCTTGCCTTCTGCCATGTGTCATTTCCTTCCAAGAAATCCGGTCAGCGAAGAGCCCGAGCTCGTCTACGATGCGCGCAACGTCCTGTTCTCGCTCCGCTTTGCCAAAACGTCCTCGTAGAGTTTCACGTAGTTCTCGCCGACACGGCGCGAGGTGGATTCCTCGACGATGTTTCCGAAATCGGCCTCCGTCGGCAATTCCTCGCGTGAAAGCGTCAAAACCCGACGAATGCGTGCGGCAAGGTCGGTAGCGTTGCCCGGTTCGAACAGCCAGTCGTGATTGGTCTCGCCGATAAGTTCAGGAATACCGCCGGAGGCTGCGCCGATGACCGGCACACCCATGGCATAAGCCTCGTAGATCGTGCGTGGCGAAGGCTCGGCCCAGAAGGATGGGACGATAAGAACATCGATCTCTTCGAAAAATTCCTTCGGCTTCGCCCAGCCGATGAACTCGATCGGCAGATCACCGGCCTGAGCCTTGAACCGCTCGATGGAATCGTCCATCGCTTGGCCGGCAACCAGACAGCGCCAGTTGCCGTGGCCGACTTGCCTGAAAGCATCGACCATGTTGCCGACGCCCTTTTCCGTATTGATGCGGCCAATATAGCCGAAGGTCAGCGGCCGGTCAGCCCGGTCGATCTGCCGGCGCGCTACAGGATCGCCCTCCGGAACCGTGCAGGAATAAAAGATGACGCGGCGCAGGCTTTCCGGAATGTGATGGAACAACCCGTGATTGACGTGCGTCTTGAGGATTTCCGTACCGACGCTTGCAACCGCGCCAATATAACGCTGCGTGAATTTCTTGGTGAAATTCACCACCTGACAGCCAAGATGGATGTGCTCGCACGGCTTTCCGCCCTTGAACATCGCAGCGTTGCCACACAGAAGGTCATATTCGCAGATCGTGTGAACGATCGGAATGCCGCGCTTATGAGCCGCCCGCCATACCAGTGTCGTGACGTCAAGCAAGGAATGGGTGTTGAGAACATCGGGCTTGAAATCGTCAAGCACAGCCTCGAACTGCTTCTCGACATCGAAATTCCATTGCTGCTTGAGCTTCTGCATCCGCCTTTGCTGCGGCGAATATTGCGGCCAGTCCTCAAGCCAGAAATCGTTGTTGTGGAACATGCGGTAAACGCTGACGCCGTTGCGCACCGTTTTTGGTTCGGCCTGCCGCTCTATGCAGGCGGCACCGACCTCATGTCCCATGGAGACGAGTTCCTCGGCCAGATGTTCGACCGAGCGTTCGCATCCACCAACAATATGCGGCGGATAAAGGCTGCTGAGATGGAGAATTCGCATGCGGATACGCTCTATTTTCCTTCATCGAAAATTTATGTATCCACCCCGGCCTCGCCCATATACCCGAACTTTCGAGAACAAACGGGCATGTAGAAAAACAAAAGCCGGAACGGATCTAACGTCTGAAAATATGAATAACCAAAAATCTGCTTTTAAAGAGCACGGTAATCGACGCCATTTCAAGTCATTTTTTTCGCGGCGCGGCAAAAGCCATCCCGTGTTGCGAAAAGAACAGGTCTCGTGTTAGCTTCTTTTTATGAGAGACGTTCAGGCATAGGCGGGAAACTTTCGCCGTGTCAGATTTTGATACTACTGCTTTTTATATTTATTTCATTTCAGAACCATGGATTTGATTGCGACGGAAAATGCCAAAAGCTTCCAGGACATTCTGACATTTTGACAGGCTTTGCTGCCATTTAAGCCAGCGTCGCCCCGCCCTATGGCGGCTACGCTAGACTTTCGCCCGGATTGCCAGGAGACGCAGATGAACGGAAAACTGCCGGTTGCCATGGGCCGCCTGACACGGCGTGGTCTTCTTTCCGTCGCACCTGCGGCATTGGTCGCGGCTGCGGGCCTGCGTTCCACAACCGCGCAGGCTCAGCCCGTCGTTTCTGCCGACACGGAAGCATTTCTGGACAGTGTAGGCGTGTGTGGCCATTTTGCCCGTACGAAGGGCGTCTATCCGGAACGTTTCGAACATATCTTGCCGGAAATGGAAGCCCTTGGAGTGCGCCACCTGCGTGACGAGGGCCTGATAACCGCTTCAGACCGCCGCAACAGCCCCGCATTCCAGCGCCTGCGCCAGATCGTGGCGGCGGATATTCGTCTCACCATCATCTGTTACGATGATCTCAATCCTTACGTCTCCACGCCGCTAGACAGGATCGCGGATTTCTACGACTGGTGCGATGGCGGCGTCGAACTTTTCGAGGGCAGCAACGAACCTGTTTTAACGAAGGATCCCCAGAATGCGCCACGCCGCTCGGCGCAGCATCAGGCAGCACTTTACGAAACGGCCCGCTCCAATCCGCGCCTGAGCGCCATCGGCATTGTCGCACCAAGCTATATCCAGACGAACATACCGCTGGCGCTCAATCTTGAGGAGACGTGCGATTTCGGCAATATTCACCCCTATGCCGGCATGGAGCATCCCGAAACAACTGGGCCGGGGCAGCTTTCAAAATTCGTGACGGCGTCGGCACCCATAGCGGCACGCCGGCCGATACTGGCCACGGAGATCGGATACCACACCTCGCTGAAGACCAAGAGCTTCCATTTCCCCGTCACCGAAGGCATCAAGGCGCGCTATATGCCGCGCACGCTCTTATGGTGTTTCATCAGCGGTATCCGCCGGTCCTATATTTACGAGATGGTCTCCAGTTTCGCTGACGATGAGACCAACCCCGAAACATCGTTTGGCCTGTTACGGCATGACCTGAGCCGTACGCCCGCTTACGAGGCCGTCCGCGCCCTGCTTTCGCTTTGCAGGGCAAAGCGGCAGACGGTGCCGGCTGAACGCCGCATCGATTTCCTCCAGAGCGATACCCAAAGAGTATCCCTGCGGCTGGCGAGACCAGATGGCGCTTTACTCGTGCCGGTGTGGCTTGCTGTCCGGGGCTGGCAATGGCCGGCGCGGATTGAGAATCCGCCTGTTGAACGTCTCACGGCTTTTTCGGTAACAGGCACACATAGTCAGGTCATCGCACACCGGTTCCACGATGATGGGTCCGTTAGCCAGCACGCCATTGTGCAGGAAGGGGGGCAATATAAGCTTCCCGCTAGCGATCAGCTCACGGTTCTGGAAGTGTTTTGAGTGATATAAAACCGGAATTCCACCCCTCGGTTTTATGCATTGCCTCGGTCGGCTGCATGCTGTGAGATGCGGAAATACAGACTGCACGAACGAGCGGCCAGATATTATTAAATATATTTTTTGTAGATGGAAATGATAGCGCAAACATCAAACAAACCGCCAGCCACCGGTTCACAACGTCTGGACGTGCTTCAAATCCTGCGCGCAGCAGCAGCAGCGATGATTGTTGCGCTACACGCCCATGCCAATTGGGAGTTTTCTCTTTTTCCCCTCCCCACCACAAAGCTCGGGGCTGGCGTCGATCTGTTCTTCGTTATTTCCGGCTTCGTCATCGTTTATGCCTCAAGACCCTATTTCGCCACGCCCGGCGGACGATCGGCCTTTTTCCTGCGAAGGCTTATCCGCATTCTTCCCCTTTACTGGTTCGCGCTCACGCTGCGGCTGGTGGCGCTGGCAGCGGCGGCCTTTCTCGGCGTCAAGGCGTTCCCGTCATTGCAGGCAATCCTCACGTCCTATTTCTTCATTCCGCATGACAGCATGGGTTACGGTGACGCCTATCCATTCCCAATCCTGGATCTTGGCTGGACGCTGAACTACGAGATGTTTTTTTATGTCGTGTTCGCATTCTTCATTGTCCTGCCGCTGGAACGCGCCGTTTGGGCGACAGCCGGCACCCTTTCCGCCGGCGTCCTGATCGGCGCCGTTTTTGATTTAGCCCTGCCCTTCAGTTTTTGGCTTCAGCCTATCGTTCTCGAATTCGTCGCGGGAATGGTGCTGGCCGTGTTGTTCCTGCGCGGCCTGCGCTTGCCGGCTGTGATTGGTTTTGCGGCAGCTGTGTCCGGTCTGGCGATCTGGGCACTCGTAGACCTGAGCATGTTCGAATCCTACGGTAATCCGGGCTTCTATTCATTTGCCAGGCTGTTCGTTCTGGGCGGCGGCGCTATTCTGCTTATGGTCGCCGCCACCCTGACGAGGGGGATCACTCTACCGCGCGCCGCGCAGCCGCTTGCAGCGCTTGGAGATTCCTCCTATGCGCTTTACCTGCTGCACCCATTCATTTTTCTCGGGTTCAAGGGGGCTTTGGGAGCCTTGGCACTCCCGCAGGCGTGGACCAATGGCGTCTATCTTGCCGTTGTCGTCAGCACAATCGCGATCGCCCACGCCTTTCACCGCTTCGTCGAAATGCCGACGACGGCATGGCTTCGTGACAGGATCATAGCACCTCAAACGAAGATCGCCGTATCATAAGCCCTTCAAACGAAATCAAAGCTACCTTGCCATTAAGGATAGCTGCAGCTTGCCATCCAGTGCGCATTTTAACACTTGATCGTTTGCTTGGGCTGTGCGATTTAAGAGGAAATTTTAAATGTTGGATAACTCTGTTCAACATTGCGCATACTTAAGTTTGTATTTTAAAAATTTGGAGAGTTGTAATGTCTCGCCTTCGTAACGGCTCGACGCTCGCTGGTGCGATATTGGTTACCAGCATCGGCCTTTTTTCTGCACCTGCAAATGCCCAGACGGTCGAAACCGTGCCTCCGGCTGCTCAGCAGCAGACGCCACCGGTTGAAAGCGCAGCGACAGGCGCTCCCGTCAAAGCTGCAGATGAAACCAACGCCGCGTTTCTGACACGTGTTCATAGCACCAATCCCGGTACCGTCGCTGTTTCCGCCGCAGAACTGTTCAAGCAGTCTCCCGCGCCCGGAACGATCAAAGATCTCATCACCATCGCATCCAGCACCGATACGGCGACCGCCGACGTGGCAGGAGAGGTGACGAGCGGGTTTCCCATCATCGCCGTTTCCACCAGCGCCGCACAATTCTCCGAACAGCTTTCTGCTCTGGTTCTGAGTGATTCCAGCCAGTTGCCCACCATCGTTGCGCTGGCCCAGAAGGTCGCCAACAAGGACTTCTCAGAAGTTGTCGGCGAAGGTCTCGCACTCGCTTATTCCACAGCGATGCAAAGGGGCGACACGATACTTGCCGCCGCCATACAGTTGCAGACGAAGGGCACCGGCGTACCCCCCGATCTTCTGATCGCCTTTAGCGAAAACGTCCAGGGAACGGCCGCCGGCCCGGCTGCACCCGCAGCTGCCGCGGCAGCCGCTTCCCCCATTGGCGGCGCCGGTTCCTCACCTGCAAGCGCCAACAGCATTGGTGGCTCAGGGGATACGGGTGCCGATGGCGGGACGATACAGGCGGGCGGTGGAGCAGCCCCCGTCGGCGGTGGCGGAAGCGGAACAACAACGACCGGTGGCACGAGCACTTTGCTGTCCATAACGGTTTCAACCGGCAGCACCAGCACGCCAACGAGCACAAGTCCCGTTTGAGCTTGGCTTTGCCGCCTTTTCCTTCGGAGATGGCGGCCGCCTGTTCCACGATGCAACCGAGACTTGGCGGGCGCTGCGCCCGCCATAAAGAGCGAGGCTGACAGTTGTTGCAAAGGCACGATCCCCTGACGATGACCGATTACGATAAAAGCGGACTTACAGCCGACTTTATCGATATCGACGCCGCCCTTGCGATGATCCGTCGGCAATGGCGCATCGTCCTTGCCGCGATCGTCGTTGCCGGGGCAATTGGTCTCGCCTTCGCCGCAACGGCCGTTCCAATCTATTCCGCCACGGCAACTCTCCTGATTGACCGCAACAACAGTCAGATCGTCGAGCAGCTTTCGACAATCGGCGGCGTCATCGAGGACGAAGCATCCATTCTCAGCCAGGTCGAAGTCCTGCAATCGGAAACCATTGGTCTCGCTGTCGTCGACAGTCTCAACCTGACGGAAAACCAGGAATTCAGGGCAACCCGCGCATCGCTTCTGAGCTCGATATTCGGCACCGTCCGTTCGCTGGTCAACGTGTCGCAATGGTTCTCACCCGTCAAGAAAGAGACGGTGATTGACGATGGAACCCTGAAAAGATCGCTGTCTGACCGGCTGCTTCAGGGCCTCAGTGTCAAACGCATTGGCCGAACCTACGCACTGGAACTGACCTATAATTCAACCTCGCCGGTTCTCGCCGCACAGATCGTCAACGCGGTGGCGTCGGCCTATCTGGTCGACAAGCTCAACTCCAAATATGAGGCGACGAAGCGGGCCAGCGACTGGTTGTCCGATCGCATCGCCGAGTTGCGCCAGCGCGCACTTGAAACCGATCTGGCCGTGCAGAAATTTCGCGCCGAACATAACCTGATCGAGACCGGCACGAGCGGCCTGCTCTCTGATCAACAACTGGCGGCGTCCAACAGTGCCCTGATACTGGCGCAGTCGGATACGGCGCGGGCGCGGGCGCGGGTGCAACGTATCGAATATATCCTCGCCACCGATGATGTTGATGCGGTCGTCACCGATATTCTCGACAGCGCGGTTGCAAATGACTTGCGCAAAAAATATCTCGAATCCTCAAAGCTTGAAGCGGAAATCACCAGCCGGCTCGGCAGCAACCATGTTCAGGCGGTGCGCCTGCGCAACGAGATGCAGGAATATCGCCGGCTGATGTTCCAGGAAATCAGCCGAATCGCGCAGAGTTACAAAAGCGATCTCGAGGTTTCGGAAGCGCGGGAAAAATCTCTCGCGGAAAGTGTCGCCAAGGCCACCAACGTCAGCACCTCCGCCAGCCAGACCCAGGTTCAGCTTCGCGAATTGCAGCGTGAGGCGGAAACCTACAAGAACATGTATCAGACTTTCCTGCAGCGTTATCAGGAAGCGATGCAGCAGCAGTCCTTCCCCGTGACGGAAGCGCGCGTTATTTCCAAGGCGATGCCGCCTTATACGCCGAGCAAGCCGAACAAAACCATGATCCTGGCGCTGTTCATGATCATGGGGGCTGCAGCCGGCGGCGGTATCGCTGTGTTCCGCGAATTCCGCGACCGCTTCTTCCGCACGGGAGAGCAGGTTCGCGACGTTCTCGGTCTGGAGTTCCTCGGCAACACGCCGCTCGTCCAGGGCAAGCCCGGCGTGGATACCCTGAAGGATCAGGGTGATGCATCCAGCGCCACACGTCCCTCAAGCGTCGCCCGCTACGCTGTCGACCACCCACTTTCATCTTTCGCCGAAACGCTGCGCAGCACACGGCTTGCCATGGATCTCGGCATCGCCTCGAAACACGGCGCAAGGGTGGTCGGCGTCGTATCGGCTTTGCCGAGCGAGGGGAAATCGACGATCTCCATCAATCTGGCGCAGCTTCTGGCTGGGCAAGGTGCGCGGGTTCTGCTGCTGGATGCCGATATTCGTAATCCGGGCGCCACACGTGCCCTGGCGCGTCACGCCACCGAAGGCCTGCTCGAAGTGCTGCTGGAAGGCCGCAATATTCGCGATGTCCTTCTGCACGACGAAAAGACCCGGCTCGCTTTCCTCCCGACCGTCGTCAAGCAACGCGTACCGCATTCTTCCGAGCTGCTGACATCGCCACAAATGCACAAATTACTAGCCGAGGCCGGCAGCGTCTTCGATTACATCATTGTCGATCTGCCGCCGCTCGGGCCGGTTGTCGACGCCCGCGCGATGGCCAGCCGTATAGACGGCTTCGTTTTTGTTACCGAATGGGGCAAGACCGCCCGCAGGGCGGTCCGCAATACCATCGAAAACGAGGTTCATATCCGCAAGAAATGCCTCGGCGTCATTCTCAACAAGGTCGACACTGAAAAGCTGAAGCTCTACCGGGCATATGGTTCGAGCGAATATTATCATTCGCGCTACACCAGATATTACCATGACTAGGCGGGACGGCCTGATGCGCCTTCCCAATATCTTGGTAGTTGTGCCGGTTCTCATCATTTCCGTCTTCGTTTTGTCGGTTGCGGCACAGGCGTTTTCCGAAGCACGGCGCTTTTCCGATATCGTCGCCATGGCGAGAATTGCTGACGACAGAAACGGCCTGGCACCCGATCTACTGGCCACTGCCGTCGACGGACTTCGCCCCGTCGTTGCAGAGAGAATCTGCCGTTCCGATATCGTCAAAGCCGGACTGCGGCTGGTTCTGGCCGATCTCGACGCAAATGGCAAAGACGTGACATCTAAGACCGACGCTACGCGCCTTGGGTTTGCCGAGACCTATATTCGTCATGCCCTATTTTGTTTTCCGGCAAATGGCGATGTTTGGCTGCGTCTGGCCATGGTTCGTTCGCTGCGCAACGCCTCGCCCCTGGAAATCGCCGTGCTGATGAATTTTTCCCATCTCTACGGGCCGGCCGACGCCAATCTGATACGCGGACGCTTCGTGATGTGGCAGCAATTTCCGAAAGAAACGCTACCACAGGCCGAAGCGGCCAGGGAGGCGGATACAGCAGTCGTCTGTGGCAAGGAAGGTGAAATTCTGCGCTGGACCTTGCGGGATGCCTGTCCCCAGGAGCCGGCAAGCGGCACGAAACGGCCCAAGCCGGCGCCATGAGGTAAAATCCGCGAAATAGCGCGAAATGCCTATTCGCTCCTGACACTGTCACAGCAAACGTCTTACAAAGCCGAAAACCATGCCGCCATTCGAAGCCCAACCAGAACCGCTGTCCCTCTCACCGTCCCGACCGGTCGCGTTTCAGGACTATTTCCGGATGGCCGCAATGGTAACATTCTGGGCAATATTCCTTCTCGCTCTTCTCAACCGCGGCGCGACCGAAATCGAAAGCCGCATCGTCGTCACCATAGCAATTTATGTACTGCTGGTGCCTTCCATTCTGGTGTTCGGGCCGCCTCAAGGCGGTTCCGGCAAAGCGCTGGTCGCCGCCTGCTTTTTGCTGGCGGCGCTCATCATCCAGACCCTGCTGCAAACATCGCCTTTACCGGGCATCGCACCCCCTAACCCGGCCTGGGCCACCGCCGCGATGTTCGCGCAGGCCGTGCCCGCCGCCACGATCTCTCTCACCCCGGCGGATGATCAGCTCGGACTTTTGAGCGCTGCCCTGCCCTTCGGGGCTTTCATGGCCGGCCTTGTGATTTTCGATAGCGATGAGCGCGCAGCAAAAGCGCTACGATGGTTTGCAATAGCCGGCGGCTGGTTGGCGCTATGGGCGATCCTGCAATTTCTGCTTTTCCCGGACATGCTCGGCTTTATTCAGAAACGCTTTTATCTTGGCAGCCTGACGGGTCTTTTCGTCAATCGCAACACCGCCGCAACCTTCTTTGGCCTCATCCTTCTCACCCTCGTCGTACTGCTGCACAAAAGGCTCGTGGCGCCTGACTGGAGGATGATCCGAGCACTTGTGGCAAACCGCCTGACGGTGCCGGACGAACAGAAACGGCTCATCCGCAAAGCCGCCTTCATCGGCACCCTCACCGCCTTTTGCTTTCTCGCCCTGATGCTGACCGGATCTCGCGCGGGGATCATGTCGAGCTTCGCCGCGCTGCTTTTCCTTATTCTTCTCACCGTTTTCAACTCCCCATTGAGGGCAGGCCGCAAGGCGGCGGCTTCACGGCGCAGGCGGCGCGGGTTTAAACGCAAGGCGGCAGTCATGCTCGCCATCACCGTCGCCCTGTTCTCGCTTTTCGCCAGTCGGGTGGCGCTGCGCATGGAAACGCGCGTGGAAGACGATATGCGCTTCTGCTACATGCCGGGCATCATGCGCGCCATCGCCGATAATTGGCCCTGGGGGTCAGGCCTTGCAAGTTTTGCGGAAACCTATGCACCCTATCATATGGCACAATGCGGCGTGGATGCCATCGTCACCCATGCCCATAATGTCTATGCCGAAGGCTTGCTGACACTCGGCATCGCATTTCCTTTCTACGCGGCTTTTTTTGTGCTTGCTCACCTCGCTATTTTTATTCGCGGAGCGCGCAAACGCAAAAGCTACCGTTACGCCTCCCATCTCGGCCTTGCGGGGTTATTGCTTGTCGCACTCCATTCCACACTTGATTTTTCGTTACAGGTGCCAGGCTTCGCCATGGCCTATGCGGTCTTCCTTGCCCCCATTGTCACTCTTTGCCTTCGCCCGCCGGGAGTGGAGCGGGAGGGACGACGGCGTAGACAATCTTCGGCCGGCCCCATGATGCCAGGCTCGACCGGGCAGGGTGAGGCGGTGAAAACCGCGTTTTGGCAACCGTAACCGCTATGAGGTGCATATTCGGACAGCGCGAAACAAATAATTGCAGAACCAAATAGGCGCGGGAAATTGGCATGCGGATATTGCAGGTAACATCTCTATTTTCTCCAGACCGGGTGGGCGGCGCGGAGATATTCGTGGAAGACCTTGCACGCGGGCTGGCGGACAAGGGACATGCGGTTGCGGTGGCCGCCATTTCCCGGAAACAACAGCCTGCGGAGCTGCGTGATGGTTTCGCCATCCACCGCCTTGGACATACGACACCGTTTTTCATCGGCGATTGGGAGCAGCAGCCGGGATGGAAGCGCAAATATTACAAAGCCGCCGTGCAACTGGATCCGCGCCTTGTGCACCGGCTCGCACGTGTCATCGATGATTTCCGCCCGGATGTCGTTAACACCCATTCGCTCTCTGAATTGACGCCGCTGATCTGGCCGATGATCCGCAGGCGAGGCATTCCGCTTGTTCATTCCCTGCATGATTTCACCAGCATGTGCACCAACGGATCGCTGTTTCACGATGGGCACATTTGCGATGGCAGCAGCAAGAAATGCCGCACCTTTTCTTATCTGCACCGGCGTTGCCAATGTGCCGTCGATGCCGTGGCCGGCGTCGGCCGCGATATTGTCGACCGCCATGTTCAGGCCGGCTTCTTCACCCATGTGCCCGAAAACCGCCGCGCGGTTATCTGGAACGCCATAGCACCACCGGTCTCACGGAGTTCGCGCAAGCCCCGCACGGCCGGTGAGCCGATTGTTTTTGGCTATCTCGGCCGCATCGAGGCGCCCAAGGGCGCGGATCTGCTGATCGAGGCGCTGCACCTCCTGCCGCCGCAAGGCTGGCGGCTGGTCATGGCGGGTCGGGCACCGGGCGGCATCGAAGCCTATCGGCAGAAGGCCGCAGGCCTTCCCGTCGAATTCCCCGGTTATGTGGAGGCCGATAATTTCTTCGCGGGTATAGATTGTCTTATTGTGCCGCCTTTATGGCCGGAGGCTTTCGGGCGCACTGTCGCCGAGGCTATCCTGCGCAGCGTTCCCGTCATCGGTGCCAATCTCGCCGGGGTTGCCGAACAAATCGGCCACGACAGGCCGGAACGTCTTTTTACACCGGGCAAGGCAATCGAACTCGCCGCACGCATGGTCGATGCCATGCGCAATCCCGAAATTCTCGTGGAGACGCCCGAAACCATGGCGCGAATTTCGCAGGGTGTCTCCCCCGAGCGGGTGGTCGCGGCCTATGAAGCGCTCTATGCGGATCTGCGCAGCAGCATTCGGTCATAAGCCGTGAGAATTGATATTTTTATGGAAAAGCTGCGCATAGCTTTCCGCCGCCTTCTGCCATGAATATAGCTTGCGGTTTTCATAACCCGCCTGGCGAAGATCATCCGCCAGGCCAGGTTCCCGGAAAAGCCGGTCAAGCGCGGCAACAAGGCTGTCGGCGTCGGCGGGGTCGAAGGTAAGCGCGCCCTTGCCGGCTATCTCCGGCGTCGCGGAGCGGTTGGAGCAGACGACCGGACATCCCAGCTGTTGTGCTTCCAAGACAGGCAGGCAGAACCCTTCATAGGTGGAGGGCACACAGAGGCAGGCGGCATGTCGATAGAGTTCGGCCAGTTGCCGGTCGTCTATGCCAGAGAGCCGGACCAGTCGCGCCTTCAACTCCGGATCGTCCAGCGCACTGCCGATTTCCTCGGCATCGTCCTGGCCCACATGCACCACATGCAAATCCGGCCACGCCTTGCCAAGCCGCGCAAAAGCCTTGCCGAGCAGTGCAAAATTTTTATTGGACGTCGCGTTTCCGACCGCCAGTATATAAGGCCCGGCTATCAGCGAGGGCTCGTTTACAGCGTCCGGGTCAACCTTCAGGGTACTGTCGGAATAAATGGTCAGGCTTTTGCCGGCAGCGGAGGGATAAAAGCGCGCCAAGTCCCGTCGTGTCGCATCAGACACGCAGCTTATTCGATCGGAACCAGCCATCATAAGGCGAAAAATGAAATCGGTCGTCAGGGTCGCCCGCCAACCGATCTGTTCCGGGATCGTCTTGAAATAAAGATCGTGAACAAGCGTGACACGCCGTTTGCTGCCAAGAGGACTTCCAAAGGGATCGGCATTAAAAAGCACATCAATCCTGTGCCGGCGGCAAAGTGCAGGCAACGTCAGGGCCTGACGCAGCACATCGAAAACCATGATGCGCGGCCGCGGTGTCTCTATCAATTGAAGGCGGCTGTCACGCAGGCTTTCGGGCAGTTGCGCCCGCATCCAGGGAGAACGCAGAATATAGTCGTCCTGCGTTTGCTCCAGAAGCCGCTCCAGCAGGCTGAATGTCACGCGGGCGACGCCGGAAGCCTTGCCGCCATATTGGCTCGGCATGTTTACGAGAATGCGCATCGACTGCCTCACGCCGCTTCCGCCAGCAACGCGGAAACCGCTCTGCTGGTCTCTTCCAGCGAAAAACGCTGGCTCACATCATCCCGCCCCTTCTGCGCCAGCCTTTCTGCCAGAGCCGGATGCGAAAGAATGCAGCCAAGTGCTGCGGCAAGTGCACTGGCATCGTTCGGTGGCACGAGAAGACCCGTTTCCCCATCCCGAATGATTTCGGTAACCCCGCCACCGCGTGTGGCGACAACCGGCCGGCCACACATCATTGCCTCGACCACCACCCGGCCGAAGGGTTCGGCGACTATCGAGGTGTGAGCAACCGCATCCATTGCAGCCATCAGTTCAGGAACATCCGAACGGAAACCGAGGAAGCGGACGCGACCATCGAGACCGAGACGGGATGCCTGGTCACGGATGCGCGCCTCATAGGCCTCCTGCCCGAAAAGCGCTCCGCCAACGACAACGGCCTGAACACCATCCATCGCTGCAATCGCCTCCAGAAAAACATGCTGTCCCTTCCATTCGCTCAGCCGGCCGAACAACCCGACGAGGGGCTCAGGACCAAGGCCCAGTTCGGCACGCAGCCGTGCGGCCTTGGCAGGATCATAAATGGCTGCCTTCGCGGGATCGAAGCCATTGTAAACGATGCGGACTTTTTCCGCTTCGCCGCCCGCCTCAATGAAAGCCCTGCCCGTTTCCTGTGAATTGACGGCCACAAGCCTGGCAAAATGGCGCGCAAATGCCAGCGAAGCGCGGCGATTGGCGGCGCTGAAAGCCGGATCGGTGACAATGTCATGTAAAACCCAGACAAGCGGGCGGCGGCTGAGCTTCGCTGCAAGAGCACAGACAAAAAGCGCCTTCTGCGAATTGGCACAGATGACATCGTAATGTTTCGCCTCCCGGCTCAACTGCCATGCGACGGCCATCACGTCGGCAGCTCCACGCAGCATTGCACCGACAGATGAATCGCGACGTATCGACAGCATTTTTTTGCCAGCGGACAACATGACTGGTGGCCGCCCTGAGGCCGCAAGATCATCTGCGGCGCCGCCGCCGCTGAGAAAACAGGCACGCCAGGAAGGAGGCCCGGCCTTGACCAGATCCGTCAGGAAAAGCTCGGCTCCGCCCTTCTCACCGGTATGGCTGACAAAAAGAGCGGATGTCATGACATCACCTGTCGTGCGGCGGGGCGTTCGCCATACCATTGCCCCTTATCGCGGGCACGAACAGGAGGCTCGAAAATGGCCCCAGCACGCCTGGCGGCGACGGGCATATCCTGATCATGAGCTTCAGTGTAAGAACGACAATGCTTGCTTACGCTTGAAAAAAATGACATCTAAACCTTCATGCGGATCAAAAATCCGGTCCGCTTAAAATAAAAGAAAAATATTCTATTTTTGTATTTTAAAATAATTCGAAGAAAAATGCGTGACGTTCAATTTCTTATGCTGTTCACCGCTTGGCTTCCTGCGTTTTTCCCCCGGTATCACGGCAGCGCTATAATGCGGCCAGACCAGGAGAACGAACGATGACAGTACTCGAACATAACATATGCATATATATGACGGGAACGAAAGAGGTGCCGGCATGATCGGTGTGTCGCTCGGTATCGTTCCCGGCAATATCCGCGCCCTCGTCCCTTCCCTGAACGCACTCTCACCTTTGCGCGCACGCCTGACCACCGGACGGGACGCCACTATCTTCGTGAATGGCGACAGTACCGCCTATGCCGAAGCCGGACCTTTCCAGCAATTTGCCGTCATGCTTGGCGAGCTGCACGATATGAAAGTGGTGGTATACCGCTGGGCGGAATGGCAGACAAACGCCCCGACAGGACCGAAAGCCTATGCCGAGCCGGTGACACTGCGCGCCGGCACTGGCGGAACGCTCACGGTCTATCTCGCCGCACTGCCGGGGGGAACGGCGGGTTACATGCTTGCGGAACAGCGCGCGGCTGCGCTGAAGATTCCACGTCCCGACCTGTGCATCATGCATCATGGGCATAATATGCAGAGCTTTGAGGCGCCTGGCGGCATCCTGAGTTCGGGACGATCCACTCTGCTTGGGCCGCTGGGTATGACCGAATGGCACTGGCCCGACACTCCGCAACTCATCACCACGCAAAATCCCTGGCGCGATAACACAGCTTACGACAAAGTCTATCAAGCGATCCTCGATGTGGGTCGGACTCACCCCAACCTCACGCTGGTGGATACCCACGCAGCATTTGTAGCAAAAGGTAAGGACGCGACCCTTTATCGTGACAATATCCATCCGAACGACGCCGGCTCTCGGCTCATCGCCCAGACTTTGTTCAGTTGTTATCTGGCGTCGGCACCCGAAAGCAGCTTTCAGACACCCTGCTGGCCGAAGCTTCCCGCCACCAATCTCATAGCCAACGGCGATTTCACCGATTGGTCAGGCTCTGTTCCAACGGGTTGGAACTTGAGCGCGCCAGGCTCCGTTGCCAAAGCCGCCGATGTCACCTTTTCTCCCGCCTTCGCTCATAGCCTTGCCCTGCGTGCGAATGGCAACCAGACGGTCGGGCTACTTCGCTATCTCCGCAACGCGGAGGCGGTAGCAATGATCGGCAAAACCGTTTCATTTGCGGTGCTCTACAAATATTCGGAGGGGCAACGCCCACCCTTTGTTGCACTGGTCGTGAAAAGCGGTGGCACATCCCGCACCATCAACGCCACGGCCCTCCAGTTCGGCGGAGTGAATGGCCTCGGTAACAGCGGCTGGATGTGGGGCACCGCCAACGAGATAACAATAGATTCCGACCTTAGCCCCACCAGTTTCGGCCTGTACGTGCAAATCTATCCAGCCTTCGGTCCCAGCCCGCCAAGCTCCAATGAACCACTTTTTATCCAACGGGTCATCGCCACGGAAGGACCTTTGCCGAAAGGCAATCTGAGCAACTGAGATACATAGAAAAATTGTCTTGCGCGGCCATGCCGTCAAGACCACTATTCACCGTCATCACCCCTATTATCCCGTGGGGATGACGCCCTCTCAACAGGGCCACTCCAGGTCCGCCAGTGAAAGACAGGCCGCGAATGACCCGACGCGCAAATGGGCTGAT
Source organism: Agrobacterium sp. GW821-FHT14E08 (assembly GCF_058803865.1). NCBI lineage: Bacteria > Pseudomonadati > Pseudomonadota > Alphaproteobacteria > Hyphomicrobiales > Rhizobiaceae > Agrobacterium > Agrobacterium sp. GW821-FHT14E08. The sequence goes on along the minus strand of NZ_JBXAPJ010000003.1, from coordinate 369,186 downwards.
ATCACGTCAGTTCCCGTTACCAGGCTTCGTCATGGCGATGCCGCTCTACCCTTCAAAAACATTCAATGTTCCCACTCGTTTTCTGTCCATCTTTGTTTTTTCGATCGGTTTTTTCATTCAATGCAATGTCTTGACCAGCAATATCGGCCTGCGCTTTCTCAACATCACTGACATGCTGGTGCTGGTGACTTTACCCGTCATCGCACTGCTTTACATTCGGTGCCTTACGCCTTCGATCACCCTGTTATATATCGTTCCGCTGACTGTGCTTTTCGCTCTTACGACTATTTTTGCCGATGAGCGCGGCGATGGCGAATTTTACACCACGGCGATGACCTATTTCTACGCCGTTTATTTTCTGTTCTTCACCTATATGCTATTCAAGGAGAATCTCCTTGAGCTATTCTGCTGGAGTATCTTCGCCGGTTTTATCGCGGTGACGATACTCTTGTTTCTCGATATCGTCATTCATGATCGGCTTGCTTCTCTTGGCCTGTCTTTCATGTTCGATGAAGCCGGGGTGCTGGAGGCCGCGGCAAAAGGTGAAATAAGTCCGCTACTTTTGCGCGTCGAAAAAGCGGGAGGAATCTGGCCCGTGGGAAATACGGCGGGACCGGTATTCGCTCTGGCCGGTGCGGCGGCGGCCTATCTTGCAGAACGCCACAGGCGTCCTGCGCTGTTTGCGGCATTCTTAGTTATCTACTTGGCCGCCTTCACTCTCACGCTCAACCGGTCGGGTGTAATTGCGGTTCTCATCATCGGGCTCTATTACTACGTCAGAAATTTTTCAATCCGGATGCTCCTCAGTACATATTTCGGCTTTGCTCTCCTGGCCCTCAGCATCGCCGCCATTTTGCCATTGGGCGCTTTCGATTTTGCCGAGCAAGCTTTTTCGAAGCGTTTTCTTGAGGACACCAACACGAGTAATAACGCACAGGAACGTTGGGAAACAATTGTCGCCGGCGTCCAGGTCATGCTCAACCATCCGTTGGGTATTGGCTTTACTGCACGATATGGTGAATTGTCTCAAATGACGAGAATCGGCACGCCACATAATGGCTTTCTGGCCACCGCCTATGCATCGGGCATTGGATTTTGCATTCTCAGCGCCTTTGCGACCATCTATGCAGTTTTCCGAAAACGAAAGATCAGTTTCTTTGCCTATTCAGCGATTGGGGTCATAGTCGGCTACCAATTTGAAGAGCTGAATTTCAATCCTGTCTTCATGGCGCATGTTGGACTTGCCCTCGCCTATGCTTTCATCGATCTCGATTTCAGGCTTTTTCTGAAAAATACGATAACGCGGATGGCAGCGATGACGCAGAGCGTACGCAACGGGGATGCAGGCAGCTTCACCGACAAGGTGGGAGCCTGAGACATCCAGCCTTCTGATGGAATAGATTGGTAACGAGCGCCAAACCGATCAAATCATATATCTGCGCGGCGGCCATAGGTTCAGTTTTTTGAGCTGGCGACTAGCCTATTCCGACGACTTCAATCTCGCTGCCACCCAAACTCACGACATCGCCCACCACTTTCCCCATCAACACCCGTGCCACCGGCGACACATAGGAGATTGATCCTGTTGCAGGATCGGCCTCATCCTCGCCGACGATCCGGAACTGTTGCGTGCGCCCGTCATCGCGACTGAAGGTCACGAGGCTGCCGAAGGCAACAATGCCATTTCCAGGCGGGTCCGGCATGAGCTGGGCGGTGCGAATGCGCTCCGCAAAATAGCGAACGTCCCGCAGGGGGCTCGCGGAAAGCCGCCGTCTTTCATTAACGTCTTCGACGGCATTGGCGGCCTCACAGGCCTCGCGCGCCAACCGCAATTGCTGTTCCAGCGTTTTCAGCCCGGCCTCGGTCACCAGATTGGGATGCGGCGAAATCACCCGATCCGGCAGAACGGTTTCGGCTGCGGTTTCGGCACTGTCTTCCTTGGTGAAGGCTACACTCAATCTGATACTCCATTTCGGCGAGACGCCGCTTGAGACATCTCTTTCCGGTCCAATCCTGCCACCACACGCTGGAGCACGGCAAGAGTAGAACCAGCCATAGCTTCAAAGCGGACCGGGCAGAAGCGGAATTCACCGACCGCGCTACTGCTCGTTAATCAAATCGACGCTTTTCAGCACTCTCGCCTGGTACACACGCACCCCTCATATCTTGCCCTAACAGCGGGCTTTTTGCCCTGTTAGGATGTTCCGTGGGAGGAGGAAGCCAACGCTAACGGACAGGAGACGGCTCATGACCCGGACAGTAGTGAATGCGCTTGGAGACACACTTTATTATAGCGGCAATTCCCAAGGTTTCTTTTCCGCCACCGGGTCCGGCCCGCTGCTTGCCGGCACAGCCGGCAATGATTCCATGTGGGGCGACAGCTCCGTGAATGTGACGATGGCGGGTGGCACAGGCGACGATATTTATTATCTCTATTCCAGCATCAATCGCGCCGTGGAAAACGCCGGCGAAGGCATCGACACGATCGACACCTGGATGAGCTACACCCTGCCCGAGAATTTCGAGAATCTACGGGTAACAGGCGATGGCCGTTATGCCTTCGGGAATTCGCTCGACAATATCATCACCGGCGGATCGGGCAGCCAGACCATCGATGGCGGCGCTGGCAACGACGTGTTGATCGGCGGTGGCGGTGCCGACACATTTGTTTTCACCAGTGGCAACGGCACCGACCTCATCATGGATTTCAGCGCCAACGATACGATCCGGCTGAATGGTTACGGCGTTACCTCCTTCGACCAGCTCGTCAGCAATGCCACCCAGCAAGGCAGCGATCTCTGGCTGAACTTCGCGAATGGCGAAGCTGTCGTTCTCGCAGGAACAACCATCGACGATCTTCAGGCCGGCCAATTTGAACTCAGCCTTGACCGGTCCTCACTGACCCAGACCTTTGCCGACGAATTCGACGCGCTTTCTCTGCGCAGCGGGGGTGAGGGAACCTGGGACGCCAAATATTGGTGGGCGCCGGAAAAGGGAAGTTCGCTGACGACGAATGGCGAAGCGCAATGGTATATCAACCCCGCTTATGCCGGGACATCCGAGGTCAATCCCTTCAGTGTGGAAAACGGTGTCCTGACCATCACCGCTGAAGAAACCGCACAATCGGTCGCCGATGAGGTCGAGGGATACGATTATACGTCGGGCATGCTGAACACCTATTCCTCCTTCAGCCAGACCTATGGTTACTTCGAAATCCGCGCCGATATGCCGACCGACCGGGGCGCATGGCCGGCTTTCTGGCTTCTGCCGGAAGACGGATCCTGGCCACCGGAACTGGATATCGTGGAAATGCGCGGCCAGAATCCCAATACGCTGATCATGTCCACCCACTCCAATGCAACGGGCGAACAGACATCTGTTATCAAAAATGTCAGCGTGCCGAGCACGGAAGGGTTCCACACCTACGGCGTGTTGTGGGACGCGGAACACATTACCTGGTATTTTGACGATGTCGCGGTGGCACAGACGGATACGCCCGATGATATGCACGACCCCATGTATATGATCGTCAACCTCGCCGTCGGTGGCATGGCGGGAACGCCATCTGCCGGTGATTTCAGCGATGGTTCACAGATGATGATCGACTACATCAGGGCCTATTCGCTTTCTGACTGGGCCGCGTGAGGAACGACAACGCCGGCAGTCGCGTCCAGAACTGCCGGCGTTTCAGGCATCAGCCTATCGGGGCTGTGCCTTGTGCAAACTCGTCATTCAGCCGCTATCTGCATCCGATCGGCGTGGAGCGACATGAGGTGCCGTGCCGTTTCAAGGCTCGCCGGCTGTTCTGCCCGGTAGCGGCGGCTGATTTCCATCATCAGGACGGTATCGGGCAGGAAGGTCAGCTCCGAGAAGATGCTTTCCCACTCAATATCGCCCCAGCCGAGCGGCATATGCAGGTCGCCAATGCCAAGCGCGGTATTTTCCTGGTCGAAATATGGCTGGTAAAAGCCTTGCGGCCGACCGAAGGAATCGTGGACATGCAGATGGCCGGCGACCGGCGCCATGGCGCGAAGCTGCTCGCGGAAATCAAGACCGCGATAGGTGGATTCGATATAGGCATGGCTGAAATCGATCAGCGCCACGACGTTGTCATGACCAACGGCCTTCACGGTCGCCGCCACTTCGGCGGGCGTCTGGCGATATTGGCCCGGCTCGGTGGAGAAGATATTCTCAAGCGCGATACGCACACCATAGGGCTTGCAGAATTCCGCAAGCTCGAAAAGGGCTTCCCGCTCACGGGCATCGGCGTCGGCACGCTCGGCGATCTGGTCCGCACGCAGCGCACCGCCATGCTGAACGAGAATGCCGGCACCGATACGGTCGCACAGGACGGCCAGCGCCTTGGCGGCATCGATCTGGTAACGGCAGGTTACCGGATCCATGAAATTGGAGGACACCAGCCCGTGCACGGTGTAGCGGAAATCGAACTGTTTCGCGAGCGACACGAACCGGTCGGCACGCTCCTCGATGATGCGGCCGCCTGCGATCAGATCAAGGCTGGTCACAGCCAGTTCGACGGTATCGCAGCCAATATCGGCCAATGCGCGCAGATCGTTTTCAAGGGTGGCCAGTTCGCCGTCGTCCGAGCCGGCGTTAAAACCGGTACCAATAAGATTGCTCATGTCGTCATCTCCAGGGGTAAAGAAGTTTATACGAGTTCAGGCAGCCGCGCGGCACGCCGTACCGTGTCGAACAGGTCCGGGCGGTCGATGTTGACATAGTCTATCCCGGCCAATGCGATCTCATTATGAAGGTCGACATCATCGCCACCATAATAAACCATGACCTCGAGACCCGCATTGCGGCATGCCTCGACAAGTCCGGGCTTGCGCATCTGTTCCGGCGTGATCTCGATGATCGAGGCATGGTGCACGGCCGCCGCGAGCGAAGGCGACCTGGCAATTTCGAGCGTCATCATCTTGCGGAAATCCGGTGCGGCGGCGGCCAGGCCCCGGCGCATTTCCTCGGAAAAGGAGAAAAAGAAGGTATCGCGCACCATGCCGAGGCCGCGCACCAGCGCTGCGACCTTGACGGGATCGCAATATTTCAATTCGACATAGACACCGCAGCGGCCACGCAGATGACGCAGATAGGCATCGAGCCGGGGTACAATCGCACCCTCGAAGCTTTCATCAAACCAGCCGCCGGCATCCAGCGCATCGATTTCGCTCGAAAGAGCATGGCCGATAGGCCCCGTGCCGTTGGTAGTGCGATCCAGCGTTTCATCGTGGAAGACATAAAGAACGCCGTCCGCGCTCTCACGCACGTCAAGCTCGATATAATCTGCCCCATGTCGCAAGGCGAGGTCGGCAGCGGCAAAGGTGTTTTCGGGTGCGAACCGGTTGGCACCGCGATGGGAAACGATTTTGGGCATGGAAAGTCCTGTCAGTTTACGGGCTCCGGCTCACGTGCCGGAATGGTCGAATGGTGGGGAAGATCGGCGTGAAGCCCGGCAATGCGGTTGCCGGATGCGTCGAAAACAAGCGTCAGGCCGGGTTTGCAACCGATACCAACCCGCGCGCCGGGCGCATGACGTATGACTTCACCATATTCCAGCGCATGGATCATGCCTGCGGGCGTGTCGATCGTGTAGAACACCTCGCGCCCCATCGGCTCGACGGTGGCAACCTGGCCCGCAAGCCGCGCTTCCGTAGGTTCAATGAGGGCGATATCTTCCGGGCGCAGGCCAAAGGTCACCTCGCCGTCGCAAGAACCATCGAGATCGAGCAAGGCATCGCCAATCTGCAACTGCCCGCCCTGCGCCCATGCCTTCAAGAGGTTCATCGGCGGCGTGCCGATGAAACCGGCTACGAACAGATTGTCGGGCCGGCGGTAAAGATCATCCGGCGTGCCGATCTGGGCGATCGCGCCATTGTTCATGCAGATGATCCTGTCGGCCATGGTGATCGCCTCGATCTGGTCATGGGTGACGATGAGCGTGGTGATCTTCAGCCGTTTCTGCAGGCTTTTCAGCTCGGCGCGCATGGTGATGCGCAGCGTCGCATCGAGATTGGAGAGCGGCTCGTCCAAGAGGAGGATGTTGGGTTCCTTGACCAACGCCCGGGCAAGCGCCACACGCTGCTGCTGGCCACCGGAAAGCTGCGAGGGCCGCCGGTCAAGCAACGCGCTGATCTGCACGAGGCTTGCCGCCTCCTCCACCCGCCGCGCTGCTTCCTCGCGCGCAACATTCTTGAAACGCAGCGGAAAGGCGATGTTCTGCCGCACCGTCAGGTTGGGATAAAGCGCATAGGACTGGAAGACGATGCCGACGTTGCGGTCGCGCGCATCGATGCGATTGACGTTATGGCCGTCGAAGGCGATCTCTCCGCCGGTCGGCGCGTAAAGCCCGGCGAGCAGAAAAAGCGTGGTCGATTTTCCGCATCCCGACGGGCCGAGAACGGCGACGAATTCGCCGTCTTCGATGGCAAGCGTCATCGGTTGCAGAACACGGGTGTCGCCCCAGCTTTTGGTGACGTTGGTAAGGGTGATCCTGGCCATGGCGATTATCCTTTGATCCCGCCGAAACTCATCTGGGTGATGTATTTCTGCGTGAAGATGTAAATGATCAGCACAGGCAGCAGATAGATGATGCCGACGGCGGCAATCATGCCGTAATTCACGCCAACGCTGTCCTGTGCCACGAAGAAGAGATAGAGGCTCATCGTCATCTGGCTTTTTTCGATGAGCAGGGTCTGGACGAAGACATATTCCTCCCAGCCGCGCAGAAAGGTGAAGGTGGCGACCGCGATCAGCCCGCTTCTCACCTGCGGCAGAACCACCATGCGAAAGGCCTGGAAGCGGGTCGCGCCATCGGTGACGGCGCTCATTTCGATGTCCCAGGGAACATTGTCGAAAAAACCCTTGAGAACGAAGATCGCAAACGGCAGCTCCAGCGCGCTCATGACAAGCACCACGCCGAAGAGATTGTTGAGAAGGCCCATGTAATGCAGCTGCACGAAGATCGCGACGGTGAGCGCAAGCGCCGGAAAGGCGTGCAGCAGCAGAAGGCCTCGCAGCAGGTTTTCGCGTCCGGCAAAGGCAAAGCGTGACAGCGCATAGGCGGCAGGCGTGGCGACCAGCGCGACGATCAGGGTCTGGGAGCCGGCAAATAGCAGCGAACTGCGCATTGCTGTCCAGATGGACGGCATCAGCGCCATGCGCGTGGTGCCGGTTTTCTCGATGTCGCGGCTCCAGAGAAAACTGTAGTTCTCAATGGTCAGATGCGGCAGCACCAGCACGAAAACGAGTGCTGCAACAACGGCGCCGAACGCCAGCCACAACAGCACGGGATTGCGCAGGCGCGCGGAGAAAACTGCGACCGCTATCGCCCCGCAATAAGCGAAAGCGGCGATTGCGCCGCTGCGCCACAGGACAAGCCGGCTGAGATTATCGTCGGAACTCGTCAGCGATTTCACCAGCAGCCACAGATAGGGTAGGAGAACGGGAACAGAGACGACCGTCAGGAACACGAGGATGACTGGAAGAAAGCCGGCGCGATGCACGAGACTGCGCTTTTCAAGGCGCGTCCAGTCCGGCTTCAGATCAGGCGCGCTCCTGTGGGCAGGCGCATGGGAGTGGGCGAGCGTCATCACAGCACCTCGATTTTGGCGGGAGCAAAGGTCGAGCGCATGTTGCTGAGACGCCATTGGATGAGTGTCACGGCAACGCCGATGGCCATGAGGCCGAGTGCCAGCGCCGCGCCATAGGCGTAAGCGCCGTTTTCGAAGGCGCGCCGGTAGATATAAAGCGCATAGGTCGTGCTGTCATAGACCGGACCACCGCCGGTTATCAGCAGGATATATTCATAGGTCGTCATCAGCGACAGCGCCTGATAGAGCGTGATGAAGCGGATGGGAGCGGAGAGCGCCGGTGCGACGACATGGCGAAGCACGCCCCATTCACTGGCGCCATCGACACGCGCCGCATTGGCCAGATGCGAGGGTATGGAGCGGATGGACGATGTGAGGATGACCATGGCGAAGGACGCGCCGACGACGCCGTTCGCCACGACCACCAGAAGCAGCGGAAAGTCGTTGCGCAGGTTGAGAGCGGGTGCACCGAGCGCACCGAGAAACTGGTTGAGCAGACCGGAAGAGGTCGGATCGGCGATCCAGATCCACAGCACGCCATAAAGCACGGCCGGGCTCATGCGCGGCAGCAGCCACAGGCCGCGAAAGAAATTGCCGAGCCGGTCCGGTATCGCCGTCGTCGTGACGGCCAGCAGCGCACCCAGGCCGATATTGAAGAGGAGCAGCGTCGCGCCAACATAGACAAGCGTCGTCATCAGCACGATCGGCAGGCGCATGTCACGCTGAACCATGCGCTGGAAATTCTCGACCGTGAATTTCCCGACCTTCAGATTTGCGCCCATATCGGTAAAGGCGATCACCAGATTGACGACGATCGGCGCGAGAAAAAACAGGCCGAGCAGGACAAGTGCGGGCGCCAGATAAAAGATCGGCCGGGCCGGACGGCGCGCTCTGAGCTGGAATTGGGACATTGCGATATACCGGTGGGAACGCGGAAAAGCCGCCCGGCAAGGCCGGGCGGCGTGGTTTCTGGCAAACTCAGTTGCTTGCGGCTTCGCGGATTTCGATTTCCGCGCCGAATTGCAGTTCGAGTTCGTCGGCGATGAAATCGACCGCCTGCGCAGCGGTCATCTTGCCGGTCTCAACCGCCTGCAGACCGCTGAACAGCACCTTGTTATAGCTGCCGAACTTGGTGTGGTTGGGCACGAACTGCGCATCCTTCATCATCGGCGACGCGGCGGAAAGAACCCAGTTATCGCGATATTTCGGCATCGCCGTCTGGGCGTTGCTGATCGCCGTGTGATAGGAGGTCACGGCATGCTCGTTGTTGAAATAGGGCAATGTCGCGAGCGCCACGAGATCGGCGGCGATGTCGGCATTCTTGCTCTTTGGATTGAGGGTGTAGAGCAACGGGTGCGACAGGTTGGAAGGTTTGCCGCCCTTTTCGGCGGCCGGTGCGGAAATCCAGCCGATCTTGTTGAAATATCCCTCGCCATCGGTCGGCCAGGTCGCGCCGTTCTTTTCACCCACCTGCCAGGCAACCGCCCAGACGCCCTGGTGGAAAATAAAGGCCTTCTCCTGTTTGAATGCGGTCTGGATCGCTTCCCAGCTCATGGCCGTGTTGTCGACCGGGGTCACGCCCTGCTTGGCATTACGCTCGTACCAGCCGAGCGCCTTGGCCATCTCGGCCTTGGGGAACACCAGCTTGCCGGTCTTTTCGTCCATGAACTTCACGCCATAGGACTGAAACACCATCAGATAATCGATGCCGACATTCGGACGGTGCAGCATGCCATATTGCGCGGCCTTGCCATCAACCACTTCTTTCGACAGCGCCGTCAGATCATCGAGCGTGAATTCGCCGGCATCGACCTTGGCCGGCAGGCCCTCGATGAAGGCTTCATCCTTGCCGATCTTGCGCAGCATGTCCTTGTTGTAGAAGAACATGCGGATTTCCGCGTCCTGCGGAATGCCGTAAATCTTGCCGTCCGTCGCCTTGGCCGAATTCCACAGAACCGGCAGAATGTCGCCATAGACCCACGGAGTGGCAGCGATCCTGTCTTCCATCGCCATCGCATAGCCGTCCTGCGCGAACTGGCCGATCCACTCATGCGGCAGAACGTAAATATCCGGCCCCTGCCCCACCGAAAACGCCTTCAGCGTATCCAGCGCGAAAGCATCCCAGCCCTGTACGCTGCTGTTGTTGATGTCGATAACGATGCGCTTGTCGACACCTGCGGCCTTGAACTGCGCGTTCATGATGCCGGCGGCCGCCTCGATGTTGGTGACGCGGCCGGGCGCGTTCTTGTCGGCAAGTGTCCAGAGCTTGATGTTGATGTCTTCGGCGAAGGCAACAGCCGGCAAAAGCGCGCTGAGAGCCACCGTCGCCGCCAAGGAGAGAGACTTGAACATAGGATCCATTCCCGTTGAAACTGATTATTTAATTAAGTTGCTTAATTTACAGCTTTATGACATTCCCGGAGATAAGGCTGGGAGAGCAGAAACTTGGATGACAGACGAAACGGTGCATTGACCGGCATTGGCGCAACACAGGGCGCGCTTCTGGGATATATCAGGCGCAAAGGTTCGGCCTCACGCGTGGAACTGGCCGAGTACTGCAACATAACCCCGGCAGCCGTCAGCATGATGACACGCAATCTGCTTCAGCGCGGCATTATCGAGGAGGGCGCACGCCGGCAGGAAGGTCGCGGTGCACCGCATATCGACCTCACGCTCAAAAAAACCGTCGGCTACGCCCTTGGCGCGCATGCCAACCGCTATTCGGTGATGTTGACGCTCTTGAACTTCGGTGGGGAGATCGTCGGCGAATTGCAGCTGCGCGGCTCCTATGGTGCGTTCTCGGATGTTCAGCGGGCGCTTCAGGACGGATCCGAGGAACTGCTTGCGAAAAACGCGATCAATAGAAGCGACCTCATCGGCGCAGCGATCGCCATGCCGACCCGCTTTCGCAAGGAAGCCATGTCGCTCGATCTTGCCGAGGAGGTGATTTCCTGGGCGGGATCGGACCTTTCCGCCATGCTGCGCGAGGCACTACGTTGCCCGGTCATCATCGAAAACGACGCGAATGCCGCCGCCATGGGTGAGCTCACGCTTGGCAACACGGCCGGGCATGAGAACTTTGCCTATCTTTATCTGTCCGAAGGGATCGGCGGCGGCATCATCATCAAGAACGAGCTTTTTCGCGGTTATCTCGGCAATGCCGGCGAGATTGGCGCCCTGCGCGGCCGTGGCGCGTCACGTCCTTCGTTTGAAGATCTGGCCGCATGGTGTCTCGAGCATGTGGGTGAGAAACCTTCCGGGCGCGCACCAGAGATCTGGGCGGATTATCTGTCCCGCAATTCCGCCGTGTTTGATGGGTGGCTCCAGCGGGCGGGACCCGAAGTCGCCCGTCTAGGCTTCGCCGTCAGCGCCATCCTTGCCCCCACAGCCATCTTTGTCGGAGGCACTTTGCCGCGCATGGTACGCGAGAGACTGGCGCAATGGCTGGATTACGAACGCTCGGACCCGTTCAGCGGTTCAAAGGTGATACAGCCCCAAATCCTGTTGCCCGAGGTCGTGGCGACAGATCCCGTGGCCTTTGGCGCCGCAGCGATGATCCTGCATGGTGTCAGCGAGGCGGGCTAAAAATGGCCTCAGCCGAGATTCTGAACCATGAAATAGATCAGCCAGCAATGCCCGATCACCAGCACCGCCCAGGCCCATTTGGCGGCCCGGATATCGGAATCGACCACGGTATTGCTGATCTCGGTTGCGAGTCCGGCCTCTTCGCCCGCCCGCTCCTGCGGCGGTCGCGGCACAGGCCCCGTTCTGACCTCGGCCTCGCCCACGACATAAAGCCGGTCGTTGTGAACCGGTGGGCGTGGCTCATCGCCGGCGCTCTCCGCGCGGGAAAGGACGCCGTTGTCGGATGCGCAATTCACCGCGAAAAGCTGCGATGACACCCGCCTGTTACGCATGTTACTTCTATTGGGCATCATAATTTTCCACACAATAAAAATAAAAATATTCCCCCGAGATTTCCGATAAAGCCGTGGCTTTACCGGACATGCTTGCGCTTCACGCACGTCGCTCAGCACCTGTCGAACCGCGTCTTCCACGCACCTTTCCGCCCTCCCGGAGCCGATTGGCGCCCGGCGGTTACCGCGCCGGGCTTCCGGGAAACTCCCTTTTTCCCGCGTAAGGCTTGGCCTCCCGCTGGATCAGGAAGACGGATTTCTCCACCGGAAGCGGCTCGGCCGTCCGGTAGCGCTGAAACCGCCTAGAATATTCGAACCGGATCAACCTGTCGTCGAATTTTCCCGCCAGAACGCGATAGCCGTTGACGACCTCGTTCAGGATTTCCAGTTCTTCCCCCCACAGCCAGCCGCCATAGGAGGTGCCTTCGTTCGAGCGCAGGACGATCTCGAAAAAATGCCCGCCTGCCACGACGGGCATGCGGAAGAGAATATCGAGATTGTCCTCGTCCTGGTCGTCGCTCTTCTCCGCCGACAGCCTGGCATGGGCAACTTTCGCGTGAACCAGCGCCGAGACCGGATAGAAAGGACGGCCCTTGAACCACATGAATTCGCTGACCGCATAACCGACGTCATCGGCACGCTGGTAAGGTTCGATACGCGGCTCGAACGCCATGTAGCTTCCGTTAAACGCAATCAATTTCGAAAATTCCCGATGCCTGCCCGCTGCATGTTCGCTGTTTTCCGCCCGTCATCCACGCTTCTGTCTGCGACAATAGCCAGCCCGCGTCACACCAGCGTCAAATGGAACGCTATGATGACTTTCAATTTCCCGGGCACGTTGTTAGATGGTGAATCATGAGGGGACGAATGTGGCTGGGCACGCTGAACTAATATCGATCCGGCTTTTTGGAACCCCGCGCTGTGAAGCGGTGCGGGACGCCTTTTTTCCGTCCAAGGGCTTTGCCCTGACCGCCGCCCTGATCCTTGCTCCGAACCAGTCGCTTTCCCGCCAGCAGGCCGCATCGCTCCTATGGGAAAATGTCGAGCAGAAAAGGGCTCTTGGCAATCTGCGGCAGCTGATCCTGCGCCTTCAGAAGCTCCCCAATGGCGACGAGGCGATTCTCCTGACCGAAGGCAACGACCTGAAGGCCGGAAAGCTTGCGCAGCGCACCGATCTTGCGATCTTCCTTGCCGGTGCGCGGGCCGAAGACCCGATGCGCCGGCTGCACGCCCTGCTTGAATTCGGCGGCGATTTGCTGGAGGGGCTGGAGACCGGGCAGGATCATCTTTATCTCTGGCTGCTATCGGAACGACGCCGCCTCAAGGACCTGTTCTTTTCAAGCTATATGCAACTGCTCGAGGAGCTGACGCGCTTCGGCCGCGCCAGTTCGAACGACATTGGCAGGCTTGCCGAATGCGCCCTCAAGATCGAGCCGGAGCGCGAGGAAACCTACCGCGCCGCCATGGCGGCCTATGCGCGGATCGGAAACACCAGCGCCTGCGAAGGCGTTTTCCAGCTTCTGCTGGAACAGCTGCGTCAGGAAGAGCGCTCTCCGGAAGCCGAAACGGTGGCGTTGAGACGCCGGATACAAAGCCTGGCTTCGACGATAGCTGCCCCCAATGAGCCAGACGAGGGCAGCCGCCGAAAGGCCACGGCAAAACCGCGCGTCGCCTTTGGCCGGCCGGCGCGGGTGGACGGGCTGCCGGTCTCGCCGGTGATGCAGGCCTTCGTCGAGGATGTCGCCAACAGCCTGGTCCGATACCGGACCTTCACGGTCCTTTCGCCGCACAGCACCTTTGCGCTGACGCGCGACCGCACCGACGACAGCTACGCCATGTTGCGGGCGGATTACCGCATCATGTCGACGGTTTTCGATGAGACCCGCATGTCGGTCGCCCTGATCGAGGAAGCGACCGGCGAGATCGTCTGGTCGCTGGAAGCTGTCTTGACGGAGCGGCAGATTCACGCCGCCTTCCGGCTCCTGTCCAAACAGGTCGCAGCCGCACTTGCCCGCGAGATCGAGCGGCTACAGGTGGAACCCGACCGCAATCATAGCGGCGAAGCCTACCGGCAATTGCTGGAGGGCCAGCAGCTTCTGCGCGGCAAATGCGATCTGCCGCTGCTGCGGCGGGCCCGCTCGATGTTCCGCAAGGCCGTCGATATCGACCACAGCATGGCGGTTGCCCGTGCCCGCGTGGCACAGAGCCTGCAGCTGGAGTGGCTGATGCTGGGTGGCAACGACCCACACCTGCTGCACCGCGCCAAGGCCGAGGCCGACGCCTCCATCGAAATCGACCCCGCCCTTGGCGTCGGCCACTGGATGTGCGCGGTGGTGGCGCTCTATCAGCGGGATTTCGACATATCCGCCGAAAAATTCTTCGAGGCCGAAGCGCTTGCGCCCAACTCCGCCGATCTTTTGCTCCAGCACGCCGATGCGCTCGCCCATTTCGGCGATGCGGAGATCGCCTGGGAAAAGTTTCAGCAGGCCATCGACCTCAACCCGCTCGCGCCCGACATCTACTGGTGGGCGGGCGCCAGCATCGCGTTCAAACGCGAAGATTACGGCGCGGCAGTGGAATTATGCGGGCGGATGGAGAATGACGAGCCGGCGCTGCGCGTCTTGACCGCAAGCCATGCACTGCACGGCGATTTGGCCGCCGCCCGGGAAACCGGCGGCAGGCTTCAGGAAAACTATCCGGGTATGACGGCGAGGGAGATTAGCAGCCTGTCTCCAGACCGCGACCCGATAGCGAATGAAAAGTTCTATAACGCTCTTCGATTAGCTGGGATCAAATAGGAGATATTATGTCCTCGCATTTCTTCATTGTCGGAAAAAAGGATTTCGGCGTTCTCTTCATTCGCACGGCGCCGCTCAGGGTTGCGTCCGTATCGCATGAGACGATTGCCGCCTATGAAGCCGCCCATCCCGGCGTGGATGGCTATGCACGCGTTGCAGCGGCTGCAAAATCCATGCTCGTTCGCCAGGACGGCCAGCCCGAGACCGAGCTGGATCAGGTTCAGATCCAGGGCATCGAAGCCCTCGTCGCCGGTGGCGCCGTGGTTTCGGAGGCCGATTTCGCCTTTATCGGCGAAGTGGTCGATGCCGGCTGGGATTTCAACCGCATGGTGCAGGCGCCGATCGAAGCGGCTTTGAAGGCTGTCGGCCCTGCCGGTTCCATCACCGGCGAACTGTTCGACGCCATCCTTGCCGACGACACCAACGCGGCGCCCTGATGGCGGTCCCGCAGCCTTGACCGCTGCCGGTGCTCCCAATTCAGCGACAGCGGCTTCAAGACATGCGGACGCTTCGTTCTTCGATCCCGAACTGCTTCGGCGGTTCGGGATCACCCGCGTTGGCGATGTGACCGGTCTCGATATTATCGGCATACCCGTCTGGTTCGCGACGCGGCCCAATTCACGCGGATTGTCGGTATCGCAGGGCAAGGGTCTTGTTGCAGGGCAGGCCCGGCTTTCGGCCGTCATGGAGGCCATTGAAGGCGCGGTCGCCGAGGACACCCGCAAACATATTGCTGTTTTCGGTTCCATTCAGGACATGCGGAACAAGGGCGTTCCACTCGTTCCATTCGAAACGGTCGGCCGGGTCGACCCGGACATGCTCAATCTGCAAAATGAGCGCGCTTGGATAAAGGGCACATCCATTCGCCAGCAGCGGGACGTTTTTGCTCCCTATGAACTCGTCGGCATGGATTTCCGCGCTGATTTCCCCTGGGACCGGCAAGCCTTCCTCATGAGTTCGCAGGGTCTGGCCGCCGGTTTCGACCATGACCATGCCGTTCTCCACGCCTTGCTCGAACTCATTGAAAATGACGCCTGCTTACTCGTCGATACATTTGAAACCCGCACCGTCGCTCCACGACCGTTGCTGTTTCCGGCCGGTATCGATGCCTCCTTTGACACGCTCGTTCAGCATCTTTCGGATATGGGTCTGCCGCCATCCTTCTTCGATCTCACCAATGCGCTTGGCGTACCGGTGGTGATGGCGAGCCTGCCCCGATCCGTCCATACGCAGGATGGGCTTGCAACGCGCAGCGCTGCCGGCGCCGCCTGCCGTCCAGGCGCCTATGACGCGGCAATTGCCGCCCTGCTGGAGGCAATACAATCGCGTTTGACGGATATTAGCGGCGCAAGGGACGACCTCTCTCCTCTGCGCTACCAGCGGGACATGTCTTCCGCAGGCCATGCGGGATCAGGAGCGCGAGCGGCCCCGGTCAATCTCAATCTTGCCCATGGCGATCCGTCCTTGCCACAATGGCGAAAGCTTGCGGAACATCTGTTCTCCGGCGGGATCGAGGATATCTATGTCTTCCCGCTGGAAACGGACGTCTCCGGCCTGCATGTGGTGCGGGTTCTGGCAAGCGGTCTCTCCCCGGCCGGTGGCGGCCTGCAACACATATCGCAGCGGGCGCTTCAAGGTCTCCTCAACATCGGAGGGCTTTGATGAAGCCCGTCATTTTTGCAGGCCCATCCATCCACGGCATCGCCCCCGACCGCCTTTCCGGTTTCGATCTGCGCGGACCGGCGGCATGCGGGGACATTTTCGATGCGGTCCGGCAGGGTGCGCGCGTGATCGGGCTGATCGACGGTCTTTATGGTGATTGTGCCGCCGTCTGGCACAAGGAAATCCTCCATGCACTCTCAGCCGGTGTCACCGTTCTCGGCGCCGCCAGCATGGGCGCTCTGAGGGCTGCGGAATGTGCGGCCTTCGGCATGGCCGGCATTGGGGAAATCTTCGAAGCCTATCGCGATGGGCAGCGTTTTTCCGATGCCGATGTGGCGGTGAGCCACGCGCCCGGCGAACTTGATTATCGCCCGCTGACGATTGCGCTGGTCGATGCCGAAGCGACGCTGGAAGCGTGCCGCGCCGAAATGGAGCCGGAGGAACACGACGCCCTGCTCCGCGCTGCCCGCAAACTGCATTTTACCCGCAGAACATGGCGTACCATCACAACCGAGGCCGGTAGAGGGTCCGAAACCGCAAATTTGCTGGCGAAGAAGGCAGTTTCCGTCAAACGAAATGACGCGGCCAGACTTCTGGCGATAATTGGCGGCCACCAGCTGCCTCCTCCGGCTCTATCATGGAAATTCCAGAACACGGTGTTTTTTCAGCAATTGGCCACGCAGCGAACAGCGGGAGAAACAGCGTCTTGACCGCCATCCGGTCCCGGTCTCTGGTGCCCGATTGCGGCGGGCTGATCCGTACCATCGCGCTTGCGTTGCCCGCATCTTTTTTTGCGAATGACGGGTCTGACAATATCGTGTCAACGCTCGTTCCGATCAGAAACCTGCTATCGGGACTGCCTCGCGATGTGGCGACGCTCATTCTTATCGATCGCATCAGTCTGGAGCCGGCGCAAAACTGGCTGGACAGGCTGGAAATCCGCTCCGGCGCTGTGCTGGTTCCAATTGATGGAAACACCGGCGTTTCGCATCCCTGGATACAGGATATGTTCCATGTCCGGACCAATGGGGAAGCTGCGGCCGAACTGGTTGTGACAGCGGCAAATGCTGTCGCCGATGCGCTTGCCGATTGCCTGGGGCTTGCAGCGACCGTCACTGATGTGGTTTTGCCGGGCGGCAACCAGCTGGTTGGCCCTGACTTTCGGCTGGTGGGCCATTCCAGCCTGCAGGATGACAGGGGGTTCGGCAGGAGCGCCTTAAGCGACCGCAGCGAAAGGCGGCAGCAGGTTCAGGCGCTTGACGGCAGGGCCGTGCACAGTTTCGGATATCGGCCGGAAGACTTAGGCAATGCCTCGGCGTGGTCGGATCCCTCCACGGTAAAGGCTTCCGCCCCGGCAATCCCCGGCGGAAAAATGCATCAATGCGGTTTCCATGTCGATCAGTTCGTTTCGGTTACGGGCCTGAACCGGGATGGTCATCCGCTGCTGCTTGTCGCCGATCCGGTCGCACCTGGCGATTGCGCCAGCCGTGCCGCCATGGAGCTGAAACGGAAACTGGACGCATCGGCTCTTTCGCTGGCGCGGCAAGGCTTTGCGATTATAAGAAATCCCATTCCGATCTTACCCGCCATCGATACGAATAAATGCCTCCCCCGGCTTTACAACAACGTCTTTCTGGAGAATGTCACACGGTCCGGTCAAAAACGGCCATTTGTCTGGCTCCCGCATTTCGGCGACATGGAGATGGTCGAGGAGTTCGACAATGAAAACCGGCACATATGGGAGAGCCTTGGATTTCACGTTATTGGCGTGGCCGGGTGGAGCCATCTGGCAAGCCGCAACGGAGCACTGCGCTGCGCAACCAAGGTGATAAATCGTGATCCCGTATAGGGTTGGCAAAAGAAAAACCGCGCTATTTTGCCAATAGTGAGCTACAATACCCGTGGAAATTGTGTTGAATGTATACCTTCAACAATATTAATTGATAATTATCCGATTTAAGACCTCACAACTGGAGGAATTCAATATGCAGGCCAAACTACCCAGCCCGATCGACGTACATGTGGGCGCACAGATCAGAATGCGCCGCAAGTCGCTCGGCATGAGTCAGAGTGCGCTGGCGGGTCGATTGGGAATTACCTTCCAGCAAGTTCAGAAGTACGAAAAGGGCGCCAATCGCGTCGGCGCGTCCCGTCTGCAGGCGATTGCGTCGGTTCTCGGTGTCGATGTCAGCTCCCTGTTCGCCAATGCAACGCCCGATGGCGGCGTCGCCAATCCGGCGCTTGGTACGATCAATGCCATGCAGACATTCGTCGCTTCGAATGAAGGCTTTTCGCTGAACCAGGCATTCTCGCGGATCAAGAGCACCTCTGTCCGTAGAAGCATTGTTGCACTCGTCACATCGCTCGCTGCGACCGAAACGGCGGAAAATGCGGCTGTGCCGGCAAACAAAAACGATGATTGACGCAGGTGTGACGCTCGCGTGACGCTCGATGTGGTCGAAAATGAACAACGCAATATCAACGCGTTTTCATACTGTCGATTGTCGAGAGGGAAGCATGGCGGCGTCTACCACAGCAATACTTGAACAGGACAATGCAGACGAGATTCTCGCGCTTGGTAGGATGGTTTCCTATCTTTGCCAGCGTTCGAAATCCATGGATCTGGGCATGTCGACCTATTTCCTCGAAATGGCGTTGTTATCGCTGGCCCAGGACATCAATCAGCACGGTCTGCCGCCGGCAGGCGCAGAGCTGAACGGCAGCGGTTTCGCATCCACCGATCTGCATTGAAAGCCTCCGGGGCAGCAATGGCATAGACCACGAATCGAGCGAGCGTCCACACCGACCTCCAGTCGCAGACGCTCGGGATCGTTCTTCGGTTTTCCGGTCCGGCCGGCTCCATCCTGCCGGACATATACCCCTCCCCAATTTTTCTTCATGCAAGCGAGGCCCGGTTTTGCCGGGCCTCGCTTCATATCAGGGCACTGCCCGGCGAAGTTCGGCGGCCGCGGCGACCATGTTGACGAGCGCGGGCCTCACCTCTTCCCATTTGCGGGTTTTCAGGCCGCAATCCGGATTGATCCAGAGCTGCCGGTCGTCAAGCCGCTGCCGCGCCAGCGCCAGGAGATCGACCATTTCTCCCACGGCCGGCACGCGCGGCGAATGGATGTCGTAAACGCCGGGGCCAATCTGGTTCGGATATTTGTAAGTCCGGAAGGCGTCCAGCAGTTCCATCTTCGACCGCGAGGTCTCGATGGAGATCACGTCCGCATCCATGGCCGCGATGGCATCGATGATCTGGTTGAACTCCGAATAGCACATATGGGTGTGAACCTGCGTCCGGTCCTCAACACCGCTTGAGCAAATACGGAAGGATTCCACCGCCCAGTCGAGATAATCCTGCCAGTCCCGATGCCGAAGCGGCAGGCCCTCACGCAGCGCCGCCTCATCGATCTGGATCATCTTCGCCCCGGCTGCCTCGAGATCATTGACCTCGTCGCGGATGGCGAGCGCGATCTGCCGGCAGGTCAGGCTTCTGGCGATATCATCGCGAACGAAGGACCAGTTGAGGATCGTCACCGGTCCCGTCAACATGCCCTTGACCGGCTTTTCGGTCAGTGACTGGGAATATTCCCACCAGCGGACCGTCATCGGCCTCGGTCGCGACACATCGCCGAAAATGATCGGCGGGCGCACGTAACGCGAGCCGTAGCTCTGCACCCACGCATGCTGGGTAAAGGCGAAACCGGAAAGCTGCTCGCCGAAATATTGCACCATGTCATTGCGCTCGAACTCGCCGTGAACGAGGACGTCGAGGCCGATTTCCTCCTGCCAGCGGATGGTCGCTTCGGTTTCCTTCTGCAGGAATTTTTCATATTGCGCATCGGTCAGCGCGCCCTTCGAATTTGCAGAGCGGGCCTTTCGCACCTCCGGCGTCTGCGGGAAGGAGCCGATGGTGGTTGTCGGGAAAAGCGGCAGCGCAATAGCCTGCGACTGCACCTTCTGCCGCTCGGCAAATGCGCTCGCCCGCTTCTTGTCGGCCTCAGCAATCATCGCGATACGGTTCTGCACGGCGGGGTCCGTTACCTTTGGCGAGGATGCACGTGCGGCGACGGCCCCGGAGGCAGCCGCCAGCTCCACCGCGACTGCGGCCCTGCCCTCGCCAAGCGCCCTGCCGAGCGTGGCAAGTTCGCCGAGTTTCTGGGTGGCGAAGGACAGCCAGCTTTTCAGATCGGCATCGAGGCCGGTCTCCAGTTCGAGATCGACCGGAACATGCAACAGCGAGCAGGACGACGCGATTTGAAACGCCTCCACGCCGCGTTCGGCAATGGCGGTTTCCAACCGGTCGATGATCGCGGCGAGATCTGCGCGCCAGATGTTGCGACCGTCGATGACGCCGAGCGACAGGACACGGCTTGCGGGCAAAGCCTTCAGCACCACCTCAAACTCACCCGGCGCACGCACCAGATCAATATGAAGACCCGCGACCGGAAGCGCTGCGACAGCCTCCAGATTATCCTCAAGACCACCGAAATAGGTCGCGACGAGGATTTTCAGATCCGGCGCGGCTTTCGACAAAGCCTGATAGCTCACGGTAAGCGCATGGCGTTCACCCTCGGAAAGGTCCAGAGCGGCAACCGGTTCGTCGATCTGCACCCAGTCCGCGCCGGCAGCCCGCAGCCGGCGCAGCAGTTCTTCATAGACCGGCAGCAGCCTTGCCAGCAGATCGAGCGGCTTGAACGCTGTCCCACGTGCCTT
Source organism: Agrobacterium sp. GW821-FHT14E08 (assembly GCF_058803865.1). Classification (NCBI taxonomy): domain Bacteria; kingdom Pseudomonadati; phylum Pseudomonadota; class Alphaproteobacteria; order Hyphomicrobiales; family Rhizobiaceae; genus Agrobacterium; species Agrobacterium sp. GW821-FHT14E08. Next base: position 348,480 of record NZ_JBXAPJ010000003.1, on the reverse strand, counting down.
GGCAAGTTTCAGGAACGTGACCGGGCCGAGAATGACTGGACGCGTGTGGATGCCGAGCGCCTTCGCCTCAAGGAAGTGGTCAACGGGCTTTTGTGAGGTGAGCACGAAATGCTGATCCTCTGAAATCTCCGGCACCATGTAGTGATAATTGGTGTCGAACCATTTGGTCATTTCCAGCGCCGGAACACCCTGTGCGTGATGGGAATGTCCATGCGCATGGCCGCAACCTGCATGGCCTTCGCTCTCGCTGCCGCGCGCCATGGCGAAATAGGTCGACAGGGGAACCTCTCCGTCCGTCCATCCGTAGAGGGATGGAATGGCGCCCACCATCACGGCCGTATCGAGGACATGATCGTAGAAGGAAAAATCGTTGGAGGGGATGTGGGTGATCCCCTTCTCACGCTGAAGCGCCCAATTTTCGGCGCGCAGCCGGGTGGCGGTTTCGCGCAGTTCCGTCTCGGAAATCTTTCCGGACCAGAAGCCTTCAAGCGCGAACTTCAGTTCACGATGGCGTCCGATCCTCGGAAAACCGAGCGATGCGACTGGAATGGTCTTGTTTGGCATTGTCATACCCCATTTGGTTGTGGGGGCATGGGTAAAGCGGACGCGTGCAGGCCCGGCCTTTGCCGGACCATTGCAGCAACCACCGGGACACCCCGCCCGTGGACGTTATTTTGTCCTGGCAGGTCTCCTGGCTTACGGGTCGTCGCCTTTGTCCGTCTTCCCGGGGCTTTCACCCCAGTGACGTGGATGGACAAAGGCTCGCCGCTTACAGTTGCGGGGGCAGCTCCGGTCTTGCCGATAAAACGGCGCACCGGATTCCCTCTTAGCTCCGGGATTGAAATATCAGGCCCGGAGAACCATGACACCCGCATTTCTCACCACGGGCGTCACGATGTCAATAGACATAAAGAAATCTTTATATCTTTATTTCTATGAACTCAGAGCGCGACCGCACCCGGCCCCGGCACCGCACCGGGCGGCACCTTGCCCAGAATGATCATGCCGAGAACCTCGTCCTTGGTGACATCCTCTGTCCGGGCATGGCCCACCACCTTGCCGTTCTTCATTACGAAGACCCTGTCGGCCAGATCGAAGACGTCGTGAATATCATGGCTGATGAGGAAGATGCCGATGCCCTGCCGTTTCAGCTCCTTGACGAGATCGCCCACCTGCGCCGTTTCCTGCGGCCCGAGTGCGGCCGTCGGCTCGTCCATGATGAGGATGCGGGCATCGAACAGAATGGCGCGGGCAATGGCGACGGACTGTCGCTGGCCGCCGGACAACGCCTTCACCGGCTCCTTGAACCGCCGGAAATTGGGGTTGAGACGCCCCATCACCTCGCGGGCCGAGGCTTCCATGGCGACATCGTCAAGTGTGCCCCATTTCGTCTTCAGCTCACGACCGAGATAGAGATTGGCGGCCGCATCGACATTATCGGCCACGGCCAGCGTCTGGTAGATGGTTTCAATGCCGTATTTCTTGGCGTCGCGGGGATTGCGGATATCCGCATCCTCGCCATTGATGAGAATATCGCCGCCATCACGCCGGTATGCGCCCGACAGGATTTTGATAAGCGTCGATTTGCCCGCGCCATTATGGCCGAGAAGGGCAACCACCTCACCGGGGAAAAGATCGACAGATGCGTTTTCCACCGCATGGATACCGCCGAAGGAAATGGAAATATTGCGCATTTCCACGAGGGGCGTGACTTGGTCCGTCATAGGAGTTCTCCTCGGTTCTTACTTGGCGCGGGCGCGGTAGATGGTGTCGAGCCAGACGGCGACGACCAGAACCACACCGACGACGATGCGCTGGAAGGGCGTATCGATGCCCACCAGCACCATGCCGGATTGCAGCGATTGCATGACGAGCGCGCCGAGCATCGCGCCCGCTATGGTTCCGACACCGCCGGCAAGCGAAGTGCCGCCGATGACGGCCGCCGCGATGGTGTAAAGCTCGTCGAGCTCGCCCTGGGCATTGGTGGCGGCATTGAGGCGGGCGGTCGAGATGGCCGCGGCGATGGCGCACAGAACGCCCATCAGCGTGAATATCTTCACCGTGACCCAGCGGGTCTTGATGCCGGCGAGTTCCGCCGCTTCCGGATTGCCGCCGATGGCGAAGACATAACGGCCGAAGCGCAGCCTTGTGGCGATGAAGGTCATGACCGCACCGACGGCAAGAGCCATCAGCACCGGAATGGCGATGCCGTGCGAAATGAACAGACCGCCTTCAGGCCAGGTTATGCCATTGGCATCGGCATAGTTGCGGGCGATGTTGACCGGCCAGGGATAGCTGTTCACTACCGCCACGAAACCGATAACGATGAGGCAGCCGAGCGCCACCAGAAAATATTCGGCCCAGACCGGCCGCAGCGGAAAACCGAAACGGCGGCGTTGGTGGCGGGAATTCAGGATGGCCGCAACGATGGCGACACAGGCGACGACGGCTGCGATCCAGCTCCATGTCGCGCCGATCGAGCCGCTGGTGCCGCCGCCCATCAGGCGGAAGGTGGAATCCATCGGTGCCACGGTGCGGCCGCTGGTGATGAACCAGGTGCCGCCGCGCCAGACTAGCAGGCCGCCGAGCGTAACGATGAAGGACGGCACGTTCAGGAAGGCGATGATGGAGCCCTGCAGCATGCCGATGGCGCCGCCGACGAAAATGCCGACCAGAAGCGTGACGATCCACGTCGCCCAATGTTCGAAGCCGAGGATCTGCGGCAGGATTTCCGCCTGCATGACACCCATGATCATGCCGGAGAAACCGAGGATCGACCCGACCGAAAGGTCGATGTTGCGGGTGACGATGACGAGCACCATGCCGGTTGCCATGACAGCCACGGAGGCGGTCTGCACGGAGAGGTTCCAGAGGTTTCTCGGCGTCAGGAACAGGCCGCCGGACAGGATATGAAATCCGATCCAGATCAGAAGAAGCGCGCCGACCATGCCGAGCAGGCGGGTATCAAGCTCCGTGGCGTTAATGAAACGGGCTATCGAGCCTGTTTTTTCCGTCTTTTGCGACGCTGTAGTATTGGACTGGGTCATATCGGCCATGAACTGCCGGTGCTCCTCACATCTTAGAGCGTTTTCGCTTTTTCCTTAAACGCGAAAACGCTCCAAATCTTTGTTCTGGCGCATTTCCGAAGGGAAAACCGGGCTCCACTTTTCCTGGAAATGCTCTAAAGGCGCCGCGCCATGAGCCATGGCGCAGCGCCCGAACCGGGACCTACTCGATCAATCGCAGGCTTTGACCGTTTTAGCCTTCACGCCCTGGCAGGCCGTTTCCTTCTTGATCCAGCCGGCGTCGATGACGACGTTCAGATTGTCCTTCGTGATGGCGATAGGCTTGAGGAAGACCGACTGCATCTTCACTTTTTTCGGACCGCCTTCAAAGGTGGAGACACCCTTGATCTCGGTCATCTTCTTGCCGCCGGCCAGTTCCAGTGCGATGCCGGCTGCTTCCTTGCCGAGTTCACGGCTGTCCTTCCAGACCGACACCGTCTGCGTGCCGAGCGCGACACGGTTAAGCGCGGCGAAATCGGCATCCTGACCAGAGACGGGAACCGAACCTGCAAGGCCCTGCGCGGCGAGAGCGGCGATGGCGCCACCGGCCGTGCCGTCATTCGAGGCGACGACTGCATCGACCTTGTTGTTATTCTTGGTCAGGAACTGTTCCATGTTCTTCTGGGCATTTTCCGGCTTCCAGCCATCGGTATAGGCTTCGCCGACATTCTTGATCTTGCCGCCGTCGATAGCGGCCTTCAGCACTTCCTGCTGACCCGCGAACAGGAAGTCCGCATTCGGATCGGAAGAGGAGCCCTTGATGAAGACGTAATTGCCTTCCGGCTTCACCTTGAAGACTTCGGCAGCCTGCAGACGGCCGACTTCCTTGTTGTCGAAGGTGATGTAGAAGGCGTTCTGGTTTTCGATCAGGCGGTCGTAACCGACGACCGGGATACCTTCGGCAACGGCCTTTTCAACGGCCGGGCCAATCGCGTCGCTGTCCTGCGCCAGGATGATCAGCGCGTTGGCGCCCTGGGAAATCAGCGATTCCACGTCGGTCAGCTGCTTTGCGGCCGATGATTGCGCGTCGGCGGAAATATATTTCGCACCGGCCTTGTCGAGCGCCGCCTTGATGGCCGCCTCATCCGTTTTCCAGCGCTCTTCCTGGAAATTCGACCAGGAAACGCCGACGACGAGATCAGCGGCCATGGCGGCAGTGTGCAGGGAAACGAGTACGGCCGTACCCGCCAGAAGCTTGGCAAATGAATTCATGATGTCCTCCCGGTAAGGGCGAAACCTGCACCTCCATGCAGAAAAACGCCCGGAAAAAAGCTGCCGGTCTCTGTGGTTTCACAATTTTCTCGACAGTCGAGAAAATTAATGTCAGAGATTCCTAATGCTGTCAACAACGGCCGCGGGCAGCATCCGGGTGTCTTGATCTTGTCTGTGGCATGCGCCATCAGACAGAGGGAGCACGACAGGAAAAAGCCGTTCAGGGAGCAGGCCCCAGCCCATGTCCGCCATTGCAAGTACGGAACTGGTGCGCCAGAAAAACAGCCTGTCTGTGATGGCGGCCCTGCGCCTGCATGGCAGCCTTTCCCATACCGAGATGTCGTCCTTCACCGGGCTTGCCTCCGCCACCGTTTCCGCCATTACCATGGAACTGGAACGTGCCGGCCTCATTTTGCGCAAAGAACAGCTTGCCGCTGCCGGACGTGGACGGCCGCGCATTCTCTTCGGGCCGCGCGGCGGCTATTGCCACGTCGCCATCATCATCATTTCGTCCGACAGCGTGCAATATTCGCTGGTCGACTACGCCGGCAAGCTGGTGGACCGCTTTACCGAACAAAGGATCGCGGCTGAAAAAGGCACGTTCGGACAATCGATTCTGACCGGTCTGGCAAGGCTTGCGGACCGCTCGCGCATCGACCGGTACGATATTCTTCAGGTATCGATCAGCAGCAAGGGGCTCGTGGATGCCGCAACGGCGACCCTCATCTGGTCACCCGTGCTCGGCAATGAAAGGATCGATTTCCAGCAATTGGTTTCCGGGGACGGCCGTATCCGCGTGACGCTGAACAACGAAACCCTGCTTGCCGCAAAAGCGATCTGGATGAGGGAGCAGGCGAAGGAACGCCCGGCGCCGGAGGCGCTTGTTACCCTTTCGCTCGGCCATAGCATCGGTCTGGGCATTGCCCGCACCGGCACCGAAGGGGCGATCGAGGTCAGCGCTCCCAATTTCGGCCACATGCTGCATCTCGCCGATGGCGCGCTGTGCCGCTGCGGCACAAGAGGCTGTATCGAGGCCTATTCCGGGTTTTATGCGATCCTGCGCTCCGCTTTCGAAGCGCCGCCGCAGGCCGAACCGGCGAAATTCGTCCCTGTTGCCGAGGTTGACAAGATTGCCGCCTCAGCCCGTGCCGGCGCGCGCATGGCGCGTTTTGCCTTCCGCACCGCCGGGCTTGCTCTCGGCAACGGTCTTTCGCGCCTGTTCAGCCTGCATGGCCATATGCCGGTTTTCATCACCGGCCCCGGCACACGCTATTTCGATCTTCTGGAAAGCGGCCTTCACGACGGCCTTGCACAATCGCAGGCAGTACGTTTCGGCGGCATGCCAAAAATTGGCATTGCGCCCGACGAACCGGAGCTGGTGTTTGAAGGGCATATGGAGCACGCGCTTTCGGCCGCCGACGACTACATCCTGAGCGCTGACGGCCCTGAGAGAGCGGGAAGGAATTCCGGGAACTGACGAGGCCGGCGGCGGATGCTCAGGCGCGCTCCGCCACGGCTTCAGCCTTTTCCTCGCCACCCGTCAGTGTTGCCAAGAATGCATCCAGACCGGCGGCCTCGTCCTTGCTCAGGCGCAGACCCTGTTTCGTGCGTCGCCAGAGAATGTCCTCGGCCGCGCAGGCCCATTCGTGCTCGATCAGCCAGCGCACCTCGCATTCATAGAGCGTACCGCCGAAATGCCGGCCGAGGCCGGAGACATCGGTGGCGCTGCCCAATAGTTCCGCTGCCTTGGTGCCGTAGTTTCTGACAAGCCGCTCGGCATGACGGCCATCGAGGAAGGGATAACGGGAGACAAGCGCCTGCACCTGCGCCTCATATCTTTGGGCGCCGAAATCGCCGCCGGGAAGATGCGAACCCGCCGTCCACGGCTTACCCTTTTCGCCAATCGCCGCGCCGATCTTTTCCAGCGCATGTTCCGCCAGTCGCCGATAGGTGGTCAGCTTGCCACCGAAAATATTGAGGAGCGGCGCTTCGCCTTCCCCCTCTTCCACTTTCAGCACATAATCGCGCGTCGCTTCCTGCGCTTTCGAAGCGCCGTCATCAAATAGCGGCCTCACGCCGGAATAGGTCCAGACGATATCTTCCGGCCGAACCGGCTCACTGAAATATTCGCTGGCCGCGTTGCAGAGATAGGAAATCTCCTCCTCGGAGATGCGAACGCTGGCCGGATCACCCTTGTAATCGCGGTCCGTGGTGCCGATCAGCGTGAAATCGCGCTCATAGGGAATGGCGAAGATGATGCGGTTATCAGGGTTCTGGAAGAAATAGGCGCGCGGGTCGGAAAACTTCCTGCGCACGATGATATGGCTGCCCTGAACGAGCCGGACATTATGCACGTCGTTGCGGCCGAAGACGCCGGAAAGCACCTTGTCAACCCAGGGGCCGGCGGCATTGACCAGCATACGCGCCTTGTGCGTGGCCATGCGTCCGGTTTTTTCATCCAGCGTCTCAATGAGCCACAACCCGCCTTCGCGCCGCGCCGAAACGACCCGTGTGCGGTTCATGATCGTCGCGCCGCGATTAGCCGCATCGCGCGCGTTGAGAACCACGAAACGGGCATCATCCACCCAGCCGTCGGAATATTCGAAAGCCCTGGCGAAAGCCGGCTTCAGCGGCTTGCCCGCCGGGTCCTTGCGAAGATCGAGCGTGCGGGTCGCCGGCAGAAGCTTGCGGCCGCCGAGATTGTCATAAAGAAACAGGCCGAGCCGCACCATCCATGCCGGGCGCACGCCGCCTTTCTGGATGGGCAAAACGAAACGCATGGGCCAGATGACATGCGGGGCCATGGCCCAGAGGATTTCCCGCTCCATCAGCGCTTCGCGCACCAGACGAAACTCGTAATGTTCGAGATAACGCAGGCCGCCATGAATGAGCTTGGTGGCGGCGGAAGACGTGCCCGAAGCGAAATCACCCTTTTCCGCAAGCGCCACGGAATAGCCCCTGCCCACGGCATCGCGGGCAATGCCGCAGCCATTGATGCCGCCACCGATGACAAAAAGATCGAAAATATTCTCGCCGGACATAGAGCCTCCACGACAGCGTCGGGGGATCGCGTCCCCATCGTTGAAAGACAATTGCCATAAAAACGAAAACAAAACGAATGTCAAAAGAAAACAAACGAAACACGTTCCGGCAAAGATGAACGGCCGCTGCGCGCCGTCCACCGTATGGCCAGCCTCTTACGGGGTCTGTGTTTCAGCTATGTGTCGGGGAAACCTGCTCAAGCTCATAGAGCACGCCGCCCATATCCTTCGGATGCAGGAAAAGAACGGGATTGCCATGCGCGCCGATCTTCGGCTCGCCATTACCCAGAATTCGAACGCCTTTTTTGACCAGATCGTCGCGCGCCGCGACAATGTCAGGCACTTCGAAGCAGAGATGATGCGTGCCGCCGCCCGGATTTCTCTCGAGAAAAGCGGCAATCGGCGAATTTTCGCCGAGCGGATAAAGAAGTTCGATCTTGGTATTGTCAGCCTGAATGAAAACCACGGTCACGCCGTGTTCAGGCAGGGATTGCGGCTCTGAGACATCTGCGCCCAACAGCCTGTATCGGGCAATGGCGGCTTCGAGATCGGGCACCGCGATGGCGACGTGATTCAATCTTCCGAACATGGCCGTCTTTCCCTCACGCGTTCCGCCTGACGCCTTCGAGCAGGTCGAGGACCTTGTTGGCGGCATCCATGACATTGGTGCCTGGTCCGAAAATCGCCGAGACACCGTGGTCGAGCAGGAACTGATAATCCTGCCGTGGAATGACGCCGCCCACGACGACGATGATGTCTTCCGCGCCCTTCTTTTTCAGCGCCTCGACCAGCTGCGGCGCAAGCGTCTTGTGGCCAGCGGCAAGCGACGACATGCCGACCACATGCACCCTGTTCTGGATGGCGAGATCAGCCGCTTCAACGGGCGTCTGAAACAGGGGGCCGGCCAGCACATCGAAACCGATATCGCCGAAGGCGGAGGCGATGACCTTCGCGCCGCGATCATGCCCGTCCTGCCCGAGTTTGGCGACCATGATGCGCGGCTTGGTGCCGATCCTCTCAGCCACACCGGAAAGCCGGGCGGCGAGCGTGGCAAGTTCCGGCTCGTCCTTATAGGCCTCGCCGTAAATATCGCTCACCACCTCCGGCACGGCGGCATGGTCGCCGAAGGCCGCACGCAGCGCATCGGAAATCTCTCCCACCGTGGCGCGGGCGCGGGCGGCGACAACGGCGGCTTCGAGAATATTGCCCTTGCCGCTGCGGGCGATCTCGGAAAGTGCTGCCAAAGCGGCGGTCACGTCCTTGCCATCGCGGCGACGGCGCGTTTCTTCGATGCGGCGGATCTGCGCGGCGCGAACGGCGGCGTTGTCGATATCGAGAACATCGATATCCTCTTCATTTTCGAGACGGTAACGGTTGACGCCGACAATGACCTCCTCGCCCTTGTCCACCGCCGCCTGCCGGCGTGTTGCGGCCTCTTCGATCAGCCGTTTCGGCAGGCCTTCCGCCACCGCCTTGGTCATGCCGCCAAGCGCCTCGACCTCCTCGATCAGCGCCCAGGCCTTCTCTGCCAGTTCATCCGTCAGGCTTTCGACATAATAGGAGCCGGCCAGCGGATCGACCACCTTGGTGACGCCGGTTTCGTGCTGCAGGATAAGCTGGGTATTGCGGGCGATGCGGGCGGAAAATTCCGTCGGCAGGGCAATCGCCTCATCGAAGGAATTGGTATGCAGCGACTGCGTGCCGCCGAGCACGGCGGACATGGCTTCAAAGGCGGTGCGGACGATGTTGTTATAGGGGTCCTGCTCCTGCAGCGAGACGCCGGACGTCTGGCAATGGGTGCGCAGCATCAGCGACGATGCCTTCTGCGGCTTGAACTCCTCCATGATGCGCGACCAGAGCAGGCGCGCGGCGCGCAGCTTGGCAGCCTCCATGAAGAAATTCATGCCGATGGCGAAAAAGAACGACAGGCGCCCGGCGAAATCATCGACATTCAGCCCCTTGGCCAGCGCCGCCCGCACATACTCGCGGCCATCCGCCAGCGTGAAGGCAAGCTCCTGCACCAGCGTCGCGCCCGCTTCCTGCATGTGATAGCCGGAAATGGAGATGGAATTGAATTTCGGCATCTCCTTCGCCGTATATTCGATGATGTCGGCAATGATCCGCATCGAGGGTTCCGGCGGATAGATATAGGTATTGCGGACCATGAACTCCTTGAGGATATCGTTCTGGATGGTGCCGGAAAGGGCGGCGCGAGGAACGCCCTGTTCTTCCCCCGCAACGATAAAACTGGCGAGCACGGGAATGACCGCGCCATTCATGGTCATCGACACCGAGACTTTCTCGAGCGGAATGCCGTCGAACAGGATTTTCATGTCCTCGACGCTGTCGATCGCCACGCCGGCTTTGCCGACATCGCCTTCGACGCGCGGGTGATCGCTGTCATAACCGCGATGGGTGGCGAGATCGAAGGCCACGGAAACGCCCTGCTGGCCGGCGGCGAGCGCCTTGCGGTAAAAGGCGTTCGAGGCTTCGGCCGTGGAAAAACCGGCATATTGGCGGATGGTCCAGGGCCGGCCGGCATACATGGTGGCGCGCGGGCCGCGCGTGAAAGGTGCAAAGCCCGGCAGGCTGCCGAGATGGGAAATCTTTTGAAGATCGTCAGCCGTATAGAGCGGCTTGACCTCGATACCTTCGGGCGTGTGCCAGACGAGCGTTTCCGGTGAGCGCTTCAGCTCCTTTTCGGCAAGCTGCAGCCAATCCCGCACCGTTTTTTCACCCGACATGCATCTCTCCCCTTCTGCATTTCATTTTAGCACCATGACGGGTGATCGTGACGAAAATCGAACGATCCGCCCGCAGGTCCGACCCCGTAAACCGCTCCGGCCCACATGCGTTCCGGAAAAACGGCAGCGGTCTTCACTCGAATTCGAGGATGACTTCATCCACCGCAAGGCTGTCGCCCGGTTTTGCCGCCACTCTGGCAACGCGGCCGCGTTTTTCCGCACGCAGAATGTTTTCCATCTTCATGGCCTCCACCGTCGCCAGCGCCTGCCCGGCCTCCACCTCATCGCCCTCACCCACCGAAATACCGGTGATGACGCCCGGCATGGGGCAGAGCAGCAGTTTCGATGTATCCGGCGGCAGTTTTTCCGGCATCAGCAGCGCCAGTTCCGCCACACGCGGGCTGCGCACATGGGCACGAATATCCATGCCACGCCAGCGCAGGCGGATAGCAGCACCTGCAAGATCGACCTTGGCGGCGATAACCTCACCTTCCACCGTGAACAGGCCAAGGCTCTGGCCGGGAAGCCAGCCGGTATCGACGGTGAGCGCCGCCCCGTCTTCAAAACGGACCGCCGTACCATCCGTGCCGGTTTCAACGCTGACCCTGTGGCGGGATGCGCCTGATGACACCACCCAGTCCTGACCGACAATGCGGCGGTGATTGCCGATGGTGCCGGAAATTTCGACCGCGCGGCTCTGCAGCCGCTGATGGATGATGGCGGCGATGGCGGAAAGCTGGCGCGCCGTGGCCTCATCCGGTTCCACGCCGGAAAATCCTTCCGGAAATTCTTCCGCGATAAAACCCGTCGTCAAGCGGCCAGCGCGGAAACGCTCATGCTGCATGACGGCCGACAGGAAGGGCAGATTGTGGCCGATGCCCTCCACCTCGAAACGATCCAGCGCCTGCCCCATGGCGTCAATGGCGGTTTCACGATCCTTGCCCAGAGCGCACAGCTTGGCGATCATCGGATCGTAATACATCGAGATTTCGCCGCCTTCGAAAACGCCGGTATCGTTGCGGATGACGGTGCCGTTTTCCTGCGCACCTTCCTGCGGCGGGCGATATCGCGTCAGCCGGCCGATGGAGGGCAGGAAGTTGCGGTAGGGGTCTTCAGCATAAAGCCGGCTTTCGATGGCCCAGCCGTTCAGCTTCACATCCGCCTGCCCGAAGGAGAGCTTTTCGCCTGATGCCACACGGATCATCTGCTCAACCAGATCGATGCCAGTGACGAGTTCCGTTACCGGATGCTCCACCTGCAGGCGGGTGTTCATTTCCAGAAAGTAGAAATTCCTCTCGCCATCGACGATGAACTCCACCGTGCCGGCCGAATGGTAACCGACCGCTCTCGCCAGCGCCACGGCCTGCTCGCCCATGGCTTTGCGGGTGGCTTCGTCCAGAAAGGGCGATGGGGCTTCCTCGATGACTTTCTGGTTACGCCGCTGGATCGAGCATTCGCGCTCACCCAGATAAAGTGTGTTGCCGTGCTTGTCGCCCAGCACCTGAATTTCAATGTGGCGCGGCTGGGTGACGAATTTTTCGATGAAAATGCGATCATCGCCAAAGGAGGATTTCGCCTCGTTTTTCGAGGACTGGAAACCCTCGCGCGCCTCAGCATCGTTGAAGGCGATGCGCATGCCCTTGCCGCCGCCGCCGGCCGACGCCTTGATCATGACGGGATAACCGATCTGCGAGGCGATCCTCACCGCCTCATCCGCATCCTCGATCAATCCCATATGGCCGGGAACGGTGGAAACACCCGCTTTCGCGGCCAGTTTCTTGGAGGTGATCTTGTCGCCCATGGCCTTGATGGCGCCAACAGGCGGGCCGATGAAGACGACGCCCGCCTTTTCCAGCGCCTCGGCGAAGGCAGCATTTTCCGACAGGAAACCGTAACCGGGATGGACAGCATCCGCCCCGGTCTTCGCGATTGCCTCAAGAATCCTGTCGATGACGATATAGGACTGCGATGAGGGGGCTGGGCCGATATGAACGGCCTCATCCGCTTGTCTCACATGCAGCGCATTGGCATCCGCATCCGAATAGACCGCGACAGTGGCGATGCCCATTTTCTTCGCCGTCTTGATGACCCGGCAGGCGATCTCGCCGCGATTGGCGATGAGGATTTTCTTGATCATCAATGTTTCACCACGCAAACGCGAACGCCATCTGTGTTCTCAAAACCAGTTTGAAATTCCTGAATATCCCGAAGGACACCGACGTCGTAAACACAAAATAAAACATGAGCATAGCGACTTTTATATGCTGGTATATCGGCACTTAACTGCTCAACAATAGCGGATGGGTGAGTTCCCTCTTTTAGGAGTTTAATTTCCAGTGCCGTGTGGATACTGTGAAAGTTAAAATCAGGTATAAAATCCTTACCAGAAAATCTAACTCGTCCCGATTCACGGTCATAGTGAACACCTTTTTGGTATCCACGGCCGATCAATAAAGCCTCAACAGCATTTTGTACTTCGAGTTCCTTATCTGGCTTACTGAAAATCGCTTTCCGTAGATTTACATACAAAAGATCCGACAATTCAGAGAGCGATGCCTCCGCGCCAAATTCATACTCTGAAAGCTGGGATATTAAGATCAGCAATTCAGCATAAACTTGGTCGAATATGCCTTTTTGGAGAGGCCACAAAGTATCGGCCCAACCGGTTAGTTTACTTTCATCAAATAACATCGCGCCTTCACCAGAGAGCGCGTAATATTTTTCGGCAAACCTATTATAGGCCCTTACAAAAGAGTTTGTGGAGCTCCATTTAGCGTGATCCGGTGTCGTACCCGAAAAAACTTGCTCCATAGCACGCCGCAAAGCGTCCGATTGGCGAAAAAGTCTAGCTAAACTGGCAACTTTGTCTGGTTCCACTGACCTTTTCCCCTCGCACTGCAATTTTAGTTATCGGAGAGCGCAATGATCTCTCCGATTTTATCCACTCAAATCTCGAAAAAGTTCTCGAAGGATTCCGGGAAGTTTTGCCGCGCGACGCGCTCATCGATCACCAGCATTGCCTGATAGGAAAGCGGATCGAAATTCTTCTCCGCCGGTACGACCTCACGGCCGAAGAGCAGGTTGAGGCGGGCGGCGTCGAGATTGCCGCGCTCGAAGGGCTCGGCACCGAAATGGTGCCAGAGCGAGTGCAGGAAGGCGGCATCGATGCGATGCTCCTTGGTGTCGTTGCGCGCCCGGCGGGGTATCATCTTGATAGGTGTTACCCCTTTGGGGTTGGCGCGGCGGATGGTGAACTGGACACCCGTGCTCGGCATGCCGGAGGGAAATCCCTTGTGTTTGGTCATTTCGGGCAGGTTCGCCATCTTTTGTCCTTCCAGAACATTTCCAGTAAAAGCTGCCTTGCTTTTACGTCCGGAAATGCGCCAATTCAAATAGTTAGAGCGCTTTTGGCGCTCTAATCTTTTCTTACGCCCTGCCGATCTTGTCCTGCGTCTTCGTCTCGAAGTCGGAGGCATCGTGGCGCTCATGCAATTGTTCGGACGGATCGCCCGAGGTCTTGTTGACGATCACGCCACGCTTGACCGCCGGGCGTTCGCCGATTTCGAGCGTCCAGCGCATGACGTTCTTGTAACCGTCGGCTTCAAGGAACGCACCGGCATCGCCATAGGCCTGACCGAGCGCGATCTTACCGTACCACGGCCAGACGGCCATGTCGGCGATCGTATATTGATCACCCGCCAGATAGCGGTTCTCGGCCAGATGCCGGTCCAGCACGTCGAGCTGGCGTTTGACTTCCATGGCGTAGCGGTCGATGGCGTATTTGATCTTCACCGGCGCATAGGCATAAAAATGGCCGAAACCGCCGCCGAGGAAGGGGGCGGAGCCCATCTGCCAGAACAGCCAGTTCAGCGCCTGCGTGCGGGCATTGCCCTCTTTCGGCAGGAATGCGCCGAATTTTTCCGCGAGGTAAACGAGAATGGAGCCGCTTTCGAAAACGCGCGTCGGCTCAGGCGTCGAGTGATCCATCAGCGCCGGGATCTTGGAATTCGGATTGACGCCGACGAAACCGGAACCGAACTGGTCGCCCTCGCCGATCTTGATCAGCCAGGCATCATAGTCTGCGCCCTTGTGGCCGGCGGCCAGCAATTCTTCCAGCATGATGGTGACCTTCTGGCCATTCGGCGTCGCCAGCGAATAAAGCTGCAACGGGTGTTTGCCGACCGGCAGTTCCTTCTCATGGGTGGGACCGGCAATCGGGCGGTTGATACTGGCGAACTGGCCGCCATTGCCCTTGTCCCAGGTCCAGACCTTGGGCACTTCATATCCGGCGGGGAAATTATCTGCGGAGGAATTCTCGGCCATAAAAATCTGTCCTTGTGCGTTTCGGGAGGACATCCGGACATCCGGGCGCCTGAACAAACATATAGTAAGGTGGCCGAAGCATTTTTCCAGTCTCAGAGCGGAATAGTGTCGTGTTTCTTCCAGCGGGTTTCCACGCTCTTGTTACGCAGCGACGCGAAGGCGCGGGCGATGCGGCGGCGTGAGGAATGCGGCATGATGACCTCATCGATAAACCCGCGCTCCGCCGCCACAAAGGGATTGGCGAAACGCTCTTCATATTCCTTCGTGCGCGCGGCGATCTTTTCCGGATCGGAAAGCTCGGAACGATAGAGAATTTCCGCCGCCCCCTTCGCGCCCATCACGGCGATTTCCGCCGTCGGCCAGGCGTAATTCACATCCGCGCCGATATGTTTGGACGCCATCACGTCATAAGCGCCGCCATAGGCCTTGCGGGTGATCAGCGTCACCATCGGCACCGTCGCTTCCGAATAGGCGAAGAGAAGTTTTGCGCCGTGCTTGATGACGCCGCCATATTCCTGCGCGGTTCCCGGCAGGAAGCCCGGCACATCCACCAGCGTCAGCAGCGGAATGTTGAAGGCATCGCAAAAACGCACGAAACGGGCGGCCTTGCGCGAACTGTCGATATCAAGGCAGCCGGCCAGCACCATCGGCTGGTTGGCGACAACCCCCACCGTCTGGCCTTCGAGACGGATGAACCCGGTGATGATGTTGCGGGCAAAGGCCTCCTGCAGCTCGAAGAAATCGCCCTCATCGGCCAGCGCGTGGATCAGTTCCTTCATGTCATAGGGCTTGTTGGAACTATCAGGAATCAGCGTATCGAGCCGTGCTTCCAGCCGCGCCGGATCGTCGTGGAAGGGGCGCGCCGGCGGCTTTTCGCGGTTGTTCAGCGGCAGGAAATCGAACAGCAGCCGCACATGCTCCAGCGTCTCGATGTCGTTTTCATAAGCGCCGTCGGCGACGGAGGATTTTTTCGTATGGGTGGAGGCTCCGCCCAGTTCTTCGGCCGTAACGATCTCGTTGGTGACAGTCTTCACCACATCCGGCCCGGTCACGAACATGTAGGAGGTATCACGCACCATGAAGATGAAATCGGTCATAGCAGGCGAATAGACGGCACCGCCCGCGCAAGGTCCCATGATGACGGAAATCTGCGGCACGACGCCGGAGGCAATGACATTGCGCTTGAACACATCGGCATAACCGCCAAGCGAGGCCACGCCCTCCTGAATGCGCGCCCCGCCGCTGTCGTTGAGGCCGATCACCGGCGCGCCGTTGCGCACCGCCATATCCATGATCTTGCAGATTTTCTGGGCGTGGGTTTCCGAGAGCGAACCGCCAAGCACGGTGAAATCCTGCGAAAACACATAGACCTGTCGGCCATTGATGGTGCCCCAGCCGGTAACGACACCGTCACCCGCCACCTTCTGCTCCGCCATGCCGAAATCCACCGCCCGGTGGGTGACGTACATGTCGTATTCCTCGAAGGAACCTTCATCCAGGAGCACATCGATACGCTCGCGCGCCGTCAGCTTGCCCTTGCCATGCTGCGCTTCGATGCGTTTGACGCCGCCGCCGAGCCGCGCTTCGTCGCGGCGCGTCTGCAATTGCTCCAGAATGCTGGGCATGTTTCCTCCATGCGTTTCCCCAAAATCAATAGCTTAGAAAACATTCGCCTAGAAGCCTTGATCGTGCGCGTATGCGTGCCATAAATATTTGCAATGTTTAATTTTGCAAAGTTGCAACATGGCGACGGAAAAACTCTTCATCGGCCGCAAGGTTCGCGGCCTTCGCGAAAACGCCCGCGCCACGCAGGCGCAATTTGCCGAACGGCTGGGCATTTCCGCGAGCTACCTGAACCAGATCGAGAATAACCAGCGCCCGGTTTCGGCCAGCGTTCTGGTGACGCTGGTGGAAAAATTCCAGCTCGATATGGCGGAACTGGCGACCGGTGAAAGCGACCGGCTGGTTTCCGCCGTGCGCGAGGCGCTGAAAGACCCGCTGTTCCTGAATTACGAGCCGGGGCTTCAGGAGTTGAAGCTGATCGCCCAGAACGCGCCGGGTTTTGCCCATGCGCTGCTGCGCGCCCATCAGGCCTATCGCCAGAACAGCGAGCAGCTGGTGCAGCTGGATGACCGGCTTGGCCGCGGCACCGCGCAGGTGGAAAGAACCCCCTATGAGGAGGTGCGCGACTTCTTCCACTTCGTCGACAATTACGTTGCCGAGATCGATCTTCTGGCCGAGGAGCTGGCGGAAGAACTGGAGATAGAAGGCGGCGAGACATACGGCATTCTGGCGGCGCATCTGCGCAGCCGTTACGGCATCCATATCACCCGAACCGAGGCGGCGGGCGGTCTGATCCGGCACTTCGATCCTGCCGGCAAAACCCTTGCCCTCAGCTCCTACATGGCCGCGCCGACCCGCTGTTTTCAGCTTGCATTGCAGATAGCCCAGCTTCACGCCGGTGCGACGGTGGACAGGGTGCTGGCCGGCGCCGGTTTCCGCAACACGGAAGCGGCAGAAATCTGTCGTATCGGACTGCACAATTATTTCGCCGCAGCGCTCATCCTGCCCTATGGCCGCTTTCACCGGGCGGCGCAGGAGCTACGCCACGATCTCGAACTTCTGGCCGTGCGTTTCGGCGCGAGCCTTGAGCAGGTGGCCCACCGGCTGAGCACCTTGCAGCGCCCAGGCATGAAAGGCGTACCGATCTTTTTCGCCAAGATCGACCGCGCCGGCAACATCACCAAACGCCATAGCGCCACGCGGCTGCAATTTGCCCGTTTTGGCGCGGCCTGTCCGCTGTGGAATATCCATCAGGCTTTCGAAAGCTCCGACAGGATCGTGCGGCAGCTGGCGGAAACGCCTGACGGCGTGCGCTATCTTTCCATCGCCACGCAAATCGAAAAGGCCGGCGCTGGTTTCAATACGGAAAGGCCGCGTTACGCCATCGCGCTTGGCTGCGAAATTTCCCATGCGCAGAATTTCGTCTATGCCGATACGCTCGATCTCGGCAATGCGGCGTCCTTCAAACCGATCGGCATTTCCTGTCGGGTTTGCGAAAGAGTGGATTGCGTGCAGCGCGCCGTGCCGCCGCTGAAACGCAAGCTGCATTTCGACCATCTTTCGCGCGGAGCGTTGCCTTACAGTATCGCCGATTTTTAACCCCGCTCAGGGCAGCGGCACCATGGCGCGACGCATGATGTTGGCATAATAACCCCAGAAAAGCCGGGCGGCCACAGAGCGCCACGGCGACCAGATTGTTGCCCGCTCAGCCAGCCACTTCGCTTCCGGCCTCACCTCCAGGGCAAGCGCATGCGCCACTGCCGATCGCAGCGCCACATCGCCGACAGGAAAGATATCCGGATGCCCACCGCAGAACATCAGATAGACCTCCGCCGTCCATGGGCCTATGCCACGAAGCGCCACGAGTTCGGAAAGGGCTGCACTCCCCTCCTTGCGCACCACGCCATCAAGATCGACCCTTCCTTCGGCGACGGCGCGGGCCAGCCCTTCCAGCGTCGTCGCCTTGGCTCTGGAAAGGCCGAATGTGGCGCGCAATTCTTCGGGCGCGGCGAGATAATTTTCCGCCGTGACCACACCATCGGTGCCGGCGATGATTCGCGCCCAGATGGCATTGGCACTGGCGCGCGACACCATCTGCGAGACGACGATATGGGCAAGGCCGGCAAAGCCGGGCTCGTGAATGCGCAGTTCCAGCGGACCGGCTTTTTCGATGACGAGGCCGAGAGCCGGATCGAGGTGGGCGAGATGCTCCAGCCCTTCGCTTATGTCGTCCATCCCGGTGATGATTTTCATGTCCGTCATTCCATATGCCGCGAGCCGCTGGCGGGGTGCTTTAAAACATGGCAGAAGAAACCATGCCTTCGCCTCTCCGTCAAAAACCGGTTTACCGTTTTGCGCCAAGCCCCAATGGCCTGCTGCATCTCGGCCACGCGCTTTCAGCCTTCCTGAACCATGATATGGCGCGAGACAATGACGGCCGTTTTCTGCTGCGCATCGAGGATATCGACCAGACACGCTGCACCCCGGAGCTGGAACAGGCGATCTATGATGACCTTGGCTGGCTGGGTCTCGACTGGGAGAAACCGGTTCGGCGGCAATCGGAGCATTTCGATGAATACCGCCTGGCGTTGGACAGGCTGATCGAGGCAGGGCTCGCTTACCCTGCCTTTTTGAGCCGTGGAGAAACGAAGGCAATCGTTCGTACTTTTGAGGCGGAGGGAGGGCTCTGGCCGCGCGATCCCGATGGCGCGCCGCTTTATCCGGCCATAGACCGGGAAAGGCCAAGGGCGGAGCGGGATGCGCTGCTCGCCTCCGGCCGTCCGCACGCCTGGCGGCTCGATATGGAAAAGGCGATCCGCGCCGCCGGCATCCCTCTATTCTGGGAAGAGAGCGGCGATGGTGAGTCAGGGCAGATCGAGGCCCTGCCCGCGCTTTGGGGCGATGTGGTACTGTCGCGTTCCGACGCGCCTTCGAGTTATCATCTTTCCGTTGTGGTGGATGATGCGCTGCAGGGCATAACCCATGTGGTACGCGGTATGGATCTCTACCACGCCACCGCCATTCACCGGCTGCTGCAATACCTGCTGGACCTGCCGCAACCGGCCTATCACCATCACCGGCTGATCTTGGGCGCGGACGGGCGCAAGCTCTCGAAAAGCGAAGGCAGCACCGGGCTTTCCGCCCTTCGTTCGGAAGGTGCAGCGCCCTCAGATATCCGCCGGCTTGTCGGGCTCCTCTAGAACCTGCTCGCGACGCGCGCTGCCGCCGCCTATATTACGGCGGATGATCTGCCGGACCTTGTATTTCATCAGGGCGGCATTCACCTCCGCTCCGAGCATGAAGATGACGCCGACCATATAAAGAAACACCAGTACCACCATCACCGAGGCGAGACCGGCATAGGTGGCGGCATAATTGGCGAAGGTGGAGAGGTAGTAGGCGAAGATCGCGGCACCGATGACCCAGAAGATCATCGTCAGCAGAATACCGGGCCAGACATCCCAGATGCGGCGCTTGCCGGCCGGAAGCCACAGATGCGCCGCCACCAGCCCCGCCGTCAGAACCACGATGGTACCGTAAAGACCGAGGCTGGAGACGGTGTTCAGAACATCCGTCAGCCAGGGGAATTTCTCCTCCGCAAAGGACATGGCGACCGGCACCGCGACAAGCACGATACTGATGCCGGTGAAGACCACAACGGCGATCAGCACATAAAGCAGACTGAGCAGGCGGGTGACATACCACCAGCGCGTCTCGGTGACTCGATAGGCGCGGTTCAGCGAAATGCGCAGCGCTTCCACACCATTGGACGCAAAATAGGCGGCCGCCAGCACCGAAATCGTCAGCAGCCCGCCGCGCGGAATGGTCAGCACCTGCTGCACCTGCGCCGCCAGCGGCCCGGCAATCGCTTCCGGCCACGTGTCGAAAATCAGATGCACCGCCGTTTCGGAAAACTGGTCGGCGCCCAGAAAACCGGCGAGAGCCGTGCCGAAGATCAGGAACGGAAACAGGGCCAGCAAAATGGACAGCGCCATATGGCTCGCCATCGCCCAGCCGTCATCCTCGGCGAAATGGGAATAGGCATCGAAGGCAACCTTGCCTGCCAGGCGCACTGCGGCAACCATGTCACCTCCATTCATCGGCATTTCATTTGTAACTTCGAGCCGAATATGGGAAATCAGCTTCGCTTTGTACAGCGCGCAAGGTCGGCTTTCGGTTCCGTCACCGAGAAGGATTTTGCGCAATGCGATTTTCACGGACCGGTCAACCGGGCCAGAGCAATAGTCGATTTCCCGGAGCGGCATATGTCTGAAAAGCCCGTCATCATCATCACAGGCTGCTCTTCGGGCATCGGCGCCCATTGCGCCGGCGCGCTCCACCGCGACGGTTGGCGGGTCTTCGCCACCGTGCGGCGCATCGTTGATATGGCCGCGCTGGAAAATCAGGGCATCGAAACGCTGATCATGGACTATACCAAGCCGGAAACCATCGCCGCCCTGGTAGAGACGGTGGCAACGCGCACGGGAGGCCGTATCGACGCGCTCTTCAACAATGGCGCCTATGGCCAGCCGGGCGCGGTGGAAGATCTGCCTGTCGAGGCGCTGCGGGCGCAGTTCGAAACCAATGTCTTTGGCTGGCATGATCTGACACGGCGGGTCATTCCCTTCATGCGTGCCCGCGGCGCAGGCCGGATCGTGCATTGCTCCTCCATTCTCGGCCTCGTCCCCTATCGTTATCGCGGCGCCTATACCGCATCGAAATTCGCGATCGAGGGGCTGGGGGTGACGCTGCGGATGGAGCTTCAGGGCAGCGGCATTCACGTGAGCCTGATAGAACCGGGGCCGATCACCTCTAAATTCACGGCAACCGCGCTTGCCCATATCAAGGGGAATATTGATCTCGAGAATTCTGCCCATGCGGCGGAATACAAACGGCAGCTGGCGCGGATGGACGGTTCCGGCCCTGTCAGCCGCCACAAGCTTGGCCCCGATGCCGTCTACGCCGTACTGAAACACGCCTTGACCGCTGCAAGACCGAAGCCGCATTATCCCGTTACCGTTCCCGCCAAACAGGGGCTCCTGCTGAAACGGCTCTTGCCTGCCGGACTGTTCTATCGTCTGTTGCGCAGGTTCGATTGAGGAGGAATCACCCCGCATGTCCGGCTTCACCACCGTTCTCGCCCTTATTGTCATGGGCCTTGTCGTCATCGTGCTGATACGCGGCCTGTTCAACATGCTGAAGGGGCAGGACGCCAACCGTTCCAACAAGCTGATGCAGCTTCGCCTTCTCCTGCAGGCCATCGCGATCGCGTTGATCATGCTCACCCTCTGGCTCACCGGCGGCGGCCGTTGACATGGTGAAGCTGAACAAAATCTACACCCGCACCGGCGACAAGGGCACGACGGCGCTGGTGTCCGGCCCGCGCCGCCTGAAGCACGATCTTCGCGTCGAGGCCTATGGCACGGTGGACGAGACGAATTCGGCCATCGGCGTGGCGCGGCTTCACACAAGTGGCCTTGATAAGGCAGACATGAAGAAGCTGGATGAGATGCTGTTTCGCATCCAGAACGACCTCTTCGATCTGGGCGCCGATCTCGCCACGCCGGATAGCGGCGAACCGCTCTCCTATGAACCGTTGCGTATCGTCGAAAGCCAGGTCACCCGGCTGGAAAACGAAATCGACGAGCTCAACGCCACACTCGAACCGCTGACCTCTTTCGTGCTGCCGGGCGGCAGCGCTGCGGCGGCCAATCTGCACATGGCGCGCACCATCTGCCGCCGGGCGGAACGGCTGATGGTGGAACTTTCGGTCTCCAAAAACGAGATCGTGAGCGCGGCTGCCCTGAAATATGCCAACCGCCTGTCTGACTTCCTGTTCGTCGCCGCCCGTTTTGCCAATGATGCGGGCAAGGCCGACATATTGTGGATTCCCGGCAAGAACCGCTAAAGCGCGTCAATTGCGCAACCAAAGGGCATTCGATGTTCATACCGCTGCACGATGCGAATTCCCTCAAACACATCCGGCTGCAATATGTCACGATCGGCCTGATTGTGGTCAATGTGCTGGTCTGGCTGTTTACCGGTGTACTTGCCAGCGACACGCAGGCCAATGCCGCCGCACTCGGCCTCGGCTTTATTCCCGCGGTGGTTTTCGATTACGCCTATCTCGAGCCGGCCCTGCAGGTGGTGCCAGACGATGTGACAGTGATCACCTACGCATTTCTGCATCTGGATTTCTGGCATCTGGCCGGCAACATGCTGTTTCTCTGGGTTTTCGGTGACAATGTCGAGGATGCGCTCGGCCATTTCCGTTTCCTGATCTTTTACATCGCCTGCGCCATTGCCGGTGCGCTGTTGCACGGTTTTGTCGCCCCCACTTCGGAAGGGCCGCTGATCGGCGCATCCGGTGCGGTTTCCGGCGTCGTCGCGGCCTATTTCCTGCTGCACCCAAAGGTGCGTGTCTGGGTGCTGGTCTTCATGCGCATTCCGCTTCCTCTGCCCGCCTTCATTCCGCTGGCGCTGTGGATCGGCCAGCAGTTCCTGATGCTGGCGCTCGGGCTGGAAGAGAACGTGTCCTGGGGAGCGCATGTCGGTGGCATAGTGGCGGGCGCAATCATGGTGATTTTCATGCGCAGGCCCGATGTTCCGCTGTTTGACCGCACCATTGTTCCGCCCAAGGCGGCGCAGTTCAAGAATCCGTCGCAAACGGCAGGGTTGTCGCAAATCGAACGGGGCTATGACGGGAGCTGATGAGCCCATGGCGAAGAGATAACGTATTTACGTTAACGTCAACGTAAGATATGCCTTGCGTGCATGTGATAATGAACATTGCTCCGTTGTAATTGCGGGAAAAATGCTTATCCATGTCGCCAACCTGTTTTTGGAGGTCCGCGCGGTCTACTTATCTCGCGGACAGGAGTTTGAGGAAAGCCGCCGATGAAGATCCTTGTCCCCGTCAAACGAGTCGTCGATTACAACGTGAAAATCCGCGTGAAATCGGATGGTTCTGGCGTTGAGCTTGCCAATGTGAAGATGTCGATGAACCCGTTCGACGAAATCTCCGTGGAAGAGGCGCTGCGCCTGAAGGAGGCCGGCAAGGCCGAAGAGGTTGTGGTGGTCTCCATTGGCCCGGCCAAGGCGGAAGAAACGCTGCGCACCGCGCTCGCCATGGGCGCCGACCGCGCCATCCTGATCGAAACCGACGAGACGGTCGAGCCGCTGGCCGTCGCCAAGCTTCTGAAGGGCGTGGCGGAAGCCGAACAGCCCGGCCTCGTCATCGTCGGCAAGCAGGCGATCGACGACGATTCGAACCAGACCGGCCAGATGCTGGCAGCATTGCTCGGCTGGGGCCAGGGCACCTTCGCCTCCAAGGTCGAGCCTTCCGACGGCAAGGTTGCTGTGACTCGTGAAGTCGATGGCGGCTTGCAGACCGTTGAGCTGAAGCTTCCCGCCGTCGTCACCACCGATCTTCGTCTCAATGAACCGCGTTATGCCTCGCTGCCGAACATCATGAAGGCGAAGAAGAAGCCGCTCGACAAAAAGGCTCCGGCCGATTTCGGCGTCGATGTTTCGCCGCGCCTGAAGGTGTTGAAGACCGAGGAGCCGGCAGGCCGCAAGGCTGGCATCAAGGTGGGTTCGGTTGCCGAGCTGGTCGAAAAGCTCAAAGCCGACGGCGTCCTCTAAGGTTTCGGAAAAGGGAGATATTCTTATGGCCATTCTTCTTCTGGCAGAACACGACAACGCAACCCTTTCCGACCTGACGGGCAAGACGCTGACAGCGGCAACCCAGATCGGCGGCGACGTCCACGTTCTGGTTGCCGGTTCCGATGCCAAGGGTGCCGCCGACGCGGCCGCGAAACTCTCCGGCGTTTCCAAGGTGCTGCTCGCCGACGACGCATCCTATGCCAATGCGCTCGCCGAGCCGCTGGCGGCGCTGATCGTCTCGCTCGCCCCTTCTTATGACGTCATCATCGCGCCGGCGACCGCATCGGCCAAGAACGTCACGCCGCGCGTCGCAGCCCTCCTCGACGTGGCCCAGGTCTCGGAAATCATCGAAGTCGTCAGCCCTGATACCTTCAAGCGCCCGATCTATGCCGGCAACGCCATCCAGACGGTGCAGGCGACCGATGCGAAGAAGGTGATCACCGTGCGTCCGACCGCCTTTGCCGCCGCAGCCGAAGGCGGCTCGGCAGCAGTTGAAACCATTGGCGCTGCCGCAAACCCGGGTCTTTCCAGCTTCGTTTCCGATGCTCTGGCCTCGTCCGACCGTCCGGAACTGACATCGGCCAAGATCATCATCTCGGGCGGCCGCGCGCTCGGTTCGTCTGAAAAGTTCAAGGAAGTCATCCTTCCCGTTGCCGACAAGCTGGGTGCAGCCGTCGGCGCCAGCCGTGCGGCCGTCGATGCGGGCTATGCGCCGAACGACTGGCAGGTTGGCCAGACCGGCAAGGTGGTTGCGCCGCAGCTTTACATCGCCGCCGGTATTTCCGGCGCGATCCAGCATCTGGCCGGCATGAAGGACTCAAAGGTCATCGTCGCCATCAACAAGGACGAGGAAGCGCCGATCTTCCAGGTCGCCGATTATGGCCTCGTCGCAGATCTGTTCGTGGCGCTGCCGGAACTCGAAAAGGCGCTGTGATTTTCAACAGCTATCGGGGGCGGTGCGTTTTTTAAACGCACCGCCTTCTCTTTTGCGGCGATATGCGTAACATCGCCGACCAGAACGCAGATGAAATCCCCAAGAGGAGACCAGCATATGACCGCCCCCTTTAAGAATATCGGTGTCATCGGAGCCGGTCAGATGGGTTGCGGCATCGCGCATGTTTCCGCCTTGGCGGGTTACAAGGTTCATATTTACGACCTTTCCAAGGACGGCATTGAAGCCGGTCTTGCCACGATCAATGGCAACCTCGCCCGCCAGGTTACCAACGGCAAACTTTCGGACGACGCCCGAAAAGAGGCGCTGGCGCTCATCAGCGGCTCGACGGATATCAACGACCTCGCACCGATGGATCTCGTCATCGAGGCGGCAACCGAAAACGAAGAGATCAAGCGCAAGATTTATGCGCAGGTCTGCCCCGTGCTGAAGCCCGAAGCGCTTTTGGCCACCAACACCTCGTCCCTCTCCATTACCCGCCTTGCATCCGCTACCGACCGCCCTGAACAATTCATGGGCATCCACTTCATGAATCCGGTTCCGGTGATGAAGCTGGTGGAACTGGTGCGCGGCATCGCCACCAATGAAAAGACCTTCGACGCGGCCAAGGATTATGTGCGGACGCTGGAAAAGGCGATCACCGTCGCCGAGGATTTCCCGGCCTTCATCGTCAACCGCATCCTGCTGCCGATGATCAACGAGGCGATCTATACGCTTTATGAAGGCGTCGGCTCGGTCGAGGCCATCGATACCGCCATGCGGCTCGGTGCGAACCACCCCATGGGACCGTTGCAGCTTGCCGATTTCATCGGTCTCGACACCTGTTTGTCGATCATGCAGGTGCTGCATGACGGCCTCTCCGACAGCAAATACCGCCCCTGCCCGCTGCTGGTCAAATATGTCGAGGCCGGCTGGCTCGGCCGCAAATCCGGCCGCGGCTTCTACGACTATCGCGGCGAGACGCCGGTTCCGACGCGCTAAAGCCCAAGGGACACGTCTTGAAGGCAGCCGGATGAGGGAGGGAGACCCCTCCCCTACGGATCAGCAAATTTATTTGGCCTTCATTGCCGATACCAGCGCCTTGGCATCTTCACTGTCCCAGGCGGCCGGGCCATTCATGGCGGCAAGCAGACAGCCGTTTTCGTCCAGAAGCATGGTCGCGGGCAGGCCGAAAGCGAGGCCTTCTTTTTTCAGCGTGTTGAAGACGCCCATGGAACTGTCGCGGTAGAGCTTCAGCGCGTCGATCTTGTATTCGTCCATGAAGGCTTTCGGCTTTTCGTCCGCGCCAATGTCGATATTGACGGCCACCACCTCGAAATCATTGCCGCCCTTGTCATGTTCCAGAGCGTTCAGCGCCGGCATCTCTTCCCGGCAGGGTACGCACCACGTGGCCCAAAGGTTGAGCAGAACCGTCTTGCCCTTGAGATCGGCAAGCGTCATCTCCTGTGCCTCCGGCCCCTTGAAGGAAAGCGGGATGACGCGCGGCCTGTCTGTGCCCGACATGGCCGCAACCTGCCCTTTCAGAAACGGCTTCAGCGAGGCAATGCGGTTTGCCGCGCCCTCACATAAACCGGCGTCAGTCACCGCTGCCCCTTGAACCGGGCTCTCAGACCCAATATGCCTGAACCAGACCGCGCCCGCGCCGCTTAAGACACCGGCAACGGCAGCAATTGCAACCAACTTGGCGGAAGGAAGCCTGAACGGCCTTTTTTCTGTCATCGAATACTCCAGGGCACTGCGAACATGGCTGACGGCACAGATCAGAAATCCTCCAACCAGATGTGGGGCGGGCGTTTCGCTTCCGGGCCGTCTGCCATCATGGAAGAGATAAATGCCTCCATCGGCTTCGACAAGAAGCTTTACGCCCAGGACATCCGCGGCTCTATGGCGCATGCCGCCATGCTGGCGGAAAAAGGCATTATTTCGCAGGAAGATAAAGACAAGATCACTCACGGCCTGAACACGATCCTGTCAGAGATCGAAGCCGGCACCTTCGAATTCTCGCGCAAGCTCGAAGATATTCACAT
The DNA here is from genome assembly GCF_058803865.1 of Agrobacterium sp. GW821-FHT14E08. Taxonomy (NCBI): domain Bacteria; kingdom Pseudomonadati; phylum Pseudomonadota; class Alphaproteobacteria; order Hyphomicrobiales; family Rhizobiaceae; genus Agrobacterium; species Agrobacterium sp. GW821-FHT14E08. The sequence continues at coordinate 321,888 of NZ_JBXAPJ010000003.1, read as the reverse complement.
GAACATCGAGGCGCGGCTTGCAACGCTGATCGGCACGGCCGCCGGCCGCCTGCACACCGCCCGCTCGCGCAACGACCAGGTGGCGCTCGATTTCCGCCTGTGGGTCAAGGAAGAATTGCAGAAGACCGAGGGTATGCTGACGGCCCTCATCGCCGCCTTCCTCGACCGCGCCGAGGAAAATGCCGATACGGTCATGCCTGGCTTCACTCATTTGCAGACGGCGCAGCCCGTCACCTTCGGCCATCATTGCATGGCCTATGTGGAAATGTTCGGCCGTGACCGCGCCCGCGTGCGCCACGCCATCGAGCATATGGACGAAAGCCCGATCGGCGCGGCCGCCCTTGCCGGCACCGGCTATCCCATCGACCGCCACATGACGGCGAAGGCGCTCGGCTTCCGCGAGCCGACCCGCAACTCCATCGACACCGTCTCCGACCGCGATTTCGCGCTGGAATTCCTGTCTATCGCTTCCATCTGCGCCACGCATCTGTCGCGCCTCGCCGAAGAAATCGTCATCTGGTCGACGCCGCAATTCGGCTTCATCCGGCTGTCGGATGCCTTCTCCACCGGCTCCTCGATCATGCCGCAGAAGAAGAACCCGGACGCCGCCGAGCTGGTGCGCGCCAAGACCGGCCGCATCAACGGCTCGCTGATCGCTCTTCTGACAGTGATGAAGGGCCTGCCGCTCGCCTATTCCAAGGACATGCAGGAAGACAAGGAACAGGTTTTCGATGCCGCCGAGAGCCTGGAACTGGCGATTGCCGCCATGACCGGCATGATCCGCGACCTTGAAGTGCGCAAGGACCGCATGCGCGCCGCCGCCGGTTCGGGCTATTCCACCGCTACCGATCTTGCCGACTGGCTGGTGCGCGAAGCGGGCCTGCCCTTCCGCGATGCCCACCATGTGACCGGCAATGCCGTGGCGCTGGCGGAAAAGAAGGGCTGCGATCTCGCCGATCTTTCGCTGGAGGACTTGCAGGCCATCCACCCCGGCATCACCAAGGGGGTTTTCGACGTTCTGTCCGTCGAGGCATCGGTTGCCAGCCGCACCAGTTTCGGCGGCACGGCCCCTTCGGAAGTGAAGAAGCAGATCGCCTGGTGGCGCGGACGCAACTGATAAAATCGCGTTACGCTGCGATCACAAGAAACAGGGTGCACAAGCGCCCTGTTTTTCGTTATCAGAGAGGCACATATTTCCTTTGGACAGGCCCATGCTTTCAAAAACCGCGCGCAAACTCATCGTTCCCATCGGCATGACGCTCGCCGTCAGCCTTGTTCTCAGCGCCTGCGGGCGTAAGGGCGACATCGACCCGCCGAGCACGCCGGTCGAAATGCGCAACAAGCGCAATGCCGACGGAACGGAGACAAAGCCGGCGACGGCGGAACGGCCGTTCATTCTCGACAAGCTTCTCTGACGGATAAAAGCCTGTGAACCATTTTGGCTATATCGACGGCGTGCTGCACGCCGAAAACGTGCCTGTGCCCGAGATCGCCAAGGCGGTCGGCACGCCATTCTACGTCTATTCGACCGCGACGCTGGAGCGCCATTACAAGGTGTTTTCCGGTGCCTTTGCGGATGTGGACGCCATGGTCTGTTACGCCATGAAGGCCAATTCCAATCAGTCGGTTTTGAAGACGCTGGCAAAGCTCGGCGCGGGCATCGACGTCGTCTCGGGCGGCGAATTGCGCCGCGCACTCACAGCCGGCGTGCCGGCAAGCCGCATCATGTTCTCCGGCGTCGGCAAGACGGTTGCGGAAATGGATTATGCGCTGGAAGCCGGCATCTACTGTTTCAACATCGAATCCGAGCCGGAACTGGAAGTTCTCAACCTGCGCGCCGTGAAAGTGGGCAAGCGGGCGCATGTCTCCTTCCGCATCAATCCGGATGTGGATGCGCGCACCCACGCCAAGATTTCCACCGGCAAGAAAGAGAACAAGTTCGGCATTTCCTATGAGCGCGCCCGCGCGGTCTATGCCCATGCCGCCACCCTGCCCGGCATCGAAGTCACCGGCATCGACATGCATATCGGCAGCCAGATCACCGAATTGCAGCCTTTCGAGGACGCTTTCCGGCTGCTGCGCGAACTTGTCGAGGCGCTGCGCGGCGACGGCCACACGATCAGCCACGTCGATATTGGCGGCGGTCTCGGCATCCCCTATCGCGAGGACAATAATCCGCCGCCGCTGCCGGATGCCTATGCCCATATCGTCAAGAATGAGCTGAAGAGCCTCAACTGCAAGATCGTCACCGAGCCGGGCCGCCTGATCGTCGGCAATGCCGGCATTCTGGTGACGGAAGTGATCTATGTGAAAGACGGCGGCGAAAAGACCTTCGTGATCGTCGACGGCGCGATGAACGACCTCATCCGCCCGACGCTTTACGAGGCCTATCATGGCATCCGTCCGGTGGTACAGCCCGCCGCAGACGCGCCGCGCATCAAGGCCGATATCGTTGGACCTGTCTGCGAGACCGGCGATTATCTGGCGCTCGACCGGGAGATGGCTGCGCCGCAGCCGGGTGATCTGATCGCCGTCAGTTCCGCAGGTGCTTATGGCGCGGTGCAGGCCGGCACCTACAACTCGCGCCTGCTGGTGCCGGAAGTGCTCGTTAAGGATGACAAATTCCACGTCATTCGCCCGCGCGGTACCTATGAAGAGCTGATCGCGCTCGATTCCGTGCCCGCCTGGCTCGATTGATCTCGCCTGCATCACCGGTTGGCCGATCACAATCAAGCGAAGCTGCCTAAAAAATGGGGGTGAGGGCTTAGGTGCCCTCGTCTTCGCCACAAAGAATGTTATCCTTGCTCCGTGACATGAAACAGCTCGCCGTTCCGGGAATGGCGTTCGACGTGGCCAGAACCGGGAGAACGGATTGATGACCACAGCCGGAGAGGACAGGACAGGCAGAAAGCGCCCGACCGGCGCGTTCGCGCAGCGGCCGGACCTTGCCCGCCGGGTTGCCGCCAAGCGCTTCTTCGCGAAAATCGTACTGCTTTCGGAAAAAATTGCGCCGAAAACGCTGTGGCCGCTCTCCATCGCCGCCGTGTTTCTGGCGCTTGCCTGGTTCGGCCTCTACCGGCACATGCCGGATTTCCTGCGGCTCGGCGTTGTTTTCGTGCTGGTTTTCAGTTTCATCGCCACGCTTTTGCCAATCCTGCGACTGAAATGGCCGACGGATAGTGATGCATCCCGCCTGCTTGAAGATCGTAATGGTCTCGCGCACCAGCCGGTTGGCGTGCAGGAGGACGAACCGGCCTTCGATACGCCTTTTTCCCGAACGCTCTGGAAAGAACACCAGATCCGAATGGCGGAGCGCATTGCCGCACTGAATGCCGGCCTGCCGAAACCCGATATCGCCCGTTATGACCGCCTCGCGCTGCGCGCCGTTCCCGCCCTTCTTCTGGCGGCTGCGTTCGGTTTTTCCTATTCCAACGGCGCGGGCACGATTGCCGATGCCTTCCGCAGCCGACAGGCCGTCGGTCCGCTCAATCCCGATATCCGTCTCGATGCCTGGGTCACGCCGCCATCCTATACCGGCCGCGCGCCGATTTTCCTGACCGGACGCGACGCAACCAACCGTGACGCGGTTTCCGTGCCGCAATCCTCCAAGCTGACGATCCGCATGACCGGCGGCGATGGCGGCGAGGAAGTGACTTTCGAGCCTGAAATGGCAGGCGCGCTGCAAAAGCTTGCGCCGGAAGCGGCGCGTGCCGATAGCGCAAGCGGCGATATCGCCGTTCAAACGCCGGTTCGTTCGGCAGACCAGCCCGTCGCGCCGCGCACTTTCGCCATGGATGTTACCGAAAGCGGCATGATCACCGCCAATGGCGAACAATGGGTGTTCAACGTCATCCCCGACCAGCCGCCCAGCATCGCCTTCGACAATATGCCGCGCCGGGCCGTTAACGGCGCGCTGGAAATAGGCTTCACCGCCAAGGACGATTATGGGCTGAAGGAAGCCCACGCCATCATCGAACCGATTGGCGTTGCAGAAGGTGCGACCGCACTTTATCCGCCGCCGGAATTCAAGCTCGATCTGCCGCGACAGAATAATCGCGAGATCAAGGGCCTGACCAGCCGCAACCTGACCGAACATCCGATGGCGGGAAAGCGCGTGCGCATAACGCTGGTGGCGACTGACGGCGCCGGCCAGACAGGCCGCAGCCCCGCGCATGAAATGGTGCTGCCGGGCCGAAATTTCTCCGAGCCGCTGGCCGCCTCGATTGCGGAGCAGCGGCAGATATTTTCGCTCGACACGCGCCAGATGCCGAAGGCGATCGCCTATAACGAGGCGGTGGGCCTGCGCCCGGAAGAGACCATTCCCAACACCACCCATTATCTCCTGCTGCAATCGGCGCAGACCCGCATGCGGCTCGCCTATAATGAGGAAATGCTGAAGGACACGGCCGATTATCTCTGGGAAATCGCGCTCGGCATTGAGGATGGCGATCTTTCGCAGGCCGAAAGACGCCTGCGCGATGCGCAGACTGCGCTTTCCGAAGCGCTTCAGCGCAATGCCTCCGACGAGGAAATCGCCAAGCTGATGCAGGAATTGCGGGAAGCCATGCAGCAATTCATGAGCGAGCTTGCGCAGCGCATGCAGAATGCGCCGCAAGCCAACATGAACAGCCAAGCACAGAACGTGCTGCGCCAGCGCGATCTGGAAAACATGATGAACCAGATCGAAAACCTCGCCCGTTCCGGCAATCGCGACGCGGCGCAGGAAATGCTCTCGCAGCTGCAGCGCATGATGAACAATCTGCAGGCCGGCCGGCCGCAGCGTCAGGGCCAGCAGGGGCAGCAGCAGAGCAGCAAGATGCGCCAGCAGATCGACAAGCTGGGCGAAATCCTGCAGCAGCAGCAGAAGCTGATGGACGAAACCTTCAAGCTCGATCAGGCGCTGCGCGACCGGATGCAGCGCGGTGACCCGCAGCAGGGCGACGACGAGCAGCAGATGGGTGAAAACGGCCAGCAGCCGCAAGAGGGACAGCAGGGCCAACAGGGCGAAAATGGCCAGCAGGGCGGACAGCCAAGTGACCAGATGACCGCCGAACAATTGCGCGAGGCGCTGAAAAACCTGCGGGCGCAGCAGGATGCGCTCGGCAAGCAGCTCGGCGAGTTGCAGCAGGGGCTACGCGATCTCGGCATGGAACCGGGCGAAAATTTCGGCAAGGCGCAGCAGGAAATGCAGGGCGCCGGCGAGGCGCTGGGCAAGGGCCAGGGCGAGCAGGCTGTCGAAGGTCAGGGCAATGCGCTGAATGCGCTGCGCCAGGGCGCGCAGGACATGATGGGCCAGATCATGCAGGCCATGCGCCAACAGGGTCAGCAGCCCGGCCAAGGTCAGGAAGGCATGGCGGGCCAGGGCGGCCAGAACGGCCGCGACCCGCTCGGCCGTCCGCGCAGCACCACCGGCCCGGATTTCGGCGATCAGGTGAAGGTGCCTGATGAAATCGACGTGCAGCGTGCCCGCGAAATCCTCGAGGCGATCCGCGAGAAGCTCGGCAACAATCCGCCCGGTGAAATTGAACGGCGGTATCTGGAGCGGTTGCTGGACATACAGTAAGGGTCTGAGGCCATTGCCAGCGATCCGAGCTGTCACTTTAACCTCGCAGCTTTTCCAGAAAAACCAGCAGCGTGGAAAAGGTGCTCAGCGGGTCGCCACACACTCTCCGTCATCCTCGGCCTTGTGCCGAGGATCTGCCAACCTCCCATGAAACCGATACGTCGCAGATGCTCGGGACAGGCCCGAGCATGACGGAGGAGAGAGTTGACAACTCCGCAACAAAAAAGCGGCCCAAGGGGCCGCCTTTCTCAAATCTCTGCGCCCTTATCACTCAGGCCGCCAGCGCCCGCGCCACAGCCTTGCGGATATCCGGAAGCGCAAAGGGTTTGGAGACAACATCCACGATCTTCTCCGCAAGATCATCAGCCCGTTCACGCTGCTCGGCATAACCCGTCATCAGCAGGATGCGCATGGCCGGGAAGCGTTCGGCGGCGCGGTGCGCCAGCTCGATGCCATCCATGACCGGCATGCGGATATCCGAAAGAAGAAGATCGAAACTGGTTTCCTGGAGCTTTTCCAGCCCCTGCTCGCCGTCTGCCGCCTCATGGGTCTCATGACCGTCGAGACGCAGCGCGCGGGCGACGAAAGCCCGCAATGCATCCTCGTCTTCGGTAATCAAAATCTTCGCCATCAATCATTGCTCCTGGGCATCATTTCCAGCCGTGAGCAACATCGCAGGCTCCTCTTTTCAAGAGGTAAACACCCAGCCTTTCGCTGGGTGGATGGTTAACGAGGCGTCTCCGCAATGTGCCATCCCGGCACGGCGAAAAAGCTCAGGCGTCGCCGGTCACGACGCCGACAAAAGGCAGTTCGCGGAAGGCATAAGCCACATCCATGCCGTAACCCACGACGAAATAGTCAGGACATTCGAAACCGACATAATCGGCCTCCAGATCTTCCTTGCGCTTGACCTTCTTGTCCAGCAGAACGGCGATGGTGACGTTGCGGGCGCCGCGTTCGTAAAGCAGTTCCTTGGCGAAACGCAAAGTGCGGCCGGATTCGAGAATATCATCGATCAGGAGGACGTCACGGTCCTTCACATCGCTGTCGATATCCTTGACGATCCGCACACCCTGCGAAACCGTGCCGGCGCCATAGCTCGACAGCGTGATGAATTCGACTTCGGGCGCAAGGCCGCTGTCATGCAGCGCGCGGATAAGATCGGCCGCGAAAATGAACGATCCCTTGAGCACGGCAATGACCAGCAAATCCTTGGTCGGGCCGCTGGCTATGTGCCTGGCCATGTCGCGATTGCGCTCGGCGATCTGCTCGGCGGTGTAAAGCGGCTCGATATTTTTTCCACGGACGACGGGCATTCTTACTCCTGTGCTACGCCTTGCCGATTTTACCTTTCAGTAAAAATACAGGAGACGCGTTAGCACAGTCAGCGTTCGGACGCACCCGCCTCGACGAAGGAAAGCTTGATGTCAGGCATTTTTCCACCGGGATGGCGCAACTTTGCCGAAAAACCATGGCTGAAGCCAGGCTGCATCTGCCTGACCGGCGGCTCGATGACCATGCTGGCCAAGAGCTGTCCCTTGGCAATGAAGAGGTCGGCGCGAAGCGCGGGCACGTCTTCTAGCGTGGTGCCGTTATTTTCAACGATGCCGTTGATGAGCAGGACCTCCATGCCGCCCGCCTCCTGCGGCGTGACGGTGACATGGGAGATGGCAAGCGGGTTTACCGGCGCGGCAACAGCCGACTTTTCCGGCACGACGACCGAGAGGCCGCCCGAGCAGATGAAAACAAAAATGGCAAGCCCCGCGACCAGCGCCGAATAGGCATCCGCAGATAGTCGCGACAATTTGCGATCCACCCAGCCGACGAATGCCAAACCGAGCACGCCCGCGGTGACGGGTGGTTTTTCCTTCTGCCGACACGCCGCACCACGGTTGTCGTTTCCGGGCCGAGGCGAACGGTTTTCCTTGATGGTGACAAATTCCGCGTCTACCACATCGCGATCGGGATTTGCTGCGCGCGCCGAGCGGCGCACCGGCGTTTCCGGCATCAGGAGGTCGAAATCGAATGCCGCTTGCCGGCGAGATGAACGGAACATAGCCATAGAATTCCCCGGTCAGGTTTTCCGGCCCGCAAAACTGGGCATTGCAACGAATCCTGCCAAGTTTTAAATTTAAATGGTTAATGCTTCGCAAAAACGGCTCGCGCAGGCCACCGGATCCAGGTTAAACCCCGACATCCGAACCCCACGCGCCAGCGGCTTGCGAACCACCACGAAACGAAGAGACTGGAAGTCCGTTGATCCATTTCGAAAATGTCGGGTTGCGTTACGGCATGGGACCCGAGATCCTGAGGGACATGACCTTCGACATTCCCAAGGGCTCGTTCCAGTTTCTGACCGGCCCTTCTGGTGCCGGCAAGACCACGCTGCTCCGCCTGCTTTTGATGTCGCTGCAGCCGACGCGTGGCAATATCCGCATGTTCAACCGCGATGTGTCGCGCATTCCGCGCAGCGAGCTGCCGATGCTGCGCCGCCGCGTCGGCATCGTGTTTCAGGATTTCCGGCTGCTCGATCATCTGACGACCTATGAAAATGTCGCCCTGCCGCTGCGCGTGCGCGGCAAGGAAGAGAGCGCCTATCGCAACGACGTGATCGAGCTTCTGAAATGGGTGGGGCTCGGCGAGCGTATCAACGTGCTGCCGGCCATCCTCTCCGGCGGGGAAAAGCAACGTGCCGCCATTGCCCGCGCGCTGATGGACCAGCCGGAAATATTGCTGGCCGACGAGCCGACCGGCAACGTCGATCCGCCGATGGCCAAGCGCCTTCTCAACCTTTTCCTGGAACTCAACCGACTGGGCACGGCCGTCGTCATCGCCACCCATGATTTCGGCCTGATGGACCAGATCGATGCGCGCCGGATGATCCTGACTGAAGGGCGGCTCGATATCTATGAATGAGATCAACCGCAAACCGTTGAAGCCTGAAGCGGCCCAGCCGAAGCGCCCACCCATGCGCATCCGGCCGATGGCGCCTATCCTGCCGCCCTCCAATATTCAGGGCAATGCGCTGATGGTGGTCATCGCCATCATGGCCTTTCTTGCGTGCCTCACACTCGGTGCGGTCTCCATGGTGCGCGCCACCGCCGCCACCTGGCAGAGCCAGATTTCCCGCGAGATCACCATCCAGATCAAGCCCGAGGACGGGCTGGACATGACGGCGGCACTTAACAAGGCGCGCAATCTGGCGCTCACCTTCGTCGGCACGCGCGACGGTACGATCCTCGACGATGCCGCCACCTCACGCCTGCTGGAACCGTGGCTCGGCAGCGGTCTCGACCTTTCCGAACTGCCGATCCCACGCCTCGTCGTCATCACCATCGACGAAAACAACCCGCCCGATTTTCAGGCAATGCGCGACATGCTGAAGGCCGAACTTCCGCAGGCGTTTCTCGACGACCACCGCACATGGGTGGACAGGCTGGTCTCCATGGCCAGAACCACGGTCATGATCGGCGTCGGCGTTTTGATTCTCGTCTTCACCGCCATGGTGCTGACGGTGGTTTTTGCAACCCGCGGCGCACTTTCCGGCAACCGGCACATCGTCGAGGTCCTGCATTTCGTCGGTGCCGAAAGCAGCTTCGTGGCGCGGGAATTCCAGAAGCACTTCCTGAAAATCAGCCTCAAGGGGGCAGCGGCGGGCAGCGCGCTGGCGGCGACGGTTTTTCTTGCAGCCGGTTTCTGGCAGTCGAGCACTGTCGCCACACCGCAGAGCGATCAGGCAAGCGCGCTTTTCGGCTCTTTCTCGGTCGGTCTCGGCGGTTATATCGGCATCGCGACAACCATGATCATCATCGCGCTTCTCACCACCATCACGGCGCGCGTAACAGTTATTCGCACGATTGACGATATCGACCGGGTGCGTTCCGATCCGTCGAAAAGCGATGGTCTTGCGTCTTAAATGCCGGACCGGATTTCCCGAGTAAACTGAAACCGTTGCAAGCCGGATGTAACCTGCGGACGGTGGACAAAAATGCCTGTTCCTTGCCTTAATCGGCGAGTATTCAGGAGGAATGTTTGTGAGTCGGATGGACCAGGATCAGACAGGCACGCGACCGGCAAAAAAGAGCCTGCTGTCGCGGCGCGGTCGTTTGCGCCGTTTTATTCGTGGCCTCATCTTGCTTTGCGTCATCGCCCTCGGCGCTTTTTCCGGCGGCTTCCTGTGGTTTGCCGATTCCGTTGCCTCCATGCGCCCACCGGAAGGCGCGAAGGGCGACGCGATTATCGTTCTGACCGGTGGTTACCAGCGCATTGAACAGGCAGTCGGCCTGCTGCGCGACGGCGTGGGCAAGCGCCTGCTGATCTCCGGCGTCAACCCAGCGACCACCCGTTCGCAAATCCGCAAGATGACCCAGGGCTCTTCGGACATGTTTTCCTGCTGCGTGGATATGGGCTATAAGGCCATGGATACGATCGGCAACGCCAATGAGGCGGCAAGCTGGATACGCGATCACAACTATTCCGCCATCATCGTCGTCACCAACAATTACCATATGCATCGCAGCCTGCATGAATTGCGCAATGCCAGCCCGCAAACGGAGTTCATTCCTTATCCCGTCATCAGCGCGGACCTTGCCCGGACCAACTGGTTCTCCGAGCCGGATGTGGTCAGAACCATGCTTTATGAATATTTGAAGTTCGTAGCGGCGGCGGGACGCGACCTGACCGGCTTCGGCAAGGGTGACGGCCTGCGCAAGGCCTCTGCCGATCATTCCGCGATGAAGGCTGCGAGCACTTCGCCCTGAAAGGGGAGAGAAACGCGCTTGCTGCTTGGCCTTGTTTTCGTGTAGGCGTCTGGCATCGGCATCCGGCATCGAGGCGCTCAAAGTTTCGGAACGGCTGCATCCCGGGAAGGCTGTTGATGCTCAAGCTGCGCTCTTTTCTTTTCAATACGCTGTTTTATCTCAATCTCATTGTCCGCATGATCGTGCTGACGCCGATCTATTTCATCCTGCCACGCAAGATCGCCTTCGAAATTCCCAAGAACTGGGCGCGATCCAACCATTGGCTGATGAAAACCATCGTCGGCACCACCTTCGAGATCGAAGGGCTGGAAAACATTCCCGAGACCGGCTGCATCTTTGCGCCCAAACATCAGTCCTTCTGGGATACCTATGCGCTGCTGCCCAATCTGCCAGACCCCGTCTACATTCTGAAACGGGAGTTGATGTGGATTCCGCTGTTCGGCTGGTATGTGATGAAACAGCGCATGATCCCGGTCAACCGCGCCGCACGCGGCAAGGTGATGCTGAAGGTCATGGAGCGGGCGAAGGAGGAAATGGCAGCCGGCCGCGAGCTCATCATCTATCCCGAAGGCACACGCCGTCCACCTGGTGCCGAACCCGAATATCGTTATGGCATTGCCCGGCTTTACCGCGATCTGCAGGTTCCGGTCATTCCCGTCGCCATGCATCCCGGCCTCTTCTGGCCACGCCGCTCGACCATGCGCTATCCCGGCCATTTCAAGGTGCGTATCCTGCCGGCCATCGAGCCGGGGCTGGACCCCGACGTGTTTTTCAAGCGCCTGATCGACGTGACGGAAAAGGCGAGCGACGAGTTGCTGCTGGAAACCGCGCGCAACAACCCGCACCTGCCGCTGCCGCCGACCGCCATCAAGCGCATCGCCGAACTTCAGGGCAAGGATACAATCGCCGGCTGAGCCGCGAGCGTGCCGACATTGGCGGCAATGCTTTCCAGCAGCGAGTCGCGAATGCCCATATCCTGCAGATGCTGCACGGTATTGAAGACGTAGTCCGTATTCGGCCCGGACCGGCCCGATGCGGCCGCGACGATGACCGCCGCCTCGGTCACGCCCAGACCGCCAATATATTGCTCATGCGCGGGATCGGCCACATAGGTCACCGCGCTGCCGCGCCGGCCATCGGCAAAGGCAATTGCAACAACACGTTCCTTGTAGACATTCGTTATGAGTTCACGTTCACGCAGATAGGTCATGACGGGGTCGTAGTCTTTTCCCCTGACGCGGAAGGCGACGCCAAGGCAGGAACCGCCGCGCTCCAGCCCCAGCACGAGGCCCGGCTTTTCCTCCGTGCCGCGATAGACGCTGGAACTGATGCAGAGCGAGCGACGATAGCCATGCAGCCGCGCCTGCTGCCTCTCCTCAAAGGCGAAGCCGGGGTTCCACATCAACGAACCGTAGCCAAAGACCCAAAAATCGTCCATATCCCAAGCCAAATCAAAATTACCTGAAGTCTGTTCATCGGAGATCAATATGGCAGCGTCAAGCCAATCCGGCACCTCCAAAAAATTCCTCTGGCTTGGCATCGCCATTGTGCTGGTCATCGGACTTTACACGGCCGGGTGGTTTTATGCCGCCGACAGGCTGAAGCAGACGGTGCTGAACGCGATATCCCCCTCACAGGCCAGAAATGTCAGCGGTGAATGCGGCGATATCGCCTTCAAGGGTTATCCCTTCCGCATCGGCCTCTTCTGCTCGAAGGTGATGGTGGACGACAAGCAGAACGGCGTTTCCGCTTCCTTTGGCGAATTGCGCTCGGCAGCGCAGGTCTACAATCCCGGCCACATCATCTGGGAACTGGATTCGCCCGCGGAAATCCGCACCGCCCATGGCCTGACGGTTTCTGCCGCCTGGCAGAACATGCAATCGAGCATTGTCACCAAGCTGAAGGGCATCGATCGCACATCGCTCGTCATCGACGGACTGAAAGCGCAGGCCATTTCTTCCGTCACCGGCCAGACCATCGACTTCGATGCCGTAAAGACGGAAATGCACCTGCGCCAGAACGGCGCCGATCTCGACGGTGCAATCACGCTTACCGACTCGGCGACCGTCATCAAGGACTGGCCGCAGGTTCTTCCCCGCCTCGACGCCATCGTTGATGTCACACTTGCGGGCAAGGCGGGCATGGTCGACGGCAGCGACAGTTCCGGCCTGTACGGCGCAAGCGGCGAGCTTCGCCGGCTGGTGGCCGATATCGGCGAGGGCCGCACGATGCGCATCAGCGGCCCCTTCTCCTTCGACAATGAGGGTTATCTCTCCGGTCAGTTCAAGCTGGAGATCGAAAAACTCGGCGCCTGGTCGGACAATGCCAAGCAGGCGTTCCCACAGCTGCAATCCACCATCGACACGGCCCGCAAGCTGCTCGGCGCGCTTGCCGGCGGCGGCGACAGGGCGTCCGTCGATCTCGTGGTCGATCGCGGTCGCGCCACCGTCAGCGGTTTCATTCCGCTTGGCAAGATCCCGCCGATCTGAGCGGGTGCCCCATATTCAACGTCATCCTCGGGTTTGTCCCGAGGATCTGCAACCGATTGATTGTATCGACGTGTTTAGATCCTTGGGACAAGCCCAAGGATGACGAAGGAAAGAGTTGGTAATTTGCCAGCGAGTCCGATGGCCGGATCAAATCCGGCCATGACGGTACGTCAGAAGCGACTTACTTCTTCTGATCCAGAGCATGCCGTCCAAAGTCCGGCGCGTCGACGTCCTGACCGGCCTGGACGATGGAGCGGCGGATGGCGCGGGTGCGGGAAAACAGCTCGAACAGCTTGTCGCCTTCGCCCCAGCGGATTGCCCTTTGCAGGGAGGCGAGGTCCTCGGAAAAGCGCGCCAGCATTTCCAGGATGGCATCCTTGTTATGCAGGCAGACATCCCGCCACATAGTCGGATCGGAGGCCGCCAGACGGGTGAAATCGCGAAAACCGGAGGCCGAATATTTGATGACTTCCGATTCGGTCACCGTCTCCAGATCATCCGCCGTGCCGACGATGTTGTAGGCGATGATATGCGGCAGATGCGAGACGATCGCCAGAACCTTGTCGTGATGTTCGGCATCCATTTCATCCACGCGCGAACCAAGCGCCCGCCAGAAATCCTTCAGCTTCTCCAGCGCCTCGGCGTCCGTGCCGGGCAGCGGCGTGAAGATGCACCAGCGCTCGCGGAAGAGGCCGGCAAAACCGGCATCCGGGCCGGATTTTTCCGTACCCGCCAGCGGGTGGCCGGGAATGAAATGCACATTGTCAGGCATATGCGGCGCCATCTGCGCGATGACGGAGGCCTTGGTGGAGCCTACATCGGTAACGATGGCGCCGGGCTTCAGATGCGGCGCGATCTGCTGCGCGACGCTTTCCGAAGCCCCGACCGGCACCGAGACGATGACGAGATCGGCATCCTTCGCTGCCTCCGCCGCCGAGACCGTGTAATCCGTGCCGAGCGCCAGTTCCTCCGCCCGTTTCAGCGTGTCTTCGCTGCGGGTGGAAATCGTCACATGCCGGGCAAGTCCCAGTTCCCTGATATCGCGAGCAATCGACGAGCCGATCAGGCCGATGCCGATCAGCGCGATGCGGTCGAACATGATTTCACCCATCACGCCTGCCCCATAAACTCGCCAAGCGCCGCGATGACGCCGAGATTGGCTTCTTCCGACCCGACGGTCATACGCAAGGCATTGGGGAACCCGTAACCGCGTACCGCGCGCAGAATGTAACCGCGGCGGCTCAGGAACTCATCCGCATCCGCCGCACGCCTGCCGTCCTGATCCGGAAAATGGATGAGGATGAAATTGGTGACAGAGGGTGTGACGCTAAGGCCGAGACCGGTGAAGGCGGTCACCAGCTTTTCCATCCACAGGGCATTATGTGCCACGGCCTTTTCCACGAATGCCTGATCACGAATGGCAGCGGTGCCCGCCGCTATTGCCGGCGCACTCATGTTGAACGGTCCGCGAACACGGTTCAGCGCATCGATGATGGCGGCCGGAGCATACATCCAGCCGACGCGCAGCGCCGCAAGACCATAGACCTTCGAGAAGGTGCGGGTCATCACCACGTTGCGGTTACCGGAAACCAGTTCGAGACCAGCCTCGTAATCGTTCTTGCGCACATATTCGGCATAGGCCGCATCCAGCACCAGCACGACATGTTTCGGCAGACCGGCTTGAAGGCGACGGATTTCCGCAACAGGAACATAGGTGCCGGTGGGGTTGCCGGGATTGGCAACAAAAACCATCTTCGTCTTCGGCGTGACGGCGGCGAGGATCGCATCCACATCGACCGCGCAGTCCTTTTCCTTCACCGTCACCGGGGTTGCGCCTGCGCCCATGATCTGGATCTTGTAGACGAGGAAACCGTGTTCGGTGATGATCGCCTCATCGCCTGCACCGAGATAGACATGGCAAAGCAGGCCCAGAAGCTCATCCGAACCGTTGCCGCACATGATGTTTGCGATGTTGAGACCATGCACATCGGCAATCGCCTGACGCAGCGCGATGGCCTGACCGTCCGGATAGATTTCCAGATGGCTGGCAGCCGTGCCGAAGGCTTCAATCGCCTTCGGGCTCGGGCCGAGCGGTGTTTCGTTGGAGGAGAGCTTATAGACCTTCGCAACGCCGTCCACATGTTCCTTGCCCGGAACATAAGCGGCGATATCCAGAATACCCGGACGCGGAACAGGTTGGCTAAGCTCTGCACTCATTTGATCGACCTTTGGAAAAACGCCGGAGAACCCGGCAACAGCAATGCCGGAGGCATTAGACCGGAATGGGCGTTTTGTCGAGGGTCAGCGCGGCTTTCCGTGCTTTGCGGCTGTGCGGGTGGTGGGAACACCTTGCGGCGCGAGCACGGGTACAAAAACCCGGCGCGAGGCGCGCTGGGTGACGGGCAATCCCTGATAGAGACGTTTTTGCGCCTCCACCACGATGACGCCAGAGAACAGGGGCCATAGCCTGCGGCCGGTGAGTTCGAGGTAACGGCGGAATTTCAGCACCGGGCGGCTGGTGGTCGGCGGAAAGAACAGCGCCTCGGCGGAAGCCCCCGGCGTGAAGTTGGTTTCACGCAGCAGCGCTGTCAGCTGGCCGCGCGAATAGGGCCGCCCCGAGCCGAAGGGCGTATGTTCCATGCGCGCCCAGACACCGCGCCGGTTCGGCACCACGATCACCAGACGGCCGCCGGGCGCCAGTACCCGCCACAGTTCCTTCAGGCTCTCGCGCGGATTTTCGGCAAATTCCAGCGCATGCACCATCAGCACCCGGTCTATGGACGAATCGGGAAGCGGCAGTTCCTCGTCAAACACCAGCGCCGTGGAAGACAGCTCGCCAGCCGGCCAGTTCACCGCGCCCTGCCCCGCCGGCATGAAGGCGAAGGTGCGTTCGGTATCGTGGCGGAACCGGTCCAGAAACGGCACCGCATAACCGAGGCCGACCAGTCGCTCTTCCGGCAAAGGCGGCCAGAGCGTCGAAAGCGCCATGGTGATCGCCTGCTCGGCCGAGCGGCCAAGCGGGGAATGATAGAATTCGCGCAGATCGACGATATCAGTGTTCATGGGCGAGAATGTAGCATCAGGCGGTTGGACTTCAAGGCGTCTGCCCCTACATTGAAACCCAGGCGGATAAATGCGTCGGCTCCGGCCGGCAAATGGAGAGGATCAGATGAAACCTTTGGAAATAGACGTCTTTCTTTGCCGCAGCGACAATTTCGGGGTTCTGCTGCACGATCCCGAAAGCGGGGCGACCGCCGCCATCGACGCACCCGAGGAAGGCCCGATCCTGCAGGCTCTCGATGGCCATGGCTGGAAACTCACCCATATCTTTACCACCCACCACCATCAGGACCATGTAGAGGCCAATCTGGCGCTGAAGGACAAATTCGGCTGCGAAGTCCACGGGCCTTACGACGAGGCTATCGCGATCCCCGGTCTCGACCGCTCGCAGGCCGATGGCGACGAGTTCGAATTTGCCGGACGCCGCGTTCAGGTCATTTCCACGCCCGGCCACACGGCGGGACACATCTGTTATTATCTTCCCGATGACGGGTTGCTGTTTGCCGCCGATACGCTGTTTGCCATGGGCTGCGGCCGGCTGTTCGAACGCCCGGCGGCGGATATGTGGCATTCCTTCCAGAAATTGATGGCGCTGCCCGACGACACAAAAGTCTATTTCGGCCACGAATATACACTCGCGAATGCCCGCTTTGCGGTCACCGTCGATCCCGACAATGCGGTTCTGAGCGAGCGTGCGGCACGTGTTGAAAAGGCGCGGCAGGCGAATGAATTCACCATTCCCACCACCATCGGGCTCGAAAAGCAGACCAATCCCTATATGCGGGTCGCCGATGCCGGTATCCGCAGGCATCTTGGCCTGGAGACCGCCGCGGACGCGGACGTTTTTGCCGAAATCCGCACGCGCAAGGACAATTTCTGATGGGCGCCGATCTGTCTGCGGAAGCGATCATTCGCGAACTGGGTCTCGAGCCGCATCCCGAGGGCGGTTTTTATCACCAGACTTTTCGCGACAAGGCGGGCGGCGAACGCGGCCATTCGACGGCGATCTATTATCTTCTCGAAAAAGGCGTTCGCTCGCACTGGCATCGGGTCACCGATGCCGTTGAGGTCTGGCACTATTATGCCGGCGCACCCATCGCGCTGCATCTTTCGGACGACGGCCGGGAGGTGCAGACCTTCACGCTCGGTCCCGCCATTCTCGACGGCGAACGCCCGCAGGTGATCGTGCCGGCCAATTGCTGGCAATCGGCGGAAAGCCTCGGCGATTTCACCCTCGTCGGCTGCACCGTCTCGCCGGGATTTGCCTTTTCAAGCTTCGTCATGGCCGAACCCGGCTGGTCGCCGGGGGATGCGCTCTGAACCTAGAGCAGTCGCCTGCGGAGTGAGTGAGTGCCCCTTGTTTCTTCTCCCCGAGGGGGAGAAGTCCGCGGCAGCGGGATGAGGGGACAAGGATAGAGATATCCGGCACCGTCGCCCCCTCATCCGACCCTTCGGGCCACCTTCTCCCCGGCGGGGAGAAGAAATGCGCGGCAACGTCTGCTTTCAATTGCCCTGTCATCAATCTTGGTCAGCCGCCGTATTTCGTCGCGGTGATGTAGACTTGGCCTACCCGCGTCGGAATGATGGCGTAGACCGGCGCATAAACATCCATATTGTTCGACTTGGCGAACCAGATTTCCATCGAGATGGATTTCAGATATTCGATATCCTTGCGCCCCTGCCGGTAACCCGACTTTGGCACGTAACGCGCCTTGCAGACGATCGCATCACCACTAAAACCGTTGGTCTTGAAGGGCTTGGTACCACTGGAACTCAAAACCAGATCCAGCCGCGATTCGCCGTCATAGATTGGCAGGCGGGTCGGGCAGATACGGCCGCCGGAGGGAATGATCAAACCGGAAATAGGGTCGAGAACCGAGCGCAGATCGCGGTCCTTTACGTCAACCCAATTGTCCGGCCGGGCCTTCGGCTCAGGTTTTACCGTTGTCGATGTGACATTGCCGTTGCGATAGACAACGTCATAGGTCCGTACCCGCTTGCCGTCCTTGTAGACCAGCGAATATTCGTTGGCCTGCAGCCGGTGGCCGCGCTTGGCGCCGGAAACGGTCGTCTTGCCGGAAATATCCTTGAAGATGCTGGCAAGGCCGGCGGCGCTGAAGGAACCGGAGATCGAATAATTCGGTCCATCCATGCGAGTCGAAAAACTCGCCCGGGCAATCGGCAGAATACCGAGATTGATGCTGTATTCGCTTGTGTGGCGCGCTTCGGCGGCGAGCGAGGGGGAAACGCCCGTTAACGCCATTGTCGCGGCCACGAAAATGCTTTTTCCTCTGGCAATCATTCTGATATCACCTTAAAAGAGGCGCGGAAGCGGCCTTATCTGGCGATGATATACGCCGACTTGTGGCAATAAAAAAGCGGACGACGGTTGAAAACGCCGGAATTTCCTTTCATTTGCTCGCGAGCGGCTTGACTGTTAAGTCTCGTCTGACTATAGAACCGCAACTTTCCAATCATGGCCAGTTGGATTGCCACCCCGGTTTTGCCGGTGGCGAGCCAGTGGTGAAACAGACGAAACGAAATAGGTGTACCCATGTCCCGTGTATGCGAATTGACCGGCAAGGGCGTCCAGACGGGCAACAACGTCAGCCACGCCAACAACAAGACCAAGCGCCGGTTCCTGCCGAACCTCTGCCAGGTCACGTTGATCTCCGATGCTCTCGGCCAGCGCTTCCGCCTGCGTGTTTCCGCAGCAGCTCTGCGCTCCGTTGAACACCGTGGCGGCCTCGATGCTTTCCTTCTGAAGTCCGGCGAAAACGAACTGAGCATGCGCGCTCGTCTCCTGCGCCGCCAGATCGCCAAGAAGACGGCCGAAGCTGCTTAATAGCGGTTTCGACATCATCGATATTCAGAGGGCTTGAATGGCTTTTGCCGCTCAAGCCTTTTGTTTGTTCTCAGTTGCATTGGATTTTCCGAAAACCGTTTGAGGCTTTTCGGCCCGATGTTTGGCTCTAACTGGTGGCATCACCCAGGATAAAAAAATGCCCTATCTGCGCTTTACGCTTATCTATGTGCTGCTGATGACACTGGTGGTCGTCGCGTCCAATATTCTGGTGCAATATCCGCTTTCAGGCTCGCTGCTGGGCATCAATCTCGGCGACCTTCTGACCTGGGGCGCTTTCACCTATCCGATCGCCTTCCTCGTCACGGACCTGACCAATCGCCAGTTCGGCCCGTCCATCGCGCGCCGTGTCGTGCTTGCCGGCTTCGTCGTCGGTGTCACGCTGTCCTTCTGGACATCGATCCCGCGCATCGCGGTCGCCTCCGGCACCGCCTATCTGATCGGCCAGCTGCTGGATATTTCCGTTTTCAACCGCCTGCGCCGCCAGCGCTGGTGGCATGCGCCGCTTGCCGGCTCCATGCTGGGTTCGGTGCTGGATACGGCCCTGTTCTTCTCCATCGCCTTTGCCGCAAGCTTCTCCTTTGTCGGCCCCAACGATGCCTTCGCCATCGAAAACGCGCCCATCCTCGGCGTCTTCACCATGGAAGCGCCCCGTTGGATTTCCTGGGCGCTTGGCGATCTGTCGGTGAAGGTTCTCGTCGGCCTTGTCATGCTCCTGCCTTACGGTGCGCTGATGAACACGCTGAAGCCGATGCCTGGCGCCGTCAAATCGAGCCGCGTTTGAGACCGGGCAAGCGTGGATCAAATCACGCTTGCAAACCAGCCGTCAGCATTGCAGTCTGCGGTCCGTGGCACAGCGCGGAGGCGGGTCGACATGCAGATCAAGGACGTTATTGACATCGTGGAGGCTGCCAGCGCCACGCTTTCAGGCTCAACCTTCAACGACGTCAATCTTTCCGGCACGGTCTTCGACAATGTCAATCTTTCCGGGGCGAGCTTCAATAATATCAACTTATCAGGTGCGTCGTTCACGGATAACAACATGTCCGGCTGGTCGATCGATGACGTCAATTTTTCCGGTCTGAAACTGAGCAACTCAAACCTGTCCGGTGCGCAGATAACGTCATGCCGAATGACCGGTATGAAGATCGACGGCATTGCCGTCGAGGACCTAATGGCTGCCTACAAGGCGGCACAGCAGCAGCAGGCCTGATTTTACTCCACCAGCTTGAATTCCAGCATAAGGTTGCGCTGGAGGAACGAGTGATTGTCATCGGAGACGATGATGAGGCGCGTGGAACCGTCCGGCCCCTTCACCACATCCATGCCTTCCATATTGTCGATCTGGTAGGCCATGCCCGCTTCCATGAGGATTTCGCCATCCACCACCGCGCCCGGCCTGATATCGGCACCACGGATGCGGCGGATGCGCATGCCCACACCTTCGGCGAAGTTGAAGCGCCGCTCCAGCAGCAGCAGATCGCCATTGGGCAGGAAAGCGCCATCGGTCACATCGAATGAGGGGTGATGGGTAACGGCGAAAGTGCCCTTCAAAGGGCCCTCCAATATGGCGGCGAGAAGATTGCCATCCGTATCGATGCTTTTTTCAGCCACCACCACAAGAGCCCCGGCAAGTGGCGAATCGGCCGGCGAAACCGCCAAAGCCTCCATGCCGCCATTATGGCGCAACTCGTTATTGGGAATGAGATGCGGCAGGCGACCAAGCGGCTTTGCTGTTTCGAAGCCCGGATCGGGATAGATGTCGATCCTGTGCCGCTGCTCATAGCTGACAAACACCTTGCCGTCACGCAGCGCCAGCCCTTCGGCATCCACCTCCATCTTGCGGGTCGGTTCGCGGCCGCCAGCATCCAGCATGGCCGTAATGCGGACGTCCTCCAGCCCGGACAAAGCACCGGTCGCATCGCGCGTGACCCTGCCCGTCAGCCAGTGGCCGGTATCCAGCACGGAAAAGAATTCCTCCCCGTCAGGGCGGAAGCGGATGGAGGACATAGCGCCGAACAGCTTTTCCGGCGCGCTCATCACCATGCCGCCAATGAATTCCAGCTTGCCGAAACGTTTTGCGCTGGTGCCGACCTCGAAGCCGGACAGCTGGCGAACGGTCACCGGTACATCGATGGTGGAGGCACCAATCGGAACCGGAACAAGCGACCCAACCGCCAGAGCTGCAGCAACGACCAGAGACTTGCAGGAGAAGGAAGCCCGGCTCCGCTTATCCCGCACGGCGAACCCTGCGGGACGAACCGGAAGCACTGCTCGTATCCTCGAAGAGCGCCGCGAGCTGCTCGGTCATTGCGCCAGCCAGCTCGTCCGCATCCACGATGGTTACGGCACGACGATAATAACGCGTCACGTCGTGGCCGATACCGATTGCCAGCAATTCCACCGGCGACCGTGTCTCGATCTGCTCGATGACGGCGCGCAGGTGCCGTTCCAGATAGTTACCCGGATTAACAGACAGGGTCGAATCGTCCACCGGCGCACCGTCGGAGATCATCATCATGATCTTGCGCTGCTCGGGGCGGCCGATCAGGCGGTTATGCGCCCACATCAGCGCCTCGCCGTCGATATTTTCCTTCAGCAGGCCTTCGCGCATCATCAGGCCGAGATTGCGCCGCGAACGCCGCCACGGAGCGTCCGCAGACTTGTAGATGATATGGCGCAGATCATTGAGACGGCCGGGCGAAGCGGGCTTGCCATTGGCGAGCCACTGTTCGCGCGACTGTCCACCCTTCCAGGCCTTGGTGGTGAAGCCCAGAATTTCGACCTTCACGCCCGAGCGCTCCAGCGTGCGCGCCAGAATATCGGCGCAGGTGGCAGCCACGGTAATCGGACGGCCGCGCATCGAACCGGAATTGTCGATGACCAGCGAAACCACCGTATCGCGGAACTTGGTGTCGCGTTCCTTCTTGAAGGAAAGCGGCTGCATCGGGTCGATAATGAGCCTGACGAGACGGGCCGGATCGAGATATCCCTCTTCCAGATCGAAGTCCCAGGAACGGTTCTGCTGCGCCATCAAGCGGCGCTGCAACCGGTTCGCCAGACGCCCGACGGCGCCCTGAAGGTGAGCGAGCTGCTTGTCGAGGAAAGCGCGCAGACGGTCCAGCTCGGCTTCGTCGCACAGTTCCTCGGCGTGGATTTCCTCGTCGAATTCCTGGGTGAAGATGCGGTAATCGACCTTCTCGTTGAAATCGTCGAAGGGGCTGTTGGGACGGCGGGTTTCACCGGGCGTTTCGGAATCCTCGTCGAGATCGTCGGACATTTCCTCGTCCGACATCTCGGCGCCGTCCATCTCGCCTTCTTCCATTTCCTCCTGCGAGGCCTCGTTTTCATCGGCGGGGGTCGCGTCGGAGCCAGCCTCTTCCTCGACCTGTTCTTCTTCGGTCTCGTTGGTGCGCGGCTGGTCCTCGTTGGATTCCGCTTCCTGGCTGTCAGGCTCGTTATCCTCGTCGCCGAAATCTTCCGCCATCTGCATGGAGGTCAGCATCTTGCGCACCAGCCGCGAAAACGCCTTCTGGTCGGTGATGACGCTGGAGAGATCCTTGAGGTCGCCAGCCGCCTTGTCCTCGATGAAATCGCGCCACAGATCAACAACCTTGCCGGCGCTTTCCGGCGGCTTCTCACCTGTCAGCTTCTCGCGCACCAAAAGCGCAACGGCCTCTGCAAGCGGCGCATCATCCTTGTTGTTGATACCGGCGAAATTGGCCTTGGCGTATTTTTCCGTGTTCATGGCCTGGATATTGGAGGCCATGCCCGGCATGCGCAGTGCGCCGATGGATTCCACGCGAGCCTGTTCCACCGCATCGAAGATCAGCCGCGCTTCGGCGCCCTGCGGCGACATTACCGCATGGGTGTCGGCATCATGACAGGCAAGGCGCAGCGCCATGGAATCGCCGAGGCCACGCGTGATGGCGATTTCCTGTTGAGTGGGCTTCTTGGAAATTTCCGGCAGCCGCATGCGCTCGCCGGCAAGACCCGGCCGCTCATTGGCGAAGACGACCTCGACTTCGGCATCACCGGCAACGGATCGCACGCATCCGGCAATCGCCTGACGCAACGGTTCCGTATCGACCGCCGTACCCGGTTTCGCTCTGGAATTGTCGCCGCGCGCTGCCATTGTCTTTCCTGTCATTTGTCGGCGCCTGCGGCACGCGATCAGAAGATCGCGCCCCCCACCGGCGTCTTCAAGTCATGGGTGATCTTCCCCGGACGAGCCGGGGACTATCAGGCGCTGAGAACGATGTTCGCAGCGCTTTCCTTCAGCTCGACGCCGAAAGCCCGCTGATATTGCTCGGCCACCAGCGTGCGCTCCAGTTCGTCGCACTTGTTGAGGAAGGTCACGCGGAAGGCAAAGGCGAGATCGCCGAAGATTTCCGCATTTTCCGCCCAGGTGATGACGGTACGCGGGCTCATGACCGTGGAAAGGTCGCCGTTGACGAAGGCCGAACGGGTCAGATCGGCAACACGCACCATCTTGGAGACGGTTTCGCGGCCCTTCGGATTATCGAGGCTCTTCACCTTGGCGGCAATGATGTCCACTTCCTGCTCATGCGGCAGGTAGTTCAGCGTGGTGACAATGGACCAGCGGTCCATCTGCGCCTGGTTGATCTGCTGCGTGCCGTGGTAAAGGCCGGTCGTATCACCGAGGCCGACCGTGTTGGCGGTCGCAAAAATGCGGAAGGCCGGGTGAGGACGAATGACGCGGCTCTGGTCGAGCAGCGTCAGGCGACCGGACGATTCCAGCACGCGCTGGATAACGAACATCACGTCCGGGCGGCCGGCATCATATTCATCGAAGACCAGTGCGACATTGTGCTGGTAGGCCCAGGGCAGAATGCCGTCCTTGAATTCGGTAACCTGCTTGCCGTCCTTCAGAACGATGGCGTCCTTGCCGACGAGGTCAATACGGCTGACATGGCTGTCGAGGTTGACGCGCACGCAGGGCCAGTTGAGGCGGGCAGCCACCTGCTCGATATGGGTGGATTTACCCGTGCCGTGGAAACCGGAGACCATGACACGTCGGTTGTGAGCAAAACCGGCAAGGATCGCAAGCGTCGTGTCGCGATCAAAAAGATAGTCGGGATCAAGGTCAGGCACATAGGCGTCGCCCTGGGAATAGGCGGGAACCCGCAGATCCGTATCAATGCCGAAAACCTCCCGTACGGACACCGTTGTGTCGGGCAGGTTGGAAATATCAAGGTCGATTTTGCTCATCACGTCTCCAAGGCGGGCGGCAGCCACCCGGCCACATCATCAATCAGGCGGTAAACACGTAAGTTGGCTTAGCAGAAACCTGACTGCTTTAACAATTGATATGCTTGAACAACAGCCCGAAAACGTTCTTCCGAACCACGATCGCCACCATTAGCATCAGGATGGTGCTTTTTGACAAGCTCCTTATAGCGCCTTTTTATCTCTTCCTGCTTCGCACTGGCGGCAAGACCGAGCGTATCGAAGGCTTTCGCCTCCAGCGTCTTCAATTTTCGGTCCTGCTGCATGCGCTGTCCGCCTGCCCTTGCGCCACCCGCAAAGCCGCCGGCGAAGCCGAAGGGATCGCGAATGCGGGCATTGCCGCTCGCAGTGCCGGATCGAAGTGTGGAGTGCAAAGGGCTGTCGCGCGCCGTCTTGTTGACGCCCACCGTCCAGGTGGGGCGATGGCCGGTGATCGCCTCCTTCTGGTAACGGGCGATCTCGCCGTCGGACAGGCCCGAGAAATAATTATAGCCCTTGTTATATTCCTTCACATGCTCAAAACAGAACAGGAAGAATTGCCCCTCGGCATTGCGGCCGACGGGTGCGCGGTGAACGCCCGGTTTGTCGCATCCGTCCCACTGGCAGGTGGGGGCCTGAACCTCAGGTTCCCTCTCCCTTTTCCGGCGCGTGCGGATGCGGTCGAAATATTTCGAATCCAGTTTCATGATGCCCTGATTATGGGGTGCGAAAAGCCGCACAACAAGAATTGACAAAACGGAATGTTACAGGCTTTTAGGTAGCCCCCTTCAAGACCAGCCAACGAGAATGGAGCCCGTCGCATGTCCCTGCGAGAACGCATAGAAACCAAGCTTCGGGAGAGCTTTTCACCGGAGCGCCTGAGGGTCGTCGATGAAAGCCAGATGCATGCGGGCCACCAGCCTGACATAACCGGCACGGGCGAGACGCATATGCGTGTTCAGATAGTGTCGGAAAGCTTTTCCGGCAAGTCTCGCGTCGAGCGCCACCGGGCGATCAACGCGCTTTTGAAGCCGGAACTCGATGCCGGCCTGCATGCGCTGGCGATAGAGGCGGCGGCGCCGGGGGAAGCGGTGCGGTTTTAAACCTCGAGCAAGCCCCCTCATCCGGCCCTACGGGCCACCTTCTCCCCGGCGGGGAGAAGAAAAATCTGCGGCAGCGCCGTGCTCAAAGCTCAGACATCAATGCAGCTGCAGCAATGCTGTTTCGTATGGCATTGCCAAAGCGGCTTGTTCTTCTCCCCGGTCGGGAAGAAGTGCCGGAGCGAAGCGAGGCGATGATGGGGCCACCCTCACCGTATCGCTCAACATTTCACCCCGGATGCTTCTCCGACAGGAACGATTGCACCTCCGACGACGCCACATCATCAGCCACAAAAGACTGGCCGATACCGTGGGTGAGGATGAAGGTGAGCTTGCCGCCCTTGACCTTCTTGTCCTGCGCGATTGCCGTCATCAGCGTTTCGACCGGCGGCAACTCGCCGGGAATATCCTTCATCGTCGTCGGCAGGCCAACCGCCTTAAGATGTGCCTCGACGCGCGCGGCATCATCAGGGCTTGCAAGGTTGAGGCGGGCGGAGAACTGGTGCGCCAGCACCATGCCGATGGCGACGCCTTCGCCATGCACCAGCCGCTTGCTATCGTAATTGGTCGCCGCCTCCAGCGCATGGCCGAATGTATGGCCGAGATTGAGGAGGGCACGCACGCCGTTTTCCTTCTCATCCGCCACCACCACATCGGCTTTCGCCTGGCAGCTCGTTGCAATCGCCTGAATGCGGGCGGGGCCGCCGGTGCGGATGTCATCCCAGTTCTTTTCCAGCCAGAAGAAGAAGTCCGGCTTGTCGATCAATCCGTATTTGACCACTTCGGCATAACCGGCGCGGAATTCACGCGGGCTCAGCGTATCGAGCACCGCCGTATCCGCCAGCACCAGATCGGGCTGGTGGAATACGCCGATGAGGTTCTTGCCATGGCGGCTGTTGATGCCGGTCTTGCCACCGACCGATGAGTCGACCTGCGCCAGAAGCGAAGTCGGTATCTGCACGAAGCGCACGCCCCGGCGCACAATACCGGCCGCAAAACCGGCGAGATCGCCGATCACGCCGCCGCCGAGCGCGATCACCGCATCGTTACGCTCCACCCTTGCTGCCAGAACCGCATCGCAGACGGTGACCAGATGTTCGAAGCTCTTGGTCTTCTCGCCGGCCGGCAGCGTCAGCGAGACGGCCTCGATGCCATCCGTCTGCAGCCCGTCCATCAGGCCTTCGAGGTAAAGCGGCGCGACATGTTCATCGGTGATGATGGCCGCGCGCCGGCCCTTCAGCCGCGCCGAAATCTCGCCGCCCGCCCGGCCGATCAGGCCCGGCCCGATCAGAATGTCATAGGCGCGCTCGCCGAGCGGCACATGGACGAGACGTTCATCGGCGTGGATTTCGGAAGGCGTCATGGGAATCAGTCTTTCTGTTCGATGCCGGCTATGGCGGCCAGCACTTCTGTCACGATGATTTCCTTGCGGACATCGCGGGATTCGATGGTCAGATCCGCTTCGGCATAGATCGGGTAACGTTTTTCCATCAGGGCCGCGAGCGTCGCCTTGGGGTTTTCGGTCTTGAGAAGCGGGCGGTGGTCACGCTTGTTGACCCTTTCCCAGAGCACCTCGAGATCGGCCTTCAGCCACAGCGAAATACCGCCGCGCGTGATGTGCCGGCGGGTATTGTCGTTGATGAAGGCGCCGCCGCCGGTGGAGATGACCTTGGGGCCGCCGCGCAGCAGCCGCTTGATGACCCGTGTTTCCAGCGCCCGGAATTCCTCCTCGCCATAGGTGGCGAAAAGCTCGGCTATCGTCATGCGCGAAACCCGCTCGATTTCGACATCCGTATCGATGAAGGAGACCTTGAGCTGCTGGGCGACCATGCGGCCTATCGCGGATTTTCCAGCCCCCATCAGCCCGACAAAGACGATGTTGCGCCGTCCGAGCTTTGCCCGCGCTTGTTCCCCGAGTGTGGCCGGGACGGATAAATTCGTTTCATTCATAAATTTGAAAGCCCGTTTGGCATGGATATCTGCAAATGTTTACGAAGCGTCAAGCCAAATTGCTGACTGAATTGCGTTGAATCACAATCAACGCCGCATGCGGCGCGGAGTAGACGTCGGCTTTTTGATCTTGCTGCCGCTATCGCCGCACCGCATATAAGTTTCGACCGCCACCTGCACGGAGCCGCCATGCCCACCCTCTTCCGCTTCACGATGATACTGGCGACCATTGCGGGGCTGGTCTATGGCGGCATGGTGCTGCTTGTCATGTTCGTTCAGCCGCGCGACCGCGAAGTGACCGTGCGCATTCCTTCCGAGCGGCTGAACCCGCCGGCGGCTGAGCCGGCCAGGCGCACCCCATGAACGGTCAGGCGGCAGGAGGGCGCGATGGCGCGCGGCTGGAAAGCTTTCTGGAAATGATGAGCGCCGAGCGCGGCGCCGCCACAAACACACTCTCTTCCTATGAGCACGATCTTTCCGATCTGCGTGAATTTCTCGGCCAGCGCGGCCAGTCTTTGACGGAAGCAGGCACCCCGGACCTCTCCGCCTATCTGACCCATCTTTCCGCTCAGGGCTTTGCCGCCACTTCACAGGCAAGACGCCTGTCTTCCATGCGGCAATTCTATCGTTTCCTCTATTCGGAAGGACTGCGCAGCGACGACCCGACCGGCATCATCGACGCCCCGAAAAAGGGCCTCACCCTGCCGAAAACAATGAGCGTCGACGATGTGAACAGGCTTCTTGCCCTTGCCGCGCAGGAAGCCGCCACATCCGGTCCCGGCCAGCTTGCCCGCATCCGCATGCATCTGCTGCTCGAGCTTCTTTATGCCACCGGCATGCGTGTGAGCGAACTTGTCTCCCTGCCGGTTAAGGTGCTGCGTCAGGAAGGCCGCTTCCTGATGATCCGCGGCAAGGGCAACAAGGACCGCATGGTTCTTCTTTCCCGCGCCGCCATCGAGGCGATGGAAAAATACGAGGCTGCCAGAAAGGCGCTCGCGCCGGAGAAAAGCAGGGCGGCCGCTTCGCAGAAAAAACCTGAGGCACAAGAGAGCCCATGGCTGTTTCCTTCGAACAGCAAGGAAGGTCACCTGCCCCGCCAGGTCTTTGCCCGCGACCTCAAGGATATTGCCATTCGTGCGGGTCTGACCCCATCCGCGGTATCACCGCATGTCCTGCGTCATGCCTTTGCCAGCCACCTTTTGCAGAACGGCGCTGACTTGCGCGCCGTGCAGGAACTGCTGGGCCATTCCGACATTTCCACGACACAAATCTATACACATGTGCTGGAAGAACGCCTGCAAGAGCTGGTACAAACACATCACCCCCTTGCCAAACAGGGCAAAAACCTTGATTAGAGCGACCGGAACCGCCGGATAATCCGGTCAAACCTTGCGCAAAACGATCGGAAACGGATCTCATGCACAATTATCTCGACTTCGAAAAACCTATCTCGGACCTTGAAGGCAAGATCATCGAGCTGAAGAAGCTTGCCGATGAAGACGAGAGCATAGACACCTCGGAGGAGATCAACCGTCTGGAATCGCGCGTCAACGATGCGATGCAGGACATCTATTCCAAGCTGAACGCCTGGCAGAAAACGCAGGTCGCGCGCCATCCGCAGCGCCCGCATTTCGTCGATTACGCCAAGGCGCTGTTCACCGATTTCACGCCGCTTGCCGGCGACCGCAAATTTTCCGAGGACGCGGCCATTCAGGCGGGCCTTGCCCGCTTTAACGGTCAGCCCGTCGCCATCATCGGCCAGGAAAAGGGCAACGACACCAAAAGCCGCCTGAAGCACAATTTCGGTAGTCCGCGCCCGGAAGGTTACCGCAAGGCGATCCGCGTGCTGGAGCTGGCTGACCGTTTCTCGCTGCCGGTCATAACCCTCATCGACACGGCAGGCGCCTATCCCGGCGTCGGTGCGGAAGAGCGCGGACAGGCCGAAGCCATCGCCCGTTCAACGGAAATGTGCCTCAACGTCAAGGTGCCGATCGTCTCCGTCGTCATCGGCGAAGGTGGTTCGGGCGGCGCCATCGCGATTGCCACCGGCAACCGCGTCTACATGCTCGAACATGCGATCTATTCGGTGATCTCGCCGGAAGGTGCGGCCTCCATTCTCTGGCGCGATTCGACCCGCGCCAAGGAAGCTGCAACCAATATGAAGATTACCTCGGAAGATCTGAAATCTCTTGGCGTTATCGACGGAATCATTCCCGAACCGATCGGCGGCGCGCACCGTGCTCCGGAAACCGTGATCGGCGCGACCGGCGATGTGATCGCCAAGGCGCTGGCCGATCTGTCCCAGCGTTCCGGCACACAGCTGCGCGCTGAACGCCGCCAGAAGTTCCTGGATATTGGCCGGAATCTCTAACGCCGGCCTTATTTTCCTTGAATATCGCCCCAACTCGGCCATAGTCCGGTCACATCAAAAGATGTATCGGCGGCCGCGGGGCGGGTCCGATTTGAGTTAAGAAGATGTAAACGGTTAATACCGTATTTAAAATACACACGTGCTGGTGTAGAACTTGCGCCGCTTCGTGCCATCGTCTTTCGGATCAGATCATGCGTTTGACACATTTTGCCCTTCTCGCCTGCACCGCGCTCATTCTCACCGGCTGCAACGATACGCTCGAAACCGTGGAACGCGACGTTTCCCACGTCAAGAACAAGGTCGATTACCCGCTGTCTCCGTCCATCCTGGCCGAGATCGACAAAAGGGGCATGGACCGCACCTCGCCGATCATGATCCGCATCTTCAAGGAAGAAGGTGCCTTGGAAATCTGGAAGGCAAGACGCGACAACCGTTTCGAGAAGATCGCCGGTTACGAGATTTGCGCATGGTCCGGCAAACTCGGGCCCAAGGTGAAGGAAGGCGACCGGCAGGCGCCGGAAGGTTTCTACAACCTGACGCCCGCGCATCTCAATCCAAACTCGAAATATTATCTCGCCATCAATACCGGCTTTCCGAACCGCTACGATGCCGCCAATGGCCGCAACGGCACCAATCTGATGATCCATGGCGCCTGCTCATCGTCAGGCTGTTATTCGATGACGGATGCGCAGATTCTTGAAATCTACGGGTTTGCCCGTGACGCCTTCAAGGGCGGCCAGAAGACCGTGCAGCTACAGGCCTTCCCGTTCCGCATGACGGCGGAGAACATGGCCCGCCATCGCCAGAGCGAGCATCTCGAATTCTGGAAGATGCTGAAGGTCGGTTACGACAATTTCGAAGTGACCAAGCGCCCGCCGGAAGTGAATGTCTGCGAGAAGAAATACGTCTTCAACCAGCAGACGGAAGGTGGCAGCTTCAACGCCTCCGCCCAATGCCCGGCCATGAGCACACCGCCGGCGCTCGTCAGCGCGCTTTCGAGCTATGAGAAGACCTATGATATCGCCTATGAAAAGGCAATGTCGAAATATGACGGCATGGCCTGGTACGATCCGAGCGAAGCGGAGCGCAAGGCACTTGTCGCCGAAAAGCGCAAGGGCCGCGAGCCCGCCTATGCCCCGACCGGCTCTGCGCTGAAGGCCGGCAAGCTGATGAAGGAAACGGAATATGCCGCGCTGATGGAGAAGAAGGCGCAGCAGGTGACGTCTTCCTCTCCGGCCACGACCGCAACCGCCTCTTCCCTGCGCGGCCCGCGCCCTTCGGCGACACAGCCCGCCGCACCGCAATCGAACCCGGCCCCTGCAGCACCGACGATGGTTGCCTCGGCCACCCCCGCAGCAGCCACTCAGACTGGCGCTGCCGCCCAGAGCGTTCCGGTTCCGACCATGAACCCGCTTGCCTATTCCGCAGCGCCTGCACCCGAAGCGCCGGAGAAGAAGCCGTTCTGGAAGTTCTGGGCCAAGGAATGAGCGACACGGCCGACATCGTTTATGATTTGAGGGGGCTTAAATGCCCCCTTCCGGTTTTGAGAAGCCGCAAGAAACTCGCAACCCTGAAGGCAGGCGATATTCTAACTGTCGAGACGACCGATCCGATGGCGGTGATCGATATTGCCCATATGTGCAATGAGGATGGGCATAGGCTGGTGGAGACGGTGGCAGTGGGTAAAGGGCATCGGTTTCGGATTGTGAAGGGCGGGTAACCGGCGTTCCACGCTGGCGGCTGTGGTTACCCCCCTCTGCCCTGCCGGGCATCTCCCCCTCAAGGGGGGAGATCGGCAAGGAGCTTTACCACCATTTTAGTCTCAAACGTCGAGATCGGCGAAACGTCGCCACGAGTCGATCTCCCCCCTTGAGGGGGAGATGCCCGGCAGGGCAGAGGGGGGTAACCTCACCCGCCGATTTAAACGCCGTCGCGCGATCTAAAACCGCAACCCCGAAACCGCCAGCGGGTTATCCGTCATCGCCTGCCTGTCCGGCCGGTCGATGCCGGGTGCGCTTGTGAAGGCCGCGAACAGGTCCTGCACGAAAGCCTCCGGCAAATCCTTGGTAATCAGCACCATGCGCGTGCGCTGATCAGCCGGGTCCGGCCAGACTGCAAGGCGCTCAGGCGTGTGGAAAATATTCTGCACCCCATGCAGCACCAGCGGCCGAGCCGGATTATCCGACAGCTTGACGATGGCCTTCATGCGCAACAGCTTTTCCCCATGCGCCGAGCGCAGCAGATCCACGAACATGTCGATCGCCATCGGGCTGATCGGCTGATCGTGAATGATCGAAAAGGAACGGATAGAGGCATCGTGCCGGTTCACATCGTGATGATGGTGATGGTCGTCGTGATCGCCATGATGGTGGTGATGATGGCCATGGTCGTGACCATGATCATGGTGATCGTGTGCCGCCTCTTCGCCCAGCCAGCGGCCGACATCGGCATTCTTGCTGCCGGCATCGTAAAGGCCGTTGTCGAGAAGCCCCGCAGCGCTCCACTTGGTTTTGTCACCATCCTCGATTGTCGCACGCGGATTGAGCGCTTGCAGACGGGCCGTCAGCGCAGAAATCGTGGCGGCATCGGCAAGGGCGCGCTTGGTCATCACCAGACGGTCAGCCACGGCGGCCTGTTTCACCGCTTCCTGATGATTGTCGAGCGTGGAAAGGCCGTTCACGGCATCCACCACCGTAATCATGCCGTTCAGGACGAAATTCTGCGCGATGACCGGGTTGCCCATGATCGATTGCATGACCGGAGCGGGGTCGGCAAGACCGGTGGTTTCAATCACCACCCGCTTTACAGCCTTCAGCTTGCCAGTCTGTATGCCATCCATCAGTTCCGCCAGCGTGTCCACCAGCTCACCGCGCACCGTGCAGCAGAGGCAGCCTTCCGCCAGCTCAATGATGCCCTCGCCGGCGCTCTCCACCAGCAGGTGGTCGATACTGACATCGCCGAACTCATTGATGATGATCGCGGCGTCGTTCATCTCCGGATCCTTGAGAAGCCGGTTGAGAAGCGTCGATTTTCCGGCGCCGAGAAATCCGGTGATGATGGAAACCGGTATACGATCGCGAAACATGCCTTGCCTGTATGTTGAGGGCCGCTCCGATAGATCGTCGGACGATCGTCGACCCGGAACCGCGCGATAAAACAGAAATCGCCCGGAGCCGGAAGCTGCGAGCGACATTGTAATATCATAACAGATCGGACCTGCGAATACCCAATCCGCAAAGCGCATCCGCCCTCATTGAAGAGGGCGGCCCCGACGATCAGAATGTCGGGCGCGGAATAGGGATCGGCACATTGGCGAGTTCGCCCTTGGCCGAGGCACCCTTGGTGGTATTGACCGCCACGGTCTCGCTGCCAGGAATGAGGCCGGCGAAAGAATATTCCGGCGGGCGGGTCATTTCCGTGACGTAGGGAGAATGGATGACCATGCGGCCAGCTTCGTCGCGGCTTTCGCTGCGCACCTTGGCGGCCTTCGGATTGCAGATTTCAGCGCTGACATCGTTCACATCGCCGGTATCGCCATAAGGCGCCAGCGACGCGAGCGAAACGCCCTGGCCCGACGGCGCGGTCAACCCCATCTGCAGCAGATCGGCCGACTGGTCCGTTCGCCCGGCAAGGCTGTCCGCCCCCAGAACGACGGTGATGACCGAGCGACCGTTGCGCACGGCGGATGACACCTGGTTGAAACCCGAGGCACAGATAAAGCCGGTCTTCATGCCATCGGCACCATCGAAACGGCCGACAAGCATGTTGAAGTTGGCGTAATTCTTCTTGCCGGTGGTAACGCCCTCCAGCGAGAAATAATCGGCATATTCCGGGAACTCACGCTTGATGATCAGCGCCAGCAGCGCAAGGTCGCGTGCCGTCGTATATTGCCCCTTGCCGGGCAGGCCGTTGGGGTTGACGTAACGGGTGGAGCTCATGCCCAGCCGCTGCGCCTGCGCATTCATCTGCGCCACGAAATTGTCGCTGGTGCCGCCGATGGTCTCGGCAATCGCCACGGCGATGTCATTGGCGGATTTGATCAGCAGCAGCTTCAGCGCGCTGTCCATGGTCAGTTTCTGACCGGGCTTGAAATACATTTTCGAGGCCGGCTGGTCGGCGGCCTTCTTGCTCATCACCACTTCCGTCTGCGGGCTGATCTTGCCGGCCTTCATCTGCGAAAAGGCGATATAGGCGGTCATCAGCTTGGTCAGCGAGGCGGGATACCACTTGCGGAACGCTTCCTGATGGGAAATCACCTTGCCGGTTTTGACATCCACCACCATTTTCGGATTGGCATTCGCCACGGGTGCTGCGGCAACAAGGCCTGCAGTCATGATGGCAACGGCTGCGGAGAGCCGCCGGGCGGCGTTTGGCGATTTAAATATCTGTGGCAAGGCTTGTCCTCGAATTCCCGTCTTCGGTCGGGGAATGGCAATATTCACCATATATGTCCTAGCAATGGCAAAGTACATTGATTACGTCAATTATGCGGCGCACTATCCACCACGGAGGATAGGATTTTACGACATGCCGCACCGATGAACCCAGGAATGAATGAATGCCGATTTTAAACAGAGCCGCCGAACTCCAGCAGGAAGTCAGCGAATGGCGGCGTCACCTGCATGAAAACCCGGAGATTTTGTATGATGTCGACAACACCGCGGCCTTCGTTGCGGAGAAGCTGAAATCTTTCGGCGTTGACGAAATCGTGACCGGACTTGGCCGCACGGGTGTGGTCGGCATCATCAGGGGCAATCTTCCGGGTAACCGCACCATCGGATTTCGGGCGGACATGGATGCTCTTCCCATCTTCGAGGAAACCGGCAAGCCCTGGGCCTCCAAAACGGCAGGTGCGATGCATGCCTGCGGACATGACGGCCACACGGCCATGCTGCTTGGCGCCGCCAAATATCTTGCCGAGACCCGCAACTTCGCCGGCTCCATCGCGGTCATCTTCCAGCCGGCGGAAGAAGGCGGCGCGGGCGCGCTCGCCATGGTCGAGGACGGCCTGATGGAACGTTTCGGCATTAACGAGGTCTATGGCATGCACAACATGCCGGGCATTCCGCTTGGCGCCTTCGCCATCCGCAAGGGCGGCATCATGGCCGCACCCGACAAGTTCTCGATCACCGTCAAGGGTCGTGGCGGCCACGCGGCACAGCCGCACCGCACCATCGACCCGATTACCATCGGCGCGCAGATCGTCGGCAACCTGCAGATGATCGCCTCGCGCAACGCCGATCCAATCCGTTCGGTCGTCGTCTCCGTCACCCGTTTTCACGCCGGTTCCAGCCACAACATCATCCCCAACGAGGCATTGATCGCCGGCACGGTGCGCAGCCTGGATGAAACGGTGCGCGATCTGGCGCAGGATCGCATCAAGCAGATGGCTGAAGGTATTGCCCTTGCCAACGGCGCGGAAGCGGAAGTCGTCTATGAGCGCTATTGCCCGGTGACCTTCAACCACGCCGCCGAGACCGACCACGCCATCCGTGTGGCGCGCGATGTGGCGGGCGAACCGAATGTCGATCCCGATGTCGATCCTTCCATGGCGGGAGAGGATTTCTCCTTCATGCTGAAGGAAAGACCGGGCTGCTTCATCTTCATCGGTAATGGCGATTCGGCCGGGCTTCACAATCCGGGCTATGATTTCAACGACGACGCCATCGCTTACGGCATTTCCTACTGGGTGAAACTGGCCGAACAGCGCCTGACGAGCTGATTGCCGACCAACGCGAAGAAAGCCGAGGAAGAGATCGACCGCGATGAAGAACGCGGTTGATCCGCAGGCATCGTCAGGTTAAAGAGCAATTCAGTGTCCACGTAGCTCAGCAGGATAGAGCACAGGATTCCTAAGACAAATTGGGGGTTGCGCCCGGAAACGACGCAATCGATCTGCTCAAAGTCGGGGAAAGCTTCGCTGGTCTTCCAGCATGCCAATCCCGAGCCAAGCTCCGGAGAAATCCGGTGAAGGTGTAGAGACTGGATGGGCAGCACCTAAAGGCCTGATGGCTCATGGTGAAGGGACAGTCCAGACCACGAACGTCCTGTCCGATGACGACGGGACGGCTGCGAAAGCCGAAGTGGTATGAATCCTGGGGTCGGAGGTTCGAATCCTCTCGTGGACACCATTTTCCTGTTATCCGTTGCAGCCTGCTCAAGGCAGCAAGTCCTCGGCATACTACAAACGGAGGCAGCGCGCCTGCTTCGGCGTTTCCGACAGCATTCCATCGCCGCAGGCGAAATCGATGAAGGTCCGGTTCGCCCCTACCAACTGAGATTGCCGTTCCCGGCCTCTGGCTGTTTCCACGGCTACAGGCCTTTCAAAGCCCCGTCACGCCATCCCAGATCAGCTTCACCGCCACCAGCGCCACGGAAGTGTAGGTCAGCGGATAAAAGACGGAGGCCCGCATGCGGCGCACCGTCCAGGCGCCGAGCCATGTCGACACGATCGCCAGCGGAACCATCAGGGCGGCTCGCCCGAGGTTCTGCGCGCCGAAACCGCCCAAGGCGGCGTAAGGCACGAGTTTCAGGACATTGGTGATTGCAAAAAACATTACATTGGTACCCGTGAAGACCTTGGGGTCCATCCGAAGCGGCAGGAGATAGACCTGAAGCGGCGGCGCACCCGCGTGCGCCACGAAGCTGGTGTAACCCGCAAGCAGGCTCCAGAACCGCCCAGCCATCGGTCGCTCCCTTGCAACCGTGGTCAGAGCACTTTTCGCGAAGACGACACGCAGGACGAACACCGCCGAGACCACGCCAACGACCAGACGGACGACGGCGTCCGAGGTGATTTCGGCGGTCATCCATCCAAGCCCGATGCCAACGACGGCTGCTGGCAAAAGCTGGCGCATGATCCTCCAGTCGACCCAGCTGCGCCAGGCCGCAACGCCAACCATGTCCATGACGACGAGGATCGGAAGCAGGATGGCGGCCGCGGTTACGGGCGACATCACCAGCGCCATGAGCGGAACGCCAAGCAAGCTCATGCCACCGAGACCGCCCTTGGAGAGACCGACCAGCACGACCGCGAGAATGGTGACACCCAGCTCCAGAGGAGAGTTGAAAAGGGTCAAGCGCATCTCCTCGGCAATGCCGCAGGCATCCCTGCCGGATGCCGCACATAAATATCAGCCCTTTTTAGTCGGACCTTTTGACGGTAGATATCAGCGACGACCGCGCTGACGATGATCGGTTCATGGCGATCTCCTGATAGTAAGCATTCACGCCCAGAAATGTGAAGCCCGACATCAACGAAGCGTGGATCACGACACTGAAAATCTGCACCCAGCCGCCCCACAGAGGCTCGTCAAGAGTTGCTACCGCGATGGCATGACGCGCCGTCGTATTCTAAACGCTCACTCGATAAACACCCGCACGCTCGAAGCGCGGCCATCGGCGTCGATCACCGTCAGCGTCGAAAATCCCTGACCCTCCGGCCGCCATTCGCTGTTGCGGCGAAGGGAGACATCCGGCAGGGGCATGCCGTTGGCGAGCCAGCGGAAGGGCGCACGCCCACCCTGCAGCTTCAGCACCAGCGGCGAAATGCCCGACTGGCTGGAAAGCTCGACCCTTGCCCCTTCCGGCGGGTAAACGATGCGGGGGGCACTTTCCCGTCTCGAGGCGGAAAGGAGACCGCTTGCGGTCAGGGTGAAACGCCGCTGGTTGGCGGGAAGGTCGCTCACGGCGACGCGGGCGACACCGGAAGGTGCCGCCGGCATCGGCGTGATTGCCACGCCGGATTTTTCGAAAGCCTCGAACAGAATAGGGGCCGCGGTCGCGTAACCGGCAATGCCGGGCACCGCGCCGTTGTCGGCACGCCCGACCCAGACCCCGAGTACATGCCGCCCGTCAAAGCCCACCGACCAGGCATCGCGATAACCATAGCTGGTGCCGGTTTTGTAAGCGATGCCGCGCTGCTTCATGCCAAGCGGCGGCAGCACGCCGGAGAGAATGTCGGTAATATTCCAGATTGCCGCATCGGAAAACAGCCGGTCGCCCCCCAGTCGTTCAGGGAAGGAACGGATACCGTCACCCAGCCGCACGGGATCACTACTGCCGGCAAGTCCTGTATAAAGCTGCACCAGATCAACAAGCGAAATGCCGGCACCGCCAAGCGCGATGGCGAGACCCGGCGCTTCGTTTGCGGGAAGCACCAGCTTCACCCCCACCCGCCGGAAACGCACCATCAGCGCAGACGGGCTGACCGCATCCAGAAGCTTGACGGCGGGCACGTTGAGCGACAGTTGCAGCGCCTGCCGGATGCTGACATCACCCTGATAATGCATATCGAAATTGCGTGGCCGGTAACCGGAAAAATCGGCCGGTCGATCCTCGATGATGGTTTCCTGCCCGACAAGACCGTCTTCGAAAGCGAGGCCATAAATGAACGGCTTGAGGGTGGACCCCGGCGAGCGCACGGCCCGGCTCATTTCCACGAAACCACGCCTTGCCGTATCGAGATAATCCGCCGAACCGACTTCGGCGAGAATATCGCCGGTCTGCGCATCGGCCATGACGATGGCGACGGACACCTTGTCTCCAATTTTTTCTGCCGCATGGCGGGCAACGGCTTCCAGTTCCCGCTGGATCGGCAGTTTCAGCGTCGAACGCGCTTCAGCGACATTCGGAAACTTCGTCCGCGCGGCAACGGCCATATGCGGCGCATAGGATGGAAGATCTCGCCGGTTGGATGGCACGTCGGCAAGCGCCGCCCGTTCCGCCTCCCCTTCACCCACCACCCGCTCGACGGCAAGCCGTTGCAAGACGCGCTCCCGCGCCTGCTTCGCCGCCGCCGGAAAACGATCCGGGCGGCGCTTTTCGGGCAATTGCGGCAACGCCACCAGAAGGGCAGCCTCCGCCGTGTCCAGGCGGGCAGGCTCTTTGCCAAACCAGGCGAGACTTGCGGCGCGAACGCCCTCGATATTGCCACCATAGGGCGCGATGTTGAGATAGAGATCGAGGATTTCCGCCTTGCTGAGCCGTCTCTCGATCTGGAGTGCACGTGCGGCCTGCAGGAATTTCGCCGAAAACGACCGATCGGCGCGCGGTTCGATCAGCCGCGCCACCTGCATGGAAAGCGTCGAAGCGCCGGAAACGATCCTGCCGTTACTCACCAATTGCCAGCCCGAGCGCAGCAGCGCCCAGGGGTCGACGCCGTGATGATCGTAAAAGCGCTGGTCCTCATAGGCCACCAGCATGCGCAGGAATTGTGGGTCAACCTCGGCGGCCGCGGTTTTAAGCCGCCAGCGGCCATCCGGTGTCGAAAAGGCGCGCAGCAGCCGGCCGTCGCGATCCAGCACCTCGAAGGATCGTTGCCGCGCAGCCTCAAGCGGCGGCGGATAGGCCTTGTCCAGCGCATCGAGACCGAAGGCCGCGCCGCCCATAAGCAACGCGACCGTCATAGTGCCTGCGATGATTGCCTTTTTCCGGCTCATGGGGTTGCCGAGCGCACCTCCACGCGGCCTGTTGCCGTGCGGGCGGCAAATTGCGGCCGGTACATATCTTCAACCGAAGCTGCCGGATGATCATAGGTCCCGGGGGTAACGGCGCGGACCACATAAGCGAGCGCAATCTCCGAACTGTCGCCGGCCGAGCGGTCGAAGGCCGCCACGAAACGGTCGTAGCGGAATTCCGTATGCGCCGCTTCCGTTTCCGGCAGCCAGTCGAAATTCGACAGTTCCGCCGAATTGACGAGGCTCGGATTGTCGATTTCGAAACCGGAGGGCAACAGGTCCGTCACCAGAATGCGCGACTGCCAGTTATTTTGCGGGACGATATTCAGCGCCACCACATAACGCTCGTTTTGCGTGACCTCGCTCGGGTTCACCTCCTCACCATCCATGGAATAATAGGTGCGGGTGATGGTGAAGCCCTCGCCACCGGCGGCAAGCGGCTGCGAAGGCGGCGCTACCGTGGTGACAACGGCCGTGACCGGATCGGCCGAGGCATTGGCGATTTTCAGGGGAGCCGCCAGCAATTCATCGCCGCTCATCCGCTTGCCGAAGCCGCCGGTCTGCAGGTCACCGTTCACATCGAGGCGGATATCCTTGTCCTCGCCTTTGACGGCGCGGGCGGCAAGCAGCATCCATGCCTGCTCCTGGGTGCTGGTATAGGGCTTCTTTTCCCATTCCTTCGCCACCGCACCGGCAAGCTGCGGCACGACAGCCGGAACCGGGCGGCTTTCCGCCGCAAGCGCGAGTGTCGCCGCGCCATCGCGCAAAGCGGAACCGTAATCCGCTCTTGCGAAGCTGACATTGGTGGCGCGGCTTGCCATGTCGAGCGACGCACCGAACACCGTCTTCGAGCGGGCCTGATCGCCATAGAGCGAAAGGGCGGCGGCAACCTGAGCCTTGGCAAGCGGCGTCGGGAAATCAGCAAGCGCCGTATCCGCGTAATAACGCAGATCGTTGATCGCCGCCTTGCGGTTACGCGCCAGCACGTAGAGCGAATAGGCGATCTCGTTGCCGCGGTCCTTGACATTGCTGTCATAGGAAAGACCGTTCTGCAGGTTGTTCAGCGCCTGCACCATGGCCTCCTCGGGAACATCGTATTTCTGTTCCCGTGCGCGGGTCAGGAAGTCACTGATATAGGCATCGAGCCACAGATCGCCGTAACCGGGCGACCAGAGGCCGAAACTGCCGGAGCTCGACTGGAAGGACAGTACCCGGTAGATCGCCTCCTGAACCCGTTTGCGGGTATCGGGGTCTTCCGCAACGCCGCTATCCCTGGTCATTTCCGAAACATAAAGCAGCGGCAAGGCCCGGCTCGTCGTCTGCTCGGCGCAGCCGTAAGGATATTTGTCGAGCATCATCACCAGCGCCGGAATATCGAAGGCGGGCGAACGCGTGACGTTAACGGCAACCGAAGAGCCGAGCAGCATGCTGTCGGCCAGAAGATCGCCATTGATCGTCAGGCTGCTATTGGGCGCAATCTTGATTTCACGCCGCGACGTGACCGGCAGAACGGCCGGGCGAACCGGAATGTTCAGAACCTGCTCCAGCGAAATGCCGGCAGCATTGGAAACCTTGATGGTGATTGCACCATTGCCGGGCTGTTCGCCCGTCAGCGGAACGGTCAGCGAGGACTTTCCACCTTTCTGAAGCGCCAATGTCTGCGATACCTCGCCCTGATCGACCGTCAGCGCCGTATTACTGGTCACATCCAGCCGGTAATCGCCGGCCCCGCCATCGGTATTGGCGATATCGAGCCGCAATTGCGAGACATCGCCGGGCGCGAGGAATTTCGGTGCACTGGCCGTCACCACGACAGGATCGCGGATGACAGCATCGGAGACCGCATGTCCCACGCCTGTCTTCGTCCAGGCCACCGCCATGATGCGGGCCGTGCCGTTGAACTGCGGAATATCGAAGCTCACCATCGCCTTGCCGTCAACATCGAGTTCGACCGGACCGGCGAAGAAAGCCACGAGCTTTTCGGTGGGCGGGCTGCCCTGAAGTGCTGCGCCTCCGCCATCGCCGCCCGTGCGCAGGCGACCCGTAGCGCCAAGCGAACCGTCGATCAGGCGGCCATAGAGGTCGCGGATTTCCAGCCCCAGCCGGCGCTGGCCGAAATACCATTCATCCGGCTTCGGCGGCTCATAGCGGGTGAGGTTCAATATGCCGACATCGACCGCGGCAACGATGGCATAGGCCTTTTCGCCCACGCCCGCACCGGCCACGCTGATCGGGATTTCAAGCGGCTGGCGCGGCAATGTCTTTTGCGGCGCGCCGAGCGTGACGGCAAGCCTGCGCTCGGCCGGATCGACGGCAAGCCACTTGATGCCGATGGCGCGCATCGGCATGCGGCTTTCCTGCGCATCGCCGGGACGGAACAGCGTGGCCGTGACATAAGCGCCGGCGCCCCATTCTTCGGTGACGGGAATGTCGATCTCGCCGCCATCCTCGCCGATCTCGGCATTCTGCACGGCAATCAGCTTTTCCGAACCGGAAGTGATCATCAATTCGCCGGCAAACCGCGACGAAACCTTGAGTTTGGCCGTATCGCCGATCTTGTAGCTCTGCTTGTCGAGGGCAATTTCAAGCGCATCCGGCGTTTCCGTCGAGCTTGCCTCGACATAAAAACCGGCATCGAACTCAACGCTGGAGACAGGCGCGCCATTGCCCGCGCCCTCCACTTCCAGCCGGTAGCGGCCCCAGGTGACGGGTACGGAAATCTCGCCGCCATTGGCATCGACGGTCAGACTGCCAGCCTCTTGCTGCTTGGTATATTCCACCGGCTCGTAACGCCAGGAATTGCCCTGACGATACCATTGATAGTTCCGCTCGACCTTGATGAGCTTCCAGTTGAGGCCGCTCATCGCTTGTTTGGCACCGTCGGCACTGACACCGATGATGTGGAAACGGCCAACGGAGTTCTGGGCGAGGTCGCCGGAAAATTGCGGTTTGATGCCAATGACAGGCGCTTCCGCCTTGATGGGCAGCGTCAGCGAGCGCTCCACGGCGCGGCCACCGGCCTCGCGCATGCGCACGGTGATGTTGGCGGAGAGAAGCTGCGTGGTGGATGGCAGGTCGGTCAGGTCGACATTGAAGCTCGCCTTCCCCTCTTCGTCCAGCGCCGGCAAATCGGCAAGCGTGGTGCGGTTTTCCTCTTCGCTTTCCTCATCCGCCAGACCGAAGAAATAACCTTCGAAATCCGCATTCGTGCGCGTCGGCTTGATGGCGACTTCGCCTTCCAGCGTCAGGCCGGCGGCGGGAGCGCCATAAAGATACCGGCCATCCACATCAATTACCGTTTCCGCGCCCGGATCGATCTGTTTCGCCTTGCTGGAGAGATCGAACTCGGTGCGATCAGGCACGAAATCATCGACCAGAAAGCTCTTTTCGCTGATGGCCGACGTTTTCGGATCGGTGTGGATGCGCACTGTCCAGGTGCCGCGCATGGCATTTGCCTGCAACGGCAGATCAACCGCATGGCCGCCCAGCGCCTTGCCATCGCTGACGAAGCGCCGGTCCTCGACGCCGTCAGGTCGTGAGAAGATGAAGGTGAGCGGCAGATCCTCAATCGCCTTGCCGTCGACATCACGGGCCAGCGCCGCCGCATGGACGGTCTCGCCGGCGCGGTAGATGCCGCGCTCAGTCCAGCTGAACACATCGATGGCACCGGGTGCTGCACGTCCCGTCACGCCGCGGTCCGAAAGATCGAAGCCGGCGCGTGTCATGTCGAGGAACACGTAATCCTTATCGCCATTGCGCGCCGTCAGGATGGCGGGAGCCTGCGCCGCCGTGCCGCGCATCAGGCCGGCGGAAAACACCGCCCTGCCATCCGCATCCGTCTTTGCAGTACCGAGCACTTCATTATTCTTGGCGAGCAGCTGCAAATCGACGTCCGCAAGCGGCTTGGCGCTGCCAAGGGCGCGGACGAAGACGTTCAGGCCGTCTGTTCCGGCATAGGTGGTAATGCCGGTGTCGGATACGAGGAACCATTGCGTGGCGCGGGAATCCCAGGTTTCCGGCGCAGTGCCCGGCGGCACGGCGGTCAGCACATAGATGCCCGGCTTGCGCTCCGGCAGGGCCTCATCCACCGGAAAGCTTGTCACCACGTCCTTGTTGAGGTCAGGCTGGATGTCGATTGCGCCCTGCCAGACCAGCTCGCCAATCTCGTTTTCAATGCGGTCGGCATTATAACCGTCCATCTGCGTCAGAAATTGAGAGTTGGTGAGCAGCGCGGTGATGTTGCGGTCGCCGACGCGGTAAAGCTTCAGGTCGGCCTTGTCGGCATTGACTGAGACGATGGGAATGCCGCGCCGCGCAGTGCCCGGCAGCACGAAATTCTCACCCGTGAAGCGCACGCTGGCGGCGCGGTCACGCACGTAAAGATCGAGATCGACCTGTTTTTCCAGCGGCTCGTCCACCGAAGAGGGCAGGCCGGCGCGCAGCGCGATCTTGTAACGCTGGCCATGGGTCAGCCCTTCGACGCAAATCTCGCTGCCCTTCGCCTCGATGGCCTTGGGCGCGGTTCCATCAAGCGTGATGAAGGAGGAATAATCGACACCGTTCTTCACCAGAGGTTCCGAAAACTGCACGCAGGCGCGCGGGCTGACGCTATCGGTATCCACCGTATTGTTGATGACGCGGAAACCCTGCCGCGCGCGCAGATCGGCATAGGCCGCCTTCGTCTGCGCATTGTCGGATAGCCCAAGGCTTTCCTTATAGGCATTGAGTGCCGCGCGGTAGTTCTGGGTTCTTTCGAAAGCCTGTGCCAGCCGGTTCAGCGCCTCGGTGCGGGCGCTGACCGTGCGGCTCAGCTGATAGGCGTTGATGGCTGCGGAGGCTGCCTGGCCTGCAATCGCATAATTGTCGGTAACCTGCGCCGCTTTCTGAGAGAGCTCCGCCCAGAGCGCGCCATCATCCGGCGAAATCGCAAGAGCCGCCTTATAGGTCTCGACCGCATCCGGAATATTGCCCGCTGCCGCCTGCTGCCTTGCCGTTTGCAGCAGGCTTTCCAGCCCTTCCTCGCCCTGGCCATTCGCAACGAGGCCCGATTTCAGCTTGCGCGCTTCCTGTTGCAGGCTGTCCGTTACGAAGGACAGGCGCTGGGGCGCACCGATATCGGCCTCAGCCGCCACTTCCACGATCTTGCCGGCAACGGCGCCGGGAAAGGCATTCAGCTGATTGAAATCCGACTTGAGGAAACACCATTTCACCTTGGGATTGTAGGTGAAGGCCTTGCAAGCCGCGTCGCCAACGCAAATCTCGCCGCATTGCTCCAGGGAGACATTCTGTTCGGTTCTGAGATCGAAACCGAAATAATCACCATTCTGAGTGGTGACGACCTTGCGGGAAGGCTCCGCTGCCATGGCTGGAAGAAAAGCAATGGCGGTTGAGACCGCAACCAACGAGATCCGGACGAGCGCGCGCAACGACATCAGTTTTCTCCCCGCAACAGACATGTCGGGCGGGACTCTGGTCAAATCCACGCATGGTTGTCAACGCATCATCGTCAACTTGCGACATGACAATGCGTCGTGGACGCGAGGCGGACAGCACTAGTCTTCTATCTTGCGCGCTTCTGAAATCAGCATGATCGGCACGCCGTCGCGGATCGGGTAGGCAAGTCTTGCGCTTTCGGAGATCAACTCGTTGTGGGCCCGGTCGTAGGAAAGGCGCCCCTTCGTCAAAGGGCAGACCAGCAGCTCCAGCAGCTTCGGATCGACATTGCTCATCCTGTCGTCCATGGCGGCGACCCCTATTGCAGCACGTTGCCGCCCTCGCCCGACCCTTGAGCAAGAACGATTTCGGTGATGGCGATCAATGTTTCGGCCCGCGTCTTCAGGTCGGGCGCCTCCAGCAATGCCTGTTTTTCGGCCGGCCCGAAAGGAGACATCATGGAAAGCGAATTAACGAGAACGCGGTTGCCCGCCCTTTCCACGCTTTCCCA
This sequence comes from Agrobacterium sp. GW821-FHT14E08, assembly GCF_058803865.1. NCBI lineage: Bacteria > Pseudomonadati > Pseudomonadota > Alphaproteobacteria > Hyphomicrobiales > Rhizobiaceae > Agrobacterium > Agrobacterium sp. GW821-FHT14E08. The sequence continues at coordinate 277,101 of NZ_JBXAPJ010000003.1, read as the reverse complement.
ATCCGCCTCCAGCTGGTTGGCATCGAGAAATGCACGGAAAACCCGCAGCAGGTTCTCGCGGTCCACCGCCTCCTCGTCATATTCACCGGAAAGATCGGCGATGAAAGGCGCATGGCGGAAACTGCGATAGGGCTTGCCCGCATCCACCTCTTCCAGCAGTCGGAAACGGCATACTCCGGTGAGCGAAATAATGTAACGGCCGTCACCCGTTTCGGAAAAGGAGGTAATGCGACCAAGGCACCCGACGGCGCTGAGAGGACCGCCCTCCAGCCCCGCCTCGATGACGTTAAGAGCCGGCTGCACCATGCCGATGACACGGTGACCGGCCAGTGCCATATCGATCATGGCGAGATATCGCGGCTCGAAGACATTGAGCGGAAGATGGCCTTCCGGCAAAAGCAGCGCGCCCGACAATGGAAACACCGGCACGGTTTCCGGCAGATCGTCGTTCTTCACATATCTCGCATTTCCGACATGCATGGGATCAAGCCCCCTGTTCACTGCTGCCCGGCCGGCGGATCAACCGCCACGGCCGGGATATGCCCGCATTACGAAAACAGTATAGCCGAAAGCTTCCTGCGACCGGCAACTGTTGCCGGGTCCTTGAAGCCCCAGGCCTCGAAAAACTCCAGAAGCTGGCGGCGCGCGCCGTCATCGTCGAAGGTCCGGTCCTTGCGCATGACATAGAGCAGATGATCCGCCGCCTCGTCGCGTCGCCCCTGGGCGTTCAGGACCTTGGCGAGCTTCACGCGCGCCTCGAAGTGATCGGGATTGATCTCAATATCGCGTTCCAGCGCCACCGGGTCGCCAATCTTTCGGGCTTCTTCATATTGCGCGATCTTTTTCGAGACGAGCTGGATGCCCGCATCCTCGGCCAACTCTGCCGGCAGGGAAGAGAGGAGTTCGCTTGCCCGCTCATATTGACCGGCAGCAACCATGCATTCGGCGATACCGGCAATCGCGGCCGGATTTTCCGGATCAGCCTGCATGACGGCGCCAAACAATTGCGCCGCGCCGTTAAAATCGCCATCCGCCAGAAGCTGTTTCGCTTCGGCCAGAGCGGCTTCGATCTCCGCTTTCGGATCACCCGCATCGGGTCCGGCGATCTTGTCGATGAATTGCTTGATCTGGCTTTCCGGCACCGCCCCCATAAAGCCGTCGACAGGCCTGCCATCCAGGAAAGCAACAATGGCTGGAATGGACTGGATGCCGAGCTGGCCCGGAATGGATGGGTGATCATCGATATTCAGCTTCACGAGTTTCACGCGGCCATTGGCCTCGTTGACGACCTTTTCGAGTACCGGCGTGAGCTGCTTGCAAGGACCGCACCACGGCGCCCAGAAATCCACCAGAACCGGCTGGTGGCGCGATTCCTCGAGAACATCCTTGGAGAAGGCGGCCGTCGTCGTATCCTTGATATGGCCGGAGGACGCACCGTTCAGATCCCCGCTATATTGCGCGCTGCCGGACATCTGCCCGCCATAGGAACTGCCGTAAGGATTGTTCGTGCCGCTCATGCCGGTCTCCCGTAATCTCTGTCGTATTGTCTTAATTGAAGCAAAGATCGTATCTCACTCGCTGACTTTCAAGACAAGCGGCGTATGACCCGTCGCCTCCAGAAAACGAATGAGGTCGCTGTTTCCGATCGTCGTCGTCTGGTCGTTGGAAAGCGGATGGCCATTGATCAACTCGTTTTCGAGGAGCGCGCTGTCGAGCACGAAGGTAACCTGCCCGCCGGCATCGTTAATGGCGCCGAAAACCGTGACGGAACCCGGCACGACGCCCAGATATTCCAGCATTTTTTCCGGCCTGCCAAAGGACACCCGGCTTGCTGCACCAATCGTCTTGTGGACGCTCTTCAGATCGACGACCGCATTTTCCTCGACGGTCAGAACGAAATACTGATCCTTTTTGTCCTTCACAAAAAGGTTCTTCGTATGACCGCCGGGGATAAGATCACGCAGGGACTGGGACTCGGCAACGGTGTAGACCGGCTCATGCTCCTTCGTCGTGTGCGCAATACCGAGCCCGTCCAGAAACGCAAACAAGTCCGTTGCCGTCTTCGGAGAATTTTCCACCATTTCCTGCCGCCCTGTTTTTTCCAATTCCGATATGTTTGCCGCCATGATTAAGGGCGCCACCCCGGCTTGGCAACGCGTGAAAATAGAACGGGACGAAAATTCTCAATCATTTCCGCCGCTTGTCGCATTTCTCAAAGAAATTTTCGCGTTTTTGTCATTTCCCTGTTGCATTCCAAAATCGATTGAGCGATATAGCGCCCGTCGCCGCCAGTCGGACGGCCCACGGTTCAGCTTACTACCCCGGACCGATGGATTTGAGCGGGTGTAGCTCAGGGGTAGAGCACAACCTTGCCAAGGTTGGGGTCGAGGGTTCAAATCCCTTCGCCCGCTCCAAATTTCCAAGCCACAGATTTTACATTGAAATATGTGACCTTTGCTTTGCGCAGGCCGGACAATTAATATTGTTCGGCGTTCAGAGTTGTCATGGTTTTCGTTCCGCAAGCGGGCACGAAATTGCCGGCGCCTGCGGAACTTATGGAGAGAACGAGCGTTTCTCACACGAGGCTCCTAACCTCAGTTCCCCTCTGAATTGCCCGCCGCGAGCGGGCATTTTTTTGCGCTGGGGTCGCCAACGAAAAAATGCGACGCGCCCTGGAACAGCTTTAACATAAAGGGCGTTTTCTTGGGTTGATCAACGCCGGGGAAACAACCCATGTCCTCACATCTCAAAAGCCGCACCTTGATCGCCGCATTCACGATCCTTTTAGCACCGGCCGCATCTTTTGCCGCCGACATGATCGTATATAGCCATGATCAGGCTCCACGGCACAAAACACATTATCAGCAGCGCGCCATACAAAGCGCCTATTCGAATCACGCTGAAATGTGCTGCAGCGAGAATGTCGTGTCCTACCGGTCGCCCTACGAGCGACACACGGAAGTGGTCACGCTCTGCCATCCGCCACTAAACTGGCGAACAAGCCCATCAACGGCAACAATATGGTCGCCATGATCTTGCCATAATTCATTCGATGTGCTTTTGTTCACCCGCCCTTGTGGGAGGGGGTAGAGGTTGAGACCCGCCGGCTGCATTGACAGCAGGCGGGTTTCCCTTTTTTTGGCGACAGGCTACGGGCCAGCACAACGCCAGAGCCGCTTGCAGCCTTCGAAGTGTGAGAAAGGCGCGCGAATGCGCCAACCGGTTTTTTTGATTTTAGGTGAAAATGGTAGCGGGAGAGGGACTTGAACCCCCGACACGCGGATTATGATTCCGCTGCTCTAACCACCTGAGCTACCCCGCCACAGGGGAAACGTGACAGCCATGTGACCGTCCGCTCCATCAGGATGAGCGGCTTATAAGGTGCCGCTCCCCAAAGTGTCAAGCGCATGATGCGCAAAAAATTCGCTTTCCACGAGAGCGATAAAAACCCAACTGTTTCAGGCGGCAGCCGGCTTTTCCAGAAGCGCCTTCAGCGAAGCCTCGGCTTCCACCGAGCGTTCCGAACGTTCGATGAATCCGCCGCCATAAACGCGGGCATCGGCGCCCGGTGCGGAATAGAGCACGCAGGCCTGACCGGGGGCGACGCCGGCCTCGCCGGTCATCAGATCCACATAGATCCCGTTTTCATCGGCATGCAGGATCGCTTCTGTCGGCGGGCGCGTGGACCGCACCTTGGCGAAACAGGCAAAGCCCTGTCCGGCATCCGCTGCAAGCTCGCCATCGCCAAGCCAGTTCATGTCACGCAGATAGACGCGGCGGGTTTCCAGCGCCTCACGCGGTCCGACGATGACCCGGCGGCCCCGCGCATCGAGATGCACGACATAGAGCGGCTCTCCGGTCGCGACACCGATGCCCCGGCGCTGGCCGATGGTATAATGCACGATACCATCGTGGCGGCCGAGCACGCGACCGTCCAGATGAACGATATCACCGGCCAATGCTGCATTCGGCTTCAGCTTGTTGATGATATCTGTATATTTGCCCTGCGGCACAAAACAGATGTCCTGGCTATCGGCCTTCTTGGCGACGACAAGCCCCATATCTTCCGCAAGGGCCCGTGTTTCGGCCTTGGAGAGGCCGCCCAGCGGAAAGCGCAGATAGTCGATCTGCTCCTGCGTCGTGGCAAACAGGAACCAGCTCTGGTCACGGTCGCTATCGATCGGGCGATAGAGCGCACGCCGCCCGGGCTGGCCGGAAACGGGATTGGGGCGCGAACGGATATAATGGCCGGTTGCCAGCGCATCGGCGCCCAGTTCCTGCGCCGTGGCGAGCAGATCGGCAAATTTTACCGTCTGGTTGCAGGCCACACAGGGGATCGGCGTTTCGCCCATGGCATAGGCTTCTGCAAAGGGATTGATGACGGTCTCGCGGAACCGCGCTTCGTAATCCAGCACATAGTGGGGAATGCCGAGCGTTTCGCAGACCCTGCGCGCATCGTCAATATCCTGCCCCGCGCAACAGGAGCCGGCGCGGTGCACGGCCGCACCATGATCATAAAGCTGGAGGGTAATGCCGAGGACATCATAGCCCTCGCGCTTGAGGATACCGGCCACCACTGAAGAATCGACGCCACCGGACATGGCGACAACGATCCGGGTATCTTCCGGCCTCTTGTCAAAATCGAGCGTATTCACGTTTTTTCCCATCGTCAGTCATAACGGGGGTAAAGGCCCCGCCGCCTGTCGGTCATCCGCAACGTGAGCATCCGCCGAAAATCGGACTGTTCTGGCTCACTACCCTGCGGATTTAAGGGCTGCATATAGAAAGGAATGGCCGCGCACGCAAGTACGGGGCGGAAAACCGCCCCGTAAAGCCGTCAGATTCGGGCATTGAGGGTCTGTCAGGCGCCAGCGGTCTTCTGGCCGCTGCTGCCGATCCACTTGTCGCGTTCCCTCCACAGGGCCGGCAAGGCCAGCAAGCCTATGGCCGTGAAGGCGATCAGCGTCTTGCTGACCTGCGACAGTTCCGCCGTGCGGCCATCCAGATAATAGACGCCATAGACGATGGCCACGTGCCAGACATAGACCTGCAGCGAATGGCGGCCGAGCAATTGCAGGAACTTCAGCGAAAGCACCCAGATCACGCCCTCGGCGATGGAGCGCACGAGCGGACGGTGGTGCTTCGGGCCAGCGATCACCAGCCAGGTCAGGCCGACACCCACGGCAAGGAAGTTGATGAGATAGACCGGACCGAAATCGGCACGGATTTCCATGGTGGAAAATTTACCCATCATGAATTCCGGCATCAGACCCCAGGCCGTGGCGATGCGCAGCGGCAGGAAGAACAGGCAGATCAGAAGTGCAGCCTTCGGCAGCCAGGTGTGCTGCGGCGAGAAGATCGCCTTCCACGGAATGCGGTTCTGCGCCGTCATCGCGCCCATCACCAGCGCCGAATAGAACACCAGCTGCCAACCGAGCAGGTTGAAGCTGACACGGATGCCCTGCTCATCCGCACCCTTGACGAGTTCGTTGAGCGGCGTTGTCACGATCTGCTGAAGACCGAGCTGACCGGCCATCCAGACCAGCAGGGAGCCGGCCATCACATAGGCCCACTTGCCGTCGAGGCAGAGCTTCACCAGCACCGGCGCAAACAGCATGTAGACGATGTACTGCGGCAGGATATCCATGAAGGTCGGCTGGAAGAGGAATGTCGCAATCGCCGCCAGACGCAGCGGATCGTCGAAGGTCGTCATGCCAAGCCAGTTATACCAGATATAGGGCGCATGCGGAATGACCATGCGGAAGAACAGCACGGCGATGACCAGACCCATGGCGTAACGATAAAGCTCCATCGCCCGGTTCCAGATCATCTGTTTACCGGCATCATAACCGTACTTCATCATCTTGCGGGCATAGACCATGCCGATCAGCAGACCGGACAGAAACACGAAGCCCTGCGCGTCTTCCACGAAGGCAAACTGACGGTGGTTGATTTCCACCAGCCAAAATCCGCCTGCAAACACCAGATGGTTGATCAGCATGAAAACGAGGAAGTAACCACGCATCCCGTCGATCAGGTCAAAGCGTTTCATCTCGATAGCTCTCCGTTCTCGCGGGCCGTGCATTGCCCGGCCACCCAGCCCGGCTTGCGGGAGGCTGGCCGGGAATTGGATTGTCAACGCTGTTTTGCGCCTGAGGTTCCCTTTCCAAAGCGGTTTAGAACCGGCACGAAAAGTCACATTGACGTGTATGTCCCGTGGTTAAGACGCGGGGACTGAATGCCGGATGAATAAAAAAGGGCAATTCCGTGGAGCAAGCGAGCTATGCGCCAGCACGACACCTCGCTGAAGAGGGCGCAAACCCTTGCATGGCAGGGAGAAACGGACGCCGCCACGCACGGGGGCGATACAGATATCACCCGTGAAATTTATCAGTCATCTTTTTGAAGAGATCCGCTCTTCCGCCGGATCACCTCGGCGCCGGTCGATTCAATGGAAAGCCAAAGACGGAAGTCGATGTCGGGATATCGCGGATCACGACAAACGAAAGCCCGGAGGTACGTAAAGACCTCCGGGCCGTTTCATTCACAAAGGACTATGTCTAGCCTCAGGCGGCGGCCTGAATGGCGGCGACCTGCCAGTTATCGTTGCCGGCGCGGCGTACGAAGGTCCACATTTCCACCGATTCGGACGGATGCTGCTCGTCTCCCTCGATCACCTTGCCGGACGTACGGTCACGCATCACATCGATGGCGGAGTAGCGCATCGCAACCGTTGCATAGTCCTGGCCTTCTTCATGCCAGGCTTCAGCGACATCGCCCTGCAGCAGCGTCACGTCGCGCACGTCGTTTTTCACGCCGCTCGTGGCGTTGTCGCTCAGCTCCTCGGCCAGATAGGACATGGCTTCCGGCGTCGTCAGCTTGCGCAGGGTGCCGTAGTCCTCGGCCGCATAGGCGGACTGAACGTCTTCCAGCATTTTCTGGAAGGTTTCGAGATCTCCCTGGGTGATGCCGATCTCGTCACCTTCGGAAATGGCGTTCTCGTGCACCACCGGCTTCGTCGTTGCGGCAGTGGCAGTGGCCGCGGCCGCGCCGCCCGCAGCACCGGCAAGCGCGCCGATCTTCGGAATCTTGAACGAAGACGCGGAAGGACCTGCCTGTGAGCCGCTATTAAAGGAAGAACCGGAATGATCCGTGCGCTGAGAGCCGCCGGCTGCACCATAAGCGGGCTGACCCTGACGGCGCGATGCGAAGAAACGCATGGCGAGCATGACCAGACCACCGATAAGCAGTACCTGCAGCAGCATGCCGAAGAAACCGGCCATGCCGCCAAAACCGCCGCCCATCAGCATGCCGAACAGACCACCCATCAACAGGCCGCCCATCAGACCACCCATCATGCCGCCAAACAGGCCACGGCTCTGCTGCGGGGCCGCCTGCGCACCGGGACGGGCTGGCTGTGCAGCACTCGGCGCTGCCTGGTTGGTATTGGGGGTCATGCTGCGATTAATCGGCGCGGTCTGGCCCGGCGCAGTGCTGGTCGAGGGCGGTGCGGAATATGTCCGCGTACCGCGGCTGCCGAAACCGCCGCCGGCCCGGCGTGCTTCTGCCATATCAACCGCCACGAAAGACACCGCGATACCAAGCGCGGCGACTGCGAACAAACCCTTGAAGCGCCGAAAGGCAGCAAACATCGTTATCTCCTGTTGGCCGCCCTCCCATGAGCGGCATGTCAGCAGCCGATATAGCAACTCATGATCATCATTTTTAGACCACTCGGCTTAAATTTTTTGTGATATGCAACCGAAACGCGAGACGGACACGCGACGAAGCGAAACCGCCGTTTGGAAAAACGAAAAACCCGGCACAGGGTCTCCCCTGCACCGGGCCTTATTGTCCCCTTGGGAGGAACGATAAGATCAGTCGACGTTGAAAGTCAGCGGCTTGACCTGGCGGATCGCCGGGTTGGCGCGCAGCTTGTCCAGCACGGTTTCGGAAACCGGGCCATCGACATAAAGAAGTGCGATGGCGTCGCCGCCTTCCTTTTCGCGGCCGAGCTGGAAGTTGGCGATGTTGACGCCAGCCTCACCGAGCGTGGTGCCCATGAAACCGATCATGCCGGGAACGTCGGTATTGGTGATGTAGATCATGTGCGATCCGACATCGGCATCCATGTTGATGTTCTTGATCTGGATGAAGCGCGGTTTTCCATCCGAAAACACCGTGCCGGCAACCGAGCGGATCTGGTTTTCCGTCTTGACCGTCAGCTTGATGTAACCGTCGTAAACGCCGGTCTTGTCGCGCTTGACCTCGGAGAGGATAATGCCCTTTTCCTTGATCATGACAGGTGCCGAAACCATGTTCACATCTGCAACCTGGCTGCGGATCAGGCCGGCCAGCAATGCACTGGTCAGTGCCTTCGTGTTCATGTTGGCGGTTGCGCCATCATAAAGGATTTCGATTTCCTTGGTGGCGCTTTCCTGCACCTGGCCAACGAAGGAGCCGAGAACATCCGCCAGACGGATGAAGGGCTTCAGGCGCGGTGCTTCTTCCGCCGTGATCGACGGCATGTTGATGGCGTTGGAAACCGCACCCTTGACGAGGTAATCCGACATCTGCTCGGCAACCTGAAGGGCGACGTTTTCCTGTGCTTCCGTGGTGGATGCACCAAGATGCGGCGTGCAGACGACATTCGGCAGGCCGAAAAGCGGGCTTTCAGTGGCGGGCTCGACTTCGAACACGTCGAAACCGGCACCGGCGACATGGCCGGACTTGATGGCATCGGCAAGGGCCGCTTCATCCACCAGACCGCCACGGGCGCAGTTGACGATACGCACGCCCTTCTTGGTCTTGGCAAGGTTTTCGGCATTGAGAATGCCGCGCGTCTTGTCGGTCATCGGCACATGCAGGGTGATGAAATCGGCCTGCGCCAGCAACTCGTCCAGCTCAACCTTGGTGACGCCCATTTCCTGCGCACGCTCGGGCGACAGGAAGGGGTCATAGGCCAGAACATGCATCTTGAGGCCGAGTGCACGCGAGCAGACAATGGAGCCGATGTTGCCGGCACCTATGACGCCGAGCGTCTTGCCGGTGATTTCGACACCCATGAATTTCGACTTTTCCCACTTGCCGGCCTGCGTGGAGCTGTCAGCGGCCGGAAGCTGGCGCGCAACGGCGAACATCAGCGCAATCGCATGTTCGGCTGTCGTGATGGAGTTGCCGAAAGGCGTGTTCATGACGATGATACCGCGGCGCGATGCAGCCGGAATATCGACATTGTCGACGCCGATGCCGGCGCGGCCGATGACCTTGAGGTTGGTCGCCGCCTCGATCAGCTTTTCGGTTGCCTTGGTGGCGGAACGGATGGCGAGACCATCGTAATTACCGATGATTTCGGCAAGCTTGTCCTTGTCCTTGCCGAGCTTCGGCTGGAAATCGACTTCGACGCCACGATCGCGGAAGATCTGGACGGCGGTTTCCGACAGTTCGTCGGATACGAGTACGCGAGGTGCCATGGTTCACGGGCTCCTTGAAAAACGGTGCAGTTTTGAAAGCGGGGAATGTGCGGCCCTGCATCAGCGCAGGGCCGGTATCAAAATCAGGCGGCAGCCTTGGAAAGTGCTGCCTTCTGCGTCTGGTAGGCCCAGGCGAGCCAGGGCATGACGGCTTCCATATCCGCCGTCTCGATGGTGGCGCCGGCCCAGATGCGCAGACCGGACGGGGCGTCACGGTAAGCGCCGATATCGAGGGCGACATTTTCCTTTTCGAGCAGGGCGACGACGCCCTTGGCGAAATCAGCCTGCGCGGCTGCATCCAGCGCCTGCACCTCGGGATCGACGATCTTCAGGCAGACGGAGGTGTTGGAGCGGGTTTCCGGCTTGACGGCCAGATTGGCGATCCAATTATTCTTTTCGATGAAGTCGTAAATCACCTTGGCATTGGCATCGGCACGGCCGATCAGTGCCTTGAGGCCACCGAGGTTCTTCGCCCACAGCAGCGCGTCAATGTAATCCTCAACGCAGAGCATGGACGGCGTATTGATGGTTTCGCCGGTGAAGATGCCTTCGATCAGCTTGCCGCCGGAAACCATGCGGAAGATTTTCGGCAGCGGCCATGCCGGCGCGTAGCTCAGCAGACGCTCGACGGCGCGGGGCGAAAGGATGATGACGCCATGGCCGCCTTCGCCGCCCAGAACCTTCTGCCAGGAGAAGGTAACTACGTCGAGTTTGGTAAAGTCCATGTCCTGTGCAAAGGCCGCCGAAGTGGCGTCGCAGATGGTCAGGCCCTTGCGGTCAGCCGGGATGAAATCGGCATTGGGGACGCGAACGCCTGAAGTGGTGCCGTTCCAGGTGAAAACCACGTCGCGGTCGAAATCGACTTCGGCAAGGTTCGGCAGGAGGCCGTAATCGGCCTCGAACTTGCGCACGTCCTTCAGCTTCAGCTGCTTGACGACGTCGGTGACCCAGCCAGCGCCGAAGCTTTCCCAGGCGAGCATGTCAACGCCGCGTTCGCCGAGCAGCGACCAGAGCGCCATTTCAACGGCGCCGGTATCAGATGCCGGAACGATACCGATGCGATAATCGGCAGGAACGTTCAGAATTTCACGGGTGAGATCGATGGCCTGCTTCAGCTTGGCTTTGCCAACCTTGGCGCGATGCGAGCGACCGAGCGGCGCATCGGAGAGAGCATCTAGCGACCAACCGGGGCGCTTCGAGCAGGGACCAGAAGAGAAATGCGTATTGCCCGGACGAACGCCCGGCTTCACTATATCTGTCATTTGACTACCCTTTCAGATAGGCGCCTCTCGTTAGGGAGAGGTGTCCTGACGCCGTTGCTATTCCTGTCGCCGGTTTCAGTCAAGCGGAATATGTCGCTACGCAGAAGAATCTTGGTCCATATGCGTCATGGGCGATGCCGCTAAAACAAAAACCGCCCGCACCCGAGGAGGATGCGGACGGCTTGAAGCTATCAGTCTGGCGTGACGTTTATTTATAAACGGCAGGCTGCAGCGGAATATCGGCAGGCGGCATGTATTGCGCGGTATCGCAACCGTTGAAGACATAACGGCCGCCGACGCGCACTTCGTGCGAATAAAGACCCTTGTCACGGCCCGGACCACCATTGTTCTCGTAACCGAACATGTCGCCCTTGTTGATGTGGCGGAAACGGTAGCCAATATCGGCCTTCAGGTTACAGGTAACATCGATGGAGGCACCGGCCATCAGCGCATAAGCAAAGCGCCACTTGCCCTTGCCGCCATGTTCGGTGGTCGGGTCGCAGCCGAGGCCGTTGGTGCTGCACGAGGTGTTGCGCAGCTTGTCCCACTTTACATAGGAACCACCGATACCACCACCGACATAGGGCGTAACGCGGCCATAGGTGCCAAGATCGACATAGGCATTGGCCATCAGTGTATAGGCACGGAGCGAGCTCAGATCAGTCGAGACGCAGGGGCCGGGAACTGAGCCGCAGCCACCGATCGTGGAGCCGCGGAAATCCGACTTGCCCATATAATCGAAGGTCACGTCGCTGCGGAAATAGTTGTTGAACTGATAACCGACACCCGCGCCAATGATATAGCTGTCCTTGATTTTGGCGGTATCAAAATCCTGCAGATAACCGCCCGGCCCACCCTGATAATAATGGGCGCCGCGCAGCTTGTTGAAGGAATAACCAACATCGCCGCGCAGATACCAGCCGCTGGACTGCGTGATCTGAACTTCGGGGGCCTCAACATAGGCCGGCGCAGGTTCGGCTTGATAAAGATCGGCAGCGAAGGCGCTCGTGCCGGTCATCAGAACGGCCAGAATGCCGGCCAAAGCATTTTTCATGACTTCCACTCCAGAAGAGGCACCTGCGTTGCGACAGCAGATGCCAGTGAACTGTTCAGTCACGGAGATTGGCGTAAAATGGTTAAGTCCCGATTAACCACGATCATTCACTATATTTATTAGCGAATACTCAAAGAAAAAGCCGGCTGGACGGCCGGCTTTTCTATTATTGCTATCAGCGTAACTCAGGCAGCGGAACGAGCGCTTGATATAACGCCAACGAGATCATTGACGATCTGCTCCACCTGCGCGCTGTCGTCGCCCTCGGCCATGACGCGGATCAATGGTTCCGTGCCGGAAGGGCGAATGACGAGACGGCCATTATTGGCCAATGCGCTTTCGGCATCCGCAATCGCCTGCTGCACGATAGGGTTTTCAAGCGGCTTGCCACCCGAAATACGCACATTCTTCAAAAGCTGCGGCACAGGCTCAAACTTGCGGCAAACCTCGCTGACAGTGCGGCCGGAGCGTTTGACCTTGGCAAGAACCTGCAATGCCGCAACGAGGCCATCGCCGGTCGTACCGTAATCCGACAGCACGATATGGCCGGACTGCTCGCCGCCGACGTTGAAATTATGGTTGCGCATGTGTTCGACAACATAACGGTCGCCGACCTTGGTGCGGGCAAGAGTGAGGCCCTTGTCACCAAGGAAACGTTCGAGACCGAGGTTTGACATGACGGTGGCGACGATGCCGCCGCCGCGAAGCGTCTTGTCGTCAGCCCAGCTATCGGCAATCACAGCCATCAGCTGGTCACCATCAACGATCTCGCCACGTTCGTCGACGATGATGACGCGGTCCGCATCACCATCGAGCGCGATGCCAATATCGGCCCGCACTTCATGCACCTTCTTCTGCAGGGCTTCCGGATGGGTGGAGCCGCATTCGAGGTTGATATTGATACCATTCGGTTCGTTACCGATGGTGACGACTTCAGCGCCGAGTTCCCAGAGTGCCGCCGGGGCCACCTTGTAAGCGGCGCCGTTGGCGCAGTCGATGGCGATCCGCAAGCCGCTCAGCGTTACATCACGCGGCAGGGTGCGTTTGACGAATTCGATATAGCGGTAGATATCGCCATCCACGCGCTTTGCGCGACCGATCTCGCTCGGCTTGGCAAGCTGCGCGTAAATATCCTTGTCGAGAAGATCCTCGATCTCCAGTTCCAGCTCGTCGGAAAGCTTGTATCCGTCAGGTCCGAAAAGCTTGATGCCATTATCGGAGAAGGGATTGTGCGATGCCGAGATCATTACACCGATATCAGCGCGCAGCGACCGGGTGAGCATGGCGACGGCAGGCGTCGGAATAGGTCCGAGCAGGAAAACATCGAGGCCGGCTGCGGTGAAACCGGCAACCAGTGCGTTTTCCAGCATGTAACCGGAAAGGCGCGTATCCTTGCCGATGACGACACGATGGCGATGATGGCCACGGCGGAAGATCGTGCCGACCGCAATGCCCACACGCATCGCCAGATCCGGCGTCATGGGGAAGACGTTCGATTGTCCGCGGATACCATCGGTTCCGAAATAACGGCGTGCCATTTGAACTCCAAATCTTTTCCAGCATTCCGGCAAAACCTGAAAACAGCCGGAAGCGTTTTTGGCTAGATGCCACAAACCACGATAAACAGCACGTAAATTACCGCAAAAATGGCTTATATCTTGTTACTAAACTGAAAAGGCCACCCGGAAAACCGGGTGGCCTTTTACAATCACTCGCTCGGCGCTGGCGATCAGTGCGGCTGCGGCTCCATGCCGCCTTCGGCCTCACCATCACCCTTGGCTTCGCCATCGCCCTTCACTTCACTCGGACCATCCTTCTTGGTGCCGGCCTTCGGCACTGCCGAACCGCGGCTGCCGGGAGAATCGTCGCCCAGATCGCGGGCGGGCTTCTCGCCCTTCAGCAGGGCCTTGATCTCGTCACCCGTCAGGGTTTCGTATTCAAGAAGGCCCTCGGCAATGGCGACGAATCCATCGTGGTTATCAGTCAGGATACGCCGTGCCTCGGTATAGGCCTCGTCGATCAGGCGGCGGACTTCGGTGTCGATGGTCTGGGCCGTCGCTTCGGAAACATTCTTCGACTGCGAGACGGAATGGCCAAGGAAGACTTCCTGCTGGTTCTCACCGTAAGAAACCTGGCCAAGAGCATCGGAGAAGCCCCATTGCGTGACCATGGCGCGGGCAAGCTTGGTGGCCTGCTCGATATCCGAAGACGCGCCTGACGTGATGTTCTCCTTGCCGAAGGTCAGTTCCTCGGCAACACGGCCACCCATCATGATGACGAGGCGCGACACCATCCACTTGTAGCTCATGGAGTAGCGGTCGCCTTCCGGCAGCTGCATGACCATGCCGAGTGCACGGCCGCGCGGGATGATCGTCGCCTTGTGCAACGGATCCGCCACGGCAACCTTCAGCGCGGTGATGGCATGGCCGGCTTCGTGGTAGGCGGTCAGCTTCTTTTCTGCCTCGGTCATGGCGGACGAGCGGCGTTCCGCACCCATCATGATCTTGTCCTTGGCGTCTTCGAATTCCTGCATGGTGACCACACGCTTGTTGCGGCGGGCGGCCATAAGGGCAGCTTCGTTGACGAGGTTCATCAGGTCCGCACCCGAAAAACCGGGGGTGCCGCGGGCCAGAACCTTGAGATCGACATTCGGCGCCAGCGGCACGTTGCGGATATGCACCTTGAGGATGCGCTCGCGGCCGACGATATCAGGGTTCGGCACGACGACCTGACGGTCGAAACGGCCGGGACGCAGAAGTGCGGGGTCAAGAACATCAGGACGGTTGGTAGCGGCGATAAGGATGATGCCCTCATTCGCTTCGAAACCGTCCATCTCGACCAGCAGCTGGTTCAGCGTCTGTTCGCGCTCATCGTTACCGCCGCCAAGACCGGCGCCACGATGGCGGCCGACGGCGTCGATTTCGTCGATGAAGATGATGCAGGGTGCGTTCTTCTTCGCCTGTTCGAACATGTCACGCACGCGGCTTGCACCGACGCCCACGAACATTTCCACGAAGTCCGAACCGGAAATGGTGAAGAAGGGCACATTGGCTTCACCGGCGACGGAACGCGCCAGAAGCGTCTTACCCGTACCGGGAGGGCCGACCAGAAGCACGCCGCGCGGGATTTTACCGCCGAGACGCTGGAACTTCTGCGGATCACGCAGGAATTCGACGATTTCCTCGAGGTCCTGCTTGGCTTCGTCCACGCCGGCAACATCGTCAAACGTCACTCGGCCATGGGCTTCCGTCAGAAGCTTGGCCTTGGACTTGCCGAAGCCCATTGCGCCACGCGAGCCGCCCTGCATCTGCCGCATGAAGAACAGCCAGACGCCGAGGATGAGGAACATCGGCAAAAGCGTACCGAGATAGCTCAAAAAACCGGAGGATCCGTCGCTTTCAGGACGCGCCACGATGGTCACGTTCTTGCTTTGCAACCGCTCCATCAGGCTGTCGTCGATGACGGGGGAATAGGTCTGAAAGGCCGTGCCGTTTTCGGTATAGGTTCCGAGAACCCGGTTACCGGTGACGGTCACGTCGCGAACTCGCCCGGAATCCACATCGCGAAGAAACTGGGAATACGGAATTTCCCGCGAACCCGTTTGCGTCGGCGACGTCTGGAACATGCTGAACAGCGCGATCAGCAAGATGGCGATCACGGCCCACAAGGCGAAATTTCTGAAATTTGGGTTCATCGAACTCCCCGAACTCACACGGGCATGTTTGCTGCCCGCTCTTACGTGCCCCTAACATAAGGACGACATCTGCCGTTGCCAAGGCGAAGGGCGTTATCTGATGCGTTTTGGTGTAAAAAGTATTCCAAGGCAATTCACGAAAAAGAGGCCGGATTTAAACCGGGGGCTGTGGATATGCCGCCCGTCCGAATAAATTGGCGATTGCATTCGCCAACTCCAGGTCGAAGCGCGGCAGGAAAAGATCAAAAGGTGCAAGCCTCGGCGTAATGATGATGGCATCTGATAACGAACCCGGCCCATCCGTCGCTGCGACGATTTGCGGCAGACCCGCCATTGCCGGCTTCGCCCCCCCAGCCGGTACCGACGAAAAAAGCGCGGCCGCTTGCGCAGCGTCACCGGTCCTGCGCGCTTTGACATGGACTGGAAAAGCCGATCCGTTCTTCACAAGGAAACGATCGTCCCACAGCCCCTGTTGATACGCGCCTACTGGAAGCTCCGGCAGGTTTCGCTGCTCGCGAAACATATAAAGCCCGTCCCTCCGACGATCGAGCAGGACGCGCCCAACCGTCAGTCGCCCGTTTTCACCCGTTTTGAGAAACCGCAAAACGCGCTCCATGCTGTTTGCGGCGGGAAAATATGCCCTTCCGCCCAGTGTGGCGACCAGCGCCGCCAGCCCATGCCGGAACTCGGGAAGATCGGGATCGATGCCATCGCTGGCGAACCTGGCCAGCGCGGCGTGAAAGACCTCTGTGTGACCGCGCAGGAAAATGGCTGTTTTTTCGGAAAGCACCTGTCTTTTGATAGAAGCCTCCACATCGATACGGACAGGGGAAGGGGCAAGCGCCTGCCGCACCCGCACTCTCTCATATCGGATATTCTCATTGCTCGGATCGTCAAACCAGCTGCGTGAGCAGGACGAGACGTAGTCGCGGATCGCTTGCCTCTCGCACATCAGAAACGGCCTCATGATCCAGTGACGGCCATCGTATAGGACTGCGTCCGCCATGCCGGAGAGACCGGGATTCTCAGAGCCGCCGCCGCGGGCGGCGCGCATCGCCACGGTCTCACGCTGGTCGCCGGCGGTATGTCCGGTCACGACAAGATCGGCGCCGATCTCACGGGCAACCTCGGCAATCAGGCGGTAACGGGCAAGCCGGGAGGCTTCGGAAAGGCCCGAGGCCGGTTTGGCATCGTCCCATCGGCGAATGACGTGGGAGATGCCAAGTTCCGCGCAAAGCACGCCGACCTTGAGCGCCTCATCGGCGGATTCCGCTCTCAGCGCATGGTCCACCGTAACGGCGGAAAGTCGCAAACGGTCCTGACTCCATTCCGCTGCTGCCTCATGCAATGCCAGCAACAGGCCTGTGGAATCACTGCCGCCGGAGATTGCGACGAGGATATGGGCGGGTTTGCGAAGATTTTCGACAAAAGATCTTGCCGCCGCAAGCGGCACAACTGTCTTTTCGCTCAAAATACGGGCATCAACCGGCATGGAAATACCCGCCACAGCAGGGGAAAATCAGCAGCTCAGCCGCTTCTGTTCGCTGGCAACCTTGTTCAGCACGGTCTTCGAAGCACTGGGATAACGCTTCGGCACCTCGCGCAGCGTGGCGCAGGCGGTTTCGGTATTGTCGAGAGCGGCAAGCGACATGCCGAGCTTCATCAGCATTTCCGGCGCTTTCGGAGATTTGCCATAGGTCTGGTGACCGTTGAGGAAGGTTTTTGCGGCCTCGTTGAACTTGCCCTGCGAATATAGCGCCTCGCCCAGCCAGAAGCTGGCATCCGCAGCCTTAGCGCCCTTGGGATAACCCTGGAGATATTGCTGGAAACCCTGCTCCGCCAGCTTGTAGTCACCGGAAAGAACATGGCCGTAAGCGGCCTGATAGATATCGCTCTCGCTGGTCAGCGCCGCCGTATTGACCGGATCGGTCTTGCGCGGGCTATTGCCGGTGGTCACACCGGGAAGACTGCCTGACGAGTTGTTGGCGCCCTGATTGAGCGTACCGCCAATCGGCATTCCCTTGGAATCGAGTTCGATGGAGCCGAGCGTCGTCTCTCCCGGTGCGCTTGTCGGCGCATTGGAAGGAGCAGACGGGGAAACGGAAGCGCCACCCTCGGGTGGCGTTTCGATAATCGTTGCAACGTCGTCGGTCGGTGGTGTGGCCGGACTTACCGGACTGGCCTCCGCCTTCTTTTTCGGCGTTGCGGGACTTGCGGCCTTGCCGCCGGCATTGCCGCTTTCTAGTTCCTGGAAGCGGAACTCATTGTCCTCCTGCGCCTTGCGGATCGTTTCCTGCATCTGCAAAAGCTGGAAGCTCATTTCCTCGATACGGCCGTTGAGCTGCCGGATCTGTTCTTCAAGCTGCTGAACCCGATAGGCTTCATTGGCCTGAACCCGGACGACCGGGGCCTGTTGAGAGTTGATCGTGCCGAAGCTACCCCCCGCACCGAACAGCGGACCCGAAACGGCGATGCCGCTCAGGCCGGTGCAGGCTGCAAGCCCCAGCATTCCCGCCACGACAAGTTTCTTCATCTCATTCGTCCTGCCTTAACTGATTTGCACCGGAATGGCGCAAGCCGGATTTTTTCCATATCAACCAAAAAAGCAACTTAACTTCGGCCAAACTATGAAAAAAACAAAAGGCGGCCCGAAGACCGCCTTCCATTTGAGATCACAATAACGTCAGGCAATCACATGCCCGCGCCACCGAGAACCGTAACGGCGCGGCGGTTCTGCGACCAGCAGGAGATGTCGTCGCAAACGGCGACCGGACGTTCCTTGCCGTAGGAGATCGTCTTCATGCGGTTTGCCGGAACGCCCTGGGAAGCCAGGAAGTCACGGGTTGCAGCAGCGCGGCGGGCGCCGAGTGCAAGGTTGTATTCGCGTGTACCGCGTTCGTCGGCATGGCCTTCGACCGTGATCGCGTAGTTCGGGTAACGGGCGAGCCACTGAGCCTGGCGCTGCAGGGTCTGCTGCGCATCGGCGCGGATCGAGGTCGAGTCCGTGTCGAAGAAGATGCGGTCGCCGACATTGACCGTGAAGTCCTGCTGGGAGCCCGGCGTTGCGGAACCCGCGCCACCAAGGCCGAGTTCACCGGCGCTGTTCGGCATGTTCTTCTTGTTCGCGCAGCCTGCGAGAGCAAGCGCGAGCGTCATGGCGATGACAGCCGGGTTACGGGCCAGTTTCTGCATCGGGCTGAGTGCCGAAATGTGTGTACGGCTCATCGCCGGTCTCTCCTTGGAATTTCAATAACGTTGCCAGACACTAACTGATCGCGGTTAATAGCCGGCAAACGCTTATGGTTAACAGAAAGGAAATGTCCCACTTTTTTGCTCCCTCACAAGAGTTTGCGGCAAGAAAGAGGCGCATTCCCGCATGGCATGCATAAAACATGACGGCGCCGGATATTCCGACGCCGTCATGACAGTCATATCAGTCCAGAAGCGGCGACCATGCCGGGTCCGAAGCGAAAGTCGGCGTCTTGATGAGCTGTTCGTTATAGCCCGTCAGGTCGATCGAATAGAGCTGCGGACCGCCGGCACCGGCGTTCTGACGGAAGAACATCAGCACGCGGCCATTCGGCGCCCAGGTCGGGCCTTCATTGTGGAAGCCGCTGGTCAGAATGCGCTCGCCCGAACCGTCGGTCTTCATCACACCGATCGAAAACTTGCCGCCGGACTGTTTGGTGAAGGCGATCAGATCGCCGCGCGGCGACCATACCGGCGTGGAATAGGAGCCGTCACCGAAGGAAAGGCGCTGCTGGCCGGAGCCATCGGCATTCATTACGTAGATCTGCTGACGGCCGCCACGATCGCTTTCAAAGGCGACGCGCTGTCCATCCGGAGAAAATGATGGCGCCGTATCAATCGCGGACGTGTTCGTCAGCCGCGTCGTGGTGCGCGAGCGCAAATCCATGGTGTAGATATTGGCGTTGCCATCCTGCTGCAGGCTCATGATGACCTTCTGTCCATCAGGCGAGAAGCGCGGCGAGAACGTCATGCCGGGGAAGTTGCCGACCACTTCGCGCTGTCCGGTTTCCAGCTGCAGCAGGTAAACGCGCGGCTGCTGGCCCTCGAAGGACATGTAAGTCACTTCCTGACGGTTCGGCGAGAAACGCGGCGTCAGAACGATGTCATTGGAATTGGTGAGGTTACGGACGTTGAAACCGTCCTGATCCATGATCGACAGCTGGCGCTTGCGGGCCGTCTTCGGGCCGCTTTCGGAGACGAAGACAACGCGCGTGTCGAAGTAACCCTTCTCACCCGTGATCCGTTCATAGATGGCGTCGGCGATGATATGGGCAACACGGCGCCAGTTTTCCGGCTGGGTGAAGAATTGCTGGCCGGTCATCTGCTGGCCTGCAAAAGTATCCCACAGGCGGAATTCGGCGCGCAGGCGGCCATCGCTTTCGCGTGTCACGCGGCCGGTCACAAGCGCCTGGGCGTTGATAACCTTCCAGTCCTCAAAACGCGGCTGCTGATCCGGGCTGGTAATCTTTTCGATGAAGGCGCTCTTGTTGACCGGCGCGAAAAGACCGGAGCGCTGCAGATCGGCTGCGATGACGGCCGAAACCTGGGCACCGATGCCGTCTCCCGACATGAAGTCGGTGATGGCGATGGGCAAGGGCTCGACGTTACCCTTGTTGATGTTGATTTCCACCCGCGCAAAAGCCGGTGCGGAGAAAACCGACATGAGGGCCGCGACAGCGAGCACCAGCCGGATCGGCGAGAATATTTTCATGTTGCCAGGCCTTTCAGCATTCATAGCAATTCACTGGGATCGAAGTTCACAACGACTTCGTTCCATGCGTCATATTTGTCGGCAGGAAGGTTCGTGAACGGAGCAGAACGCATGATGGCGCGATAGGCTCCGCCGGAAAGAGCACGGCGCGTTCCTTCGGAACCACCGGTTGCTTCGATCTCGGGCCGGCCGATGATGGTTCCATCACGGTCGAGCTTCATGGTGACCCGAACGCGAACGTCCGAGGCATCCGCCATGCCGGGAATGATCTGCCAGTTCTTCTGGATCGCGCCGCGTAGCGCATCCATTTCCGTCTGGCTGAGCGTCGAACCGCCCGTTGTCTTCTTGCCGCCAAGCGAAGCGGTTTGCGTCGACCGCTTCGCGCCGCCACCGGAGGGTGCCTGCTTGTTCAACAGGGCTGCAACATCGTCGGCGTTGAAATCGCTTTCCTTGGACGAGGCGGATTTCGCCGTCTCCTGCTTCTTCTCGCCCGGCTTCTTATCGGAAGGTTTGTCGGTGGACTTTGCCTGGTCGGGCTTGGTCTCGGCCGGTTTTTCAGCGGGCTTCTGCTCTGCAGGCTTGGTTTCAGCCTGCTTCGGCTCTTCCGGCTTCGGCGGCTCGGGGCGGGAATTCGGGCGTGGAACGTTCTGCGGCACGGGAATCTCGGCCGGCTCCTGCGTGGCCGGCGGCGGTTCTTCCGCCTTGGTTTCCTGCGGCGGCGGCTCCGTCTTCGGCTGGGGCGCAATTTCAGGCTTGGTTTGCGGCAAGGCGGCCATTTCCTGCGGCTTGGGAGCCGAGGTCTCTTCCTTGACGATTTCCTTTACCTCGTTCGCCTTGGTATCGACGACCGGCTGCGGCTTTTCCTGCTTTGGCGGGGCCGCGGCGCTGATATTGTCGTTAGGCTTGGTGGTCGGCGTCGGCGGCGCGTCAAGATCGGCCGTGTTGTTGCCGACATTCTGGGCGTTCTCGATGATGTCAGGACGTGTGGTCGGAACAGGAGCGGACTTTTCCGCCTTCGGTGCCTTCTTGTCGCCCTGCTGGATCTGGGTCAGTTCCTCAATGGGCACCAGTTCCACCGGCAAGGCCTCGGCCTGCGACACGTCGAGCGGTTCCGGCGAGCCCAGGGAAACGAGGGCGAAAGCCAGAAGCGACGCATGCACGATCGCGGATGTGGTGATGCTGCCCTTCATCGTTTTACGTCAATTGTCCTGTTTCTGCTGGGTCACAAGGCCGATATTCTTGAAGCCCGCCGCCTGGATACGCGCCATCACATCGGCGACGACGCCGTATGCGGCAACGGAATCCGCGCGCACGAAGATACGTTCGTTATAACCAGTCGTGGCGATTGCCTGCAGCTTGTCGGCCACTTCGGCCGCCTGGATTTCGGTTTCCTGCAAATGGATCTGGCCATTGGCATTGACGGAAATGGTGATCGGCTGCGTGTCCGAATTCAGCGCATTGGCGGATGTCTGCGGCAGATCGATAGGCACGCCGACCGTCATCATCGGCGCTGCCACCATGAAGATGATGAGCAGCACGAGCATGACGTCGACCAGCGGCGTCACGTTGATCTCGCTTATCGCGCCGCCTTTGCGCCGTCCGCCGCGCCCACCCCGGCGTCCACCGGAACCGCCGCCGCTGCCACCTGCTGACATACCCATATCATCTACTCCATTTTGCCTTGCGGCAAATTACTGCACAGCATGCATTGGGGGCCGCTTATTGGGCGGCCTGCCGTGTCTGAAGTTTTTCATCGATCTGGCGCGACAGGATCGCGGAGAACTCGTCGGCGAAACCTTCCATACGGGCGGAAAGCTTATGCGCGTCGGCCGTGAACTTGTTATAGGCGATAACCGCCGGAATAGCCGCGACAAGGCCGATAGCCGTTGCCAGAAGCGCTTCGGCGATACCCGGCGCCACGACCGCAAGGTTGGTCGACTTCGAACCGGCAATCGCCTGGAACGAGGTCATGATACCAACAACCGTACCGAAGAGGCCGATGAAGGGACCAGCCGAGCCAATGGTGGCAAGCGAACCGAGGCGAGCCTCATATTGTTCGCCTTCACGTGCGATCGTTACATCCATCGCCCGGTCGATACGCATCTGCAGACCGATGGGCGAACGCGCGCCGCGTTCGAATGATTTTTTCCATTCCCGCATGGCGGAAACGAAAATTGCCGCTAGACCGCCATTCTGGCGTTCCGCCAGCGTGCGATAAAGCTCCTCGAGCGACTGGCCAGACCAGAAGACCTGTTCGAACTGGTCGAACTGGCGCTTTGCCTTGCCGAAGCTCACATATTTGTCAAAGACGATCGCCCACGTCCAGACCGAGGCGGCGATAAGTCCGATCATCACGAGCTTCACGATGAGGCCCGCCTGCATAAACAGTGCCCAGAGACTTACATCGTGCGTCGCCGCTGCCAAACCTGCCTGTTCCATAAATATCCAATCCCCGAATCCAAACGCCCGGTACGGGACCGGGCGATTCAAACGCGTGTTAACGCTCGAAGTCATGCGGCGACAGCCGCCAACCCCTTTGCCATACCCCGATACTTGCCAGTAAGCCTTACTTGCCAATAAATTTGGTGAAAGGAAGGCGTGCGCCGCACAAATGCCAGTTGCTAAAGTAAGACACCATTATGGTTAAAGGAGTGTTACAACCGCGCCACGCCTGGTGGATTTACTGGACCGGGCCGTCAATTACTTCAGGAATTTTTCCGCCACCGTCTCCGGAAGACGCCTTGGGCGACCATTGGCATTGATGACGGCAATGATGACCCTGGCGGCAACCAGCAGGGTTTCACCACGCCGGATTTCCTGATTGAGCACCATTTTCGCGCCGCCGGCCTTTTCTGTCACAGTGGTGATTGTCAGCACATCATCCATCCGCGCCGGGGTCTTGAAATCGATCTCCATGCGATGAACGACGAAGACAAGGCCTTCCTCATCGGCGGTAAGAAGCGCGCCCTGCTCGCAACCGAGGCAGCGCAGGTAATCGGTGCGTCCACGCTCGAGAAAATGCAGATAGCGCGCGTGATACACGAGGCCGGAAAAATCCGTGTCCTCATAATAGACGCGCTGCCTCAGGCGGTGCCCATGTTCGATGAGTTCGCCTGAAAGCGAAACCATAAGCTCGCTCATATTGTCTCCCTGGAAAGTTCGGCCGCATCGAAGCAACCTTCGCGGACGATAAGATGCTCGTGGCGCTGGGGCAGATTCTCGATGCGGTCTGCAATAAAACGAGGCCTGAGATCGTGATCCAGCAGGGTGGAAGATTGCGCAGGCAACCAGCGGAATTCTACCTCGACGCCATCCAGCACCCGGTGCACGATATCGCTACCATGGAAAGGAAAGGCCTGGCGAAGCGAAACCAGATAATAAAACGCCAGCTCATGCGCGGCATAATCGTCATAAGCGAAAAAATTCTCGGCCGACCATAGGAGGCGCTCAACGGTACAATGCCGATCAAGCTCCTCGCTGATCTCGCGGATGATGGTTTCCTGCGAGCTTTCGCCTATTTCCGCCCGCCCGCCCGGCAAGGCCCAATAACTGTCCTTGGTGCCGCGCTGGACGAGAATATGGTCGTTCTGAAAAATAAGCGCCGCGACGCGCATGCTGAAGAGCTGCGGTTTCCGGTCCAGCCGGATCATGTGGCGTTCGGGGGCAGAAGTCATTTATCGTCCAGATCGCCGTCATGCCAGACGAGATGTCTCGTCGTCTTCGGTAGGTGTTCTATTTCGTCGGCGATGAAATAGGGCGGAATATCAAGCTCCGTCAATGCCTGCCGGGTCGCGGCGACCCAGCGGAATTCCAGCTCGTTATCGCCGTCCTGAACACGGTGGATGATTGCGGTGGGATGAAAAGCCAGCGTCTCCGGCAGGTCCATCAAGTAATAAAAACCGAGTTCGTGCCAGTCCTTGCCCTCGTAGTGGAAAAAATTCTCAACCGCCCATAAAAGCCGCCCCACCTTGGCCTCGACGCCAAGCTCCTCCACCATTTCGCGCGCCAGCGTTTCCTCCGAGCGCTCGCCCATTTCGGCACGGCCACCCGGAAAGGTCCAGAATTTTTCGTGCGATGCCCGGTGCACCAGCACGTGTCCATCACGAAACGCCAACCCCGCGACACGCATCTGGAAAATTCGCTTCGGCTTGAACTTCATGCGGATGCGGGTGTCCTGCGTCTTGTTATCGTGCGTCATTGTCCGGACCTGCGGCTGGAAACATCAAATCGGTTTCCGTCCACCCTAACGCATCCATCTCTTCTTTTCTCGCCTTTGCGTCATCGCCCACAATGAATTCATCCAGTTGCGGCGGCTTGATCGTGGTGCCGGACAACATGGCATGCGCCTGCCCCCGATGATGCGTCTGGTGCTGGAAGAGATGGGACAGGATATCGTCGCAGCGATCCTGCTGGATGCGCGTGCCGCGATGGATATTGACGGTTGCGGCAAGGCCGTCTTCATCGAGCCCGTCGACAAAGGCGATCAGCACCTCGTCCAGTTCCATCTGGGCGCTCCGTAGCACCCGCATCGTGGCGAAGGGCTCCTCTGAGGCAAAGGCAGCCAGACCGAGCGTCCCGCCCTGGAGGGCATCGATATAGAATCGGTCGACGGTGTAGATGTGGTTCAGCGTGGCGCGGAGCGTTGGAAAGAAGCTGACACGACGGGCGATAAACTCCTCCTGCGAAAGCTGAAGACAGGCTTGGTGCAGCCGGAAATTGGCCAGGCGATTATTGCGCGCGAGTTTGCGGAAGATCCGCAACGGATCGTAAGGCATCAGCATCCCTCCTTTGACGCCGAATGACGGCATCGTTCAATCGGTGCGTTCGAGCTCCGATCTGCTTTTTAGAACGTTCGCGCCGTCTTTCTGGTCGATCGCCGAACGGCTCAGAAAAGCTCAGACGGATGATCCAAGATCAACGACCACGATTTCCGGTGGAACGCCAAAGCGGACGGGCGCGATGGAGCAACCAAGGCCGCCCGAGATAATCAGGTTGCGACCGTCCTCGACCACATGTCCGTAAGCATAGCGATTGCCGTAGCGCGACGGTACCACAGGCGAACGTCCCAAAAGCCGTATTTGTCCGCCATGGGTATGCCCGGACAGCGTTAACGCCACACGGGACGGCACTTTGGGAAAAACATCCGGTTCATGCGCCATAAGGATAACCGGTGCTTCATCCGTCACCTGCATGAGCGTACCGTCGAGATCGTCGAGTCCGCGCATGGTTCGGCGATCCCATTTTTTGCCCGGCAACAATGCAAGCTGGTCCTCCAGCCCTGCGATCCAGAAGCCTTGGCCATTCTTTTCCAGCCGCAAGACACGATTGCCGTAGACGGCAATGCCAACATCGGCAAGCGCCTTGTGACCGAACGTTTCACCGCCACCGGCTTTCTGCGCCGACCGGTCTTCCCACCAGTCATGATTACCCATGATCGCATGAACACCGAGGGGTGCCTTCAATACCGCAAGAGCCTTCGACCAATCTCTCGAATGGACATAGCTTGTCACGAGATTCATACCAGCGGTATAGTCACCAAGCAGCAATACTACGTCGCCGCCGAGACTGTTGGCATGATTGCAAATGGCGGTAATCCGGGCAGCAGACATCCAAGGCTCGCAGGCGTGAATATCAGCAAGCACCACCAGCCGTAATTTTAGACCCGGCGGCCAGCCGGGCGGCGTCAACGCATAACGGGTCACGTTAAGCCGAAGGAGCGGTTCGAAGCCGAAAGCATAGGAACCGAGCGCCATGGCACCCGCAAAGCCACCCCCGAGAACCCTCAGAAAGGCGCGGCGGGAAATCAATCAATCCTCCTCCAGCGTCAGCCGGAACTGCGCCGCCTCAATATCCTTGGGCGGCTGCATTCCCAGATGTTTCCAGGCCGTCCCGGTCAGAATACGCCCGCGCGGTGTACGCTGGATAAAGCCCTGCTGGATCATATAGGGTTCGATGATGTCCTCGATGGCATCGCGCGGCTCCGACAGGCCGGCGGCGATGGTTTCGATGCCGACCGGGCCGCCGCCGAAATTGACGGCGATCATGGTGAGATACCGCATGTCCAACTGGTCGAGACCCATTTTGTCGACCAGCAGCCGCGTCAAAGCTTCGTCGGCGATCTCACGCGTGACCGCTTCCGCCCGCGCCACCTCGGCGAAATCGCGCACGCGGCGCAAGAGCCGGCCGGCGATGCGCGGCGTGCCGCGGGCACGCCTTGCGACCTCGCGCGCGCCTTCGTCGGTCATATTCAGCCCCATCAGCCGCGCGCCGCGCCGGACGATCAGCTCCAGCTCATCCACAGTGTAGAAGGCCAACCGGACGGGGATGCCGAAACGGTCGCGCAGCGGCGTCGTCAGCAAACCGAGACGCGTGGTCGCGGCAACGAGAGTGAATTTGGAAAGATCGATCTTGACCGAACGGGCCGCCGGTCCTTCGCCGATGATGAGATCGAGCTGGAAATCCTCCATTGCCGGATAGAGGATTTCTTCCACCGCCGGGTTGAGACGGTGGATTTCATCGATGAAGAGTACGTCGCGCTCCTCAAGATTGGTCAGAAGTGCGGCAAGATCACCCGCCTTGGCGATGACAGGGCCGGATGTCGACTTGAAGTTGACGCCGAGCTCCTTGGCCATGATCTGTGCCAGCGTCGTCTTGCCGAGGCCGGGCGGGCCAACGAAAAGCACATGATCCAGCGCCTCGCCACGGTTCTTGGCGGCCTCGATGAACACCTTAAGATTGGCGCGGGCTTCCGCCTGGCCGGTAAAATCGTCCAGCGACTGTGGACGCATGGTGGTGTCGATATCCTCACCGCGCTTGTCCGCAGAAATCAGTCTGTCCGCATCGCTCATTCAGGGCATTCCATTGTTCTAAACCGAATTCATGAGATGGTCTTCGCCGCTATATCATGACTGTCGCGTCAAGGCGCTTCACGAAATTCAATTCGCGCCCGAACAGCATGTGTATCGCGCTCAGTCTACCGCGAAAGCTCTTTCAGTCCGAGCCGGATCAGCCTGGCGCTGTCGCCGCCCTCCCCGCCATTCTTCAATGCGGCAGCTACCGCATTGGCCGCCTGATCGCGTGAATAGCCGAGATTGGTGAGTGCGGAAACGGCATCCGCTACCGGCGCGGATGCGACACCCTCGCCAAGCTCCTGCTTCAATCCTATCGAGGCGGAGGCCTCTCCCGCAAAGGCGGGCGCCTTGTTTCGAAGCTCGGTCACGAGGCGCACCGCCACCTTTGGCCCCACACCGGGCGCGCGTGAGATCATCACCTTGTCCTGAAGTGCAATGGCATTGGCCAGTTCGGAAGGCGACAAGGTGGAAAGGACGGCCAAGGCCACTTTCGAGCCTACACCCTGCACGCTCTGCAACAGGTTGAACCATTCCCGCTCCAGCGCCGAGAGAAAGCCGAAGAGTTTCAGCTGGTCCTCGCGCACATAGGTTTCGATGAACAGCACCACCGCCTCCCCGACGGAGCCGATTTTCGACAGCGTGCGGGCCGAACAATAGGCGACATAACAAACGCCATGCACATCCACCAGCACGTAATCCGCGCCGATTTCCTCGATGCTGCCTTTCAGTTTTCCGATCATGATGCCGCCCGCTGCAATGAGACTTTATATTAACCGGCCGCCAGTAGCCGCCGCATTCTGTCACCGCCGCGATTATGGGCGTGGCAGATGGCGATGGCGAGCGCGTCCGCTGCATCGTTACCCTTGAATTCGGCCTTCGGCATCAGGATTTTCAGCATCATGTGAATTTGCTGCTTTTCGCCGTGCCCGACACCGATGACGGCTTTTTTGACCGCATTCGGTGCATATTCAAAAACAGGCAATCCCGCCCGTGCCGGAACCAGCATGGCGATGCCGCGCGCCTGACCGAGTTTCAGCGTGGCCACCGCATCCTTGTTCACGAAAGTCTGCTCCACCGCCGCCTCGTCGGGCTGATGGCTGTGCACGATATCGGCCAGCCCGTCATGCAGCTGGCACAGGCGGGAGGCAAGATCCATATCGCCATCCGATGTCACGGTACCGGAGGCGACAAACCGAAGGCTGTTGCCGAGAGTGTCGATGACACCCCATCCGGTGCGACGCAATCCGGGGTCGATGCCGATGATTCGAATCGTCTTTTGCATGAGTTACCTTATCTTTCCGGCTGCGACCCTGCCAGCGATAAGTGAACAAAACGACAACATTCATCAAATTTGCAGTGCAGCATTTACCTCTGCTTAAACCGCGTACCGCATTGTTCCCGCACAAAATCAAAAAAGGGGAGCTGCGGGCATGATGATCCGCAGCATAATATTCAAGCCATATCAGTCATCCGGTGGCGCCATTCATGCTTGGCGTGGGAACTGATCCGGCATTGGGGGCTGCAACGGCCATGCTGAACCGTTTTCATTCCATATCCACCAAAGTGCTGGTGATTTTCCTCGCACTGATGGCGATCTCGACCGGGGCTCTGACACTTCTTGGCTATCAAAGCAGCAGCGGCGTTCTCGAAGAGCAGGCATCGAAATCCATGGAAAGCATTCTCGTCTTCCGCGGCGACATGCTTCAGGAACGCCTTGAACAGCTGAAAACACAGGCGGATTCCATCGCCAAGATCGAATCCCTGCAAATGGCCGTGGTCTCGATGCGCAGCGGCTGGGGCACCGTGCAGAAGAGCTCCGGCGACGCCAAGGCGGAATTGCAGCGCGTCTTCGTCAAGGAAAACCCCTTCACCGACAGGGAAAAGCTGATCAAGCCCGAAAACCCGAGCGGCTTTTATTATTCCACCCATGAGAAGACCCAGACGGATATCGGCGGTTATCTGAAGGAAACACCGTTCAGCGATGTTCTCTTCATCGATCCCGCCGGCACGGTCTATTACTCTTATCTCAAGGGACCCGCTTTCGGAGAAACGATCACGGGCGGCGCCTGGGCGGAAAGCGGCCTTGGCGCTGCATTTGCCCGCGGAGCCGCCAACGCCGAAAAAGCCGTGAACGACGTGGCGCAGACAAGTTTTTCCGGCCTGCGGATCGACGCTGCAACGAATGAAGCTGGCATTTATTACGGCATTCCGGTCGTCAAATTCGGCGCGTTCAAGGGCATTGTCCTCTTCCGCGTCAAGCAGGAGATCTTCAGCCAGATACTCGAAAAAGGCGTTGCCGCCGGCAGCTCCGAAAAATCCGCGATCATTTCCGCCGATGGCAAGGTTCTGGGCGTGGAGGGCGGCAGGCTCGTCAGCCTCGATCCGGCAATCTACGGCTTCCATGGAGAAGCGCTGAACACGGCCGGAATGACGATTGCCAAGATCGACCGGCCGGACGGCGAGGCCAATGCCTATGCGCGGCCTTTCGCTTTTGCCGGTGAAAAATATCTCGCTGTCGAAAGCATGTTGCGCAGCGAGTTGAATGCAGGTTCCATCTCGATTGCCGGCACACTTGCCGTGATCGGCTTTGGTGTTCTGGCCGCCATGTGCGTGGCGACAGCCTTTTTCGCACGGCGGCTGTTCGCGCCGCTGGAAAAGCTTGCCGGGCTGACCGGCGAAGTGGCGGCTGGCAGGCTGGATGCCGAAATCGGCAATCAGGACCGCAACGACGAGATTGGCCGCATGGCGCAGGCACTCGGCAGTTTCCGCGAAAAGCTCATCCTTCAGCGGGAGATGGAGGAGACCGCATCGCGCACGCGGGAGGAAGCCGAAACGGCGCGACGCGCGCATCTTGCCGAGCGCGAAGCCGAGGCCGGCACGCTGCAAATGGTCGTGCGGTCTCTGGATGAGGGTCTGGACCGGCTGGCGAACGGCAATCTCGCCTATCGCATAGACACTGTCTTCCCGGAGGATCTCGAAAGCCTGCGCCATAATTTCAATACGGCGCTTGCCCGGCTCAGCGAAACGATGCAGGCCATCGGCGGCAATTCCGCCGCCGTTCGCGGTGGCTCGGAAGAAATGCGGGTGGGAGCGGACCAGCTGGCGGAACGCACGGAACGTCAGGCTGCCTCCATCACCGAGACGGCAAGTGCCATCAAGGCGATCACCGAAGCGGTTCGTGACCAGATCGACCGCGCCGAACAGGCGACAAGGATCGCTCGCGATGCCAGCACGGAAGCCACGGCCTCGAGCCGCGTGATGGAACAGACCATCGCCGCCATGGAGGCGATCCAGACCTCGTCGCGTCAGATCAACCAGATCATCGGCGTCATCGACGAAATCGCCTTCCAGACGAACCTGCTTGCCTTGAATGCGGGTGTCGAGGCCGCCCGTGCGGGCGACGCCGGCAAGGGCTTTGCCGTCGTGGCGCAGGAGGTGCGTGAACTGGCGCAAAGGTCAGCCGCGGCCGCAAAGGAGATCACCAGCCTGCTGAAGCGCTCGACCGACGAGGTTTCCGCGGGCGTGGTGCTGGTCGAAAAGGCCGGCGCTTCGCTGACGGGTATCGGCAAACATGTGCAGACCATCAGTTCCCGCATCGAGGAGATCATGGAATCCACCCGCGATGAGGCGCACACGCTTGCGGAAATCAACAGTACCGTCACCAGCCTCGATACCATGACCCAGCAGAACGCCGCCATGGTGGAGGAAACGACGGCAGCCATCCACAATCTCGCCTCCGAAGCGGGCGAAATGGATGGCAGGCTCGGACAATTCGTGCTGGCCCCTGACCAGGATGCGAGAGGGTATCGTGAAACCCGGCAATTCCGGCGGGCGGGCTGAGACAGTGAAAGGGGCCTCTTCGGAGGCCCCAATTTTTTTGAACCATCCATCAATTCTATGCGACTTCACTGGTAAATCGGGACACGCGCCTTACATCCGCAACAAAGATTATATCTCTGCAGGAGCGTCGGATGATCCCCTTTTCCATCCTCGACCTTTCGCCCATTGGCGAAGGCGAGAGCGTCAGCGAGGCGCTTGAAAATTCCCGCCGCATGGCAATCAAGGCTGAAGACCATGGCTATAACCGCATCTGGCTGGCGGAACATCATGGCATGCCGGGTATTGCCAGCGCCGCAACCTCGCTCGTCATCGCCCATGTGGGCGCAGCCACGAAACATATCCGGGTCGGCTCGGGTGGCATCATGCTGCCCAACCATTCCCCGCTTGTCATTGCCGAACAGTTCGGCACGCTTGCGGCGCTGCTGCCCGGTCGTGTC
The DNA here is from genome assembly GCF_058803865.1 of Agrobacterium sp. GW821-FHT14E08. NCBI lineage: Bacteria > Pseudomonadati > Pseudomonadota > Alphaproteobacteria > Hyphomicrobiales > Rhizobiaceae > Agrobacterium > Agrobacterium sp. GW821-FHT14E08. The sequence goes on along the minus strand of NZ_JBXAPJ010000003.1, from coordinate 245,749 downwards.
GATCTCGGTCTTGGCCGCGCGCCCGGAACCGACATGCGAACGGCAAGGGCACTGCGCCGCAACCTCGATGCGGGTGCGGAAAACTTCCCGCAGGATATTATCGAACTCCAGCGTTACCTCGGTCCACCGCAGCAGGATCAGGCGATCCTGGCCGTGCCCGGCATGAATTCGAACGTGCCGCTGTGGCTGCTCGGCTCCAGCACCTACAGCGCGCATCTGGCGGCAGCGCTCGGCCTGCCCTATTCCTTCGCCTCACATTTTGCCCCTGACATGCTGATGGAGGCGATCCATATCTATCGCGAGCGCTTCCAGCCATCCGAGGTGCTGGACAAGCCCTATGTGATGGTGGGTGTGATGGGTGTGGGTGCCGATACGGACGAGGAGGCGCAACATCTCTTCACCTCGTCACAACAGCAATTCGTCAATCTGCGCCGCAATGTCCGTACCCCATTCCCGAAGCCGGTGCACAGCATGGACGGTTACTGGAACGAAATGGAACGTTTCTCCGTGGAACATACGTTGCGTTTCGCGGCCGTCGGCTCGCCCGAAACGATCAGCCGCCATCTCGACGGTTTCCTCACCGAGACACAGGCGGACGAGCTGATCGTCTCAATGCCGATCCACGACATCGAAAAACGGCTGCGCTCCGTGGAGATTTTCGCCGATGTGCGGACCTCCATCAGGAAGGCCGCCTAAACAAAAAGCCCCGGAGCGACAACGCTACCGGGGCTTTTTTAGAAGATATGAAATGTCAGGCGGAAAGCTTGGCGAGGATTTCTTCGGAAACCTCGAAGTTGGAATAGACGTTCTGCACGTCGTCATCGTCTTCGAGATTGTCGATGAGCTTCATCAGCGATTGCGCCTTTTCCTCATCCACCGGCACCGTGTTCTGCGACTTCCAGATGGCCTTGACGCTTTCGGCTTCACCCAGCACGCCTTCCAGCGCCTTGGAAACCTCGTTCATCGCTTCGAAACCGCAGATGATGGTGTGGCCGTCTTCGGTGGTTTCGACATCGTCGGCACCCGCCTCGATAGCCGCTTCCATGACCTTGTCGGCATCGCCGACTTCCGGCTTGTAGGCGATTTCGCCGACACGGTCGAAGGAGAAGGATACGGAACCGGTTTCGCCGAGAGCGCCGCCGGCCTTGGTGAAGATGGAGCGCACGTTGGAAGCGGTACGGTTACGGTTGTCGGTCAGGGCCTCGACGATGACGGCGACGCCGCCCGGACCATAGCCCTCGTAACGGACTTCATCGTAGTTTTCTCCGTCTGCGCCGGAGGCCTTCTTGATGGCACGCTCGATATTGTCTTTCGGCATGGACTGGGCCTTGGCGTTCTGGATTGCCAGACGCAGGCGCGGGTTCATGTTCGGGTCGGGCATGCCCGTCTTTGCCGCAACGGTGATTTCGCGCGCAAGCTTGGAAAACATTTTGGACCGTACGGAGTCCTGCTTGCCCTTGCGGTGCATGATGTTCTTGAACTGTGAATGACCAGCCATGGAAAACCTGATTGTCGTAATTTGGAGATTGCGGGCCTTATAAGTGCGATAGGCCCATCGTTCAAGCCCGCAAGCGCTTTCTCTTGCCCGCAAGAATATAAGGAACTGATTTATCCGCTTTTCGTTTTGTTCATGAAAGCGGAAGAGCGGGACATTTTGCCCTCCCGGTTGCCGCAGCGAACCTGAAGGAGGAAGCACATGGTCAGCCTGACTGAAGCAAGAGAAGCCCCTGCCCGCCAGCTCTGGGACGAGGTCAATTCGGTCCATGCCGGCATGCTCGGCCTCGAGGGCCTGCACAATCATATGCAGCCCATGGCACCGCACGCCGACCCCAAGACCAACACGATATGGTTTTTCTCCAAGAAGGATACCGATCTGGTCAAAACGCTGAAGCCGGGTTCGCGGGCGCATTTCTGCCTCGTTGGCAAGGACCATGATTATCACGCCTGCCTTTCGGGCGTGCTTGAGGCGCGTGACGACAAGGCAAAGATCGAGGAATACTGGAACTCCGTTACCGCCGCCTGGTACGAACATGGAAAATCCGATCCGCAATTGACCATGCTGGCGCTTCACGTTGACGATGCGGAAATCTGGGCCTCGACCGACAGCACGCTCAAATTCGGCTGGGAAATCGCCAAGGCCAATATGTCCGACGACAAGACACCGGATGTGGGCGTGCGCCAGCACCTCGCCTTCGCCTGATAAACGGGCTCCCCCGCCTTCCTCGCCGGCCCCTCTATTGCATGCCTTTTGGCACCAGTATCTGCGGCTGGCGGGGAAGATTTCTCATTGAGACCCGGATGATCGGATCGCTCGCATAGGCAATCCGGAAACTTTCACCAAACATGGTCAGAAACTGCTCCAGCGGCGCGCCGGTGCGGTGCATCGGCAAGATCAGCGCGGAACGCAGGCGCTTGACCACGCGGCTCATGCTGTCGGCGCCCATCGTCAGCCCGCCATCAACAGGCACCATCAGTACATCCAGACGGCCTATCTCGGCATAGTGCGTATCCGTCAATTCATGATGCAGATGGCCGAGATGACCAATGCACAGCCCCGCAACCTCGAAGATGAAAATGGAATTGCCGTTTTCCTGAAAGGATTCGTAATCACCCCAGCGATTGCGGATGTCGGTCGCGACATTGCGGATATAGACATCGTCCACGAGAACCTTGTGTTCGGCCTTTTCCCCCGGCGTATCGCTCCAGCCATGCAATACATATTGAATGGCCGGGTCGGGATTGAGGGTGAAATGCGTCGAATGCGCCCGGTTCATCGTCACGACAGTCGGCGTGACGGGCGGACGGTAAACGCCGTTATAATCGGTGGCGATCGTCACGCCGCCGGGGCTTTCGATGAGATAGGTGGAATGGCCGATGAAGCTGATCTTCACCTCTTCCTTTGCCGTCGCCTGTGCCAGCTGGACACTTGGCCGATTGAGGGGCGGTTCGAAGCTCGCGAACATGACGCCGGGAATGTTGCGGGCAATCGCCTGGCACTGGCTGACCGGAGGGCGGCTTTCCGTTTGGGCAAAGGTCGCTCCCGCACAGGTGAGCAGACCCGTTATTGCAAGCATAAGCACACGCAGCATCATGCCACTCCCCTGAACTTGCGAAGGTTGAGAGGATGAGACAGGTTTTGCCGGGCGTCCAGTTTCAAGAACGGCGGGACGCTCACAATCTCGTCATTGTGAACGTCTCAAGGGGGCCGACTGTTAAGCCCAGAAGGACGGGAGGGTTTCGGCAAGCCTCGGGCCGATGCGCAGCGGTGCGATCTTTTCCGCAAGGCCGGTGCGGTCCGATATCTCGACGCCCACGCCGCAGATCGTCGCAGGCCCACTGGCCGCCTCGAAGCGGCCCTTCGGCATCTTGGAAATGAAGCGGTTGATCGGCTCTTCCTTCTCCATGCCGAGCGAGCTGTCATAATCGCCGCACATGCCGGCATCCGACATATAGGCGGTTCCGCCGTTCAATATCTGCGCGTCGGCGGTCGGAACATGGGTATGAGTGCCGACAACGAAGCTTGCACGCCCATCGACGAAATGGCCGAAACACTGTTTTTCGCTGGTCGCCTCGGCATGGAAGTCGAAAATGATGGCGTCGGCCTGCTCTTTCAGCGGGCAGGCAGCGAGAATATTTTCCGCCGACTTGAAGGGATCGTCCAGTTCCGGATGCATGAACACGCGGCCCATAATATTGGCGACGAGCACACGCGCGCCGTTGCGTGCATAAAAGATGCCGGAACCCTTGCCCGGCGTGCCATCGGGATAATTGGCGGGCCGCAGGAACTGATCGTGGCGCTCGCAGAAGGAGACAGCCTCTTTCTGATCCCAGACATGGTTGCCTGTCGTCACCACATCGGCGCCGGCATTGATGGTTTCGAGATAGATATCCTCGGTGATGCCGAAACCGCCGGCGGCGTTTTCACCGTTGACGATGACGAAATCAAGCTTCAGATCGGAAATCAGCCCCGGCAGCCTGTCCCAGACCGCCGTGCGTCCGGTCTTGCCAACCATGTCTCCGAGAAAAAGAAGTCTCATTCACCGCCCCGTTTTGCGTATGTTCTTTGGATTTCGTCCCTCTAGCGGGTAATCCGTCTTTTAAAAAGTGCTAAAGCGCCGTTTGCCCATTATCTGGCATCAACGGCTTGCCGGAAAACCAGCGCAGACCGCTCTCCGTCAGAACAGCATGAAGCGGCACATCGTGGGGCTCTGCCGGCACCGACGGCACTTCCTGACAGTCAAAGGCGACGCCGATGAGAATGGGAAACCAACCCTTGCCATGCAATCTCGCAATGGCTCGGTCATAGTGTCCCGCGCCATAACCGATCCGCTGGCCCTGCCCGTCAAAAACAGACAGCGGCACGAGCAGAATATCCGGATCGAGAACCTGCACGTCCTCCCCCGGGCCGGTCGTGCCGAAGCCGGTCTTCACCAGTGGCGTGTCCGCCTCGAAGGCACGAAAGACGATGGTTTCTCGGTCCAGCACAACGGGGAGAACGAGACGCCCGCCCCTTGTCCGCAACGCTTCCATAAGCGATCGGGTATCGACCTCGGAGCGGATCGGCATGAAGCCGGAAATCACTGTGCCCGGCGCAAAGGGAATGCCAGAGGCACCGTGAGCCGTTATAGACTGGCTCTTCTGCTGCCGCTCGGCCTGTGTCAGGGCGTCGCGCGCGGCAAGCCTTTCGCCGCGCAGTCTCGCTTTTTCGGCAATGTCGCCGGACATCAGGCGGCCCGGCTCACAAGCACCTTGTCGATACGGTGTCCGTCGAGATCGATAACCTCGAAACGCCAGCCGTTGCGGGTGACATGTTCGCCCAGTTCCGGCAGGCGACGGAACTCGTCCAGAACCAGACCGGCAACGGTTTCGAACTCCGCATCCTCGTCAATCTGAAAGCCCATGCGATAGGCAAACTCATCGGCCGGCATCCAGCCGGCAACGAGGAACGAACCGTCCTCGCGCTCGACCATGGCAGGCTCTTCATCATTATCCTCCTGGAAGGCACCGGTGATGGCCTCCAGAACGTCGCCGGAACTGACGATACCTTCGAAATGACCGTATTCGTCATAGACCAGCACCATATGCACCGTGGAACGGCGCAGCGACTGGATGACATCCACGGCGCTCGTCAGATCCGAGACCACAGGAACTTCGCGCAGAAGTTCGCGGACATTCAGTTCTTTTCCGGATGCCAGCGCATCGAAAGCGTCCTTGGCGAAAAGCACGCCCAGAATCTCATCCGAGGCGCCGTTGCGCACGGGCAGACGCGACCGCTGCGTCTCGCGAAGCTGCACGCGGATTTCTTCCGCGCTGTCTTCGATATCGACCACTTCCACATCGCGGCGCGGCGTCATCAGGCCGCGCGCGTTACGGTCGGCAAGGCGCATGACGCTGGTGATCATCGCCGATTCCTCGGTCTCGATCACGCCGGCGCTGTGGGCCTCTGCCAGAACCGTGCGAATTTCATCGTCGGTTACCGATGCATTGGACTCGCCGCTATGGCCGAGAAGGGCGAGAACCGTCTTGCCGGATTTGTCGAGCAGCCACACCAGAGGCGCACCGACCCTCGAAAGCAGCATCATGGTGGGCGCGACGCGGGCGGCCACCTTTTCCGGATCGCGCAACGCGATCTGCTTGGGCACAAGCTCGCCGACGATCAGCGACAGATAGGTGATGGCGACAACCACCGAACCGACGCCAAGCGCATCGGCGGCGCGGTCGGGAATGCCCTGTTCCAGAAGCCAGGCAGTGAAACGGGCGCCGAGCGTGGCGCCGGAAAAAGCACCGGAAAGGACGCCGACCAGCGTGATGCCGATCTGCACCGTGGAAAGGAAGCGTCCGGGATTTTCGGAAAGGCTGAGCGCCATCGTGGCGCCCTTGCTGCCCTGGGAGGCAAGCACCTTGAGCCTCGCCGGTCTGGAGGAGACAACGGCAAGCTCGGACATGGCAAGCACACCGTTCAATACGGTGAGCAGAACCACGATCATAATTTCAGTAAACAAGTTTAGCTCTTTGGGCTGTTGAACGGCACGTCGCGGTTTTGGCCGCAGCGCCCTTTCTGTAAAAGGGCATGACAGACATACCAATCCGGATAATAGGGAATTGTTCCGCCAATGCAATGATGGCGGGATAAAAAAGCCGAGCCCGGCAGCAATGAAAATAACTGTCGACTATATCAGGGTCAGGGAAGAGCCGGGGTTAACCCGGAACTTCAAGCGCGATCCACGGCGACCGATGGAGATTTACGATCCTGGGTGCCTACAAAAGTAGGTGGGCACCGTGTGTCCAGCCCCACGGGACTGGCCAGGGACAGCTCCCTTTGGATCGAGTATGGCCCCAGGGATTGTGGTTCCTGTCGGGAAGCGCAGAACGCGCTACAGATATAAGACGTATCGAACAAAACCACCAGAGGGCCGGCAGCGAAATTTTGCCGGCGCAAAGCTTCTCTGGCGATCAATGCGCCGCAGGCTTCGGCCGCGCCAGCAATTTTTCCGTAATGCCGTTCAGGCGGTCGGCCAGATCGCCGATGGCGAGCGCCACCATCTCGTCCGATTTCGCCCTGTGCTCGGCCATGCCGTCGCGGTTGCGGGAAAGGGAGGTGACTTCGCCCTCCAGTTTCTCGAGCTTGCGATTGATCTCGGAAAGCTCGTCCATCACCATGATGCCCGCCATGACGGTGAGCCTGAGATCGCCGATTTCGCCGAACTGGCTCTTGAGATGTCCGACGTAACGGTCAAAGCGGGTGGCAAGATCGGTCAGGTGGTCTTCCTGTCCCGCTTCGCACGCCATGCGATAGGCCTTGCCGTCGATCATAACAGTAACTTGCGCCATGAAACCGCTCCTATCGATCCAGCACCGCGCGGATCGTCTCCATCGCCGTCACCAGACGGCGGGAAACCTCGCGGTTGACTTCCTCAAGACGGTTGGCGCGAAATTCGGCCTGATCAAGCTCATGCGCGAGCCTGGCGCGGTCGACATGGACCCGCTTGACCTCGTTATCGATCTCGCCCGTCTCCCTTTGCCGTTCGATACGCATATCGATGGCATTTTCGAGATTTGTGATGGCAGCACTCAGCTCCGTCAGCGCAGATTGTACGGTCTTCTCAGCCGACATCGTTTTTTCCAACTTGCAAGCAACCGGCCGAATCGTCCGGTTTCAGGCCTTTTCAACAATCACGAGGTTATTACCCGATTTATCATCCAGTCAATCAAACCAGTGCATTGAGGCGTTTTGCTCTGTGGATGAACGAGGAAGCCTCGGCACATATCGCGCAGATTTTGTCCGGACACCCGATTTTCTAAACGATTTTTATCTTCGACAGAACCGCAAACGCCCGTGGATTTATTGACTTGCCTGCCTCACCTGCTATGGATCAACCCGCTTTTTGGATAGTTGCGTAAAACTATCTCCTTTCACCCGGAAACAGACGGAAAAGCCATGATTTCTCGCGACAAACACAACCGGATGGCAAATGCGATCCGCTTTCTTGCCATGGATGCAGTGGAGAAGGCCAATTCCGGCCATCCCGGTCTGCCGATGGGCGCCGCTGATGTCGCCACCGTTCTCTTCACCCGTTACCTGAAATTCGATCCCAAGGCTCCGCTGTGGGCGGATCGCGACCGCTTCGTGCTGTCGGCAGGTCATGGTTCGATGCTTCTTTACTCGCTGCTCTATTTGACGGGCTACGAGGATATGACGATCGACGAGATCAAGCGCTTCCGTCAATTCGGGTCCAAGACCGCCGGCCACCCGGAATATGGCCACGCCACGGGCATCGAGACGACCACCGGTCCGCTCGGCCAGGGCATCGCCAACGCCGTCGGCATGGCAATCGCCGAACGCAAGCTGGAAGAGGAATTCGGCTCCGACCTGCAGAGCCACTTCACCTATGTGCTGTGCGGTGACGGCTGCCTCATGGAAGGCATCAGCCACGAAGCCATCGCGCTTGCCGGCCACCTGAAGCTCAACAAGCTCGTTCTGTTCTGGGATGACAACAATATCACCATCGACGGTGAGGTGGGTCTTTCCGACAGCACCGACCAGATCGCCCGCTTCAACGCCGTTCACTGGAACACCATCCGCGTCGATGGCCATGACCCGGACGCGATTGCCGCCGCCATCGAAGCCGCGCAGAAATCCGACCGCCCGACCTTCATCGCCTGCAAGACCGTGATCGGTTTCGGCGCGCCCAACAAGCAGGGCACCCACAAGGTTCACGGCAACCCGCTCGGCGCCGAAGAAATCGCCGCTGCGCGCAAGAGCCTCAACTGGGAAGCCGAAGCTTTCGTCATTCCGGAAGACGTGCTGGATGCATGGCGTCTCGCCGGCCTGCGCTCCACCAAGACCCGTCAGGACTGGGAAGCCCGCCTCGAAGCTGCTGAAGCCGGCAAGAAGGCCGAATTCAAGCGCCGTTTCGCTGGCGACCTGCCCGGCAATTTCGACAGCTCCATCGATGCCTTCAAGAAGAAGATCATCGAGAACAATCCGACCGTCGCCACCCGCAAGGCTTCGGAAGACTCGCTTGAAGTCATCAACGGCGTCCTGCCGGAAATGATTGGCGGTTCGGCTGACCTGACGCCGTCCAACAACACCAAGACCAGCCAGATGAAGTCCATCACGCCGACGGATTTCTCCGGCCGTTACCTGCATTACGGCATCCGTGAACACGGCATGGCGGCGGCGATGAACGGCATCGCGCTCCATGGCGGTCTCATCCCCTATGCTGGCGGCTTCCTGATCTTCTCGGACTATTGCCGTCCGTCGATCCGCCTTGCTGCGCTCATGGGTATCCGCGTCGTCCACGTTCTGACGCATGATTCCATCGGCGTTGGTGAAGACGGCCCGACCCACCAGCCGGTGGAGCAGATCGCCGCGCTGCGCGCCATTCCGAACCTTCTCGTCTTCCGCCCGGCGGATGAAACCGAGACGGCGGAATGCTGGCAGCTGGCTCTCGAGCAGAAGCATCGTCCGTCTGCTCTGGCCCTTACCCGCCAGAACCTTGCGCCCTCGCGCAAGGAATATGAAGAGAAGAACCTTTCCGCTTACGGCGCTTACGAACTCGTCTCCGCCAGTGACGCCAAGGTTTCGATCTTCGCATCCGGTTCGGAAGTCGAAGTGGCACTCAAGGCAGCCGCAACGCTGAAGGACAACGGCGTTTCCGCCCGCGTCGTCTCCGTTCCCTGCTTCGAACTCTTCAAGGAACAGCCGGAAACCTATCGCAACGCCATCATCGGCAAGGCGCCGGTCAAGATCGCGGTGGAAGCCGCCATCCGCCAGGGCTGGGATTACTTCATCGGCTCCGACGGCGCATTCGTCGGCATGCATTCCTTCGGTGCGTCTGCACCGGCGAAGGATCTCTTCAAGCACTTCGGCATCACGGCGGAAGCCGTTGTCGCCGCAGTCGAGGCAAAACTCGCGTGAGGGCCCCAAGCCCTCACCATTCAAGCAAAGACCAAGCCCATATCTTGATCGGGAGACTGTAAATGACTGTAAAAGTTGCCATTAACGGCTTCGGCCGCATCGGCCGCAATGTTCTGCGCGCCATCGTCGAATCCGGCCGCACCGATATCGAAGTCGTTGCCATCAACGACCTCGGCCCGGTTGAAACCAACGCCCACCTGCTGCGCTACGATTCGATCCACGGCAAGTTCCCGGCCGAGGTGAAGGTCGAAGGCGACACGATCATCGTTGGCGGCGGCAAGCCGATCAAGGTGACGGCTGTTCGCGATCCCGCAACGCTGCCGCACAAGGAACTCGGCGTCGATATCGCGCTCGAATGCACGGGCATCTTCACCGCCCGCGACAAGGCTGTTGCACACCTGACCGCCGGCGCAAAGCGCGTCATCGTGTCTGCTCCGGCTGACGGCGCTGACCTCACGGTCGTCTTCGGCGTCAATGACGACCAGCTGACGAAGGACCATTTGGTCATTTCCAACGCATCCTGCACCACCAACTGCCTCGTGCCGGTCGTGAAGGTTCTCGATGACGTCGTTGGCATCGACCATGGCTTCATGACCACGATCCACTCCTACACGGGCGACCAGCCGACGCTGGACACCATGCACAAGGATCTGTACCGCGCCCGCGCCGCAGCCCTGTCCATGATCCCGACCTCGACGGGCGCCGCCAAGGCCGTTGGCCTCGTTCTGCCGCACCTCAAGGGCAAGCTCGACGGCACGTCGATCCGCGTTCCGACCCCGAACGTTTCGGTCGTCGACTTCAAGTTCATCGCCAAGCGCGACACGACGGTTGAGGAAGTCAACGAAGCGATCAAGTCCGCTTCCAACGGCAAGCTGAAGGGCATTCTCGGCTATACCGAAGAGCCGCTGGTTTCCCGCGACTTCAACCATGACAGCCATTCCTCGATCTTCGCGATCGACCAGACCAAGGTCATGGAAGGCAAGTTCGTGCGCGTTCTGTCCTGGTACGACAATGAGTGGGGCTTCTCCAACCGCATGTCGGATACGGCCGTCGCCTTCGCGAAGACCATCTAAGCAAATATCACTTTCGTAAAAACCGGCAGGAGCGATCCTGCCGGTTTTTGTTTGCCTGAAAAATGCCGGCGGGAATGAGGGATCCCGCCGGCATCGATCCAGAAGCAAGGCAGGGCGCTTCGGATCGAAAACAATCACCGGCGGAGAGACGATGCAAGCCATCCCTCAACCAGCGCGGGGCACGCGCATCCGTCATTTTCTGTTGTTGATAATGACCGGGCCGGAATTCCCGGCACTGCTCCAGATCGTATCGAACGTCTGTTGCCGCAAATCACTTTGCTGCATGGAAAGCTTCATCATGCAGTCGGCAAAATCCCGAGAACCTTCAGGGTAGCCAAAGACGCGACAACGCTCGCGTTGAGCAGCCATGTTTTCGGCCGTCTGTTCCGTGCTTGAGCAACCCGAAACTATCGAGCCCGCCACCAGCACCATAATAAATCCAGTAATATTTATCCGCTTCATCCGACCGCTCCGGTAATGTTGAAAAGCAATTCGGACGAGAGAAATAACGCCGCTGCATTGTCTCTATGTTACGTCGAAACCCCCGCGCCTGAATTGTTTCGGCGGGGCATATTTCGCGCTGCGCGCCTTGGATTTTTGGCCATACGCCGAAAAAAATCCCATTTCCTGCCTTTGTCTGGTCCATTTTGAAACGGACAAGAAGAACAGGGATAACGGTCGTGCGCAATGCACTTCGGCCCTGCCGTATCATTCGATACACCCCGCCTTGCGTCACCTTTCAACGCCAGCAGAAACCGCGCTGACAGACCGCAACCCGTGGCGCATTGACTGCACGCGCAGAGCATTCATTGCGCCACGGGTTGCGGTCCATCAACGCGGTTTGAATGAGGCGGTGGACGTGGAATCATTTTATCTTCTGTTGCTTGTGGCAACTGTTCTGGTTCTCGTCGCCGCCTTTTCGAGCCTTATCGCCTTCCGGTTCGGCGCGCCCCTCCTTCTTCTTTTCCTGATGATCGGCCTTGGGGCTGGTGTGGATGGCCTCGGCATCGAATTCACCAACAATCCGCTGGCCTATATGCTTGGCTCGCTGGTGCTTGCCGTTATCCTCTTCGATTCCGGGTTCGGCACGTCCATCCAGTCCTTCAGGCTTTCCGCAGCACCCGCCGTCGCTCTCGCTACAGTCGGCGTCATCCTAACATCCGTCTTCTTTGCCGGCGCGGCGGCCCTGCTGCTCGGGCTTTCCTGGCTGGAAGGCCTGCTGCTCGGCGCCATCGTCGCCTCCACGGATGCGGCGGCTGTGTTCTTCCTGCTGCGCATCGGCGGCATCCATATCCGCGATCAGGTGCGTTCGACGCTGGAAGTCGAATCCGGTACCAACGATCCGATGGCGATCTTCCTCACCATCGCCCTGGTCGAAATCATCGCCAAGGGCCAGGGGCTGGCCGGCATCGACAGCGGCTTTCTGCTGCTTTTCATTGAGCAGATGGGGCTTGGCGTGATTTTCGGCCTGCTCGGCGGCGTCATGATCGCCACCGTCGTCAACCGGTTTGCCGCCGACCGCGGGCTTGCGCCGATCTTCGTGCTGGCGCTGGCGCTGCTGGTCTTCTCCTTCACCGGCACAATTGGCGGCAGCGGTTTTCTGGCGGTCTATGTGGCAGGCATCGTTGCTGGCAACCGCCGGATTTTCGCCAAGGAAACCATTCGCCGTTTCCATGAGGGGCTGACCTGGCTTGCCCAGATCATCATGTTCCTGATGCTCGGCCTGCTCGCCACCCCGTCGCAGTTTCCGGCGATCGCCATTCCCGCCGTGCTGCTGGCACTGTTCCTGATCTTCGTCGCGCGCCCGCTCGCGGTCTGGCTCAGCCTCATGCCCTTCAACTATACCCAGCAGGAAACCTCCTTCGTCGCCTGGGTAGGCCTGCGCGGGGCCGTCTCCATCCTGCTCGCCATCATGCCCATTCTCGGCGGGCTTGACGATGCGCAGGTCTATTTCAACGCCGCCTTCATCATCGTGCTGGTGTCACTGCTGGTGCAGGGCTGGACCATCAAGCCGGTAGCGACGAAACTCGGACTGATCGTACCGCCGCGCATGGGCGAAGTGGACAAGCTGGAGGTGGACCTTCCCGGCACCGCCAACCATGAGCTGATCTCCTACCGGGTCGCCAAGGGTAGCGCCATCATGCAGGGTGAGCGCATTCCGCGCTGGGCCATGCCTTCGCTGGTGGTGCGCGACGGCAAGTCGATCCGCTACCAATATGCCGGGCGGCTGCGGGAAAACGATCTCGTCTACCTCTTCATCGCCCCCGGCTATTCCCGCCTGATCGACCGGTTGTTCGCCAGCGCCCTGCCGGTTGCCGATGACGACGCCGATTTCTTCGGCACCTTCGCGATCTCGCCCGCCCGCCCGGCAAAGGAGCTGGACGCAGCCTATGGCCCCGGCCTGCTTTCGCCCGCCGAACAGGCGATGAGCGTCGCGGAACTCATCGAAGCGCGCCTTGCCGGAAAGGCCGACTACGCCGACCGCGTGCGCCTCGGCTCCATCGTGCTGATCGTTCGCACACTGGACGAGCACGAGGCGATAACGGGTGTGGGCATCTCCCTCGAACCGGTGGAACCGGCGACCAGCCTGCCGATCTTCATCAGCTTTTCGGAAATCCTCAATCGTGTGCGCAACCATCTGGCAGAGAAGCGCCAGCCACGCTCCGCCAGCATTGAAGAAAGCGCCCCCGCCGCTCCGAATACAGTGAGAGAAAATGAGGCCTGACCGGCTTGCGTCGTCAATCAGGCATAGTATGGTCCGTGCCGAACTCGCAACAAATCAGGATCGACCTATGCCCGCTTTCAAGACCCTCGACGACCTCAACGACATTGCCGGAAAGCGCGTTCTCGTCCGCGTTGATCTCAACGTACCGGTCGCAGATGGCAAGGTGACGGACGCAACCCGCATCGAACGCGTTGCGCCGACCATTCTGGAGCTCTCATCCAAGGGCGCGAAAGTCATTCTGCTTGCCCATTTCGGCCGTCCGAAGGGCGAACCTGTAGCCGACATGTCGCTTTCCCAGATCGTGCCTGCCGTCGAGGAAGTGCTCGATCACGCCGTTTCCTTCGCAGCCGACTGCATCGGCGCACCGGCGGCGGATGCAGTCGCTAAACTGAACGACGGCGATATCCTGCTTCTGGAAAACACCCGTTTCCACAAGGGCGAAGAAAAGAACGATCCGGCCTTCGTGGAAGCTCTGGCAGCCAATGGCGATATCTACGTGAACGACGCCTTCTCCGCCGCCCACCGCGCCCACGCTTCCACCGAAGGCCTTGCACGCCACCTGCCCGCTTATGCCGGCCGCACCATGCAGGCCGAGCTTGAGGCTCTGGAAAAGGGCCTCGGCCAGCCGGTGCGTCCTGTCGTCGCCATCGTCGGCGGCGCCAAGGTGTCGAGCAAGATCGATCTGCTGATGAACCTCGTCAAAAAGGTCGATGCCTTGGTCATCGGCGGCGGCATGGCCAACACCTTCCTCGCCGCCCGCGGCGCACAGGTCGGCAAATCGCTCTGTGAGCATGATCTCGCCGAGACTGCGAAGCAGATCATGATCGAGGCAGCGACATCCGGCTGCGCCATCGTGCTGCCGGAAGACGGCGTCGTCGCCCGCGAATTCAAGGCCGGTGCCGCCAGTGAAATCGTCGACATCAACGCCATTCCTGCCGACGCCATGGTTCTCGATGTCGGCCCAAAATCAGTTGAAAGCATCAAGGCCTGGATTTCCCGCGCCGAAACGCTGGTCTGGAACGGCCCACTCGGCGCCTTCGAAATCGAGCCCTTCGACGCGGCGACCGTGGCTGCCGCAAAACACGCGGCGGAATGCACCAAGGCCGGCAAGCTCGTCTCCGTCGCTGGCGGCGGCGACACCGTTGCCGCGCTCAACCATGCCGGCGTTTCCGAGGATTTCTCCTATGTTTCGACGGCCGGCGGCGCCTTCCTCGAATGGATGGAAGGCAAGGAATTGCCGGGCGTTGCCATCCTGACCGCCGCCAAGTAAACTCATCCTACTTGCCTGACACGAGGCCGGACAAGCCATGCTTGCCCGGCCTTGCTTTTTGGTAAGCGGCACCGGGAGGAAAAGTTTCAAACGATTGAAATCATTTCAATCGTTTCAATGAGTTAGCGTGCCATTTCCCTGCCTTGGAACTTCTGTTATCGGAAATTTATTGTGCCTTGGGAGAATAGCAAATGACCGAACGTCTCGAAGACATTGCAATCAAAATGGTCGCCGACGGCAAGGGCCTGCTCGCCGCCGACGAATCCACGGGAACGATCAAAAAGCGTTTCGACAGCATCAATCTGGAGTCCACCGAGACCGCCCGCCGCGATTATCGCGAGATGCTTTTCCGTTCCGACGACGCCATGAAGAAATACATCTCCGGCGTCATCCTTTACGAAGAGACCCTGTTTCAGAAGGCCGCCGACGGCACGCCTTTCGTTGATATCATCAAGGCCGCCGGCAGCCTGCCGGGCATCAAGGTGGATATCGGCGCCAAGCCGATGGCTTTCCACCCACATGAATTCATCACCGAAGGCCTCGACGGCCTTTACGAGCGCCTGCGCAAGTATCATGAGGCCGGCGCACGTTTTGCCAAGTGGCGCGGCGTCATCACCATCGGTGAGCAGCGTCCGAGCTGGGGTTCGATCAAGGCAAACTCCCAGTCGCTCGCCCGTTACGCCGCTCTCTGCCAGCAGGCGGATATCGTGCCGATCGTGGAGCCGGAAGTGCTGATGGACGGCGAGCCGGGCACGCATGACATCGACCGCTGTGCGGAAGTCACGCAGTGGGTTCTCCAGACCGTCTTTGCGGACCTGTTCGACGCCCGCGTGAACCTTGAAGGCATGATCCTCAAGCCGAACATGATCATCGACGGCAAGAAGGCCCGCAAGGCTTCTGTCGAGGAAGTGGCGGAAAAGACCGTGAAGGTTCTGAAGGCGACCGTGCCTTCCGCCGTTCCTGGCATCGCCTTCCTTTCCGGTGGCCAGTCCTCCGAAGAAGCAACCGCGCATCTCTCCGCCATGAATGCCGGTTACGACCTGCCTTGGTCGCTGACCTATTCCTACGGCCGCGCGCTTCAGGATACGGCCCTCAAGACATGGGGCGGCAAGCAGGAAAATGTCGCTGCCGGTCAGCGTGCCTTCACGCACCGCGCTGCGATGAACAGCCTCGCCGCCAAGGGCAACTGGAAGCAGGAACTCGAAAAGGCCGCCTGAGGCCCTCACCGCAGGTTTTCAGCCAAACAAAAGCCGCCCCATGGGGCGGCTTTTTTGTTACGGACGCAGAAGCAGCGTCACCGACCAGATGACAAAGGCGGCAACCGCAATCTTCCAGCAATCGCCTCTTTTCTTGAGGCCCGGCAGGCCAAGCGGCCGGATGATCTGGACCACCATGGCCAGCAGTAAAAAAAGGCCGATCGCCTTTGTCATTTATTGAGCCTTTTCTTTATTTCTGCATCGTCACAGGCTGGACATTTTTACCGTTCACCAGAAGAGTGCAACTCATTCGGGTAATCCCGTCCTATGGCCTGTCCGACCGTCCGTCCGAACGCATGAGAGTGTCTTCATGAGCAGAAATCTTCTACCCGTATTCGCTCTTTTATCCAGCACTCTGTTTCTTTTTCTCGGCAACGGCCTTCAGGGCCTCGTGCTGCCGGTTCGCGGTTCGGCGGAAGGTTACTCCAATGAAATACTGGGCTTTCTCGGCACCTCTTGGGCGGCCGGCTTCGTCATCGGCTGCTTCGTGGCGCCCGCCATCGTGCGCCGTGCGGGGCATGTCAGGGCTTTTGGCTCCTTCGTCGCGCTGATCTGCCTGACGGTGCTGATGACCGGCCTCATTGTCGATGATGTCTGGTGGATTGCCCTGCGCGCACTGACCGGCTTCTGCACGGCCGGCACCTCGATGATCATCGAAAGCTGGCTGAACGAGCGTGCGACCAATGAGAGCCGCGGCATGATCTTTTCGCTCTATATCGCCATCACGCTGCTTGGCGTCGTGGCCGGGCAGATGATCGTGCCGATGGGCGACATCAGCAATACCTCGCTGTTCATGATCTGCGGCATCATCTACTGCATCGCCATTCTGCCGGCCACGCTTTCCAAGGCGGCGAGCCCCCAGCCCCTGCAGAAGGTCAGTCTGGATTTACCGGCGCTCTACCGCAATTCACCGGTCTCCTTCGTCGGCATTCTGATGATCGGCATTGCCAACGGTGCTTATGGTACGCTTGGCGCTGTCTTTGGCGCACGAGCCGGTCTCGACCCGACCATGATCGCCATCATGGTCTCCGTCACGATTTTCGTCGGCGCGCTGGCGCAGTTTCCGGCGGGCCGCCTGTCGGACCGGATAGACCGCCGTTATGTCCTGGCCGGGTTGGCCGGGCTCGGCGCGGTCGCGGGCCTTGCCGTTGCGGCGGTGCAACCCCATGATGTCTATGTGCTGATTGCCATGATCGCCGTGTACGGCGCCGCCGCCAACGCGCTCTATCCCATCGCCGTAGCGCATGCCAACGACTATGCCGCCTCGGAAGACTTCGTGAAGGTCTCGGGCGGGTTGCTGCTGCTTTACGGCATCGGCACCATTATCGGCCCGACACTCGGCGGCGCGGTCATGACCTATTTCGGTCCCTATGCGCTGTTTCTGGTAACAGCTGTCGCCCATGTGCTGATCACGGCTTACGCCATCATCAGAAGCCGTCAGCGCGCCGCCCTTTCGACCGACGAAAAAGACAATTTCTCGACCATGATGCCGACGACGCCCTCCCCACTCGTCACGCCGGAAAGCATTGCACTTGATCCGCGCGCGCCGCAATATCCCGGGGACGATGGTAACTATGTTGAAAAAGGAGCAGGCATATGAGCCTCTTTGACGATGACCGTCCGCAAAAACCGGTGGCGCACGAGATCGGCAGCGATCTCAGCCTTCTTTCGGTAGACGAACTGACTGGCCGCATCGACCTCCTGCAAACGGAAATCACCCGGCTTGAAGAGGAGCGGACAAGGAAGTCCGCCGGCCGGCTGGCGGCGGAGAATCTCTTTCGGTCCTGACGACCGATCTCGACAGGGCCTTGAAAGAACCCACAGGCGGCAAGATGCGGCCGGCGGGGTTGTGCGCAAATGAAGAACCTGGCGCAGTCTTTCGTTTACCATTAACCAAAAATTAAGCTTTCTGAGAGATTACTATACATGTCCAGTTCTTCTGGACCTCAGGCATCTTCTCCATTCGGCGAATTGGTCTGATTTTTCTCCCTGTTTTACCTTGAGAGCCGCTTTCGCGGCTCTTTTTTTGCCAGACGGCAAATTCCGTAAAACTGTGGGTATTAACCCTTCTTTAATAATTGCCTTGCGCATTTCAGGTAAAGATACCATCCTGAAAACACTAAAGGCCGGAACAAAATATCCCGGTCGTCGTTGCCTGACAGTGTGGTGCGTGAGCAGGGATTTAAAGAAATGTCGGAACAGGTTTTAAATACCATAAGCTTTGCGGGGCGCGCGGCTGCTTCCAACCAGTTCAAGACCCTCTATACCGAAGGCATGACCTTGGTTGAGGAAACGGCAAGCTATCTCGACGGCGCCGGTCGCGTCGCTTCCAAGGTTCTGCCGCGCATGGCCTCGGTTCTTTATGCGGCGGAATCGATGCGCCTCACCACCCGTCTGATGCAGATGGCCTCTTGGCTGCTGCTGCAGCGCGCCGTTAATAATGGTGAGATGACGCGCGATCAGGTTCTGAACGAAAAGAACAAGGTGCGTCTCGACAGCTTCAATGTCGACCGCAACGCGCCCGGCTGGAACGATCTGCCGGAATCCTTCCGCGACCTCATCGAACGCTCTCTGCGCCTCCAGAACCGCATTGCCCTTCTTGACCGCGAAATCTATCGTCCGTCCGAAGCCACCAAGGTGCCGGACAATGAAAACAGCGTGCAGGCGCAGCTCAACCTTTTGCGCACGGCTTTCTCCATCAACTGAGAAAAGACGACCTTATCCGGACAATTTGAAAAGCAGGCTGAAATGCCTGCTTTTTTTATTTTGACGTATAGGCCCACATCCGCCATTGCCAAAACGGCAACAAAAAAGCCCGGTAAAAACCGGGCTTTTTTAAATGATCCGTCCGCAAGAGGATCAGAGGCCGAGGCCGCCGAAACGCTTGTTGAACTTGGAAACGCGACCACCGCGGTCCATAAGCTGCTGGTTGCCGCCCGTCCATGCCGGATGGGACTTGGGGTCGATTTCAAGGTTCATGACGGCGCCTTCCGAACCCCAGGTAGAGCGGGTTTCGTATTCGGTGCCATCGGTCATGACCACCTTGATCGTGTGATAATCGGGATGGATATCAGCCTTCATGACAATCTTCCTGGTTAAGTGACGTGCGGTCCATTTGCCGCAATTGCGTCAACTGAGCCATTTCAATAAATGAAGCCATAGACCAGATGGGCTATGGCTTCCCAATTCGATGCGGAGCCTATACATGAAGGTCGCCCAGATAACAAGAGCCTGCTATCCCCTTGTGAAAGGAGATGGCCGCAGGGGCAGGAATTTTACCGCAGGCCGGAAATTCGACCCCAAAAGACCGAAAAACGGCGCGGAACGAGGAGCATAAAGGACGTGGCAGATATTGAAGCGCAGAAAGCGGCGAAACAGAGAAGCCTGAAGCCGCTTCTTGGCCTTTTCCCCTATCTCAGGCGTTATCGCGGCCTGATGGCGGCCGCCCTTTTCGCACTTGTCCTGTCTTCCGCCACCACACTCGCCCTGCCGCTTGCCGTCCGCCGTATCATTGATCACGGCTTCCAGACGCCCGATGGCGGCATGATCAACAGCTATTTCGCCATGCTCTTGGCGATTGCCGTCCTCCTCGCGCTTGCCAGCGCCATGCGCTATTATTACGTCATGACGATTGGCGAAAGGGTTGTTGCCGACCTGCGCCGCGACGTCTTTGCCCATCTCACCACGCTGTCGCAGCAGTTTTTCGATACCAATCGATCCGGTGAACTGACCTCACGGCTGACCGCCGACACGGTGCAGATCCGTTCCGCCTTCGGGTCATCCGCCTCTGTAGCATTGCGCAACATCATCATGTGTTGTGGCGCAGTGGCGATGATGATCTATACCAGCCCCGGCCTTTCCGGTCTTGCGCTGCTTGCCATTCCCTTCATCGTATTTCCGCTGATCGCCTTCGGACGTTCCGTCCGCGCCCGCTCGCGCACCACGCAGGACACATTGGCCAATTCCGCCGCCTATGCCTCCGAGACGATTGCGGCGAGTCGCACTGTGCAATCCTTTAATGCAGAGACCCTCGCAAATGCGCGTTATGGCGCTTCCGTGGAGGCCGCCTATCAGGGTGCGCGCGCGGCGATCGGTGCACGCTCCATCCTCACCGCCGTTGCCATTGCGCTGGTCTTCGGCAGCGTCGTCGGCATTCTCTGGTATGGCGCACAGAGCGTCCTGTCCGGCGGCATGACCGCCGGCACGCTCGGCCAATTCGTGCTTTATTCAGTCATCGCTGCAAGCGGCCTTGGCCAGCTTTCGGAAGTCTGGGGTGAACTGGCGCAGGCGGGCGGTGCCGCCGAACGGCTTTCCGAACTGCTGGACGAGCGCTCACCCGTCATCGAACCGACGGCGCCCATTGCCCTGATACAGCCGCCGCGCGGCGAGGCGGCATTTGAGAATGTCGATTTCATCTACCCCCTCGCGACGGGACGGCCAATCATCTCCGGCCTCTCCTTCAAGGTGAACGCCGGTGAAACCGTTGCCATTGTCGGCCCATCCGGCGCGGGCAAGAGCACGGTCTTCTCCCTGCTGATGCGGTTTTACGATCCGCAAAAAGGCCGCATCACCGTTGATGGCACGGATATCCGCCATGTCAGCCTGGCGGACCTGCGCGCGCGCCTTTCCATCGTTCCGCAGGACGTGGCGATATTTGCCTCCTCCATCCACGACAACATCGCCTTTGGGCGGCCGGATGCGACACGCGAGGAGGTCCGTGCGGCCGCGAGCGCCGCACAGGCGGACAGCTTCATCGCGCGACTGACCGATGGTTATGATACGCAGGTGGGTGAACGCGGCGTCACGCTTTCCGGCGGCCAGCGCCAACGCATTGCAATTGCCCGCGCGATCCTGCGCAATGCGCCGATTCTGCTTCTCGACGAAGCGACCTCGGCACTCGATGCGGAAAGCGAAATGCTGGTGCAGAAGGCTCTGGATGAGCTGATGAAGACCCGCACCACCATCGTCATTGCCCACCGTCTTGCCACCGTGCTGAAGGCCGACCGCATTCTGGTGATGGATGAGGGCCGCGTCATCGAGGAAGGCACGCACCAGAGCCTCATTCGCCAGAACGGCCTTTATGCAAAGCTAGCCCGGCTACAATTCCAGACGGGGCCGGACGAATTGCGCGCCCAGGCTTAATCACTCCAGCACCTTGCGCCCTGCAACACGGCCTGAAAACAGGCAACCACCAAGGAATGTGCCCTCAAGCGCATTATAGCCGTGCATGCCGCCACCGCCGAAACCCGCCACCTCACCGGCGGCATAAAGACCCGGCACCGGCGCACCGGCACCATCCAGCACGCGCGCCTCAAGGTCCGTATGCAGGCCGCCCAGCGTCTTGCGCGTCAGCACATGCAGGCGCACGGCGATTAAGGGCCCCATCGCAGGATCGAGCAGCCGATGTGGTTTTGCAGTACGCATCAGCCTGTCGCCGAGATAACGACGCGCACCATGGATGGCCGTCACCTGCGCGTCCTTGCAGAAACCGTTTTCGATCTCCCGGTCGCGCGCCTCTATCTGATGGCGAAGATGGCCTATATCCAGCCGGTCATCGCCGCTGATTGCATTCATCGCCGGTACAAGTTCTTCCAGCGTGTCGCGGACGGCAAAATCCTCCCCGCGCTCCATGAAAGCCCTTACCGGCCCAGGGGGCTCTTTGCCCAGACGTTTGAGGAGCAGCCGCACATCTTTATTCGTCAGATCAGGATTTTGCTCCGAGCCTGAAAGAGCGAATTCTCTCTTGATGATCGCCTTGGTCAAGATGAACCAGCTATGGCCGCTGCCGCGCTCGCCCAGCATTTTAAGCGTGCCGAGCGTATCGAAGCCCGGCATGGCGGGCGCTGTGAGCCGGTTTCCATCCGCATCGCACCAGAAGGATGAAGGGCCGGGCAGGATGCGGATACCGTGGCCCGGCCAGATCGGATCATGGTTTCTCACGCCCTCGGTATAGTGCCACATCCGGTCGCGATTGATGACCGTTCCACCAGCCGTTTCCGAAATTGCGATCATCCGACCATCCACATGAGCGGGTACGCCGCAGACCATGTTCGCGGGAGGCTTGCCGAGCCGCTCTACCGGCCAGTTACGCCGCACCAGCTCCTGATTGCCGCCGATGCCGCCGGAACTGACGATGACGGCCGAGGCTGCAATGGTGAAATCACCCGCTACGTCCCGGCTGCTCTGTTGTCCGCGCAACACCGGATCCGTTGCAAGAACAGCGCCGGAAATGCCAGTCACCCGGCCGTCGGTGATATCCAGCCGATCGACGCGATGACGAAACCGAAGGGTAAGGCGGCCGCCTGCCGCCATGGTTTTCGCCTTTTCAGCAAAAGGCGCCAGCACACCTGGACCCGTGCCCCATGTGACGTGGAAACGCGGCACGGAATTGCCGTGGCCGTGGGCAAGGCCGCCGCCACGCTCGGCCCAGCCAACCACCGGAAACCAGCGCATGCCAAGCCGATGCAACCATTCGCGTTTCTCACCGGCTGCGAAATTGAGATAGGCTTCGGCCCATCGTTGCGGCCAATGATCCTCGGAACGATCAAAACCGGCCGAACCAAACCAATCCTGCCTCGCGAGATCAAGACTGTCGCGCACCCGCATCAGGCGCTGCTCGGGACTATCGATGAAGAACAGCCCACCAAGCGACCAGAAAGCCTGCCCGCCAAGGTTCTGCTCTCCTTCCTGATCCACAAGGCAAACGCTGAGACCACGCTCGACAGCCTCGGTTGCCGCGACCAGCCCGGCAAGCCCCGCACCGACGACAATCACATCATATCGTTCCATCAGCCCCTCCCAGATATGACGGAATTACTTTTACGCGAACGTAAATTCACTCGCGTTACAAGGCAACCGCCAAGATGCGGCTCCTGTCTTAGCGCTCGGTGAGCTTCAGTTCGATACGGCGGTTCTGCTGACGCGCTTCCGGCGTGTCGCCTTCTGCAATCGGTTGATATTCGCCAAACCCGGCGGCAACCAGACGGTTTGACGGAACGCCCTTGGAGATCAGGAATTTCACCACCGAGGTGGCGCGGGCTGAGGAAAGTTCCCAATTGTCGCGGTAACGGCCGGAGCCGGAAAGCTGGACATTGTCCGTATGGCCGTCAACGCGCAGGACCCAGTTGATCTCCGCCGGGATTTCCTTGGCAAGATCGATCAAAGCTGTCGCCAGCTTCTCCATCTCCGCCTGCCCTTCCGGATTGAGTTCGTTGCCACCGGAAGGAAACAGCACTTCGGACTGGAAGACGAAACGGTCACCGACGATACGGATATTTTCGCGATCCGAGAGGATTTCGCGCAGACGCCCAAAGAAATCAGACCGATAACGGTTCAGTTCCTGCACCCTCTGCGCCAGCGCCACATTGAGGCGACGCCCGAGATCGGCGATCTTGACCTGAGACGAGGCATCCTTGGCTTCCGAAGCCTGAAGCGCAGCCTCCACCGAAGCGATCTGCGCCCTGAGTGCCGCAATCTGCTGGTTGAGCAATTCGATCTGGGCAGAGGCACGGGAATTTGCCTGTTTCTGGTCGTCCAGTTCGCCGGTAAGGCTACCGATCCGGGCATTGGCGCTTGCACTGTTGCCCGATCCCGCATCGAGAAGCGACTGCAGGCGCGAGCGCTCGTTTTCGGACGCGGCAAGTGTGGATTGCAGGCTCGCCAGTGCGTCCTCGATATCCTGTTTGTTGCCCTTTTCCATGGCCAGAAGTTCGGTCAGTTCCGCTATCTGGCTGTTGAGGCGCGTCAAAACCTCGTCCTTGCCGGTGATTTCCCGCGACAGCACGAATTGCGCCAGCACGAAAACCGTGAGCAGAAACATGATGGCCATGAGCAGCGTCGAGAGCGCATCGACGAAACCCGGCCAATAATCCACACCCCTGTCGCGGCGGCGGTTGCGCGCAAGCGCCATGGCTACTCGCTCCCGTTATCGTGCCGGGTGCGTCCGGAGGATTTTGTCTCCCCGTCGATGCGTGTCGACAGCCGATCAAGCGTGCGGCGGAGCGATCTCGATTCCTCCTGCTGCGCCTCGATCCAGTCGCGCAGCATCTGCTGTTCGCTGCGCATATTCTTCACCAGGCCCTGAATGCCCTCGGCAAGGCTGGTCATGGCCGCAAGCGAACGCTCGGTGCTGACAACCGCGCCGGATTCAGCCTTGAACTCCCTCGGCATTTCTGCCGAGGTATCCGTCACGGAAGACAGCCAGTTCTCGAGCTGGGTGTAAAAACGGTTCTGGGCGCGACCAGCCTGAAGATCGAGAAATCCGAGGATCAGCGAGCCCGAAAGACCGAGAAGCGATGAGGAAAACGCCGTTCCCATGCCGGCAAGCGGCGCGGTGAGACCAGCTTTAAGCGAGCTTAGGATATCGTTGCTGTCGCCGGCGCTTGGATCAAGCGACTGGATGACGTTGCTGATGGCGCCAATGGTGCCGATCAGACCCCAAAAGGTGCCGAGCAGGCCAAGGAACACCAGAAGGCCAACGAGATAACGCGAGGTATCACGCGTCTCATCAAGGCGAGTCGCGATGGAATCGAGGATCGTGCGCTGCGTAACGGCGGAAAGCCGGACCTCACCGCGCTTGCCGATCAGCGTGCTCATGGGGGCAAGCAACTTTGGCGCACGGCCAACCTTCTCAACGCTGCCAGCGGCGCGGAACGCGTTGAACCAGCGCACTTCCGAACGCAGGCTCATTGTCTGCGTGAACACCAGAATGATGCCGATGGCAAGAACGCCGAGAATGAAACCGTTGAGACCCGGATTCGTCATGAAGGCGGTGTGCGCCTGCCGGTAAAGAATGGCCGCCAGGAAACCGACGAGGATCAGAAACAGAACCATCGTCCAGAGAAACGGTGTCGGGCTGGACAGCTTGTGGCTGTATTGCCGCGTGGTCACCGGCTTCTCGACGCCGAGATCAAGTAACTCCGAATCCGCCATAACGTTCGCATTCCCTTCGGTCAGGTATCCAGCGGAAGCTATTTGAAAATTGCGACGATTTGAAGCGAAAAGCCGGTCTTTCGTCATACGCATTTTGCAAAGACGTGTGGGACCGGCGCTCAGAAAAACAAAAACGCCCGGCAAGGGTTCGCCGGGCGCTTAAAAACTTGCGTTAAACGGCAGGTTTTCTGCCGAAATCGATCAGCGGCCCGGTATCGGGCGGTTGGCGACTTCCACAAGCGACTTGTGGATATATTCATTTCCAGCCGCAACAGTACCGCTGCCGAAGATGTCCGTGCCGCCCTTGATATCAGAGGCAAAGCCACCAGCCTCGCGAATCAGCACCAGACCGGCCGCCATGTCCCAGGGCGAAAGATCCGCCTCCCAGAAACCGTCGAGGCGGCCTGCTGCAACATAGGCAAGGTCGAGCGCTGCCGCGCCCATGCGGCGAATGCCGGCCGTCTCACCCATGACGTGACGAAGCTCGACGAGGAACTTACCGTGATTGCCACGGCCGAGATGCGGCACGCCGCAGCCGATGACGCAATCGGTCAGCGCCTTACGCGCTGCAACACGAATACGGCGATCGTTGAGGAAGGCACCGCCGCCACGCTCGGCGGTATAGAGTTCATCGGTCGCCGGGTTGAAAATCACGCCGGCGACGACCTCACCGTTGCGCTCCAGCGCGATGGAAACGGCGAAATGCGGAATGCCGTGCAGGAAATTGGTCGTGCCATCAAGCGGATCGACGATCCAGCGATGTGCACCATCACTGCCTTTTTCCTCGCCGCCTTCCTCACCCAGAAAGTCGTAGGTGGGGCGGGCCTTCATCAGTTCATCGCGCACGATCTTCTCGGCCTTGAGGTCCGCCTGCGATACGAAATCGCCCGGTCCCTTGACCGAAACCTGAAGGTTCTGCACTTCACCGAAGTCACGCGACAAAGACTTACCCGCCTTGATGGCGGCCTGAACCATGACATTGAGAAGGGCTGAACGGGCCATCGAGTTTGTTTCCTGGAAAGCTTGCGAACCGCCCGAAAGCTTGCCGGGCAGGCACGTCATTATTTTCTTGAATTGAAAGTTTGCGGTTCAAGACCACAAAACGCGCGGAAATTCAAGGCAAAAAGCCCGCGGGCGAATGCCGGCAGCGGTTGAGCCGCCCTGCATCACACCGGGCGGAACCGATTTGCCGCCTCGATCGCCTTTTTCTGCTGCTCGTCGGTGATGCCGAGATAAAAATCCTCAAGAGCCGGATCCTTGAGCCCTGCGCGCCGGGAAAGCACATACCATTTCGCCGCTTCCACCGGGTCGGGTCGGGTGCCCAGTGCCTGAATATAGAGGTGCGCCACCTTGTTCTGGGCCACGACATTGCCGCGCTGTGCAGCGCCATAAAGCCAGCGGAAGCCCTCATCCAGATTTCGCTCGCCGCCAAAACCATTGACCAGCCAGATGCCGAGATCGACCTGCGCGGTATCGTAGCCCGCCTTCGCGGCCCGCATCAGCCAATCCCTTGCCTTGGCCTTCTTTTCGGCAGGCACATCCTTGAGCGACCAGTAAATCTGCGACACCGCATATTGCGCGTCGGCAATGCCCTGTTCGGCGGATTTTTCATAAAACGGCATGGCCATCAGCAATCCCTTGGCACCGGGATTTTCCGAAACCAGAATCTGCCCCCAGTTGAACTGGGCCGAAGCATTGCCGGCTTCCGCGGCCCGGCGCATGTAATCGTCGGCCTTCACCTTGTCGCGGGTGACGAATTTACCTTCCATCAGGATCAGGGCGAATTTAAACATGGCGACCGCATCGCCACCCTGCGCCGCCTGCTGGTACCAGAAAGCCGCGGTCTTCTCGTCACGGGCAATGCCGAGCCCGCGCGACATCATTTCCGCCACCAATGTCTGGGCGGCCGCATCGCCGTTCTGCGCACGGTTCAACGCCTTGTCGAGCGCCTGCACATATTCACCGCGCTGGAAATGACCGTAGGCCTCGTCCACCCTGCCCTTGAACTCCTTTTCAGGCGGCAGGGCCGGCAGTTCGGCACCCATGCGCTGATAGACGTTGACGCCCTGCGATGGTTGCAAATCCTTCTGCTCTTCCGATTGCACCCTGCCCTGACGGGAAGGCTGCGCCTCATCCTCCATCTGCCGGGAAAGCGCGTTGCTTTCGCTCTGCGGTCCGGACTGGGCAAAAGCAACGCCCGCCGACGCGCCAAAAATCAGCGTCATCAGCGAAACGGAAAGGCAGAAGAGAACCGAGCGCATGAACATCGCCTGTATCAACCGCCAAACCGTGGCGCTTTTTCGTCAAGCAACGCGTTGATTTCAGAAACGGCCTGGGCGGCGCCGGCAGCATTGTCGAAAACGCCGCTGCGCATCGCCACAAATTCCACGCCGGTTTCAGCGACGGCAACCACCGACGACGGATCCGTGCCGCCCATGACGATGGCCGGGATTTCGATCATCGAAGCCCACCACTCGCCAAGCGCCAGATTTTTGGGGTGCGCTTCCGGCTTGATGTCGCCTTCGAGCTTGCCGAAAAAGACGTAGTCCGGATTGGACTCACCCTGTTCCAGAGCCTTGTGACGGTCATCCGCATTGCCGCCGCCGACGATCATCTTCGGCGTGAAATTTTCAACGGCTTCGGCAAGCGCCTCGGCATTGCCCGCCACATGCAAGCCATCCGCCTTCACCCGGCCCGCGACCCGGCTGTCGCCAGCGATGAGCGCAGCCGCACCCGCCTTCTGGACGAGAGGCACGATCAGTTCGGCACGCTTCTGGAAAGAGGCGTCATCCAGACCGTATTGCGGAATGATGACCGAGGCCACATCGCCGCCCCGCAGTGCTTCTTCCACATCTGTCGCCTGCTTTTGCGCATCGTCCGATTGCGGGACGATCAGAACAAGGCGGCAACGGTCTTCAACTATGGTCATTGGTTCGTCCATTTCAGGCAGAAGACACTTCCGGCGCGATCTGCACTCGTTTTGATATGATAAATCCGATAAACCGGACCGGCGAAAGGATCAACCATCCATCCATGCTGACCGATTTTCATTTTTTCCTCGTCGCCATCCCCGCAGTCGTGCTTGTCGGCCTTTCCAAGGGTGGTTTGGGCGGCGCGCTGGCGCTGATGGGCGTGCCGCTGATGGCACTTGCAATCCCGCCGGTACAGGCGGCGGCGATCTTCCTGCCGATCCTGATCGTGATGGATCTCGTGGCGCTCTGGGCGTGGCGACACCACAATCACCGGCAGACGCTCCTCATCATGCTGCCCGGCGCAATCGCCGGCATCGCACTCGGCTGGGCCACCTCAAGCCTCATATCCGCAGATGCGATGCGGCTTGTCGTCGCCTCGGTGACAATCCTCTTCGTGCTGCGCTATTTCCACGAGAGCTTCAAAAGCCGCAACGGGCAGCAAATCCCGGCCAGACCGCAACGACCGGCCGCCGCAACGCTCTGGTCCAGCCTTTCGGGTTATGCGAGTTTTGTCGCCCATGCGGGCGGCCCGCCCTTCCAGATCTATGTCCTGCCGCTGAAGCTCGATCCCAAGACCTATACCGGCATGAGCGTGCGTTTCTTCGCCATCATGAATGCGATCAAGCTCATCCCCTATTTTGCGCTGGGCGCGCTGGACGCCACCAACCTCAAGACCTCGGCCAGCCTTTTGCCAGTCGCGATGCTGGCGACGCTCGCCGGTGCGAGGGTGGTGAAATACCTGAAACCATCCGTGTTTTACCCGCTGATGTATACCATGGCGCTGATCGCGGCCCTGAAACTGCTGTGGGACGGACTGCCCTTTTAGGTTTTGGCGGCCACTAAAAAGCCCTGGCAACACCGCAGGTGTCGTCAGGGCCGAAAAGGAACCGTCAGTCCTTCATTGAAGGCTGCGGCATGGCATCATTTAATGCCTTGTGGAGGCTTTAAGCCTCTGCAGTTCATCCTTCAGGCGCAGTTTTCGACGTTTGAGGTCAGCGATCTCTGTGTCGTCCGAAGACGGGGAAGCAAGAATACTTTCGAGCTCTTCCTCCAGAGCACCGTGTTTCTTTTCGAGCGATGCAATATGAGCCTGAATGGTCATGCGGCACGTCCTTCCATTTTTAAGCCTACCTCCAGCTCTCCATCGCTGGAGTTTCAGGTTTGCGACGACAATGTGACATGGATTAATGGTATTGTCGAAGGCGAAATGAAGGCAATTAGTGGGCAATTTGGTCGCAACGGATAACTTCCCGTTACCGCGATTTGATGATAGAGGCTCGAGAACAGACGACATAGGTGCCGGAGGCTATCCGGCTGGCATAAAATGGGGATGACAAGATGCCCGATCAGGACCAGGCGGACATCAGGCTCACGCTGGCGCGGCTGCGCCAGGAGCATGAGGATTACGACGCTGCGATCAATGCGATGATCCAGACCAGCTGCGATGCGCTGAGGATACAGCGCATGAAGAAGAAGAAGCTGGCCGTCAAGGACAAGATGACCCAGCTCGAAGACCAGGTCATTCCCGATATCATCGCCTGAGCCGGAGAAATTACGTGACAGCAGAAACACCCCCCGTCGCCATCATCATGGGCAGCCAGTCCGACTGGGAGACCATGAAGAACGCCGCCGATACGCTGGATGCGCTGGATGTGGAATATGAAGCCCGCATCATTTCCGCCCACCGCACGCCGGATCGACTTTATGATTTCGCCAATGGCGCAAAGGATGAGGGCTTCAAGGTCATCATCGCCGGTGCCGGCGGCGCTGCCCATCTGCCAGGCATGACGGCCGCCATGACCCCTCTCCCGGTCTTCGGCGTTCCGGTGCAGTCCAAGACGATGTCCGGACAGGACAGCCTCTATTCCATCGTCCAGATGCCCGCCGGCATCCCCGTCGGCACGCTCGCCATCGGCAAGGCCGGCGCGATCAACGCCGCCCTTCTTGCGGCAGCGGTTCTGGCGCTCAGCGACGAGGATCTTGCTGACAGGCTTGCTGCATGGCGCGCGCGCCAGTCGGCGGCCGTGGCCGAATATCCCATGGACAACGCCCAGTGACGGCATCCGGGACAGCTGACGCGACGATGGGCACCAATAATCTGACCAAGGGCAACCTCACCATCGGCATTATCGGCGGCGGACAGCTCGGCCGCATGCTGGCAATGGCCGCAGCCCGCCTCAACCACCGCACCATCGTTCTGGAACCCCAGGCCGATTGTCCGGCCGCACAGGTCTGCAACAGCCAGATCGTCGCGGATTATGACGATGAAACCGCGCTTGCCGAACTCGCCGGCCTTTGCGATGTCGTGACTTACGAATTCGAGAACGTGCCCGTGGCGGCAGCCGAAACGCTCGCCGCCTCCGTTCCCGTGTATCCGCCGCCGCAGGCGCTCAGCGCCTCGCAGGACCGGCTGACGGAGAAACGCTTCCTCAATGGTTGCGGCATTCCGACCGCCGATTTTCGCGCCGTGGACAGCCAGGAAGATCTGGACGCAGCATTAGCCGCTTTCGGCGGCAAGGGCGTGTTGAAAACCCGCCGCATGGGCTATGACGGTAAGGGCCAGCGCCTGTTCCGGGGTGGCGAGGACAGCACGGGCGCTTTCGAGGCGCTTGGCGGCGTGCCGCTTATCCTCGAAAGCTTCGTTGCCTTCGAGCGGGAGATCTCGATCATCGCCGCCCGGTTCAGGGACGGCACGGTCACCTGCTACGATCCCGCCGAGAACGTTCACCTGAACGGCATTCTGCATACTTCGACCGTGCCGGCAGCGCTTTCCGACGGGGCGAAGGATGTGGCCGTACAGTCGGCGGAAAAGCTTCTGGCGGCGCTCGATTATGTTGGCGTGATCGGCATCGAGTTCTTCGTCCTGCCCGATGGTTCGCTGGTCGCCAATGAAATGGCGCCGCGTGTTCACAATACCGGGCACTGGACGGAAGCCGCCTGCGTGATCTCGCAATTCGAGCAGCATATGCGTGCGGTCTCGGGTCTTGTTCCCGGCAGCACGGCCCGCCATTCGGATTGCGTCATGACCAACCTCATCGGCGATGACATCAACGATGTTCCGGCATGGCTGTCGAAAAAAGACTGCCTCGTGCATCTCTATGGCAAGACCGAAGCGCGCCCCGGCCGCAAGATGGGCCATGTGACCGAGCTTTTGCACACAGGAAAAGCCTCAGTCTTTTAAGGCAAAGACACCGGCAAGTGTTGACAGGCAGGGGTCAAACGGGTATTTGCCTGCCAACCGAAAAGAGCGCGCCCCGTTGCGCGCTTTTGATTGTTTGAATAAGCACGGTAAAAGCCGTGCAAAACTGCGGACCAGTAAAATGAAAATCAAGAATTCGCTTAAAGCGCTTAAGGCCCGTCATCGCGATAACCGCCTGGTTCGCCGCAAGGGCCGCGTCTACATCATCAACAAGCAGAACCCGCGCTTCAAGGCTCGTCAGGGCTGATTGACTGCGACTGCGGTTCGCGATCAGATCGCGGATCACTTTGTTGACAGAGTAGAACTTTGCATTTGATATTGGGCGCAGTCGGGTTAAGCTTTGACCCATGCGCCCAAATCGTTTTTGCATGGCTATCATCGTCATACAGGGTTTCCTGTTTTCGGCCCTTCCGTTTCCGGGAGTGGCTGCCATTGGCCATGCGGCGGATGCGACGGCTCCCGTAGCGGCGGAACCTGCGCTTTCACCTTCCAAAACCGTCGACACTCTTTTTGCATCCCTGAAGAAAGAGCGAAACGCCGTCAAGGCGCGCAGCATCGCCAACCAGATTGCTTCCGAATGGAATGATTCCGGCAGCGCGACGATCAATCTTCTGATGCAATGGGCGGGCGAAGCTTCAGACGAGAAGCGCAATGCCGCCGCTTACGATTTTCTCGACCAGATTATCCTGCTCGATCCCGACTATGTGCAGGCACCCTATCGCCGCGCCATGGTGCATTTCGCCGATGGCGACACCCGCAAGGCCATGGCGGATATCAACCTGACGCTGGAGAAAGAACCGCGCTATTTTCCGGCGCTGGCAAGCCTTGCCAATATCCTCGAAGCCTCCGGCCGCGAGGAGCTGGCGCTGAAGGCCTGGGAGCGTTATCTGGCGCTTTATCCGGCCGACAGGGACGCCCGCAAACAGGCCATCGATCTTTCCGAAAAGCTGGCCGGCACACGCGGCTAATATTTACTGTATTGAGCAGGGCTGTATTTTGGCAGAGCAGAATGAGTTTAAGGCAGCCGAAAGTCTTTTAAAGTCCGTTGGAGATAATCCAAGTTTCGATATCGGCGAGTTCATAGATCGACTTTCCGTGACTGAGGATTGGGGGAAACTCATAGTCGCCCATATCTATCTGGATCACATCGTCACTGAAGTTTTGAACACTCATCTCAATCATCCTGCCGCGTATTTCAACGGCTACAGATCGTTCGCTGAGAAACTTAGCCTATGTCAGGCGATGGGTTATTTTCGCGATGAATTCGGCAACGTTCTAAAAGCCGTAAATAACTTGCGGAACAGGTTTGCGCACAAGCTGGTATTTCATGTGTCGGATGAAGAAAAGCGTAATTTGTTTCGTACTCTCACGACCGAGCGCCCAATATCCGAAGTAACACGTCCCGGCGGTTTCGAAGAATTTCTGTTTACAGTCGTTATGTTCGCAGAGATTTCACGATCAGCGGAAGAGCGACAAGCCGAACTGTCGAAGGAGCGTAACTTCGTGAGCGAAAAAATACTCGAGCTCCTTATCGCCAATAAAGATTTTCTGGGCGATAAAATTTAGCTGCAGGGCGCATTCGTCTATCGCCCTACAGCAAATTAATGGCGCTGGTTATTCCATGCCAAGCGCGGCCATATAGGTCTGCAGGATGGTTTCTTCCTCAATACGCTCGTTGGCGTCCTTCTTGCGCAGGCGGATGATGGTGCGGATCGCCTTGGTATCGTAACCACGCCCTTTGGCTTCGCCAATCACATCCTTGATGTCACCCTGAATGGCGGCCTTTTCTTCTTCCAGCCGTTCAATGCGTTCAATAATCTGACGCAGTTCGGCGGCGGCGACGGTTTCGGTGGTGCTGGTTTCGTCCATCATATCATCCTTCATTGGCGGCTCGTCTGAGCCTTGTTCATTCGATCCGGCTGGAAGCTCCTGCCGGTCGCCGCCACCCGGGCGGCACAAATTCAGGCCTGTGAACTGCCCATTGCCGGGCCTCACGTCAAGTCGTTTCCGTCGATCAGGGGTTATTCCTTGGGTCGGCTCTGCTCAAAGGCAGCTTTCTGGGCGTCGCTCGCTTCCGCCTGATATTTTGCCTTCCAGTCTTCATAGGGCATCCCATAGACGATTTCCCGGGATTGATCCTTGCTGAGCGGAACACCCGCCTCTTCAGCCGCCTCCCGATACCAGTTGGAAAGACAATTGCGGCAAAAACCGGCGAGATTCATCATGTCGATGTTCTGCACATCATGGCGCTCGCGAAGATGCTGCACCAGACGGCGGAAGGCGGCGGCCTCGAACTCGATCTGCTGTTTGTCGTTCTGTGTCGTCATGGGGCAACTCCAGGCTCAACAGGGGCCGGTGCGAGAGGCGAACAGCTGGTACTCATGCAGGACGGGATCGTCGTTCATTGCGGCAAAAATGGGAGCGAGCCGGTCTGACCAGTCGGCAATCCCCTCCTCATCCGCGATCAGATCCTGCCGAACCTCAAGAAGCGCATGCGGTATGCCCTTCATCATGCAATGGCGGTACATGGTGTCACCCTTCAGCGCTCCGTCATAGGGTTCGTTGTCGCCGACGAGAATGTCGCCGGTCGCGCGCAGATGCGCCAGAAGCGGATCGACCACACGATTATCCGTGTCCCAGAGAACAGCCGCATGCCAGGGCCGCGGCGTTTCCTTCCAGAACGGCGTGTAGGAATGCAGCGACAGAACGAGAGGCGCCTCCCCGGACGACTGCGCAACACCGTTGAGCACTCGATCAACGGCATCGTGATAAGGCCGGTGAAAAATCTCGATGCGCTTCTGCCATTCCTCATCCGAAATCGGGTGATTGCCGGGGATGATAGCGCCGTCCGAAATCTTCATGATGAGAGTGGGATCGTCCTCACCGCGATTCGGATCGATCAGCAGCCGCGAAAAGCGCCCGAGGACCGCCGGCACCCCAAGGCGGGCGGCGAGCGACCGTGTCAACCCTTCTATGCCGATATCAAATGCGATATGGCGATGAAAAGCGGTTTGCGGAAGGCCAAGTTTGCCGTAGTGTGCCGGCAGGAGGTTCATGGCATGGTCCGCCAGAAGAACCATGCCTTTGTCATAATCGCCTTCTATGATTTCATAGGGTATGAAGTCGTTCATCGATGATTTTCTGGGGCAGGATTGAGGAGAAAAGCTTGATGGCATGGCTTGAGGCCGGGCGCAAGTTTCGGCGAAAGAACAGCCATCTACCTTATCGCACTCATGATCCCACGAACAATATAATCGATTAAACTCGCGTTGACTTTCTCTGGCGGCCACGCCAAGAAGTGTGTTCATTATAACCATGGAATCCGGATGGAAGCCGTGACTCAGTCATCTCTCGCTCTTCCTCGCCTTTTTCGGCATATCACCCGTCTTTTTTCCGCAGCGGCATTGTTTCTGACCCCGTTTGTGTTCGTGGAGACCGCCCATGCGGATTTCCGCGTCTGCAACAGCACGCAAAACCTCGTGGGGGTCGCAATCGGCTACCGGGCACAAAACGGCTGGGTCAGTGAAGGCTGGTGGCAGGTTCCCTCCTCTACCTGCGCAACGCTGATAGAGGGTGAGCTGCAGTCGCGTTATTATTATCTTTATGCCGAGGATGCCGCCCATGGCGGCCGCTGGACCGGTGACGTCAACATGTGCGTGGCGGAAAACGAGTTCAAGATCGACGGCGTAGACGATTGTTATGCCCGAAGCTTCCAGAGAATGGGTTTCAAGGAATATGACACGGGCAGACAGGGCAGCTGGATGGTCCAGCTTTCCGATACGCCAGGCACACAGGGAAATCAAAACTGATGAAGCGTAACCGCAAAGTCAAAATTCTTGCAACTCTCGGCCCCGCCTCTTCCGAAGAGGCGATGATCGAGAAGCTGCATCTGGCCGGCGCCGATCTCTTCCGCATCAACATGAGCCATGCGAGCCACGACGTGATGCGGACGCTCATTCAGCGTATCCGTTCGGTCGAGAGCCGCAACGGCCGTCCCATCGGCATTCTGGCCGACCTGCAGGGTCCCAAGCTGCGCGTCGGAAAATTTGCCGAAACCAAGGTCGATCTCGTTCCTGGCCAGACCTTCACGCTGGACAATAATGACGCCCCCGGCGACAACAGCCGCGTTTTCCTGCCGCACCCTGAAATTCTCGAAGCGGTCAAGCCTGGCCATCGCCTGCTGATCGACGACGGCAAGCTGCATCTGCGCGCTGAAAAATGCGACGGCAAGAGCATCGTCACCACGGTCGTTTCCGGCACCCGGATTTCCGACCGCAAGGGCATCAGCCTGCCCGATACCCTGCTTGGCGTCGGCGTGCTGACCGATAAGGACCGCGTCGATCTCGATGCCGTTCTGGCGACCAATGAAGTGGACTGGGTTGCACTTTCTTTCGTCCAGCGTCCGGAAGACCTGGCCGAAGTCCGCAAGATTTCCCGCGGCCGCGTTGGCCTGATGTCCAAGATCGAGAAGCCGCAGGCGATCGAGCGGATCGAGGAAATCATCGAACTTTCCGACGCATTGATGGTCGCACGCGGCGATCTCGGTGTCGAAATGCCGCTGGAAGCAGTTCCGGGCATCCAGAAGCAGCTGACGCGCGCCTGCCGTCGGGCCGGCAAGCCCGTCGTTGTCGCCACCCAGATGCTGGAATCCATGATTACCGCACCGGTTCCGACCCGCGCCGAGGTGTCGGACGTCGCGACTGCCGTGTTCGAAGGCGCCGATGCCATCATGCTTTCGGCTGAATCGGCTTCCGGTGATTATCCGGTCGAAGCCGTGTCGACCATGGCGTCAATCGCCAGCACGGTGGAGCAGGACCCCTATTATTCCAACATCATCTACGCGCAGCGCCCGCAGCCGGAAGCAACCGGCGCCGATGCGATTTCGCTTGCCGCCCGCCAGATTGCCGAAACGCTAAAGCTTGCGGCGATCGTCACCTACACCTCCTCCGGCACGACGGGCCTGCGCGCCGCGCGTGAACGGCCGCAGGTTCCGATCATTGCGCTTTCGCCGATCATCCAGACCGCACGCCGCCTGTCGGTGGTATGGGGCCTGCACTGCGTCGTTACCGGCGATGCCAGCGATCTGGACGACATGGTGAACCGCGCTTGTCGCATCGTCGTTTCCGAAGGTTTCGGCAAGCCGGGCGAGCGCATCATCATCTCCGCCGGCGTACCACTCGGAACCCCCGGCGCAACCAATATGGTGCGCATCGCCTATATCGGTTCGGACGGCCAGAGCGGCGTCTGAAGTCAGAACAAACCGTCATAAAAAAACCCGCCGTCACCGGCGGGTTTTTTGTTGGCCTTTCGGCCGCATTACAACAGCCTGGGCTCAGTGCATTTTCACCGGCGTGCTGAAGCGGCTGGACTCGATTGCCGCAGCTCCCGGCCTGAAGCTTGCCGAAGTGGCAGAGGCCGACATGTCGTGGCTGAGCATGCGGTTGGCGATAACGCGCGGCGCCTTCACCGAACGCCCGGTCGTACCCTTGTTCTGGTTGAGCGCCCAATCAGAGATCAGATCCTGCGTCAGGCGGCCACCACCAACCATCGCCTGATGGGAAACAGCCGCATCCTGCTTGCTCGGGCGCGAACCCTTGGTCGGCAAGCCGGCAGTGAGGCCACCATTGATGGCGGGCTTGAGGTCGAAGGCATCGCCGAAGCCCTGCTTCGGTTCTGCCTTGGCCGTTTCGGCCGGCGCTACCGTAACCTTGTGGTTGACAGCGGCCGGGAACGCAGCAGCTGTCGGAATGGAAGCCGATTGAACCTGCGAACGCGCAGCCTGACCGCTCTGTTCAAGAGCCGCCACCACTGTCGGCGAAAGCGTATCCTGCTGTGCGTCGGCGAGATCGTCTTCGCCTTCGGGGTCAGCATTGGCCGCTGCCAGCAGAGCTTCTGCGACTGCCGGGCGATTGGCGGGAACCGGAACGGAGGCAAGTTCGCCGGTCGCAGCCGGGGTTGCACCATCTGCCGAAGCCGTCAGGATCGATCCCTCGGCATCGCCTCTCATGCCACGCGGCCCGAGAAGTGTCGGCACGGGTACGGATACCTCAGCCAGATCGGCAAATTGCTGACGCTCAGCCGGAGCGGACGCCGGTGTCGGCGTTGTCGCGGCCTGCAGTGCATCCTGCGCAGCATTGCGGGCAGGAGAATAAAGTGCAGTCGCAAGGCCAGTATTGGCCGGCTGATTGCCGAAGGCGGGACGAGCCGTTGGCAGCGGCGCATCGTTCACGCCAGGAAGAGATTGTGCGGAAGCAACGGCAATGGCCTGTTCCGGCTCGGGCGCTGCGGGCTGCGGAGCAGCCGGCCGTGCGACAGCCGGGCGTTCTGCGGGCTCCGGCGCTGCGATGCTATCCGGATCTTCGTCCTCATCGCCTCCACCGCCAAAGAGTGCCTGCAACAGCGTCTTGCGCTTGCCGCCGCCAGAAGAAGCAGGACCAGAACCGGCGCTGGAAGCAACCTGGATAGAGGACGAGCTGACGCGCTTCTTGTAATCCGCCAGAGCCTGTTCGTAACCGGGAAGCGGCTTGCCGTCGGAGGGAAGATGCAGCGTATTGCCGTTCGGGAAGATGCGGACGAGTTCCTGGCGGCTCATGCGCGGCCAGGCGCGAACGCCGCCGACATCCATGTGCACGAAGGGGGAACCGGAACTCGGATAGAAACCAACGCCGCCGATCTGCATCTGC
The DNA here is from genome assembly GCF_058803865.1 of Agrobacterium sp. GW821-FHT14E08. Classification (NCBI taxonomy): domain Bacteria; kingdom Pseudomonadati; phylum Pseudomonadota; class Alphaproteobacteria; order Hyphomicrobiales; family Rhizobiaceae; genus Agrobacterium; species Agrobacterium sp. GW821-FHT14E08. Next base: position 208,219 of record NZ_JBXAPJ010000003.1, on the reverse strand, counting down.
ATGCCGATTTCGCGCAGACGCGCCAGCTTCACGCCGGGTATGTAAAAATCCATGGCCTTGCCGAGCATATGCTGGCTTTTTTCCGCGACACCCTTGGTGCGGGTGCGCAGGAGACCATTGGTCTCCGGCGAGCGAAAGGCCGAAACGACGTTGATGTAATCGGTCGCGCCGCTGCGGCGATAAACTTCCCAGACGAGATCGAACAGGCGCGGGTCCATCCGTGTCGGCTGGTTGCGGCGCCAGTCACGCAGGAACCGGTTCAGCTCCTGCAGACCCTTCTGGTCGTATTTGCCATTGCGCTTGAAGGTGATGACCGCCTTCTCGCGTGTATGGATATAATACAGTTTAAGGCTGCGAGTCTCGGCGAGGGCTTCCGTCGCCGAGGCACCTACGAAAGGCATGGCGGCGAGCATCAGGCAGGCAAAGGTGACAGCGCGTGCCGACAGCTTCGTGCATATATCCTTGATCAAGCCGCGCGCGATCTTGGTCGACAGCGCGTTATTCCGATGCAGATATGGCAATTCGATCCCCGCCTGGAAGACAATTTCTGTCACATTGCCTCAAATGAACGTCAAATACGGTGACACGATGGCAAAATTGCCACACACATGCAACCTTCCTCTACATAGTGAATCAGCCACTAACAAGAGGTTTATAGACGGTAAGCGGATATCCTTGCTCAGAAGTTAACGAATCTCACGATCTGCCGGGGAATATGCCATTTGCGGCATCAGGCGGCATCTCGAAGCGGATCATCGGGATCGATGCCATAATCCTTCAGTTTTCGATAAAGCGTCGAGCGCCCTATGCCGAGTTTCCGTGCGACCTGGCTCATCTGCCCGCGATAGAAACGAAGGGCGAAACGGATAAGCTCTTCCTCGATCTCAGCCAGTTTTCGGATATTGCCCGAATCGTCCATGCTGGAGATCAGGTTGCCTCCGCGGTAGATGGTCGTCGAAATATCCGCCGTATCTTCAAGAACGGCGTTAGTTTCGGCCAATGGCGGCGGCGGTGAATAGGCCGCGAGTTTCAGCGACGATCCAGACGGCGACCGGATGGAATCTCCCGCATCATCCCCCGTTGCAAATTCCGGCAGTTGCAGCGCGATCTGCGGAAAATCAGAATCCGCCAGTTCCTCGCCCTGCGACAGCACGACAGCGCGGAAAACGGCGTTTTCAAGCTGGCGGATATTGCCCGGCCAATCATAAGCCGTCAGCAGCGCCAAGGCGCTGGCGTCAAGGCCAACCGGATTGGGCAATTTTTGCTCCGCCGAAAAACGCTCGGCGAAAACCCGCGCCAGATGGGGAATATCCTCCTTGCGGCGGCGCAGCGCCGGAATGGTGATCGGAAAAACGTTGAGGCGATAATAGAGATCCTCGCGGAAACGGCCTTCCTTCACCTCTTCGATAAGGTTCTTGTTGGTGGCGGAAATCAGCCGGACGTTGACCTTCTGGACCCGCGCGGAGCCGACGGTTTCGATTTCGCCCTGTTGAACCGCTCGCAGCAGCTTGACCTGAACGTCCAGCGGCAGATCGCCGATTTCATCAAGGAACAGCGTTCCGCCATCGGCCTCCATGAATTTGCCGACATGTTTTTCCGTGGCACCCGTGAAAGCGCCCTTCTCGTGGCCGAAGAGAATGCTTTCGACCAGATTATGCGGGATAGCGCCGCAATTGACGGTGATGAATGGCTTGTTCGACCTGTCACCGGCCGACTGGATGGCGCGCGCGACCATTTCCTTGCCAACACCGGATTCGCCTTCCAGCACCACGGGAATGCTGGACTGGGCGGCGCGTTGTGCGAGCTCGATGACCCTCAGCATTGCGGGGCTTGCGGAAACGATATCGGTAAAATTCACTGCATTGCTCCGTCCGCGCCTGCCCGTGCGGGCCTTTGCCTCTCTCCTGTCGAGTTTGAGAGCATTGGAGATGGCGGCGCCGATCCTTTCCGGCGAGACCGGCTTGACGACGAAATCGAAGGCGCCGGCGCGCATGGCCTGCACGACGGTGTCGATGCCGCCCTGCCCCGTCTGGACGATGACGGGAACATCGGTGCCAAGTTCACCCACGGCTTTCAAAAAGGTCAGGCCGTCCATTTCCGGCATCATAAGGTCGAGGACAACAACATTGATCTCGCCGCTATATTGCTTGAGCAGCTCCAGCCCCGCTTTGCCGTTTTCGGCAAGCAAGGCGAGATGCCCATAACGTTCCACCGCGTTTTTGAGCAGGCGGCGCTGGACAGGATCATCGTCTATCACGAGAACATGCGCGGTCATTTTTGGCTCCGGTTTCCGGTTTATGGACCTGCGTCATGCGGTCCCTTATGCCGCACTCTGGCACAGGAGACTTGAACATCCAGTTTTGAGATTTGCTTGCATTTTATCCATTGCTACGGGAAACAAAGGCCCCATATGCTTCCAAAAGCATAACCAGAAGGATACGTCCGATGACCCTTAATCGCTCCATTCCGCAACCCGTCTTTTCCCTTGCGGAAACCTCCGGTCCCGTGCTTGGCGACCTGCCCGGCTGGAAGCTTTCGGATCTCTATCCGTCGGGCGATTCGCCAGAATATAAGGGTGATCTCGAGAAGGCTGCGGCGATGGCGACGGCTTTCGAGGATAAATGGAAGGGCAAGCTTGAGACCGCCGCAAAGGCGACGGGCGCCGACGGCATCGGCGCTGCTCTCAAGGAGTATGAAGCGCTGGACGATCTCATCGGCCGCATCGGCTCCTTTGCCGGACTGACCTATTTTTCCGATACGTCGAACCCGGCAAACGGCAAGCTTTACGGCGACGCGCAGGCGAAACTGACGGATATTTCCGCCCACCTCCTGTTCTTTACGCTTGAACTCAACCGCATCGACGATGCGGTGATGGACGCCTGCATGGCAAATGATGCCGCGGCAGGGCATTACCGGCCCTGGCTGGTGGATTTGCGCAAGGACAAGCCGCACCAGCTTGACGACCAGCTGGAACAGCTGTTCCTTGAAAAATCGATGACCAGCGCGAGCGCCTTCAACCGTCTTTTCGACGAGACGATGGCCGATCTACGTTTTGATATTGACGGCGCAAGCCTTCCGCTGGAAGTGACGCTCAACATGCTCCAGGAGCCGGAGCCGGAAACCCGCAGGAAGGCGGCGGAAGCGCTGAGCGCCGCCTTCAAGGAGAATCTGCGGGTCTTCACCCTCATCACCAACACGCTCGCCAAGGACAAGGATATTTCCGACCGCTGGCGCAAGTTCGAAGACATTGCCGACAGCCGCCATCTGGCGAACCGCGTTGAGCGCGAGGTCGTTGATGCCCTGGCTGCCGCCGTTAAAAACGCCTATCCGCGCCTTTCGCATCGCTATTACGCCATGAAGGCGAAATGGCTCGGCATGGAGCAGATGAACTACTGGGACCGCAACGCGCCGCTTCCCGATACGTCCAATACGATCATTCCATGGGATGAGGCGAAGGATACCGTGCTTTCCGCTTATGGCGATTTCGCCCCTGAGATGGCCGATATCGCCCGCCGTTTCTTCGATGAGGAATGGATCGACGCCCCCGCCCGCCCCGGCAAGGCGCCGGGTGCATTCGCACACCCCACCGTGCCATCGGCCCACCCTTACGTTCTGGTCAACTATCTCGGCAAACCGCGTGATGTGATGACGCTCGCCCACGAGCTTGGTCATGGCGTGCATCAGGTGCTGGCCGGCGGCCAGGGCGCGCTGATGTGCGCCACGCCACTGACGCTTGCCGAAACAGCCTCCGTCTTTGGTGAAATGCTGACCTTCCGCAAGCTGCTCGACGACACCAAGGACGTGAGAGAACGCAAGGCCATGCTCGCCCGCAAGGTCGAGGACATGATCAATACTGTCGTGCGCCAGATCGCGTTTTATGAATTCGAACGCAAGCTGCACACCGCCCGCAAACAGGGCGAGTTGACCTCTGAACAGATCGGTGAATTGTGGCTTTCCATTCAGGCCGAAAGCCTCGGCCCGGCGATCCGGATTTCCGAGGGTTATGAGACATGGTGGACCTATATCCCCCATTTCATCCATTCACCCTTCTATGTTTATGCCTATGCCTTCGGTGATTGCCTGGTGAACTCGCTTTATGCGGTCTACCAGAAAGCCGAGACCGGCTTTCAGGATAAATATTTCGAGCTTTTGAAAGCGGGCGGCACCAAGCACCATTCGGAGCTTTTGAAGCCCTTCGGTCTTGATGCGACCGATCCTTCCTTCTGGGACAAGGGCCTTTCAATGATCGAGGGGCTGATCGACGAGCTGGAAGCGCTGGACAATAAACAGGCTTAACCTCGCCAGCCGGCAGGGCTATCCTATTTCGGACAAGCTTTGCCGGTTGATATCGCCGGTATGGACACCAATGATGACGACAGGCGACGAGCAAAGGCAATGAAGCGCAAACCCGCCGATCTGACCCTGAGAGAAACCCTGCGCTGGGAGCCGCAAACGGGCTTTCAGCGCATTGACCAGCATATGCGCCGGCTGTTGCGCTCGGCCGATGCGCTTGGTTTTCGCGCACCGGTCAATGCGGTCCAGGTTCTGGAAAAGAAGGTCGGCGGCGAAACCCCGCTCTGCGTCAAGCTGATCATGAACTATAAGGGCGAACTGGACATCGAAACGGCTGATTTCCGGCCGTTGCAGGAGAATACGGTGTGGCGAGTCCGCATCGCGAAACAAACCACCCTCGATTCCGCCGATACCTTCTATCGCCACAAGTCATCGCGCCGCGAGCCCTATGATGCCGCCCGCGCCGAATTTTCAGCCGCGGATGCGGACGAGGTTTTGCTGCTCAACGAACGCGGGGAGTTGTGCGAGGGATCGTCCACCAGCATCTTCGTCGAAATGCCGGACGGGCAATTGCTGACGCCGCCGCTCGACAGCGGCATTCTGCCGGGCGTCCTGCGCGCTGATCTTATCCGTGAGCGCAAGGCACGGGGACAGGCGCTGAAACTGGAGGATATTGCCGGGCGGCGGCTGTTCGTCGGCAATTCGCTGCATGGATTGATTGCGGCGCAACTGGTCTAAGCCGTTACTGCCAGAAGCCGATCGCGGCCCTTCTCCTTGGCAGCATAAAGCGCCTGATCGGCGCGCATGAAAATCTCGTCGGCGCTTTCCGCCATGCGATAAGACGTCATGCCGGCGGAGCAGCTATAGGAAAAATCCGGAAAATCGGCGAGAGGTCTTGAAAGGCGTACCCTTTGCAGCAACCGCTCGACAATCTCACGGCTTTCCGAAACCGAGCTGCGCGGCAGGACAAGCATGAACTCCTCACCGCCGATCCTGCCGAAACAGTCAACCCGGCGGATAACGGAATGGGCGATGCCGACAAAATCGCGCAGAACCGCATCGCCGCATTTGTGGCCGAAACGATCGTTGATCTGCTTGAAAAAATCGATATCGAGGGTGCAAAGGCAAAAGGGTGCTTCAAGGCCTTTGCCCACCCGCTCCACCTGCAGGGCCAGTTTCGCAAAAACGAAACGCCGGTTTGCCGTTCCCGTCAATTCATCCGTCTGCGAGGCGCGCACCGCAAGATCCCGGTCCTGCCGCAGGGCTCTGTAGCCCTGGCGCAATTCCGTGACGTCGCTTGCAACGCAGAGCATCCAGCCATCCTGCTGCACCGTCTCCGTCATCCAGAACCAGCGACCGTCATACATGTCCATCTCGAAGGCGCGATAGGGCAGCTTGCCGCGCCGAGACTGCGCTGACATCAGCCACCCCTCGAAATCATTGTTTCTGATGACGACGCCGGCGCCCAGCCGCTGGTTCAGCCGCATGATATCCGCCCAGGTCGGGAAATCACCGGCGGCAAGCTGAAAGCTTTCCCGAAATGATGGGTTGGCATGCCGCAACCGATCCCCGGAATCATAGAGGGCAATAAGAACGGGGGTAGCACTCTGAAGCGCTGCGACACGCTCGATAAGACTATCCAACAGGCAACTCTCCTGTGATGGCGAAAAACTCCCCCATCGTCATCCGTCCAAAGCCCCCAAGCCTTTGGACATATATACGAAAAGAAGAACCTAATTATAAACGCACTATCTAAAATGCGAAGAGGCAGAATGTGGTGGAAAGGATGCGCGCGGCCATCTCACCACCGCCACCGTCATATGTCCGTCATCCGCCTGCCCTTTATTGTGGCACGCTTTTATGATCTAGCTTACTTATTGGCTGAAAAAGGAAAATTGACGAATGACGGATGCAAACCACCCGATTTACGGCGATATTGACGGCCCCATCATCATGATCGGCTTCGGCTCCATCGGGCGCGGTACTCTTCCGTTGATCGAACGTCATTTCAATTTCGACAGGACCCGGCTCGTCGTCATCGACCCGCGCGAGGATATCGCAGCATTTCTGGCCGAGAGGAACATTCGCCATATCCGCACACATCTGACCAAGGAGAACTATAAGGAGGTTCTCAAACCGCTTCTCAAAGGGGTTCAGGGTCAGGGCTTCTGCGTCAACCTTTCGGTCGATGCCGCATCCGTGGATCTGATGCGGCTCTGTCGCAAACACGGCATGCTCTACATCGACACCGTGGTGGAGCCATGGCCCGGTTTTTATTTCGACGCCGATGCCGATAATGCCTCCAGAACCAATTATTCGCTGCGCGAGACCATGCTGAAGGAAAAGGCGCGCAAACCGGGCGGCACCACGGCGGTTTCCACCTGCGGCGCCAATCCGGGCATGGTGTCCTGGTTCGTGAAGCAGGCGCTGATCAACCTCGCCAGGGATACGGGTCTCGATATCGAGGAGCCGCAGCCGCATGACCGGGAAGCATGGGCAAAACTCATGAAACAGCTTGGCGTCAAGGGCGTGCATGTGGCCGAGCGCGACACGCAGCGGGCAAAGGAGCCCAAGCCCTTCGGCGCTTTCTGGAACACCTGGTCCGTCGAGGGTTTTATTGCAGAAGGTTTTCAACCCGCCGAACTCGGCTGGGGAACGCATGAAAACTGGATGCCCAAAAACGCAAAAAAACAGAAAAAGGGCAGCAAGGCGGCCATCTATCTCGATCAGCCCGGCGCCAATACGCGGGTGCGGACATGGTGCCCGGGCCAGGGCCCGCAATATGGATTTCTGGTCACCCATAACGAGGCGATCTCGATCTCCGACTATTTCACCCTTCGCAATGACGATGGCGGCGTGATCTACCGCCCTACCTGTCATTATGCCTATCACCCCTGCAACGACGCCATTCTTTCCCTGCACGAACTTTTCGGCAATGGCGGCACGGCCCAGCCGATCCAGCATGTGCTCGGCGAAGACGAACTGGTCGACGGCGCCGACGAGCTGGGTGTTCTTCTCTATGGCCATGACAAAAACGCCTATTGGTACGGATCACGGCTGAGCCTGCAGGAAGCGCGCTCGCTTGCCCCTTACCAGAACGCAACCGGATTGCAGGTCAGTTCGGCGGTTCTGGCAGGAATGGTCTGGGCAATTGAGAACCCACAGGTGGGCATCGTTGAGGCGGACGAAATGGATTACCGCCGGTGCCTCGAGGTGCAGCGCCCCTATCTCGGCCCGGTCGAGGGACATTATACGGACTGGACACCGCTCGATGGTCGACCCGGCCTGTTCCCCGACAATATCGACAAGTCCGACCCCTGGCAGTTCCGCAATATTTTGGTGCGCTGAGAGACGGAGTCTCATATTTGTCACGCCGGCGCTTTCATGCGGGACGTCAGGAACCCGGGAGAGCAAACAACGTTGCCTTGAAATAAGTAACGCTTCACGGCATGGTCGAAGCACAAGGGTTTTATCGAATCGCAGGAGAACAGGCTCATGAACTTCAAGACAAGCGCTGCTTTGCTTTCAGCCGCCATCGCGGTGTCTTCATGCGTCGCGCCGGGTCCCTCCCAGCAGACCTCGATGGCCCCATCGCTTGCCCGCGGGCCGGCCGTCGATGGCCGCTGGATTGACCGTAACGGCATCGTATCGACATTCCAGAACGGCGCTTTCTCCACGCGTTCGACCGATACCAATACGCTTCTGGCCTCCGGCACCTATGTCACGATTTCGCCGACACTCTACGAAATCAACATGACGTCCCTGGTCCGCAATACGCAGTCGCGCGTCAACTGCGCTCTCGTCTCCCCGTCACAATTGAATTGCACGACAGACACGAACAGTCAGTTCTCGCTGACACGTCAAGGCTGATAATATCACCTTTTCAATGAGATGCCCTTATGGAACGCACGCCTCAGGCGTGCGTTTTTCTTTATTGCGTGGCTGTCATAATTTCGCTTGCGGCAGCTGCCGCTAAATGGAAACATCGCGCTTTGAAAGACTGACATGTTTTCAGATTAGAGAATAAGCACGGCCGGATGATGATCGACCGGCCCGGGCTTCCGCTTTGAACAGGAGAGAGGGACCATGAAGAAAATTTTGGGACTGGGCATGCTGAGCGTTTCGGCAATAACGCTTTCAGCCGGAGCGGCCTTGGCCGACTACGAGCTCAACATTCTTCACATCAACGATTTTCACTCCCGTATCGAATCGATCAACAAGTTCGACTCGACCTGCTCGGCGGAAGAAGAAGGCAAAAACGAATGCTTCGGCGGCGCCGCCCGTCTTCTGACCGCCATCAATCAGACCCGCGATGCCCTGAAGGCTGAGGGCAAGAACGTTCTGCTGCTCAATGCCGGCGACAATTTCCAGGGATCGCTGTTTTACACCACCTATAAGGGCACGGTGGAAGCGGAAGTGCTGAACGCCATGAAGTTCGACGCCATGACCGTCGGCAACCACGAGTTCGACGATAGCGAGGACGGTCTTGCAGGCTTCCTCGACAAGGTTCAGTTTCCGGTCGTGACCGCCAATGTGGTCGCCACCGCCGCCTCCAAAATCGGCGATCGCGTCAAGCCTTCCATCGTTCTTGACGTCGGCGGGCAGAAAATCGGCATCGTCGGTGCCGTGGCCAATGACACGGCGGAACTGGCCACGCCCGGTCCCAATATCACCATTGCCGAAGACGTCGCGAAAATCAGCGAACAGGTGCAGAAGCTGAAGCAGGACGGCGTCAACAAGATCATCGCCCTCACCCATGTCGGATATCCGCGCGACCTCGAATTCATCGCGAAAATCCCGGATGTGGATGTCGTAGTCGGCGGTCACTCGCATACCCTGCTTTCCAACACCGACCAGAAGGCCGAAGGCCCCTATCCGACACTCGTCGACAATCCCGGCGGCTACAAGGTTCCGGTCGTTCAGGCCGGCCAATACAGCAAATATCTCGGCGACCTGCGCGTCGTCTTCGATGACAGCGGTGTGGTCAAGGAAAGCAAGGGCGATCCAATCCTGATCGATTCCTCCTTCAAGCCCGATGAAGCCACGCTCAAGCGTATCGATGAGCTGAAAGCGCCGATCGAGGCGCTGAAAGCCAAGGTCGTCGGCACTTCGGAAGGTCCGATCGAGGGCGACCGCAAGATTTGCCGCGTCAAGGAATGCTCCATGGGCAATCTGGTCGCGGATGCAACGCTTGCCCGTGTGAAGGATCAGGGCGTCACCATTGCTTTCGCCAATAGCGGCGGTCTGCGCTCCTCCATTGATGGTGGCGATGTCTCTATGGGCGAGGTCCTGACGGTTCTGCCGTTCCAGAACACCGTTGCAACCTTCCAGCTGAAGGGCGAGGATATTCGTGCCGCTCTCGAAAACGGCGTCAGCCAGATCGATGACGGTGCGGGCCGCTTCATGCAGGTTTCCGGCCTGAAATATTCCTTCGACCGTTCCAAGCCAGCCGGCAGCCGTGTCGTTTCGGTTGAGGTCAAGGAAGGGGACGCTTTCGTGCCGCTCGACCCGGCCAAGACCTATATCGTCGCGGCCAACAACTACGTGCGCACCGGCGGTGACGGCTTCAAGGTCTTCGCGACCAAGGCAATCAACGCCTATGACTTCGGCCCGAACCTCGAAGAGGCAGTCGCCGCTTACATCACCGCAAACAGCCCCTATAAGCCCTATACGGATGGCCGCATCAGCGAAGTCACGCCGGCCGGTTACGTGGCTCCGGCAAAACCCGCAGCACCGGCACCCGCTGCAACCGCCCCGGCGCCTGCAGCAAGCACGCCTGCTCCAGCCGCCACACCGGCCCCGGCACCTGCTGCCACCGCACCGGCCGCTACTGCGCCTGCGGCAGCCGCTGCTGCCGTCAGCAAATATGTCGTTGAAAAGGGTGACTCGCTCTGGAAGATCGCTGCCGAAAAATATGGCGACGGCGCTCTCTGGACCAGAATTGCCAAGGCGAACACGCTGAAGCATCCGAACCACATCGAGATCGGTGAGGAACTGGAGCTTCCGGCGCAATAAGCCGGTAGCGACCAGACAGGGCAATTTGCCGCAGACCGGAAGCCGACCCTCAACCACGGGGTCGGCTTCTTATTTTCCTATAAAAAACAGGTCATTACAGGCCGCACTTTGCAAAAGGGCATCGTGCCTGCCAGCCAGCCCCGGAAATCACCTCCACCGGTGGTTCAATCCTGAAAAATTTCGTCTAGAACACGTGAACAAATTGACGACAGGGGCGTATAGCTCAAGCATTTGCGACAGGATCCGTCAGGGTTCTCGTCGGTATGCATAAAACAAAAGATGGAGCCTTCCGCCCTCTCCCAAACGGAAAGCTCTTGTGCAAACAGTCCGAATTTCAGGGTGTCATTCATGGCGATAGAACTATCCGCACTCCCCGTAGACCATCCCGGCATAAGATTTGGCAAGGTCGGCGTTCTGCTCGTCAATCTTGGCACGCCTGATGGTACGGACTACTGGCCGATGCGCCGTTATCTGGCGGAATTCTTAAGCGACAAACGCGTGATCGAATGGTCCCGGCTCTACTGGTATCCGATACTGTACGGCATCGTTCTCAACAAACGTCCTCAGAAGGTCGGCAAGGCCTATGAGGAAATCTGGAACCACGAGCGGAACGAAAGTTATCTGCGCACCTATACCCGCAGCCAGGGCGAGCTCATGGCAGAGGCGCTGAAGGATTTGCCCAATGTCGTCGTTGACTGGGCCATGCGTTACGGACAACCCTCCATCGCCTCGAAAATCGACGCGCTGAAGGAACAGGGCTGTGAAAAAATCCTGCTTTTCCCGCTGTACCCGCAATATGCCGCATCGACCACGGCAACCGTAAACGACAAGGCATTCGAGCACCTGATGAAGCTGCGCTGGCAGCCTGCGCTTCGCACCGTGCCGCCCTATCATGACGATCCGGCCTATATCGACGCGCTTGCCGCCTCTGTCAAAAACCATCTGGCGACGCTGGACTGGGAGCCGGAGATGCTGATCACCTCCTTCCACGGCATTCCGCAATCCTATTTCAAGAAGGGTGATCCCTATTACTGTCACTGCCAGAAAACCGCCCGCCTGCTGCGCGAGGCGCTGGGACGGACAGACAAGAACTTCATGATCACCTTCCAGTCGCGTTTCGGGCCGGAGGAATGGCTGCAGCCCTATACTGACAAGACCGTGGAAAAGCTCGCTTCAGAGGGTATCAAGCGCATTGCCGTCATGAATCCCGGCTTCGTATCGGATTGTCTTGAGACGCTTGAAGAAATTGCCGGTGAAGCCGGTGAGATTTTCCTGCATAATGGCGGCGAGAAATTCACCCATATCCCCTGTCTTAACGACAGCGCCGAGGGCATGGATGTTCTCGAAAAGGTTGTGCGACGGGAGTTGCAAGGCTGGGTGTAATCTTGCCATAACGATACTGGGGTAAAATCCCTGACGGTTCTTACCCTGGAGGAAATGTGATGATTGAATTGGGCGGTTTCGATATTGTTGTTCTGGCAGCGGTGGTGCTGGTTATGCTGGTGCTGTTTGCCGGTATCAAGACCGTGCCGCAGGGACATCGTTACACGGTTGAACGGTTCGGGCGCTACACCCGCACGCTCGAGCCCGGCCTGAACCTCATCGTACCCTTTATCGAAAGCATCGGTTCGAAAATGAATGTTATGGAGCAGGTGCTCCATATACCGACACAGGAAGTTATCACGCGCGATAATGCCAGTGTCTCCGCCGATGCCGTCACCTTCTATCAGGTGCTCAATGCCGCCCAGGCCGCCTACCAGATTTCCAATCTGGAAATGGCGATCGAAAACCTCACCATGACAAACATCCGCTCGGTAATGGGCTCGATGGACCTCGACGAATTGCTGTCTAACCGCGATGCGATCAATGATCGCCTGCTGCGCGTGGTGGATGAGGCCGTGGGACCATGGGGCATCAAGGTCACGCGCATCGAGATCAAGGATATCGCGCCGCCAAAGGACCTCGTCGATTCCATGGCGCGGCAGATGAAGGCCGAGCGTGAAAAACGCGCGCAGGTTCTGGAAGCCGAGGGTGCGCGAAACGCCCAGATTCTGCGCGCGGAAGGCGCAAAGCAATCCGCTATTCTTGAGGCGGAAGGTCAGCGCGAAGCGGCGTTCCGCGATGCCGAGGCGCGCGAACGCCTGGCAGAGGCCGAAGCCAACGCCACCCGCATGGTGTCGGAAGCCATCGCCGCCGGTAATGTCCACGCCATCAACTACTTCGTTGCCCAGAAATACACCGAAGCGCTCGCCGAGATCGGCACAGCCAAAAATTCGAAGATCGTATTGATGCCGATGGAAGCCTCGGCGCTGATTGGTTCTCTCGGTGGTATCGGCACGATTGCGAAAGAGGTGTTCGGCGACAGGGGCGATGCGCCAACCGCACCCGCCGCCACGCCTTCCCGCTCCGTGCCGCCAACACGGTCTTCCGGACAGACCATCAACGTTACAGTTCCCGGTAATCCCTTCGGTTCTTCATCGGAGAAGTGACGATGCTGCAACGGCTTGCCTCAGAATTTGGACCATGGAGCTGGTGGATCGTCGGCTTCATTCTGCTGGCCGCCGAACTGGTCGCTCCGGGTGTATTCCTGATCTGGATCGGGCTTGCCGCGCTGGTCATCGGCGCGCTCTCGCTGTTTTTCTGGGAAACAGCATTCTGGGCATGGCAATTGCAATTCGTGCTGTTTGCCGCCCTCTCCATCATCTTTGCCCTGCTCGGCCGGAGATATTTCGGCAGGAACCGGGACACCAGCGATGAACCCTTTCTCAACCAGCGGGAGGCAAGCCTTGTCGGTCGCACGGCAACCCTGCAGGAACCGATCGTCGAAGGGCGTGGCCGGATAAGGCTGGATGATACGTGGTGGTCCGTCAACGGTGAAGATATGCCTGCCGGAACACGGGTCAGGATCGCAGCCGCACGCGGTCGCACCTTGGTTATAGAACCACTCGACCGATCCTGACGATCAGGCGACGCCGATCCGCAGAAGATCGTGGAAATGCACCAGCCCGATCGGCCTGTTGTCTTCATCCACCACGATCAGCGCGCCAATATGAAATTTTTCCAGCGTCGCCAGAGCGCTGGTCGCCAGCACCGATTTTTTCACTGTTTTCGGATTGCGGGTCATGATGTCATCCACCGTCAATTCCGCGAGGTTGCGCGACAGGTTGCGGGCCATGTCACCCTCGGTAACGATGCCGCACAGGCGGCCATCCTCGTCCAGAATGCCGACGCAGCCGAAATGCTTGCGGGAGAGAACGCCGACCGCTTCCGGCATGGCCGTTCCCTTATCGACCAGCGGCACACGATCGCCCGTATGCATGATATCGCTGACCAGCGTGAGGCTGGCGCCCAGTTTGCCGCCGGGATGAAACACCTTGAAATCACCGGCAGTGAAATTGCGCGCTTCCAGAAGCGCAACGGCAAGGGCATCGCCGAGTGCCAGCTGCATCAATGTGGAGGTTGTCGGCGCGAGACCGAGCGGGCAGGCTTCCTGTTCATTGGGAACCAGAAGCACGATATCTGAAGCTTTCGCCAGCGACGAATTTTCCGAACAGGTCAGCGCGATCAGCGGAATGGAGAAACGGCGCGAATAGTTGATGATGCTGCGCAGCTCGGCGCTTTCACCGCCCTTGGAAATGGCGAGAATTACATCATCGCCGCCAATCATGCCCAGGTCGCCATGGTTGGCCTCGGCCGCATGCACAAAAAAGGCAGGCGTTCCGGTGGAGGCGAAGGTGGCCGCGAGCTTCGCGCCTATATGTCCGCTTTTGCCGACCCCGGTTATGATGAGACGGCCATTAGACTGGCCAATGGTTTCGATCGCCTTGCAGAAGGGCTCGGAAAGCCCGTTTCTGAGAGCGTCCTCAAGAGCAGCAAGGCCAGCCCGCTCCATCGAAATCGTCCGCACGGCGGATTCGATGGCATTGTCTTCGACCAGTTTGACGGCGCGCGTAATCATGGCCGACTGTTACTCTTTCACCCGGAATAAGTCCACTCTCCAGCCGAAAAGCGCCGTGTTTTAGTGTCGCAAGTCCGGTGGAGAAATCTCCTCCATCGTTCCCAGTCGCTTAAAGGGGATGTTTTCTTCATCGACAAGATACCGTCCGACGGTCCTCACCCACGAAACCGAGCCGTCGTCTCGGCGCACGGCATATTCCTGGCTGTAGAAACTTGCCGCCTTCAGGGTGGTCAACGCGGTCTCGATGACGCTATTTCGATGATCCAGATCCACTTTTTCGAGCATCTGGAAAATACTGATACCCTGCATCGCCTGTCGCAGCGGAATTCCGAAGAGTTCAGCGCATATTTCGTCCAGATAAAATCGATCGTTGGTAATATCCCAGCAATAAAAACCAACCTGATTGATGTTCAAAACGGGATTCATGAAAAGACGCTGTCACAAAAATAAAAATCAATAGGAATTGCTAAGAAATTATAGCCAGTTCCTGCTAACCATAGGGCGATTCCGTGCCAAATTGAAACGTTTAAATCTGATCATATTAGAAATATTTTGCATTATGGCAAATTTCTTCGAGCGGCCTCGCCTCGGGAAACCGGGCTGCCCGATCAGACGACAACGGCGACGGATTTCCTGGCTATGACCGCAGCGCTGAAATCCTGGCGATCTTTATCAACTGTTAACCATAAAAAACCTATTGTTAAAGCGATGTTAAAACTTGCGTCGTCTGCCTGATCGCCGGTTTGTCCACGTCATTCTCACCGGCCTGTCGTCATTGGCCGGCAGAGATGCCTTGGTGAACTTTCGATCCGGCATCGGCCAGATTCGCCGGGTGAAGAGGAATGAATGTGAGGGGCGCCGCCACACGTCTGTCGACGTCGCGGAAAGCAGCAACCATGCTGCTTGCCTGCACGCTTCTTTGCGCGTCCGGAAACGCCTTTGCCCAGAGCGTGGTCACGCCGGTGCCGACTGCGGCTCCTTCCCGCGACGGAACGCCTCCGGGCGTCCCGGCGGAAGAGGCGGAGGCAAACACGACGCAGGCCACAGCCGCATCCGCACCGCAGCAGCTATGGCGGCCTTCCAACAATCCCGGTGATCCTATCTTTGAACAGCAGGACGAGGCGGGACAGCCCTATGCCGAGGCCGAAAACCCCTATGAACCAACGGTCGATGGTGGCGAAAACCCGCAAGTACCGACTCAACCCGGACAGACGCCCGGGATCCGGCTCGGCACATTCCTGCTGCGGCCTTCGATCAGCCAGACGATCAATACGGAAAAACAGAGCAATACCGGCGGGCCTTCAAGACGCAATTACCTGACAACGGGCATACGTGGGACGCTGACCAGCGACTGGTCCCGCCACGCGCTGACCGTGACGGGCGACGGCGCCTGGGAAAGGAATTTCGGCAGCGACAAGGATGGCGAAGAGCCGAGGGCAAGGCTCGAGGCCGATCTGCGCCTCGATCTCGGTGAAGAAACGACCGCCAATCTTACGGCCGGTTACGAATTCAGCCGCGAAGATACGACAGATCCCAACGCTTTGACCGGCGCATCGGTGCAGGGCGGCGAACACCGCTTCACGACCGGCGCATCCATTGAACGGGATTTCGGCAAGCTGCGCGGGTTGGCGGCGCTCGATCTTTCGCGAACGGTCTATACGGATGCGAAGGGCCTGAACGGCCAGCCGATCAGCCTGAGCGACCGCGACCAGAAGGCTGCAAACCTGCGCGGTCGCATTGGCTACGAATTGTCGCCGGCCTTGATCCCCTTCCTCGAACTGAACGTCGGAACGACGAAATATGACAGCCGCCTGGATAATTCCGGTTACGCCCGCTCCTCGAATTCCTACGGTGCGAAGATCGGAACCGAGGTAGACCTCGGCGAGAAGACACGCGGCGAGGCCGCAATAGGCTACCTGCGCAAACAATATGACGACGACCGCCTTGCCGCCATCGGCGCATTGACGTTGGACGGCGAACTGAACTGGTCACCCCAGCGCGGTACCAACGTTAATCTCGGGCTGCGCACGATGATTGAGGACTTCGCCGGCGGCCCGCAGGGTGGCTGGATTTCCTATCGCCTTGACGCCGGTCTGACCCACGAATTGCGCAGCAATCTGGTTGCTCGACTGACGGGGCAGATCGTTCACCGCACCTTCCCCTCCTCCGACATCGATAATGTCGTGGAATATACCGCAGGCGCCGGCCTGACCTGGGGCCTGAACCGCTATCTCGATCTGACGGCAGATGTCAGCTACCAGTGGACGCCAGTTTATGACAGCAACGAACTGCGCGTCGGCGCAGGGCTTGTCCTGAAGCGATAAACTGTCTCCAAAACAGAAATCCCGGCGCGAAGGCCGGGATCCCAATCTCATATTTTGGCTGAATTACTTCAGGCCGTCGATAAGTGCCTTGATCGGCTCCTCGATCGCAGGACGAATATCGCCGCGCTCCAGAGCGAAGGCGACGTTGGCGAGGATGAAACCATCCTTTGCACCGCAATCGAAAGTCTGGCCGCGGAAATGATAGCCGGAGAATTCCTGCGACTTGGCGAGCGTCAGCATGCCATCCGTCAGCTGGATTTCATTGCCGGCACCGCGTTCCTGATTTTCGAGAATGTCGAAAATCTCCGGCTGAAGGATGTAGCGGCCGTTAATATAGAAATTCGACGGCGCCGTGCCCTTGGCCGGCTTTTCGACCATTTCGGTGATCTTGAAACCTTCGCCAACGGTGTCGCCCACGCCGACGATACCGTATTTATGCGTCTGGTCGGGAGCGCATTCCTGCACGGCGATGACGTTGCCGGCGGTCTGGTCGTAAAGTTCGACCATGCCCTTCAGGCAGCTTTTCTGCGAGTGCATGATCATGTCAGGCAAAAGCACGGCGAAAGGCTCATCACCGACGATATCACGCGCGCACCATACCGCGTGGCCAAGGCCGAGCGGCACCTGCTGGCGCGTGAAGCTTGCCGTGCCCGCCTTGGGCAGAAGGCCGGCCAGCAATGTCAGCTCGGCATTCTTGTTGCGCTCACGCAGCATCTGTTCGAGTTCAAATTGAATATCAAAATAATCTTCGATAACCGCCTTGCCGCGGCCGGTAACGAATACAAAATGCTCGATGCCCGCTTCCGCCGCCTCATCAACGACGTATTGAATGACAGGCTTGTCGACGACGGTGAGCATCTCTTTCGGAACCGCCTTGGTTGCGGGCAGGAAACGCGTGCCGAGACCTGCGACCGGAAATACGGCCTTCCGAATTTTCTTCTGTTCTACCACATATCCCTCCTGAGAGATAAAACTTGATCACAATCCCCGCACGCTGTTGTTATTTCAAAAATAACAACGTTTTGTAAAGGGTGACGCTACCATCTATTAATGGTAAAGAATTTGTTGACGTTCTTTTGTTATCCATGATGACGCCCGATGCGTTTTCGCAATCGAAATGACATTCGAGAGAACGAAAGACTGACGATGACAAAGATGATCCTTTCAGGTGTCCGCAAATTCGGCTGCATGATGGCTGCAGGTCTGGCAATCTCGCTGGCGCCCGTTTCTGCTCACGCAGATGCGGGGTTCAGACAGTGGATCAACCAGTTCTACGCAACAGCCGCGAAAGAAGGCATTAGCAAGGCCACATATCAAAAGGCCTTTGCCGGCGTCAGCGAGCCGGATCCGGACGCGCTGCGCAAGGCAACCTTTCAGCCGGAATTCACCACTCAGGTCTGGGATTATCTCGATTCCCGCGTTAACCCCTATACGGTGCGGATCGGTCGGGAAATGAAGATGAAGCATGCGACGACCCTCAACTGGATCGAGCGCAACTTCAATGTCGACAAGCACATCATCCTCGCCATCTGGTCGATGGAATCGAATTACGGCGCCGTTCTCGAAAAGCCGGAGCGACTGCACAATATTCCGCAGGCGCTGGCCACACTCGCCTATTCCGATCCCAAGCGCGCCAAATTCGCGCGCACGCAATTGATCGCCGCGCTCAAAATCCTGCAGGCCGGCGATGTGACGCCGAAGCAACTGACGGGTTCCTGGGCAGGGGCCATGGGCCACACCCAGTTCATCCCGACCAGCTATCTGCTTTATGCGGTGGACGCCGATGGCAACGGTAAGCGCGATATCTGGCATTCGGTTCCCGATGCGCTGGCAACCGCTGCCAATCTTCTTTCCAAGAACGGCTGGGAGCCCGGCCGCACCTGGGGTTATGAAACCGCCGTACCGCGTGGCGGCGCGCGTTATGAAGGCCAGACGAAGACCATTGCCGAATGGGCAAAGCTTGGTTTTACCCGTCCGAACGGGAAGAATTTCACACGCGGCTCCGACCGCGCCATGCTGAAATTGCAGGGGGGCGCAAACGGCCCCGGTTTCCTGATGATGAAAAACTTCTTCACCATCAAGAAATACAACGCATCGGACAGCTACGCGCTGGCAGTTGGCCTGCTTGCGGACGAAATTGCCGGTTATGGCGGCATGCAGCAGAAATGGCCGCGTCCGGACGGCACGCTGGATATTCGTGAAAAATTCGAACTCCAGACGCGCATGAAGGAACTGGGTTATTACGATGGCGAAATCGACGGCAATTTCGGCTCCGGGTCGAAGGCCGCAATCAGCGCCATCCAGTCGCGCATGGGCATGGAAAATGACGGCCAGCCGTCGCAGCGATTGCTGAGAGCCCTGCGCAATTAATAATGTGCCGGCGAATTCGGCGACGGTCGTTACCGCCGCCGAACCATCCGGAAAGGTCGGTGCCATGAGTAGGAAACCTGCGGCGAAAAGCGGAAAGACAGGTTGGCGTGTCTGCGCCATCATCCTTTGTGCTGCGCTGTGCACGCCGCTCGTCCCTTCCCAAAGCTTCGCCCAGGAACAGCGGCGTACCCTGTTCGAAATGCTGTTCGGCAGGCCTGTAGGCCGGGAGGATGCGCCCAGCCGCGAATACCAGCCCCGCAACCGCCGGGATTTCCCATCAGCCCCACGCGAAAGAGCCGTCACTCGCCCGCAACCCGCGAGAAAAGCGCCTTCGGTGGTTCAGATGCGAACCATAAAACCGGAACCCGCCGCCAAGCTTGAAAATGCAAGGCGCGTGCTGGTCGTCGGTGATTTTCTGGCCGGCGGCATGGGGGAGGAACTGGTCAACGCCTTTGCCAGTTCACCGGCAATCGCCGTCGATGTGCGGGCAAACGGCTCCTCAGGTCTCGTTCGCACTGATTATTACGACTGGTTCGCCAATCTGCCGCAATTCATAACCGAGACTAATCCGGCGACGATCGTCATCATGATGGGATCGAACGATCGCCAGCAGATGCAGATCGGCGATATCAGGGAAAAATTCGGCACCGATGTCTGGTTCAAGGAATATGAACGGCGGATCGATGAACTTCTGACTATTGCGGGCCGCAAGAAGGTGCCGCTGTTATGGGTTGGTCTGCCCGCCTTCCAGTCGCCCTCGCTCACCGCCGATCTGGTCGGCTTCAACCGGCTTTATCGCAGCCATGTCGAGAAATATGGCGGCGAATTCGTGGATGTGTGGGACGGCTTCGTCGACGAGGCGGGGAAATTCGTCATTACCGGTTACGACATGAACGGTCAGCAGGCCCGTCTGCGCGAAGCCGATGGCGTCGGCATGACAAGCGCCGGCAAGCGCAAACTTGCTTTTTACGTCGAGAAATTCGTACGCCGGCACCTCGACAGCGCCGGCCCTGATCTCGTGAAACTGGACGGCAGCAACCTGCCAGCGCTTACTTCGCTGCCGGCGCTTGGCATCGACGCGGGACAGGTGCGCACGCAACCGATCAGCCTTACCGATCCGGCGCTTGACGGCGGCGACAAGCTGCTTGGCGATACTCCCCTGACAGCAGGACCAACACGCGTATCGGTGGTGGAATCACCACGCGAGCGGCTGACCAAGCGCGGCGAGATGGCCGATGCGCCGGCAGGCCGCATCGATGACTACCGTATCGTCCCGGATACGGCACAGGCCAGACAATAGACGCTACATCACCAGCATGAGAGCCCGTGAGGGCGTAATGTTTAGGCAATCCGAAAATGGCAGGATAAGTGAAGCTCTGCAGGAATGCGGTCTGTAACCGCGTTTTTGCAAGGCGATATTTCTTCGTTACATCCACGAAGCTGTTGTTTTATTTCATGCGCGGCCCTGCGGGGAAAGTGCGCAGACATTGCCGAGAACACGTCATGCGCCTGCTGCTTGTTGAAGACGAACGCGAAATGGCAGCAGCCCTGTCCGCCGCCCTGCACCGGTTCGATATCATCGTGGATAATGTCGGGACGCTCGACCTTGCCCGCCATGCGATCATGGACGGTGTTCACGATCTTGTCGTGCTTGACCGGCAATTGCCCGATGGCGATGGCATCGAACTCATAGAAGATCTGCGCCTGCTGCCCATCACCCCGCCCGTCATCGTGTTGACGGCGCAGGGAACACTTGCCGACCGGGTGAACGGTCTCAACCTTGGAGCGGACGATTATCTCGGCAAGCCCTTCGCCGTCGAGGAGCTTCTTGCCCGTATCCGTGCCCTGATGCGCAGACCGGCAGGCGCGGTGACGATGACGGCGAGACTGGGCAAGCTGGAATTTTGCTTCGAAACCCGGGAAGTGCGCATCAAGGGGGAGTTTATTCCCCTGACCAGACGTGAACTGCTTATTCTTGAAGCCCTGTTGCGTCGGCAGGGCCGAACGGTGCTTCGTTCGGTGCTGGAGGAGGCCGTCTATAATTTCGACGATGAAATCCAGTCCAATGCGCTTGATTCCCATATTTCACGCCTGCGCCGCAAATTGCAGGCGGCGGATGCAGGCCTTGAGGTCCACGGCATTCGCGGTGTTGGTTACCTTCTGAGGGCGGCCGCATGAAGCTGGCCAGACGGAAGTCGCTCAAACATCGCCTGACAATTCAATTGCTGCTGTTCCAGATCGGCAGCCTTTTCATCGTCAGTGCGGCCTTCGTCGCTTACCTGTCGAGCGGCGGCGCAGGCAGCGCCCTGCTCAGCCCCCAGGCAGCCCAGATCACCGCCAATGCAATCATGCGGGACAAGGATGGCCGGCTGAGGCTGGAGGAAACGGAGGAGTTTGCCGAGCTGCGCAACGACATGCCCGATTTCTGGTTCGTTGCGGTCAGCGAAAAAGGTGAAATCGTGCAGGGCGGGCCGGTACCGGAGGTTTTCAGCAATATGGATCAACAGCTTAGCGACATCAAAGTCTCGGATGTTCGCGACGCGGCATTGTCCTATTCCTATCTCGCCGTCGTGCGCATCGCCGTCGTTCGCCGTGCTTCGGGGCCGGCTGGTGAATTCGTCATGATCGGCAAAGGCGGCCCGTTCAGCATGACATTCCCGGTCCTGCTGTTTTCCAACATATTGATCATGCCCATCCTTATTCTCATGTCCATCGTGACGATCGTGACCATTCCCTGGATCATCCGCAGGGAATTTCTTGCCCTTTCCGCCATTGCGCATGCGGCGGAAACCATCGATATCGACAGACGCGGATATCGATTGCCTGATAGTAACATTCCACAGGAAGTGCAGCCGCTCGTGCATGCCGTCAACGGCGCGCTGCAGCGGTTGGACGATGGTTATGAACGGCACAAGCGTTTCATTCTCGATGCCGCCCATGAATTGCGCACCCCGGTCGCCATTCTCCAGACCCGCGTTGAAACGCTGCTCGACGGGCCGGACCGGAGCAGGATATTGGCCGATGCCAGCCGTATCGCCGTGCTTGCCGAACAATTGCTCGATCTGCAGCGACTTGGCGGGCAAAAGGCGCCCCTTATCCCGCTTGATCTTGTCGGTCTTTGCCGGTCGGTCGTGGCGGACATGGCGCCGCTTGCGATTTCTCAAGGATACGGGCTTTCATTCGAGCCGGAGGAAGAACCGATCCTCGCCCTTGCGGATGACGCCTCGCTGCAGCGCGCCCTTATGAACATCGTGCAAAATGCCATCGAACATGGCGGCAATCGCGGAACCATCAACATAAAAGTCGGGGCCAACCGCGTGATCGACATATCCGATGAGGGCCAGGGAATTCCCGAAGAGGACCGGGAAGCCGTGTTCGACGCGTTCCATCGGTTAAGGCCCAAGGATCGCGGCACCGGACTCGGTCTCAACCTCGTACAGGAAATCGTCCGATACCATGGCGGAGAGATCACCATTGGTGATTCCCCTACCGGCGGCGCCTCCTTCCGCATCAGCCTCCCCTATTGCTGAAACGATCCCGTCTTCGGAAACACGTAATGTCATTGCAATTCTAAGGCGCGATATAGTGTCCGTCCCCTGAATGCGAGACCTTCATTGCATTTCGGTTCTCCAGTCAAACAAAAGGCCTGTTGTGAAACACAACAGGCCTTTCTGTTTTCGGATGGCGACCTGCGCCGCATCGACTGGCTTAGCGCGGCAGGACGGTTGCGCCCATCAGCGCCTCGTCGATTGCGCGTGCCGCCTGGCGGCCTTCACGGATGGCCCACACAACCAGCGACTGGCCACGACGAACATCACCCGCCGCCCACAGCTTGTCGACCGAGGTTCTGTAGTCCGTCTCATTGGCGACCACATTGGTAGAGCCGCGGCGATCGGTGTTGAGCGTCAGCTTGCCATTCATTTCCTTCAGCACGCTATCGGTGAAGGGGCCGGAGAAGCCGATGGCGATGAAGGCGAGATCGGCCTTGATGATGAATTCCGTGCCGGCGATGGGCTTGCGGCGATCATCCACCTGACAGCACTTCACACCGGTCAGAACGCCATCTTCGCCAACGAATTCGAGCGTGGCGACCTGGAACTCGCGGATGGCGCCTTCTGCCTGCGAGGAAGAGGTGCGCATCTTGGTTGCCCAGAAGGGCCAGACCGCGAGCTTGTCTTCCTTTTCCGGCGGCATCGGGCGGATGTCGAGCTGCGTGACTTTCACCGCACCCTGACGGAAAGCCGTACCGACGCAGTCAGAGGCCGTATCGCCGCCACCAACGACGACGACATGCTTGCCGCCGGCGAGGATGGGATCGGCAGGCCAGCCGATGCTGTCGATGTTTTCGCGGCCAACGCGGCGGTTCTGCTGCACGAGGTAAGGCATGGCGTCGTAAACGCCGTTGAAATCAGCGCCGCCGATACCGGCCGGGCGCGGGGTTTCCGAACCGCCGCAATAAAGCACGGCATCGTGGTCTGCCAGAAGCGTCTCAACCGTCACATCCACGCCGACATTGACGCCGCAATGGAAGGTAACGCCTTCGCCCTTGATCTGCTCGACACGGCGGTCGATGAAGTTCTTCTCCATCTTGAAATCAGGAATACCGTAACGCAACAACCCGCCGGGCTTCGATTCACGCTCGTAAACATGCACTTCATGACCGGCGCGGCCAAGCTGCTGTGCGGCCGCCATGCCCGAGGGGCCGGAACCGATGACGGCAACTTTTTTCCCGGTGTGGATCGTTGCCGGCTTCGGCACGATAAAGCCCAGCTCATAGGCCTTGTCGGCGATGGCCTGCTCGACGGTCTTGATCGCGACCGGTGCATCCTCGAGATTCAGCGTGCACGCCTCCTCACAAGGCGCGGGACAGACGCGGCCGGTGAATTCCGGGAAGTTGTTGGTGGAGTGGAGGTTGCGGATCGCCTCTTCCCAGTTGTTGTTATAGACTAGATCGTTCCAGTCGGGGATCTGGTTGTGCACGGGACAGCCGGTCGGGCCGTGACAATAGGGAATGCCGCAATCCATGCAGCGCGCCGACTGCTTCTGCACCTCGGCATCCGACATCGGAATGGTGAATTCGCGGAAATGGCGGATGCGGTCCGATGCGGGCTGATACTTGCCCACCTGCCGGTCGATCTCCAGAAAACCTGTAACCTTGCCCACGTTTATGTCCTCACATCAAAGCGGAGCGCCTGTCGGGCCCCAGTACCAGTAAGCGAAACCAAAAGCCGCCCCCAGCACGATGAACTCAAATCCGGTCTCGCCGCTCGTCCAGTAGATCGCCGTGGGAACGGCGACCGCGATCATCAGCGAGACCAGTTGGTGTAGTATCCTCACGCGGCGGATTACTCCGCCGCCACGCCCATGCGCATGCGCTCCATTTCCTCAAGCGCACGACGGTATTCGACCGGCATGACCTTGCGGAACTTCGGACGGAACTCGCTCCAGCGGTCGAGTATATCCTTGGCGCGCGACGAGTTTGTGTAGTGGAAATGGTTGGAGATCAGCTGGTAGAGACGCTCCTCATCGTGGCGCGTCATGTCCTCGGAAACGTCTACACGCCCCTTGTGCATGAGGTCGCCGCCGTGATGGTGCAGCTTCTCCAGCATGTCGTCCTCTTCCGGAACCGGCTCCAGCTCGACCATGGCCATGTTGCAGCGTGTGGCGAAATCACCCGTCTCATCGAGAACATAGGCCACGCCACCGGACATGCCGGCCGCGAAGTTACGGCCCGTTTCGCCGAGAACGACCACGATGCCGCCAGTCATATATTCGCAACCGTGATCGCCGACACCTTCGACAACTGCGACCGCACCGGAGTTGCGCACCGCAAAGCGCTCACCCGCGACACCGCGGAAATAGCACTCGCCGGTGATTGCGCCATAAAGCACGGTGTTGCCGACGATGATCGAGTTCTCCGCGACGATGCGGGTGTTTTCCGGCGGGCGCACGATGATACGGCCACCCGACAGACCCTTGCCGACATAGTCGTTGCCGTCACCCACCAGATCGAAGGTGATGCCGCGTGCCAGGAACGCGCCGAAGGACTGGCCCGCCGTACCCTTGAGGGTGACGTGGATCGTATCGTCCTTCAGGCCCTTGTGGCCCCAGCGCTTGGCAAGCGCACCCGAAAGCATGGCGCCGGCGGAACGGTCGACGTTCTTGATCGGCACTTCAAAGACCACGGGCTCGCGGTTTTCAAGCGATGGCAGCGACTTCTCGATCAGCTTGCGATCGAGAATATCGTCGATCGGGTGCTTCTGGCGCTCGGTCCAGAAGGTTGCCTCCTTCGGAGCCTCGACCTTGTGGAAGATGCGGCTGAAATCCAGACCCTTGGCCTTCCAGTGCGCCAGCATCTCATCCTTCTCCAGCAGTTCGGAAGCGCCGATGATCTCGTCCAGCCTGGTAACGCCAAGCGAGGCAAGGATTTCGCGCACTTCTTCGGCCACGAAGAAGAAGTAGTTGATGACGTGTTCCGGCGTGCCCTTGAAGCGCTTGCGCAGAACCGGATCCTGCGTCGCGACGCCCACCGGGCAGGTGTTGAGATGGCACTTGCGCATCATGATGCAGCCGGCCGCTATCAGCGGCGCGGTGGCAAAGCCGAATTCATCCGCACCGAGCAGCGCGCCGATGATGACGTCGCGGCCCGTCTTCAGGCCGCCATCCACCTGCAAGGCGATGCGCGAACGAAGGCCGTTCAGCACCAGCGTCTGCTGGGTTTCGGCAAGGCCGATTTCCCAGGGGGAACCGGCGTGCTTCAGCGAAGTCAGCGGCGAAGCGCCCGTACCGCCATCGAAACCGGCAATGGTGATATGGTCGGCGCGCGCCTTGGCAACACCGGCCGCAACCGTGCCGACGCCCACTTCCGACACCAGCTTCACCGAAACATCGGCTTCCGGGTTGACGTTCTTCAGGTCGTAGATCAGCTGCGCCAGATCTTCGATGGAGTAGATGTCATGATGCGGCGGCGGCGAAATAAGGCCGACGCCCGGCGTCGAATGCCGGGTCTTGGCAACGGTCGCATCCACCTTATGGCCGGGCAGCTGGCCGCCCTCGCCGGGCTTGGCACCCTGCGCCACCTTGATCTGCAGCATATCGGCATTGACGAGATATTCCGTCGTCACGCCGAAGCGGCCGGATGCGATCTGTTTGATGGCCGAGCGTTCCGGGTTCGGCTTGCCGTTCAGGAGCGGCATGTAACGGTCGGACTCTTCGCCGCCTTCGCCGGTGTTGGACTTGCCGCCGATGCGGTTCATGGCAATCGCAAGCGTCGTATGCGCCTCACGGCTGATCGAACCGAAGGACATGGCGCCCGTCGAGAAACGCTTGACGATATCGACCGCCGGTTCAACGTCATCGATGGAGACCGGCTTGCGGCCGAGCGCTTCCGCCGACTTGACCTTGAACAACCCGCGAATGGTGTTCATGCGCAGCGCCGTCTCATTCACCATGCCGGCGAATTCGCGGTAACGCTCCTGGCTGTTGCCGCGCACGGCGTGCTGCAGCGAGGCAACCGCATCCGGCGTCCAGGCGTGGCTTTCGCCGCGCATGCGATAGGCATATTCGCCGCCAATATCCAGCGTGTTGGCAAGGATCGGGTCCTTGCCGAAGGCGGCCGTGTGGCGCGTCACGGTTTCTTCCGCAATCTCCGTCAGGCCAACGCCTTCGATCGAGGTGGCGGTGCCGAAGAAATACTTCTCGACGAATTCCGAAGACAGGCCGATGGCGTCGAAAATCTGCGCGCCGCAATAGGACTGGTAGGTGGAAATGCCCATCTTGGACATGACCTTGAGGATGCCCTTGCCGACCGCCTTGATGTAGCGATAGACGACTTCGTCCTCGGAGACTTCCTTCGGGAAAGCGCCGTGCTTGTGCATGTCAAGCAGCGTATCGAAGGCGAGATAGGGGTTGATCGCCTCGGCACCATAACCGGCCAGCAGGCAGAAATGGTGGATTTCGCGCGGCTCGCCGGTTTCCACGACGAGACCGACCGAGGTGCGCAGACCCTTGCGGATCAGGTGATGGTGCACGGCCGCCGTCGCCAGGAGGGCGGGGATCGCGATGCGGTCCGGGCCAAGCTGACGGTCGGACAGAACGATGATGTTGTAACCGCCGCGAACAGCTGATTCCGCACGCTCGCACAGGCGGTCGAGCATATCTGGCATGCCTTCGGCGCCGCGCTCCACATCATAGGTGAAGTCGAGTGTCTTGGTGTCGAAACGGTCTTCCGTGTGGCCGATGGAGCGAATCTTTTCCAGATCGCCATTGGTCAGGATCGGCTGGCGCACTTCCAGACGCTTGGCGCGGGCGGCACCTTCATGGTCGAGAATATTCGGACGCGGACCGATGAAGGACACGAGGCTCATCACCAGCTCTTCGCGGATCGGGTCGATCGGCGGGTTGGTGACCTGCGCGAAGTTCTGCTTGAAATAGGTGTAAAGCAGCTTCGACTTTTCCGACATGGCCGAAATCGGCGTATCGGTACCCATGGAGCCAATGGCTTCCTGACCGGTGGTCGCCATGGGCGACATCAGGAGCTTCGTATCTTCGCTGGTGTAACCGAAGGCCTGCTGACGGTCGAGCAGCGACACGTCGCGGCGCAACGCGCGCGGTTCAACCGGCTTCAGCTCTTCGAGGATGAGCTGCGTGCGGTCGAGCCACGTGCGGTAGGGGTGCTTGGCGGCAAGCTCGTGCTTCACTTCCTCGTCGGAAATGATCGAACCCTTTTCCATGTCGATCAGCAGCATCTTGCCGGGCTGCAAACGCCACTTCTTGACGATGCGCTCTTCCGGCACCGGCAGCGTGCCGGCTTCCGACGCCATGATGATGCGGTCATCATCGGTGACGAGATAACGTGCCGGGCGCAGACCGTTGCGGTCGAGCGTCGCGCCGATCTGCTTGCCATCGGTGAAGGCAACGGCGGCCGGGCCGTCCCACGGCTCCATCAGCGCGGCGTGATATTCGTAGAATGCCTTGCGTTCGGCCGACATGGACTGGTTGCCGGCCCAGGCCTCGGGGATCAGCATCATCACGGCATGGGCCATGGAATAACCGCCGCGCACGAGGAATTCGAGCGCGTTGTCGAAGCAGGCGGTGTCCGACTGGCCTTCGTAAGAGATCGGCCAGAGCTTGGAGATATCGTCGCCGAACAGCGCCGATGAGACGGACGCCTGACGTGCCGCCATCCAGTTGACGTTGCCGCGCAGCGTGTTGATTTCGCCGTTATGGGCGACCATGCGGTAGGGATGCGCGAGCTTCCAGGACGGGAAGGTGTTCGTCGAGAAGCGCTGGTGCACCAGTGCAACCGCGGATTCGAAGCGCGGATCCGCCAGATCCTTGTAATAGGCGCCCACCTGGTAGGCGAGGAACATGCCCTTATAAACGATGGTCGAGGAGGACAGCGATACGGGATAGAAATCCTGCGTCTCCTTGCCGCCGCCCTCGTCATAGATGCGGTTGGACAGTACCTTGCGGATCAGAAACAGCTTGCGTTCGAAATCGGCATTGGTGGCAGCGTCACGCCCCGCGCCGATGAAAACCTGAACATGGTGCGGTTCGGTCCCGGCAATATCCGGAGCCTTGGAGAGCGATGCATTGTCAACAGGCACGTCACGGAAGCCGAGGAACTGCTGCTCCTCCTCGCCGATGACATCGACGATCACCTTCTTGTAGTGCTCGATGCGGGACGGATCGCGCGGCATGAAGATGTGGCCGACGGCATATTCACCGGCCTTCGGCAGCGTCACGCCCTGCGCCGCCATTTCCTCGCGGAAAAAGCGGTCGGGGATCTGCACGAGAATGCCCGCGCCGTCACCCATCAGCGGATCGGCGCCGACTGCGCCGCGATGCGTGAGATTTTCGAGAATGAACAGGCCGTCCTTGACGATCTGGTGCGACTTCTGGCCCTTCATATGGGCCACAAAGCCGACGCCGCAGGCATCATGTTCATTGGCAGGATCATAGAGACCCTGCTTTTCCGGCAAGCCGCCCGCGAAACGCCCCTTCGCAGAAACGGGTGCGGCCGCAGCCGCGGTGGGACAGTCTGTGGTCAGGGTTGCGGCGGCGATCTCTGCCTGCGGCTTGTTCGTCATTTTTGTCCCTCCTGCAATATTACCTGCATGGTTTCATGCGAAGATTCGGCTCGACGCGAATTTTTGCTTCCCGCAAAATCCACACTCAACCCGGCTCGATCAAATTTAGGACAGCAAAGCTGTCTCAATTCGTGAGAATTTTGGCAGAAACCGGTGGATTTAGCAAGGGTACGAATCCAATTAGTCGAACTACCGTTTTGCAGCGAAGTTTCGATACTGACCTATTGCGCGAAACTTTCTTGTCTCAAAGCAGGCCGACCCGTTGCTTTCATTGCTGGATTTGCCAATCGCCACGTTAGGTCCTAGAACTTTTTCCGGTCATCGGCCACGCCTTACCAAATCGAACCCCAGCCATCGGAAAGCCTTCAGAGATGTTTTTTGCTTCAGACAATTGGGCCGGCGCCCATCCGGCCGTCAACGAACGGCTTTCGCGGGAATCCACCCGGTTTGCCGCCGCTTACGGCACCAGCGAACTCGATCTCTCCATCGAAAAGCGCTTCAACGAGATTTTCGAGCGCGAGGTGGCTGTGTTCTTCGTCGCAACAGGCACGGCGGCCAACTCGCTTTCGCTGGCAAGCATCGCCCGCCCCGGCGGCCTGACCTTCTGTCACTCCGAAGCGCATGTGATCGAGGATGAATGTGGCGCACCGGATTTCTTCTCCGGCATGCGTATGGTCGCCGTCGAGGGACCGAACGGCAAGATGCTGCCCGAAAACCTGGTCGAGCGCATTGCGCGTTATCCGCAGGATGCCGTGCATCACGGTCGCGCCGCAGCCATCACCATGACGCAGGCGACCGAGGCCGGGACCGTCTATACGCTCGATGAAATCGACGCCATCGCCAAAATCGCAAAAGACAACGGCCTGCCGCTGCATATGGATGGCGCACGTTTCGCCAATGCGCTGGCCGCGCTCGGCGCCACGCCCGCCGAAATGACCTGGAAACGCGGCGTCGACGTCCTGTCTTTCGGCGGCACGAAAAACGGCTGCTGGTGTGCGGAAGCCATCGTCTTCTTCGATCCCTCGCTCGCTCGGGATTTTTCGTTCCTGCGCAAGCGCACCGCCCAGCTTTTTTCCAAGTCGCGCTTCATCGCCGCGCAGTTCGAGGCCTATCTGCAGGACGACCTGTGGCTCGGTCTCGCCAGCCACGCCAATGCCATGGCCAACCAGCTGCGCGCCGGTTTCGCGTCGCTGAACAGCGCCCGCCTTGCATGGCCGACCCAGGCCAATGAAGTTTTTGCCATTCTGCCGAAGGCTGCCGCCGAAGCCGCCACGGCAAAGGGTGCGAAGTTCTATGACTGGCTGGAGCCGCGCGACATGCCGGAAAAGGTCGGCAAGGATGAAGTGCTGATCCGCATGGTCACCAGCTTCGCGACGACCGAGGCCGATGTCGACGAATTCCTGTCGATCTGCGCCGCCGTCTGAAAGCATCAGGGGCGTCGTATCGCGACGCCCTCACACCTCCTGCAGCCGGTAACCGACACCGGTTTCCGTCAGGATATAACGCGGCTGATCCGGGATTTTTTCGATCTTCTGGCGAAGCTGGCGCACATAGACCCGCAAATATTGCACGTCGGTCAGTTCATCCCACACATGCTCCAGCAGGAAGCGGTGCGTCAGCACCTTGCCCGCATGCTGCACCAGAACCCTGAGGATGTCATACTCCTTGGGCGAGAGCTTCACCTCCCGGTCCTCCACCTTTACAATGCGCCTGACGAGATCGACCGACAGGTCCCCGGTCTGAAACACCGGCCTCTCCCCTTGGGTCTGCAGTCGATGGCGCAGGGCAACGCGGATGCGGGCGACGAGCTCGTTCATGCCGAAAGGTTTGGTGATGTAGTCATCGGCCCCCAGTTCCAGCGCCTTGACGATACCCGCCTCATCCGTGCGGCTGGAGAGGATGATGACCGGCAACGCCAGCCCTTCGCCCCGCCATTTCGCCAGAAGATCATGCCCGGACATATCCGGCAGACCGAGATCGAGAACAACGAGATCAGGCTTGTCCTCACGCATCAGTTCCATCGCAACACGGGCGTTCATCGCCTCGCTGACCGCATAATCCTGCGTCGAGAGACCAACCCGCAAAAGCTTGCGGATAGGCGGCTCGTCATCAACGATCAAAATGCGGACGGCGGAATTGGTCATTCCCGATCTCCTCTGGCGATGGCGTGAATGATTCTCTCCTGAAATCGCGCCCTAATCATGATCTAGCACAGGTGCCTCGGTGGGAGCCGGCAGGCTTATGGTGAATTGCGCGCCTGAGCGACCCGGTCTGTTTTCCGCACGGATCGACCCGCCCATGGCCTCGATGAACCCCTTGCAGATGGAGAGCCCGAGACCCGTCCCGGCCTGCACATGGTCCACCTTGCGCACCCGGTAAAAACTGTCGAAGACCCGTTCCGTATCATCAGGCGGAATACCCGGTCCCGCATCTGCCACGGACAGGACGATATTCTTGCCCTGCCGCCAGCCGCGAATCTCGATAATCGTGTGTTCGGGCGCGTATTTGGCCGCATTGTCGATGAGATTGAACAGGACCTGTTCGAAAAGCACGGGATCGACCTTCAGCATTGGCAGGTCGGAGGGAATATCCAGAACGATTTCATGCCTGACGACGATTTTTGCCGCGCGCGAAAGCGCGGTTCCGACCATGTCGCCGACGAAATGCAGACCGTAATTCGGCTCCATAGCGCCCGAGCCGATCCGGGTCATATCAAGAAGATTGGAGATGAAGCGGTTCAGCCGCTCGGATTCCTCGACGATCGTCGACAGCAGTTCGGCGCGCGCATCCGGCGGGATCTCCTCAGCAAAATCCTTCAGCGTTCCGGCCGAACCCAGAATGGCCGCAAGCGGCGTTTTCAGATCATGGGAAATGGATGTCAGCAGTGCCGTGCGCAGCCGGTCGGTTTCCGCCGCAAGCCTTGCCCGGTCGACATCCGAGACGAGCTGAATCCGCTCGATGGCAAGTGCCGCCTGATCAGCCAGGGCATCGAACAGCCGCTGCTGTTCGGGCGTCAGAAGCGGGCCGAGCCGGTCATCGTCCAGCCCCACCACACCGACGGCGCCGCTGCCGGTGCGCAGGGGCAGATAAAGACGTCTGGCGCCTGGCAGCGTATCCGCGCCCCTGCCCGCAGCCTTGTTATGTTCCCAGGCCCATTGCGCGGCGGCAATATCGGCATCCACCAGCGTATCATCAGGCGGATATCCCGCCTTGACCGTGATCGTATTGTTTTCCGGCAAAAGCAGAACGATCCGGACCTTCAGCATCGAGGCCATCTGGAAAGCGGCCGCCCACAGCACATCGTCCAGCGTTCCCGTTACCGAAAGCTTCTTGGAGAACAGATATAGATCTTCCGTCGTTCGCGCCCTTGCCCGCGCGGCGGCGGCCTGCCGTTGCACCGCCGCCGTGAGGTTGGAGGCAACAAGCGCCACACCAAAATAAAACAGCAGCGCCACGACACTTTCCGGATCGCGAACGGTCAGCGTGTAACGCGGCTCAAGGAAGAAAAAATTGAATGAGAAAGCGCCAAGCAGGGAAGCATAAAGCGCTGGTCCCAGCCCGCCGCGGACAGCGGCGGCCAGAACCGCCATCAGGAACACCAGCGCCAGATTTCTGACATCGAGCGTCTGGTCGAGTACGATGCCAGCCACGATTGCCAAACCGACAAACAGGGTGCTGTTAAGATAGGGCCATATGGAAGGATGCGATTGCGCCGAGGCCGGCTTTGCGGCCTGACCCGGCTTCTCTTCCTTTTTATCGCCGGAAATGACGTGAACGCTGATATCGCCCGCATGGTCAATCAGATCATGCGTCAGCGAACGCTGAAAAATCCGCTGCCACCACGATTTTCGCGGGCGGCCGATGATGATGTGGGTGAAATTATTGGCGTTGGCGTAGGAGATGATCTCACGGGTCAGGTCGAGCGCTGGCAGGGTTACCGTCTCGCCACCGAGCTGCTGCGCGAGCCGCATGGTGCCGGCCAGCCGGTCCTTCTCCACCTCTGACAATTGTTGAGACCGCGGCGTGTCGAGATGCAGTGCCGTCCAGGGCGCCCGCAGCCGATCCGCCTGCCGTCGGGCATAACGCACCAGCCCGGGACCGTTGCCGCCGTGATCGAGACAGACCAGCACCCTGTCTCCCGCAGCCCAGGGGCCTGAAATGGCGTGCGACTGCATGTGGTTGAGCAATTGCTCATCCACCCGCTGCGCGGTGCGCCGCAGCGCCAGCTCGCGCAGCGCCGTCAGATTGCCGCGCGAAAAATAGTTCTCGATGGCGCGCCGCGCCGTGCGCGGCATATAGACCTTGCCATCCTGCAGGCGCTTTATCAGATCGTCGGGGGTGATATCGATGATTTCGACATCGTCGGCCCGGTCGATAATGCTGTCCGGCACCGTTTCGCGCACGCGGATGCGAGTGATCTGCGCCACCACATCGTTCAGACTTTCGACATGCTGGATGTTGAGGGTCGTATAGACATCGATGCCCTGCGCCAGAATTTCCTGAACATCCATATAGCGCTTGGGGTGACGGCTGCCGGCGGCATTGGTGTGGGCCAGCTCATCAACGAGGACCAAAGCCGGGCGACGGGCGAGAATGGCATCGAGATCCATCTCGTCCAGCACCTGGCCGCGATAGTCGATATTCCGTCGCGTAATGATCTCGAAACCGTGCACCAGCGTTTCGGTTTCCTTGCGACCATGCGTTTCCACAACGCCGATGACGGTGTCGACACCCTCCGCCAGCTTCGCCCGGCCGGACATCAGCATTTCATAGGTTTTGCCGACACCGGGTGCCGCGCCCAGAAAAATCTTCAGCCGGCCCCGCGCCTCGCGCCGGGCGTTTTCCAAGAGCGCATCGGGCGATGGTCGGCTCGGCATATCGCGATTGTCGTCAGGCATGAAACCGATCACCAATAATCGAGGCTATGGCGATTCCTCAGAAGCGCCATAGCCATTTCAGTTTATGAGCCGGCTGCGTCAAGGGCCATGTTGAGTGCCAGCACGTTTACGACAGGCTCACCCATGAAGCCGAGTTCCGGTCCCTCGACATGGCGCTCGACGATGGCGCGCAGCGCCGCTTCATCCATGCCCCTTGCCTTGGCGACGCGCGGAACCTGAAAATAGGCGGCATCAGGCGAGACGTGCGGGTCGAGCCCGCTGCCCGATGCCGTCACCAGATCGGCTGGAACCTCCGCTGCGGGATTTTCGGCTTTCGCCGCACCGTAATCCTGCTTCACCCGGTCAATGAGTTTGCCGCTTGTCGGACCGAGGTTTGAGCCGGAAGACGAGGCGGCATTGTAGCCATCGCCAGCAGCAGAAGGTCTGCCGTGGAAATATTTCTCGCCGGTGAAGGCCTGCCCGATCAATTGCGAGCCAACCACCGTGCCATTCTTCTCAATCAGGCTACCATTTGCCTGGACGGGGAAAATCGCCTGAGCGAGACCTGTCATTCCCAAGGGATAAGCAAGGCCGGTGATGGCGGTGGTGGCGAGGATCAGCACCAGTGCTGGACGTAACTGTTTCAACATTTCCATTCTCCTCAGGCGAGACCGAGCGCCGTGATGGCAAGGTCGATGGCCTTGATGCCGATGAAGGGTACGATGATGCCGCCCAAACCATAGATGACGAGATTGCGCGACAAGAGCGCGCCGGCGCCGATCGGGCGGTATTTGACGCCCTTCAGCGAGAGCGGGATGAGTGCGATGATGATGAGCGCATTGAAGATGATGGCGGAGAGGATTGCGCTCTGCGGCGTCGAAAGACCCATGATATTCAGCACGCCAAGCTGCGGATAAAAGGCCAGGAACATCGCCGGGATGATGGCGAAATATTTCGCGATGTCGTTGGCGATGGAGAATGTGGTCAGCGCGCCGCGCGTCATCAGCAATTGCTTGCCGATTTCAACGATTTCGATGAGCTTGGTCGGATCACTGTCGAGATCGACCATATTGCCCGCCTCGCGTGCCGCCACCGTACCCGTGTTCATGGCAACGCCGACATCGGCCTGCGCCAGCGCCGGGGCGTCGTTGGTGCCGTCACCGCACATGGCGACAAGCTTGCCCTTGGCCTGTTCCTCGCGGATAAGCTCCAGCTTGTTTTCCGGTGTCGCCTGGGCCAGGAAATCATCGACGCCGGCTTCTGCCGCAATCGCAGCGGCCGTCATCGGGTTGTCACCCGTGATCATCACCGTACGGATACCCATGCGGCGAAGCTCGGCGAAACGCTCGCGAATGCCGCCCTTCACGATATCCTTCAGCTGTACGACACCCAGCAGCTTTCCGTCCCGCACAACGGCGAGCGGTGTGCCGCCAGTCTTGGCGATTTCTTCCGCAATGGTGCGGATGTCCCGCGTGGCATCCGTTTCGGTTTTAACGGCAAGTGCCGTGTTACCCTGCTGCGCAACGCCGCCGTTAACATAGGCGAGAACGGCGTCGACTGCGCCCTTGCGAATGGAGGAGCCCTCGAAATCGACACCGCTCATGCGGGTCTGGGCGGTGAAGGGGACGAAATTCGCATGCAGCTTCTGCATGTCGCGGGCACGGATGCCGTATTTTTCCTTGGCCAGAACCACGATGGACCGGCCTTCCGGCGTTTCGTCCGCAAGGGATGCAAGCTGGGCCGCATCGGCCAGTTCCTGTTCGGAAACACCGGCGACGGGGCGGAATTCAGTCGCCTGCCGGTTACCGAGGGTGATGGTGCCGGTCT
This sequence comes from Agrobacterium sp. GW821-FHT14E08, assembly GCF_058803865.1. Taxonomy (NCBI): domain Bacteria; kingdom Pseudomonadati; phylum Pseudomonadota; class Alphaproteobacteria; order Hyphomicrobiales; family Rhizobiaceae; genus Agrobacterium; species Agrobacterium sp. GW821-FHT14E08. Next base: position 172,464 of record NZ_JBXAPJ010000003.1, on the reverse strand, counting down.
TGTCGAGCAACAAGGTATCCACATCGCCGGCCGCCTCGACAGCACGGCCCGACATGGCCAACACGTTGAAACGAACCAGCCTGTCCATGCCGGCAATGCCGATGGCGGACAGAAGAGCACCGATGGTCGTGGGGATGAGCGTTACGAACAGTGCCACCAGCACGATGATCGGGATGGAACCGCCGGCATAGGCCGCAAAGCTTGGAATGGTCGCGGTGGCCAGAACGAAGATCAGCGTCATGCCGGCGAGCAGAATGTTGAGTGCGATCTCGTTCGGCGTCTTCTGGCGCTCAGCACCTTCGACGAGCGAAATCATCCGGTCAAGGAAGGTGGAGCCGGCAGCGGCAGTGATGCGAACCCTGATCCAGTCTGACAGCACCTGCGTGCCGCCTGTCACGGCCGAGCGATCACCGCCGGATTCACGGATGACGGGGGCGGATTCGCCCGTTATCGCCGCTTCGTTGACGGAGGCTACACCTTCGATGACCTCGCCGTCGGAGGGGATGATATCGCCCGCTTCGACGAGAACGACATCGTTCACCTTCAGGCTGGTGCCTGCGACCATCTTATACTGGCTGCGATCATCGCCGCTCAGCAGTTTCGCCTGGGTTTCGGTGCGGGTCCTGCGCAGCGAATCCGCCTGCGCCTTGCCGCGCCCTTCGGCAACCGCCTCGGCGAAATTGGCAAACAGCACGGTGAACCAGAGCCAGAGGTTGATCTGGAAGGAGAAGCCGAGATTGGCGCTGCCGATGATGAGGTCGCGAATGAACAGAACGGTGGTCAGCACCGATACAGTCGCCACCACGAACATGACGGGGTTGCGCGCAAGCGTGCGCGGATTGAGCTTTTTGAATGCGGCGGCGACCGCCGGTACGAGAATGCGAGAATCGAGGATGCTCGCTTGTTTGGACTGGCTCATGAAGAGGCTCCAGCGTTTGAAACAGGGCGACCGATGAAGGTCGATCAGCCCGTGAGAACTTCGAGAGCGACGACGGCAGCGAACAGGGCCGCCATCATCGCAAGAATGAGATTGGAAGCGCACCAGCCGCCGGGGCCGGCGCTCCTGTTGACAGGAGCACCGGTGCGGACAGGAAGTTTGCGTCCATGTCGGGATGCGTCATTGATCATGGTGCACCTCAAAAGACCTGACCTGCGGCCATCACCAGATGTTCCACGACCGGACCGAGCGCCAGGGCCGGCAGGAAGGTGAGGCCGCCGACGATCAGGATCGTGCCGACAAGCAGGCCGACGAAGAGCGGACCATCCGTGGGGAAGGTGCCGGCCGAAGCCGGAACGGTCTTCTTGGTGATCAGCGAACCGGCAATCGCCAACGCGGGAATGATCACCAGAAAACGGCCCATCAGCATGCCAAGGCCAAGCGTGATGTTGTACCAGGTCGTATTGCCGGTGAGGCCGCCGAAGGCAGAGCCGTTATTGGCGGCCGCCGACGTATAGGCATAGAGGATTTCGGAAAACCCGTGCGGTCCTGCCGTACCGATCGACGCGACGGCCGACGGCAAGACACTGGCGATTGCGGTGAAAACCAGCATGGCGAGCGGCAGGCAGAGAATGGCCAGAACCGCCATCTTCATTTCCTTGGCCTCTATCTTCTTGCCGAGATATTCCGGCGTGCGTCCGACCATCAGACCCGCCACGAAGATGGCGATGATGATGAACAGGAGAATGCCGTAGAAACCCGCGCCGACGCCGCCGACGATGACCTCACCCAACTGCATGTTTATGAGCGGGATAAGACCGCCAAGCGCCGTGAAGCTGCCATGCATGGCGTTGACTGCGCCGCAGGATGCGGCGGTGGTGATGACCGCAAAGAGCGACGAGAGCGCCACGCCAAAACGGACCTCCTTGCCTTCCATATTGCCGCCGGCAAGACCGAAGCTGTGCATCAACGGATTTCCGGCCGCTTCCGCCCAATAGGTAACCGCGACACCGGCGATGAACAGAACACCCATGGCGGCGAGGATCGCCCAGCCCTGACGGGCATTACCGACCATACGGCCGAACACATTGGTGAAGGCCGCGCCGATTGCGAAGATCGACACCATCTGGATCATGTTGGAAATGGCATCGGGATTTTCGAAGGGATGCGCGGAATTGGCGTTGAAGAAACCGCCGCCATTTGTGCCGAGCATCTTGATCGCCAGCTGCGACGCCACGGGGCCGACGGCAATCATCTGCTGCGCGCCTTCCAGCGTCTGCGCATTCACATAGGCGCCGAGCGTCTGTGGCACGCCGAGCCAGACATAAACGAGGGTCAGCACGATGCAGAGGGGTAAAAGCACGTAGAGGGTCGAGCGGACCATATCCACCCAGAAATTGCCGATCGCCTTGCCGGAAGCGCGGGAAAACGCGCGTATCAGGCCCATGGCGATTGCCATGCCTGTTGCGGCGGAAACGAAGTTCTGCACGGTGAGGCCAGCCATCTGGGTCAGATAGGACAGGGTGCTTTCGCCGCCATAATTCTGCCAGTTGGTGTTGGTGACGAAGCTGACCGCCGTATTGAAGGACAATTCCGGCCCTACGGCCGTCATTCCCTGCGGATTATAGGGCAGCACCGCCTGAAAGCGCATCAGGGCATAAAGCAGGGCAAAACCGAAAAGGTTGAAGAGGAGCATGGAAAACGCGTAGGTCGTCCAGTGCTGTTCCTCGCGCTCGCTCGTTCCGGCAAGCGCATAGAGGCCGCGCTCGACGGGTGCGAGCACCGGCGACAGCAGGGTACGTTCGCCATTAAAGACACGCGCCATATAGAAGCCGAGCGGCTTCACCAGCACGACAACGATCCCGCAAAAAAGCAGGATCTGAAACCATCCATTAAGTGTCATGGTATTGAACTTTCAATAGCCGCCGCTTCCCGATCAGAAGCGTTCGGGGCGAATGAGAGCATAGGTGAGATAGGCGGCGATAAAGACGGTGACGGCACCGCTCAAGACATAGTCGAAGATCATCGCAGCCTCCGCCTAAAGCCGGTCGCAGGCGCGCGTATAGGCAAAGCAGAGTGCGAAAAACACCGTGGCCGCGCCGATCAGAATAACATCCATCATCGATGGGGACTCCCTTTTAAATCGAGGAGCCGGACAGGAAGAAAAGCGCCGTCATGTGGGACGTCGCTTCTCATTCTTTCTGGCTTGAGAAGGGAACAGCATCCCTTCCCGCACAGAAGAATGCACCCGAACCGCATAAAGGTTCGAGACGGCGGGGAATGGAATAAAATAGGAATCCTATAGGAATTTTGATGCCCGCAAAGGCGGGCATCCCAGCCGCTTCTTAGTGAGAAAGCGGCTCGCCGAAGGCGGAAACAATGGTTGCCGCCGGGCTTTTGCCAGCCAGCAGCGCCGCCAGCAGAATGCGGGCTTGCCCGGGCCGAAGGGTGGATGAGTGCACGGCGCCCGCCGCAACGAGGTCATGCCCGCCGCCGCCGCCACCATAACTCGCCACCAGTTGCCCTTCCGGCACACGGCTGGAAACGACGACGGGAACGCCATGCTCGGTACAACGCTTCACGGCAACGGCAATGCCCGGATTGGCGTTGCCGGAACCAAGTGCCGCAAGCACGATCCCATCAGCACCGGCCTTTAGGCTGGCCTCGATATGGGCGGCATCGCAACCGGGATAAATGGCAACGATATCCACCCGCAGATCGGCGACGGGAGCGGCAAGGTCCATCGCTGCGGCATGCGCCGCCGGTCGCGCGGAGCGAAAGGCATCCGCCGCATCCGCACTCCGCTTGTAAAGCCCCCAGGCCGGCAGGCATCTGCCGCCGAAGGACAGGAGTACGCCGCGCTCGGCATTCGCCTGATCGAGTGCGGTTTCAATCGCCCGAGCCAGATTGGCCGGCCCATCCGCATTTGGATGGTCCGCGGTGAACTGCGCACCGGTGAAGACAACCGGTTTGGTGATGGCGTGCTGCAAATGCACGAGCAGCGAGGATTCCTCCATAGCATCGGTGCCGTGCAGAACCACGATGCCTGCCACGGCAGGGTCATTGAGCTCCACGCCAACGGCGTCGCTGATGCGCTGCATGTCGGCCAATGTCAGGCTGGAAGAGTCCTTCGCCATCAGATCAACCGGCTTCAGCCGGGCGGTGATCTGCGGAACCAGCGCAAGCAGGTCCTCACCCGAAAGGCTGGGCGTGCTGGCACCATCGGCGCCACGCCGGCTGGCGATGGTGCCACCGGTGGCGATGACCGCCACCAGAGGTATTGCGCCCTGCCCGCTCAATGCGATGCTCCCGCACCTGCACGCTCGGCGGCCAGACGGTGGATACGATCGCGCAGCAGATACCAGCCGATCACCAGCGCCGGGATGATGACCAGCAGCGAGGCGATGGTCCACGAGCCGATGGGATAATCGAAGGCCATCAGCACCAGAACCCCGAAGAGGAAGACAAGTGTGAGGATGCCGGTGTAAGGCGCGCCGAACATGCGGAAATCCGGACGCACCAGCTCGCCGCGCCGGGAAAGCTGCCACAGCTTCAACTGGCAGAGAACGATAACCGCCCATGCGCAGATGATGCCAAGCGCCGAGAGGTTGAGTGCGATCTCGAAGGCAGCGGCGGGAACGACGGCATTCAGCGCCACACCGAGAACGGTGACGACGGCGGTCACGGCGATGCCGCCATAGGGCACACCGGCCTTGTTCATCTTCGCAAGCGCTGCCGGCGCCGAGCCGGAAACCGCCATGGAGTGCAGAATACGGCCGGTGGAATAAAGGCCGGCATTAAGCGATGACAGCACGGCGGTCAGAACCACGAGGTTCATGATCACGTCAGCGCCCTGAACGCCAATGGAACCGAAGAAGGTGACGAAGGGGCTCTCGCCGGCCTTGTAAGCGGTATAGGGCAGAAGCAGCGTGAACAGCAGCACCGAGCCGACATAAAACACGACGAGGCGCAAAACCACGGCGCGGATGGCGCGGGGCATGACCTTGCGCGGGTCTTCGGTTTCGCCTGCCGCCGTGCCGATCAGTTCGATTGAGGCATAAGCGAAGACGACGCCCTGTATGATGACGAAGGCAGGCAAAATGCCGTTCGGGAAGAAACCGCCATTATCGGTAATGATGCTGAAACCCGTAACGTGGCCTTCAATAGGCGTGCCGAAAATGACGAAATAGACGCCGACGACCAGGAAAATGGCGAGCGCCAGTACCTTGATGAGGCTGAACCAGAATTCAAGCTCGCCGAAGACCTTCACCGACAGCATGTTCATCGCCAGCACGACCAGAAGTGCCGTCATCGCAAAGACCCATTGGTCGATACCGGCAAGCCACGGAACATATTGCTTGAAGAAATTCATGTAGAGGGCAACGGCGGTCACATCAGCCACCGAGGTCATGGCCCAGTTCAGCCAGTACATCCAGCCGGCGGCGAAGGCCATTTTCTCGCCGTAAAATTCGCGGGCATAAGACACGAAGGAACCGGAGCTGGGGCGATGCATGATCAGTTCGCCGAGAGCGCGCAGCACCAGAAACGCGAAGAAGCCGCAAAGCGCATAAACGAAGACCAGCGCCGGCCCTGCCTGCGCGAGACGCCCGCCCGCACCGAGGAAAAGCCCGGTGCCGATGGCGCCGCCAATGGCGATCATCTGGATCTGACGCGGCTTTAGGGCCTTGTGGTAACCGAGATCTTCTTCAACGAAGACCTCACGGTCGGCAGACGCCGTTTTCCCAGAATGCATGGATATTTATCCTCCCGATAAAGTGCTTGCAGTCGGCGATAAGCCGGAAATGAAAATGAAACTGGCACAGTCCGCGCTGGAATATGGCCAGCATGCATGCTCATGCACGCTGTAAAGCTGCATGACAGATTTTCGCCCCTCATAATGGCAGATAATGCCGTTCGTCAAGCGTATTCGATGTGATTGACCTTCTCCTCCCCCCGAATTAAGGTCGAAAAATCTGTAAGACAGCTTTACAGATATAGCAACGCTTAAAAGCCAGTGGAGGAAAAAGTGAGCGTGACGCGCAAGGAGCATGATTTGCTCGGGACGAAGGAAATTCCGGCGGATGTCTATTGGGGCGTGCACACGGCGCGCGCCGTGGAAAACTTCAAGATCACCGGGGTGACCATCGGCCACAACCCCTATCTCGTCAGGGGACTGGCCTATGTGAAGGAGGCGGCGGCACGCGCAAATCACGAGCTCGGCCTTCTCGACACCGAACGAATGGAAGCCATCGCCGCAGCCTGCCGTGAAATCCGCGCCGGCGCGCTGCATGAGCAGTTCGTGGTGGATGAAATCCAGGGCGGTGCCGGCACCTCCACCAACATGAATGCCAATGAGGTTATCGCCAACCGCGCGCTCGAACTGCTCGGTCACGAAAAAGGCGATTATGCCCGGCTTCACCCGAATGACCATGTCAATCTCAGCCAGTCGACCAACGACGCCTATCCGACCGCGATCAATATCGGGCTGATCGAGGCCATCGACGATCTGGCGGCTTCCATGGGCGTGCTGAAGGATGCCTTCGACCGCAAGGCGCAGGAATTTGCCGGCTTCATCAAGATTGGCCGCACACAATTGCAGGACGCCGTGCCGATGACACTCGGCCAGGAATTCCGCACCTTCGTGGTGATGCTGGGAGAAGATCAGGCGCGCCTCATCGAATCCGCAGCACTTCTGCATGAGATCAATCTCGGCGCCACCGCCATCGGTACCGGGCTCAATGCGCCGCGTGGTTATGCCGAGCTTGCCTGCCAGCATCTGGCGGAACTGACCGGACGACCGCTGGTGACGGCGGCAGACCTCATCGAAGCCACACAGGACCCCGGCGCTTTCGTGCATCTCTCCGGCGTGCTGAAACGCGTCGCCGTGAAGCTGTCGAAAACGTGCAACGATCTTCGCCTGCTCTCTTCCGGCCCGCGCGCCGGTATCGGCGAAATCACCCTGCCTTCCGTTCAGGCGGGTTCCAGCATCATGCCGGGCAAGATCAATCCGGTCATTCCCGAAGTGGTCAACCAGGTGGCCTATGCGGTGATCGGCAATGACATCACCATCACCATGGCGGCCGAAGCCGGGCAGCTGCAGCTGAACGCTTTCGAGCCAATCATCGTGCGAGCCTTGTCGCAGAGCATCAGCCAGCTAAGCGCGGCCTGCCGCACGCTGGCGGAACGCTGCGTCGACGGCATTGTCGCCAATCCGGCGATCATGGCGCAGCGCGTGGAAGAGTCCATTGGTCTCGCCACCGCGCTCAACCCGCTGATCGGTTATTATGCGGCAACCGAAGTGGCCAAGGAGGCGCTTGCCAGCGGCCGCACCGTGCCGCAGGTGGTTCTGGAACGCGGTTATCTCACCGATGCGCAATTGCAGCAGGCGCTGAGCCCGCGGCACCTTGCAAACCTGCCCGCCGTCACGGCTGGCGAAGCCGATCTTCGCCAATAATCGTGGTCACCACCTGTTTCACCTGCCCAAGGTGAAGCTCCATCGCCTCCCGCGCCTCGGGCGCTGAACCCCGCCGGATCGCCTCGACGATCCGGCGGTGCTCGTAATTCGAAGCAACGCGGCGACCGGCCATCAGGTTCACCATCTCGGATTGCTGGGATACGGCCTCGCGGGCATCCGCCACCACCTTGGCGAACAGTCCATTGGCCGAAGCTTCCGCAATGGCGCAATGGAATTGCCCATCCAGCAGCACCCAGGGATGCGGTCTTTCTTCGGATTCCATCCGATCGCAAAGGTCCAGCAAGACCTCCAGCTGCGCCTCGGTGCGCCTCAGCGCCGCCCAACCGGCCGCAGGAACCTCGATGAAGGGGCGCGCCTCGATCAGGTCGCGGGCGGAATATGTCCCGTAATTCAATTCGGAAGGTGGCGTCGGCGTCATCACATAGGTGCCGCTTCCGGTGCGGGTCTGCGTCAGCCCCAAAGTCTGGAGCGAGCGCAAAGCCTCGCGAATGATCGGCCGGCTGACACCATATCGTGCGGCAAGATCCGCCTCGGAAGGCAGCCGGATGCCAACCGCAAGCTGACCCGAGGTGATGGCGGAACGGATATCATCGAACACCGCTTCTGCAGCATTCTTGCGATTGATCGGCTGCGCATCCGCAAGCCAATCCGACAACCCGCCCATCTTCAAACCCTCCGCACTCTCAATATGTTCGCAATATCAACGCAAAACCAGAATCGTCCAAACGCAAAAAGGACGGCCGCCGCTCTCGCGGCCAAGCCGACCTTCCTAACATTATCCTGCCCGCCGGAACAACGACGGCGGATATTTTTGTTGGAGAGAGGGTGCGCCACCGCCGCACCCTCTCTCCGCGCCCGATATTACGCCTTGATTTCAGCTGCCTCCGGCTTGTCATCCTCACGCGGGATGCGGAACCACGCGACATAGAGCGCCGGCAGGAAGAGCAGCGTAAGCGCCGTACCCACCACAATGCCGCCCATCATCGCATAGGCCATCGGCCCCCAGAAAATTTCCCGGGAGATTGGGATGAGGGCAAGCGTGGCCGCCGCCGCCGTCAGCATGATCGGCCGCATGCGGTGCTCGGTCGCCTCGATGACGGCGCGCCATGCCGAAACCCCTTCGCTTCTCAGATGCTCGATCTGCACGACGAGAATGACCGAGTTGCGGATCAGGATGCCGATCAGCGCCAGCACGCCGAGAATGGCAACGAAGCCCATCGGCGCATTGGAGAAGAGCAGCGCCACCACGACGCCGATCAGGGCTGTCGGCGCCACCGCGAAGACCAGGAACAGCCGGCTGAAGCTCTGCAACTGGATCATCAGGATGGTCGCCATTGCAAACAGCATCATGGGCACGACAGCGACGATCGGCGCTTGCGAATCCGCGCTGGATTCCACCGAACCGCCCGTCTCCAGCGTGTAGCCGACGGGAAGTACCTTCTGGAACGCCTCGATCTTCGGTTTCAACTGCTCCACGATCGTCGCCGGCTGCGTTGGACCGATAATGGCAGCCTTGACGGTGACCGTCGGGATCCGGTCGCGACGCCAGATGGTCGGCTGCTCCAGCTCATAACGGAAATTGGCGATTGCCGAGAGCGGCACGGCCTTGCCGTTGGTTGCCGGCAATTGCAGGTTTTGCAAGGTCTCGATGGAGCCGCGCTCCGAAAGCTGCGCCCGCGCCACCACGTTGACGAGGTAGATATCGTCCCTCACCTGCGTGACGGTGGAGCCTTCGACAATGCTGTTCATGGCATTGGCGATATCTTCCGAGGAGACGCCGAGCTGGCGGGCCTTGTCCTGCAGAACATCCACTTTCACCACGCGCGTCGGCTCGTTCCAGTCCATCACCATGTTGGACAGCAGCCGGTGTTCGCCGACGATGCCCGACAATTGCTGCCCGAGCTCGCGGACCTTCTGGATATCAGAACCGCTGAGGCGATATTGCACCGGCTTTCCGACCGGCGGACCGATATCGAGCAGTTTCACGAAGGCGTCGGTGCCGATAAAAGTCTTGTTCAGATAGTCCTGCAACTCGGCACGGACCTTGTCACGCACATCCAGCCCCTTGGTGACGATGACCGTCTGGCCGAAGGTGACGTCAGGCGTCTGCACGTCGAAGGACAGGATGAAACGCGGCGCGCCTTCGCCGACATAGGTTGTCCAATGGTCGATATCCGGATTCTTGGCCAGCATGTCCTGCTCGAACTGCGCCATCTGCCGGTTGGTCTCGGCAATCGAACTGTTCTGCGGCAGGTTCCAGTCAACGATCAGCTCCACACGGTCGGATGAGGGGAAGAACTGCTGCTGCACAAGGCCCATGCCGCCGACGGATAGACCGAACAGCGCGATGGTGAGGATAATTGTCGCCCAGCGCCAGCGCAGCGCGCGGCCGAGAAGCCAGGAAAAGGCGGAGGCAAAACGGCCCTTTTTCTCATGGTGCGATTTCATCGTCTTCGGCAGGATCGTCACGCCGAGCAGCGGCGTGAACAAAACCGCGACGATCCATGACACGATCAGTGAAACGGCAATCACCACAAAAAGCGTGAAAGTGAATTCACCCGCCGCGCTGTTGTTGAGGCCGACCGGAATGAAGCCGGCAACGGTGACCAGCGTACCGGTCAGCATCGGGAACGCGGTCGAGGTGTAAACATAGGTCGCCGCTTTCCTGAGATCGTCTCCCACTTCAAGCCGCGCCACCATCATCTCGACGGCGATCATCGCATCGTCCACGAGAAGCCCGAGCGCGATGATGAGGGCGCCCAGAGAGATACGCTGCAAGGAAATGCCGGTATATTCCATGTAGACGAAGGTGATCGCCAGCACGAGCGGAATGGACACGGCAACCACCATGCCGGCCCTGAGGCCAAGGCTGATGAAGCTGATGACGAGAACGATGGCGATCGCCTCGAAGAGCGCCGAGGTGAAGCCAGAGACCGCCTCATCGACCACGGCCGGCTGATCGGACACACGATGCACATCGACACCAACAGGCAGGTCCGCAACCACCCGCTTCATCTGCGCATCCAGCGCCTCGCCGAAGTGCAGCAGGTTCGCGCCGGTTTTCATGCCGATCGCAAGGCCGATGGCCGGCTGGCCGTTAAAGCGGAACAGCGAGGACGGCGGATCGACATAACCGCGCCGGATCGTCGCCACTTCCGTCAGAGGGAAGAACCGGTTGTTGACCCGCAGATTGATGGACCGCAGGCTGTCTTCCGAGGTGAACTGGCCGCTGACGCGCAGCGCCACGCGTTCAGGTCCGGCATTAACGAAGCCGGATTGCGTGACGGCGTTTTGCGATTGCAGGGTCTTGATGATCGACTGCTGGTCGATGCCGAGCGCCGCGATCTGCCGTGTGGAGAACTCCAGATAGATCGTCTCGTCCTGCGCGCCGATGACATCGACCTTGCCGATATTGTCGACGGTCAGCACCTTCGCACGCGCATCTTCCACCAGATCGCGCAATTGCCGCTGGCTGAGACCGTCGCTGGTGAAGGCATAGATATTGCCATAGACATCGCCGAAGCGGTCGTTGAAGAAGGGACCGACGACGCCGGAGGGAAACTCGCCCTTGATGTCGCCGATCATGTTGCGCACCCGCACCCATGTCGGCTCGACGTTGCGCGCCTTGGTTTCCGGCACCAGTTCCACAAAGATCGTCGTGCGGCCAGCCACCGTCTGGCTGCGCAGATGGTCGAGATTGTCGAGTTCCTCGAGCTTCTTCTCGATCCTGTCGGTCACCTGCCGGGCCACTTCTTCGGCGGAAGCGCCGGGCCATTGCGCGCTGATCACCATGGTCTTGATGGTGAAGTTCGGATCTTCCTCGCGACCGAGGTTGAGATAGGAGAAAACGCCGGCAAGAACGAAAACCAGCATGAAGTACCAGACGAGCGAACGGTGTTCGAGCGCCCAGTCGGAGAGATTGAATTTCTTCACTGACGGACCTCCTGATCGATCCTGATGGCCTGTCCATCCCTAAGCTTATGAACGCCGGCGCTGGCAACGCGCTCGCCGGGCTTGACGCCGCCGGTGATGCGCACGCTGCCGCCTTCGGCAGGCTCGCCCTCAATCGTGACCGGGCGGAGCGTTACCGTTGCCGTATCGGCATTGACGATCCAGACACCCCATCCATTGTCGGTCTTCAGCAGAGCCGATGATGGAAGCATGATCTGCGGTTCGGAGGCGGCAAGCACCGAGGCAGTAACGACGGAACCGAGCCGGAACGCCGGCGGTGCATCCTGAAGGCTGATTTTCGTGCGGCGCGTGCGCGTCGCCGTTTCGGCTTCCGGAGCAATCTCGCGCACCACGCCGGTGGTGCGAATTTTCGGGTCAAGCTGCAGGGCGATCTCGAAGGTCGAGCCGATTTCCAGCCGCTGGGCCGCAAATTGCGGAACATCGACCACCACATCACGCACTTCCGGGCGGGCGATGGTTACAACCGTCTGGCCGGCCGAAACAACCTGGCCGATTTCGCCTGAGGTTGCTGTCACCACACCGTCAAATTCCGCATGTAGCTGCGCATAACCCAGCTGCTCCTCGGCCTTGTCCAGATTTGCACGGGCCTTGGCAACAGAGGCATTGGCGGTTCGCGTGGCCTGCTCGGCCTCCTCAAGCGCCGCTTCCGTGCCGCTGCGAGCCTCGGCCAGCACACGCTGGCGCTGTTCGGTCGTCACTGCGTTGGCGAGTTGCGCTTCGGCATTGGAAAGATCGGACTGTGCACTTTTCACAGAAAGTTCGAGCGCCAGTGGATCGATCGACGCCACCACATCGCCTTTCTTGACCAGGTCGGCCACATCGACATTGCGGGCTATGATCCGACCAAGAACGCGAAAACCGAGATCGGTCTGAACCCGCGATTCCACCGTACCGGTCAGCCGCAGTGCATCCGCCGCCTTCTCCTCCACAACAACGGACAGAACAGGGCGCGGCGCCTCGGCGGCTGCTTCCTGCTTCTCCTCACAGGAGGAAACCGCAATCGCGACAGCCACCAACAACAAGCTTCTGTATATACTGGACATTATTGTACCTGCCCCTTTTCATAGGCAACCTTTTCGCCGGCGCGGAGAAATTTGGTCCCGACGGTCACGACGAGATCGCCAGGGTTAAGCCCCTGCGTGATGACGAATTGACCGGTCTCGTAATCGGCGACCTCGATGCGCCGCATGGCGATTTCCGAGGATTGCGGATCGACCACCCAGACGGCGGGTAAGCCGTCCTGCGACGTCATCGCCGACCATGGAAGCTCAATCGCATCGACCTGTTTGAAGCGGAAATGGCCGGATACGGGCGCGCCGAGCGGCATGGTCATATCGCCGTTCAGGCCGACCTTGACCCTGATCGTTCCATTATCCGGGTCTATCGTCGGAGAAATTTCCCGCACGGGTGCGGCAACGCTGCGGGTGGGATCCGACAGGAGGCTGACATTGACGAGATTGTCGATGTCCCGCTCAAGGAAGAGAGATTCATAGACATCGAAAACCGCATCACGCGGGCCGTCATGCGCCAGCGTGAAAACGAGCTGGGCGGCCTGCGCCACCTGGCCGACCTCCACGTTGCGGGCCGTGATAACGCCGTCCGCATCGGCCCTGAGTTCCGTATAGGAGAGCGCATCGCGCGCCGTGTCGAGCTGCGCCTGCGCCGATCTCACCGCCCCTTGCGTGGTCAGCAAAGTTTCCTGCGCTTTGTCGACCGCCGAACGTGAGGTCACCTGCGTCTTGAAGAGGCTTTGCTGACGGTCGAATGTCAGTTGCGCCTGCGTCTGCTGCGCTTCGGCAGATTGCAGGTTCGCCAGGGCGACATCGATATCGGCCTTCTGCTCTTCGGGGTCGATGCGGGCGAGCAATTGCCCGGTCGTTACCCGCGCACCCACATCCACCAGCCGCTCGGTAATCTTGCCGCTGACGCGGAAGGACAGGTCCGTCTGGACACGCGCCCTCACTTCACCTGTGATAACGCTGCCGCGATCGACCGGCTTTTTTGTCGCCGTAACCACATCGACGTTGCGCAGCGGCTTTTCCGCGGGAGGCTCTTCATTGCTGCAGGACGACAGGGCGAAAATTCCGCCAACCATCGCCGCTATAAGAATGGTTTTCATGGTGACCTCTTGATCTTCGCCCCATCCTATAATATTTGACTGACTGAATAGTCAATGAAATTCTTGTATCGCCGATCGAAGAACCTTTTGGACACCGGATCGGGCGTCCTGAATGATCATTGCAAGAGTTTTCCCGCCACGCGCTTTCACGCGCATGCGGGATGCTTTGGCATATTGAACCACGCACCACCTCTTGCAAAAATCGATTCCGGTTTTTGCGCCGGTGCTATAGCAAGCGACCTGTCATTCCGCCGATCACGACGGACAAAATGGCACGCGCCCAAATACGTAGGGATCCGGGGTATGGCAAAAGCAAAGCTGACACGTGCTGAACAGAAGATACAACGTCCGCTGCAAATTCTCGACGCCGCATTTGAGGAATTTACCAAAAGGGGATTTACGGCGACGCGGGTTGAAGACATTGCCGAGCGGGTGGGGGTGACGAAAGGCACGGTTTACGTCTATTTCGAAACCAAGGAAGCGCTGTTCGAGGCAATGATCAGACATGCCTCGGCGCCTTTTCAGGAGACCTTCAAGGCCTATGCGCGCACATCCGAAGACCCCGTCGAAGAGCTTCGCCTGCTGCTGGAGTTCCTGTTCGACGCGCTTGTCGACAACAGGATGATGCGGGAGTTGTTCCGCCTCATAGTCGCGGAGGGCGCAAAATTCCCCGATCTCATAGACCAGCACCATGATGTGTTGATGGCACCGGTATTCGCGCGCATCGATGCAATTCTCGAAGAGGGCGTGGCGAAAAAGAGGTTCAGGGCCAACCCGCCGGAACTCGCCAAGGTCGTGATGTCACCAATGGTCGGAACATTGGTGTTCAGGCTGATTTTTGACGACCGGCGTAGTCCGGACAGGAAGGCCGTTCTCAAGATTCATCTGGAATTGATTATGCGCGGGTTGCTGGCTTAACTGCCTTCAGCCGACGCGGCCACTGCCCCGCCGGCTCGCTGGTCTGACGACGAGCACCTAAGCCGTACGCGCGCCGGTGAAATTGTCCGAGGCTGCAAATTCGGGTAGCTGGAGGTTGCCGCGGAAGTCGTCGCTTATATAATCCGTGTCGATGATTGCACGGCGGCGCAGTTCCGGCAAAAGTCCGTTGACCAGGAGGTCTTCCTGCTCGGGATTGCCGAACCCGTGAAGAGAAAGCACGTCGAGAATTCCCGCGCGATACCGCTCCTCGATGGCATCCACAAGTTTCTCGGGCGTACCCGCCACGGACCAATGCCCCGTTTCCTGGGCCTGGATAATCAATTCGCGCAATGACAGCCCCTGCTTGACATAGCGGCGGAAAACTTCCACCCGGCCGCGTCGACGGTTAATACTTGTCACTTCCGGCAGCAAGGTATCGGGTAGGGGCTGGTCCAGCGGCAAGCCGGAAAGGTCGAGATCGCCGCCCAGCATATCCGCCAGTTTCAGTCGCCCCTGTTCGTAGTCGATGCGCTCATGCTTTTCCTTCAATCGACGTGCGACATCCGCATCGGACTCGCCAATGACCGCGTGGAAGGAATTCATGATCAGGGGCAGGCCGCCGGCACGGCCGAAAGCTATTGCCCGCCGCCGCAATTCGGTCGCGAATGCGACGGCATCGTCGAAACGAGGCTGCGACGTGTAGACAACCTCGGCATAACGTGCACCAACGGTAACACCAGCTTCCGACTGGCCGGCCTGGAACAGCACGGCCCTGCCCTGCGGCAGCGGCGGCACATTGAGCGGTCCCTGCACGCTGAAATACCGGCCCTTATAGGCGATGGGGTGAAATTTGGCGGGATCCACTGCGATTGCGCCCGAGGCTTTGCGCTCGGCCGCGTCCCGCTCGTTGGCATCATAAAGGGCGTTGACGACTTCGATGAACTCCGCTGCGCGCTCGTAACGCTCCTCCGGGCTTGGCAAGGCTTCGCCGAAATTTTCCTCGCCGACGGAAGATGTCACCGCATTCCAGCCCGCGCGGCCGCCGCTGAGGTGATCCAGCGTGCCGATCTGGCGCGCAAGATTGTAGGGGTGATGGAAGGTGGTGGAAATCGTCGCGATCAAACCGATCCGCGATGTCGCTTGGCTGAGCGCCGCCAGCGTTATGATCGGCTCCTGAATGCCTGCCGTACCAGCAAGACCGGCGGGATCAATATGAAGAAGATCGGCTGTAAACAGGCCGGTGATCTTTTCAGCTTCGGCCTTTTTCGCCAGTTCCACCGCGCGTTTGATGCCGGTTGTCGCAATGGGGTCGTTCGATGCGGCAACCACGCTGCTTGCACCGGTGAGTGTTTTCAGACGTCGGGGGCGAGTGAGCGCCATGATCGGTTCCTTTTCAAGGCTGGTTCGTGTTTCTTGCCGGATGGCAGGCAAATGGCGGGCTCATGCAAGCACGGGAACCGCATCGATCAGTTTTCGCGTGTAGCCATGCCGGGGAGCGGAGAATACCTCTGCGACATCGCCGCTTTCGACGATGCGGCCGTCTTTCATCACCAGCACCCGGTCGGTCAGGTGGCGCACGACACCGAGATCATGAGAGATGAACAGCAGCGAGGTGCCGGATGCCGCCTGGAGTTCCGCGAGAAGATCGAGAACCTGCGCCTGAACCGAAACGTCCAATGCGCTCACCGGCTCGTCGGCGACCAGGAGGCGCGGGCGCGGAGCAAATGCTCTGGCGATGGCCACGCGCTGGCGCTGCCCGCCTGAAAGCTCGCGGGGATAACGGCTGAGGAAATCGCCGCCCAGCCGGACGGCTTCGAGAACCTCCAGCACACGATCACGGCGCTCGGCTCCATAAAGCCTCGTGACATCGAGGCTTTCGCCAACAATCTTCTCAACCGTATAACGCGGATCGAAGGAACTGAAGGCATCCTGGGCGATCAGCTGCATGGTGCCGCGGCGCGATCTGCGCAGGCTTTCCGCAACATTGTTCCATGGCTGGCCCTCGATCAAAACCGTGCCTTCCTCGGGTTCGACAAGCCCCAGAACCATTTTTGCGACGGTCGTCTTTCCGGAACCGGACTCGCCCACGATGCCGAGCGCCTCACCGGCGGAAAGCTCGAAGGAGACATCGTTGACGACAGGCGCGTTTTCCGGACCGCCGTAGTGCTTGACGAGATTGTGGACCGAAAGAACATGCTTGCCCGGATGGACGGTCCTCGGCGGCAGCGGCTCGCGTTGCGAAAATGGCGCTCCCCCGCCGTCAACCGGCAGCGGCACCGCTGACGAAAGCCGATAACCCTTCGATCCGGCCGATGGCACGGCGTCGAGCAATTGGCGCGTATAGGCGTGTTTCGGCCGACGCAACAGCTCTTGCGTTGGCCCTTCCTCGACGATTCTGCCTTCGTTCATGACAAGAACGCGGTCGGCAAGACGCGAGACCACCGCCAGATCATGGCTGATCAACAGCAGGGTGTGTCCGGCTTTTCGACGTTCGGCCAGCAGATCGAGAATCTGTTTCTGCACCGTCGCATCGAGTGCCGTGGTCGGTTCATCTGCGATCAACAGCGAGGGGTTGCGGGCGATTGCCGTCGCGATCAGGGCGCGCTGCCGCAGCCCACCGGAAAGCTGGTGCGGATATTGGCGCAGCCGGCGAACGGGATCGGGAATGCCGACAGACTTCAACAGCACATGGCTGTCGAAACCTTCCGGCGCACGGGCAAAGAGTTTCCGACGGCCGGCGGCATCGGAAAGCTGCTGCGAAATCCGGCGCAGCGGATCGAGCGAGACCAGCGCATCCTGCAGGACAAAGCCAATCTTCTCCCCGCGAAGACGTCGCCAGTCTGCTTCGCGCAGGCCCAGCACATTTTCTCCCGCTACCTCGAACCTGTCCGCGGTCACTCTGGCGGCATGGCCGGCAAGCCCGATCAACGAACGGGCCGTGACCGATTTTCCTGACCCGGATTCTCCGACAAGCGCGACGGTTTCGCCCCGATAGATGGTCAGATCGATGCCGTGTACGACGATGTTGTCACCGTTGCCGCGCGGAAAACCGATCTTCAGATTGCGCACATCGATAAGCGGCGTCATGCCTGTCTCCTGCCTTCGAATGCGATCTGCCAGCGTTTTCCCAGAATGCTGATGGCAATGACGGTGAGGGTGATGGCGAGGCCCGGCCAGATGCCGATCCACCACGCCACCCGCAGATAATTGCGCGCTTCCGCCAGCATGGCGCCCCATTCGGGGATTGGCGGTTGCGGCCCCATGCCGAGAAAGCTGAGGCCCGCTGCCTGAATGATGGTGGAGCCGAGGCCGATCGTCGCCAGAATGGGAACCTGTGCTATCGCATGCGGCAGCACATGCCGGGTGACCAGCGTAAAGCGGCCGAGACCGAAGGTTTTCGCCTGTTCCACATAACCGCTTCTGGCGATGACGAAGGTTTGGGCGCGCACCACGCGGGCAAAACGCGGCACGGAGGCGACACCGAGCGCGAAAATGAGATTGACCGTTCCCGGCCCGGTAAACGAGATCAGCACCAGCGCCAGAAGCAGATCCGGGAACGACGATACAACATCGAGAAACCGCGATATCAGTTCATCCACCGCGCCGCGTGCAAGGCCGGCGACAAGGCCGAGAAGGGAACCGACCAGCGCGGCAATGGCAATGGCGCTGACACCGATCAGGATCGAATAACGCGCGCCATAGACGACCCGCGAAAAGACATCACGGCCCAGATGGTCGGTTCCGAACCAGTGTTCGGCAGATGGCGGCAGCTGCGCTTGCAGGGGATCAGCCAGCAGGGGATTGGCGGCGGTGACAAATTGCGGCCAGATGGTCGCCGTCGCCACAAAAAGCAGAAACAGCGACGAGAGTGTCAGCCCCGGTCTGGCAAAAAGCACCGATAAAACCTGCCGCAGACGCCCGGTGGCGGACAGGGGCGTGTCGAAGGAAACGCTCATGGCTTTTTCCTCCCACCCTCGTTGCGCAGCCTGGGATCAAGCAGCAGGTACAGGACATCCACGAGCGTGCTCATCACCACATAAATGAGTGCGGACAGGATGGCGACCGCCAGGACCACCGGCATGTCATGTGCGAGAACGGCGTCGACTGTTATCCGCCCGAGGCCCGGACGTCCGAACACCGCTTCGGTGATGACGGCACCGGACAAAAGATTGCCGACCAGCCAGCCGGCAAGGGTTACGGTCGGGAGCGCGGCATGGCGAAGGCCGTGGCGCAGCCTGAGGACAAGATCGCTTGCGCCCCAGCTACGAACCGTCAGCGCAAAAGGCTCCTCAAGCGCCCGTTCCAGCCCTTCGCGCAGGACCTGTCCAAGAACGGCGCCGAGCGACAGGCCAAGCGACAGGGCCGGCAGCACCAGCGCCGATAGGTTCCGGTCGCCGGAAACGGGGAAAATCTTGAAGGTGAATGAAAAGACGTAAAGCAGCAGAATGCCAAGCCAGAATGTCGGCGTGGAGATCAGCGTCAGCTCCAGACCGCCGGCAATGCTGCGCGATATGGGTTTGCCGGCGGTGAGGATGGCGCTTGTGACCGCGAAGATGATGGCGACCGCAAGTGCGGCGGCAGTCAGCTTCAGCGTCGGCAGCATCTGTGTCGCCACAAGGCTCGATATATCGGTCTGCAGAATATAGGATCGCCCGAAATCACCGTGCAGCAATCGTGTCAGATAAGCGAGATATTGATCAAAAATGGACTGATCCAGCCCCCATTCGGCACGGATGGCCGCCTCAACCTCGGGCGTGCGGATCTGTTCACCGATCAGCAGGCTGACAATGTCTCCGGGGGCAAGCTGGATGCTGATGAAGCTCAGCGTCACCGCCGCCCACAGGACCAGTATGCCCGAGCCGATGCGGCCGAGAACCTGAAGCGGCAGGCCGCCCCGCCGCCGGAAACGCCCGCGGCGGAAAAAGGACGTCGGTGCCTGGCCCAGGGATGTCACATTGTCAGCGCTCATGCCGTCCAATCTCACTTTGTTTCAGTTGTCAGCCGGTCCTGAAGGACTATTCGCTCCGCCACACGTCGTAGGCGTTTTCAGGCAATTGCTTGAACTGCCGGAAGCTGATGCCTTTCACATGTTTTGCGGCGGCAACCTGATCTTCGGGCTCATAAAGCGGGATGGCGTAAGCCTGGTCGACAATCGCAAAACGCTGCAGCTTGGCATAAACCTCGAAACGCTTTTTTTGATCGAGGGTCGATGCCGCCGCGTTCAGCCATTGCGCCAGTTCCGGCGCTTCGGCGCGGCTGTAGTTGATGGTGCCACCCTTCTGAAGCGGCAGGTAATGATATTCGATGTCGATCGCATCCGTCGGCGTGTTGGAATTGGCGATGGAGCCGAACTGGCCGGTCTTGCGGCGATCCGTATAGGTGCCCGCATCGACATAATTGATGGCGAGGTCGATGCCCGCCACTTGCCGGGCCTGCGCCTGCAGCGCCTGCAGGAGGACATCGCGCTGATCGCGCACCGTGGCCTGCGCCTGCACGACATCAATGGTCAGACGCTTGCCGTCCTTGGTGCGGAAACCATCCGCATCCTTCTCGCGCCAGCCCGCTTCGTCCAGCAACCTGTTGGCCAATTCAGCATCTGCCCCGTAGGCGTTCTCGATGCTCTTGTCATAAAACTGCGGATCAATCGGCGAGGTGATGCCCCAGGCACGGGTGCGTTCACCGCGATAAACCGCCTTCAGGACCTTGTCGATATCGAGCGAAGCGAGGAGCGCCTTGCGTACTTTGACATCCTGCGTCGGACCCCAGGTGACATTGAGGAAGAGCGAGTAAGGCGTGCCCGTGTTGAGCGCCGTCTGATAGGTGAAGTCGGGATTGTCCTTGAAGAGAGCCGCGTCGTTGCCCGAAATCCCTTCGATCACATCGAGCTGCCCGGAGGTCAATGCACCGGTCCTTACCGAGGATTCCGGCAGGAAACGATAGGTCACCTGATCGAGATAGGCCGCCCCCTGGTGTTTGGCGGTCTTCGGCGCCCAATTATAATCGGGGTTCTTTTCGAACTGGATTTCCTGACCCTTGACGTAGCGCTTGAGAATGAAAGGACCGGTTCCGGCAACTTCCGGTCCGCCAGCCTTGATTTGCGGCGATGCAAAAGCAGCCGGCGACAGGATTTCGAGGCCCGCGACATAATCGAGGAAGGGCGCGTAAATGTCTTTCAGGGTGAAAGATACCGTATGGGAATCGACGGCCTTCAGCTCGGCGATGCGCGAAACCGGACCGGCGCTGACGCTGGTGGAATAGGCAGGATCTTTAAGCTTTTCGAAATTGGCGATCACCGCCTGCGCATCGAATTTCTGGCCATCGGTGAAGGTGACGTCGTGGCGCAGCTTGAACGTATAGGTCTTGCCATCCTCGGAAATGCTGTGGCCGGTCGCGAGCCACGGCACATATCCGCCATCGGCAGTCCGCGCCAGAAGCGATTCATAGGCGTTTCGCAGCAAAAGTTTGGTCTTGTCCTGGCCGTTCAGTTGCGGATTGAGCGTCGCCGGTTCCGTCTCGACACCCCAGGTCAATGTACCGCCACTGACGGGCTTGGCGTCCTGCGCAGAAGAGAGCACCGGGAAGGCCGAAATTGCCAGCAGCGCGGTGCCTGCGACGACGAACTGTCTGCGATTGAGCATGCTTAAACTCCATTAAAATATTGAATCGCCGACGGATCAGGCGTTTTGCTGAAGCCAGATATCGTAGGCATTATCGGGAAGGCGTTTGAAGGGTCTGAAGCCGACGCCCTTGACCGCGACCGAAGCGGCAATCTGGTCGTCGGGCACATAAAGCGGCAGGCCGAGCGCCTGCTCCAGAAGCGCATAACGCTGCAATTTCGCGTAGATTTCGAAGCGTTTTTGCTGATCGAGCGTCGATGCGGCCTCGTCCAGCCAGGTGGATATTTCCGGCGCCTCGGTGCGGCTGTAATTGATCGATCCGCCCTTGTCGCGCGGCAGATAGTGGAAATAGATCGTGACGCCGTTTTCCTGCGTCGTCGTCGAATTCGGAATAATGCCGTACTGGCCATCCTTCTGGCGGCTGGAATAGGTCCCCGCATCGACATATTGCAAGGCGAGATCGATACCGGCATTCTGGCGCAGCTGTGCCTGCACCGCCTGCAGGAGAATATCGCGCTGGTCACGCACGGTCGATTGCGACTGCACGACCTCGATCGTCAATCGCCTGCCGTCCTTCACGCGGAAACCATCACCGTCGCGGGCGGACCAGCCGGCTTCATCGAGCAGGCTATTGGCGAGTTTCGGATTGAAACCATAGGTCTGCTCGATACTCTTGTCGTAGAAATCGGTATCCGCGGGGGTGAGAATACCCCAGGCACGCTTGCGTTCGCCGCGATAGACAGCCTGCAGGATCTGGTCCACGTCAACCGCCGCCTGAAATGCCCTGCGTATTTTAACGTCGGCAGTCGGCCCGTAATTGACGTTGAGGTAAAGCGTATAGGGCGTACCGGTATTGATTGCCGTCTGATAGGAAAATTCCGGGTCGTCCCGGAAGAGACCGGCATCATTGCCCGGAATTCCCTCGATCACCTGGACCTGACCGGAAGACAGAGCGCCACTGCGCACGGCGGATTCCGGCAGGAAACGATAAGTCACCTCATCCAGATAGGCTGGTCCCTGATGGCCGGCGGTCGCCGGTGCCCAGTTGTAACCGGGATTTTTGACGAAACGGATTTCCTGACCCTTGACGTAGCGGTCGAGAACGAACGGGCCGGTGCCGGCAATTCCAGGCCCACCCGATTTCAGCTGCGGTGAGGAGAAGGCCCGCGGCGACAGGATTTCAATACCGGAAGCGCCGTCAAGGAAAGGCGCATAGACCCGCCCGAGCTTAAGGACGAGCGTGTGCTCGTCCACGGCAAGCGCTTCGGTGACGTGAGACAGGTGGCCGGCGCTGATACTGCCGGAATAGGTCGGCTCCTTCAGCTTGGTGAAATTGAGCGCCACCGCGGCAGCGTTGAACTTCTCGCCATCGCTGAACGTCACATCGTCGCGCAGGATAAAAGTGTATTGTTTGCCGTCATCGGAGATCGAATAGCTTTTAGCCAGCCATGGCGCATAACCGCCATCGGGCGTACGGGCCAGAAGCGACTCATAGGCATTGCGTAGAATGAGCTTCGCCTTGGCCTGCCCGTTCAGATGCGGATTGAGCGTGCTTGGCTCGGTCTCCACAGCCCAGATCAACGAACCGCCGCTTGTCGGCGTCTGCGTGGTATCGCCTGCACCGAAGGCGACCCGGCTGCCGGCAAAAATCGCTGCGGCGCCCGTTGCCAGAATGAAATGACGTCTGGTTACCATATCTAATCCCCTGTGCCGAATGGCCTGCCTTCACGCAGCGAGAGCGCGGCTGGCTGCCGCCAGATATTCGATTGTCTTCAGGCGATGCGCGCCGTCGGATACGGGGCAATCGACGACGAACTCGTTGATGCCATGATGGTGATGAAGCCGGAGCAGTTCGGCACGGACAGTGGCCGGCGAACCGCGCACGATAAGTGGGCTGCGTTCCTCGATACGATAATGCGTCGCGCCCGCCTGCCGGGCATATTCCCGGGCCTGCTCCTCGCTGCCGACATTCACGCCCTGCCCGCCTTCGACCTCGACGCGAAAGCGACGGCCTTCAACCGCAAGCGTATCGGCAGCCTCATCGGTTTCGGCAACCACGACGGCCACGGCGAGAGCCGCATATTTGCCGCCGGCGGTTCTGAACGCATCCAGCGCCTCGGAAATGGCCGCCTCATTGCCATGGATATGGCCGGCATAAACGAAGTTCCATCCCAGCCTGCCGGCAAGCCGCCCGCTTTCCGGGCTCGCCCCAAGCAGGAAACGGTTGGGTGGCGAAGGCGGAAGGGGATAGGCCGCAAGCCTGTCTTCACCCCGATTTTCTGCGCCGTCATCGCTGACATACTGCTCGAGATCCTCAAGCTGCTGTTCAAACGAGGGCTTGCGCGCCGGATCATAGGCGCCCTGAAGGGCACGCGTGGAGAGTGGAAGTCCGCCCGGCGCCTTGCCAATGCCCAGATCGACACGGCCGGGCGCAAGCGCTGAAAGGAGCTTGAAGTTTTCGGCGACCTTGTAGGCGCTGTAATGCTGCAGCATGACGCCTCCAGACCCGATATTGATCCGCTGGGTCTGCGCCAACAGAAAACCGATAAGCACTTCGGGAGACGAGCTTGCCAGTTTCGGTGAGTTATGGTGCTCGGCAACCCAGAAGCGCAGGAAGCCGTGCGCTTCCGCTTTTTGCGCCAGCGTCACGGTTCTTTGCAGCGCCGCCACGGCGCTTTCATCGTGATGGATCGGACTCTTGTCGAGAAAGCTCAAACCAAAGGTCATCGACACTCCAGGTAACGGTCGTTAATTTGATAAAATCTATATTTTTAGTGATATAAATAATCGAGCAATGATATTTCCTTATTCAATTGCACAATAAAAGATCATG
The DNA here is from genome assembly GCF_058803865.1 of Agrobacterium sp. GW821-FHT14E08. Taxonomy (NCBI): domain Bacteria; kingdom Pseudomonadati; phylum Pseudomonadota; class Alphaproteobacteria; order Hyphomicrobiales; family Rhizobiaceae; genus Agrobacterium; species Agrobacterium sp. GW821-FHT14E08. The sequence continues at coordinate 148,593 of NZ_JBXAPJ010000003.1, read as the reverse complement.
CCGCGCCAAAGCCGCATGCCTTGCGCCATGCTTCTGCCCGCGGCTGAGGCCGGTGCAAGCTTTCAACGCCTGATCAGCACCGCCCGGACAGCCGGCTTTCGTGTCCAAGCGAGACAAGCCATGCCCGATGTCATCATTCACTCCTCTTTACTTCACCCCTTGACCCAACCTCTCATCGAAGGCCTGATCAGCGAATATGACGGGCGATATGGCGCGACAGATCGCCCCGGCGGTGCGCGCGGCGAGATATTCCGATATCCCGAAGGGCTCTATTCCCCGCCGCTGGGCGATCTCCTGCTGGTGCAGCGAGATGGCAGGACCATTGCCGGCGGCGCCTTCATGAGCCACGACGACGAAACGGCCGAAATAAAGCGGATATGGACCGATCCATCGCTGCGACGTCAGGGACTTGCCCGCACCATCATGTCGGCGCTTGAAGAAAGCGCTGCAGCCCTTGGCTATACCCGCACCTATCTCTCGACCGGATTTCGTCAGCCGGAAGCCGTGGCGCTTTACCTCAGCCTTGGATATCGCCCGCTTTTCGACCCGGCGGCCGATCCGCATCTTTATCGCTCGCTACCTTTCGAAAAGCACATCGGCACCAGGGCCGGGCACAGGGGAGACACGCCCGTCTATCCTCCCGCCGCTTCCTTCGAAGAGGCGACCGCGCGAGTGAAAGCTTTAAAGGAAGGGCAGGAGGCGAAAATCCTGGCTCGCTTTGCCGGGCACAGCGCAGCACGGGCTGGGGCTGGCCGCGATGAACTATCGTACCAGAGCGTGCTTTCCGCCCGTACGGCTCAACCCTCAGCACGGAGTGCGACATGACTTTCGCAACGGATTTTCATCTGGGCATAGACCTCAGTCACCGTTCGCTTGATGTATTCGGGCAAGACAGCAAGTCAAATGGCCTTCTCCGGAGTCTTGACGAAGGTTTCCATCTCATCACCCTTGAAGACGATTTTGCGCGCTCCACAGGCGATGGCCTCGACGCCATATTGCTCGCAAACTGGCTTGGCGCCCGAACCAGCCACGCCGGCATCCTTGCCGGTGCGCCGATCAACTTCCTTGAACCCTTCCATGTATCGACCGCCATCGCCACACTCGATTACGTTACCGAAGGTCGTGCCGGCCTCCTTGCGCAACCGCTTGAGGGCAGCCGGGCGGCTGCGGCAAGACGCGCGACCGGGGAGCTTAACGGCTATCCGGAAAACAACCGCCAGGCGCTCGAACGGGATTTCGATGAAGCGATAGACGTCATCCGTCGGCTCTGGGATAGCTGGGAAGATGACGCCGTCATCCGCGATCCGGAAAGCCAGCGCTTCATTGACGGCGCAAAATTGCGTTATGTCGATTTCAGGGGCGCAAATTTTAACGTCCTCGGTCCGTCGATCACACCGCGGCCTCCACAAGGCCAGCCGGTCATCGCCGCCATAGTGAGACCTGAAGACAGCATCCTTCCGACCTCCGCCGTCGATCTCGCCTTCCTGCGTGCAAGCGAGAGCGAGCTTTTGTCGCTGGTGAAGGGTCTCAAATCCAGACATCCGGAGCTGCGGCTCTTTGCCGACATCGGCATTGGGGCTGACGACCCCGAAAAAGATACGATCCCACAATGGAAGAGTGACGTGGAGACGACGATTTCGCAGGCACATGCATTGGCCGCAGCGGGGCTGGATGGCATCCGCTTCCTGCCACGGCAACCGGAACGGGATCTTGCACCCCTGGCGGATCATATCCTTCCGGCGCTTCGCAATGCCGGACTTGCGCAACCAAGACGCGGATCGACGCTGCGTGACCGCCTGTCATTGCCTGCCGCCGTGAACCGTTACGCCGTCGCAGCCGCCTGAAAGCCATCGGAAGTAACACCATGTCAAAGAAGCAAGTCATCATCGGGGCCCAGTTTCCGGGCGTCAACAACTTCACGGTCTGGAGCGATCCAGCGGCCGGCAGCCAGATCGCCTTCTCGTCTTTCAGGCATTTCGCCGAAACGGTGGAGCGGGGAAAACTGGACTTCATTTTCCTCGCAGAGGGGTTACGGGTACGCGAACAGAAGGGTCGTTTCCACGAACTGGATGTGGTTGGGCGGCCGAACACATTGGCGATCCTGACGGCAATCTCCGCCGTCACCACCAATGTGGGCCTGATCGGAACGCTCACCACAACATTTAACGAGCCCTATCCGTTAGCCCGCCAGCTTGCCACGCTTGATACCCTTTCAAACGGCCGCGCCGGCTGGAATGTCGTCACCTCGCCCGGCGCCTTTACCGGCGCGAATTTCCGAAGAGGCGACCATCTGCCCTTTGCCGAACGTTATGAGCGCGCAAGGGAATTTATCGAGGCGACGCGGGCCATCTGGAAGGGGCAGGATTTTGCCTTCAAGTCCAAGCACTTCGATATCGCCGGCCGTTCCGATCTGCCACCCTCGCCGCAAGGCGCTCCCGTCATCGCGCAGGCCGGAGATTCCGAGACCGGCCGCGAGCTAGCCGCCAGCCACGCCGATGTCATCTATTCCCGCCACGGCACGCTTGAGGATGGGCAGGCCTTCTACAAGGACGTCAAGGCGCGGCTTTCCAGATATGGCCGCAGCGCGGACGACCTGAAAATATTGCCCGGCGCCGCTTTCGTTCTGGGCGACAGCCAGGAAGATGCCGAGGAACGGCAGCGCGCCATTCGTTTGCAGCAGGTAAGCCCGAAAAACGCGATCGTATTTCTGGAGCAGGTATGGAATCGCGATCTCTCTTCTTATGACCCGGATGGACCGCTGCCGGAGATCGACCCCGAAGTCGCCTCTCCTGCAGTTGCGCAAGGCCGTGCAAGCCGTGTCGACGACCGGCTGGAAACCGCCAGCACCTGGCGGGAAATCGCCAGGCGCGAAAAATTGAGCATCCGTCAGCTCATCATCAAGGTGACGGCACGTCAGCATTTCATCGGCACGCCGGAAACGGTGGCGAGACAGATCAACGACTACGTTCAGGAAAACGCCGCCGACGGCTTCGTTTTTGCCCCGCATCTTACGCCAACAGGCTTCGATGAATTCGTCGACAAGGTCATTCCCTATCTTCAGGAATGGGGCGTCTACCGACAGAAATATGAAACGCAGACATTGCGCGGCAATCTCGGCCTCGCCGCGCATTGATCCTTGGTTCACTCCCGGACATACGAGAAATGCCGACAGGCCGCCTTTTTCAAGGCCTGTCGGCACTTGCGTTCAAACGAGTGCGCCACAGAATTCTAAATTCCGTACCCCTTGCTTGATCTTTCAGTCCAGCGCATCAAAAAGCGAAAGATATCGCTCACCACTATCGGGAAAGACGACGGCAATCGTCTTGCCCCTGTTTTCCACGCGCCGTGAAAGTTCGATGGCAACCGCGATGGCAGCGCCGGACGAGGTTCCAACCAGGAGGCCTTCCTCCCTTGCGACAGCAAGTGCAGCCCGCCGCGCCTGCTCGGTCGTAACGGCGACAACCTCATCCACAACGCCCTTGTTGTAAGTCTCCGGCAGGGTGCTTTCCTCCACCTCCGTGACCTTGTGGATGCCTTCGATCGTCGGTGCCTCAGGATTGTCGGGGGACGGAACGGACTCCGGCGTAGGCTCGGCAACGACAATTTTTATTTCCGGGTTTTGCGACTTGAGGAAGCGCCCGGCACCGGAAACGGTGCCGCCCGTACCAACCGTAGCCACCAGAATATCGATGTTTCCGTCGGTATCGCGCCAAATTTCGGGCCCGGTCGTCTCGAAATGCACCTGCGGATTGGCGTCATTGGAGCGCTGACCGGTGTAAAAGGCGTCAGGATTTTCACCCTTGATCCGATCGATAATGCGATGGATCGCATCGGGCTGGAAAAGCTCCTCGTTTTCGATCAGTTCGATCTCGGATCCGAATTGGCGAAGAATATTGATCTTATCCTCGCTGATCGTATTGCGAAGGTAAAATTTCGTGCGATATCCGCGCGCGGCGGCGACAGCCGCAAATCCTATACCGGTATTGCCACTGGTGAGATCGAAAAGAAGATCACCCGGCTTCAATTTGCCGCTCTTCTCCGCTTCGCGAATGATGCCCCATGCGGTTCGGTCTTTCACGCTGCCTGCGGGATTGAGGTACTCGATCTTGGCAAGGATCCTCGACGAAAGATCGTATTTCTCCGCTATTCTGGCGAGTTCCACGAGCGGCGTGTTGCCGACGAGTTCCGTAAAATCACGATAGATCCTGCCCAATTTCGCTATCCTGTTTTGAATTGAAGGGGATGTGAAACGACCCGGACAAGGCGCCGGCTTACCTGGCTTCCATCCGTTGACGAGGAGCAATAGAAGGTTGAAAGCAGGCTTGGCGAAACATCTCCACGCTCAGGCGACACGGTGTTTCGCCCATGATGCAAATCTGCCCAGGCCGATCGTCGCATCGCCACCCGTGCCGCCCAGCTTTCTCACGCGCCAGTTTTTTCGCTCTCACTTCGAGGAGCTACTCCCACACCTCCCTGCGGTGTTGGCAGGGTGCCGTTCACCGCGAAATCTCCCACGATACGGTCGTGATAAATGCGGGGATTGTGCGAAGTTATGGTGCGGGCGTTTCGCCAGTGCCGGTCCAGACCATGGCTGCGCTTTGCCGCGGAGGCGCCAAGGGCATCGAAAAGGATCGTGGAAGCCTCAAGGATCAGATTGCTGACCACGGTCACCGACTGGCTGACCTCAAGATCCGCATTGCGATTTGCCAGCGCAATGCGCTCCTCATCTCCGGAGAGATTGGCCTCATAGGCAGCCTGCAAGGCTTCTGCCGCCTTTAACACGATAACGCCGGCGCTGTAGGCCGCGCCTCTTACCCGCCCCACGACCTGAAGCACCTGTGGGTCTTCGGCAAAACGCGAGGCGTTGCTGCGCTGATACACCCGCTTGCGTTCCGCCACATGACGGGCGATTTCCGTGGCGGCCGCGCGGCCAATGCCGGCAAGCGAGGCCAGATGGACAAGCTGGAAAAAGCCACCTGAATAGCTGAAGCGAAGGGCGCTTGGCTTGATGAGATCATCGGAAATCGCCACGTCCGTAAAACGCGCCGTGCCGCTGGCCGTTAGTGCCTGTCCAAAACCGTCCCAGTCGTTGAGAATCTCAACGCCTTCCGCCTTGGTGGGAACGAGAGCGCCAACCGGTACGCCATCGCCATCCACGGCGCCGAGCGTGATCCAGTCGGCATAAAGCGAGCCGGTCGTATAATATTTCTCGCCGTTCAGCCGCCAGCCGCCGCCATATCGGGTGAGCTGGGTGGAATATGTTCCAATCCGGGCATCTCCCAATTCGGAAAAACCGCTGCCGATGGTTTCGTCCTGTCCGATCCGGGTAAGCCATGCATCCCGCCATGGCGAAGCTGCAGCGTTGAGCAGGTCCTCCGTGAACCCCAGGTGGCTGCGGTAGGCATTGGTGAGATTGGGATCCGCTTCCGCCAGTTCGATGATGAGCCCGAAAAGCTCCGGAAGCGTCAAACCGAGACCACCAAACTCCTCCGGCAGACGCAGCCTGGAAAAGCCGGCTTTTTTCAATGCTTGATAATCATCGAAACGAAGCTCGCGATCGAGATCGTGCCGTATGGAATCCCTGCCAATTTCGGAAAAAATCCCCCGAAAATTCTCGGCTATCGTATCAAAGCGTGCGCTGGGAGCGGAACCCCAGGCCTGGGCGGCATTGGTCATTACAAATTCCTGTCTGTGGACCACTCTGGTGAATATCCCGCCGACCTATGCGGCAGCGGCTTCGGCACCCTGTTCGAAGTCGTGCAAATGAATGGCGATTTCAAAGCCCCGGCGTTTCAGCCAGTGGGCAACCACGCTTGCGCGGGCGCCCAGCAGGTCATCCACCAGAATGACCCGCGCTCCGCGCACGGCAATGGTGCGATAGGCAACACCGAGAAGCTGTCCGCCTTCCGAAGAAATCGAACCTTGCAGGTGTGAGATCGCGAATTCTTCCGGTGTTCTGACATCGAGGAAATAGGTCGTTCGCGCCGTGTCCCGCAACCATGTCTCGGCCGTGACATGATCGATAAACAACACCTCGTCATCGCGGGAGAATGTTTCCAGACGTGTCTTTGCGATGTGCCTGGCGTCATCACTGGCGGGCGAATAGGTTTGTGAAAGACCTGTTTCCAGTTCAAACCCGTCATCCGTCCAGCCGCGCGTCCCATCATGCAAATAGCTGACATCGTTTTCGACACCGGCGTCGATCAATGTCTGGGCGCCAAGGATTGCACGGGGAAGGCCCGCACAGGAGACGACGACCCTTGTTTTGGGTGAGGGCACGAGGTCGGAAAAACGCAGCAGAAGTTCTGCACCCGGCACGCCAATGGCGCCCGGCACGTGCGCCTTTTCATATTCCGCTATTGTGCGGGTGTCGATGACGACAACATCTTCGCCGGCTTCCTTCCACGCCTTGAGTTCGCGGGCGAAAACGACAGGTGTGTTCTTTTCACCGCGTATCTGCTGGACAAAGGGAACGCCAGGAATATCGAATGTCGGCAAGGCGTCAACGCCGCCCTCGATCCACGCCGGAATTCCTCCGCGCAGAAAATGAATGTCGCTCCAGCCTCTGGCGGCCAGCCGCTCCGCCGCCTGCTCAGCGCTTCCCTTGCCATCATCCACCAGAACGGTTCGCACGACGCGGCGTGGAATGAAGCGCTCGATTTCCGCGTCCAGTCTTTCAGCCGGAAGGTTGGTCGCAAACAGCGGCGAGGCATACCCCACCTCTTCCGCGGAGCGAATGTCGAGAACGGCAAGCTCCCTGCCATCTCTCAACCATTCGATGAGACGGTCTTTGGTTACAGCATGTACGGACATTGCGTATCCTCCTGGCAAATCCTGATTTCAGATGCGGGTTTCAGGCGGTGGGATCGAGCCACAGATCGCCGAAACTCCAGTTCAGACCCTGCGCGCCGGTGACGTAGTTCTTGACCCGCTTGTGCGCCACGATCTGGCTTCCCGCCGCGACCAGATCGACCGAGGCGACGTCGTTGTGGATGAGGTGCTGAAACTTGCTCCAGATCACCCAGCGTTTTTTCGGATCCGGCTCGATGGCCGCAGCCTCCAGGAGCGCATCCGCCTCGGGATTGGCGTAATTGGCCGCGTTGGAAAAGGGCAGCCCGATCTTGAAATTCTTACTCCAATAGGCGCGCTGGATGCCGAGCGACGGATCGAAAGTATTGGAAAGGGATTCCACCACCAGATCAAAAGCGCGATCCGTGTAGACCGTCTTCAGATAGGTTGGCAGGTCGTATTTGCGGATTTCGACGGCGACGCCGATCTTCTCAAGCTGGTTGCGAAGCACATCCGCAAAGCCGGGAGCGAGATAGGAATTATAGGTCAAACGCGCTGCAAAACGTTTGCCGTCGTCCTTGCGGGGATATCCCGCCGCATCGAGCAGTTTTTCCGCTTCTCTGGGATCATACCCATGGGCCTTGACCGAGGCGTCGTACCAGTTCGGCAGGGCTGTGCTGACGGGGCTCGGCGATACCTGCGCATAACCGAAGAGCGCCACATTGACGATTTCATCAAGATTGATCGCCTTGGCAATGGCCAGACGGACATCTTTCTTGCGGAAGATTTCGTTATCGTAATTGAAAAACAGCTGTTGCTGCGGACCCGCATAGGCATAGGTGTTGGTGTCCAGAACGAGATCGGGGTTCTGTTTCAACCGTTCGAGATCCGCCAGCGGAACCGGGTTGTCGCCAATATCGACTTCACCCGTTTCCAGTGCCACGGCCCGGGCAGCCGGATCGGTGATGATGCGCAGAATGATGCGATCGAGATAAGGTTTGCCCGCATCCCAATAGTTGGGGTTTCGTTCGAAGATCAGATGGCTTCCCGGTGTCCATTCCGTCAGCTTGAAAGGACCTGTGCCAATCGCGGTCTGCAGCGTCTGGCCGTCGGCAGGCTTCAGCTTTTCGAAAATATGCTTCGGCACAATCGGCGATTCCGAACTCGATTGCGCGGCGATCAGAAACGGCGCCGGTTTGGAAAGAACGATAATCGCGGTCAAGGGGTCCGGCGTCTCCACCGCCTCGACATTCTGATAGGTGATGCGGCCGCGCGGATGGGCTTCCTTCAGGCGGAAAATCGAAAACGCGACGTCTTGCGAGGTGAAATCCTGACCATCGTGCCATTTTACATTTGGGCGGAGTTTGAAAGTGTAACGAAGATGGTCATCCGAAACGGACCATTCCGTGGCCAGCAAAGGCTGCGGATTGAGGTCGAAATCGAATGTGAGAAGACCTTCGACGATCTTCGGGCCGATCGCCTGCCCTGTGCCGGACGACGTGTTGATGGCAAAAAGCGCGTTGCCGGGATCAACACGATAAAGCAGCTTGAGGGTGCCGCCGAACACGGGCCGGCTCGCATCGCTGCTTGCAGCGAATAACGAGCCTGGCAGGGCCGTCCCTGCCGTTGCCAGAAGAAGCATTTTGTTGAACTGGCGGCGTCCTATCGTCATGAAAATCCCCGTTTGAAAACGTCGTTTCGATGACGAAAGCATCGGGGCAAAGCGGCGCGTTCCTAAGAAGAAAATTCTTCTCACCCCGCAAAGAAAACATTTCTTGCAGAATTTTATTCCAATACGTACGCAGCCACACGCCAGAATTTGTGCTGAATTACAGGACTGCCTTGGATCGCCGTTGCGTTTCTTCGCAGCATGGCGAGATAAAAGGAAATCTCGACCGCACGTGTCTGGGACTTGGCATGGAAATGTTGTTTCACTGAAAAAACGCGAATGAGTAAGACATTGCTCGGCACAGAACCTCGCACAGCATATCAAGTCACAGGCGCTTAGCCACCTTCCCCGGCCCTCATCCGGCCCTGCCCTCCACTCCCAACATTCCGGAGTTTCGTACGATGACCCTGCCCAGCTCGATCACCAAACTGGAAATCCCACAGCAGCGGGTCGAGGCCCGTTACGGGGCACAGGCAGCTTTTTCTCCCCCTTTCTGGAACGACACCATCGATGCCTTGCTAAACCATCGAACCGCGCGCGCTTATCTGCCCAAGGCACTGCCGGAAGGCAGCCTGGAACTTCTGGTCGCAGCCGCTCAATCCGCGCCGACCTCGTCCAATCTTCAGGCGTGGAGCGTCGTGGCGGTTCAGGACAAGGATCGCAAGGCGCGGCTTGCAGACTTCACGGGTGGTAACGGCCACATAAAAGATGCGCCTGTCTTCCTCATCTGGCTGATTGACCTGAAGCGCCTGCGAACCGTTGCTTCCAACCATGGCAACAAGGGCGAAGGGCTGGATTATCTGGAAAGCTTCCTTATCGGCGCCATTGATGCAGCATTGGCTGCGCAGAACGCCGTTGCCGCCATCGATTCACTCGGACTTGGCTCCTGCTATGTGGGTGGTATTCGAAACAGACCGGAAGACGTGTCCCGTGAACTGAACCTGCCACCCGAGACGGTGGCGGTTTTTGGCCTTACGGTCGGTTATCCCGACCCTGCGGCGAAAACCGATGTGAAACCGCGCCTGCCGCAATCATCCATTCTCTTTCATGAGACCTATTCGGAAGCGGGAGGGGATGACCTCAATGCTTACGATGAAGTTTTGAAAGTGTTTCAGGAAAAGCAGGGGCTGCCGCAAAATGGCTGGACGGCTCCCATTGCCAAACGCGTGCAGGATGCCGAGGCGCTGAAGGGCCGCGCGGATTTGAGCCACACGTTGCGTCGCCTCGGATTCGGCATCAAATAAACGCCGACGGCCGCAGCCAAGATGTTGCCATCGTCATCACCCGATGGCTAGCCCGTTCACAACCGCTGACAGAATACCGCTGGAAAGAGTTCGGAACCGGCGTCCAGAAGACGCCGGTTGGCGGCCGACCATGGAGGCAGGCTACCAGTTCGTCACCGAACCATCGCGACGTTTCAGATGTGGCGCCTCCCAAAACTCGAAACTCTGTTTGGCCAGCAGGTCTTCATTTACCTCGATACCAAGACCAGGGGCATCAGAAACCGGGTAGAACGCACCTTCGAGCTTCGGCTGGACGGGAAAGAAATCCGAATTGTCGAAACCAAGATGGGTTTCTGCCGGGCTGTTGCGGGTCTCAAGCCAGGAGAAGTTCGGAACGGCCGCGCAGAAATGCACGGTCGCAGCCGTGCAGACGGGTCCAAGCGGATTATGCGGCATCATGTCGACATAGTGGGTCTCGCTCCATGCGGCCACCTTCATCGATTCCGTCAGTCCACCGACATTGCAGACATCGAGGCGGTTGAACTGGTGGATATCCCGCTCGATATAGGGCTGGAACTGCCATTTCGATGAGAACTCCTCGCCAATGGCGAAGGGCACGTCAGTCATCCGCCGCAATGCTTCATAGGCCTCGGGGCTTTCGGCCCGGATAGGCTCCTCCAGGAAATCGAGCGTTCCGGATGGCATCTTCTGGCAGAAGCTTGCGGCCTCCGCGACCGTCAACCGGTGGTGATAATCGATGCCGAGCACGATATCCTCGCCCAGCTCCTCACGCGCTTTCACCAGCCATTTTGCCGTCGCTGCTATATGTTCACGCGGCTCGTAGATTTCTTTCTCTTCATGCCCTGAAGGAGAAAGCCGCATGGCCGTCCAGCCATGGTCGATCAGCATCTTTGCCTGGTCGATCATTTCCGGCCCCGGTGCAGCAAAGGTTGTCGCAAACGTGGGAATACGATCGCGCTGCTTGCCCCCCAGCAATTCATAGACCGGGACGCCAAGCGCTTTGCCCTTGATATCGTGAAGCGCAATATCGATCGCCGAAATCGCCGCCTGCAACACACGCCCGCCCTCGAAATACTGGCTGCGATACATTTCCTGCCAGAGCGCGCCGATCTTGAATGGATCCCGCCCCTTGAGGAATTCCGCATAATGTTCCAGCGCCCCGACCACGGCTTTTTCCCGGCCCGAAAGGCCGCTTTCGCCCCAGCCGAAAATACCCTCATCCGTCTCTATCTTGACGAGAAGCTGGTTGCGAATGCCGACCTTGACGGCATAGGTCTTGATAGTGGTGATCTTCATTGTTTTATCTCCCCTTCGCGTCGCTTACCAATGCCAGAGCGTGCCGTCTTCGAGACGGTTCACGGGTAGATAGGCCCGCTCATAGGGGAATTTGGCGGCAAGCTTTTCGTCGATGTCGACGCCGTGGCCGATCGCCTCACCGGGATGCAGGTAACCGTCGCTGAGGCTCCATGCGCCCGGGAAGACTTCGAGGATCTGAGGCAGATAGCCGGAATATTCCTGGATACCGAAATTCGGCACCCAGAGATCAAGATGCAGGTTGGCGCCGAGGCAGATCGGCGACATGTCCATTGCACCATGGCAGGCGGTGCGAACGTTGTAGATGCTGGCGAAATCCATGATGCGTCGCAGGGCGGTAACACCACCCGCGTGAACACAGGTGGTGCGAATATAGTCGATGAGCTGTTCCTCGATCAGCAGTCGCGCATCCCATATCGTGTTGAAGACCTCGCCGACGGCGAGCGGCGTCGTCGTATGCTGGCGGATCAGACGAAACCCCTCCTGATGCTCGGCTGCGACTGTGTCTTCCAGCCAGAATAACCGGGCGAATTCCAGATCCTTGCCAAGCCTTGCCGCTTCAATCGGCGTCAGGCGGTGGTGGCTGTCGTGCAACAACTCCACGTCCCAGCCATGCGCCTCGCGCACTGCCTCGAACAGTTTCGGTATATGACGCAGATATTTTGAGGTGGACCAGACTTCCTCATGCGGGACGGCGTCGTCCACGGCATTGTTTGTCACCGTCTTGGCACCGGTGCCATAGACATCGGGCAGACCCGGTATCCCGCATTGGACGCGAACCGCCCTGTAACCCTCATCGATGCGCCTGCCGACCGCTTCGACGGCCTCCGCAATGTTGGTTCCCTGCGCGTGGGTATAGCAGAGAACCCTTTCACGGCTCGCGCCACCGAGAAGCTGATAGAGCGGCATGTTGGCGGCCTTGGCCTTGATGTCCCACAGCGCCATGTCAATGCCGGCGATCGCAGCCATCGTCACCGGACCGCGACGCCAATAGGCACCACGATAAAAATACTGCCATATGTCTTCAATGCGGGACGGATCTCGGCCGATCAGAAGCGGTGCGAGATGTTCCTCCAGATAGGCGACGACCGCCTTTTCCCGCCCGTTGAGCGTCGCGTCACCAACACCGGTCAGCCCTTCGTCGGTAAATATCTTCACCGTGACGAAGTTGCGGCCGGGGGAGCAGACGATGACTTTGACATCTGTGATTTTCATGACTTATCCGTTCAATGCATGGTTCGCGACATAGCGCACACGGCTGTGCAAACGCCGATCGCGCGGGTCTGGATGGGGAATGGCGGAGAGCAGCGCACGGGTGTAGTCGTGCGTCGGATTGTTGACGACCTGATCGGTATCGCCGGCCTCAACGATCTGCCCGCGATACATGACCGCAACGCGGTCGCACATGTAACGGATCACCGACATATCGTGGGAGATGAAGACGTAGGAAAGGCCAAGTTCATCCTGCAGCTTCATCATCAGATCGAGAATCTGCGAGCGAAGCGAGACGTCGAGCGCCGACGTCGCCTCGTCGGCGACAATCAACCTTGGCTTGATGGCGATGGCGCGTGCGATGCCGATGCGCTGGCGTTGGCCGCCGGAAAAGGCATGGGGGTAGCGCTCACGCCAGGCAGGCTCCAGACCCACCTGTTCCATCAGCTCCGCCACCCGCTGGTCCAACTCCCTGCCCTTCATGCCGGCAAGCTTCAGCGGTTCGGCAATGATCTGCGCAACCGTTTTGCGGGGGCTGAGCGATCCAACCGGGTCCTGGAAGATCATCCGCACCTCGCGGCGAACCTCCTTCAGCTGCGAGCTGCTCGCCGTCCTCAAGTCGATGACGTTTCCGTCCGGGCGACGATAGTTGATATTGCCGGCTTCGGGATCATAGATACGCAGCAGGCAGCGCCCCATCGTCGTCTTGCCCGAGCCAGACTCACCGACAATGCCGAGTGTTTCGCCCGGCCGGACGGTGAGTGAAACACCGTTCACCGCTTTAACGCCGGATGGAAATGTCAGCGACATGTCGCTGACTTCAAGCAGTGGCGCCGCATCCGCCGGGATCGCGGCACGTTTCAACCTGATGTCTGCCTTGCTCTCCAGTCGCACGACCGAGCCAATCAGCCGCTTGGTATAATCATCCTTCGGTGCGTGGAAGATTTCGTCAACGCTGCCATGTTCCATCACGCGGCCGCGATACATGACGAGCACTTCGTCTGCAATCTCTGCCACCACGCCCATGTCATGGGTGATGAAGATCACGGCCATCCCGTGGCTCTGCTGCAGCTTCCTGATGAGATCGAGAATTTCCGCCTGGGTGGTCACATCGAGCGCTGTCGTCGGCTCGTCGGCTATCAGAACTGACGGATTGCAGGCGAGCGCCATGGCGATCATCACCCGCTGGCGCATGCCACCCGAAAATTCAAATGTGTAGCGATCAATCGCCTGTTCCGCCCGCGGGATTTCCACCTGCTTGAGCAGTTCCAGAACACGCTCACGGCGCTCGCGTTTCGGCGTGCCGAAATGTATGCGCAAGGCTTCACCGATCTGATCACCGATCCGGTGGACGGGAGACAGCGAACTCATCGGCTCCTGAAAGATCATCGCGATCTCCCGGCCGCGAACCTCACGAATCTCCTTGCCGCGGGGGTCGAGCCTCGCAAGATCGACAGTCGATCCGTCCTGGCGCGTCAGGACGATGGAGCCGCCTTCGATCTTGCCCGGCTTGTCGACGATCTGCAGGATCGAGCGCGCAGTAACCGACTTGCCGGAGCCACTTTCACCAACCACGCAGAGCGTCTTGCCGCGTTTCAACTCGAAAGACACACCGTCGACCGCCTTGAAGGTGCCGGTGCGCGTCGTGAAGTAGGTGCGCAGGTCATCAACCCTGAGTATTGTATCATTTGTCATGGTCATCAGGCGTTCTCATAGGGATCGGCCGCATCGCGCAGTCCGTCTCCAAGGAAGTTGAGGGAAAGCACCGCGATGACGATGGCCGCGGCCGGCGTGAAGAGCAGCCAGGGTGCCTGCGCAACGGCACGAATGTTCTGCGCCTCCTGCAGAAGAACGCCCCAGGAGATGATCGGCGGCTGAAGCCCGATGCCGAGGAAGGACAGGGCTGTTTCCGCCAGGATCATCGTCGGAATGGCGAGCGTCACGGTTGCGATGATATGGCTCATGAAGGACGGCACGAGATGGTGGAATATGATGCCAAGTTCACTCATCCCGTCGAGCCTTGCTGCGGTGACGAAATCCTCGTTGCGCAATGAAAGAAACTTGCCTCGCACCTCTCGCGCCAGGCTGGTCCAGCCGAGGAGCGACACAATCAGCGTGATGACGAAATAGGTCCTGAGCGGCGGCCAGCCGACCGGGATTGCGGCCGCAAGGCCCATCCACAGAGGGATCGTCGGTATGGACCGCAGGAGTTCGATGACACGCTGGATCGCCACATCCGTCCAGCCGCCGAAGAAGCCGGAAATGCCGCCGATGGTGACACCAAGCACAAGGCTCATTGCAACGCCCACGAGGCCGATGGAAAGCGAGATGCGCGCGCCATAAACGACACGAGAGAAGATGTCGCGCCCGAGGCGATCGGCACCGAACACATAAAGACTGTCACCAGGGCGCGCATCAACGAGGGCGAACAGCTTGGTCTTCATGGGAATGAAGCCGGCAAGCGTGTAGGGATCGGACGGCACGAAGAAGCCGACGGCAATCGGCTTGGCCGGATCCGCAGAAAACTCGCGCCGCATCGACTGGGTGTTGAGCGTCATCTTAAGCTGATCGACATGCGGCATGAACGCGCCATCGTGGATCAGTGAAAGGCCTTGCGGCGGCGCATAGGTGAAACGCGCATTGGTGGCGTTCGGATCGAATGGTGCGATGAACTCCGCAAACAGCGCGACGAGATACATCAAGGCGATGACAACGAGACTGGCCAGCGCGATCTTGTGCTTCTTGAACTTCAGCCAGAACAGGCGCCACTGGCCGGCAACGGCCAAGTCCTTGCCGCGGAGATCGACAACGGCATCCGTGTCGGAGGGAATCTGGGTCATGTCGGTCATTGCAGTCTAATCCTCGGGTCGGTCAGCGCGAGCAGAAGGTCGGAGATCAACGTGCCGATAATGGTGAGAACGGAGATCAGGAGGATGAGGGAGCCGGCAAGGTACATGTCCTGGGCCAGAAGCGCGCGCAACAGGAGCGGACCGGTCGTCGGCAGGCTCATGACGACGGAGACGATGATCTCACCGGAAATGACAGCCGGCAGTATCCAGCCGAGCGTCGAGATGAGCGGATTGAGTGCCAGCCTGACCGGATAGCGCATCAGAAGCTCGAATTCCGACATGCCCTTGGCGCGTGCGGTGGTGACATAAGGCTTGGAGAGTTCGTCGAGCAGGTTGGCGCGCATGATGCGTACCAAAGCTGCAAGCGAACCAAGGCCAATCACGATCACCGGCAGCCAGACATGTTTGGCGAAATCAGAAAGCTTGCCGAGGCTCCAGGCGGCGTCGGCATATTCGGGAGAAAACAGCCCGCCGACACTCTGACCGAACCATGCGGACATCAAATACATGGCGGAGAGCGCCATGAGGAAGTCGGGCACGGCAAGGAAGAAGAAGGCGAGAAAGGTCGCCGTATAATCCGAGATCGAATACTGACGCACCGCCGAGAGGATGCCGATCGGGATTGCCACTGCCCAGACAAAGCAGAGGGTCAGGACCGACAGCAGCAGGGAAAAACCCAGACGGCTCCAGATCAACTCCGTGACCGGCTTGCCAAGCTCGAACGAAATACCGAAATCACCGCGAAGGACGATACCTGCCATCCATTTATAGTACTGGAAATACATCGGCTGATCGAGACCGTAGCGCTCGCGCATGGCGGCAAGCGTTCCGGCCTCGACCGCGCCGCCCTGGGCGGCCCAGTCGGCCATAAGCGTCGTCAGATAGTCGCCCGGTGGCAACTGGATGATGGCAAAGGCGATGATCGATACGGCGAACAGCGTCGGAATAGCGAACACCAGCCGTTTGGCGATATAGCGAAGCATGAGCAATGACCATTTCGGGGTGTGGTGTGGCCGGAAGCTTCATGCTTCCGGCCAGGATCTCTGGGATCGTTTATTGGGCTTTTTCGAAGTACCACTGCGAGAGGGTCGGTGCCGGGTGCCAGAGGTTGCCGGTGATCGGAATGCCGTTCACGACATTTTTCAGATCCTTGGACACCATCATATATTTGGGCATCGGGCGGGAAATGCCGATATTCAGGAAGTTTTCCGCCGAAAGCGTCAGGAACTCCTTCATCCGCGCCTTGCGATCATCATCGCTGGACGACGCATTGACCTTGTCATAGGCGGCCATCAGAGCCTTGATTTCGGCCGGTGGTTCCTCGCCCGTCTGCGGATTGGCATACCATTCGGCCCACTTTACCGCGAAGAAGATGTCGGCCTTCTGGAACGGCATGTAGCAACGTGGATCGGTATAAACCTCATTCAGCCCGCCGACGCAGTTCCAGATATAGGCATCCTGCTCATTGGCGTTCCACATCGAATTCAGACGCGCGCGATCAGTGGTACGGATCTGGATGTCGATGCCCACTTTCTTGGCATATTCCTGCACCATCTGCATGATGTCGGGATAAGAGAGGCCGAAGGCATCCGCCACCATGAAATTGATCGTGAAGCGTTTGCCCGTCTCGTCGAGACGATATCCCTGACCATCCTTGTTCGGCATGATCTCATCGAGCGCAGCATTGGCCGCAGCCGGATCATATTCCGTGTATTGCGTCGCTTCCTTCTCGTTGAACAGTTCGTTCTCGGGCTGCACCGCCACCTGGGCCGGCGCGCCCTGCCCGACATAGACCAGATCGATGATCTCCTGCCGATTGATCGCATGGCTGAGCGCGATGCGGAAATCCTTGTTCTGGAAAACCTTCCTCTTCACGGGATCGGTGGAGTTGAGGTTAAGCAGGATGACCGCATCGTTGGCCGGCAGGTCCTTGACGTCGACGAAGCGGAAGTTGCCGCTCTCCTGGCCATCAAACAGCACCGACTTGAAAGTCGCGTTGTTGATGTGGCGGAAAGCAAAGTCGAACTCACCGGCGGTCATCTTCAACGCCATCAACTGTGGATCGTCCAGCTTTGCCCAGGTCACATTGTCGATATAGGGCAGCTGGTTACCTTCGCTGTCGACCTTCCAGTAATAGGGATTGCGCTTTGCTGCGACCCGTTCGCCATCCGCATAGGGAATGGTCAGGATCCAGGGATTGAGCGTCGGCAATTCGAGGTTTTGCCAATATGCCGGCTGAAAGGTCAGCGAGACCTTGGAGTTGAACAGTGCGACCCAGTCCCCTGCCGCCGGATTGGCCTTCAGCAGAGCCGGAATGCCGTCCTTGTTGTACTTCTCATGGAACTGGCTGAGATAATGCTTCGGGTAGATGACGGGCAGATGCCCCTGACCATAGGCCAATTGCTGCAGGAACAGGCCGTAAGGCGAGTCAAACTTGAACTCTACCGTCTGCTCATCGATTTTACGCACTTTGACGGGTTTGCCAGCGACCGTGAAGGTAGGATTCTTGGCCGGCGAAAGCGCCGGGTTCATGAATACATCCTCGTACCAGAACATGATGTCGTCGACGGTGAAAGGCTGACCGTCACTCCACTTCAGGCCCTTGCGAAGCGTGAAAGTGTAAGTTGTGGCGTCATCGGAAACGGTGAATTTTTCGGCCAGCGACGGCTCCACCTTGCTCCATTTGGGATCCCACCTGACGAGCAGTTCGTTGGCAATCGTTCGCGTCAGATTGTACTGATCGCCGTTCGCCAGAATGGTCGTCCGTAATGTACCACCATACTTGCCGACACCGTCCACCATCGTCTCGACAAACGGATTTTCCGGCAGCCGCTCAGCCACGGCAGGCAATGTACCCGCCTTCACCTGCTCCTCAAGCGCCGGCGCCTGTTTGTAGTCTGCCGCCCACGTCGGAAACAACCCAGCCGAAAGTGCGACCGTGACGATTGCAGCGGACACACCAAGTCGATTCAGCACACGCTGATAGCTCATAAATTCTCCTCCCGCCGGATACCGGCTCTCCCGAAACGCACCCTCCCCGGGCACACATCACACGATAACTCACAGATCGTACATTATTTGTCAACAGCGATGTATGCTCTTTATGTTTTGCTATTGGCTACGGGACAGAAAATGGATTAAAAGCAACCCCATGAGCACAATTTTAAAGCTTGAAACAACCGACACGGAAAACGCGAAACCGAGTGATGAAGCTGGCGCCTCGATCTACGAGCGCTTGCGTGACGACATCATTTCCGGTCGCGTCAAAGCCAATGAGAGGCTGAAGGTTGCCGAACTCGCAACCCGGCTCGGGACATCAACCAACCCGATCCGCGAGGCGCTGCAACAGCTTCGAGGTGAGGGCTTCGTCGTGATGAGCCCCAACCGGGGCGCACGCGTGAGGCCGATCGACGAAGATTTCGTGCGTGACATCTGCGAAATCGAAGTGCTGATCGAGCCTGCGCTCACACGCTGGTTCGTAAGCATTGCCACGCACAGCGACATCGCCGAACTGGAGCGTCTGCAGGGAGAGATCGAAAAGATGAACTTCGGCGACGAGATGGCTCACTCCAACCTCGACCTGCAGTTCCATCAGCTGATGTACAATCGGCATTACAATCGTCATGCCGTGGAACTCTGGGTGCGTCATCGCCACATCCTTTGGGCGATTAGCAGAGGATTTCCAACCTCTCTCAGCCGGCAGGCCAACGTGCTGGCCGAACACCGAGAACTTATAGCCTGCGTCAAAGCGCAGGATGCGGAAGGTGCTGCTGATGCAATAGCACGCCATGTGGAAGGCTCAGGCAGGCACATCATAGAACGCATGCGCCTTAGCAAAAGGTAAGCGATATCGCTCCCCGCGATACTGGCACGATGGACAAGCTCCAAGAAAGCTGCCTTGCGACCTATCCGTTTTGCGAAGGCCGTCTGCCTCGACGGTCAGCACCGTGGGCGAAAGGCGTGCGTCTCGACACCACCGCCACCAACTTATTACCGCGTCTGCGGCTATAATGGTTGTCCTGCGCAGGCGGATAGATGTATTCAAGGGGCCGAATATTCACTCAAACCTGCAGGCACATGGAAACTTCGCTTTATCTGCCCGTCAAAGGCTTCCTTGAGAAGGCGGGTTACACTGTCAAAGGCGAAGTTGGCGGCTGTGACCTCGTTGGCTTGAGCGATACGGATCCGTCCGTGGTCGTGGTCTGCGAGCTAAAGCTCAGCTTCAATCTGGAACTCATTTTGCAGGCCGTCGATCGCGCAGCTATAGCGGACGAGGTCTGGATCGCGGCCAGAGTTTCAGCCAGGGGTAAAGGCCGCGAGGCCGACAAACGCTACCGCGATCTCTGCCGCAGGCTCGGCGTCGGTATGCTCGGCATTTCCGATGCCGGAGACGTCAGCATTATCGTCAACTCCGTAACACCGATGCCACGAACCAATCCGAAACGGCGTTCGAGGCTTATGCGTGAACACCAAAGGCGACGCGGCGATCCGGCAGTCGGTGGAAGCACGCGCGCGCCTATAATGACCGCCTATCGCCAGCAGGCGCTCGGCTGCGCTTTGGCTCTCGCATCTGGACCGATGCGTGTGCGTGAAATCAGATCAAGCGTCCCGGATGCCGGAAAGATTCTGCTGGCCAACGTCTATGGCTGGTTTGAACGGCTCGACAGAGGAGTGTATGGCTTGACCGAAGCCGGTCGGCAAGCACTCCAGCAATGGCCGCAGCAGGAAGCGCCGGCAACAGCGATGGCGCCCGCCTGATTTCTGTTCCGCACCAGAACGCGACGTTGCCTCACGAAACATCGCTTTCCAGGCCACTCGACCACTCACTGCCAGGAACCAGCCCTGCGGGCTCTACACTTCGACAGGCTCGCGAACATCATCCAAGAGAAAGTGCACGATTACATAATTCGTCGTGTATTTCTGACCGCTATCGGAGACGCTCTCAACGCTGCCACCGTCGGAAGGATGCCATTTCTGATAATGAGGATTGTTGGTGATCAGCGTAATCGCCTTGCCCGAAAACCGGCCATTCAACCGGTAACGGGCCTCTGCCAGATGCCAGATCTTCTCAAAATCCTGCTGGCTGATACGGCTTCTCAAAGCCTTCCTGGATACCACCTCTCCGGGCGAACTATCATCCTGTGCCGCCGATGGAATATGCAGGTCAACCTCTTCCGCACCGTCCAGCAGAAAGGCAAATTCGTCTGGCCACATCCGTCTCACGTATCGCTCCTCCCAAAGCTTAACGTCCTACAACACAGTCATGATAGCGCCTCCGCCGCGAGAGGCAATGGCGGATATGAACATACGTTCTCAGCAGTCCCCACCCCTCCTTATCGTCGCCCCATTTTCTCCGTCGACAACATATGTTCGAGGCATATTCTCATCAGCCAGCATAACGCAAAAAACGCGTCCCGTGGGGCCAGCATATTGCATGCTTCAGCATGGCATTGAATGAAATCAACTAATTTCGGGGGATATCACGCCTCAGCGTTTAATTATGGCGGAGAGGGTGGGATTCGAACCCACGATACCCTTGCAGGTATGCCGCATTTCGAGTGCGGTGCATTCGACCACTCTGCCACCTCTCCGCATGCGCGAACGCTTGCGTTGCGCGCTCCTCTTAAACATCAATGGCCGGGCTGACAAGGGGAATTTCGTGTTTATGTCACAAATTATTCGTCATGGGTGAGGCTGGGGAAATGCATCGGCTTCTGGCCGTTTTCGCAGATATTTTTAAGGTGACGCGCACGATCCGCAGGGGTGCGCGTCACATTCAGCAGCGTCAGATCCGTTGATAACGCCGCAGGATTTCCAGGATTTTTGCATCCTGCGCTTTATCCGGCAGAAGGGCCGGTTGGCGGCTGGCGCCGACGGATGGGTCCTGGAGATAAAGCGAGCGTTTGACCATGGCCGGTGCGAAGCCGAGGGTGTAGAGGTCGGTGCGGAAGTCGGCGTAGATTGCCTGCTGGCGTTCGGCCTCGGTGATGTCACCGGCGTTGAAAGCATTGAGAATGCCGGCCAGCACATCCGGCAGCGCGTTGCCGAGGCCGGAAATGCAGCCTGCCGCCCCGTTCTGCAACGACCAGAGAACGAGGTGATCCGGGCCGGAATAAACCTCGAAGCCGGGCATCTCCTTCGCCACCTGAAGATAGGCTTCGAGCGTCTGCTGAGCGCCGCCGGAATCCTTGATGCCGGCGATATTGCCATGGGTGGCGAGTTTGCGGGCGGTTTCCGGCTCTATGTGGTTCTGAGTGCGGGCGGGAATGTCATAAAGATAGACCGGCGTTTCGACGGCATCGGCCACCGTCGAGAAGTGGCGGATCAGGCCGTCCTGCGTGCAGGCGATGAAGAAGGGCGTGATGACGGCGATACCGTCGACGCCGATGCGGTCGAAGGCTTTGGCAAGTTGCAGGGTTTCGAAAGTGGCGGGCATGCCGGCATTCACGATGACCTTGGCACGGCCTGCAACTTCATCCACCACCTCTTCCGTCAGCCGGATTTTTTCCTCATGCGTCAGCGCGGTAAAATCGCCATTGGTGCCGGCGCACATGATGTTGTTGCCGGCCGCCACCTGGCGGCGCACCTGTGCGCGGGTCGCTTCGTAATTGATGGTTTCGTCCTCGTTGAAACAGGTGACGAGCGCGACGAAAGCTTGTTTGCTCATGAAAGAACTCCGCTTGAATTTGCGATGGCGTTGCCGGCCAAGGCCGGATGACGCTGGGATTGCATATCGGGGTCGGGATCGAGGCTCGCGGATAGAAGGGCACGGGTATAGGCCTCGCGCGGCGCTTCGAACACCTGGCGTACAGTGCCGAACTCCACCACCTCTCCACGCTGCATGACCATGACGTGATCGGCAAAATCCCGAACCACCGGCAAATCATGCGCGATGAAGATGAAGGAGAGGCCCATTTCGCGGCGCAGCTTGTCCAGCAGTGCGATAACCTGCGCCTGAACCGAAA
The DNA here is from genome assembly GCF_058803865.1 of Agrobacterium sp. GW821-FHT14E08. Classification (NCBI taxonomy): domain Bacteria; kingdom Pseudomonadati; phylum Pseudomonadota; class Alphaproteobacteria; order Hyphomicrobiales; family Rhizobiaceae; genus Agrobacterium; species Agrobacterium sp. GW821-FHT14E08. Next base: position 126,551 of record NZ_JBXAPJ010000003.1, on the reverse strand, counting down.
CATCGAGCGCCGAGACCGCCTCGTCGCAGATGATGAGCTTCGGCTCCAGCGCCAATGCGCGGGCAATCGCGATCCTCTGCCGCTGACCGCCGGAGAACTGGTGCGGATAACGACGCATATGTTCCGGCGAGAGACCCACCTGATGCAGCAATTCGGCAACCCGCTCACGCCATCTTGCCTTGGGCAATATCTCCGGATGGATGACCCAGGCCTCGGAAATCAGCTGGAACACCGTCATACGGGGATTGAGCGACTGGGTGGGGTCCTGAAACACCATCTGCAAATCGCGCCGGAGCGCAAAGAGTTCGGCAGGCGAAAGCTTGAAGAGGTCGCGACCCTTCCACAAGGCGCTGCCCGCATCCGGCTCGTCGAGGCGAAGTAGAATACGCGCCAGCGTCGATTTGCCGGAACCGCTTTCGCCGACGACCGCGATGGTTTCGCCTTCCATGAGGTCGAAGGAAACGCCCTTCAGCGCCTCGAAGGCGCCGTAACGCTTGCGCACATCACGCACGCTAAGCAGCGCTTCGCCCGCCGCCTGCGGCTCGTGCATGTTGCCCCTGCCGGGTGCAGCGCTGATGAGCTTGCGGGTATAGGGGTGCTGCGGATTGCGATAGACCTCACGAACCGTGCCGGCCTCGACCAGAACACCCTTTTCCATCACCACCACGCGATCGGCGATTTCGGCGACGACACCGAGATCGTGAGTGATGATGAGCACGGCCATGCCGGTTTCCCGCTGCAATTCCTTGAGCAGCGAAAGCACCTCGGCCTGCACCGTCACGTCAAGCGCGGTGGTGGGTTCGTCGGCGATCAAGAGATCGGGCCGAAGCGCCAGCGCCATGGCGATCATCACGCGCTGGCGCTGGCCGCCGGAAAATTCATGCGGATATTTCTTCAAGGCCCCGTCCGGGTCGGGAATGCCGACGCGGGCGACAAGCCGCCTCGCCTCCGCTTCGGCCTTTGCCTTGTCCATGCCGTGGGTGGTCATCGCCTCACGGATCTGCCAGCCGACGGTATAGACCGGATTGAGATGGCTGAGCGGGTCCTGAAAGATCATGGCGATGCGCCGGCCGTTGATTTCGCGGCGCGCCTCCGCCGGCATGGTCAGAAGGTCCTGGCCGTCGAGCAATATCTGGCCGCTACTGATATGTCCGGGCGGCATGTCGATGAGGTTCATGATGGCCGAGGACGATACCGACTTGCCCGAACCGCTTTCGCCGAGGATGGCCAGCGTTTCGCCACGGTCGATATGGTAGGAGACATCCTTCACCGCATGGACGACACCGCTTGCGGTGTGGAATTCCACGGAAAGGTTGCGCACGTCGAGAAGATGGTCAGCCATGCTTGCGGCCTTTCATTTCCAGCCGCCAGCGCTGCACGGGATCAAGCGCGATGCGCAGCCAGTTGGAAAGCAAGTTGAGCGACAGGGTGGTGAGAATGATGGCAAGCCCCGGCCAGAAGGACAGCCACCAGGCATTGGTGAGGTACTGCCGCCCCTGCGAGATCATCAGGCCCCAGGTGATTTCCGGCGGCTGAATGCCGATGCCGAGGAAGGACAGCGCGCTTTCCGCCAGCATCACATAGGCGAAATCAAGCGTCGCAAGCGTCGTCAGCGTCGGCAACACCACGGGCAATATGTGCCGGAACAGGATGCGTTTGCCCGATGCGCCCATCACACGCGCCGCCTGCACGAACATGCGCTCGCGCACCTCCAGCACCTCCGCCCTCGTGGTGCGGATGTAAACGGGAATGCGGGTGATGGCGAGAACCAGCATCAGATTGAGGATGGAGGAGCCAAGCAGATAAAGCACGATGACCGCGATCAAGAGCGACGGGAACGACATGATCACATCGGCGAGCCGCATGATGATCTGGCCGACACGGTTGGAGGAAAAACCGGCGATCAGCCCGAGCACGGTGCCGGTGATGGCGGAAAGAAGCACCGCGCCGGCGGCGATCATCATCGTATTTTGCGTGGCAGCGACAATGCGCGCGAGAAGCGAACGGCCGAGCGCATCCGCCCCCAGCCAGAAATACCATTCGCGCTGCCAGTCGAACGGGGCGAGGTTGCGCCCGCGCAGGTTCTGTTTCGTTGCCAGATCGCCAAGCCAGGTAGGGCCGACAAAAGCGAGGATAATGACAATGATGAGGAAGATCGCGGCGCAGAGCGCGAATTTATCTGCCCATAACATGCGCAGCATACGCGTTGCGAAGGACGGCTCGGCGATGATTTCGGTGTCGGCGCTGGAAAGGCTCATGGCTGAACGGCCTCCTCAGTGCCGGATGCGCGGATCGAGGAGCGCATAGGCGATATCGATCAGAAGATTCATCAGGAAGATCGCCAGCGCGGTGACGAGAATGGCGGCCAGCACGACGTTGAAATCGCGCTGAAGAATGGAGTCGATCATCAGCTTGCCGACACCGGGAAAACCGAAGATCGTTTCGACGATGACGGCACCGTTCAGAAGGCTTGCCGCCTGGTCGCCAATGACGGTGATGACCGGCAGCATGGCGTTGCGCAGGGCATGGATGAAAATGATCGGACCCGACTTCACGCCCTTGGCGCGCGCCGTTTTGACATAGGCCGAGGACAAAGCGCCGATCATCGAGCCGCGCACCACCTGCACGATAATGCCGAAGGGGCGCACGAACAGGACTGCAATCGGCAATATCCAGTGCAGCACGGAACCCGTGCCCGACGTGGGCAGCCAGGCGAGATTGACGGAGAATACGACGATAGCGACAATCGCCAGCCAGAAATCCGGAACGGATGCACCGATGAGCGAGATGCTCGAGGCCATGCGGTCGAAAAAGCCGCCGGAGCGGAAAGCCGCAAGCGAACCGACGACGATGGCGGCGGTGGTAACGAGCGACATGGTGATGACCGCGAGCCACAGCGTCCAGACGAAAGCCTCCAGCACCACATCCAGCGCTGGGCGAGCTTTCCTGAGCGATTCGCCGAGGTCACCCGTCATCACATCGCCCGCATAACGCAGGAATTGCACCATCAGCGGATCGTTCAGCCCGTGCAGCGCCCGGAACTGCTGCTTCAACTCTTCCGAAGCTTCCACCGGCAGAAACAGTGCGGCCGGGTCCCCCGTCAGGCGGGACAGGAAGAAAACCATGACGATGAGGCCGATCAGAGAGATCAGGCTCGCAACGGAACGTTTTCGGATGAAGCTCAGCATGGTTGCCTCCGGTTTTTCAATGCGGCGGCGAAGCTTTCGCCGCGCCGCCGCTTCTCAATTGACAAGACGCGGGGTCTTATTTGATGCCGATTTCCGAGAGCTGCAGCATCGAGTTGGTGGCGATGGTGGGCTTGAAGTCCAGCCGTTCCGAGACGCGGGAGAAGCCGACCATGTGGAACAGCAGCACCTCCGCCACCACATCGTCGTGCAGATAGGCGATGAGTTCCGACCAGAGTTTGGCGCGTTCGTCACCCACGGCTGCGGATGCACGTTCGATCAGATCGTCCACCTTTTTGTCCGAGAAGCCGGACTGGGTACCCTTGGTGGCATATTTGAAGAACATGGTGAAGGACGGGTCGCCCTTGGAATTATCGTGCATGGCGGCGACGATCTGGGGTCCACGGCCTTCCTTGAATGGCTTGGAGTAATAGCTTTCGTGCTCGGCCACTTCCACGAATTTCAGGTCGATCTTGAAGCCGACATCCTGCAATTGCTGCTGGATCGCCTCCATGATCTCGGTGACGTTGGGGAAATTCGCGGTGCGTGCGATGATGGTGATCGGCGTATCCACCTTCACACCGGCAGCCTTGGCTTCCTCGAGCAGCTTTTTTGCACCCTCGGGGTCATAGGGGAAGACCTTGACGTCTGGGTTCCAGCCAAGCGTGGTCGGCGGAACGAGCGCGGTGGCCAGCACGGCACCTTCCGGAACCAGCGTGCCGAGGAAGGCCTGCCGGTCGATGGCAAGGTTGAGTGCGCGGCGCACCCGCACATCGTTCAGCGGCGCAATATTGTGATCGAGACGCATATAGACGGTCTCGCTGTCGAGATAGGAAAAGTCGGTCTTCGTATTGGTAGCGTCGAGCTGCGAAATGGAAGGTGAAAGATCGGCTTCGCCGGTCTGCACCATGGCGGCGCGAACCGAAGGATCGGCGCGGAAAAGATAGGTCGCTTCCGTCACCTGCGGCTTGGCGCCCCAATAATCGTCGCGTGCGGTGAGCACAATCTGCTGGCCCGGTGTCCAGTTGGTCAGCTTGTAAGGCCCGGTGCCAACAGGCTCGCGGATGAATTCCATCTTGGTTTCTTCGGGAACGATAGTGACGAGCGACATCAAGAGCGGCAGAATGGGCTGCGCCGGGTCGGTCTTGAAGTCTATCGTGTGGTCGTCAACGATCGACGGGGTCACCGTCATGCCGCCGAAATAACGACGGGATTCGCAGGCGTTCTTGTCGCTCATGATGCGTTCGAAGCTGTGCTTGACGTCCTTGGCATCGAATGCCGTGCCGTCGGAAAACTTCACGCCTTCACGCAGATGGAAACGCCAGCTTCCGTCGGCATTCTGCTCCCACTTCTCGGCAAGGCGCGGCTGAACACCCTTCTTGCCACGCACATCAAGCTCGGTCAGCGTCTCGCTGACATTTTCCATGATGATGCGGCCGATATTGGAGCGGGTCGCCATGCAGGGCTCGAGCAGGTCCGCCTCTTCCGCCAGCACGATCTTGATCGGCCCCGATGCCGCGAGCGCCGGCGAAACCGCGGCGCTGAGGGAACCCAAGACAAGGGCGCCCGCAATCAATGACTTCTTCATTCCGTTCTCCTCCCAGATTCAGAATTCAGCAACATGGCGGCGCGCCGCAAGGGGCATCTGAAAAATCCCCGTCTCCTGCATTGAGGAGCATGACATGCGGATGATTGTCTCCTCCACCCGTAAGCAGAGCATCGACGTTATCGCATTTTTTGTCAATTTATTTTTCGAACGCAATTTTTATTCAGGTCAAATCTGTTAATTTTATCATTTAAAAACAAAAGGTTAATTCAAAAAACCAAAAACGACAGACCCTCTTTTTTTATCAAATAAACTTGACAACTTTTTTAATATGTCATTTTCATCGGGATAAGAGGAGACCACGATGACCCCTGATGACATCGCTCACGCCATGACCGGAGCCATCCATGCCGTGTCGGAAGACCGGCAGGAAGCGTTCCTGCCGTCGCCCATGATCCAGAACCATGCGAGCTTCCTGCACCTACTGGATGACGGCACCCTGCTCTGCGCGTGGTTTGGCGGCACGCTGGAAGGAAAATCGGATATTTCGATTTTCGCATCCGTGCTGACAGCGGGTGCAACCCACTGGGGACCACCGCAGCGCCTGAGCTACGACCCCGCCCATTCCGAACAGAACCCGGTTCTCTTCACCGCGCCGGATGGCGTTCTCTGGCTGTTTCACACAGCCCAGCCCTCCGGCAATCAGGATGAATGCCGCATTCGCATGGCGCGGGTCACACGCGACTCGGCAATACCGGAAAAGCTGTCCGCCGAGGAAGGCCGTTTTCTCGATCTTCCGCAGGGGTGCTTTATCCGCGCGCCGCTGCGCATCCGCGATGACGGCGCCTGGCTGCTGCCGATCTTCCGCTGCATCCAGCGCCCCGGCCAGAAATGGAACGGCAGCCACGATACGGCAGCGCTCGGCATATCCACGGACAATGGCGCGATTTGGCAATTGCAGGAGCTGGAGGAATCGACCGGCTGCGTGCATATGAGCCCGGTCGCTGTGACGAATGGGGGCTACGCCGCCCTCTTCCGCCGCCGTCAGGCCGATTTCGTTTATCGTACGGAAAGCGCCGATGGCGGCCGCTCGTGGTCAAAGCCGCAGCCGACCGATGTGCCCAACAATAATTCCTCCATTGCGATCATCAGGCTGAACGATGGCAGGCTGGCCATGATCTGCAACCCCGTCAACGCCGCGCAGTCAAGCGACCGCCGCGCCTCGCTTTATGACGAGCTGGGAGAGGAAGACGACAGGCCGGATGCCGATCCGAGCGGTGGCTGTGTGCCGGTCTGGGGCGTGCCGCGCGCGCCGGTTTCGATCTGCCTGTCCGATGATGACGGGCGCAGTTTTACCACCCGGATCCTGATCGAAGACGGGCCGGGCACCTGCCTTTCGAACGATTCGACCGATGGACGCAATCTGGAAATGTCCTATCCGTGGCTTCTGGAAGCGCCGGACGGTACGCTGCATGCGAGCTACACCTATCATCGCCGCGCAATCAAATATGTCCGGCTGGCGCCCGGCTGGGCTAACGAGAACGACGGGAGACAAAGATGAGCAACATCATTGGCATCACCATGGGCGACCCCTGCGGCGTCGGCCCGGAGATCACGGTGCGGGCGCTCGCAGAAATGTCCGCCCCGGATCGCGCGGCGACGCGGATTTACGGCAACCTCGCCACGCTGGAAGCGGCGCGGGATGCGCTCGGCGTTGATATCGATCTTTCTCAGCACACGGTCGACCTGCCCGTGGAGGGCGCGCCGCTGCCCTGGGGTACATTGTCGCCAGTCGCCGGCGACGCCGCTTTCCGCTTTATCGAAAAGGCCGTTCGCGATGCTGAAGCGGGCGCAATCGGCTGCATCGTCACCGCACCGATCAACAAGGAAGCCCTGAATCTCGCCGGTCATCATTATGACGGGCACACCGGCATGTTGCGCAGCCTTACCGGCTCCTCCGCCGCCTATATGCTGCTCGCCTCCGAACGGCTGAAGGTCATTCACGTCTCCACCCACGTATCCCTGCAGGAGGCCATTCGCCGGGCGACAACGGAGCGGGTGCTGGCCACCATCCGCGCCGGCAACGCGCATCTGAAACGTATCGGGTACAATCAACCGCGCATCGCGGTTGCCGGCATCAATCCACATTGTGGTGAAAACGGCCTGTTTGGCACCGAGGATGACGACCAGATCTCACCGGCGGTCGCTGCCGCACGCGCCGAAGGCATCGAGGTGCAGGGACCGATTTCCGCCGATACCGTTTTCCATCGAGCTTATTCCGGCGCTTTCGATCTCGTCGTCGCGCAATATCACGATCAGGGCCATATCCCGATCAAGCTTGTCGCTTTCGACACCGCCGTCAATGTCTCCGTCGATCTGCCGATAGACCGCACCTCCGTCGATCACGGCACAGCTTTCGATATCGCCGGCAAAGGCATCGCCAATCACGGCAACATGAAAGAGGCGATCGCCTATGCGCGCAGGCTCGTGGCGGGCAAGGAGCGGAAGGAATGAGCATCATGTCGACAGCTCCCATTCTCATCCACCAGCCACGACGACTCGCCGTTGGCGCTGGCACCATTTCACAGGTCGGCACCTGGGCGGGAAAAACCGCATCGACCCTGATTATCGCCACACCGTTGACGGCAAAATTTGCCGAACGGCTGCAATTGCAGGGCCCTTTCACGATCTTCGACGCCATTCCCGGCGAGCCCGACACCGCAACGCTCGATGCAGCCCTTGCCGCGGCGCGCGCTGCCCAACCCGATCTCGTCATCGGCCTCGGTGGCGGCTCGGTAATGGATGTCGCGAAGCTGGTTGCGGCGCTCTGGAATTCCGGCCAGACGCTCGCGGATGTGGCCGGGCCGAACAGGGTTGCCGGGCGCGACACACGGCTGGTGCAGATCGCCACCACCGCCGGCACCGGCTCGGAAGCCGGCATCCGCTCGCTCATCACAGACCCGGTGAAAGGCAGCAAGATCGCGGTCGAAAGCCCTCATCTGATCGCGGATTTCGCCGTGCTTGATCCGGAACTCACCTATTCCGTGCCATCGGCCGTAACGGCGGCAACGGGGGTGGATGCCATGGCCCATTGCGTCGAAGCCTTCACCAACCGCAAGGCCCATCCGATGATCGACGGTTTCGCCCGCATGGGCTTTGCACTGGTCGGAAAATATCTGGCGCGAGCCGTCCGCGATGGCGCGGATACTGAGGCGCGGGAAGGCATGATGCTCGCTTCCTATTATGGCGGCATCTGCCTCGGCCCGGTCAATACGGCGGCGGGCCACGCCATCGCCTATCCGCTCGGCACGCTTCTTAACCTGCCGCATGGGCTGGCAAACGCCATCGTCTTTCCGCATGTTCTGGCCTTCAACCAGCCTTCAGTTTCGGCGAAGACGGCAGAAGTGGCGGGAGCGCTCGGGCTTCGCGAACATCTTTCACCTGATGATCTGCGCAAGGCGGCAACGGATTTCTGTGCAGGGCTCGGTATCGAAATGTCGCTTGCGAGGCATGGCGCGATTGAGGCCGATCTTCCCCGCTACGCTGAGGATGCGTATGCCATCCGCCGACTGATGGATAATAATCCGGTCGATATGAGCCTTGAAGACGTGCTCGGTATTTACCGCCGCGCCTTCTGAGCGGAAATCCGTTGCGCGCTCCCGCGCATCGGTCTGCGGCGGCTTCCTTAATCCGCGTGCGAAGACTCAAACAGGCGGTCACGCGATCCCGTCAGATGCTGAAGCATCAGCTGGCGGGCCGCCTCCGCATCCCCTTCCGCAATCGCCTTTGCAATCGCCTCATGCTCGGCAAAAACACGGGCAAGGCCTGACGCCTCACGCTTCACCGACATGCCGTGGAACTTCATCCCCATTGCGATATGATCTTTCAGGGCCTCCATCGCGGTAGAGAAATAGCTGTTCCTTGCCGCCCGTGCGATGGCGAGGTGAAACTGATAGTCGGCATCCTCGCGGTGGGACTGGCGATTGGTGGCGTCCCGCATCAGCTCGAGCGCCTTTTTGATCGCTGCTAGCCTCTCGCCATCATGTCGCAGCGCCGCCGCAGCGGCGGCGGCAGGCTCCAGCGTCAGCCGGAATTCGTAACAGTTCAGAAGGTCCGCGACATTTTCCAATTGCCCGAAACCGAGCGGTTCGCGCAGGCCGAAGGCCCGGACATAGCTGCCGGAGCCTCTGCGGGAATAAATGAACCCCTGCTCACGCAGCCGCCGCAGCGCCTCGCGAACAACCGGCCTCGAGACTTCAAATTCCATGGCCAGTTCATGTTCGGTCGGCAGCCGTTCATCCGGCTTATAGGCACCGGATTTGATCGCCCGATGCATTCTCTCGAAAATAATGTCCGGAAGTGCCTTGCGCGCCGTTTCTTTCATCAGCCCCATCTGGTCAGCTCTCTCCAGCGTCATTATCGCCAAGCATCATTTTCGCGATCCGTTTCAACGTGTCAGCTTGCCCAAAACCGCCGGATTTCGCAATGATACATTGGTCACCGGACCAGCCAACCCCAAGACCGGGCAGGCATTCGCCGGCAAGACGCAGACGCGAAATGCCCATGGCACGCAACACGGCTTCGGCCGTGGCCCCGCCTGACAAAAGCAGCGTGGCAGCCCCGGCGGTAAAGAGTGGAACGACCCCCTGCCCCAGCCGTTCGGAAACGTCGAGCGGCGAAAGATCGTCCGTTCCCTGCGTCGCCTGAATGAGCGTCAAACGGGAACCTGCCTGTGCCTCAGAAGGGACTGCGCCACCGGGCGCGTCGACAATAGACGCCAACCCCTCACCCTTCAGGACTTCAATCTGTCCGACGGTGATCGGGTCTCGCGACCCGATGACAAAAAGCCCATTGCCCGAACGAATGGTTGCCGCTTCAGACACCGCTCTTCCCGTCATCGTCTCGGCCAGCGCCTCGGCAAGCCCGCGCGCACCCACCAGGAGATCAACGCCTTCTGCCCGTCCGGCAACAAGAGCCTCACTCATCTCCGCCTGCGACCGGGTATCGGGTATCGTGCAGCGGCCAGTATGCTGACTCAGCCTTTCACGGACCGGAATGGTGCCATCGACACCGAAACCGGACACCGCCCCATTAATGACAACGCGCCCGAAATCCGGAATGGCGGGAGCGACAAGCGCATGCCGATAGGAAATCGCATCCATTTCCGCCGCGATATGTCCCTTCAGGCGGGAATCGATCTTCTTGAACAAGACAATATCGGCAGGAACCAAGCCCAAAAGCTGCCGGGTGAGGCGGTACGCTTCATCGGCCTCTCCATCACGACATCCCAGATTGACGCTGAGAACCTCCGGCGCATCCGCAAGCGCTGCGCAGACGCCATCAAGGCCGATAGCAACCTCGGTTGCAAGCCCGCGCCCGGCAAAGGGGGCAGCTGCGTCGAGCGCGCCGGTCAGATCGTCGGCAATAATCAACAGCACGGGCAAGGCCTTCAGAAAAGTTGTAATGTTTCTCTTCGAGAAATTTATTTATAATCAATAGATAACAACATGTGAATAACAAAAATAGGCGCTACTTGAATATTTGGATGAGGGCTGAATCTGGAACGGGACGCGCAGCCTCGGGCCGCACCATCACAGGCAGCGCCATGGGAAGACGTAAACGAGCAGGTTTCGTCGTTACAGGAAGCGGAAGGGCAGGCCGGAGATCAGCCCTTTGACAAATCGCTTTTTCTGAAAATGTCCGTTCAGCGATACACGTGGCAGCAGCATCGGCTTTTCAAGGCTATGTGGCCCCAGCACACCGGCCTGCGTGGTGACCGCCACGGGAAAACCCGCGTTAAACACCGCCTTCGCCTCACGCTCTCCGGCGGCCTTTGTCCAGCCATAAGGATAGGAAAAGGACTGAGGCCGACGGCCAACATAGGCCTCCACCCGGTGCGTCGATTTCTCGATCTCGTCAGCAAGACGCGCCGCATCGATCCTGCGCATGTTCACATGCGTCATGGTGTGTGCGCCAAGGTGAGCCAGGGGATCATGCGACAGCGCCTTCAGTTCTGCCGCATCCATGACGAGTTCATCCACGATCGCGATGGGATCGATACCGTGTTGCCTCGCGACATGGTCAATCCGCTCCACCGCCTCATCCTCTGCTGTGGTCTGAACGAAATTTTCAAGACGTGTGAATGCTTCCGCTTTTTGCGAAAGGCTGGCGCATTTGACGTGTTCGGGCCCGGATCCGAAATCAAAGTCAAACGACGTGACTTTTTGCGTCAGTACGGCCGCGGATTCCCACCACACGCTGCGCGTCCTTTCGACAAAGCCCGGCGTGATGAAAATCGTATAGGGAACGCCGAATTTGCGGAAGACCGGGGCGGCATATTCCGCATTGTTGCGATAACCGTCGTCAAGCGTGAAGGCGCAAAAGGCCCTCCTTTCGGAATTATCGGCAAGCAGGCCCGGCAGATCGTGCAGATGAACGGGAACCAGACCACATTCAAGGGCAGCCTCTATCGCCTCTTCCAGAAATTGCGGCGTGATCGACAAATGCGCATTGGGCGCAAAAGCTAATGTTTCTTCGTGCGGGCGAACATGGTGCAGCGTGAAGATAACGCCACGCCCGGTAAAGGATGGAAAGGCCGAACGAACCGCAGGGAGGGAGCTCACCTCCAGCCCTGCCCGTATCGCCCCGTATTTCAGGGAGCGTTTCACCGACTTCAGCAGCATCCCTGCCGATTGGCGTGAATTCAGGCCGGGTAAAACCCGTTTTTTTATGACTCTCCAGACCGTGAGCGGCAGATCGATCAGTCCCGGCAAGGGGTCGTTGGTCGCAAAGGCAGCCCAGCTGCGGATTTTCCGTAACGAGGTGAAATAATCGCCGATACCCGTCTGACCACGCCGGTTCAACGTGAATGCCGCAACGGCATCACGGACGAGATAGGACCAGGATACGCCTTGCCGTGCGCGCACGGCCTGATCGGTCGACACATCATTGGCGACCTGCCACAGCAGGGCGCCAAGATCGATACCGGCTGCCGAACACAGGCCGAACCAGGACCACGGGCGCGGATTGACATCGAGAAGTTTCAGCGATCCGTCCCTGCCGTCCCGCTTGAACTCCACCTCGACCAACCCGCTGTGACCGGCCGACTTCAATATTTTCCGGGCTGCATCGATTGCATCGGCATTATCGACAACCTCAACGCAAGTGCTGGTATAACCGAAATCAACTGGATATTGGCGCGTGCGCCGGGCGGTGAATTCGGCAACCGGCTCACCGTTCCGCCAGAGCGCCGCATAGGAAAACTGGCTTTCTCCTCCGCCGGGAATAAGCTCCTGCACCACGACATTGCCGGCGCCGATCTCGCCGCTCGCCTCGGTAAAGGCGGCTTTCAACGCCTGCCGGTCATCGACGCGGATGACCTTTGCCCGCGAAATCACGGTGTCGCCGCCACCCATGTTCGGCTTCAGGATAACGGGAAATGTCATGTCCAGCGCATCGGCGTCATCGGCAGATGTCAGGGCATAGGTGCGGGGAAAGCTGACACCAAGTTCCGCCGCACGCCTGTAGAGCAGCGGTTTCTCACACAACCATTTAAGGGACGTCCAGTCCGGCAGGACAATTTTGTAAAGGGCGGAAAGCTCCTCGCGATGTTCCGCAACGAGCTGCACCTCACCGTCTCCCGAAGGCACCAGAAGCCAGCCTCTAAGGTCATGCTTCGTGGCCATTTCACGCAAAAACGATATTGCTCCGGCATCGCGCGGACCTGACCAGCGGATCGTTTCCCGCACGAAGCGGGACCAGCCCGGCAGGGGTGAATCATGTGTGAGATAGTGCACAGGCACATTCAGGGCGCCAAGGCTGCGGGCAAGGGCAAGCGTGCCGTGAGCGCCCCCAACAATAACAACTCCTGGAATGGTCAAAGTCTGATCCCCGTCCTACTCCACACCTTGATCGCAAAAATTGTTAAATAAATTGGATATTTCTAAAGTATTGAGCCGCGGCAGATCGAATTGCGGGAACCGAAGCGCCTTGCTCTTTCAACCTGTTGCAAGCAAGCGCTCCGGACTCTGCTTCGCGCGAATACCGCCTCACGCCTCTTTGCGGACGGCGCGCGGCTCACCATTGTCATCCACCGCAACCATGATGAAGACGGCTTCCGTCACCTTTTCCCGGGAATCCTGATAATGCCTGCGGGTCCAGGCCTCGATCTTGAGCGTGACGGAGGTACGCCCGACCTTTTCGATCCTGGTGTAGACGCATAATGTATCGCCGATCTTGACCGGTTTCTTGAAGACGATCTCATTGACCGCCACGGTGACGGTACGGCCGCCGGCCACATCGTTGGCGCGGACGAAAGCGGCAAGGTCCATCTGCGACATCACCCAGCCGCCGAATATATCTCCGGCCGGATTGGCATCCGCCGGCATGGCAAGCGTTCTGAGCGTGAGTTCCATATCTGCGGGCGGTTGCTGGTCCATCTCTCAAAATCCTTTTCACAAACCTCCCGCCGCCGGACTTAAACAACCGCGCGCCATCAGCCAATAGCCGATTTTTCGCGGCAGCCCTTCCAAAACAGCAAGGAATCACAAGGCCATCGTAAGCTTCGGTTAACCATGATGGGGCACGATTCCAAAAAACGCGAGGGCGTGCAAATGGCCTATGACTGGAGTGGAAACAACGCGATACAGCAACGCTACGACCGCATCATTCTGGCGGTCGCCGGCGTCGTCGCCATCAGCCTTGCGACCGGTACCCTCTTCCTGCGCTCGCAGGAAGGGCCGGGCAACACCATAAGCCTTGCCAAACAACAGCGGCTCGATTCGGAAAAATGGCACTTGCGGCTCTGAGCCGGCAAGACCTGTGATACCGCGCCCCTATTGCGGAGCGATATCCGGCTTCAACAGACTTTCTTTTGCAGGGGCATGGTCTTTTGCAGGGGCATGGTCCAGATGGGCCACGGCCGGAGATAGTACCGACAGGAACGTCTCTGACCGGCCGATATAGACAATCGCCACACCTTCAATACCGTGCAGAACCTCGGCCAGCGTATCCTGCGTCTGTTTTTCCAGCCCTTCCAGCAAATCGTCGATGACGATGAATTTCGGTTTGAGCAACAGGGCATTGGCAATCCGGATGCTCGCCTGCTCATCCGAATCCAGTCTCTTGTCCCAGCGAATATTTTCATCGAGACGGGGAGCCATCTCGCCAAGCCCGCATGCGGTGAGCGCCGCGACATAATCTTCCTCGGTAAACCGCTGTGGGGCACGCGGATAGGCAAGAATTTCGCGCAGCGTGCCGGTCGGCAGATAACCATGCTGTGCAATGAAAAGCGTGTCGGATTGTTCGGGCATTTCTATCCTGCCCTGCCCCCATGGCCACAGGCCCGCCATGGCAGCAAACAGTAGCCGCCGGTTCACGCCCTGCTCGCCATTGATCATCAGACGATCGCCGGGACCGATTTCAACCTCGCCCTCGCGCAGCCAGAAACCCCGCTCCAGATCCTGCCCGCCTGCATCGCGGCAGATAATGACCGACTGAAGACGGATTTTTCCGTTGTCGGCGCTTCGCTGAAGATCGATCGCCAGCCCATGCTGTTCGACGCTGTCCATCTGGATCAGGGCGTTGCGAAACACCGAAACGCGCTGCAATGTGGCCTTCCAGCTGGCGATCGGCCCAAAATTGTCGATATACCAGCGAAGAGCCGTATTGACCTGGTTGAAAGCACCAACGGCCATCATCAGGCCGCCAAATGTCAGGTTTCCGGAAAAATAAACCGGCGCGGCGATGAGAATGGGCGCGACGACCGCCAACCAGCCGTAGCCGGAAGACACCCAGGTGAGATGGGTGAGCGCCATGGCCAATCCGCGGATTACGCCGAGTACCGCATCGATGTCGACGCCAATCCGCCGCCGCTCGTTTTTTTCGCCGCGCGCAAGCGTAATCGCCGCCAGATTCTCACTGGCGCGCATCAGGGAAAAGCGCAGTTCGGCCTCTTTTGAATAACGCTCTGCATTGAGCCCAACCAGACGATAGCCGACAAGGTTGCTGAGCAGAGACGCCGAGCCCGCATACAGGATCGCCGCCCAGACCATGTATCCCGGAATGGGGACGAGATCGCCATTGATGGTGATGGAGAAACCCGCCGAAAGTGACCACAAAACGCCGATAAAGCTGATGAGCAGGATCGTCGCATTCACAAGGCCGATGGAAAGCGCCGTACTGCTTTCCGCCAGGTTGCGCACATCGTCATGCAGCCGCTGGTCCGGATTGATCGCAATGGTGCCGAATCCGGCAAGGCGCGCAGCGCGACCCGGTTTCAGCCATTGATCCACCATGTCTTTGGCAAGACCCTCGCGCATGTTCAGCGCCGTCATCTGGTTGAGCCAGGTCTGAATGACGTTGAGCAGCAGCAGCAGCCCGGCAATGATGGCGAAAACCTCAAGCTGGTGAAGGAAGGCGTCGAGATCGCGCCGCTCCAGCGCATTGTAAAACGGGGCGTTCCATTCATTCAGCCTGATCTGCCCATAGGCGGTGAGCAATATCACCGTCAAAAGGGCGATCGACAGCAATATCAGCCGGTTGCGCACGGGAGACGTCCAGAAGGCACGCCCCATCATGCGCAGCTGCGCAGGAAAATCGAGGTCGAAGCCCGAAAGGTTGGCCGCGCTCTTGCGCTGATCGTCGGTCACCGTGGTTGCCATTCATTCCATTCCGAAACGTCAGTCGGCAAAGAAAGCGGGCCGCGACCCTGCGTCTTGCGATGCCAAGCAATAACACGCCGTTGGACCTTGTCCACAATCCTGTCGAAATCCCCGCGGGTACGGTTGAAAAGCCCGGACAATTCTTTGTGCGGGCAAACATCGCGGCCTGCACCAACAATGCGATAGCCCCTGGAAATGATCCTTGCTTTCTTTTCCTGCATTGCACAAAATCCGAATAATTTCAGAGGGGCGGATAAACCGCATAAACCGGAAAAACCGGGCAAGGCAGATTAATGGCGATCAAAGCGAGCATCTATCATCTGACGCATTATAAATATGACAATCCGGTTCGCCTTGGACCACAGATCATAAGATTAAAGCCCGCCTCCCATTCCAGAACCCGCGTCATCAGCCATTCGCTCAAGGTTTCTCCCTCCAACCACTTCGTGAACCTTCAGCAGGACCCTTACGGCAACTACCTCGCCCGTTTCGTTTTTCCCGAGCCGGCGACGGAGTTCAAGATCGAGGTCGATCTTGTCGCCGATATGACGGTTTACAACCCGTTTGATTTCTTCGTCGAGGAAGAAGCGACCAAGTGGCCGTTCGATTATCCGCAGGAACTGCGGGAGGATCTGTCCATCTACATGAAACCGGAGCCGACCGGCCCCCTGTTCACAGCCTTCATGGCCACCGTCGACCGCGCGCCCGGACAGCCGACAGTCGATATGGTCGTCGGTCTCAACGCCCGTCTGCAACAGGAAATCGGCTACGTCATCCGCATGGAACCGGGGGTTCAGGCGCCTGAGGAAACGCTGGCTTCCGGCAAGGGATCGTGCCGCGACACCAGCTGGCTGCTGGTGCAGGTTCTGAGGCACCTCGGCCTTGCCGCACGGTTCGTGTCCGGATACCTCATTCAGCTGACACCCGATCTCAAGGCGCTCGACGGCCCCTCTGGAACCGAGGTGGATTTTACCGATCTGCATGCCTGGGCAGAGGTTTATATGCCCGGCGCCGGCTGGATCGGCCTTGACCCCACTTCCGGACTTCTGACCGGCGAGAGCCATATTCCGCTGGCAGCGACACCGCATTACCGCAACGCCGCACCGATTTCCGGCGGCTATTTCGGCGAGGCCAACACGGAATTTGCTTTCGACATGCAGGTTCGGCGCGTCGCCGAAACCCCGCGCATCACCAGGCCATTTTCCGATGATAGCTGGGAGAGCCTCAACGCACTCGGCGAAAAGGTCGATCAGGTTCTGGACGCTCACGACGTGCGATTGACCATGGGCGGCGAGCCGACCTTCGTTTCCATCGACGATTTCGAATCCGACGAATGGAACACCGGCGCGGTTGGACCGACGAAGCGCGAAAAGGCCGACGCCCTGATCCGCCGCCTGCGCGAACGTTTCGCCCCTGGCGGCTTTCTGCATTACGGGCAGGGCAAATGGTATCCCGGCGAGAGCCTGCCGCGCTGGACCTTTTCGCTTTACTGGCGGAAAGACGGAATGCCGATCTGGCAGGACCCGGCGCTGATCGCTGAAGAGGGGGCAGATGCCGGGGTCAAGGCCGAAGATGCGCAGAAGCTGCTCAGCGGCATCGCCACCCACCTTGGCATTGAAAGGGAACTGGTGCTGCCGGCCTATGAGGATCCGGCAGAATGGATCATCAAGGAAGGCAGCCTTCCCGACAATGTTGACCCATCCAATTCGAAACTGAAGGACCCCGAGGAGCGAAACCGTATTGCCCGTGTTTTCGAACGCGGCCTGACGACACCGACGGGTTATATTCTTCCGGTGCAAGCCTGGAACGCCAAGGCCAACGGCAAGCGCTGGGTCAGCGAGAAATGGAAGACACGGCGCGGCAAGATTTTCCTTGTTCCGGGCGACAGCCCGGTGGGATATCGCCTGCCGCTCGGCACATTGCCTTATGTGCCGCCATCCGCCTATCCCTATATCCACGAGGCCGACCCCTCGATCCCGCGAGGGCCGCTTCCAGACATATTCAAACCTTCCGGACGCACCATGCCGGAAGCCTCTTTCCATGCGGATGGAGTCGCGGCCCAGGAACGCGTCGAGCAGACACTCGGCGAAATTGGCGGTGCCGTGCGCACCGCCATGTCGGTGGAACCGCGCGATGGCCGGCTCTGCGTCTTCATGCCGCCGGTCGAACGCATCGAGGATTATCTCGAACTGATTGCAGCGGCGGAAGCTGCGGCGGCCGATCTCGGATTGCCCGTTCACATCGAAGGTTATGCGCCGCCGCATGATGAGCGCATCAATGTCATTCGCGTCGCGCCCGATCCCGGCGTCATCGAGGTCAATATCCACCCCGCCTCCAGCTGGAAGGATTGCGTCGACATCACGACCGCGGTCTATGATGAAGCGCGCCAGACGCGTCTCGGCGCAGACAAGTTCATGATCGATGGCCGCCATACCGGCACCGGTGGCGGCAACCATGTGGTGGTGGGCGGCGCCAACCCCAATGACAGCCCCTTCCTGCGCCGGCCCGATCTTCTGAAAAGCCTCGTTTTGCACTGGCAGCGGCATCCGTCCCTTTCCTATCTGTTCTCCGGCCTGTTCATCGGCCCGACAAGTCAGGCGCCACGCATCGACGAAGCCCGTCACGACAGTCTCTACGAGCTGGAAATCGCGCTTTCGCAGGTTCCTGCCCCCGGGGAGGGCGTGCCGCCGCTGCCCTGGCTGGTCGACCGCCTCTTCCGCAACCTCCTGACGGATGTCACGGGCAACACCCACCGGGCCGAAATCTGCATCGACAAGCTGTTTTCGCCGGACGGACCAACCGGCCGCCTCGGCCTTGTGGAATTCCGTGGCTTCGAAATGCCTCCGAATGCCCGCATGTCACTTGCCCAGCAATTGCTGGTGCGCGCCCTCATTGCCCGCTTCTGGCAGAACCCAGCCGGTGGTAAATTCGTGCGCTGGGGCACGGCGCTCGCCGATCGCTTCATGCTGCCGCATTATATCTGGGCGGATTTTCTGGATGTGCTTGCCGATCTCAGGGAAAACGGCTTCGACCTGAAGCCGGAATGGTTCACCGCCCAGCAGGAATTCCGTTTCCCCTTCTTCGGCGAAGTGGAATATGAGGGCGCGAAACTGGAATTGCGCCAGGCTCTGGAACCCTGGCATGTGATGGGCGAACAGGGCGCCATCGGGGGAACCGTGCGTTTTGTCGACTCTTCCGTCGAACGCCTGCAGGTTCGCCTCGAAACATCCAATCCGTCCCGTTACACCGTCGCCTGCAACGGACGCGCGGTTCCGCTTGCGACAACGGAGAACCGCAGCGTGGCGGTTGCCGGTGTCCGCTTCAAGGCATGGCAGCCCGCCTCCGGCCTGCATCCCGTTCTGCCCGTCAATTCACCCTTGACCTTTGACATTTATGATACATGGTCGAGGCGATCGATCGGCGGATGCATCTACCATGTTGCTCATCCGGGCGGGCGCAATTACGAGACGTTTCCCGTCAACGGCAACGAAGCGGAGGCACGCCGCCTCGCCCGTTTCGAACCATGGGGGCATACGGCAGGGCAATATCCGCTTCATGCGGAAACCGTGTCGCCAGAATTTCCGCTGACGCTTGATCTGCGTCGGCCATACGGAGTTTAAATTGTCCAAAGCCCCGGCAACGGAACGCAAGACGGAAACGAGCGCGCAACCGCGCGGGCTTGATTATTCCACCTTGCCGGGCGTGGCGGATGAAATGCTCGACACCAATGGCAAGGTCAGGCCGGTCTGGAAGAACCTGCTCGGCGCACTCTCGCGCATGTCTGAGCGCGAACTGCATGAACGCTTTGCCCGCACCGACCGCTATCTGCGCGATGCGGGCGTGTTCTACCGCGATTACGGCAAGGGCAGCAGCGAAAGAAACTGGCCAATCTCCCATATTCCGGTGCTGATCGACGACAGGGAATGGGCGGTTCTTTCCGAGGGGCTCAAACAGCGCGCCAATCTTCTCGAAGCCATGGTCGCCGATTTTTACGGCGAAAACCGGCTGGTGAAGGAAGGTTACGTGCCGCCGGCGCTGATCGCCTCCAATCCGGAATATCTGCGGCCGATGGTCGGCGTAAAACCGGCAAGCGGCCACTATCTGCATTTCTGCTCGTTTGAAATCGGGCGTGGACCTGATGGAAACTGGTGGGTGCTGGCCGACAGGACGCAGGCGCCTTCGGGCGCGGGTTTCGCGCTCGAAAACCGGGTGGCGACCACGCGTGCCCTGTCCGACATCTATGCGGAAACCCATGTGCACCGTCTCGCCTCGTTTTTTGGCGCTTTCCGCGACACATTGCAGGCGCACAGAAAACATCCCGATGACCGTATCGCGGTGCTGACGCCCGGACCCGCCAACGAAACCTATTTCGAACACGCCTATATAGCCCGTTATCTCGGCTTCATGCTGCTCGAGGGTGAGGATCTGACCGTCGTCAACGGCCGTGTCATGGTCAGAACCGTGGCCGGGCTGAAGCCGATCGGTGTGCTCTGGCGGCGTCTCGACGCTTCCTATTCCGATCCGCTGGAACTCAACCAGCAGTCCCATATCGGCACGCCCGGCATGGTGCAGGCGCTGCGCAACGAGGCGCTCACCATCGTCAATGCGCTTGGCAGCGGTATTCTCGAAACGCGAGCCTTGCTTTCTTTCATGCCGCGAGTCTGCCGCCACCTTCTTGGCGAAGACCTGAAGCTGCCATCGATCGCGACCTGGTGGTGCGGGCAGGAATCGGAACGACGCCACGTTGCCGGCAACATCGAAGGCATGGTTATCGGTCCGGCCTATTCCCGGCTTCCCTTCTTCGACGACAACGGCCAATCGGTGCTGGGCTCTTCCCTGCGTGAAACGGCGAAGGAATCGATCAGCGACTGGCTCGCCTCGGACGGCCACAGGCTGGTCGGCCAGGAGGTGGTCACACTCTCCACCACGCCGGCCTATGTCGACAACAAGCTCGTGCCTCGCCCGATGAGCCTTCGCGTTTTTGCCGCCCGCACCCAGGATGGCTGGCAGATCATGCCTGGCGGTTTTGCGCGGATCGGCAGCAGCAACGACGTGTCCGCCATCGCCATGCAATCGGGCGGCAGTGCGGCGGATGTCTGGATCGTCAGTGACAAGCCGGTGGAACGCACCACGCTTTTGCCGGCGGAAGAGAGCTTCACCCGCAACATGCCGGGCAGCCTGCCAAGCCGGGCCGCTGACAACCTCTTCTGGCTCGGTCGCTATATCGAGCGATCGGAAGGCGCATTGCGCATCCTGCGTGCCTGGCACGGGCGTTATGCCGAATCGGCCGATCCGCGCCAGCCGCTGCTTGCCCATGTGACGCGTTATCTCGAAGCGCTGGATGTGGAGATGAACGATGCCGTGCCGGAAAGCCTGCTGAATAATATCAACAGCGCGGTTTATTCCGCCAGCAACATCCGCGACCGCTTTTCACCGGATGGATGGTTGGCGCTGAACGACCTTGCCAAAACCGCCCGCCGGTTCCACGCCAAGGTGGCGCCTGGCGACGACGCAACGCACGCCATGACGATCCTATTGCGCAAGCTTGCCGGCTTTGCCGGTCTCGTGCACGAAAACATGTATCGTTTCACCGGCTGGCGTTTCCTGTCAATCGGCCGCTATCTCGAACGTGGTCTGCATATGACGCGGCTACTCGGCCATATGACCGGACCCGATGCGCCCGATGGATCCTATGACATGCTGCTGGAAATCGGCGACAGCGTCATGACCCATCGCCGCCGCTATAATGTCAGCACGGCGGGATTGACCGTCACCGATCTCCTGGCGCTTGATCCGCTCAACCCACGGTCCATCCTGTTTCAGCTGAACGAGATCCGCACCGAGGTGGAACAGCTTCCGAACGCCTTTGTAAACGGGCAGATGTCGCCCTTTTACCGCGAGGCGATGCGGCTGCATTCCGGCCTTGCCGTCATGACGCCGGAAAACATGAACGGCGCGATTTATCGCCAGCTCGAAACGGACATGGAACATTTGTCCGATGTTCTCGCCCGAACCTATCTCGGATAAATCGATGCTTTACGATCTTTCCCTGCATATGGGTTACACCTACGACACACCGGCCCATGGTGCGCGGCACATCATCCGTGTCCTGCCTTTGTCCATCCCCGGCCGGCAGCGGCTTGTCGCCGGATCTCTCGATGTTTCTCCTGTGCCGGAAGAACGCGTCGTTTTCGACGACTTCTTCCATCAATCGGCCACCTCCGTGCATCTGCGCGCGCCGCATGAGAAGCTGGATATCCGCATGCAGGCGCGTGTGATGGTCGAGGCGGCGGCCCTGACGGCCGATTTTTCACCGGAGCTTTCAAGGTTGCCGCAAGATCTTGCCGATGTCTGGTCGCTCGATTTCCAGTCGCCGCACCATTTCATCGGCACCAGCCCGAGAATAGGGATGGATGCGGCGATCTCGGCCTATGCGCGGGAATTGCTGAAACCCGGAATGACCATTCGCGAAATCGCGCTTGCAATGTGCAAGCGCATCCATAAGGACTTCACCTATGACGGTGAGGCGACGACCGTGGATACGACACCGTCCGAAGCCTTCAAGCTGAAACGCGGCGTCTGCCAGGATTTTTCGCATATCATGATCATGGCGCTGCGCAGCCTCGGCATTCCCGCCGGTTATGTCAGCGGCTTCCTGCGCACCATTCCGCCGCCGGGCAAGGAACGCCTGGAAGGCGCCGATGCGATGCATGCCTGGGTCCGCATCTGGTGCGGCGAGGCCACCGGCTATCTGGAACTCGACCCCACCAATGACATCGTGGCCGGAAGCGACCACATCGTTGTCGGTTATGGCCGGGACTATTCCGACGTCGCGCCGGTGATCGGGGTATTAAAGAGCTATGGCAACCAGCAGATAAAGCAGGCCGTTGACGTCATCCCCGTCCAGCAATGACGCAGGGTGTGTTATTTCGAGCTTTGCACAAACCAATTCTTGAAAATACTTCAAAAACTGCACCAATTTGAACGCTGCATAAAATTGAACCCATAACGTTAGCGGATTTTACATCGTTTACGGGTTTCCTGCGCTCAGTCGTATATTCCAATCGGTGAGCCCTGTCATGACCGCCTCCTCACATCAAAAACTGAAGCGCCGTTTCTTTAGCGATACGAGCGGTAATTTCGGCATCATGACGGCAATATTGCTGCCGGTGCTGCTGGGGTTTGCCGGAGCCGGCATGGAGCTGGCGAATGTGATGCAGGTGAAAGCGGACTTGCAGAATACGGCGGATTCAGCGGCCCTTGCGGCGGCGACCGAGGCTCGTTTGAAGGAAGGCGCACTGACCGACGAACAAATCAAGGAGATCGCCAAGGCCTTCATCGCCAGCCAGCTGGAAAAGAACCTGACGGAGGAAGAGAAGAAGGCAATCGAGAAGAATTCGCCAATCAATGTCGGTACGACGGAAGATACCCGTGGCAAGACTTACACAATCGAGACCACGATCAACCGCGAGATACAGCTCAATCCCCTGCTTGGATTAGTCGGGGTAAAAACACTTGAAGTTTCGGCAACCGGTACCGCAAAGAGCACGGTCAACAAGGGCGCGCCGATTTCCATGTATCTGGTGCTGGACCGCTCGGGTTCGATGTCCTTCAAGACCGATACCGTCGACACCAAAAAAACGTCGTGCCAGAACTACACGTCCGATAACTGGGGCAGCTATCCCAATCTCAAGAACACATCGCCCTGCTACGTTAACAAGGCCGCATCGTTGAAAACCGCAGTCGGCTTTCTCGTCGCCACCTTGAACAAGGCCGATCCTACCTCTGCCCTTAGTGGCGGTTCCCAGCTCGTTCGAACAGGTGCTTCGGTTTACACCCACGAGAGCTACGCGGCTCAGGCAATCAACTGGGGTACGAGCGGCGTTGTCAGCTATGTGGACAAAAACATCCCGGAATTTCCATCCGGTGGCACGGACGCCACGAGCGGCCTGAACGCCGCTTACGCCGCCCTGAAAAAGGCGAATACAACCGAAGCGAACGCCCACAAGGCGAAGAAAAGCGAATCCTTCGAGCGTTACATCGTCCTCATGACAGACGGCGAAATGACGGGGTACAGCGCCAATTGGAACTCCACTATCGACCAGACGGTGCGCAACACCTGCGATACGGCCAAAAAGGACGGCATCAAGATTTTCAGCGTGGCTTTCATGGCGCCGGACAAGGGCAAATCCCTGCTGCAATATTGCGCCTCAAACCTCGACAATTATTACGCGCCGGAAAATATGGAGCAGATCGTCACCGCCTTCGGTGAAATCGCCCGCAAGGCTGCCGGCAGCATAGCCACACTGACCAACTGATGAAAATTCGGCGAGCGAGGCCCTGAGACGGCCTCGTTTGCAAGGAGCGATGCTTCCTGGCGATCCTGTCCGGCTGCATGGCTGGCAAGGCGTGCGCGGCAGGTGACAGCGGCGGCGGCCCGTGGCATAGGAGGGCGCTCCCATTCCCAAGGCCCTGTCATGATCCGTATTGAAAATATCAGCAAGTCGAACAGTCACCGCATTCTCTACATCGAGGCCTCCGCCGCGCTCAATCGCGGTGAGAAGATTGGCCTTGTCGGCCCGAACGGCGCTGGCAAGACCACGCTGTTCCGGATGATCACCGGTGAGGAACAGCCCGATGAGGGACAGGTCGTCGCCGAAAAGGGCATGACGGTTGGTTATTTCAATCAGGATGTCGGTGAAATGTCCGGTCGCTCCGCCGTGGCCGAAGTCATGGAAGGCGCCGGCCCGGTCAGCGAAGTGGCGGCTGAGCTCAGGCAACTGGAAGCTGCCATGTCCGATCCTGACCGGATGGACGAGATGGACGCCATCATCGAACGTTATGGCGAAGTGCAGGCGCGGTATGAGGAGCTGGACGGCTATGCGCTGGAGGGCCGTGCCCGCGAGGTTCTGGACGGCCTCAGCTTCAGCCAGGAGATGATGGACGGTGATGTCGGCAAACTTTCCGGCGGCTGGAAGATGCGCGTGGCGCTCGCCCGCATTCTTCTGATGCGCCCGGACGTGATGCTGCTCGACGAACCCTCGAACCATCTCGATCTTGAAAGCCTGATCTGGCTCGAGGATTTTCTGAAGAATTATGACGGCGCGCTTTTGATGACCTCGCACGACCGCGAATTCATGAACCGCATCGTCACCAAGATCATCGAGATCGACGGCGGCAGCCTCACCACCTATTCCGGCGATTACGGCTTTTACGAACAGCAGCGCGCGCAGAACGAAAAACAGCAGCAGGCACAGTTCGAGCGCCAGCAGGCCATGCTTGCCAAGGAAATCAAATTCATTGAGCGCTTCAAGGCGCGCGCCTCGCATGCCGCGCAGGTGCAGAGCCGGGTGAAGAAACTCGACAAGATCGACCGTGTCGAACCGCCGCGGCGGCGCCAGACGGTCGCTTTCGAATTTGCGCCTGCTCCCAGATCCGGTGAGGATGTCGTCGCGCTGAAAAAAGTGAACAAGGCCTATGGCAGCCGCACGATCTATGGTGAACTGGACTTCATGGTACGCCGTAAGGAACGCTGGTGCATCATGGGCGTCAACGGCGCCGGAAAATCGACATTGCTAAAACTGGTGACCGGCGCAACCGAGCCGGATTCCGGCAATGTCACGATCGGCGCCAGCGTCAAGCTCGGTTATTTCGCTCAGCATGCCATGGATGTTCTGGATGGTGACAGCACCATTCTCGAATGGCTGGAAGAACGCTTTCCGAAAGCCGGGCAAGCGCCGCTGCGCGCCCTCGCCGGCTGTTTCGGCTTTTCTGGCGACGACGTGGAAAAACGCTGCCGCGTCCTCTCCGGCGGCGAAAAAGCCCGTCTCGTCATGGCGGCCATGCTGTTTGATCCGCCGAATTTCCTCGTTCTGGACGAACCGACGAACCATCTCGATCTCGACACCAAGGAAATGCTGATCAAGGCCCTGTCGCAATATGAAGGCACGATGCTGTTCGTTTCCCACGATCGCCATTTCCTCGCCGCCCTTTCAAACCGGGTGCTGGAGCTGACGCCCGATGGCATCCACCAATATGGCGGCGGATACACGGAATATGTGGAAAGCACCGGACAGGAAGCGCCGGGTCTGCGGAGCTAGCCAACGACCGAACGCATAAGGCGCCGCGACGGCAGGTTTCGTAACCGATACTGGAGAAGCAGATGCGGATCGTGGTCTATAGCGCCAAACCCTATGACAGGCAGTTTCTTGACGCCGCTACCCCGTCCGGCATGCGGATGCAATATTGCGAAGCGCGCCTCTCCCTTGAGACGGTGGCTCTCGCTAAAGGAGCTACCGCGATCTGCGCCTTCGTCAACGACGATCTGTCGCGACCCGTGCTCGAGAAGCTGGTGGAGATGGGTGTGCGGCTCGTCGCCCTGCGCTGCGCCGGCTTCAATCAGGTTGATCTCGCGGCGGCCGAGACGCTGGGCCTGACAATCGCCCGTGTCCCCGCTTATTCGCCCTATGCAGTCGCCGAGCATACCATGGCGCTCATCCTGGCGCTCAACCGCAAGATTCACCGCGCCTATAACCGGGTGCGGGAAGGCAACTTCGCCCTTGATGGTCTGCTTGGTTTCGATCTGCACGGCAAGACGGTCGGCATCGTCGGCACGGGAAAGATCGGGGCGATTTTTGCGCGCATCGCGGCCGGCTTCGGCTGCCGTCTCATCGGGCATGATCCATATCCGAATCCCGATTGCGAGGCCCTGGGCATGGTTTATGTTGCCCGGGAGGAATTGCTCCGCACATCGGACATTCTTGCGCTGATGTGCCCGCTTACACCTCAGACCCGCCATCTGATCCGCAGGGAAACGTTACCACTGCTGAAAAAAGGCGTGATGCTCGTCAACACCAGCCGCGGCGCAATCATCGATACGCGGGCCGCGATTGCAGCTCTGAAGGATGGCACGATCGGCAGTCTCGGCATTGATGTCTACGAGGAGGAGGCCGATCTCTTCTTCGAGGATCTTTCCAACGACGTGCTGCGCGACGATGTCTTCGCGCGACTGCTGACCTTCCCCAATGTTCTGGTCACTGGCCATCAGGGTTTCTTCACGCAGGAAGCTCTCAAGAATATCGCGGACACCACGATCGGCAACATCCAGAGCTTCTTCGACACCGGCAAAGCCCTGCACACCGTTTCCACCCAGCAGCTGGCAAACCCTGCCTGAATCGCCGCAGCCGACCAAAAGCCTTTCAACAGGGAACCGAAATCGTCCTTGGTGCAATTGCCCGTGCCAAATCCCCGGTATAGGTTTCGGCGATCTTTTGAACGCTTTCACACCGGACCGGTCGGATAACAGATGCAACTCAAGGACTGCTACAATTTCCACGACTTTCGCCGCATGGCGAAGCAGCGTCTTCCCGGACCGATCTTCAACTACATAGACGGTGCCGCCGATGACGAGGTGACGTACCGCCGCAACACGGCCGCCTTCGAGAACTGTGATCTCGTTCCCGACGTGTTGCGCGGCGTCGCGGATGTGGACATGTCTGTCACCGTCATGGGCCAGAAGCTGGCGATGCCGGTCTATTGTTCCCCGACGGCGCTGCAGCGGCTCTTTCACCATCAGGGTGAGCGGGCAGTCGCGGCGGCTGCGGGAAAATATGGCACCATGTTCGGCGTCTCCTCGCTTGGCACCACCAGCCTCGAGGAAGCGCGCCGCATCAGCGGCGGGTCGCAGGTCTATCAGTTCTATTTCCACAAGGACCGTGGCCTAAACCGCGATATGATGGCACGGGCCAAAACTGCTGGCGTGCAGACGATGATGCTGACGGTGGACAGCATCACGGGTGGAAACCGCGAACGGGACAAGCGCACCGGCTTTGCCATTCCCTTCAAGCTCAATCTGTCCGGCATCGCGCAATTCGCAATCAAGCCTGCCTGGGGCATTAATTACCTGACGCATGAGCGCTTCAGCCTGCCGCAGCTTGACGGCCACATCAAAATGGATGGTGGCGCGCTCTCCATCAGCCGCTATTTCACCGAAATGCTCGACCCTTCCATGAACTGGGACGATGTGGCGCAGATGGTGCGCGAATGGGGCGGCCCCTTTTGCCTGAAGGGGATCATGTCCGTCGATGACGCAAGACGCGCCGTCGAGATCGGCTGCAGCGGCATTGTGCTTTCCAATCACGGCGGCCGCCAGCTGGATGGCTCCCGCAGCGCCTTCGATCAGCTCTCCGAAATTGTCGATGCGGTCGGTGACCGGATCGACGTCATGATGGATGGCGGCGTGCAGCGCGGGACGCATGTTCTCAAGGCGCTCTCTCTCGGGGCGAAGGCCGTGGGGCTTGGCCGCTATTATCTTTTCCCGCTCGCTGCCGCCGGGCAATCCGGTGTGGAGCGCGCTCTTGAGCTGATGCGTATCGAGATCGAGCGCGGCATGAAGCTGATGGGTTGCACCACGGTCGATCAACTGACGCGCCGGAACGTGCGGTTTCGCGACTAAGATGGGTGGAAAAGAGTGAGTTGGGTTTTCACCAGCGAGCCAGAGTAGTGTTAGAGCCGGCCACTGGCATCACATGCCATTTCAGCCGCATTTCGCCGATGTTCCAGAAGCGCCGCGCCGATACTCCAGATAAGCGCCAGACAAATCAGCCCGCAGACACCGCCCGCCATCAATGAACGATGGCGCCTGGCGCCGGAAAGAAACAGCCATCCAACAATGGCGTAGACCGCGAGCGCCGGCACGGCTGCGATCAGCACGGACATCGGCCCATCGCAATCAACGGCATCAATGCCGATAGCGCGATATTGATTTGGCGTTCCCAACACCCCAAGGGCTGCGACGGGAAACATCGCAGCTAAAACGGCATAACGGAAAAATCGAGGCGTATCGGGCATGGCTTCTCCATAGCCGGATAAAAACTGTGCGAACCGGCAAGAGACCCGGTGAATGGACGTTTGCCGACAGCCGCAGCTTCACAATCCTTTTTCCGAGTTATTGGGTTGAGGATTGCCCGCTTTTGCGGAGAAATCCAGCATTTTGACTAATGCGAACTTGGCAGGTCATGCAGATTATGATTATGGTTGCATCGTGCAACCATAATGGATTTCAGCGTGTCTCAGCAACCCTTCCCCATAAACGACATCCGCTCCACCTCGCGACGCCTTGTCCGCGAACTCGGTTTCATGGGCGGGGGTTTCGCTGGCACCGATTTGCCGCCCTCTGCCGTCCATGCGCTGATTGAGCTCGACGCCTGCCCGGGCATCACGGCGCGTGATCTGGGCAAACTGCTCCGGCTTGAGAAATCAAGCATCAGCCGCATGCTCCGCAAGCTTGTTCTATCTGGTGATGTTCTGGAGGAGACGGATGGGGAGGATAGTCGCATCAAACGGCTGTATCTCACCGGACGAGGACAGGAGAGGGTTGGAGCAATTCACGGCTTTGCAAACCGGCAGGTCTCGAGCGCCATGATGCGGCTTACGCCGGCGGACGGACATACGATCCTCGAAGGGCTGCGCCTTTACGCCGATGCGCTGGGAGACCGGGGCGAGGCCGCTACGCCCGCGATCGAAATCGTCGAAGGTTACAGGCCGGGCCTCATTGCCCGCATCACGCAGATGCACGCGCTCTATTACGCCCGGACATCGGGTTTCGGCCAGCGCTTCGAATCCGTTGTCGCCGAAGGTCTCGCCTCCTTTTGCAACCGGCTCGAAAACCCGAAAAATGCAATATGGGTCGCAATGCGGGGACAGGAGATCATCGGCTCCGTTGCCATCGACGGCGAGGATCTGGGATCCGGTATCGCGCATCTGCGCTGGTTCATTGTCGATGATGGCGTGCGTGGAGGCGGGGTCGGACGCCGGCTGCTGGCGGCTGCACTTGCCTTTGCAGATGAAAAGGCCTTCGCTGAGACCCATCTATGGACGTTCAACGGCCTTCTGGCCGCACGGCATCTTTATGAAGCCAATGGCTTTACGTGTATGGAGGAACATCCGGGCAGCCAGTGGGGAAGCGAGGTTCTGGAACAGCGTTTTGTCAGGCACCTGAAGGGTAAAGCTGTTTTCTCCGTCAGTGATTAGACGCTACTCAGCAAGAGGCTGGTTTCGCTGTTCGAGACACCGTCTATCATGCGGACCTCGCGCAGCACGCGATCGAAATCCGAGAGGCTTCCGGCGCGAATATTGGCCACGAGGTCCCAGTTGCCATTGGTGGTGTGCAGCGAGGAAATCTCTGCGATGCCACGCAGCTTGCGGATGACCTGCGTGGTGGATTTGCCCATGACCTCGATCATCATGACCGCATGCACCGCCCGGTCATCATAATCCTCACGCACACGCACGGTAAAACCAAGCAGCGTGCCGGTTTCCGTCAACCGGTCCAACCTGTTTTGAACCGTACCGCGCGCCACGCCCAATACATCGGACAGCTTGGCCAGCGAGGCGCGGCCGTCGACCCTCAGATGGGCAATGATTTGCCGGTCTAGCTCATCGGGCATGTATTTGGCGATGCTCATTGAAATTCCTGACAGAATTGACAACAGGACTGAGCATATTGTGCAAAATAGTTTCAGAAATAACAAGGTTTTGCGATTTCGGTTGAACAGGTGTGGCGGATATCCTCATTCCAACAAGTGAGGAGTTGCCCATATGCCCCTGTCCCCATCCGCCAAAGCCCTTATCCCCTTCGTCAGCGTCGAAAACATGATGCGCCTCGTGCATCATATCGGCATCGAGCAGATGCTCGTTGAGCTAACCGACGCCATCGAAGCCGATTTTCGCCGATGGGAGTGCTTCGACAAGACACCCCGCGTTGCCTCCCATTCCCGCGAAGGCGTCATCGAACTGATGCCAACATCAGACGGTGAGATTTACGGCTTCAAATATGTGAACGGCCATCCGAAAAACATGGCCGAGGGGCTCCAGACCGTGACCGCTTTCGGCCTGCTTGCCTCAGTCTCGACCGGTTATCCAGTGCTTTTGACCGAGATGACGCTCCTGACGGCGCTGCGCACTGCCGCCACCTCGGCAATGGCCGCCCGCCATCTTGCGCCGAAGGGTGCCGACACCATGGCGATGATCGGCAACGGAGCTCAGGCGGAATTCCAGGCGCTGGCCATGAAGGCGGTACTCGGCATAAAGGAAGTGCGCCTTTACGACATCGACCCCCGCGCCACCGAAAAGACAGCCGCGAACCTGAAAGGGAGCGGCCTGACCGTGACCCCATGCAAATCGGCACAGGCCGCAATCGAAGGGGCCGGCATCGTCACCACCTGCACCGCCGACAAGCAATATGCGACAATCCTGACCGACAATATGGTCGGCGCCGGTGTGCACATCAACGCCATCGGCGGCGATTGTCCCGGCAAGACGGAACTGCACAGGGATATATTGCTGCGCGCCGACACCTTCGTTGAATATCCGCCGCAGACGCGTATCGAGGGTGAAATTCAGCAGATGGACCCGGATTATCCGGTGACCGAGCTTTGGAAAGTAATCGTCGGCGAAGCCGAAGGACGGCGGGACGCAGGCCAGATCACCCTGTTCGACAGCGTCGGTTTCGCCATAGAGGACTTTTCCGCACTGCGTTACGTGCGCGGAAAGCTGGAGGGCTCCGCCTTTTACCAGGAGATCGACATCATCGCCGATCCCGATGATCCACGCGATCTCTTCGGCATGCTGCAACGCGCCCGGGCCTGAGGAGCAAGGTTATGAAAAAAACCTATTCCATTCAAGCTCCGGCCGCGGTCGTAATGGTGCGTCCGCACCATTTCACGGTCAATACCGAGACCGCAGCCGACAACCGGTTTCAGGCAACGCCCGACAGCGGCGAGGACTTCAGCGCCATCGCCCATGCGCAAATCACCCGCGCCGCACAGACGCTGGAAAGCCATGGCGTGACCGTGCATCTCTTTGAAGACGAAGGCAGCCGCACACCGGATTCGGTCTTTCCCAATAACTGGTTTTCCACCCATGCGGGCGGCCATGTCGCCATCTATCCGATGAAAGCCGAAAGCCGCAGGCTCGAGCGACGCCAGGACGTCATCGAGATGCTGAAAAACCGCTACCGCGTTCAGGACATCATCGATTATTCCGGCCTGGAGCCGGACGGCCTGTTTCTGGAAGGAACCGGCGCGATGGTTCTCGATCATATCGACCGTGTCGCCTACGCCGTACGCTCCGACCGCACCGATCCGATCGCGCTCGAACGCTTCTCGACCCATTTCAATTTCGAGCCGATGGTGTTCGACGCACGCGACGAAGCCGGCGTGCCGGTCTACCACACCAATGTGCTGATGTGCATCGGCACGGATTACGCGATGATAGGTCTCGACATGATCGCCGACGGCCTGCGGCGCGCGGAAATCGTCAACCGGCTCGAACGCTCGGGACGACAAGTCATCGCGCTTACCAACGCCCAGATTCGCAGCTTCGTCGGCAATGCGCTGGAGCTACAGGGACGCGACGGCCGCATCCTTGCGCTCTCCACCACCGCATTCGCGTCGCTCACACCGGCCCAGATAGATACGATCCGCGAGAGCGCCGTTCCCGTGCCGCTGGATATACCAACAATCGAGAAGGCCGGCGGTTCGGTGCGCTGCACGCTTGCCGGCATTCATCTGATGCCACGGTGAGAGAGATCAGAAGGCGAGTTGAACCTTCATCGACCTGCTTCTGTCACCGGCGGCTTCGAATGCCGCAACCGCCTCTTCCAATGGAAAGGTTCCGGTCAGCAAGGGCTTCAGGTCGACACGGCGCTGGTTGATGAAATCGACGGCAAGTCCGAATTCCTCATGGAACCGGAAAGTGCCCTTCATCTCGATTTCCTTGGCAACCACCATGTTCTGCGGAATGGACACATCGCCGCCGAGACCGAGTTGCACCACCGTTGAGCGCGGCTTCAGCGCTTCAAGACCCGAACGGACGGCCCTTTCATTGCCGGACGCCTCGAATTGCACATCGAAATAGCCCTTGTTTACCGAATAGGCGGAAAGCGCATCCGGATCACTGGCGACATTGATGACACGGTCGGCACCGATGGCGAGCGCCTTTTGAAGAACCGCATCCATGACGTCGGTTGCGACGATTTCTCGCGCGCCATGGGCGCGGGCGGCGATGATGGCAAGCGCACCGATCGGCCCACAGCCGGTGACGAGAACGCGTTTGTCGGTCAATGCGCCGGCGCGGTTGACGCCATGCAGCGTTACCGCGAAAGGTTCGGCCATCGCCGCTTCATGAATGGAGACGCCATCCCGCACCTTGTGGCACTGATAGGCCTCGGCGACGAGACGCTGACGAAACGCGCCCTGAATATGCGGCATGGGCATGGCGGAGCCGTAAAAGCGCATGTTGAGGCACTGGTTCTGCTGACCCTTCAGGCAGAATTCGCAATGGTTGCAGGGCCGGCTCGGCGATACGGCAACACGGTCGCCGACGGCGAGGCCGGAGACACCCTCCCCCAAAGCCTTGATGGTGCCGGCCACCTCATGGCCGAGGATCATCGGCTCCCGCACGCGCACCGTGCCGAAGCCGCCATGATTGTAATAATGCAGATCGGAGCCGCAGATGCCACCCGCTTCGATGGCCACATCGACCTGCCCCGGGCCGGGCTGCTCGGCCTCCCGTTCCTCGATCCGCAGATCCTTCGCCGCGTGGATGACAACCGCTTTCATAGTCTCTCCTCCCATAAGGCTCGCACGGCGGCAGTCGCCGCCGTTGCCCATTGTCCGGACTTGTCTCAAATATCGACCACGAGGCCCTTGGCTTTCAGAACCGGCTCGAGCTTGCTGACCTCGATCACCGACTTGCCCTGCTTGTAGGCTTCGATGTAACCGGCCTCGGCATCTTCGCGGGCCTGCGAAAGCTTGGCCGCTTCCTGCGCTTCTTCGCGCCTGACGACCACAAGGCCATCGGCGTCGCCGACGATGATATCGCCCGGATTGATGATTTCGCCGCCGACGATCACCTGATCGTTGACCGCAGCAATGGTCTCCTTGACCGTGCCCTTGATGCAGACGCTGAGCGAGAAGACCGGGAAGCCGAGGTCCCGCAGTTGCAGCGTATCGCGCACGCCGGTATCCGTCACCAGGCCACCGATGCCTTTTGCGAGGCAGGCATTGGCGAGAACGTCACCGAAGGAACCGGCTTCTTCATATTCGCCGGCGGAAACGACGATGATGTCACCCGGCTTGGCATAGTTGATGGCGAGCTGCAGCATGATGTTGTCGCGCGGCGCGCATTTCACCGTGAAGGCCGGGCCGCAAAGCTTCATGCGATAATCGACCGGTTTCAGTCGAGAGGACAATGCGCCGCGACGTCCCTGCGCCTCATGGATCGTGGCGGGAGAGAATTTGGCAAGGGCGTCGACATCCGCCTTGGCCGGACGCTGCGCGATATCTTTAATGTGGATCATGAAAAACCTCCCACGTTGAAGCTGTCGGCGAGAGCTTCTCGCCGACCGATAGTGTTGAAGAGTTGGAAATTGGCCGAGGCTGAGCCGAAACTCAGGGGATCGGGTCGAACTTCAGTTCGGACAGAGGCACGACCTTGTCGGTGCGTGTCATCTTGTATTCGGTGTTCGGGCCAAGCCACTTGTCCCAGATGCGGTTGATCTCGCCATCCGCATCGAGCTTGCGCAGGATTTCGTTGATCTTTGCGGTCAGCGCCGGGTTGTCCTTGGCCATGCCGATGCCGATGGGCTGGAAGAGCATCGGCTCTTCGATCATGCGCATCGGCTTGCCCTTGGTCTTGGATTCATTGACGAACTTGGTCATCGTCATGGTGTTGCCGACAATGCCGCGCGCCTTGCCCTGCTGGACGGCGAGATAGGCGGATGCCGTATCCTGGAATGTCAGCGGCTCGGACTTGTTGAGCTTGACGGAGAGTTCCGACGTCGACCCCTTGCTGGACGCGATGCGCTGGCCGACGAAATCGGACTTCTTGGTGCCGGGGTCATCGACCGGAACGATCAGCATTTCCTTAGCCAGATAATATGGGTCGCTGAACTGGATCTGTTCGGCGCGGCTCTGGGTGTAAGCGAGGTTGGCGACCGAGAGGTCGACGCGGCCGAGCTTGACTTCGGGAACGCGCGCTTCAACCGACACTGGCTTGATCTCTGCCTTGACGCCGAGTTCCTTGGCGATGGCGCCGCACAGATCGACATCGAAGCCCGCCATTTCGCGCGTCTTCGGGTCCGGCGAGGCGAAAGGCGGCACATCGGCGAATGTCGCGCAACGCAGCGTCTTGTTCGCAATGATCGTATCGAGCTGGTCGGCCTTGGCCGGCAGGACCGCAGCCGAGGTTGCCAATATGGCGGTAAGAGTAATGCACTTCCAGTTCATTTCAGTTCTCCCGTTATTATAGAGGTTGGGTCTAGTGTCTCAAATCGGCAAGAAACCGCTGGGCACGCGGATGTTGCGGATTTTTGAAAAACTCGTCCGGTTTTGCCGTTTCGAGAATGCGCCCGGCATCGATGAACCAGATGCGGTCGGCCACTTCACGGGCAAAGCCCATTTCATGGGTGACGCAGAGCATGGTCATGCCTTCGGCGGCGAGGCTCTTCATGACCGCGAGCACCTCACCGACCATTTCCGGATCGAGCGCTGAGGTCGGCTCGTCGAACAGCATGACCGGCGGCTCCATGGCGAGCGCCCGCGCGATGGCGACGCGCTGTTGCTGACCGCCGGAAAGCTGGGCGGGATAGGAACCGGCCTTATCGGCAAGGCCGACGCGATCGAGAAGCTTCAGCGCCTTGTCATGGGCGACCGCGGGAGAAACACCCTTCACTCGGATCGGCGACATGGAGACATTTTCCACCACCGAAAGATGCGGGAAGAGGTTGAAGCTCTGGAAGACGAACCCGACCCGGCTGCGCAGCGCGTTCAGCTCCTTTGCGCGCATCTGGGCATGGATGTTCCTGCCATCCAGCATGATCGACCCGCTGCTGATCTCTTCCAGACGGTTGATCGTGCGGATGAGGGTGGACTTGCCGGAACCCGACGGCCCGCAAATGACGACGACCTCGCCACGGGTGACGTTTTCGTTGACATCCTTGAGCACCTGATAATCGCCATAGCTTTTGCAGACCTGCGAAAGCGTGATGGTGTAGTCCTGAGTGGCGGAAACTGGCGCGGTCATAGCTGCTCCGTAGCGATATTGGCGGGGGCCGGTGCCGTGTCTGCGGCAAGCTTGCCGCGCGGGCCGGCCCGGCGGCGGGCGATACGTCGCTCGAGAAGATTGGCGACATGGGTGAGCGACCAGCAGATGATGTAATAAACCAGCGCCAGAATGAGGAAGACCTGGAAGGGCTGGGTCAAAAGCTGATTGTTCACCTGGTTTGCCGCAAAGGTCAGATCAGGCACATTGATGACATAACCGAGCGTCGTATCCTTGATGGTGGATACGAAAGTCGAGATCAGGCTCGGGATCATGTTGTAGAGCGCCTGCGGCAGGATGACATAACGCATCGCACCGAAATAACCGTGGCCAAGCGCCCGTGCTGCATCCATCTGCCCCGTGCCCAGCGATACGATGCCGGCACGGACGACTTCACTCATGAAAGCGCCCTGATAGATGACGAGCGTGGTCAGCATCGTCACGAAGCTCGGCACATCGGCGCCGGTCCAGAGCGGAACGAGAAAATAGCTCCAGAGAATGAGCATCAGCAGCGGCACGCCACGGGTGAAATAGACCACCGCGGTCACCGGCCAGCGCAGGGCCCGCCATTTCGACAGCCGCGCCAGCGCCATCAGGATGCTGACGGGAAAGGCGAGCGCGATGCTGAGCGCTGAGAGGATGAGCGTGTTGGCAAGGCCGCCGAGCGGACCATTGGGATATTGGCCGATCAGGAGCAGCAGCCAGTAATCCTGGATGATTGTGATCATGTCGTGGATCATGCCCGCGCCCTCCGCAGAGGATCGGCACGCATGGAGATATAGGCTCCAAGACCCATGATCAGCAGCGAGAAGAACAGATAAAGCACGGTGGCGACCAGATAGACCTCAAACGTCCGGAAACTCAGATTTTCGACCTCCTTGACCGCATGGGTCAGTTCCGGTGCGCCGATCAGAACGCCGAGACTGCTGTTCTTGAAAAGCGAGGTGCTGTGGTTGATGAGCGGCGGCAGCGCGTTGCGAACGCCCTGCGGCATGATGACGAAGCGCATGGCCGAGACATAGCTATGCCCGAGCGCACGCGCCGCCTCCATCTGGCCGGGATTGATGGAGCGAACGCCCGAACGCAGATCCTCGCTGAAATAGGCCGCCTGACAGAGGCCAAGGCCGATAATGGCGAAGATCGCTTCCGCATTGTGGCTGGAAAGCCAGTTGGCCAGCCCGCTCGGCAGCAGCGTGAAGACGCCGAAATACCAGAGCATCAGCTGCACCAGCGTCGGCACGTTGCGATGATAGGACACATAGGCCGCCACCAGTGGGTCGCCGAAGCGGAAGGGCGAGAGGCGGATAGCGAGAAGCACGATGGCCAGCGACATGGCGAGCAGCCACGAGCCGGCATAGATGATGAACGTCATCTGGATGCCATGCAAAAGCATCGAGACATAGTCCGCATTGTTCAAGATTGCGCCGAGGTCAAAACCGCTCACGCGACTTTTCCTCCGGCTCCGCCCGCCGCGACCTTTTCAGAGGTCTGGGGCTTGGCCGTCTGCAGCCCGCCCATGACCTGAAGCGTCGGGGTAATTTCCATGTGGCCGATATTCATGGCCACGGGTGCGGCGATGGCAAACGCAATCGCATCGGCGATATCGGATGCCTGCGGCAATTCGAAACCATCGATGAAACGTTCGCGAATGCTCGGATCATCGCCGTGCACATGGTTGAAAATGTCGGTCGCGACGCGGCCGGGGCAGATTTCCGTCACCCGCACGCGTTTACCGAAAGCATCGATACGCAGCTGGTTGGACAGCATTGCCACGCCGGCCTTGCTGGCATGATAGGTGGAATTGCCGCCGAAATTGTAATTGCCGGCAATGGAGGAGATGTTGATGACATGACCGCGATCGCGCGCCACCATAGCCGGCACCACCATGCGGCACAGATGCAGCACGGCGCGCAGGTTCACATCGATCAGGAGATCGATATCGCTCTCATCCGCTTCCAGAAACTTCTTCGGGCGGTCGACACCGGCATTGTTCACGAGGACATCGAACGCAACTTCACTGGTGAGCTTTGCAAGCGCCGGCCGATCCGTCACATCGATGGCGTGGGCAAAGCAGCCCGTGCGCTTCGCCAGCTTGTTGAGAGCGTCCGCACTTCTGGCAACCGCATGCACTTCCAGCCCTTCGCGGCAAAGGCGCTCCACGACGGCGGCGCCAATTCCGGAAGATGCGCCGGTTACGAGTGCGGTCTTGTAGTCTGAGAATGGCATGTTTGTCCCCTATCGTTGAGCAAACATTAGTGAAGCTTTCATCGCTTGCCTAAGACCGATTTTTTTTGGAGTAATAAGCAACTTGTATGGATGGCGATTGTACCACTTTCAGCGATGCGGCAATCCGGCCGGCAGGGCATGCATCCCCCATGCCGGCCACCGGCACATTCTAGACCACAGCCGTCGGCAGGTCCTGTCCTGCGAAATGCGCATCCAGATTGGCGAGAACCAGAGCGCCCATCTGAAGCCGCGTCTCATGGGTCGCAGCGCCGATGTGCGGGGCGAGAACGACATTGCGCATGCCGATCAGCGCCTCGGGAACATGCGGCTCGTTCTCGAAGACATCGAGCGCCGCCCCCTTCAGCCCGCCTGCCACAAGAATATCGACCAGCGCCTTTTCATCCACCAGCGATCCTCTGGCGACATTGACGAGCACGCCGTCCGGCCCCAGCGCCGTTAGAACCTCGCGGCTGATCGCGTGTCTGGTCTCCGGCGTCGCCGCCGCCGCGACGATCAGGACATCGCAGGCGCTTGCGAGCGACACTGCCGTTGAATGATAGCCATAAGCCACATCCTGCTTCCGCCGGCTGAAATAGGAAATCTCCGCGTCGAAGGCTTCCAGCCGCGCCGCAATGGCGCGGCCTATGCGGCCAAGCCCGTAAATCCCGTAACGCCGCCGCGAGGCCTTGTTGCCAAGCGGCATCTCGGCTTTTTTCCACTCTCCCGAGCGGACATGGTGATCCGCGCTGACAAGCTGGCGCAGCAGCATGATGGAAAGGCCGATGGCGAGATCGGCGACATCCTCGGTCAGCACGTCCGGCGTGTTCGTGACCCTGAAGCCGCGCGCGCGGGCCTGATCGAGATCGACCTTGTCGAAACCGACGCCGTTGATGGCGACGATTTCGAGAGCGGGCAGGCAGTCGGCAAGATCAGGGGCAAGGCCGATATGGCCACCGGTGACGACAGCCTTTATCGAAGCCGCCTCCGCTTGCAGAAACGCCTGTTTGTCGGATATTTCGTGCCAGCGATGGACCCGGAAGCGCTTTTGCAGTTCGGCTTCTATCTGTGGCTGAAGCGGGTAGGTTTGCAGAAGATCGGGCTTCATGCGCGCTCCTTAGCCGCGACCGACGAAAGGCATGCCGCTCGCCATCACCGTCATGGTCAGCACATTCGCCTCGAGCGGCAGCGAGGCCATATGCACCACAGCCCGGGCGACGATGCTGGCATCGATGGTGGGTTCGATAGCGGTGCTGCCATCCGCCTGCAACACACCGGTCGCCATGGCGCGCGTCATTTCGGTGCTGGCATTGCCGATATCGATCTGCCCGCAGGCGATGTTGAATGCCCGGCCATCCAGCGCGGCCGACTTGGTAAGGCCGGTGATCGCGTGTTTGGTCGCGGTGTATGGCGCCGAACGCGGACGCGGCGTGGTGGCCGAAATCGAGCCATTATTGATGATGCGCCCGCCCTGCGGCGACTGCGCCTTCATCTGACGAAACGCCGCCTGCGTGCAAAGGAAAGCGCCGGTGAGATTGGCTCCCACCACGGCATTCCAGGTTTCGAACGGTACATCTTCGATATGGACCGCCGGTGCCGACATGCCGGCATTGTTGACCAGAAGGTCGAGGCGGCCAAAACGTCCGGTGACCTCAGCAAACAGCCGTTCGACATCGACCGGAAGGGAAATATCGGCCGCGACGGCCAGAATACGGTCTCCATGTTCGCGCCATTCGGCGACGGCGGTGTCCAGAACCTCACGCCGCCGCCCCGTGATCGCAACGCTGTAACCCTCTTCCAGGAGCGCCTTGGCAATCGCCTTGCCTACTCCTGTTCCTCCGCCCGTAACGAGCGCGATCTTTCCATCACTCATGCTGCTTTCCCCTCAAGCTCATCTTCCACATGCGCCTGAATGATTTCGGCAAAGGACGTTTCCGCCCTGAAGCCGAGCGACAGGGCGAGCTGCGGATCGTAATCCTCGGCCCAGCCATCGACGATACGGATGATCCGCTCGTCGGGAACGCGCTTGATAAGCGCCACAGCCTTTTCCCCGGCAAAGGCGCGCAGGGCCTCGATTTCATCGGCCACCGTGGCCGAAAGCCCCGGCATGATGAGATTGCGGCGAACGCCTAGCCCGGACAGATCAACACTCGCGGCGCGCAGCAGGAAGGCGACGGCCGAGCGCGGGCTGGCGAACCAGTGGCGCACGGTATCGGCAACGGGCAGCACCGCTTCCTGGCCCACCAGCGGTTCGCGCAGAATATTGGAGAAGAAGCCGGAGGCGGCCGCATTCGGCTTGCCGGGGCGGATGCAGATGGTGGGCAGGCGGATGCTGACGCCATCGAAGAAACCGCGACGGCTATAATCCGCAAGCAACAGCTCCACGATCGCCTTCTGCGTGCCGTAGCTGGTCAGCGGTGCGGGCAGGAACTCGTCGCCGATCACCTTGGGGAAAGGCGATCCGAACACGGCGAGCGACGAGCAGAAGACCACACGCGGCCGGTATCCATCCTTCTGATGCTCCAGCCGGATGGCCTCGAACAGCGAACGCCCGCCATCGAGATTGATACGATAGCCTTTCTCGAAATCGGCCTCCGCTTCGCCCGAAACCACGGCGGCGAGGTTGAAGATCACATCCGGTCGCTTGGCGATCAGCTTTTCGGCGACGCCGGCATTCGACAGATCGCTGCGCTCGATGGTCAGCTTGCCGCCAAAGCCTTTCGGCGCTGCCGGCTCGAAAACATCCGTCAGGGTCATTTCGGTGATATTCGCACCGCCAATCGCTCCGTCAGAAGCGAGACGTTGCGTCAATTTGCGGCCGATCATTCCGGCGGCACCGATTATCAGAATATGCATTGTTTCACCTTTGTTTGGCCGGCCGCGCCGGCTCGATTGATCGTCAGTCGTCATCACCCTGAAACACGACCTCGCGACGGCGCATGATCGCCGGCATCGCCATCATGATGACGACCATGCCGGACAAGGCGAGCAGGGTGGCGCTGATCGGATGGGTGACGAATGTCGAGAAACTTCCCTGCGAAATCAGCAGCCCAAGGCGCATGTTCTGCTCCAGAAGCGGACCGAGAACGAAACCCAGCACCAGCGGTGCTGGCTCGCAGCCGATCTTGCGCAGGAAGAAGCCGACAATGCCGAAGACCGCGCAGAACAGAACGTCCACGACGCTGTAGGACAGGCCATAGGCGCCGATGGCGCAGAACATCAGAATGGCGGGGCACAAAAAGCGGTAAGGAATGCCGAGAAGCCCCACCCAGATGCCGATCAGCGGCAGGTTCAGCACCAGCAGCAGAAGATTGCCCACCCACATGCTGGCGATCAGCCCCCAGAAGAGATCGGGCCGCGACTGCATGACTTCCGGTCCCGGTGTAATGCCCTGGATCATCATTGCACCGACCATCAGCGCCATCAGTCCATTGGCGGGAATACCGAGCGTCAGAAGCGGGATGAAGGAGGTCTGCGCGCCGGCATTATTGGCGCTTTCCGGCCCCGCCAGCCCTTCGATTGCGCCCTTGCCGAAACGGGATGGATCCTTGGCGATCTTGCGCTCCAGCGCGTAGCTCGCG
Source organism: Agrobacterium sp. GW821-FHT14E08 (assembly GCF_058803865.1). NCBI lineage: Bacteria > Pseudomonadati > Pseudomonadota > Alphaproteobacteria > Hyphomicrobiales > Rhizobiaceae > Agrobacterium > Agrobacterium sp. GW821-FHT14E08. The sequence goes on along the minus strand of NZ_JBXAPJ010000003.1, from coordinate 85,252 downwards.
AAAGAACTCATAATCGCACCACCACCGGGCAGCACGCCGAGGAAAGAACCGAGCGCCGTGCCACGCAGGACGGCGGGGAAAGCCTGTTTGAAATCCTCCCGCGTCGGCATCAGCGATCCGGTCTTTACCGCTCCCGCATCCCGCTCCACACCCTGTTGAAGGTTGAAAAGGATTTCGCTGACACCGAGAAGACCGATGGCAAGAACAACGAAATCGATGCCGTCGAACAATTCGGCCATGCCGAAGGTGAAACGCTGCTCCCCGGATGTCGGATCGATGCCGACGAGGCTGAGCGCGATACCGAAGGCGACCATGCCGACCGCCTTGACCGGCGATCCGCTGGACAGGAACACGGCAAACAGCAACCCGAAGATCACCAGACTGAAATAATCGGCCGGGCCGAAGGCAAGCGCAATGGCCGAAAGCGGCTTTGCGACAACGACGATCAGGACAGTCGCCACCGTGCCAGCAAAAAACGATCCGAGCGCCGCCGTGGCCAGCGCCACACCCGCCCTGCCCTGCCGCGCCATGGCATATCCATCGATGCAGGTGACGACGGATGAGGATTCACCCGGCAGATTGACGAGGATCGCCGTGGTCGAACCGCCATATTGCGCACCGTAGAAAATGCCCGCGAGCATGATCAGCGCCGCCGTATCCGGCATGGTATAGGTGATCGGAAGAAGCAGTGCGACGGTGGCGGAAGGGCCAATGCCCGGCAGGATACCGATCATCGTGCCGAGTGTGACACCCAGCAGGCAATAGAAAAGATTGACGGGTGTGACGGCCACGCCAAAACCGAGAACGATATTGGAAAGAAGATCGGTCATGGCAGCAACGGTATCCTCTGTCCGAGGCCCACAACGAAAATGAGGATGCAGGCGAAGATGAGCACGGCGGAAAGCAACAGAACCTCAACCGGCCGGATCCTGCCATAAGCGATGCAGGCGAGCACGATCAGCACGAAGGCAGCGGCGATAAAGCCTAGTGGCTCGATCAGCAGCGCAAAACCGGCAATGCCGGCCACCGCCAGAAACGGGCGCATTTTCGGCGCCACCCAGGCTTCGGACGGTGTCTTTCCCAGCAGATCCTGCAAAAGCAGCGCGATACCCAGCGCAAACATCAAGGCCGCGATGACCGTCGGCATATAGCCGGGCCCGGGCTGGAAATTGGTGCCCATGCTCAGCGGCCGCGCGCCATAATAAAGCCCGGCGGCGGCCGCCAGAAAGAAGGCCCCCGACAGAATATTCGCCGTTAGTTTCGAGCCGTTTTCGGCCATGATTATCTCCCCTCCACACTGAGAATACGCCGCGCTTCCCGACACGGCGTATTCAGATGTCGAAACACCGGCTCAATCGGCCCAGACACATCCTTTCGAGCGCATCATTTCGTAGCGATCCTCGATATCCATCTTGCCCTGCCGGTGCAGTTCCATCATGTGGTTCTCGTGGTCGTCGCGCTCCCGGCAGGCCTTGACGAGTTTCGGGATATCGCTCTCGCGAACGACGACAACGCCGTCATCATCGCCGCAGATTATATCGCCGGGGCTGATCAATTCGCCGCCGACCACGACCGGATGGTTGATGGTGCCGAGCGTGTCCTTGGAGGTGCCCTTCATGCAAAGGCCGAGTGAGAACACCGGGAAACCAATCTCGCGCAGACCCTTGCCATCACGCACGGCGGCGCTGACCACGAAGCCGACAATGCCCTTGCCGATGCAGGCGGCAGCCAGCACATCACCAAAGCCGCCCTGATTGGGATTGTCACCGCCATCGATGACCAGCACATCGCCGGGCTTTGCCAGATTGATGGCTTCGAAAATCATCAAATTGTCGCCGATATGGCATTTCGCGGTGATTGCGGGGCCGCAGATTTTCAGGCCGGGCTTGATCGGCTTGATGCGATAATCGAGAGCGCCGAGCTTGCCCTGCGCCTCGTGAATCGTGGCGGGGCTGAATTTGCTGATTGCCTCGATATCGGCTCTGGAAGGGCGCTGGAAATTGCGGATGACATGGGCCATGGGCCGGATTCCTTTCAACAGTGGGTCATGCCTGGGCCAAACGCGGCCCAAGCGTCATTTTCATTGGGGATGAGAGAAGCGGTCGGTGCCGGCCGCTTATTTTGTCCAGGGCTTGCTTTTCCAGAGCTCGGCCAGATTGGCGTTGCCCTTCTTGAGCGCCTCGGCAAATTCGGCCTGTGTCAGTGGCAGCATCGTCAGCTCGCGCTTTTTGGCATCGGCAAGATAATCCGGGTCCTTCAGCGCCTTCTGGAAAGCATCGACCAGCCTGGCCTCCACATCCGCCGGCAAGCCCTTCGGCGCGCCGAAGCCCGCCAGCAGGCTGAACTGCACATTGTAGCCGGCTTCCTTGAAGGTCGGCACATCAGGCGAAAGCGGCGAACGCTCGGCACCGGAGGTCGCGAGCACACGCAGCGCGCCGGAACGATTGTCGGCGAAGACCTCGTTGAGGTTCATGAAACCGAGCGTCACGTGGTTGCCAAGCATGGCGAGCCGTGCCGGCCCGCCACCATTGAAGGGCACGAAATTGAGCTTCACGCCCGCCGCCTCTTCGAACAGCAGGGCGGTGATCTGGCTCGGATGACCGATGCCCGTCACGCCGACGACGACCGGGTTCGCCTTGGCCGCCTCCACGAATTCCCTGGCGGTCTTGATCGGCGACACCTTGTTGACTGTCAGCGCCAGATCGCCACCGATCTGGTTTGCGAGCGCCGTGAAGGCCTCTTCCTTGTAGCTGGCATTGCCCTGCACGATCGGCGAATACATTGACGGGAAATTCAGCGCCCCGATGGTGTAACCGTCAGGCTTCGCATTGGCGATATAGGTCGCGCCGATCAGCCCGCCGGCGCCTTCGCGGTTTTCCACCACAACGGATGTGCCGAGATATTTTTCAAGATAGGGCACCAGCGCCCGCGACTGGATATCGGTGCCGCCGCCGGCCGGATAACCGATGACGAGCGTCACCGGCCGCTCCGGATATTCCGCCGCCGCCCCTCCCGCAGCCAGCATTCCCGCCGCCGCCAGCATGCCAAACAGAGATGTCTTCAAACGCATATCTTTTCCTCCCCGATACGCTTTCACAGGGGAGGCTAGGAAGAAGCCATCAACAATACAAATACCGAGTTTTCAATTTACCCATACAGATCGTTTATGGGTTGAATGCCGGCTCGCGTCCTGCGACAGCCCGCAAAAGGTCGCGGAACAGCCTGAACGTTCGCTCATCCACCTCCCTGCCCTTCAGCAGATGGACGGAGCGATAAATGACTGGCTCGATGATATGGGCGGCCTGAAGCTGACCGGCCTCCTGCTCCTGCTGCACCGAATTCCATGACAGGATCGTCGCACCGATACCGGCGCTGACGGCGCGTTTGATCGTATCCTGCCCGTCGATCTCCATGGTGACGTTCAGTGTTATCCCGGCACGGGCAGCGGCTTCGTCGATCGATATGCGCAGCGGATTGTCTTTCGGCGGCAGGATCAGGTCGAGCCCTGCTGCAGCCTCAAGCGGCATCGACCGGCCGATAGGCCTTGAAGAAACGGCAAACAGGCTCTCCTTGACGATAAGATCGTCGGCCTTGTCCTCCGCTCCCACCAGCGCAACGGCCATATCCACCTTGCCGAGACGGATGAGCCGCAGGGATTCGTCATTGCGCGCCTCTATCAGCCGCAGCGAAACCTTGGGCATCGAAGCGGCAACCTCGCTGATGATGCTCGGCGCAAAGGCGGTCGCCCAGGAGGGAATGAGGCTCAGCCGGATCACCCGCTCATCCAGATAGGCCATGGCCCGGATTTCCGCCTCCGCCTGCCGCACCTTCTCGGTAATCTCCCGCGCATGGGAAAGCAGGACTTCACCCTTTTCCGTCGCCTTCACGCCCCGCGCCAGCCGGTGCAGCACGGGAAACCCCACCAGCCTTTCCAGTTCCGTAATGTGATGGCTGAGCGCCGGCTGGGCTATCCCCAATTGCCGCGCCGCCGCCGACATGGAGCCGCAATCGGCAATCGCGACCAGATATCGCAGCCTGCGCAAATCCAACATGCCCGCTTAAACCTCCCGCCGGTTCGAGATGCGATCATGACACCAAATCACCGCGCGGGCCTAGGGGAAAAGCGCCGTCCGGCGGTCCTGCCGGCCTTCAAGGAAGTGATGGGGTAAGACAAGATTCTTATGACAGCCGGCTAAGGCTTTTCTCCGCTTCTTCCCCATGACACGGTTTGGGCTGCGATGGGGAGCGGGATGAATCCTAAGACCGGAATTTTGCTCAAGCTGACGGCCATGCTGGCATTCACAGTCATGTCCGCCTGCGTGAAGGGCCTGGACGGGGCGATCCCCGTCGGCGAAGTCGTCTTCTGCCGGGGATTTTTTGCCCTCATTCCCCTCTGTCTCTGGTTCATCGCCTCGTCCGAGCGGATAACCGTGCCGGCCGCAAAGAACATCGGCAGCCTGCTCGCGGGCAGCTCGGCCGGGCTTGGCGGCATGTTCTTCGGCTTTCTCGCCCTCGCCTATCTGCCGCTGGTGAATGTGACGGTGCTGAGCTACACGACACCGCTTTTCACCATCATGCTGGCAGCGCTGCTTCTAGGCGAAAAAGTGCGGATATACCGCTGGTCCGCCGTGCTGACCGGTTTCATCGGCGTCTTCATCACGCTGTCGCCGAAACTGATCTTCGATGCCACCTCAGGCCCCGCTCAAATCGACAGGGTCGCGATGACCGGAACCGCACTGGCGCTGACCGGTGCGCTTTGCGCGGCCTTTTCCTCCATTGCCGTCCGCCATCTGAACAGCATCGAAAAGCCGTCGCGCATCGTTCTCATCTATACGCTGACGGGTGTCGTGGCCGGCCTCGCCACGCTCGGATTTGGATGGAAGATGCCGGATTTTCACCAGTTCCTGCTGCTCGCCGGCGGCGGCCTTGCCGGCGGCATCGGCCAGATCGCCATGACGCTCAGCCTGCGCCACGCCCAGGCCTCGCTGCTGGCGCCGTTCGATTACACCACGATGATCTGGGCAATCGCCCTCGGTTATCTCTTCATGGCCGAAGTGCCGACGGGTGCGACCATCATTGGCGCCTTGACGGTCATCGCCGCCGGACTTTTCGCCATGTGGCGCGAAAACCGGCTGGCGAAACAGGCCATCAGGGAGCCGACAGCGTCAGCTGTTCCGTAACACGCTTTTTGTGCAGCCGCCTTTCCCGCCACAGCGTGAACAAACCGGCGGCAACCACGATAGAAGCCCCCAGAATGGTCGTCAGGGCCGGGACCTGATCCATGAAGGTGTAACCGATCAACAGCGCCCAGATCATCGTGGTGTAATCGAACGGCGCCAGCAGCGAGGCCTCGGCATAACGCAGGCTGAGCGTTACCAATATCTGCGCGATACCGCCAATGAGACCGGTGCCGATCAACAGGGTCCATTGCCACGCGGTCGGCATTTTCCAGCCCATGCCAATGCTGGCAAAGCCGATGACGGTGGTGAGCAGGGTGAAATAGAAGATGATTGCGCCGGTATTTTCCGTCTGCGTCAAATGCCGGATCTGGATCATCGATATGGCGGAGAAAAAAGCCGCCGCCAGACCGAACAGGCCGCCGAGCATAGCGACACCGGAGCCGGAAGCGACATCCGAAACATCGAAGGAAAAATGCGGCGACAGGATCAGCACGATGCCGCACAACCCGACGACCACCGCCGTCCAGCGGTAAATCCTGACGACTTCCTTGAGAAGCAGCACCGCCAGAATGACGGTGAAGAGCGGTGTCGCGTAGCTGATGGCCGTCGCGTCGGCCAGCGGGATATAGGCGAGCGCCAGATAGCTGAAGACCATGCCGCCGGTGCCGGAAAAACTCCGCACCAGATGGCCGCCAATATGGCTGGTGGCCACCTGCCTTCGGAAACCGCCCTGCACCGCCATCCACAGACAGAGCGGCAGCATGGCCACCGCCGACCTGAAGAAGACGACCTGCCCGATGGGTATCTCGCCCCTGAGGCTGCTAATGCAGGCACCCATCAGCACCAGAGCGAGCGCTGCGGAGATTTTGAGGAGAATGCCTTTGCGGGAATCCATGGTTCGTTCCTTCGGAGTCTTCGAACCGTTTCACCATGCGGCGGCGGGATATCAAACCGGAAAGCAATGTCCATAGGAACTTCGTCTGACCCCATCAATCCTGCCTCCATGGTAGCTATTGCTGATGGACAGGGTGCGGATTCCGCTCCGCCCGCCTGCCGCCGTGGGGACAAAAAAGACGTTGGAAACCAATATGGATCTGGAAAAGATCAAGAAACTGATCGAGTTCGTCGGCTCATCGCGAGTATCCGAATTGACCGTGAGCCAGGAGGGAACCACGGTCCGGATCATCCGCGAAAACAATGCCGTTTCACTGCAGGCGCCATCATCGCAGCCCCGGCCCGTTCCGGTAGCCGAAACGGCATCCGAGACACCCCGCGCCGAAGAGCAGGCGCCGGCATCCGCCGCAGCCGCACCGGCGTCATCCGGCATCGTCGCAGCACCCTCATTCGGCCTTTTCCATCGCGCCCCGAGCCCGGGTGCGGCGCCTTTCGCCGAAGCCGGCGACGAGGTGAAGGAAGGACAGGAACTCTTCATCATCGAGGCGATGAAAGTGTTCAACACCGTGAGGGCCGAACGAAGCGGCAGGATCGCCAGATTTATCGCCAATGACGGCGAAGATGTCGAACTCGGACAGCCGGTGCTGGAGTTCGAATGATGAATGAGACACTCCCAAAGGTGGCTGAGCCAAGAACATTCGACAGCGTGCTGATCGCCAATCGCGGCGAGATTGCCTTGCGGGTGCAGCGCGCCTGCCGTGAGCTCGGCCTGAAGACCGTCATGATCTATTCGGAAGCCGATAAGGATGCCGACTATCTGAAGGCGGCCGATACCGCCATCTGCATCGGCCCGGCCTCTCCCGCCCAGAGCTATCTCAACGTGCCGGCCATACTGCTTGCGATGGAGCTGACCGGCGCTGGCGCAGTTCACCCCGGTTATGGTTTCCTGTCCGAAAGAGCGTCTTTTTCGGAAGCCGTGGAGGCGGCGGGAGCGGTCTTCATCGGCCCGCGCGCCGACGCCATCCGCACCATGGGCGACAAGATCGCGGCGAAGCGGGCAATGATGGAGGCCGGCGTGCCCTGCGTTCCCGGTCCCGATTCCGCCCTGCCGGATGACATGGCCGAAGTCTCGAAAATCGCCGCCGAAATCGGCTATCCCGTCATCGTCAAGGCGGCCGGCGGCGGCGGCGGGCGCGGCATGCGTGTCGTGCACGATGCCTCCGCCCTTCAGGATGCCGTTCTCGTCACGCGGGAGGAGGCAAGCCGGGCTTTCGGGACGCCGGAACTCTATATCGAGAAGTTCCTCGAACATCCGCGCCATGTCGAAATTCAGGTTCTCTGCGATGGTCAGGGCGGCGGGGTCTGGGTGGGGCTGCGCGATTGTTCCATGCAACGCCGCCACCAGAAGGTCGTCGAAGAAGGCCCGGCCATCGGCATCCCGCCCGATGTCGCGGCTTTCGTCGGCAATCGCTGCGTCGAAGCCTGCCGCCAGATCGGTTATCGCGGGGTCGGCACCTTCGAGTTTCTTTACGAGAATGGCGAATTTTATTTCATCGAGATGAATACCCGCCTGCAGGTCGAACATCCGGTCACGGAAATGACCTCGGGCGTGGATCTGGTGCGCCAGCAGCTTCTCGTCGCTCTCGGCCATCCGCTTGAGATTTCGCAGGACGATATCGTCTGCGAAGGCCATTCGATCGAATGCCGCATCAATGCCGAAGACCCCTATAGCTTCATTCCCTGTCCCGGCCTGATCACGGCTCTGCACCTGCCGGGCGGTCCCGGCGTTCGGGTCGATACCCATGTGACGGCGGGTTATCGGGTTTCGGCCCATTACGATTCCCTGATCGCCAAGCTGATCGTCCATGCGCCGACGCGCGAACAGGCGATCATGCGCATGCGGCGCGCGCTTGGCGAAATGCGCATCGAAGGCGTCTCTACCAACCTGCCGCTGCAGCGGGAAATATTGGAAGATCCCGCCTTCTCCGAAGGCGGCACAGATATTCATTACCTCGAGCATTGGCTTGCAGCGCGGAGTTCAAAATGAAGCGACAGTCTGTTTCGATATCCCGCTATAGCGAGCCCGGTACGATTGCCGATCTTGCCGCTCACCTCGAGCGCAACAATGTCTCCGCCATTGAAATAGAGACGCCGGATGGATCATTGAAGATCGTTGCCATGGCAGGCGCTCAGCCTCCCGCAGCGCAGCGGCCCATCGAATCGGCCAAAGCGCCGGTAAAGGCGGGGGATATTCTTGCCCGTGCACCGATGGCCGGCATCTTCAAACCCGCGCATCCGCAGCGCTCCGACCGGGCGGTTCAGACAGGACAATCCGTAGCGAAAGGCGAGATCGTCGCATTCATCGCGGCCGGACCCGTGCTTGTTCCGGTCATCGCCGAAAAAGCCGGCACCGTCGGCGAAATCGTGACGGAAGCCGGTGCGCTTGTTGGCTATGGCTCCACCCTTCTCAAGACCGAAACATGATGGTGACGTCGATGAGCAACCTCCCGCTGAAAACACCCCACGTCACCCCCGCCCATCTGGGCCTGCCGAAAATCTCGATGATCGGCAACAAGACGTTTCTGATCGAAGCGCCCGGCGAGCTGGACCTACCCGCCCAGAGGCGCATCTGGGCGCTGACGCGCGCATTGAAGGACCGCCCCGAGGTGCTGGAACTCATACCCGGCATGACCAACCTCTTGATCGTGCTACGCAGCACGCCTGAAGATGCCGGGCGTTTGCAAGATGAACTTCTCGATATCTGGCAAAGGACGGCGGAGCTCGATCTTCTGGGCAAGACCATCGAAGTGCCGACGACCTATGGCGGCGAACCCGCCATCGACCTTGCGGCGATATGCGATTATTCCGGCCTGCCGGACAAAGAAGTCGTGCGCCTGCATTTCGAGCGGACCTATACGGTTTTCGCCGTCGGCAGCGCGCCGGGCTTCGGTTATCTCGGCGGTCTCGATCCGCGCATTTTCATGCCGCGCAAGAAAGTCCCGTCGCTGCGCATGCTGAAGGGCATGGTGACCATCGGCGGTATGCAGTCCGGCATCTCGGTTCTGACCGGGCCGAACGGCTGGAATTCGCTGGGTTTTACCGAAATCACCATGTTCGACGCCACTGCCGAGCAGCCGGCGGTGCTTGCGCCCGGCGACCGCGTTCGTTTCCTTCCTGAAAGGATCGAACTATGATCCATATTCTTGCCTGCGGACCGCTGAACACCGTCCAGGATCTCGGCCGCGCGGGTTACCGCAATATCGGCATCACCGCCACGGGCGCGATGGACCCCATCGCACTCAGGGTCGGCAATATTCTCGTCGGCAATGGCGAGGATGCTGCGGCGATTGAAATCCAGACCTTTCCTTTCCGCATCGAATTCGAAGAGGCGCTGACCTTCGCGGTAACCGGTGCGGATTGCGCCGCACGGCTCAATGGTACTGATCTGCCGCCTTACTGGTGCGCGCGGGCAGAAAAGGGTCAGATCCTCGAATTTTCGACGCCGCTTAAGAATGCGCGCGCCTATCTCTGCCTTCAGGGCGGCGTCGATGTTCCTGTGGTGATGGGATCGCGCAGCACCTCGCTTCGCGGCTCCTTCGGTGGCCATGAGGGACGCCATCTCACCACCGGCGACAGGCTGTCCGTTCTGCCATGCGAGCCACCGGCGCTGCCGGCAAGCGGCCTCGGTGTCATGCCGCTTGCCGAGGCGATGCCGGACATGTTTCCGGTATCCGACAATGGCGAATTGCTGCTGCGCGCCATTCCCGCCGCCGAACATGATCTTTTCGGCGAAGGTGCGGAACGTTTCTGGTCCGAAGCCTGGAAAATCACCTCGCAGAGCGACCGCACCGGTTACCGGCTGGCCGGCACGCCACTTATGCTTTCGGCTCCCGTGGAACTGCGCTCCTATGGCGTCATACCGGGTGTGGTTCAGGTACCGCCGGGCGGCGAGCCGATCATCCAGATGAGCGACGCCAACACCGCCGGCGGTTATCCGAAGATGGCAGGTATTATCGACAGTGACCTGTGGCGTCTCGGCCAGGCCCGCATCGGCAGCCGCATCCGCTTCGTGCAAGCAACGGTACGCGAGGCGCTGGAGGTCGAAAAGGCGATCGACGCCTATTTCGCGGATATCCGCAGAACCCTGCCGCTGGTTACCGCCGCACTCGGCACGCTGACAAAACGATAATCCTGAAGAACAAGGAGAGGGAACCATGAAGATCGATGTTAATTCCGATATGGGCGAAGGTTTCGGCGTCTATAAGGTCTGCGACGACGAGAAGCTTATGGAAGTCGTCTCTTCGGCGAATATCGCCTGCGGCTTCCATGCCGGCGATCCGGAAATGATGGCGCGCATGGTGCGTTTGGCTAAACAGAACGGCGTCGGCGTCGGCGCCCATCCGGGCCTCGCCGACCGTCTCGGCTTCGGCCGCCGCGAAATTCCCGTCGATGCGGAAGAAATGGAACAGCAGGTTCTCTACCAGCTCGGCGCGCTTTCGGCGATTGCGAAAGCGCAGGATGTCGCGCTCTCCCATATCAGTTTCCATGCCGCCATGGGCAACATGATCAACCGCGATGCGGCGCTTGCCGAGCGGATCATGAAAAAGATCAGGGCGGTCGATCCCAATCTCATTGTCTTTTCGATGCCGGACATGCTGATCGAAAAGGCGGCTCTGGATTGCGGGCTGAAAGTGCTCAACCTCTTTCTCGCCGACCGGGCTTATGATGTGAAGGGCCAACTCGTGCCACGCAAGCTGCCAAATTCCGTCATCAAGGAAGAGGGAAAAGTGCGCGCGCGGGTGCGCCAGTTTCTGGAAAAAGGCACGGTCACGACCATCGAGGGCGAGACCATCCCCGTTCGCGCCAGATCGATCCTCATCCACAGCGATACGCCCGGCTCGCTGGAGCTTGCGCGCACCGTGCGCAGCGAAGTGGAAGCCTGCGGCGGTAGTGTCGTGCCGGCTCGCGAAGTGGTTGCCTGAAGCGGCATACGCCTCATATCCTGAAGCACAAAAAGCACGGCACCGCATTCCATGTCAGGAGCGCGGTGCCGTAATTTTTGCCGGCTATGGAATACGACACGGATTTCGATCCGCCGTCAGCCGGGCCGCCTGAGCGACCCGGCCGCAGAAGCATCAATTCAGCTGGATCACGTGATTGCTGTCGCTCGTCCAGCTCAGTCTCACCCGATCACCCGCGGCGCTGACGGCATTGGTGAAACCTTCCGTCTGGGTCTGCCGGTAGGCGATCATCGGCTCGCCATTGTCCAGCCGCAGATAATAATGCAACATGAAACCGCGATAAACGACCTGCTCCACCCGCGCCGTGGTGGAATTGCTGGCGTTTTCACCTGCGTCCACCGCAAGCGGTGAGACCGAGATCGCTTCGGGGCGAACGGTCACGACGACCTTATCGCCCTGAACCGCCCCCATATCCTCGACATCGAGCCGCACGCCGGAACCGGTGACCAGCCTTGCGGAACGACCATTGCGCTCCGCCACGGTCGCCTCGAAGAAGTTCGAGGCGCCGATGAAACCCGCGACAAAGCGGGTCAGCGGCTTCTGGTAGATTTCGCCTGCCGGTGCGATCTGCTCGAGATTGCCATCCCGCATCACGGCAATCTGGTCCGCCATGGTCAGGGCCTCGTCCTGATCGTGGGTCACCATGATCGTGGTGAGGCCAAGCCGCTGCTGCAGGCTGCGGATTTCAACCTGCATGCTTTCCCTCAGGCCCTTGTCGAGCGCACCGAGCGGCTCGTCCAGGAGCAACATCGAAGGCTCGATCACCAGCGCGCGCGCCAGCGCCACACGCTGCTGCTGACCGCCGGAGAGCTGCACCGGCAGTCGGTCGCCGAAGGCGTGTAGCTGAACGAGATCGAGCGCCTGCTTCACGCGCCCTTCCCGGTCAGCCTTCGAGATGCCCCGCATCTCCAGACCGAAGGCGACATTTTCGGCAACGGTCATGTGGGGAAACAGGGCGTAGTTCTGGAAAAGCATGCCAACATTGCGGCGGTGAACCGGGGTACGCGTGGTCGGCTTGCCGCCGACCACGATTTCACCCGAGGTGGGATCGACAAGCCCTGCAATCATGCGCAGGCAGGTCGTTTTCCCGCAGCCACTCGGGCCGAGAAGCGCCAGGATTTCCCCTGCCTTGACGGTAAGCGAAACATCATCGACGGCAACGACCTGACCGCTGTAATGTTTGGTCAGTCTTTCCAAGCGGACTTCTACGGATTTCATCAGCGTTCCTCAGCCGTTAAAGGTCTGGTTGTATTTTTCGAGCCATTGGGCGCGGCGCGGAATGATGTATTTCCAGTCCGGCGTGAAGAGGTTGAGCGATTCCATCTTCGCTTCCGGGTAGGCAAGGAACTTCGCCGTATCTGCGCCGAACTCGATGCCCTTGACGGAAGGGGCGCTCAGCGTCGCTTCCGAAAGCATCTTCTGCACGCCCGGATCGAGGATGCGGTTGATATAGGCAAGCGCGAGATCGCGGTGCGGTCCGCCCTTTACCAGCGCGATGGAATTGATGCCGGTGAATGCGCCTTCCTTCGGGAAGGTCATGTCCAGCGGCACGCCCTTCTTGGTGTGCGGATAAACCGCCTTGGAATATTCGATGCCGCCGAAATCCGCCTGGCCCTGCGCCACCATCATCGTCTGTGCTTCCGCGTCATAGATCGAGAGCACGTTCGGCTTCAGCTCGGCGAGTTTCGCCCAGCCGGCATCGGTATCATATTGCGCTTCCTTCAGCGGCTTGCCGGTCGCAAGGGCGGCCGCCACCATCAGCATCAGAACGCTCTGGGTATTCTTCGGTGTGTTGAGAAGCATGCGGCGGGCATATTTCTTGTCGAACATCTGTTCGTAGCTTTCGAACGGCTTGCCCGTTGTCGGATTGTAGAACAGGCCGGCGATAGAGATCGCAAAACCGACGCCGAAATTGTCTTCGAAAAGATAACGGGAATAGACATTCTTGAGGTTGGGGATTTCGTCCATCGGCAATTGTTCGATCAGGCCTTCCTCCTTGGCCTGCGGAACGCCGACATCGTCCATCGACATCACGCTATATTGCGGATTTTCGCGCGTGGCGCGCAGCGTGGCGATATTGGCGAGCGTCGCGCCTTCGGTCGTCAGGACCCGGCACTTATATTCCTTTTCGAAAGCCGGGATCACTTCCTTCTTGATCAGTCCGCCCTGCGCCGAATTGTAGACGCCGACATACATGGTGCGGTCCTGTGCGGAAGCCGCGGTGTAGAAATAGGGTGTGGCGAGCGCGCCTGCGGTGACTGTCAGGAAACTGCGCCGTTTCATGATGATGGTCTTGTCTGTCATTTCCGGTACCCCTCTTGTTGTTGATTTACATAGCCATTGCCCGGCGCAGACCCACCAGCCTGTCGAGGACGAGCACGACGGTCACCGCCAGAAGGATGATGATGGTGGACATGGTCGCGACCGAAGGATCAAAGACCGTGCCAATCTGGCGATAGAGAACGATGGGCACGGGCAGGTTCGCGGAATCGGCCAGCCACATCGAAACGGGATAATTGTCGAAAGAAACCATGAAGCAGAAGATCGAGCCGGAGGCGACGCCGGGCGCGATCTGCGGAAATATCACCCGCGTGAAAGTCTTCCAGCGCGTGGCGCCAAGCGTGCGCGCCGCTTCCTCGAGGCTGACATTAACGAGCTGAAGGCTGGTCAACACCGTGCGGATCACATAGGGCGACGTCACCACGGTGTGGGCGATCAGAAGCTTCAGCTTGGTATCCATCCAGCCATAACCGGAGAAAAGCTGCAGCAATGCCAGGCCGGTCACCAGCACGGGAAAGATCAGCGGCGAAAGCAGCAGCCCCTTCATCAGCGAGCGGCCGATGAATTTTCCACGGGAGAGCGCGAAGGCTGCCGGAACGCCGAGCGCCAGTGACAGAATGGTGGTCGCCACCGCCAGTGCTGCACTGAAAGTGAGGCCGGCGGTGAATTCCTCGTTCTGCATTACCGCCGCATACCAGCGGAAGGTGAAACCCTGCGGCGGGAAGGTGACGAAATAACTGTCGGAAAACGAGATGGCGACGACGAGAACGATGGGAGCCAGGATGAAGACCATCATGGCGGCGGTGATCGCGTAAAGGACGATGGCGGGAGTGCCGGTCAGCTTGTTGTTCATGACGCGCTTGCCTTGATACGACGTCCGCCGAGCAGCCGCATCGAGACGGCGTTGATCAGAATGACGATGAAAACGAGGATGGTGGCGATGGTGGCGCCGAACGGCCAGTCATAGACCGCGAGAACCTGCTGTTCGACCATGTTGCCGAGCATCTGCGAGCCGGGACCGCCGATCAGAGCGGGAATGACGTAGGATGCCGAGGCCAGAGAGAAGACCAGCGTGAAACCCGCTAACAGACCGGGAAGGCTGAGCGGGAAGGTAATCCGCAGGAACACTTTCCATGCCGGCGCGCCCAAAGTTCTGGCGGCCTGCTGCAGATTCGGATCGATCTTTCCGAGAGCCGAGGACAGCGGCAGTACCATCATCGGGAAGAAAATGTGCAGGGAGCCGATAACCACGGCGGCATCCGAAAACAGCAGCGTCATCGGACTGTCTATGATGCCAAGATTCATCAGCACGTAATTCAGAAGGCCGGTCGGACCGTTGCCAAGAATGAGCTGCCAGCCGTAAGCACGTACCACCACGCTAACGGCAAGCGGTGCAATCACGATCAACGTGATGATACGGGTCGTGACGATATTGCCGCGCACGAGAACGGTCGCGACCGGATAGGCCAGTATCGCCGCAAGAACCGAGGTGATCAGGCTGATGCGGATCGTCGCCCAGAGCACCTTCTGGTAAAGATCGACCTCGAAAAACCTGACATAATGGGCAAGCGTGAAGGGGGAGCCGATCAGCCCCTGCGAATTCTGGGTCATGACGCTGAAGCTCATCAGCCGAACCGCCGGCCAGAAGAAAAAGATCAGCAGAAAGATCAGCAGCGGCAGGATGAGGATGCCGGGCGAAAACAGCCGACGCTCGAGGGCTTTCCAGCCGGAAACTCCACGGCGTGGCGGGGCATGTGGTTCCATGATCGCAATATCCGACATCTATACTCCCGTCGCGTTGAATACGGCACGAGGCATCGCTTTGAGCCGAACGAGATCGTCCAGGCCCTATGACTAGAATTTGCTGGGTGTGCTCCCTGTCGAGGCATCCGGTCTTTTGCCGGCGCCTGTCGCATATTTCTGCATTTTCGCGCCGGTTACCTCTCTGGGTAATATTGCCCCGACGCGTCGTTCCCTTGTTGTTGCGCCAAGCTTAGGGGCTAAGCCGACGGGCTGCATAATATTTTATTCCTCTGAGGTCATCGCATACGCATATGGACTGCCCACCCCATTTTGGCGGCGATGCATCAAAATCCCGTATGACCTCACATCGAAGTCGTATTGGGGAAACGGCGGAAAATTCCCGTAACCTCTTTGTCATGCACTGGCGTCGCGACGATGCCTGCCTTCACCGCTACAATCGGAAATAATCCATGCCCACCATCGCCCAACGCCTTAACAACGTCACCGTGTCAGCTTCGCTCGCCATGACCCAGAAAGCGCGCGATCTCGCCGCTCAGGGCATCAAGGTCATCAGCCTGTCATCCGGCGAGCCGGATTTCCCGACGCCTGCCCACGCGGTCGAGGCGGCGCATGCGGCGGCCCTTGCCGGCGACACGAAATATCCGCCCGCCGACGGAACGCCGGCGCTACGGGCCGCGATCCAGCGGAAGTTCAAGCGCGACAATAATCTCGATTACGATCCGAGCCAGATCCTGGTGGCGGGCGGCGGCAAGCAGATCATCTTCAACGCCATCATGGCCACCTGTGACCCGGGCGATGAGGTCGTCATTCCCGCGCCGTCGTGGATCAGCTATGCCGATATCGTGAAGTTCGCGGGCGCAGTGCCCGTGCCGGTGGTTTGCCCGGAGAATAACGGTTTCCGCCTGCGCGCTGAAGATCTCGAAGCCGCCATCACCCCGAAGACCAAGTGGCTGCTTTTCAACTTCCCCAACAACCCCACGGGCGCCGCCTGCTCGCGCGCGGAAATGAAGGAAATCGCCGAGGTCATGCTGCGGCATCCGCATGTCTGGATCATGACCGACGACATGTATGAGCACCTGATCTATGACGACTTCGAATTCTGCACCATCGCCGAAGTCGAGCCGCGCCTCTATGATCGGGTGCTGACCGTCAACGGCGCATCGAAAGCCTATGCGATGACCGGCTGGCGTCTCGGCTTCTGCGGCGGCCCGAAGGATCTCATCAAGGCCATCAGCAACGTCAATACCCAGAACAGCGGCGGCGTTGCGACCATCGTGCAGGCTGCCGCCGTCGCGGTTCTCGACGGCCCGCAGGATCTGCTGAAAGAGCGCGCCGATATCTACAAGACGCGTCGCGACTTCGTACTAGGCAAGCTTTCGGAAATCGAGGGGCTTCGCTGCCACAAGCCGGAAGGCGCCTTCTATATCTTCCCGAACATTGCCGCGCTGATCGGCAAGACGACGAAGGGCGGCACGAAGATCGAGAACGATACCGATTTCGTCATGGCGCTTCTCGCCGAACATCATGTTGCGACAGTGCAGGGCGCGGCCTATGGCCTCAGCCCCTTCTTCCGGCTTTCCTATGCCACCAGCATGGAAAACCTTGCCGAAGGCTGCGCCCGCATCGCCGAATTCTGCAATGGAATGAAATAGGGAGAACAGCATGTTGGGAGGAAGTGGCCGTGTCATCATGGTTTCCGGCGCATCGCGGGGTCTTGGCCTTGCGATCGCCAAAAGGCTTCACGAAGCCGGTTTCACCGTCGCGGCGGGAGCGAGAAATCCGGCCGCCGTTGCGGTGAAGGACCGGCTTTCGGCCGATCGCTACGATGCGGAAGAGGCTGGCTCGGCGGAGGCCTGGGTTGAGGCCGTTGCCGCCAGATATGGCCGGATCGACGGGCTGGTGAATTGCGCCGGCATCAACCCCAAAGTCCGGGTCATGGATGCGGGTGAAGAAAGCCTCGACCAGATGTGGCGTATCAACGTCAAGGGTCCGCTGAGGGTCACACGCGCCGCCATTCCCCATCTGATAAAGACCGGACAGGGCAGGGTCATCAATGTCGCCTCGCTGGCGGGGCGCCGTGTAGGCTCGAATGTCGGTTATGCGATGACGAAATTCGCCGTCGTCGCCCTCACCCACGGCATCCGGCAGGAATTGTGGGACAGCGGCGTGCGCGCTACCGCGCTTTGCCCCGGCTATATCGCAACCGATATGACCGTTGGCGAAACGGAAGTCAGCCGCGAGGATATGACCCAGCCGGACGATCTCGCCGAAATGGTCGAAACCCTGCTTCGCCTGCCAAACAACCTTTCGGTGGCCGAATTGCTGGTGAACTGCCGCAAGGAAGCAATGCTTTGATCTTTTCCACGCGCGGCACCCGGAAAGGGTGCTGCGCGTGGCTTTAAAACCGGCCTGACCCTTTTATTTCAGGGTCTCCGCCAGTTGCAGCAATATTTCCTTCACGGCAAGCGCCGGCTCGGAGAGCGGCGTATTGTCCGATACGCAGAAGGACAGCGTTTCCTCGATCATCGGGCTGGCGATCTGCCTGACGACAATGTCCTCATTGGATTCCGCCACGATACGGTCAGCGATGGCCTTGGGCGTTATGGTCGCGCCAAGCCCGGCATCCACGCCGCGCGCTATGGTCCTTACCGATTCCAGCTCCGCCATCACGATCAGATCCTTGCGGCTGCGGGTGAAGGCGAGATTGATGGCGCGGCGCACGAAATTATAAGTCGGCGGCAGAAGGAAGGGCAAAAACGCCAGATCGGCGACCGTGATCGGCGCATCGCCCGCTTCCACGCCGAAGCTGCGATGTACGACCAGAACGAATTCCTCACGAAATAGCGGCGTGAACTTGACACCCCGGATCGGCCCGACGCCATGGATCAAACCCATTTCCAGACGGCCGTTCATGATCATCTGGCTATAGGGCTGGCTGACGCTTTCCGTGATGTGCAGCAGAATGCCGGGATGAAGTCGCTTGGTTTCCTCCATCAGACGCAGCGAAAGCGTGGCGGCGCTGCTGAAGGGCGCAAGACCCACCGATACCTTGCCGGAAAGCACAGCGCCCGCTTCCAGCGCCTCCGCCTGCGCCTGCTCCATCTGCCGCAAAATGACCTGTGCATGTCTATAGACGACCTTGCCGGCATCGGTCATGACAACGCCCTGCTGGCTTCGGGTCAAAAGTTTCTGGCGGAAATGCTCCTCGATACTCGCCAGCTGCTGGCTGAGCGCCGGCTGGGCAATATGCAGCACATCGGCCGCTCTTGTTATGCTACCCATGTCGACAATCGTGATAAACGATTTCAGGCGCCTGATATCCATCTGCTGTTGATCATCCCATTGCTGCTTGCAGGAATAAGATGCTCAATTTGCAGACAAAGTCCATCTTCCATTTCCCGCCCGGACTTCCAGCCGTGGCGCAGCTGATGCGCGCCACGGGGCCTTCTGGCGCAGCGACTATCGCTCCTGCAAACGCAGGTCGCTCCAGAAGCTGCGCAACTGTTCGGTCAGCTGCGTATAAAGGCCATAGCGCCGCCGGTAATGCGTGATCTGGCCCGCATCGGGCTGGTACGCATTGGCCACACGCGTCATCGCCGCGACTGCCTCCTCATAGTCCGGATAAAGACGGATCGCCACGGCCGCACCGATTGCCGCACCAAGCGCACCGGTCTCGCGGGCCTCCGCGACGCGCAGGGGAATTTCCAGAACATCCGCCATGATCTGCGGCCAATGCTGACTGCGGGAACCGCCGCCGGACATCACGGCACCCTCGACGGGCAGACCCGCTTCACGCAGGACGCCGATGTGGCGACGGTGTTCGAAACATACCCCCTCGAACAGCGCTCTCAACATATGGCCTTCGCCGTGCCAGCCCGCGAGACCGTAAAATCCGCCACGGAATTCCGCGCCCAGCCGCGAGCCGAAGATGAACGGGTGGAAGAACGGATCGTCGCCGCGTGGCGTGACGGAACCGACCTGCTCGTTGCAGCGCTCGAAGGCATGGTCGCCGTGGTCGGCCCGAACACGATGCACATACCATTCGAGATTGGCTGCGGACGTGGCGCTGGATTCGATATTGACATAGCGGTTGCGGCCGAAGGTCGTGACCATGAAGACATCGGGGCTGATGACCGGCTTATCCGCGAAAACCTGATTGATGCTCCAGGTGCCGGCGATGATGGAGGCCTCCCCGGCATTGATGACACCCGACCCCATGGCACTGGAGACGACATCGAAGAAACCGCCGATAACGGGCGTGCCTTGAGAAAGCCCCGTCAGACCCGAAGCCTCAGCTGTTACATGGCCGACGATATCCGCCGATTCCACGAGGCGCGGGAAAAAATCGACCGCATCGTCAAGCCCGTAGAGCGCCAGAAGTTCCCGGTCGAGCTTCGCTTCGGGGAAGGCGAGCAACCCCGCACCGCTGAGATCGGAAATATCATTCGCGAGGCACCCCGTCAGGCGGAAGTTGACGAAGTCCTTGCAGAATAAGACCGTTCCAGTCTGCGCATATATGTCTGGCGCATGTCGTTTTACCCAAGCCAGCAGGCTGGGCGTTTGCGCAGGCCATGGCCGCTGCAGGCAACGGGCCTGCAATTGCGTTCCGCTTTTTCGGTCAAGCTCGGCCGCCACATCGGCGGCGCGGCTGTCGAGCGACTGGATGCCGATCAGAGGCTGCTGCCCCTTGTCCAGAAGATAGAGACCGTTGCCATGGCCGGCGCAGCCGACCGCAAGGATGCTTGCGGGATCGACGGAGGATTTCGCCAGAAGCTCGCGGATCGCCTCGCATCCATTGCGCCATAATTCCTCAAGATCGCGCTCGACATAGCCGGGCTGCGGAAATTTGGAATGGCCATCAATGGCGTGTTGCGCGACCTGCCGGCCGGCCGTGTCGAACAACACGGCCTTGATCACCGTATTGCCGACATCCAGACCCAATATGTGATTTTTATCAGCCACGATTATAGATATCCCATGCTTCCTCACCGCCCGCACCCTGATGGATGATGGCCATCAAGGCCGCAACGACGGCCTTCGGATTGTCATGCTGATAGATGTTGCGTCCATAAACCATTCCATTCGCGCCCTCGGCCATCAGAGCCGCCGATTTCGCCAGCACGTTGCGCAAGTCCTCACGCCCTCCGCCACGCACCAGCACCGGGCAGCGCGCCGCCTCGATCACGCGGTGAAAATCATGCGGGTTGCTGGTCGGGTCGGCCTTGATGATATCGGCTCCCATTTCCGAGGCAAGACGCACCAGCGTGACGATCTTTTCAGCATCGCCATCCACCTGATACCCGCCGCGCACATCATTGGGCAGCATCACCAGCGGCTCGATCATCAGCGGCATGCCGAAACGATGGCAATCGGCCCGCACGCGGCTGATGTTTTCGACGCATTGGCGAAACAGCTCCGGCTCGTCAGGCAGCATGAACAGGTTAACGACAACGCAGGCGGCATCCATCTCCAGCGCACCGATGATCGGATCGTGATAGTTCTGAAGCTGCGACCACATGGTTCTGTGGCGCGTGGAATTGTAAGGGTTACCCATGTCGATGCGCATGACGAGCGCCGGCTTGTCCCGCTCCGGCCTCTGCTGCAGCAGATCCGCCTGGCCGTAAACCATCTGGATGGCGTCGGGACCGGCCTCCACCAGCCTGTCGACGGTTTGCGCCATATCTTCCAGCCCGACGAGGAAGCTCGGTTCGTTGCAAACCCCGTGGTCGATGGCCACATCCAGGCATCCGCCATTGCGGAACAGCCGGCTCATGCGCGCCTTTTTCGAAATCCGCATCATCATGCATTCTCCTTGCATCTGTGTTGAAGCATTGCCGGCGTGACGCCGTAAAAGGTTTCCAGCTCATCAATGAGCCGCTGCCGTTCCGTCGCCGCTTGGCTCGACGTCCAACCCAGCTCGCGCGCCGCAACATTCAGGATCGCATCGATCAGATCAGCATCAATGACGCCGGTGATGGCAAGCGTCGTGCGTCGCAGGATGAGGTCGGTCAGGTGCCGGACATGTTCGGAGCGGATCAACCAGATCACCTCGGCGGCCGTGATTGGCAGATTTTCGCAAAACGGCGTGTCATCCGGGCGGGCCCGGCAAAAGCCCATCAATTCGAGTGCGCGTGAACCATAGGCCAACGCCAGATGCTCGGCCCTATCCCTCCCGATTGAAAACTCCTCCGCCAGCAGGGCCGGCAGGCGTCCCGCACCGGTGGGGAAATTCCTGCCGCCGCCGATAGGGCGGTCCATCGTGTCGGCCCGCCGCTTGCATCCGAGAAAGGCCAGAACATCGTCGGTCACCTGTTCGCCAAAGGCCCTGAAGGTCGTCCACTTGCCGCCGATCATGCAGAATTGCGGCGGATCGCCCGCAACGCGGTGGACGAAATGGCTGCGGGAAATTCTTCCGGTAAAGGCGGCATCGCTGCGCGGCAGCGGGCGTATGCCGCTGAAACTGAAGACGATGTCGGAATGGGTAATGGCAATCTGCGGAAAGACCTGACGGATCGCCTCGAGAATGTAATCCCGCTCCTCGGGCTCGCACCGCACCCGCTCAGGACGCTCCACCTTTATGTCGGTGGAGCCCGCCAGAACCCGGCCAAGATAGGGAAAAAGGATACAGACGCGGTTGTCGGCATTCTCGAAAAAGATCATATGGCCATTCAGGGCCTTGAGAAGCGCCTCGTTGGCAATGATCAGATGCGATCCCTTGGTTCCGGAAACGGTCGGTTTTGCCTTCTCCGCCGCCGGGGCGGCGGCAAGCGCACCAATCGT
Organism: Agrobacterium sp. GW821-FHT14E08; assembly: GCF_058803865.1. Taxonomy (NCBI): domain Bacteria; kingdom Pseudomonadati; phylum Pseudomonadota; class Alphaproteobacteria; order Hyphomicrobiales; family Rhizobiaceae; genus Agrobacterium; species Agrobacterium sp. GW821-FHT14E08. The sequence goes on along the minus strand of NZ_JBXAPJ010000003.1, from coordinate 63,333 downwards.
CTCATCGATCCAGGCGCCGGTCGCATTGACGATGACCCTTGGCCGGATCGACAGGGTTTCGTCCATTCCCTCAGTCCGAAGTCGATATTCACCATCGAGACGGACAAGCTCGGCATAGTTTAGCGCAATACTTTGTGGCGCATCGGCACAAGTGTCGATCAGAAGCTCCAGCGCAAGCCGTTCGGGCTGGCTGATCCAGGCATCGTAATAAGTTGCCGAATATCTGATCCCCGGGGTCAGACCCGGCCAACGCTCCAGCGTCTTGCCCGCGCTGCGAAACTCATGGCGGGGCAAGATGCGGTTTTTGCGGGTAACGAAGTCATAGAGCATGAGGCCCGCCTTGATGGCGAGCGCCCCCCGGCTGGCGGGTTTTCCGCCGGAGCCGGCAAAGGTTGCCGCCGCGTTGAACAGGCCGCTGAAAGTCGAAAAAATCGGAATTGTCGTCGGCAGCGGATGAACCATATGCGGCGCAAGCCTCAGAAGTGCATCTCGCTCCCGCAGTGATTCCGCAACGAGGCCGAATTCACCGTTTTCGAGATAACGCAGGCCGCCATGGATCATGCGCGAGGGCGCAGCACTGCAACCGGAGGAGAAATCATTACGCTCGACCAGCAGCACCCGCAGCCCCTGCAAGGCAAGATCACGATAGGCGGCAATTCCGTTGATGCCGCCGCCGATGACGACGGCGTCGAAATCACCGTCGAGCCGGATACGGCGCAGAGCGTCCTCGCGAAAACTGGGCATAGAAATACCGTTCGCCGGCTGGTGACCAGCGTCCCAATGTTGTTGACCGTTTAAAGCGACAGGAGAGACGGGAGGCGAAAAATTATGTTGTCTTCGCGAGGCCCCGTCTCAGCGACATTATTTAAGTATCGAGCCCGACAAGATGCTCGGCGACACCGGCGCTGATGAGAGCCAGTTCACCCTCAGTAAGTCGCAGGCGTGCCGCAGCGGCGTTTTCAACCGCCTGAGCCGGATCGCGCGCACCACACAGCGAGAAGGTGATGCCGGGCTGGGCAATCGTCCAGGCAATCACCACCTGCGCTATCGACGCCGCATGCGCCTCGGCCACGGGTTGCAGCGACCGCATCAGCCGCGAGATCTTCTCGCGGTTCGCCTGGCTGAAGCGCGGATTGCCGTGGCGCTGGTCATCCTCCGCAAAAACCCGCTCAGGCCCAACCTTGCCTGACAGGAGACCAAGCGCGAGGGACGAATAGCTCAAAACCGAGACAGCATTCCTTCGGCAAAGCGGCAGCAGGGTCGTCTCGATATCCCGCTTCACCATGGAATATTCTTCCTGAATGGCATCAAGCGCGCCGGTGGCAATATAGGCCTCAAGATCGCCGGGCGAGACATTGCTTGCCCCGATGGAGCGGATTTTCCCCTCCTCCTTCAGCCGCATCAAAGCTCCGACCGTTTCGGCAATCGGCGTCGTGGCATCCTGCCAATGGGTCACGTAGTGATCGATATAGTCGGTTCCGAGCCGTTTCAGGCTTTCTTCGACCTCATAACGGATAGAGGCAGGGCCGAGATAACGGTGAACGGGTTTGCCATCCTGATGGAAGAAATAAGCACCCTCGTTCACGTGCCAGACGAGGCCGCATTTGGTGACCAGCACCACCTTGTCGCGCCTGCCGGCAATCGCCTTGCCGACAATGGTTTCAGCAAGCCCCATGCCATAGGCCGGCGCGGTGTCGATCAGGGAAATGCCAGCGTCAATCGAGGCCTGAATGGCGGCGATGGATTGCCGCTCGTCGGTGCCGCCCCACATCCAGCCGCCGATGGCCCAGGTGCCCAGCCCCACGGCGGATGCGCCAATGCCGCTGCCGCCGATTGTCCGGGTCAATATTGCATTGTCCGTCACGAAGTTTCCCCTTCTTCCTGATCCAGTAAATAGCCGGCGATCGCCTCGTCCACGACGAGCGAGGTCAGATAGCGGCCGGCAAGCGTGGCCGCCACCGGCCCGGCCTTGATGGCGCCTGCCGCCACGCCGATGATATTCGGGCACCGGGCGAGCTGCCCGGGGTCCAGCGCCACCACGCGCGAATTGAGATCGATACGCGCCAGTTGCCCGTCCGCCATGGTGAGATGGGCAAGAAACTCACCGGCAATACCCGCATCCACCAGCGCCTGCCCGCCACGGGCCGCATCCGGCAGAAGATCGTAATAGCCGGAACCGGGCGCTTCCACCGAACCGATGCCGACCAGCGCCACCTGCGCCTGCCGCGCCAGGTCGAACACCTCGCGGATCGATGCGACATTCATCAGCAGATCACGCTGTTCCTCGTCCTCGGCAAACAATGGCGCATGAACGAGCGATGCGCTGCCGCCCAGCTTTTCCGCCAGTTGCGTGGCGAGATGATTGACATCCGTATAGTGCTTGCCCTGCACACCGCCGGTCAGCGGCACCACCCGCACATCGAAACGGCGCTCCGCCTCCAGATTGTCGACGACAGCACTCACCGCCTTGCCGCCGGTAATCGCGATCACATCGCCGTCGCGGATGGTTTCCAGCAAGTGGTTGGCGGCAACCCGACCCACCATCTGCAAGGCGGTCTCCGGATTATCGGAGACCGTCGGAGTCACCACCGACTGCCTGAGGCCGAAACGGTGGGTGATCTCGTTTTCAAGGTCCACCAGCCGCTGATAGGGGCTGGCGATGGTGATCTTCACCATGCCCGCCTTGCGGCCGGCCGCAATCATGCGGTTGACCTTGGTATGGGAAAGATTGAGCCGCTCGGCGATTTCCGACTGCTTCACACCCTCGATGAAATGCAGCACCAGGACGGAATATATCTGCCGCTGCTGATCGAAATCGTCCTTGATGTCCAGCATGATCGTCTTTCTCCAGTTACCCATCGCCACTCAACGGGCGTTCAGCGGCGACGCTTGACCAGATAGTGGTCGAACAGAACCGCAGTCAGCAATATGCTTCCCCTGATGATGTCCTGCCAGTAGACAGACACATTGAGCAAGGCAAGCGAACTGGAAACGACCGAAAGAAGGATCGCACCAAGGATCGCGCCCAAAATGGTGCCTGAACCGCCCGAGAGGCTGGCGCCGCCGATAACCGCAGCCGCAATCACGTTAAGCTCCATGCCGATGCCGAAGCTCGGCTGGGCAGAGCCGAAGCGCGCCATGTATATGACGCCCGCAACGCCTGCCAGCATCGAACAAAGCGTGGTGGTGGCAAAGACGACCCGGCCGACGCGAATGCCGGAATAGGCCGCGGCCTTCGGATTGCTGCCGGTATAGAACACCTTGCGGAAAGCCGTCGCGCGGCGCAGCAGCAGATCGAAGGAAACGACAACCACCGCGAATATGATCAGCACCAGCGGAATGCCGCCAAGCGCGCCCTGGCCGATGAACTTGAATTCCGGCGGCAGCGAGTAGAGGCCGAGCGGGCGGCCGCCCGTTGCCAGCAGGCAAACGCCGCGCGCAATCACCATGACGCCAAGCGACACGATGAAATGATGCAGGCCGACAACTGTTGTCAGAAATCCCATGGCCATGCCCACCAATGTCGTCAGGCAGATCGCCAGCCCAGCCGCGACCCAGGGATCGACACCGTTGAGGAAAAGCCAGCCAGCCGCCACCATGGCAAGCGCCGTGACGGAGCCGACGGAAAGATCGATGCCGCCCGAGATCAGCAGGATCGTCATGCCCACCACGACGATGCTTTCGATAGCGAAGACCATGGCCATGGCCCGCAGATTGTCCACGGTCAGAAAATACGGCGATATGAACGACATCACTGCAAAAAGCGCGAGGATGATGACGATGAGCCCGGTTTCCCGCGCCTTGAGCGCGGGTTCCCACCAGCCGGTACGGCGAACCGCCGTTTCAGCTATGCCCGAAGGTGTTTCCGATGTTGCCATTTTCCCGCTCCCTCAGGCCCCGACAGGGCTCTCTGCAATATTGATCGATGCAAGCTGCATGATCTTTTCTTCCGTCATGTCCTCACCCTCCACCTCACCGGTGATGCGCCCCTCGCGCACGACCAGCACGCGGTCGCTGACGCCGATGAGTTCGGGCAGTTCCGAGGATATGACGACCACGCCCACGCCCTCACGCGCGAGTTCCCGGATCTGCCGGTGGATTTCGGCCTTTGCGCCCACATCCACACCGCGTGTCGGCTCGTCCAGAAAGATGACCTCGGGTTCCACCGACAGCATCTTGGCGAGCGCCACCTTCTGCTGGTTGCCACCGCTCAGGGTCGATACCGCGTCGCCAACGCTGTTCGCCCGCAATTTCAGCCGCCGTCCCAGTTCATCGGCACGCTTCATCTCCTTGCGCCGCTCAATGAAACCCATGCCGTTCGATATCCTGCCGATATCGAGTGCGGAGACATTCGCGGCGATGGACATATTGAGGAACAAGCCGTCGCCCTTGCGATCCTCGGAGAGATAGACGAGCCCCTCGCGAATGCTGTCACGATAGTCTCTCAGCTTCAGCGGTCGCCCCCGCAGCGCAACCTCGCCTTTCGGTTTTCCCTCCAGCCGGCAGACCGCCCGGGCAATCTCGCTTCGGCCTGCACCGATGAGGCCGGCAAGCCCCAGGATTTCGCCCCGACGCAGTTCGAAATCGACATCGAAAACACGCTTTCCTTCATTCAAGCCCCGAACCGAAAGAATGACCTCGTCTGATTTTTCGTTTTCCGCGAGCTTGGGCGGATAGAGCTTGTCGAGAACACGCCCCACCATGCTGTTGACGACCTCCTCCGGGGAAATCTCTGCGATATTCGCCGTCTTGATGTGGCAACCGTCGCGCATCACCGTAATGCGGTCGCAATGTTCGAAAATTTCCGCCATCCGGTGCGAAATATAGATGATCGCAATCCCGCGTTCCGCCAGCCGGTGCATGATCCTGAAAAGGGTCTGGGCCTCGGTCTCGGTCAGGGCCGCCGTTGGCTCATCGAGGATCAGGATACGGCAATCCAGCGTCAGCGCCTTGGCGATTTCGACGATCTGCTGTTGCGAAATCGACAGATCGCCGGCGCGGCTGGCAGGGTCGATGTCGCCGATTTCCTTGAGGATGATTGCCGCCCGCCTGGCAAGGTCACGATAGTTCATGAACCAGGAACGGCTTTGGCCGGTCTCCGACATGAACATGTTTTCAGCAACCGAAATCTCCGGGCAGAGCGCAATCTCCTGATGCACGAAACCGATGCCAAGACGGTTCGCCGCATTGGGTGAGGCTATCCGCACCGGTTTGCCGTCCAACAGGATTTCGCCACCGTCAGGCTGCAGAATACCATCGATAATATGCATCAGCGTCGACTTGCCGGCGCCGTTTTCACCGGCCAGCGCATGGATCTCGCCGCGCCGCAGCTCAAGTGCAGCACTGCGCAACGCCCGCACGGGGCCGAACGCCTTATGAATATTCGTCATGTTGAGGATGACCTCGCCCATAACGCCCTCCCGAAGCTGCTTCCCCTTTGGCCGGCGAGGCTTAAACCTCGCCGGTTTCAGGGCGGCGCGTCAGCGCCCCTTCATATAGTTGTTGAGATCAAAGGAAGCGGCGTTCGCCTTGGTGATCACGGCGAAACCATTGTCCATCGACGGAACCTGCATCGGGTTGAAACCGGACACCTTGTAGTCGTTGAACGGGTCGATCAGGTCCGAATGGGCACCCAGAAAGGTGTTCATGAAACCCATGAAGCCCTGAACGCCCTGATTGGGATTGATGGACATGTAGATATTGCCCTGCTTGATGTGCTCCAGCGTGGCCGGGGTGATATCCGCATGCAGGATCAGGACCTTCTTCTTCGCCTCAAGGACGGCCGCCGTCGCACCTTCGGCCGAACCGGCCTCAGGAATCCACAGAGCGCCCAGATTGGGATTGGCCTGCAACAGGGCGCCGACCGCCTGATAGGCGAGGTTCGAATCCTGATTGGTTGCCTGGCGGCCGACCAGCTTCATCTGCGGATAGGTGCGGCCCATATAGTCGATGAGGGCCGTGACGCGCAGATCGTGATTGCTTTGTCCCGGATTTTCCAGAACGGCATATTCACCTTTTTCGCCGAGCTTCTTGACGATTTCGTCAGCCGCAAATTTCGCCTCGGCGACATTGTCCGAGGTAATATAGGCGGTGCGCTTCGACTTCGGCGAATCCGCCGCGAAAGTCGTCACCGATACGCCAGAACCGATCGCCTTGTTGATTGGCTCGATAAAGGGATCGGCCTGCATCGGATGCAGCAGAATGCCCTTCGGCTTTTTCACCAGCTCCTGCTCGAAGGAGGCGATCTGCTTCGTGATGTCATATTCAGGCGTGCCGGTGAAAACCGCCTCGCAGCCCAGCGCCTTCGCAGCCTGCTTGAATCCCTCAAAGACCGGCACCCAATAGGGATGGCTGGAAACCATGACGTTCATCACATAGGTCTCACCCGGCTCGCAGGCGAATTTGCCCGCAGCAGCGGCCGAAGAACCGGCAGCAGCAGAAATCGCCACGGCAAAAACACCCGCAGCAACGGTCGATTTCAGAAAAGCCAACATATTCCCCTCCCAAGGACAATGACTTAATCCGCAATAAATTTTGAGTGGTGTAATTTATTGCATGTGACTTGAGATATCTGGAAACCGAACACTCGTCAATGCGTGTGAATTTTATTTTTGATGGTGAAATTTATTGCGAGCAATGTGAGAAAGTGTACGGGACCGCCGGCAAGATAAACTGTGACTCGTAGATTCACGCGTCGAATATGCAGGGTGTTCTCGCACACAACGGTTGTCCGGTTTGCACCAGCGGAAGACCGCATGGAGCGCGAAAAAGCTTCGCCGGGCGGGTGAGGCCTAATTAAAGGTATGTTGCCGGAATAGAAGGCAATCCCATTTTCGCTCTGTGCCAGTTTTCAATTTCTTTGCAAAACAGAGGTATGAAGGGGCCGAAAATGATCGGAGCTGTCTCCCCATCAGGCGTGAACCATGGGTGATCCTCCGCATCAAGATGATACGTTCCGAGAAATTCCCCGTCCCGAGTGACGACGGAACCATCCTCCAGAAGGTTGATATTGTATCTCAGCTTCACATCCACCCCCAGTAAAGACTGCAAGCAGAAAACCAGCCCGTAGTTCTAGGCTCCAAACGGGTTGCTATTGCACCCCTCGTTAAGCGACAGCACGTTTAAAGCATGAGGGTTTCATACTGACAAGTGCCCGTCCTGGAAACCTGGCAGGTTCAATGAACCTAGATACCACTACGCAAAAAGGCCCTGCGATTTATCGCAAGGCCTTGATACATAAGGAATTCGGATGGTGGGCGTGACAGGGATTGAACCTGTGACCCCTACGATGTCAACGTAGTGCTCTCCCGCTGAGCTACACGCCCTCCGTGGCGGCGGATAGACCACAAAACCGGTTCATGCGTCAACTGCTTTTTTTCGGTTTTGTGAAGGTTTTTTGAGACCCCTTACGCCACAAGGAGTTTGTTCACCTCATCCACCAGATCGCGCAGATGGAAAGGCTTGGAAAGCACCTTGGCGTCCTTCGGAGCCTTCGAATCGGCGTTCAAGGCGACGGCCGCAAAGCCGGTGATGAACATGACTTTCAGGTCGGGATCGAGTTCGGTCGCACGACGGGCAAGTTCGATACCATCCATTTCAGGCATGACGATATCGGTCAGCAACAGCGAAAAGGGCTCCTCGCGAAGCCGGTCGTAGGCGCTGGCGCCATTGTCGAAGGAAGAAACCTTATAACCGGCTTTTTCCAGCGCCTTGACGAGAAAGCGGCGCATATCGTTGTCGTCTTCAGCAAGAAGAATTTTCTGATTCATCGTTAAGTGACCGTAACTGCTCAATGTTTGGAATACCCTAGCCCGATTATAGGATTTTCACGGTAAATATCCTGTGAAGACGAGAATCGGTATAGCGCTATATGGGCGATAGTATGGACTTGCCGCACTGTAACTGGCAACATGATCATCCTGATTGTTTGCGACATGGTAAATGGGTCTGAATGGACTGGGTAACGGGTGAATATGAGCTGTTCGAAGTAACGGAACCTGCCGTTCAAACCCTGCCATTCGTCTATAATTCACCCCATAGCGGCCGCTGTTACCCCATCTCCTTTCTGGAATCAGCACGGCTTGATTCGCACGAAATCCGGCGCTCGGAAGATCACTTCGTCGACGAGCTGTTCGCCGCAGCGCCCGAAATCGGCGCGCCGCTTTTGAAGGCGAATTTTCCCCGCGCCTATCTCGACGTTAATCGCGAGCCCTACGAGCTTGATCCGCGCATGTTCGAAGGCACCCTGCCGCCCTATGCCAATATAGGTTCCATGCGAGTGGCCGGCGGCCTCGGAACGGTGCCACGCATCGTCGCCGAGAACATGGACATCTATGCCCACCGCCTGCCGGTGGATGAGGCGCTGGCGCGTATCGAGACGATCTACAAACCCTACCATGCCTGCCTGCGCAGGCTTCTCTCCCGCACCCACGCCAATTTCGGCATGGCGGTCCTGATCGATTGCCATTCCATGCCGGGCAATATCCGCGTCGCGGGCTCGAACCTGCGGCCGGACGTGATTATCGGCGACCGTTACGGCACCAGCGCTTCCCAGGAAGTCTCCCGCGCCGCCCTGCATTTTCTCGAGGAGCTGGGCTTCGTTGCGGTCTGCAACAAGCCCTATGCCGGCGGCTTCATCACCGAACATTACGGGCGGCCGATCCGCTCCCTCCACGCTTTGCAGATCGAGGTCAATCGGGCGCTTTATGTCGATGAAAAGACGCTTTCGAAGAAAGCCGATTTTCCAGCCATTCAGGCATCGCTTGAAATCTTCATGCGCCAGCTTGGCGTCTTCGTTTCGGATTATGCGATCGAGACCTCGCTCGCCGCCGAATAACGCCGAATTACCCCGATAGTTCATACGCTTATTCCAGATTTCCTGGCCGCGCGCCGGGCAAAAAAAACCGCGCCTTGGCGCGGTCAAGTCTAGGGAGGAAACACCCAAGGAGGGTATTTACAGTCAAAGACTGTAGCTTGACGTTATGCATTGAATGCACAATTGTCAATCAATTTATTTTATGCATATTTTTTAGGCGCATGCCGAAAATATGGAAACCTCTACTCCGGCAACCGTACGAGTGGACGGCGGATGTGATTCCAGTCTATGCATCTTGCCATACAGTCCAGGCCCCAATGATTCAGGCAATGAGGTTCCATATGCTGCCCGACCGGGATTTCTTCTTCAAACTTGCCGATGCAGCCAGTGCTGAAACGCTTCCCCGCTTCCGCACGGGCATTGCCGTCACCAACAAGCAGGATGGCGGCTATGATCCGGTAACGGAAGGCGATCAGGCCGCCGAAAGCGCCATTCGCGCCCTGATCGAGGCGCACTTTCCGCAGCATGGCATTCTTGGTGAAGAACATGGCAATGTTGGTCTCGACCGCGAGCATATCTGGGTCATTGACCCCATCGACGGCACACGCGCCTTCATTTCCGGCGTGCCGGTCTGGGGCACGCTGATCGGCTTCCAGTCGGCCGGCCGCGCCACGATGGGCGTTATGGACCAGCCCTTCACGAAAGAACGTTATTTTGCCGATGGTCAAGCGGCCTGGTATTTCGGCCCCGATGGCGAGCGCAGGATCCGCACGCGCGAATGCACTTCGCTGTCGGATGCGGTGCTGTTCACCACCACGCCCCATATCTTCACCGCAGAAGAAAAGCCATTTTATGAAAAGGTGGAGGAACAAGTCCGCCTCTTCCGTTATGGCGTGGATTGTTACGCCTATTGCCTGCTCGCGGCCGGCCATGTCGATCTGGTGATCGAGTCCGGCCTGAAGCCCTATGATGTCGGCGCGCTCATTCCGGTGGTCGAACAGGCTGGCGGCATCATGACCACCTGGGATGGCGGGCGTCCGGAAAATGGCGGCCGCATTCTGGCCGCCGGCTCCAACGCCGTGCACGAACAGGCACTCGCCATTCTCTCGAAACTATAAACCGTTTCGTTTCGGCGGCCATTTATTCCGGCGCAAAAAAGGCGTCGATGGCCGCCAGCGCCTGTTTACGGAAAACATCGCGCTCATGCAGCAATTCGTGGCGCGCGCCGGTTATGGGAAGAAGCTGCGCCGCCCGGAAGTTGCGCGAAAGTTCCTCCTGCGCCTTATAGGGCGTGATCGTATCCAGCATCGGCGCGAGAATAAGGGTCGGGATGGTTATGTTTGTCAGGTGGTCCTGGCGGGTTACCCGCGCCATGGCCTTCAAGGCTTCATAGACCCAACGCGCCGTTGGCGCACCAATGAACAATTCCGGAAATTGCCGATGCAGCGAAAGATTCCTGGCAAAACGTCTGGCGTCGGAAGTCAGCGGGTTACCGTCGAAATCCCGTTCGCGCTGGTCCTTACCGAGCTGAACCCTTCCAAGGCCGACGAGACTTAGGACCGTCGAAACCAGCCGGATGACAGACGACGGAACGGATTGCTGACTGTCCAGCTCGATGAATGGCGAACAAAGCGCCAGGCGATCGATCCGGTTCGACAGACGGGGTGCGGCGGCAAGTGCTGCAAGCGCGCCGGTGGAATGGGCGATCATGAAGAATGGCAGACGCGTATCGGGCAGGACCACCTGCTCGAGAAAAAGGCTGATATCCCGCTGATAGTCGGAAAACCGACGCACATGCCCGGCGCCCGGTTTTTTCAGCAGCCTTTCGGAACCGCCCTGCCCGCGCGTGTCAAAGGTCGCGACCCAGAACCCCATGGCTGTCAGATCGTTGACCGTTTCGAAATATTTTTCGATACATTCGTTCCGGCCATGCAGCAGAACGACGGTTCCACGGGCAATGTGCCGGCTGGCGCGGAAGATCGCATATCGAAGCTGTTTGCCGCGATCGCCGGTAAAATAACCGACGGTATGGTTGCCGGGAACCGGGTTGTCTTCGCTTTCGCGCAATGTGGCTTCGATCATCGGTCTTTTCCGGCTTTTCTGCCCTCTGGGGATAGGTCGGCGGCAAGCGAAGGTCAAAGAAAAAATTGCCGGAACCGTCGGTTAAAGCAGTCGCGGTTCCGGCCAGTAAGACAGAAGAAGAAGGGACGTTATTGCTTCTGTCCACGGAGAATGTCTCCGATGACTGAAGTTTTATGGCTCTCAAACTGAACGATGCCGGAACCCGACGTTCAGCCATGGTTCATCTTGCCATTCGCGTTTTTGCTCTCACCGCACCCCCTTGACGTGGCAACGGGCCATTCCCATCTCATTCATGCGGTCGCCAGAACGGGACCGCGCCATATGTCCGGCCGTCGCCAGAACGGGACGCCGGGCTTAACCGCAAACAGTCGCTTCATAAGGAGGACACCATGCGTCACGTCGATTTTTCCCCCCTTTACCGCTCCACCGTCGGTTTCGACCGTCTCTTCTCGATGCTCGACGGCCTTGGACAGCCCGAACAAGCCCAGTCCTATCCGCCCTATAATATCGAGCGGACGGGCGAGAATACCTATCGCATCACCATGGCTGTTGCCGGTTTCGATGAAACCGAACTCAGCATCGAATCCCGCGCCAATACGCTGACGGTGAAGGCCGAGAAGGCCGCAGATGAGAAATCATCCGAAGGTGAGTTCCTGTATCGCGGCATCGCCACACGCGCTTTCGAACGTCGCTTCCAGTTGGCCGACCACGTCGAAGTCCAGACCGCTTCCTTAAAGAACGGCCTGCTTCACATCGATCTCGTCCGCAACATTCCGGAAGCCATGAAACCGCGCCGCATCGCGATCTCGTCCGACAGCGCCGATGCGCCGAAGACGATCGAAGCCCAGATCACGCCGGCCCAGGTCAACTAAGCCGATCCGGATATCAAACGAACGGCCCCGTCATGGGGCCGTTTTTATTTATGAAAATTCACCCTTCAGCGGGTGGAGACGACCGCACCTTCTGCAGCAGCCGCCTCCGATATGGCCGCTTTTTCATGGGCCTTTCGGGCATACCGCTGGGCCAGCACCGCGCAGACCATCAGCTGGATCTGGTGGAAAAGCATGATCGGCAGGACGATTGCGCCAATGCTCTGGCCGGCGAAAATCGCACCCGCCATGGGCACGCCGCTGGCAAGGCTCTTCTTCGATCCGCAGAAAGTGATGGTGATTTCGTCCGCCTTGTCGAAGCCGAGCGCGCGGCTGCCGAACATCGTGACACAGAGAACAAGCGCCAGAAGCACTATGTTGATGACGATGACCACGCCAATATCGCGCAGGGAAAACGTCTGCCAGATGCCTTCGATCACGGCATCCGAGAAGGCAAGATAGACGACCATCAGGATGGAGCCGCGATCGACAGGGGACAGCAACTTCTTACGCGCCCTGATCCAGTCACCGATCCATGGCTGCAGCACTTGACCGGCAATGAACGGCAACAGAAGTTGCAGGAAGATCTGCAGGAAAGCATCCAGCGAGAATCCGCCGCCATGACCGCCCACCGTAAACAGCAGGCCGACCAGCAGCGGGGTCAGGAACATGCCGAAAATATTCGATGCGGAAGCCGAACAGATCGCAGCCGGCACGTTTCCTCCAGCCATGGAGGTGAAAGCGATGGAAGACTGCACGGTGGATGGCAGAACGCAGAGAAACAGCACACCCATATAGAGCGGCGCAGGCAGAATATTCTCGGGAATGAAACCGATCGCCACGCCCAGCAGCGGGAAAAGGCCGAAGGTGACAAGAAGGATCGCCAGATGCAGGCGCCAGTGGAGGATACCGGCAATCACCACATCCCGCGAAAGCCGGGCGCCGTGCAGAAAGAACAGCAATGCGATCGCCAGCTTCGTCGCAAGCCCGAAATAGTCCGCAGGCTCTCCGCTGATGGGCAGAAACGAGGCCAAAATCACGGTGGCAACCAGCATCATGGTGAAGCGGTCGGGCAGGAAGCGGGTCATGGGAAGTCTTTCCGGCATCGGTTTTGCTTGAAACGCGCGTTACTATCGCTCATCATGAATTCGGATGCAAAGATTAACAGTTATCGCGATTCCAGATAAATGCTGAACCTTCAACATCTTGCCAGCTTCGTCATGCTTCAGCAAACCGGCAGCTTCACGCTGGCTGCTGAACGGCTGGGCATTGGCCAATCCACTGTCAGCCAGCATATTCAAAGGCTTGAGGCCGCACTTGGCCGCCGGCTGATCGCGCGCAGCACCCATCAGGTAAGGCTGACCGGTGAAGGTGAGGCGCTGCTTGGTTATGCCCGCAACATGCTGGAAATCGACAGCAAGGTGTCGTCACTGTTCAGCGAGAACCGCCTGCGCGGGCGCTTAAGGCTCGGCGTTTCCGAGGATTTCGTCGCCAGCCGGCTGACGGCCATTCTGGAAGAATTCATCCGCCTTTATCCTTTGGTAGATCTGGAATTGACGGTTTCGCTGAGCGGCGTGCTTTACCAGATGCAGGATAATGGCGAGTTGGACGTCGTGCTCGCCAAACGCCGGCTCGGCGACAAGCTTGGGCATTTTCTTTACCGCGAACCGCTGGTCTGGCTGGCCCGCGACCCGGAGCGGATGCTGAGCCAACCCGACGCCCTGCCGCTGATCGCCTTTCCGCCGCCGAGCATTACCAGAAAGGCGGCGCAGGAAGCACTCGACCGGGCCGGTCTTGCGTGGCGCATCGTCTGTACCTGCGGCAGTCTCAGTGGATTGACCGCTGCCGCAAGGGCGGGCATGGGTATTCTGGTGCAACCGCGCAGCATGGCGCCCGCCGGTCTCAAGGAGATCGCGGCGGATGTGCTTCCGGCGCTTGAAGACGTTGAATTCGTGCTTCAGCCCAGCAAGGGCACCGACACAAAACTGGTGCGCGCTCTTTCCGATCTCGTTTCCAGCAAGAGCATCGCACCGGGCAGTTTCGTTTAAATTCTGTCAGCCTTCCCGCCGCGACAGGCAGCGACCGACGCTATCCCGCCAGCCGGCGATGGCATTTTTCCGCTCAGCCTCATCCATATCGGGATTGAAACGGCGGTCGCGTTTCCAATGGGCGGCGAAGGCTTCACGATCTGGCCAGATACCAGCGCGTGAGGCAGCGAGCCATGCCGCACCCAGAATGGTGGTTTCCAGAAAGACAGGCCGGTCCACCGGTGCGGCGAGAACATCGGCCAACCGCTGCATGGTCCAGTCGGAGGCGACCATGCCGCCATCAACCCTCAGCACCGTCTTGCCATTGTCACCCGCCCAGTCCTTGCGCATGGCGTCCAGCAGATCGAAAGTCTGATAGGCAACGCTTTCCAGCGCCGCACGCGCGAATTCCGCAGGTCCGGTGCCGCGCGTCAGGCCGAAAATCGCGCCCCGCGCCTCTGCATCCCAATAGGGCGCACCGAGGCCGGTGAAAGCCGGCACCAGATAGACCCGCTGCTTGGGATCGGCTTTTTCGGCAAGCGCGCTGACTTCGGAGGCGACCGAAATGAAGCCCAGCTCGTCACGCAGCCATTGCACCGCCGCACCCGCAATGAAGATGGAGCCTTCAAGCGCATAGGTCGTCACCCCGTCGAGACGATAGGCAATTGTCGTGAGCAGCCGATTTGTCGAAGTTACGCGGTCGGTGCCGGTGTTAAGAAGCGCAAAACAGCCGGTGCCGTAGGTCGATTTCATCATGCCCGGTTCGAAGCAGGCATTACCGATCACGGCCGCCTGCTGGTCGCCCGCCACACCGAGGATCGGGATTTCCGCGCCCAGAAGCGACTTGTCCGTCACGCCGAAATCGGCGGCGCAATCCAGCACCTCCGGCAGCATGGCGCGAGGAATATCGAGGATGGACAGCAGCTCGTCATCCCAGGCATTGTCTTCGATATTGTAGATCAGCGTTCGCGAGGCGTTGGTCGCGTCGGTCACATGGTGACGACCGCCGGTGAGGCGATAGATCAGGAAACTATCGACCGTGCCAAAGCAGATTTCGCCCTTCACGGCTTTTTCGCGAAGGCCGCTGACGCTATCCAGAAGCCATTTGAGCTTGGTGCCGGAAAAATACGGGTCGAGCAGCAGGCCGGTCTTTTTCGAAAAAAGCGGCTCCAGCCCCTGTCGTTTCAGATCTTCGCAAATGGGCGCAGCGCGGCGATCCTGCCAGACCACCGCCCGGTGCACGGCCTCGCCGGTGTTACGGTCCCAGAGCACCGTCGTTTCACGCTGGTTGGTGATGCCGATCGCTTCGATGTCGGAAGCGGCGATGCCGGCATCGGCGAGCGCCAGCCGGATGGTTTCGAGCACGCTTTTCCAGATATCCTCTGCATCGTGTTCCACCCAGCCGGAGGCCGGGAAATGCTGCGGAAATTCTCGCTGTCCGACACCGATGACCCGCATGTCGCGATCAAAGACCATCGACCGTGTCGATGTCGTTCCCTGATCGATCGCCAGAATATAACCGCCCATTATGTCACTCCCTTTCAAACGCAATGACCGGGGCGGCTTGCCGCCCCGGTTTAAGATTTCATGCAGAGATTACTTCTGCCAGCTTTTGACCAGTTCGTCGTAATTGACGGTGACCGGCTTTTCCTTTTCGTTGGCAATCTTCAGCTGCGGCGCCAGATTGCCCTTCGAAACAGCGTCCTTGTTCCAGTAGTCGATATCGTGTTCTTCCGCCAGTTTCGGACCGATATCGCCCTGCACGCCGGCACGCTCGATACGGGCCATGACTTTTTCCTGTTCGGCGCAGAGCGAGTCCATCGCGGCCTGAGCGGTCTTCGCACCGGACGACGCATCGCCGATTGCCTGCCACCACAGCTGTGCCAGCTTCGGATAATCAGGAACGTTGGTGCCGGTTGGAGACCATTGCACGCGGGCCGGCGAACGATAGAACTCGATCAGACCGCCGAGCTTGGCGGCACGGTCCGTGAAGCTCTGGTGATGGATAGTGCTGTCACGAATGAAGGTGAGACCCACATGGCTCTTCTTCACATCCACCGTCTTCGAGGTCACGAACTGCGCATAGAGCCAAGCGGCCTTGGCGCGGTCGTCTGGGGTGGATTTCATCAGCGTCCACGAACCCACATCCTGATAACCGAGCTTCATGCCGTCCTTCCAGTAGACGCCATGCGGCGAAGGTGCGACGCGCCATTTCGGCGAACCGTCTTCGTTCACGACAGGCAGGCCGGGCTTGGCCATATCGGCGGTGAAAGCCGTGTACCAGAATATCTGCTGGGCGATGTTACCCTGTGCGGGCACCGGACCGGATTCGGAGAAGGTCATGCCCTGTGCTTCCGGCGGCGCATATTTCTTCAGCCATTCGAGATATTTCTCGATGGAATAGACTGAAGCCGGACCGTTGGTATCACCACCGCGCGCCACGCAGGAGCCGACCGGCTGGGACTTGTCGTTGACCTTGATGCCCCATTCATCGACCGGCAGGCCGTTCGGCAGGCCCTTGTCGCCGTTACCCGCCATGGAAAGCCAGGCATCGGTGAAGCGCCAGCCAAGTGACGGGTCCTTCTTGCCGTAGTCCATATGGCCGAAGACCTTCTTGCCGCCGACATCGCGGCCGGTGAAGAATTCGGCAATATCCTCATAGGCCGACCAGTTGACCGGAACACCGAGGTCATAACCGTATTTGGCCTTGAAATCGGCCTTGTTCTTGTCGTCGTTGAACCAGTCGTAACGGAACCAGTAGAGGTTCGCGAACTGCTGGTCGGGAAGCTGGTAGAGCTTCTTGTCCGGCGCCGTTGTAAAGGCGCTGCCGATGAAATCCTTGAGGTCGAGACCGGGGTTGGTGACGTCCTTGCCTTCATTGGCCATGAAGTCGGTGAGGTTGCGCACCTGTTGGTAGCGCCAATGCGTGCCGATGAGATCGCTGTCGTTGACCCAGCCGTCATAAAGATTCTGGCCGGTCTGCATCTGGGTCTGGATCTTTTCGACGACGTCACCTTCCTGGATGATGTCATGCGTGACCTTGATGCCGGTGATGGCGGTAAAGGCCGGTGCCAGAACCTTGGATTCATATTCATGCGTGGTCAGGGATTCGGAAACGACCTTGATGTCCATGCCGGCGAAAGGTTTCGCGGCATCGATAAACCATTGCAGTTCCTTTTCCTGATCCGCACGTGAAAGCGACGACATATCGCCGATTTCCTTGTCCAGAAACTGCTTTGCTTCCTCCATTCCGGCGAAAGCGGAACCCGTCATTGCCAGCAGCATGGCCGCCGTCGTCGTCATCAGATGCCGTCGCATATCAGTCCTCCCAGGGGTTTGCGATTGCATGAAGTCTGCGGGTGCGGTTTTCCTCCGCCGCACCTTTTTCCTGCTCTAGACAAATCGGAAAACGCCGACGGCGTAGACCAAGGATAGAGCGAGAGCCCACCACAGGTTCGGGCCGACCAGCCCGAGCCATGCGAGATGAATGAAGGCGCTGCCGAGCAGCGAGATAAACAGCCTGTCACCGCGCGTCGTCTCGAAACGCAGCAGGCCGAAGCGGGGATTGCCGCCGGGCGAAAGATATTCCCAGAACCACATGCCGACGAGCAGCACGGCGATGGCAGCGAAAAACGCGGCTGTCGCCCAAGTCCACGCCATCCAGGAAAAATCGGGCATCTTCGTCATGGTCAAACCCTCCCCAGAGCAAAGCCCTTGGCGATGTAATTGCGGACAAACCAGATCACCAGCGCACCCGGAATGAGCGTCAGCACGCCGGCGGCAGCAAGCAGGCCCCAATCCATGCCGGCGGCGGAAACCGTTCGTGTCATCGTCGCGGCGATTGGCTTGGCGTCTGTCGTCGTCAGCGTGCGGGCGATCAGAAGCTCCACCCACGAGAACATGAAGCTGAAAAAGCAGGCGACACCGATGCCGGAGGCGATGAGCGGCATGAAAATCTTCACGAAGAATTTCGGGAAGGAATAGCCGTCAATATAAGCGGTCTCATCGATTTCCTTCGGCACACCAGACATGAAACCTTCGAGGATCCACACCGCCAGCGGCACGTTGAACAGGCAATGCGCCAGCGCCACGGCGATATGCGTGTCGATAAGCCCGAAAGCCGAATAAAGCTGGAAGAAGGGCAGCGCGAAGACGGCGGGCGGGGCCATGCGGTTGGTCAAAAGCCAGAAGAACAGGTGTTTGTCACCGAGAAAACGGTAACGCGAGAAGGCATAGGCCGCCGGAAGCGCTGCGGCGACCGATATCACCATGTTCATGAAGACGTAGATGATCGAGTTGATGTAACCCGAATACCAGGAGGAATCGGTAAAGATCGTCCGGTAGTTCTGCAGCGTCGGCTGGTGCGGATAAAGCGTCATGGACGACACGATTTCCGCATTCGTCTTGAAGCTCATATTGATGAGCCAATAGATCGGCACCAGCAGAAGGATGATATAGATCGTCGGTACCAGCCAGGAAAAGCGCGATGGTCCGTGACGGCGGCGGGAGCGTGCGGCAATGCCTGATAATCCCGCCGAGGCGGCTTTTACCGGCGAATTTCCCATCCGTTCCATGCCTGTGGTGACATCAGAGGCGCTCATGTCTCAAGTCTCCGCGTCGTGGCTGGTCATGACGGTGTAGAACACCCAGGACAACAGCAGGATGATGAGGAAGTAGATCAGCGACATGGCCGCAGCCGGCCCGAGGTCGAACTGGCCGAGCGCCATCTTCACGAGATCGATGGACAGGAAGGTGGTGGAGTTGCCCGGACCGCCGCCGGTGACGACGAAAGGCTCGGTATAGATCATGAAACTGTCCATGAAGCGCAGCAGGAAAGCGATCAGCAACACCCGCTTCATCTTCGGCAATTGAATGAACCGGAATACCGCAAAACGCGATGCGCCATCGATCCTTGCCGCCTGATAATAGGCATCCGGAATGGACACGAGGCTGGCGTAGCACAGGAGCACGACAAGGCTCGTCCAGTGCCAGACATCCATGATGACGACGGTGATCCATGCATCGAGCGGATCGTTGACATAGTTGTAATCGAGCCCCAGTTGATTGGCGTAATAACCGAGCAGGCCGATATCGCTGCGGCCAAACACCTGCCAGATTGTGCCCACGACA
The DNA here is from genome assembly GCF_058803865.1 of Agrobacterium sp. GW821-FHT14E08. Taxonomy (NCBI): domain Bacteria; kingdom Pseudomonadati; phylum Pseudomonadota; class Alphaproteobacteria; order Hyphomicrobiales; family Rhizobiaceae; genus Agrobacterium; species Agrobacterium sp. GW821-FHT14E08. Next base: position 44,410 of record NZ_JBXAPJ010000003.1, on the reverse strand, counting down.
TTCCACGGCACCAGCAACGGCAGCGCCATGGTGACGAGGCAAACAGGCACGCCGATGCCGGATTTCGGCATCTTGAGCGCGATGAAGATGCCGAGCGGAATTTCAATCGCCAGAATGATGCCGGAAAACAGCAGGTTGCGCCCCAGCGCATCCCAGAACCGGTCCGATGCCAGAATTTCCTCGAACCATTGCGTTCCGGCCCAGAAGAACTGGTTGTTGCCGAACGTATCCTGCACCGAATAATTCACGACGGTCATCAGCGGAATGACGGCGGAAAAGGCAACCAGCACCAGCACCGGCAGCACCATGAACCACGCTTTGTTGTTCCAGCTCTTTTCCATGGTCAGGCTCCCATCTTCACGCGCCAGGAATCGGCAAAGACGCCGATGGCGGCCGGATCGAAGCGAACACCCGCTTCAGCCGGGATTTCCTCGTCTTCGGCAACGACGATCGCGAGTTTCTGGCCGGCGAACCGAGCGCGCACGATCTTCTGTCGGCCAATATCCTCTACCTTGTCGACGATGATCGGCATGCCGCCCCGCTCCAGCCGGATAAATTCCGGGCGGACACCAATCTCGATGCGCTGCGCGCCATCGACCTTTGGTACACCGGCAAGCGGCACACCAAGGCCGCCGACCACCGCGGTCGCGCCGTCTATCTTGGCGGGAAGCACATTCATGCCCGGCGAGCCGATGAAGTAACCGACAAACGTATGTCCCGGCCGTTCGAAAAGCTCGGCCGGCGTGCCGATCTGAACGATCTGTCCGTCATACATCACCACCACCTTGTCGGCGAAGGTCAGCGCCTCGGTCTGGTCATGGGTGACGTAGACCATGGTAAAACCGGATTGCCGGTGCAGGCGCTTCAGCTGTGAGCGCAGCACCCATTTCATATGCGGATCGATCACCGTCAGCGGTTCGTCAAAGAGGATGGCGTTGACGTCGGAGCGCACCAGCCCGCGCGCCAGCGAAATCTTCTGTTTCTGATCCGCCGTCAGCCCCCGAGCACGGCGTTTGGCCATGCCGGAGAGATCGGTCATCTCAAGGATGTCCCGCACCCGGCGGTCCACTTCGGATTCCGGCACATGCCGGTTGCGCAGCGGAAAGGCCAGATTGTCATAGACCGTCATCGTGTCGTAGACGACCGGGAACTGGAACACCTGCGCGATATTGCGGTCTTCGGTGGCGAGATCGGTCACGTCCGTTCCATCAAAGGCGATGCGGCCTTCGGAAGGACGCAGCAGCCCGGAAATGATGTTGAGCAGCGTGGTCTTGCCGCAGCCGGAAGGGCCGAGCAGCGCATAGGCGCCGCCATCTTCCCATTCGTGATGCACCTCTTTCAGGGCATAGTCGCCAGCGGCCTGCGCCTTGGCATTATAGGCGTGGCGGATGTGATCGAGCGTGATGCGTGCCATGACCGATCTCCCTTACGCCGCTTTGCCGATGGCGCGGCCGTCTACATCAAAAGCCATCAGGTGCCGTGTATCGAGAAACAGTTCGATATCCCTGTCCGGCTCGATGTCATGAATGCCATGCGCCAGCATGACCCAGCGCCGGCCCGAAAATTCCACATGGACGAAACTTTCCGACCCGGCGATTTCCGAAATCAGCGTCCGCGCCCGGATGGATTGCCGCGCCTCGCCCTTCGCCTGTGGGAAAAGATGATGCGGCTGGAAGGCGATGGTCAAAGGGCCATCCGGCACGGCGGCAAGATGCGCCGGCACCGCAATCACTGCCTGGTCAGCACGGGTAAATGCGCCGCCCGCCTTGACGACCTCGATGGTGTTGAGCGGCGGATCTGCAAAAATTTCCGCGGTGACGATATCCACCGGACGCCGGTAAACCTCGATGGTGCGGCTGAACTGCGTCACCCTTCCCTCATTGAGCGTTGCGGTATTGCCGCCCAAAAGCAGCGCTTCGGAAGGTTCGGTTGTGGCATAAACGAAGATCGCGCCGGATTCGGCGAAGATGCGCGGCAGTTCCTCGCGCAATTCCTCGCGCAGCTTGTAATCGAGATTGGCCAGCGGCTCATCGAGCAGAACCAGATTGGCGTTCTTGACGATGGCGCGGGCAAGTGCCGTTCGCTGCTGCTGGCCTCCGGAAAGATTGAGCGGCGTGCGGTCAAGATAAGGCGTCAGCTTCAAAAGCTCGGCGGCTTTCCTCACTTCCCTGTCGATGGTAGCCTGATCCTTGCCAGCAACTCGCATGGGCGAGGCGATGTTTTCGTAAACGCTCAGCGCCGGATAATTGATGAATTGCTGATAGACCATGGCGACGTTGCGTTTCTGCACCGGCCATCCCGTCACGTCCTCCCCGTTAAAGAAGATCGCGCCGCCGCTTGGCTTGTCCAGCCCGGCCATCAGCCGCATCAGCGTCGTTTTGCCCGAAAGTGTCGGTCCAAGCAGGACGTTCAGGCTTCCGCGCTGTAACGTCAGATCGGTCGGGTGAATATGATATTCACCACCCGCCATCTTCGAGACGTTTCGCAATTCAAGCATGGTGATCCAAAGCCTCCTCCGCTTGTCGTCCGGATCGTCAGATTGCCTTCAAGCGTTCCCCTGCAATGTCTTCGATATAGGTCTCCAGCCCGCGCACCTCTTCAGGCGTGAAGAAAAGGCCCTGCTTGGTGCGCCGCCACAGAATATCCTCCGCCGTCAGCGCCCATTCCCGCGCCATCAGCCAGCGGACCTCGGCCTCATAAAGCGTGCCGCCGAAATGACGGCCTAGTGCCGACGCCTCCGTGGCAGAGCCGATCAGCGCCGCCGCATCCGTCCCGTAACAACGCACAAGCCGCTTGGCATGACGCTCTTCGAGAAAGGGGTAACGCGACCGCAGGGTAATAACCTCCGCGGCATAGGCCTCGGCACCGAAATTTCCACCCGGCAAATGCGAACCCGCCGTCCATGGCGCGCCCTTTTCACCCAGCGCATCGCCGATTTTTTCAAGAGCATGTTCGGCAAGCCGCCGATAGGTGGTGAGCTTGCCGCCGAAAATATTGAGAAGCGGTGCTTCGCCTTCCGCCCCTTCGGTTTTCAGCACATAATCGCGGGTGGCTTCCTGCGCTTTCGACGCGCCGTCATCGAAAAGCGGCCGCACGCCGGAATAGGTCCAGACGATGTCCGCCTGTGTAACCGGCTCGGCAAAATATTCGCTTGCCGCGCTGCAAAGATAGCTGATTTCCTCCTCGGTGATCCTAACAGCCCGGGGGTCGGCGGTATAGTCGCGATCCGTCGTGCCGATCAGCGTAAAATCCTGTTCGTAAGGGATGGCGAAGATGATGCGCCCGTCCGGATTCTGGAAGAAATAGGCGCGTGGATCGGCAAATTTCCTGCGCACGATGATGTGGCTGCCCTGTACCAGGCGAACATTGTGGACATTGTTTTTGCCGAATGTCGAAGACAGAACCTTGTCCACCCAGGGGCCGGCGGCATTCACCAGCATGCGCGCACGATAGGTAGCGGTTTCACCGGCAGCACTTTTCGTTTCAACCCGCCAGAAAGCGCCTTCGCGTCGCGCCGAAACCACCTGTGTGCGGTTAAGGATCAAAGCGCCGCGATCGGTGGCATCACGGGCGTTCAGCACCACGAGACGGGCATCATCCACCCAGCCGTCGGAATATTCGAAGGCGCGGGCAAAAATCGGCTTCAGCGGTTTCCCGGCGGGGTCGCGGCGCAGATCGAGCGAGCGTGTGGCAGGCAAAAGCTTGCGGCCGCCAAGGTGATCATAAAGAAAAAGCCCGAGACGCACGAGCCAGGCCGGACGCACGCCGCCCTTCTGGAACGGCAGGACGAAGCGCATGGGCCAGATGATGTGCGGCGCCATGGCCCACAGCACCTCGCGCTCCATCAGCGCCTCACGCACCAGACGAAACTCATAATGTTCGAGATAACGCAAACCGCCGTGAATAAGCTTGGTAGCGGCGGAGGAGGTTCCGGAGGCGAAATCGTTCATTTCCGCAAGTGCGACGGAATAGCCTCTGCCGACGGCGTCACGCGCGATACCGCAGCCATTGATGCCGCCGCCGATCACGAAAATATCGTGGATTGCCTCGTCAGACATGAACTCTCCCGTGCTTTCATCGACGCTCTCCTCATCGATATATTGAAAGCACGGACATCTAATTCGAAGACAAAACGAATGTCAAACGAAATTCCGATGACGTAAGATCAGCCCTCTCGCGCCTCGGTTTCAATCAGCCGAACGTCATGATCTGCACAGATGGAACGGATCGAATCAACAGGACAATGATCGGTGATAAAAGTATGCACCTGCGAAAGATGGCCGATGCGCACCGGGGCCGTGCGCTCGAATTTCAGCGAATCCGACACCAGAATAACATGGCGGGCATTGGAAATGATCGCCTGCGCAACCTTGACCTCGCGGAAGTCGAAGTCCAGCAGGGCGCCGTCCTCATCAATGGCCGAAACGCCGATGACGGCGAAATCGACCTTGAACTGGCGGATGAAATCCACTGCCGCCTCGCCGACGATGCCGCCATCGGAACCACGCACGACGCCGCCCGCAATCACCACCTCGATACCCGGGAAAACCCGCAACCTGTTGGCAACATTGATATTGTTTGTGATGACCATCAATTCGTGATGGTCCGCCAGCGCTTCACCCACCGCTTCAGTCGTCGTGCCGATGTTAATGAAAAGCGACGAGTTATTGGGAATGAGGGCGGCAGCGGCAGCGCCGATCGCCTGTTTTTCAACGGAAGCGATGGCGCGGCGCGCCTCGTATTTGACGTTCTCGTTGCCGCTTGGAAAAAGCGCGCCACCGTGGATGCGCGTCAGCACCCGCGTGTCGCAGAGATCGTTCAGGTCCTTGCGGATCGTCTGAGGGGTCACCGAAAACCGTGCCGCCAGCTCATCCACCAGCACCCGCCCGTTCGCTTTTGCCAGCGCAACGATTTCATCCTGACGCGGTGTAAGCAGCATTTCACCCTCCCTCCTCTTTCAATTTTTTCGTTTTATTGAAGAGCGAACGAAAAACCAATGTCAAGGGACGGTTTTATGGCCGCCTCTGGCAAGAGATGGACGGCGGACAAAAGCAATGCCGTAAGCCAAAAGAAGATGCTTGAATGGCTTATTAGCCGGCTCTCTGAGAAAACAGGCCCACCGGCTCCTGCGGACCGACATCTGAAGATGCTGAGGACGCCGTACGGAACGCATCGCCGATGCCGATCAGCAACGGCTCGTTCACGCCCAGCCTGTCCACTGCCGCAGCCAGCTCTGCGAGCGAACCGCACCAGCGCCTTTCATTGGCCCGACTGACCGAAATCATGATGGCAACAGACGTCGAGGCGGGCATGCCGTGGACGAGCAGCGAGGACTGGATATCGGCAGCGGTTCGGCCACCCATGTAAAACACGGTGGTCACGGCGGGATCGGAGAGCGATTTCCAGTTGATATTCTCCGGCAATTTTCCCTGCCGGGAATGACCGGTGACGAAGCGGACCGACTGTGCATGATCACGATGCGTCAGGGAAACACCAAGACGTGAGGCCATGGCGCTTGCGGCGGTAATACCCGGCACAATCTCAACCGGAATATTTTCTGCTTGCAGCGCGGCGATCTCCTCGCCGGCGCGTCCGAAGATCATCGGATCGCCGGATTTCAGCCGCACCACCCGTTTGCCGGCCTTTGCGAGGCGGATCATCATGTCATTAATGTCTTCCTGCCGGCAGCTTTCCCGGCCGCCGCGCTTGCCGACCAGCATGCGTTTCGCCTCCCGCCGCGCCAGTTCCAGCACCTCGGCTGAAACGAGATCGTCGAACAGGATGACATCGGCCGCCTGCAAAGCGCGCACCGCTTTCAGCGTCAGCAATTCGGCATCGCCCGGCCCGGCGCCCACAAGCGTCACAAGGCCGCGCCCCGATCCTGCCCGCGCGGCCTGCATTCCGATATCCGCAAGCAGCCGTTCCTCGCTGCCCTCATCCAGCCTTTCGGTAAAAGCCCGATCGACGAATTTTTCCCAGAAAGAACGCCGCGACGCACCCGGAGCGAGCCGCAGATTGACGCGCTCGCGGATTGTCTGGGCAAGCGCGCCCCAGTCCTTCAGCGACAGCGGCAGTAATGTCTCGATGCGCCGGCGGATGGCCTGCGCCAGAATGGGTGCGGCGCCATCGGTGGAAATAGAAACCACCACCGGCGAGCGATTCACGATGGAGCCGAACTGGAACTGGCAGAATTCCGGCTTGTCGATGACATTGACTGGAACGCCGGCCGCGCGCGCGGCGTCGTAGAAGCTCTCAGCTTCCGTATCGGTTTCGCAATCCGCAAGCGCCAGTTCCGCGCCGTCGAAGATATCCGGACCCCACGGACGGTCATGCCGTGTCAGCATCTGGCTTTTTGCGATAAGCGCTGCAAAGCTTTCCGAAAGCTCGCTTTCCTCGCAATAAAGATGAAGTTCCGCCCCGCAGGCCAGCAGCAGTTCCGCCTTCCAGGCGGCCCCATCCGATCCACCCGCCAGCACCACGCGCTTGCCCTCAAGCCCCCAGAAGACCGGCAACTTGGCTAATCTTTCCATGCGGGCCGGTTCATTCCGCTGCGGTTTTAAGGCATCCATCGATGATCCCCCTGATTTCGGCGCGGCAGGAGCCGCAATTGGTTCCGGCATTCAACGCCTTGCCGATGGCTTCGACGCTGTGGCAGCCTTCGCGGATGGCGGCGGTAATCTGGTTCACCCCGACGTTAAAGCAGGAGCAGACGGTGGCGCCCGGATCGGCGCGGCCGGCACCGGGGCGACCGGCAACCAGCGCAAAACGCATGCGCAGATCCTCATGGCGTTCGGTCAATTGCGAGATCGCCCAGTTGCGGGCGACGGCCACCGGCTGTCTGGCGATGAACAGCGCCGCCAGCAGGATATCGCCATCGAAGAAGGCGAGGCGCAGATCGCCCGTCTGCCGGTCGCTATAGCCCAGCGGCTCGATCCTGACATCAATGCCGAAGACCTGCCGCGCCCAGAATGTCCAGTCCTGCGGCTCCTCGACAAAGGCAAGCTCCATGCGATAGCCGCCATCCGCTTTGGCCGTGGCCCAGTAAGCACAATCCGGCGCATCCGGCCGGATGCGGGAGATGGCGAAACCATAGGCCTTCGCTTCGAAGCGCCTTGCCCTTACCGCCACGTTTTTCGAGGCGGGCTGGCCGGAATGTGGGTCCGTCACCGGCGCAACCACGACATCGATGCGCGCCTGCGAGGCGAACTGGTCGTTCCAGTGCATCGGCGCAAACACCGAGCCGCGCGCCTGCCTTTCGCTCACCAGCGCCCGCAGCAGAACCTTGCCATGGGGGCTTTCCAGCTCTACCAGATCGGCGCTTTCGATTCCCAGCGCCTGCGCATCGCGCGGATGAAGCTCGGCGAAGGGTTCGGCGATATGGGCGGTGAGGCGTGCGCTTTTGCCGGTGCGGGTCATGGTGTGCCATTGATCGCGGATGCGACCGGTATTCAGTGTCAGCGGATAATCCGCCGATGTCCTGCCGGTCTCCGGCAAAGCGGTGGCGATGAACCGCGCCCTGCCATCGGCATGGTAAAACCGGCCATCCGCGAAAAAGCGCGTAACGACGGCATCGCCCGTTCCGGCCTTCGGCCATTGAAAGGGCGGCATCGCATCATAGGAATTCCGTTCGACACCGCTGATATCGAAATCGCGACTGCCCGCATTCTCGAAACCAGAAAGAGCGGCATGTTCGGCGAAAATCTCCGATGGCTGGCCATAGGCGAAGGCAGTGCCGAAACCCATGCGCCGACCCACTTCCGCCATTTGCCACCAGTCTGCTTTCGCTTCGCCCGGCGCATCGAGAAAACCGCGCTGACGGGAAATTCGCCGCTCGGAATTGGTGACGGTGCCGTCCTTTTCACCCCAGCCGAGCGATGGCAGAAGCACATGGGCATGGCGGGCCGTATCGGTATTGGCCATGACATCGGACACCACGACGAAAGGACAGGCCTTGATGGCCGCCTCGACGGCACCGGCATCCGGCAGGGAAACCACCGGATTGGTCGCCATGATCCACAGCGCCTTGATGCGGCCGTCAGCCACCGCCCTGAACATGTCCACCGCCTTCAGGCCGGGTTTTTCCGCAATCGCGGGTGAGGCCCAGAAGCGCCGCACGCGGTCGCGATCCTCGGCATTTTCGATAGCCATATGGGCGGCCAGCATATTGGCCAGCCCGCCGACCTCACGCCCGCCCATGGCGTTCGGCTGGCCAGTTAGCGAAAACGGCCCCATGCCCGGTCTGCCGATGCGGCCGGTGGCGAAGTGGCAATTGATGATCGCGTTGACCTTGTCCGTGCCGCTTTGCGACTGGTTGACGCCCTGACTGTAGCAGGTGACGGTTTTTTCGGTGCGTTCGAACAATTCGTAAAAGGAAATCAGTTCGGCAATCGTCAGGCCCGTGGCTTCGGCGATCTCCGGCAGACTGTGTCCGGTTGCTGCCTGTATCGCTGCATCAAAACCGACCGTGTGATTGTCCACATAACCGCGATCGATTGCAGGACTATCGGAAAGATGCGCCAGCAGGCCGGTAAACAGCGCCACATCTCCATCCGGCCGGATGGCGAGGTGCATGTCGGCAATATCGGCGCTCATCGTCCGGCGCGGATCGATGACAACGACTTTCATTTCCGGCCGCGCGGCCTTTGCCGCCGCAAGCCTTTGGTAAAGCACCGGATGGCACCAGGCGAGATTGGAACCGGTGAGGATCACCAGATCGGCAAGCTCCATATCCTCATAGGTGCCCGGCACCGTATCGGCCCCGAAGGCACGGCGATGGCCGGCAACCGAGGACGACATGCAGAGCCTTGAATTCGTATCGATATTGGCCGAGCCGATAAAACCCTTCATCAGCTTGTTGGCGAGGTAATAATCCTCTGTCAGCAATTGGCCGGAGACGTAAAAGGCAACGGAGTCCGGGCCGTGTTCGGCGATGGCTTGAGAAAACCGGGAAGCGACGAGGTCAAGCGCTTCGTCCCATGCCGCCCGCCTGCCGCTGATTTCGGGGTGGAGCAGGCGACCGTCGAGATCGATGGTTTCGGCCAGAGCCGAACCTTTGGAACATAGTCTTCCGAAATTGGCGGGGTGGTCCTGATCTCCCCTGACGGAAACGACGCCATTATCATTGACGGTGGCGATGACGCCGCAGCCGACGCCGCAATAAGGACAGGTGGTTTTTGTTTCAGTGGGCATGGGTTTGCCCTCTCAGCGCGTGGCGGTTACCCCCCTCTGTCCTGCCGGACATCTCCCCCTCAAGGGGGGAGATCACTTGCGGCACGAACTTCCATTCGCGGTGTGCGTCGCCGCCCGCAGAGATGAAACGGGAAGCCTTCCGCTTGTCGATCTCCCCCCTTGAGGGGGAGATGCCCGGAAGGGCAGAGGGGGGTATCTTCACCGCCATCGCAATTCACTCCGCCGCAATCATCAGAGTTTCGAGTGCGATGGAAAGCCGTCCATCCAGATTGCGGACGGGTATGGTCCGCACCTCACCTTCATCCGCCCCCAGCGCCTTGCCGGTTTCCAGCGAAATCACCCAATTGTGCAAGGGACACGTCACCGAAGCGCCATGCACGATGCCCTGGCTCAGCGGCCCGCCCTTGTGCGGGCAATGGTCCTCGATGGCGAAGACCTGATTTTCCGCCGTGCGAAACACGGCGATCTTGCCCATTGGCGTTTTTACGCAACGCGCGCCGCGCAGGGGAATGTCGGAGATATCGCCAATATCGATCCAGTTGCTGTCCATCGTTCTCACTCCGCCGCCTCGCTGAAACCGATTGCCGCCATGGGCCTGAATTCGTGCTTGTCGTGGCCGGATACACGTTCGGACCAGGGATCGACCTGCGCGAATTTCTGGCTGAAGACGAAGCGGTCGAAATAGGCCTTGCGCTTTTCCGCATCGTCCATGATCTGGCGGCGGATTTCGTCGTAACCGATGCGCTTGGCCCATTTGTAGATGCGCTCGAGATAGCGCGCCTGTTCGCGATACATCTGCGTCAGCGCCACGATATGTTCCAGCGCCTCATCCTCGGTTTTGACGAGACCCAGAACTTCCGTGCCCTTGATATCGAGACCGGCGGCACCGGCAAAATGGATCTCGAAACCGGAATCGACGCAGATGACACCGATATCCTTGCAGGTGGCCTCCGCGCAGTTGCGCGGACAGCCGGAAACGGCAAGTTTCAGCTTGGCGGGCGTCCACGAGCCCCACATGAATTTTTCGATGCGGATGCCAAGGCCGGTGGAATCCTGCGTGCCGAAGCGGCACCATTGCTGGCCGACGCAGGTTTTGACCGTGCGTAAACCTTTGGCGTAGGCCTGGCCGGAAATGAAACCGGCCTTGCCGAGATCGGCCCAGACGGCGGGCAAATCCTCCTTCTCGATGCCGAGAAGATCGATGCGCTGGCCGCCCGTCACCTTCACCATCGGGATTTCGAACTTGTCGACCACATCCGCAATCGCCCTCAACTCGGAGGAAGATGTGACGCCGCCCCACATGCGCGGAACGACGGAATAGGTGCCGTCCTTCTGGATATTGGCGTGGACGCGCTCATTGATGAAACGCGACTGGTAGTCGTCGGCATATTCATCCGGCCAGTCGCAGACGAGGTAATAATTGAGCGCCGGCCGGCATTTGGCGCAGCCGCAGGAGGTCTTCCATTCCAGCTCCTGCATCACGGCTGGGATGGTCTTCAGCCCCTTGGCCTTGATGAGACGGCGCACATCGTCGTGGCCGAGATCGGTGCATTTGCACATGGGCTGCACGGCAGCGGGGTTATAGCTGTCGCCGAGCGTTATCGTCATCAACTGCTCGACAAGGCCGGTGCAATTGCCGCAGGAGGCCGACGCCTTCGTGTGGGCGCGCACATCGTCCAGCGAGGTCAGCCCCTTGGAGGTGATGGCCGAGGTGATCTTGCCCTTGCAGACGCCGTTGCAGCCGCAGATTTCCGCATCATCCGGCAAGGCTGCAACGGCCGCCATAGGGTCCAGCGGCGACCCTCCCTGATAGGCCTGGCCGAAGATCAGGGTTTCGCGCATGGCGGAAATATCGGTCGATTTCTTCATCAGGTCGAAGAACCACGACCCATCCGCCGTTTCGCCGTAAAGCACCGCGCCGATGATGCGGTTTTCCTTGAGGATCAGGCGCTTATAGACACCGGCGGTGGCATCGCGCAGCACGATTTCCTCGCGGTCGTCGCCTTCGGCGAAATCACCGGCGGAAAACAGGTTGATGCCGGTGACCTTCAGCTTGGTATTGGTGACGGAGCCGTGATATTCGGCCGAGCCGCCGCACAGCCGGTCGGCGAGCACCCGCGCCGATTCATAAAGCGGCGCGACCAGTCCGTAGCACATGCCGCGATGCTCGGCGCATTCGCCGAGCGCATAGATCGAGGCGTCCGACGTCATCATGCCGTCATCCACCACGATGCCACGATTGACGGCGATACCGGCCTCCTTGGCAAGACCCGAGGCAGGACGGATGCCGACCGCCATCACCACCATATCGCCCTTGATGACACGGCCGTCTTCCAGCTCGATGCCCTCGACCTTCTCCTCACCAAGAATGCATTTGGTATTGGCCTTGGTGATGATGTCGATGCCGCGCTCATTGAGCGCTTTCTCGAGAAGATAGGCAGCTGCCGGATCGAGCTGGCGCTCCATGATCGTCGGCATCAGGTGGATGACGGTGACATCCATGCCCTGGCGCTTGAGACCATAGGCGGCTTCCAGCCCGAGGAGACCGGCGCCGATGACGATGGCGCGGCCCTTGCCCTCGGCGATGTCAAGCATCTTCGTCACATCGTCAAGATCGCGATAGGCGAGCACGCCGGTCAATTGATGACCGGGAACGGGAATGATGAAGGGCGACGAACCGGTGGCGATCACCAGCTTGTCGTAGGAAACCGTGATGCCGTTTTCGCTGGTCACGGTCTTCCTGTCGCGGTCGATACCGGTGACCTTCGCGCCCTTGTGCAGCGTGACATTGTTAGCCGCATACCATTCGTCATTGTGGATGACGATGTCTTCATAACTCTTTTCGCCTGAGAGCACCGGCGAGAGCATGATGCGGTCGTAATTGACGCGCGGCTCGGCGTTGAAAATGGTGACGTCGTAAAGGCCGGGAGCGGTTTCGAACAGGTTTTCCAGCATGCGCCCCGGCGCCATGCCATTGCCGATGATGACGAGTTTTTGCGTCATGGGCGTTACTCCGCAGCTTCGACGAAGCGGTGACGTTCGTAAAGGAACTTCAGCACGGCCTCGCGGCATTTGAGGTAGGTCTTGTCGGATGCGAGCTCGATGCGGTTGCGCGGGCGTGCCAGCGGCACGTCAAGCACTTCGCCGATATGGGCGGCGGGACCGTTGGTCATCATCACAATACGGTCCGAGAGCAGCACCGCCTCGTCGACATCATGGGTGATCATGACCATGGTGTTGCCGAGCCGGGCGTGGATTTCCATCACCGCGTCCTGGAGATGAGCGCGGGTCAGCGCATCCAGCGCACCGAAAGGCTCGTCCAGCAGCAGGATCTTCGGCTCCATGGCGAGCGCGCGGGCAATGCCGACACGCTGTTTCATGCCGCCGGAAATTTCCGAAGGCTTCTTGTCCTTGGCATGGGCCATCTGCACGAGATCGAGATTGCGCATGACCCAGTCATGCCGCTCGGCCCGGGTCTTGCTATTGCGAAAGACCTTCTCGACAGCGAGATTGACGTTTTCATAAACCGAAAGCCAGGGCAGCAGGCTGTGGTTCTGGAACACAACGGCACGTTCCGGGCCGGGTTCGTTAACCTCGCGGTTTTCGAGAAGCACCGCGCCTGCAGACACTTTCGTCAGCCCGGCGATGAGATTGAGCATGGTGGACTTGCCGCAGCCGGAATGGCCGATGACGGAGACGAATTCGCCTTTTTCGATGGTGAGGTTGATGCCTTTCAGCACCTCGGCGCGCGAACCGCCCTTGTCGAAATATTTGTCGATGTGATCGAGCTTCAGATAAGCGTTCATGATCGTCGCCCTCTTAATTTGCCGCAGCGCCGCGGGTGATGACCTTGCCGAGCGCCGCCACCAGCTTGTCGAGCATGAAGCCGACAACGCCGATGTAAGCGAGCGCCACGATGATGTCGGGCAGGCGCGAGGAGTTCCACGCATCCCAGATAAAGAAGCCGATGCCGACACCGCCGGTCAGCATTTCCGCCGCAACGATGGCAAGCCACGAAAGGCCGACACCGATACGCAGACCGGTGAAGATGTAGGGGGCCGCCGAAGGCAGCATGATCTTGAAGAAGAATTCGAGCTGGTTGAGCCGCAGCACCTGCGCCACGTTGCGATAATCCTGCGGAATATTGCGCACGCCGACTGCGGTATTGATGATGACCGGCCAGATGGAGGTGATGAAGATCACGAAAATGGCCGAAGGATTGCTGTCCTGAAAGGCGGCCAGCGAAAGCGGCAGCCAGGCAAGCGGCGGCACGGTGCGCAGCACCTGGAAGATCGGATCGAGACCGCGCATGGCCCAGACCGACTGGCCGATGACAGCACCGAGGATGATGCCGGCAATGGCGGCGAGGCCGAAACCGTAAGCCACGCGCTCCAGCGAGACCAACACACGCAGGCCGAGGCCGATATCCTGTGAACCATTATGGAAAAAGGGCGATACGATGAGATCGTAGCTCTCCTCGAAAACCTGGCTCGGTGGCGGCAGCGATGAGCCGGGGGCGGAACAGAGCAATTGCCAGACGCCCAGCAGAATGGCGAGAACGATGAACGGCGGTATGATATTGCGGGCCGCCGCCGCACCCCATTTGCGCAGATCGATCCGCGGCGACTGTTTCGGCGCAAGCGACACGACGTTTGCCTTCTGCGCTACCGGCTGCTGCGGCTCTTCGTTGAATTTTCGGGCCAATGCGGACATGGGCGTTTCCTCTTGATTTCGGTTGCGGTCTGGGGCTCGCCCCTCATCCGGTCTTCAGTTGCGCCGGTTGGGCAGCGCACCTGGCGGATGAAGGGCGATACCCCGGGTCTCCTCCTCAGGAGGCCGCCTTGATGGACAGGCTTTCGAGATAGGCCGACGGATTTTCCGGGTCGAAGACCTTGCCGTCGAAGAAGGTTTCCTTGCCGCGCGAGGTGGAGGCGGGAATATCGGCGACGCCGAGATCCTTGGCCGCCGCGCGCCAGATATCCTCACGGTTCACCTTCTCCACCAGCGCCTTCACATCCGTATCGGGTGCGAATTTGCCCCAGCGGATGTTTTCCGCGATGAACCAGCTGTCGTGGCTGCGGAAGGGATAGGAGGCATGGTCCTGCCAGAACTTCATCTGCAGGCCGGTATTTTCCAGCACGCGGCCGTTGCCGTAATTGATGTTGCCCTTGAGACGGCCAAGCACATCCTTCGGCGGCACGTTGAACCATTGGCGCTTGCCGAGGATGGTGGACATTTCCTCCTTGTTCGCCATCTCATCGCACCATTGCTGCGCTTCCATGACAGCCATCAGCAGCGCCTTGGTGGCGTTGGGGTTCTTTTCCACCCAGTCCGCACGCATGCCGAGCGCCTTTTCCGGATGGCCCTTCCAGAGTTCGCCGGTGGTACAGGCGGTGAAACCGATGCCCTGATTGACGAGCTGCTCGTTCCAGGGTTCGCCCACACAGAAGACGTCCATATTGCCGACCTTCATATTGGCGACCATCTGCGGCGGCGGAACGACGATGGTCGAGACGTCCTTGTCCGGATCGATGCCGCCGGCGGCCAGCCAGTAGCGGATCCAGAGATCATGCGTGCCGCCGGGGAAGGTCATGGCAGCCTTGATTTCCTTGCCTTCGGCCTTCTTCTTCTCGAAAGCCGCCTTCAGCTTGGAAGCGTCCAGCTGAACGCCGGTTTCGGCATATTCCTTGGCGACGGAAATGCCCTGACTGTCGAGGTTGAGGCGGGCGAGGATGGTCATCGGCACCGGCACATTGTTCTGGGTCACCTTGCCGGTATGCATGAGATAGGGCATCGGCGTCAGGATGTGTGCGCCGTCGATGCCGTTCGAGGCGCCGCCGAGCACGAGATTGTCGCGCGTCGCACCCCAGGAGGCCTGTTTCAGAACCTCGACGTCAGGCATACCGTGTTTGGTGAACAGGCCCTTTTCCGCCGCAATGATGAGCGGGGCGGCATCGGTGAGCGCGATAAAGCCGATTTTCGCGCCTTTCACCTCGGGCTCAGCGGTGGCTGCGAAAGCACCGGACGGAAAGGCCACGCGCACGGCGCTGACAAGGGCGGCAGTGGCTGTCGTCTTCAGTATCGTGCGGCGGCTGACATCGCCGGAGAATATCTTTTTCATTCGCATGTTCCCCTTATTGGGCCACCTCTGTGGGTGACGTTTTCGCTTGCGAAAAAACCTGAAAATAAAAAAACGCCGCTCGGTGTTTGCGCCTGCGGAACGGGAGGTGTTCCGGGCAGCAAAACCTTGCGACGTCTGTGTCTTTGAAAGCGCCTATGCCGCGCCCTGCTTGCCCCGATCGCCGTTGACCGGTGCAAACAGAAAGAAGCAAAGGGCGTGCCAGTTTATAGATTTAAAACTATAATACTGAAAATAAACGGTAATTTTTGAAATTCAAACGAGTGCTCAGATTTTGATCAACGCGATTTTTGTCTGCTGTTTGTGCAAAACAAAAGGCTCCGCGCTTGAAATTTGCGCAGCCCGCAAGGCTTGACGCCAATCACGCCTCTCCAGCGGGCGGTGAAAACGGCGCGGATGTGCGCACGGAAAAGGCATTGACGTAGCCCGCAATATCGGCCGGATCGAAAACGAAACCATCCACGAAACGGTCCCCCTCTTCCTGGCCTTCAATACGGATATCGGCATCGCCGGGTGCATTGGCGTCTCCCAGCGCCGCCCGATAAATATCGGGTCGATAGGCCGATACAGCAGCCTGCACACCCGCTTCAGAAAATTCGGCCTGCCCCCAGCGGATCATCTGGCTGTAAATCCACAATGCCTGGCTCCGGCGCGGATAATTGGCATGGCCGTGATGGAAGATGAAATAATTGTCGATGATCCGGCGGTTGCCCTGGCTGTCGATATTGAACTCACCGGCGAGCACATGGCGGATGATGCTTTGCGGCGCATCGATATAACGGGGATCGGCGAGCGCCCTGCTGAGTTCGTCGTGATTTTCCGCAAGGTCACACCAACGCGCCGCCGCATCGAGCGCCGTCAGCAGCCGGCCGACCGTTTCCTGCTGGCCTTCCGCCCATTCAGGCCGCATGCCAATCACTTTTTCGGGCGCGGAAGGCCATAGATCCTGCTTGGCCGCAACGATCCTGCCGACGCCACGTTCGGCGGCGACGATGTTCCACGGCGCGCCGACACAGAAGCCGTCGATAGCGCCCGCCGCCAGGGCATCCGATGTCAGGGGCGGCGGTACCACCACCAGCTTGACATCGTGATCGGGGTGAATACCGCCAGCGGCAAGCCAATAACGAAATTCGTAATTGTGAGACGAAAACGGATAGGTCATGCCCAGCGTCGGCGGCGCTTCGCCCCGCGCTCGCATGTCATCGAGCACCTGCTTCAGCGCCTTGGCGTTTTCCAGCGCTCCTGCCGTTTCTGAAAGGCCCGTTAGCGCCTTCATCCGGGCAAAAAGCCGGGTCGAAAGCGTAATCGCATTGCCGCCTCGACCGAGCGAAAAGGGCGTGATCGTCGGTGAAGGGTTGGAGCCGAGCCCGAGCATGGAGGCAACAGGCATTGGCGAGAGCATATGCGCGATATCGAATTGCCTGAATGCCAGCCGGTCGCGCACATTCGCCCAGGACACATCCTTGACGAGATCGAGCGACAGGCCCTCACGCTCGGCGAAACCGAATTCGGCCGCTGCAA
This sequence comes from Agrobacterium sp. GW821-FHT14E08, assembly GCF_058803865.1. Classification (NCBI taxonomy): domain Bacteria; kingdom Pseudomonadati; phylum Pseudomonadota; class Alphaproteobacteria; order Hyphomicrobiales; family Rhizobiaceae; genus Agrobacterium; species Agrobacterium sp. GW821-FHT14E08. Next base: position 27,561 of record NZ_JBXAPJ010000003.1, on the reverse strand, counting down.
TTAGAACGGAGGCGTCGACAAGCGGGATAAAACCGGCACGCAGGCGTTTTTGCCGATCGCTGCCCACGATTGCGGGCGCGCCTGTTGCCCGTGTCCCTGCACTATCCGATCCGGCCGTTTTTTCCGGTGCCGCCATATCATACACTCCACACTGTCCAACCGGCGGGGTTCGTCACATCAACAGACCCGCTGCGGTGACCACGCTTTGCGCGATCTCGGAAATTTTCTTTTTCTCGTTCATCGCCGTTTGTCGCAAAAGCGCGAAAGCTTCCTCCTCGGAAAGGCCACGCATCTTCATCAGGATGCCCTTGGCGCGCTCGATGACCTTGCGTTCCTCCAGTGCCGATTTGGCGTCGGCAAGTTCCCGTTGCAGCCGGCTGAAAGCATTAAAGCGGCTGACCGCCATATCGAGAATGGGCTTGACCCGCTCTTTCTTCAGCCCGTCCACCACATAGGCGGAAACGCCCGCTTCGACGGCTGCCTCGATGGAAGCCGTATCGGAACGATCGACAAACATGGCGATTGGACGACCGACCGTGCGCGTTAGCTGGAACAGATGCTCCATCATGTCACGGTTGGGGTTTTCGAGATCGATGAAGATGACATCGGGCTGCAGCGTCTCGATGGTGCGCGCCACACCGTTCACCTCATGGATGACGGTGACGCGATGATAACCGGCCTCGCGCAATCCCTCCTCGATGATGGAGGCTCGGATCGCGTTTTCGTCGATAACGAGAATGGTGAGGTCGCGAAGCGTCATGGACGCATTGATGACGCAGCGCAGCAAACTTGGCAATCGGCTGCGCAAGCAAAAATAAGGCGGAAGCGAAAAGGAGCGTCAGGCCCCTCCTCACCGGACATGTCAGGAAGCGTGTTCGACGGCGCGTTCGAGCGCCTTCAAAACCGTACGCTCTGACAGATTGAGGTAGATTTCCATCTCGTCGCCCGCTTCGCCAGCCTTTCCTTCCTCCATGAGCGACAGGATCTTGCTGTTCATGTCGACGAAGGGAGAATGAAGCTGTTCAGGGTCTTTCAACAGGCCAAAACAAAGCCTGAGTTCAGCGGCGATGCGTTCGTAAAAATCGCTGAGACGCGCGCTATCGAGGAGATCGACCACGGCGGCATGAAATTTCATATTGGCGCTGCCCACGCCCAGCCAGTCGGCCTGGTCGCGCTTCACCTTGGCATCCTCGACCGCCGCGCGCATCGTCCGGATAGCCGGATGCTTGTGCCAGGCCTGACGCAGGGCGCCGCATTCCACCATGCGCCGCACGCGATAGATGTCGATCACGGATGCCATGGTGGGAACAGCAACGAAAACGCCGCGATTGGCCTCGTGGCGCAACAGCCCATCCTTTGTCAGCAGACGGAAAGCTTCGCGCAGGGAATTGCGGGAGACATCAAAGCGCTCGCTGAAGGCTGCCTCCGATAGACGCTGTCCCGGCATCAACTCGCCGGAGATCAGCAGGGTCCGGATACCCTTGGCCAATCGATCCGCAAGCGGAAGACCTTCTATCGTTTCCGTCATGGCGCTTCTTTCCTTAAGGCAATGCAGCATCGGGAATTCCGTGACAGGCAAGTTCGGGCACGGCATGATTGCCCATAGCACAAAGCATTAGCAAAGCACGAAAAAAACGTGATTAAATCCTGCTCATGACGTCCAACAAATAGACAAAATGAAAGAACGATAACTTTATATTGTTGAACAAAGTTGACAATTTCGCAGAACACGACAAGATCGGCGGCATAAAGCATCCGCGAGGGGCGGATTGCGACAGGAGCGGAGAAAATCCATGGAGCAGAAAAAGCTCACGCCCGCCGACCCGAACGAGGTCGCACAGAAGGCGAAAAACCAGCGTTATGCCTTGCTTTCGGCAATGTTCTTGATGTCCATGTCCGCTGTCGGACCGGGCTTCATCACGCAAACAGCGAATTTCACGGTGAAACTGGGCGCCGCATTCGCATTCGCCATCATTATTTCCATCCTGATCGACTTTGTCGTGCAGGCCAATATCTGGCGCATCGTTACCATTACCCGCATGCGGGCACCGGCCATCGCCAATGCCGCCATTCCGGGTTCGGGTTATCTGCTCGCCATTCTCGTCATCATCGGCGGCCTGTTTTTCAACATCGGCAATATCGGCGGCGCCGGCCTCGGCTTTAACGCCATGATCGATCTCGACCCGAAGATCGGCGGCGCGATCGGCGCGCTGGCGGCCATCGGTATCTTCCTGTCCCGTCGGGCGGGCATTGCCATGGACCGCGTCGTTTTCGTGGCCGCCTTTGTCAAACTCGCGCTGATCCTTTACGCAGCTTATGTTTCCGGCCCGCCGGTGGCAGAAGCCTTCCGCCAGACCTTCCTGCCGGATACGATCGATTTCGTCACCATCACCACCATCGTCGGTGGCACGGTCGGCGGCTATATCACCTATGCCGGCGCGCATCGCCTGCTGGACAAGGGAATGGTCGGCGTTGAAAATATCAATGCGGTCAATCGCGCGGCATTGAGCGGCATCGCGATTACCGGCGTTCTGCGCTACATCCTGTTCCTTGCCATTCTCGGCGTCGTCGCAAGCGGCGTGGTCATCGATCTCTCGGGCAAAGCTGCAAACCCGGCGGGCCAAGCTTTCCATGCCGCCGCCGGCAATATCGGCTACCGTCTGTTTGGCGCGGTTTTCCTCGCCTCGGCCATGACCAGCATCATCGGTGCGGCCTACACCTCCGTTTCGTTCCTGACGGCTTTCAAGCCCGACATCACGGAACGCCAGCGCAATTTGGCCACCGTCGGCTTCATCGCCATTTCGCTGATCGCCTATATCATCATCACCACACCGCCCGCAGCCATGCTCGTCTTTGTCGGCGGCCTGAACGGTCTCGTTCTGCCCATCGGCCTTTCGATCTTTATGTATGCCGCCTGGAAACGCGCCGATCTGATGCACGGCTATCACTACCCGCGCTGGCTGCTGGTGCTTGGCGTGCTGACCTGCGTACTCACCTGGTATATGGCCTATAAGTCGGCGGGCGCGATCTTTGCCCTGCTCGGCTACTGATAAATTTAAGGGAGGCAAACATGGCCGCTATCGATCTCAACAGCGATCTTGGCGAAAGCTACGGCGCATGGCGCATGGGAGACGACGAGGCGATGCTCGCCATCGTTTCCAGCGCCAACATCGCCTGCGGATTTCATGCCGGTGACCCGGCCGGTATCTACCGCACCGTCAAGGCCGCCGCCGAAAAGGGCGTGGTCGTCGGCGCCCATGTTTCCTATCCTGACCGCGTCGGCTTCGGCCGCCGCGATCTGGACGCGACTTCGGAAGAACTGATCGCCGATGTCATCTACCAGATCGGCGCACTGAAAGGCGTCGCCGCCGCTGCCGGCACAACGGTGCGTTACGTCAAGCCGCACGGCGCGCTTTACAACCGCATCGCCAATGACGCGAAACAGGGGCAGGCCGTCATTGACGGCATCAAGGCCATAGATCCTTCGCTGGTACTGATGGGTCTCGCGAACGCGCCTATCCTCGATCTTGCCCGCAAAGCAGGCCTTGCCGTTGTCGCAGAAGCTTTCGCGGATCGCGCCTATACGCCTCAGGGCCAGCTCGTCTCCCGCCGCGAGGCCGGTGCCGTGCTGCACGACGCGGCCAAAATCGCCGACCGCATGGTACAGCTTGCCCGCGAAGGCACGCTTGAGGCCATCGATGGCAGCATCATAAAGATCGAAGCGCAATCCATCTGCGTGCATGGCGACAGCCCCGGCGCGGTCGCCATCGCCCAGGAAATCCGCCGTCGTTTCGAGGCTGATGGTATCGACATCCGTTCCTTTGCATCCAATCGCTGAAAGGATAGCCGATGACGATACCGACATCCTATCTCAACCACACGGACGCGGAGGCCGCGCGCCAGGCCCGTGCGACCTATCGCGACGGCCTCGTCGCCCCAACTTCCGGCATTGCACCCGGCTTCACGCAGGCGAACATGATCGTGCTGCCGCGCGACTGGGCCTTCGATTTCCTGCTTTACGCGCAGCGCAATCCCAAACCCTGCCCGGTGCTGGATGTCTCCGATCCCGGTTCGCCCACCACGCTTCTGGCGCCCGGCGCCGATCTGAGAACCGATCTGCCACTCTACCGCATCTGGCGGGACGGCAAGCTCGTCGAGGAAACGGCTGACGCCACCGCCGCCTGGGCGGAGCGTGACGATCTCGTCGCCTTCCTGATCGGCTGCAGCTTCACCTTCGAAACGCCGATGGTGGAAGCGGGCATCGAAATCCGCCACATGACCGACAAGAGCAATGTGCCGATGTATCTCACCAACCGAGCGTGCCGCCCGGCCGGTCGGCTAAAGGGCAATATGGTCGTTTCCATGCGGCCGATCCCGGCCTCGCGCGTGGCCGATGCTGCGACCATTTCGGGACGTTTCCCGGCCGTACACGGGTCACCCGTGCATGTCGGCTCGCCGGAAGAGATCGGCATTACCGATCTTGCAAAACCCGACTTCGGTGACGCGGTACGGATCGAGCCGGGCGAGGTTCCGGTGTTCTGGGCCTGCGGCGTCACACCCCAGGCCGCCGTGATGGCATCCGGCGTGCCCTTTGCGATCACCCATGCGCCGGGACACATGTTCATCACCGACATTCCCGATTCAGCCTATCACGCGTGAGGATATGATGCGTTTTCTCCCCGTCAGCCTCACTACCATTCTCGTAGAACTCGCCGATCTCGATGAAACGCTGGCGCTTTTCGCCTCGCTTCAGAACGATCCGGTCGAAGGCATCGAAGAGACGGTGCCGGCTGCCCGCACCCTTATGATCCGCTTTCGCCCTGAGAAGATCGGTGCCGAAGCGCTGGCCGCGCGGCTGGCAAGCCGTGATCTCTCGGCAAAAATCGCGCCTTCGGACAATCTCGTGGAAATCCCCGTCCACTACAATGGTGAGGACCTCGCCGATGTTGCCGAACTGACCGGCATGAGCATCGAAGAGGTCATCCGCCGCCACACCGAAAGCGAATTCACCGTGGCCTTTTGCGGTTTCGCTCCGGGCTTCGGTTATCTGGTCGGTGGCGATCCGGCGCTGCATGTGCCACGCCGGCAAAGCCCGCGCACCCGCATTCCGGCAGGTTCGGTGGCACTGGCCGGCGCCTTCAGCGGCGTCTACCCGCAAAACAGCCCCGGCGGCTGGCAGATCATCGGGACAACCCCGGTCAAGATGTGGGATATAGACCGCGATCCCGGTGCGCTTTTCCAGCCCGGTTACCGGGTGCGTTTCGTCGACATGGACAAGGCCGGCAAAACGGTCGACATCCCTGTCTCGGCACCGCGAAACGCCACGAAAGAGACTGCAAAAGACGGCCCGCATTTCGAGGTGCTCGCCGCACCCATGCCCGCCATCTTTCAGGATCTCGGCCGCTTCGGCCAGACCGGTCAGGGCGTTTCGGCCTCCGGCGCGCTGGATCGCGGCGCGTTCAATGCCGCAAACCGCATCGTCGGTAATCCCACCAACACGCCCTGTCTCGAACTGACGCTCGGCGGATTTTCCTTTAAAAGCACAAGCCGTGCCGTCATCGGCATTGCAGGTGCGCCCTGCCCCGTCACCATCACCACGACGGATAGCAGCTTCGCAGCAAAGACCCATGGCCCGGTGTCGCTCGAACCCGGTGATGTGGTCACTTTCGGCCAGCCGCCAAAGGGCATGCGCTGTTATCTTGCGGTGCGCGGCGGTTTTGATGTCGAGCCGGTGCTCGGCAGCTTCGCCACCGACACGCTTGCTATCGTCGGTCCCGAGCCGGTGGGCGCGGGCGCCATCCTTTCGCTCAAGGACGAGAAAACTGGTCTTTCCAGCGTATCGATCGACGAGGTTCCGGCCTTCGAGGCGCCGGCAACCGGCGAGGTCGTCACGCTGGACGTCGTTCTCGGACCACGAACGGACTGGTTCACGCAGAAGGGTATCGAGACCCTGACCGGACAGCTCTGGCAGGTCACGCCGCAATCGAACCGCGTCGGCATCCGCCTTGCCGGCGACGTGCCGGTGGAACGCAGGGACAGCGCCGAATTGCCGAGCGAGGGCACCGCGACAGGGGCGATCCAGATTCCCCATAGCGGCCAGCCGGTTCTCTTCCTTGCCGATCACCCGTTGACCGGCGGTTATCCCGTCATCGGCGCGGTCGCCGAATATCATCTCGATCTTGCCGGGCAGATCCCGGTGAACGCCAAAATCAAATTCCGCCCGATCGGCCCCTTCGCCGAAATCGCGGCCAAGAACGCATAATTCCGAGGAGAAGAGCGATGAAAAAAGTGCTGATTGCCAATCGCGGCGAGATCGCGGTCCGCATCATCCGCGCATGTCGCGACTACGGCCTGCAATCGGTCGCCGTTTATGCCGATCCCGATCAGGATGCGCTTTTCGTCCGGCTCGCGGATGAGGCCTATGCGCTGGAGGGCGTGCGTCCCGCCGAGACCTATCTCGATATCACCAAGCTGATCGCGATTGCCAAACGCGCCGGCGCAGATGCCGTGCATCCCGGTTACGGCTTCCTGTCCGAGCGCGCCGAGTTTGCGCGTGCCGTTCTCGATGCCGGCCTCATCTGGATCGGCCCCGATCCGCATGTCATCGAGGCACTGGGCGACAAGGTAGAGGCACGGCGCATTGCCACCGGCGTTGGCGCACCGCTGGTCGCTGGCAGTGACGGCCCGGTAGCTTCCGCCGCCGAAGTCACCGCCTTCGCCGAAGAACACGGCCTGCCCGTCGCCATCAAGGCGGCCCATGGTGGCGGTGGTCGCGGCCTGAAGGTTGCGTGGAAGATGGAAGAGATCGCCGATCTCTACGAATCCGCCGTGCGCGAGGCGACGGCCGCCTTTGGCCGCGGCGAGTGTTTCCTTGAGCGCTTCCTCGACCGGCCGCGCCATATCGAGGCGCAGGTTCTGGCCGATAAGCATGGCAATGTGCTCGTCCTCGGCACCCGCGACTGCTCGCTGCAGCGCCGGAACCAGAAGCTCATCGAAGAGGCTCCCGCCCCCTTCCTCTCAAGCGAACAGCGGCAGAAAATCCATGCGGCCGCCAAGGCTATCTGCGCCGCTGCCGGTTATTCCGGTGCCGGCACGGTGGAATTCCTGCTCGGCGTCGATGGCACGATTTCCTTCCTCGAGGTCAATACGCGCCTGCAGGTGGAACATCCCGTTACCGAAGAAACCACCGGTATCGATCTCGTCATCGAGCAGTTCCGTATTGCGGAAGGCCATAGACTGCGGGTTCTTGAAACGCCGGAACCGCGTGGCCATTCGATGGAATTTCGCATCAATGCCGAAGATCCAGGCCGGGGCTTCCTGCCGACCCCCGGTTCGATCTCGCTTTTCGACGCGCCCTCCGGTCCCGGCATTCGCGTGGATAGCGGCGTCGTCAGCGGTTCCAGCGTGCCGGGCGTGTTCGACTCGCTGATGGCAAAGCTGATCGTCACGGGTGCTGACCGCGATCAGGTCCTGCGCCGCGCCCGCCGCGCGCTCAAAGAATTCCGTATTGAAGGCATCGCCACCGTCCTGCCGTTCCATCGCGCCGCGATCGAGACTGATGATTTCATCGGCACCGACGGGTTCAAGGTTCACACCCGCTGGATCGAAACCGACTTCGCCGCCATGCCGGATGCCATGGAGCGCCCGGCACCGGCCGACGACCCTTCCGTCACCCGCACTTTTCTGGAAATCGACGGCAAGCGTGTATCGGTCGGTCTGCCCAGCCTGCTGCTCTCCAGCCTCGGTGCGGTTAGCCGCGACAGCGCGGCTGCTCCCGGCGCCGCCGCCCCCAAGGAGAAGGAAGGCGAAATCACCGCCCCGGTTTCCGGCACCCTGCAATCCTTCAAGGTAAAAGACGGCGACACGGTTTCGCAAGGCGATCTTCTGGCCGTCATGGAAGCCATGAAGATGGAGACGCAGATTGTCGCCACCAAGGCGGGCAAAGTCCGCCTGATCGTCAAGGAAGGCGACTATCTGCAGGCGGGCGCAGCCCTTCTCGACATAGCCGGCTAACATACGGACAGGCCACCGGCCTCACAATTGCGGATCGCGTATGACCGGCGGCGGAACCCTTTCGCCGCCGGTCCGTTTATGGCGCGACCTGCTAACGACTGTGAGGGAAATATGGCCGGACGCACCTTGCTTCAGTTCTTCCATTGGTATTATCCGGACGGAGGGAAATTATGGAGCGAGGTGGCCGAAAAGGCCGAAAGCCTTGCCAAAATGGGCATTACCGATATCTGGCTGCCACCGGCCTATAAGGGTGCTGCCGGCGGCTATTCGGTAGGTTACGATACCTATGATCTCTTTGACCTCGGCGAGTTCGATCAGAAGGGCACCGTCGCCACAAAATATGGCGATCGCGACGCCCTTGAACACGCAGGCCGGACGCTGAAGGAAAACGGCATCCGCGTCATTCATGACGTGGTTCTCAATCACAAGATGGGTGCGGATGAAAAGGAGAAGGTGCGGGTTCGCCGCGTCAATCCCGAAGACCGTACCGAGATCGATGATGAAGACTTTCAGGCGCTGGCCTATACGCGTTTCACCTTTCCCGGCCGCAACGGCAAACATTCCAAATTCATCTGGGACCTGAAGTGCTTCAGCGGTGTCGACCACATCGAGGAACCGACCGAAGACGGCATTTTCCGCCTCGTCAATGAATATGGCGATGGGGAATGGAATGAGGAAGTCGATCAGGAAAACGGCAATTTCGACTACCTGATGGGTGCCGATGTCGAATTCAGGAACCGGGCGGTCTACGAAGAGCTAAAATATTGGGGCCGGTGGCTCTCCGAGCAGGTGCAGGTAGATGGCTTCCGTCTCGATGCCGCCAAACATATTCCGGCCTGGTTTTTCCGCGACTGGGTCGGCCATATGCGCGAAACGGTCGATCCCGATCTTTTCGTCGTGGCGGAATATTGGCACCCCGATCTCGAGGCGCTGAAAAGCTATCTCGAACTCGTCGACAAGCAGCTAATGCTTTTCGATGTCGCCCTCCACCACCGCTTCCATGATGCGTCCAAACAGGGCGGCGATTTCGACATGCGCAGCATCTTCGATGGTTCGCTTGTCTCCGCCGTTCCAGACCATGCGGTCACGCTTGTCGACAATCACGACACCCAGCCGCTGCAATCGCTGGAAGCGCCGGTGGAGCCCTGGTTCAAGCCTCTTGCCTATGCGATCATTCTGCTGCGCGAAGAGGGTGTTCCCTGTGTCTTCTATCCCGATCTGTTCGGCACGAGCTACACCGACACCGGCAATGACGGCAACGAATATAAAATCGATATGCCCGCCATTGAATGCCTGCCGAAACTCATCGAAGCCCGCAGCCGTTTCGCCAACGGAGCCCAGACGGATATTCTCGACGATGCAAGCTGCATCGCCTTCATCCGCCACGGCACTGCCGATCAGCCGGGCTGCGTGGTGGTGATGTCGAATGGCGAGCCGGCGGAGAAGCAGATCGATCTCGGCGCCGACCGCGCCGGCACAGTATGGCGCGACTTTCTCGGTCACCGTGAGGAAGAGATTACCCTCGATGATAGCGGCAAGGGCGTTTTCCCGACCAATGGCGGCAGCGTCAGTGTCTGGATTGCGGCCGACGCCGAGTGAAGACAATCAGTTTCGAAAGGGCAGGACCAACATCTTGCTCATTCGGCCGGAACAAGGCGGCGCGCACCCGCGCCGCCATCAGCCAGAATATCGTCCGGATTGCGCAAGGGGCAGTCGTCCAGCGAAAGACAACCGCAGCCGATGCAGCCGGTCAGCTGATCCCGTAGCTGGATCAGGCTGTTGATCCGAAACTGAAGCATCTCCCGCCAGGACTGTGAGAACCTGCGCCAGTCAGCCGCCGTCGCCACCCGATCCTGCGGCAGATCCGCCATCGCTTCCCTGATGATGCTGAGCTGGATGCCGGCACGCTGCGCGATACGGATGATCGCGATACGCCGCAGGACGGCGCGGTGATAACGACGCTGGTTGCCGGCGGTTCGCCAGCCTTCTATCAACCCCTTCGCCTCGTAGAAATGAACGGTGGAAACGGCGACGCCGCTACGGTGCGCAACCTCTCCCACCGTCAGGCTGTGTTTAAACACACTATTTTCCATTCTGGCTCCTGTCTCCGGAACGATTTCCGCTCGGGAAACGCGGAAACATATTAAAGAGCAGCCGGTATAATTCCTCAACTATAGTTGAGGTCAATAGGCGAATGGTCAAAAAAAGAGGCGCCCGATGGGCGCCTCAGAAGTCTCATCAATTGGGCCGGGTTCAGAACTTCGCGGTCATGCTGATCCAGAAACGGCGACCTTCCATGACAGTGTTGAAATCGTCGGTGCCGACATCCTTGTCGAAGACATTGTAGACGGCCGCGTTGAGATCGACGTTTTCGGCCACAGCATATTTCGCGCCGATATCGAGGGTCGTGTAGGCCTCGTATTTGCGTCCGGCCTTGCCGTTGATCGTGACCGGCGTCCCATTGGTGCCGATGCGTGGGCCGGCATTGATTTCCGATCCGTGGTAATTCACCGAGGCCCAGGCTTCCAGCCCATCTATCGGCGTCACCCAGTCACCCCGCAGATTGGCCATATGCTCCGGTGTCCGCGCCAGCGGGAAACCTTCATAGTCGCCGGTTTTCTGTTCGGAATGCGTATAGGTGTAGTTGCCGCGCAGCGTCAGTTCCGGCGTGGCGTACCAGGTCGCCGTCAGCTCCACACCCTGAATGACCGCATCGTCGATATTGTAATTATACCAGAGGCGATAATTGCGGTCTTCGCTCCAGCGGGCCGGCGTTCCATCCGCATTGAGCACCAGCGCGTTGGAAATCTTGTCCTTGAAATCGGTATAGAAATAGGTGGCGCCGAGAGCAACGTCGCCATTATCCCAGAGCGCGGCCACTTCGTAGCTTGTGCTCTTTTCCGCCTCGAGGCCCGGATCGCCGATGATCACGCCGCACGTGCCGCTCGGGCCGTAAGTGCAACCACCGCCGCCGGTCGTATAGGCATAACCTGGCGCGATCTGGCGGATTTCAGGCGCGCGAAAACCGGTGGAAATGCCGCCCTTGATCGTCAGCTCGTCCGTGGCACTCCAGACACCGTAAAGACGCGGGCTGAAATGATTGCCGTATTTTTCGTGGTTATCGAGGCGAAGACCGCCCGTCAGTGCAAAATTATCGACGATGCGCCATTCATCCTCGACAAACAGCGCCCATTGCGTCGCCGAGAATGTCTCATCCAGATTGGTGCGACGTCCCGGATTCTGATCCGTCAGCCGCGCCTCGAAATATTGACCGCCCGTGACCAGCGTGTGGTTGCCGAAGAGTTCGAAGGGGGTGGTGAATTTGCCGTCGAGAACGGTGTTGCGCACTTCCGGAGAACGCGGATTTTCGGTGACACGACCCGTGCGGATGTTTCTGGTGAAATTGGTGCGCTCGGCCCATTCCTGCTGGAAGGAGAATTCGGACGTGGTGGGTCCCCACCGGCCGGTATGCGACAATGACCAATGGTCGCGCGTATTGGTATTGTAGGTGCCGTTGGCATCGGTTGCCGCCAGTGTGTCGCCGGGCTCGGCGCTGCGGCGCAGCCTGGTCTTGCCGCCTTCGAGATAAATGTCGTGGTCTTCGTTCGGCGTAAAGGTCAGGCGGCCGTTGAAATCATATTCCTTGGCGCCGGTAGTGCCGCTCAGAATACGGTCTTCGCCGCGATTGAAGCCCCTGCCCCAGACCTGAAGGCCCAGCTGATCCTTGAGGATCGGCCCGTTGGCATACCAGGAGACCTGGCCGCTATTGCCGAATTTGGAATGCTGCTGGACCGTGCCCTCGGTGGTAACAGAACCGGACCAGACATCACCGACCTTGCGGGTAATGATGTTGATGACGCCGCCCATGGCATCGGAACCATAGAGGGACGACATCGGGCCGCGCACGATTTCGATACGCTCGATAGCCGAAACCGGCGGCACGAAGCTTTGTTCGAAACCGGAATTACCGTTGGTGCGGGCGTCGCGGGTACTCTGCCGCTTGCCGTCAATGAGGATCAGCGTATAGGCGCCGGGCAATCCGCGAATGAAGATGTCCTTCTCATTGGCGATGCCGGTGACGGATACGCCCTGCACCTCGCGAAGGGCGTCCGTCAGATCGCGATACGAGCCCTTCTCCAGATCTTCCCGCGTCACGACCGTGATGCTGGCCGGAGCGTCCTTCACATTCTGCTCAAAGCCGGATGCGGTGACGACGATCTGCTGAAGAACGGTGTTTCCGCCAGATGCCTGCTGCGCGAAAGCGGGCGCAGCGAAGCTGAGCGCCGTTCCTGCCATTGCTGTCGAAAGACCGGCCTTTATTATTGTCGCGGCCATATCTCGACCGCGGTACTTCAATTCCATGTTACGCCCCCGCATTTAACTTGAGAATTTAACCCCACTTATTTAGGAGGGAGTGCAGGCGCAACGCGTTTGTTTTCGAACCGTTCTAAATTCCAGAAATTGCAAAAAGGGCTCCACCAATCGGCGGCGGAGTAAAAAAACAGCAAGATGACAACCGGCAAGAGAAAAGAACAATCAGCTTCCCCAACAAAGCCCGACAGGCTTGGACAGCTGAAATTACTTGTCGCTTTCGATGCTTTGCTGCGGGAGGGCAGTGTCAGCCGCGCGGCTGCCGGCATGGGACTGCCGACATCTTCGATGAGCCGGATATTACAGCAGCTGCGCGAAAAATACGGCGATCAGCTGTTCTTACGCACCGGCCAGGGTTTGCGCCCCACACCATTTGCCGAGAACATGCGGCTGCGCATTCGTTCGCTGGCGGCGGAGGCGGACAACCTTATCGATTATTCACAGGAAAAACCGGCAGCACCCGCAGCCGCCAATGCCAGCGGCTGGGAGCGCCCCGTCTTGATGAAGGCGCCGCCGCTTTCGCTTCGTCCCAGCGTTCTTCTGGAAGGACAACCGACACCTGAAAATATCGCGGATCGTCTCGCCCGCATCGGTCACAATGCCGATCCACAGCAGAGGCTCGCCAAATATATCGCGACCTCGGCAATGGGGGTCGGCAACAGCCGCCCGCTCAGCCAGACGGAGGCGATGGATGCGCTCGCAATCATTCTTGATGGCGATGCCGATCCGATACAGATAGGCGCGCTGCTTGCGACCATGCATTATCGTGGCGTAACCGCGGCAGAGCTTGCCGGTTTCATCGAAGCCATGTGGCAGCATATCGGAAGGGACCGGCAAGGGCCTGCTGCCGTCGATCTCGACTGGCCCGCCTATATGTCGCCCAAACATCGCGATGCGCCCTGGTTCCTGCATTCTGCCCGCCTTGTTGCCATGGCGGGATATAGTGTCCTGTTGCATGGCCATGTCGGCCAGGGGGAAAACGGCGGCAAGCTCGAACTTGCGGCTGAAGCCTGCGGGATTCCGCTCTGCCAGTCTCTCTCGCAGGCGGCCCGGGCCACAGCCTCAGAACGCATCGCCTACCTGCCGATCGGAGGTCTTTCCGCACAGTTTCAAAGCCTGCTCGGCCTATACGGCATTCTGGAAATGCGCCTGCCGCTTAATACGGTCGTGCATCTCCTCAATCCGCTTCGCGCCAGAAGCACCGTCATCGGTGTCGCCCGCCCCTCCTATCAGGAGCTTCATCGCGATACCGCGCGGCTGCTTTCGGTCGAGAATCTTGCCATTCTCGGCAATACACGGGACTTCGCGCAATTCACGCCGTTCCGCAGCACCCGGATTTTCGGCCTCTCGAGGGGCAAGGATGTTGAATTCATCATTCCCGCCCGCGAAATACCGCCCGCCGAAATGCCAACCATGTTCACGACTTTTGAATATTGGCGGGCTGTCTGGACAGGTGCCGCAAGGGACGAGAGGGCAGAAACCATCATCGTCTCTACCGCAGCCATCGCACTGATGCTGGTCAATGATATGGCTCTGCCGTTTGATGAGGCCTATGCGCGCAGCCTGCGGCTATGGCACGACAGGGCGCGCAATTTCGCCAGCGCCTGAGCTTTCAGGCATTGGCGACAGATTTTTTCAGCGCCAGATATTCCCATAGAGCAACCAGCAGCAGAATGCCCGTGCTTGCCAGTTGCAGCATATAAAGCGGTATGCCCGGCACCGGCAGAAGCAGACAGAATGCGGCAACGCCGGCGAAATGCGAGATGGGTCGCTGATAGGTGGCGGCTATCTTGACGCCGATATTGCCGGCAAGAAACAGGACAGGGCCGCCCAGAATGGCGATGGCCTCCCTCATCGTCGCAGCTTCATGGGCATGGGACAGGCTGAAATCCTCCCCCACCGCCGTCAGGATGATGCCGGCCACGATGGGCAGGTGCCCATAATTGAAAAGATTATGGGCAATCTTCGCCTTCTCATCGGCATGTTCGGCCTTTCTGGAAGCCTCTTCCTGTCCATGATGGAAATAGATCCACCACATTGCCACGGTGCTGACGAAGGCCGAACAGAAGACGATGAATGTCAGGCCGGAATTCATATATTCCGTGGCAGTGCGGCCCGTGGTGAGGATCGTTTCCCCAAGGCAGATAATAACGAAAAGAGCACATCGCTCCGCAAGGTGCTCGCCGGAGAGGTGCAGCCTGTCCGCATCGCTCGACTTCAGCCCGGGTACGACATAACGGCAGGCAGGCCCCGCATATTCGATCGCGAGTGCGATGCCCCATAACAGGATGCGATCAGTCAGATCGACAAGCCCGCCTGCCAGCCAGAAGAGGCTGGATATGACAAGCCAGATGGTCACACGCACGAAAACCAGAAAAGACTGCCGGTCTTCTCCCTTGAAGGCATAAAGCGCAAAAAGGCTGCGCCCCACCTGCATGGCGCTATAGATCAGGGCAAAGACGAAACCCTGTACCGCAAAGGCATCGGGCAGCGCGATAGCCAGCAGCCCCCCCCCGAACATCAACACGAAGAGGAGAATCCGGACCGGTTCCTTTTCCGTATTCAGAAGGTTGGTGATCCAGGTGGTGTGTATCCACAGCCACCACAACGACAATATCAGGATGCCCGCCTCAAGCGCTGCCGTCGGCCCGAAGTCCTTGGCAAGCGCATGGGAAAGCTGGATGAGTGCAAAAACAAAGACGAGGTCGAAGAACAGTTCAGGAAAGGTCGCTTTTTCAGCCTCCTGCCCCTCCCGTTTGATCCAGCTTCGTGCATCCGGTCTAGATCCGGACGTTTTGCTCTCGGTCCCCATTCTGCCCCTGTATATCAAGTATGAATTATTGCGATCGCCTTATTGCTGCAACAGAACGTCTTCTGCCGAAGAATCAATCGTCGAGACCCGGCCCGGGAACTGCAGCGCCCGCGCATTGTCGGGATAAAAACGAGGGCCCACCAGACGCACTTTCTTGCCCGCTACATCAACGATGTAGTCCGACGCAATATCCTTGGGCGAGAATCCGGCGCTATGGGTTTCTGCCCCTTGCAGAGTGCTAACCTCCATAGGCTGAGCATATGTTGGATGGGCCGCTACGGGGATGAGAATTGCCGTTAGAAAAAGAGGTTTGGAGAGCATCGGCGTATCCTGAAACAATTGATTGCGCCATAAACAGCCCTCACCGGGTTTGGTTCCGGTCACCTCTCAGCTATCCCCGTCCAGATAGGTGCGATATTGCACATAGTCGGCACTTGGCTTCCCATCGACAATTTCCGGCGGACGCCCCTCACCTCCGGTCAGATAACCGGTATTTTCAAGTCCCGTCTTCAAAAGCTTTTCAATGGCCATGTGCCGGGGCAAGGCACCATCCGCCATATAAAGAGCGACGGCCAACTCCATATCGTCCGAGAAAACCATAACACCAGCAATCCGTTGAAGTGATGAAATAGAACGCGGAACCTTCCTGAAGGTTCAATTTCAACGCTCTGGAGTGCGGCCTCTATGCGTTCCTTGGATAGTCACTTGTGAATTTGACGGATTGTTTCTCGCAGCCGCATCCGGCGAGATATCGTTTGAGCTTCGATCATAGTCCGGCAGGCTGTATTATGCATAAATGACGCTTTCCCGTCCGGACCACTGAATTTCCGCTTAAAAAACAGCCTGACTCAAGCGATTGAAACCAATGGCGGAAAACCGCAAACGAAAGCTAATTGGCACTTAGTTTTCATTACCTCGCATTAACCATAGCTCAGCCTTTGGCTGGATTTGCGCCTAGGCGTCACCAGCCTCACACCGAATCTTTCGAGTATCGAGAAAACGATGCAAATGTAACTTCAGACGGCGATTTCCGCAAGCTGCAGCGGCGTCGCTTCACCTGACGCCAACTCACCCTGTCATGCCCTTCTCCATCTCGCCTTTCCGCCCCCGCAGCTGCGCCTGGAGCATGGCCTGAAGATCGAACCCGCCTTCATGAGCCTTGCGTGTCAGATTGCGCAAATATCCGCCTAGCGAGCTTATCTGATCCGCCTTTTGCAGCAGGCAGGCGAGGATGGCTGCAGTTCCCTGCCGGCCGAAGGTCGCCATGGCGTCGTGATAGGCCGACTGGCTGATGTTGAACATGGTTTTGATCACCGATGTTGCCACCTCGAGATCACGCCAGCCGGTAATCGCTCCCCCAGGGGCATAGAGGGAAATATCCGGGCAAGCCTTCAAAACCAAAACAATATCAGGAACAAAAAATTGCTTATGAAGAACGGGCTTTGGCTGCTGCGGC
This sequence comes from Agrobacterium sp. GW821-FHT14E08, assembly GCF_058803865.1. NCBI lineage: Bacteria > Pseudomonadati > Pseudomonadota > Alphaproteobacteria > Hyphomicrobiales > Rhizobiaceae > Agrobacterium > Agrobacterium sp. GW821-FHT14E08. Next base: position 10,909 of record NZ_JBXAPJ010000003.1, on the reverse strand, counting down.
GAAGGTTTCGCACTGGTGGGTGCGGCATATGATGGCTGGATGGTGACCGTGCCTGCAGGCGCAACGGCATCCGGTTCACGAAAATCCTGCGGTTTAGATATGGATTCGGATTCTGAATTCTTTATGAGGTGCTCATTTTGGCAGTCATTGCCGCCCGATTTTTCCGATTTTTCAATATTTTCCAGATAGTTGGTCACTTCTGCGCGCAAGGAAGCCAAAAATCCGGCGATTTCCTTGAGTTCAGCAGGTTTTGAATTGCGGCCAAGGGAACGCGCAATCGCATTGTAGCGAAGCTGGAATGTTTCGAAGGTCGCAACATCACCGCTTGCGGCAATCATTTCGCAAAGTTTCTGGATATCGCGGCGGCAAAGGCTGATGTTTTCACGAAGGCGCTGAAGATCGAGCCGTTCACGAAGGATGCGGTCTGCCAGTTCCTCGATTTCCATTTTGCGGGCAAGAAGCGGCGCCAGCGAAAAACCATAGGCTTCGCTGATTTCCCCACCCCTGTGTTTGCGGGCATAACGTTTTCCGTTCGGACTATCCTTGCGGATGATGAGACCGGCTTCGACAAGGGCCGAGAGATGCCGGCGCAAAGTCTGTTCGGCCATGCCATGGGCCCTGAGCGACAATTGCGTATTGGACGGGAAGACCACCAGTCCGGCTTCGCTGGAAAGTTCGTTTTTCGGATAGAAGCTCAAAAGCGCGTTCAATACCGCCAGAGAACGATCGGTCACGCCGAGCAACGGTCTCGCTTCACAGACCGAACGATAGAGTTTCCATTTATCGACCGCCTCGATCTTCTTGGTCTTTTGCGCGGCAAACTGGGTTGCGAGGACGCCAAACGACATCGCTCGCCGCCCAAAGGGCGTCGTTACACATGTGCTGTCCATGTCTTTCACCTTTCACAAGGCAAAAGAAAATCGCTCACCGAAAAATTCGATGCCAAGACTCTTGACTATGATTCGCGGAAATGAGATTCTTTGGGTGCTTAGATCAAAGAAAGGCTTCCGTGCGGCAACGTTCGGGGGCTTTTTTCTTTTGTGATGCGTCTCCTGTTAGTCGTTAGATTTAGAAATCACTGTTTGGACCGGTATTCGGCAAACAGCGCCTGAAGATGTTCAAGAACGAAATCGGCAAATTCCGGCGCTTCGTTCTTGTCGATGGATATGTCCAGCTTGCGATCGCTCTCCACGACCTTTGCCAGACGGCCGCCGCTTTCCGATGACCAGACACCGGTCTTTTTCGCCTGTGCCTTTGGCTTCAGGAAATCCAGAAGTGACTTGAAACGCTCTTCGGATAGAAGCGCGGCAACCGAAGGTTCCCTGACGTAAGCACGCGCCGCTTCCTTGACCTGCGATGATGAGAGTTGATCGGCCAGATCCATCCAGTTGCGGCGGCCGACGCTGGGGGCCGGACCGATCAGATCCACCAGATCCTCCGGAATGCGGCCGACAACCGACAGCATGTTGGAAAGGTCACCCTTATGCAGCGACATTGCCGCCATGATCGTGTCCCGGGGAAACCGCATCTGCAATTTCTGCGCAAACCGCGCCTTTTCAATATAGGTGAGGTCGCGGCGTTCGTTGTTTTCCTGTCCCTGGGCAACGACGAGCTGTTCGTCGCTGAGATCGCGGACGACGGCTTTGACGGGAATACCGAGGCTGGAAACGGCACGCAGGCGGCGATGACCGAAAGCGACCTGATAACGGCCCGGAAAATCGGGATGAGGGCGCACCAGAATGGGGACTTGCTGCCCCTGCTCACGAATGGCTTCCACCAGACCTGCATCCGCCTCTTCCGATGCTGGCATGCGATCGGGAATGAAGGACGGATCGATATCGGCTGGGCTGAGGGAAACGATCGTCAGGCCCTCTGCAAGCTGCCTTTCGATCTCTTCAGCACGCTTGGCGCGTTCAGATACTTCGTTCAGCGACTGGCCGATCATACCGACCGGAGAATTGACGACATCCGTCACCAGTTCTGGAGAACCGAGGATAGGGCGGATGCGTGGTCGCGACCGCTCCGGTGTAGCATCATTATTGTCGGTGCCCGGCGTGCCGAGATTGGCGAAAATCTGTTTTCTGCTCATGCTGCCCTACCCCACGCTTTCTTAATCAGTCCTTCAATTTCACCGTTGACGTTATTCATGGCTTCAAGCGCGCGATCATAGGTCGAGCGGGTGAATTGCGTTCTTTCCACTTCAAACAGCGTCTGGTTAGTCAAACCCGCATCCGAGACGGCGGTGCTCTTCAGCATTGGGTGAATGAGGACGTTTTCACCGAAGATAGAGCGCAGGAAAGCGACCATCTGGTTTTGCGGGCCGTCGCTCGGTTCAAAACGGGTGATGAGATAACGCATCCAATTATAATCGGACCTTGCACCGGCCCTGCCGATTTCCGCGAGAAGATCGCCCGTCATGGCCAGAAACTGGTTCATGGACATCACATCCAGCATTTGCGGATGAACGGTGACCAGAACCGATGTCGCGGCCGTCAGTGCTGAAAGCGTAAGGTAACCGAGTTGTGGCGGGCAGTCGATGACGACGACGTCGTAGAAGTTCTGAGCCTGGGCGATTGCCTGGCCGATACGGGCGAAGAAAAGCGTATCGCCCGGCGCGCGGCGCATCAGTGCGCGCGGCGTGTCGTGTTCAAACTCCATAAGTTCCAGATTGCCAGGAACGATATGAAGGTTGGGAATATAGGTGCCGCGAACGATCTCAGCCATCGGCCGGCGCTCATCATCGTATCGGATCGCGCCATAGAGTGTTTCGTTCGGCCCGACATCAATCTCCGGCTGGTGGCCGAAGAGTGCGGACAGACTTGCCTGCGGGTCGAGATCGATGGCGAGCACCCGATAGCCGCGAAGCGCCAGATATTGCGCCAGATGCGCGGATGTAGTCGTCTTGCCCGAACCACCTTTGAAGTTCATGACGGCGATGACCTGCAATTCTTCACCGTCGCGACGATGGGGCAGGTAGCGGCGTGTGCCACGTGCGCCCTGATCGAGAAGCCGTCTGATCTCATCCATGTCCTCGACCGAATAGGAACGGCGGCCGGAAGCCTGCGCCGCATCCAGCTCGGGACGCTCGGCAGCGATCTGGCGAAGATAGGCTTCGCCGATGCCAATAAGCCGGGCAGTTTCAGCAGGCGAGAAATGGCGCATACTCTTTTCGGTATGGGGTGAAAACGTATTTGCGTTATGCGCCTGCAATTGGGCTGACAACGCAGCCGAATGCTGTTGTATAAGGCCCGTTAGGTCGGGTGCCCCTGCAGCAAGTCTTGAGTCGGCACTCTGTGTCATTTGTCTTCTTTCGCTCGATATTGCAGTAGCGGTTTTTTTCGAAAAAGGCGGTTTTTTCCGCAACTGAGATATAAGCGCCGATTCTCTTTTTGGCGCAATAGGCTTTTTTCTCAGATACAAAAGAGCCTCTAAGGCATTGTGGAAGAATCAGATTTGCCTTTTATGACAGTTTGACGGTTAGCCGCGGCTAACTTGGCATCCTCTTGATGCAATCAGGCAAGTTTTTCTCACTATCCCGGCTCGACGAGGGAGGTGTGCGAGAAAGTTTGCCGCGGCTAACTTTGGTATCCCCAGCAAACTGATCGGCTCGAGTGGCGGAAAGTGAAGGGTGGACATTCGCAGGTGTTTAATCTCTACTCCCTGACTAGGGTATCAACGAGGTCGCCACCCATCGACCATGTTCATGCTGTTGCAGGTTGGAGGAATAAATGTCCTATGATGTCGCTATCGTCGGGTCCGGTTTCTCGGCCATCTGTACTGTCGCTCATCTTTTATCCTCGCTGCCAGCGGATGCTTCGGTGGCCATTGTCGGCGACGAGTCGGATTTCGGTCGTGGCACGGCCTATCGCACGGAGCTGCCCTATCATCGACTGAATGTGCCGGCAGGGCGAATGAGTGTGTTTCCGGATCGGCCTGATGACTTTCTTGGCTGGTTGACCGAAAACGGGATTGGGCAGGATCCGTTGTTGTTTGCCTCGCGCGGGGATTATGGTCTCTATCTAAGAGACAGGCTGGCCTCGTTGCTGCGCAGCAGGGACCAGCGGGCACGGGTAGATTTCATCCGCGCAAAGGCCTCCGCCTGCCGGCCGGATGGTGAGGGCGGATTTTCTTTCACCCTGGAGAATGGCGAAACATTGCGCGCGCAGAATGTTGTCTTATGCCTGGGTGTTGGCGCCGCGGGTTTGCCGGTGCAAACCGTCGCGAAAGAGGAAGAGAGGTTGCCGCGCATCATTGGTCATTGCTGGCAACCCGGATGGCTGTCGAGAGTGAAGGCGGGAGATCGCATCTGTATTCTCGGCTCCGGTCTGACGATGATCGACCAGGTTCTGACCCTGAGGGGAAAAGGCCATCGCGGTCCTATTCATGTCCTGTCTCGACGCGGTTTGGTACCGCATCCTCACGTCAGCCCGCCACCTGCCTCTACTATTCCGCATTTGCCTGAGAGGTCGACGGAAATCAGCCGGCTACTGCAGTCGTTGCGCAAACAGGTGAGAGAAGGCGCGCCATGGCGTACAGTGATGGATGGCTTACGACCAAGGACACAGGCATTGTGGCAGAGCCTGACAGCTGAGCAGCGCAGCAGGTTTCTGCGGCATGCTTTACCCTGGTGGAATATTCACCGGCACCGTATCGCGCCTGAAGTACACAAGGCCTTTGAGAAACTCCTCGCTGAGGGCGTTCTGGAAATCCATGCAGGTTACCTGGGCTCTCTCGAGGAGCAGGATGAAGGGATCACGGTCTCTTATCGCCGCAGGCATACGCAGATCGTCAAGGAGTTTCAGGTCGACTGGGTCGTGAATTGTACCGGTATGGAGCGAGCAGGGATTGGCCATTCACGTCTTCTCGAAACCATGCAGGGTGATGGCGTCCTTCTCCTCGATCCTCTTGGGCTAGGAGTCGAGGTTGATGCCCAATCCCGTCTGATAAGGGCGGATGGGCAATACTGGCCAGGCCTTTTTGCCGCCGGCGCGCTGACGGCGGGTCGCTTCTGGGAAATTACGGCCGTTCCGGATATTCGTGTACAGGCTCAGAAAATTGCCGAGGCCGTGACGGAAAGAATAACGTCTAACGGACGGATGTCTGCGCTCGGTTGACGTCAGTGACGGGTCGGCCAGGAGTACATTGGGGCTGTAGATGCGACACTCAATGTTCAGTGCATTATGAAGTTTGCCGCGGCAAACTTTCACGTCTTATTGCAGCGGATCCATTGTTTTGGTTGGTTGCCGTCCAGATTGACTTCATATGGAGGCCCCATGTCGAAAGGATGCGCGCTGTCCCGTCGCGATATGATATTTACGTATTTGCTAAATAATTTACATCACTTGTGGAATATGGCCGCAAAACAGGCTATAAATCCGAAAAAATGTGAAATTGATGAAAATTATTTGCGAGGCATCTATGGAAAAGCAGAGGCTGGTAAGATTCGAGACGGCAGATAGCCAGGCAGGTGGCCAGCGCCGCCCCTTCGCCAAAGCCGTCAGGGCAGGGGATTTTGTCTATGTGTCCGGTCAGGTGCCGACCGTCGATGGCGAGGTCGTGACCGGCGGCATCGTGGCGCAGACCGAGCAGGTCGTGGCCAACATCAAAGCTGTTCTGGAACTCGCCGATTGCACGCTCGCTGATGTCGTCAAGGTCAATGTCTGGCTCGATGATGCGCGTGACTTTTCGAGCTTCAATGCTGTTTTCCAGAAATATTTCATCGATCATCCGCCGGCGCGATCAACCGTTCAGTCGCCCCTTATGGTCGATGCCAAGGTGGAAATGGATGTTATTGCCTACAAGCCGCTGGCTTGATGCCCGATATTTCTGATTTTTGAGAGCATATGATGACCTATCCCTGGCCTGATGAAGGTACACCACTCGACGCCATTTCGACACCAATGCCGGTGATCGACGAGGACCGGCTTGCTGCCAATATTCTCAAGGCGCAATCCTATCTCAACGGCCATGGCAAGGCTTTCCGTCCCCACATCAAGACGCACAAGATACCGGCTATCGCGAGACAGCAGCTTGAGGCCGGCGCCATCGGCATCAATTGCCAGAAAGTCAGCGAAGCGGAGGTTTTCGCGGATGCGGGGTTTGACGATATCCTGATTACCTACAATATCATCGGCCCGGCAAAACTTGCGCGGTTGCAGGCGCTCAACGCCCGTATCGGCGGACTGAGCGTTGTTGCCGATAGCGCCGTGACGATTGCCGGACTTGCCGGAACATTCAATGCGCAAAGACCGCTTGCGGTGCTCGTGGAATGCGATACGGGCGGAAAGCGCTGCGGTGTGCAGACCCCGCAGGCCGCATTGGAACTTGCTGAAAAGATCGTCGCGGCACCGGGTCTCGAATTCAGGGGCATTTTGACCTATCCAGCTCCCGGCGGAGCGGAAAAGGTGGAAACCTTTATCAGCGAGACCATGGCGTTGCTGGCGGTAAAAGGTATCAACTGCCCTGTCCGTTCAAGCGGCGGCTCGCCGGATTTCTTCTCCGCTCACCTCGTTCCTTCCGCGACCGAGCACCGGGCGGGCACCTATGTCTATAATGACCGTTCGATGCTGCGTGCCGGACATTGCACCGCCGGCGATCTGGCGATGCATGTCCTTGCCACCGTGGTATCGAGACCCACGGCCGATCGCGCCGTACTTGATTGCGGCTCGAAAGCCCTGACCTCCGATCTTCTGGGTTTCAGCGATTACGGGATGATCGAGGGATATGAGGGCGCAAAAATCATTTCGCTTTCGGAAGAGCATGCGGTCGTCGATTTGTCGGCCTGCGGCTCGGCCCGGCCTGAAATCGGTGACGTCGTCAGGGTCGTGCCGAACCACACCTGTGTCGTCAGCAATCTTTTCGACCGCATGGTTTTCCATCGAAATGGTCTGGTGACGCGCGTGGAGGAGGTCGCGGCACGCGGCACCGTCTGGTGATGTTACCCGGCTAATTAAATTGCGAAACGGGTGCTGCTGACAGGCGGGCACCGGCAAAGAGAATCACAGTCATGCGCATATTCACGGCATCGCTTGCCACCGAGACCAACACGTTTTCACCTGTTCCAACGGATATGGATGCTTTCCGCGCCGCCTTTTATGCCGGGCCGGGCGAACATCCGGAAACGCCGACACTCTGCTCCTCGCCGGTGCCAATTCTGCGCCGCCGTGGCAAGGCGGAAGGGTTCACGGTTATCGAGGGAACGTCCTGCTGGGCGGAGCCGGCTGGACTCATCCAATGCCAAACCTATGAAACGCTGCGCGATACGATTCTTGCGGAGCTTACGGCGGCTTTGCCGGTCGATGCGGTGGTTCTTGGTCTTCATGGCGCCATGGTGGCGCAGGGTTACGACGATCCGGAAGGCGATTTCCTGTCGCGCATCCGGGCGCTTGTTGGACCCGATGTGTTGATAGCGGCGGAATTCGATCCCCACAGCCATTTAACGGCGCTGAGGGTCGCCAATCTTGACATCATGGCAACGTTTCTTGAATTCCCGCATACGGATTTCGAAGAGCGTGGTGAGCATGTGGTGGATATGGCGCTGCGGACCCTGCGTGGAGAAATCAGGCCGGTTATTTCCACTTTCGACTGCCGGATGATTACGATTTATCCCACCAGCCGTGAGCCGATGCGGTCTTATGTCGACCGCCTGAAGGCATTGGAAGGCAAGGATGGCATCCTTTCCGTTTCGGTCATTCACGGGTTTATGGCGGGTGATGTACCGGATATGGGCACGCGTATAGTCGTCGTAACCGACAATGACAGGCAAAAGGGCGACGTACTGGCCGAAAAACTCGGCCATGAGCTTTATGCCATGCGCAAGCTGACGGCCATGCCGATGCTCGATACGGAAGCCGGTCTGGACAAGGCCCTTACGATCCGCGGCAATAATCCAGATATGCCGGTGGTGATTTCGGATATATGGGACAATCCTGGCGGTGGCGTTGCGGGGGACGCGACCCATATTCTGCGGCGCATGGTGGAGCGCGGCATGGACAAGATCGGCGTTGCAACGATCTGGGATCCGATTGCCGTGTCGTTCTGTCATGCGGCAGGTGAGGGCGCCGAAATCGATCTGCGCATCGGCGGCAAATCCAGCCCTGAAGGCGGTGAGCCGCTGGATTTCCGGATAAGGGTAATGCGCACTGCGGAAGCGGGCTGGCAGAGTTTCCGCAACAGTCGCGTCACGCTCGGCCGTGCCGCCGTTGTAAGGCCGGTTGGAACAGAGATTGATATCATTCTCATTACCAGCCGTACGCAAACTTATGAGCCGGATATCTTTTCCAATCTCGGCATCGATTTTGCCGCGAAAGATGTGCTCCTGGTGAAGTCCACCAACCACTTCCATGCCGGTTTTGCGCCGATTGCCTCAGAGATCGTTTATATCGCCGCGCCCACATCCTATCCGACCGATCCGGCAAAAACAGCCTATCGCAAGGCAAGCCTGCAGCTCTGGCCAAGGATTGCAGATCCGCTGGGGCTGGATTGAGGCTGCGGGCTTCAGGCCCGCTGCAGCGTAATCAGAAAGAAAGTGCCTTCATCATGCCCGGCCTCGATGGTGAAGGGCATGTTGTTCTCCATGAAAATGCCATCCAGCTTATCCAGCCGGACAAGCCCGTTATTGACCGAGATAGTTACAGGATCGAGCGCGAGAACCAGCCTTGTGCCCACTTTAGCTTCGGCCGAATAGCTGCCGACAAGCCTCTGGACGTTGTGGGTGAAGGATGAGCGACGGGTCATGATGTTCAGGTCGACGATTGCGCCATCCATCAAGGTGGCGTCCACCGGAACATCCGCGGCGAAGGGGAGGGGCGTGCTCTTCGTCGTCAACGGCACCGGCTCATGCCCCGCAATCGCAAGTGCCATGCCGTTACCTTTGATAATCGCAAGCGTACGGTCTATGCCGGGGAAGCTGGAAAACGGTCCATCCTGAGCAACGGTCGCCATGCTGATGCGCCAGTCAAATGCATCGACGGAAGCGCCAGGCGGGTGGATGGCGATTTCCACCGTAACGCCGCCGCCGTTCTTCCACGGCATGGTCTTGTATTCGGAAGCGCGTACTATTTTCATGTGATATCCAAAATCAGTCTTGGTGGATCAGGCGACAGAGGATTGTCATCAGCGATCATTCTCGATGCGCTGCTCAAGCATTCTCTGGGCCGCTTTTAGATCGGACAGCCGGCCGGCGACCTTTTCGATGGCGGCAATGGCAAGGTCGCTGGCGACATAATCGGATTTATGCCCGAGATTGTGCACGACGATCAAAGTGGAGCCGCTGATATCTCTGGCGAGATGGCGGGAATGCACGTCCGGCGAGACGATGGTGTCCGTATCTCCCGTTATGATGACAGTCGGCGCCTTGATGCGCGGATACTCCAACGAAGCTCCACGCGCCCATTCATTGAGGGCCGCGACCTCCTGGGCGTTATGCCGAAAAGCCCTGGGTCGCAGGGCCGCGACGGCATGCGTCGCCTCCACATAATCGGCAGGCCTGTGGTTGGGTGCAAAAACGCCACGTGTTGCCTGATCCAGCGCCAGAAGACCGGCCGGCGGAGCAATGAAGGTACTGAAGAGCGGGCCGCTGAATGGCGCGTTTGCCGCTGTATAATACCAGGCAATTCCGCCTTGCCACGGATAGACAGCGGGAGACAGGAATACGAGGCCCGCAACCATGTCCGGATGACGCACCGCAAGTGATGCCGCGATGGCGCCGCCAAAGGAATGACCGACGACAATGGCTCTCGGCACGCCGCGTTTTTTCATAAGCTGCGCGATGGCGTCGGCTTGCCCGTCCGGGAGAATATTCCTCTTGCCGCCAATGTCCGAGTTGCCGTGCCCCGGCCTGTCGACAAACAGCAATTTTGCCCTGCCTCCAAGCTTTTCGAGAAACGAGAACATCGGATCGTAAAGACTGGCGCTCGCCCCGTGGATAAAGAGGATCGGCGGGAGTTCTGCTCTCTTTCCGGCTTCGACCAGCACGCTGTTCAGCTTGTAGCCGCCAACGTCGATCCGCACCGGCATGATGAGCTGATTTTCAGACGCCATGGCATGGTTGGCGGATACCGGGAGAAGCGCTCCAAACAGAAGGGTAAAGGCAAGCGGAAGGAATCTCTGCGCCATTCGTCGATCTACCATGTCCTTCATGCTCGCCCTCACGGTTAGCGCGGCTTTCCGACGAGCATAAAGCCGGTCGGTTAAAAACAGCAACGAGCAAAGCCGCAGACAGAGAAGAAGTTCCGCGGGCTGCCGGTGCGGCATTGGAACCGATCATTCCCGACGATTCGCTAATGCGCGAAGGGCTGGCGCGGCCATCCTCTCCAATCTGACAAGCGGCGCAGTGTTCTGCCTGCGCCGCTTTGTCTTTTTAGTTCCCGAGAATTCCAGGCAGGCGCAGGCCCTGTTGCTTTGCGCAATCGAGGGCGATCTCGTAACCGGCATCGGCATGTCGCATGACGCCGGTTGCCGGGTCGTTAAACAGCACGCGTTCAAGCCGCCTGGCCGCATCGTCCGATCCATCGGCGCAGATGACGACGCCCGAATGCTGGGAAAAGCCCATGCCGACGCCGCCGCCGTGATGCAGCGATACCCAGGTCGCACCCGATGCCGTATTGAGCAGCGCGTTGAGCAGCGGCCAGTCGGACACGGCATCCGAGCCGTCCTGCATCGCCTCGGTCTCCCGGTTCGGCGAGGCGACCGAGCCGCTGTCGAGATGATCGCGGCCAATGACGATCGGAGCCTTCAGCTCGCCGTTCCTGACCATTTCATTGAAGGCAAGCCCGAGGCGGTGACGGTCGCCAAGCCCGACCCAGCAGATGCGGGCCGGAACACCCTGGAAAGCGATGCGCTCGCGCGCCATGTCCAGCCAGTTATGCAGGTGTTTGTTATCCGGCAGCAATTCCTTCACCTTGGCGTC